>NZ_BJMN01000001.1 GCF_006539185.1 Streptomyces gardneri
GCGCTCCAGCGTCGGTTCGGGTCATGCGGGGGCCGTCACATCGGGAGGGAGAAGAGTCGCACAGGCTCCGCAGGCCAGTGCGCATCGTCGCGCAGGGGCGTCACCATGGTCCGCAGCGGCATGGTCACCAAGCGGGTCTCGGGTTGTCCGACGAGTACATGCTGGTCGAGCGGATGCCACCCGAGGCGTTGGTACAGCGGCACGAGGGGAGGCCGGCAGAACAGGAGCGCATGGTGAGGACCCATCGTGCGCGCGTGGTCGAGTGCCGCTGCGACGACGAGCCGAGCCAGACCATGACCTCGCACGTCGGGTGCGACGGCCACTCCGCCGACGCCCACCACCTCCGTCTCGGCGGCACCGATCGCGACAGGCAGCCGTAGCAGGCCGGCGTGGGCCACAAGCCGCTCGCCGTACCTGACACCGAAGTGCTCTTCCTTGGGCAGTCAGGTAAGGCCGGCCGCGGCAACACCGAAGGGATCGGCGCCGCCGCCGAGAATCTCGTCCCCGTCCGCTTTCGTGTACCGGGGGAGCCGCACTACGGCCGGTGCGGCAGGGATGGGTTCTCAGGCATCCCCACCTGATGATCTCTCCTCCGCGGAGTGGCCAAGCGTTCGGCAGTTGCTCGTACGTGCCCGCCGTCACTCGCCACCGTCTACCCGCTGACGGCCCGGGCCGACATTGCGGTCGCTCGAACCACTCAAAAATGGATGTGACCCACGTCACATTCAGCACCTGTCAGGAATCGGGGCGCTGTCCCGCTCAAGTCACCGAGAGCCAAGCGAACCGACAGGAGCAACACCATGAAGCACCGCATCGTCGTCCTCGGCGCCGGCTACGCCGGAGCCTACGCGGCCGGGACCCTGGCGCGTCGACTGTCCCCGGAGGGCACCGAGGTCACCGTGGTCAACGCCGAGCCGGACTTCGTCCAGCGCCTGCGGCTGCACCAGCTCGCGGCAGGCCAGGAGATCGACGCTCCCCAGCTCACCGACGTCTTCGCCGGCACGGGGATACGGCTGCGCCTGGCCCGTGTCACGGCCGTCGACCCCGAGCGCCAGGTCGTCGCTGTGGCCGACGCCGACGGCGGCGGCGAACTCGGTTACGACACGCTTGTCTACGCGCTCGGCAGCCACGGTGACGACCGCGGCGTCCCCGGCGTGGCCGAGCACGCTTTCGACGTCGCCGCCCGGCCCTCCGCGCTGCGCCTGCGTGAGCGTCTGGACAGCCTGGAGAAGCGGGGCGAAGGCGTGAATGTACTGGTCGTCGGCGACGGGCTGACCGGCATCGAGACCGCCACCGAGATCGCTGAATCCCGGTCCGGCCTGTCGGTGGCGCTGGTCGCCCGCGGTGAGCTGGGCGCCCCGCTCTCTGCCGGAGCCCGCGGCCACCTGCGCCAGGTCTGCGACCGGCTGGGCGTCACCGTCCTGGAGCACACCAGCGTCGAATCCGTCGAAGCGACGCGGGTGCTGTGCGCCGACGGCACTGCCCTGGCGGCCGACGCGACCGTGTGGACGGCCGGGTTCGCGGTCAGCTCCATCGCCGCGGCCGGCGGGCTCGAGGTCACCGAGAACGGGCGGATCGTGGTCGATCGCACCATGCGGTCGGTCTCGCACCCGAACGTCTACGCCGTCGGCGACAGCGGCTACGTCATCGGCGACAACGGTCGGCCGCTGCCGATGTCCTGCGCCTCGGCCGGCTACACCGGCCGGCAGGCGGTGGACGCGATCGTCGGACGTCTGACCGGCGGCAAGATCGCGAACACCAAACTGGAGTACCCGGGCAACCACATCAGCCTCGGGCGGCAGGACGGCATCCTGCAGATGGTCGACGACGAAGGACAGGCGAAGCCGAAGTACATGGGCGGCCGGAAGGCCGCCCGGATCAAGGCGGGCATCGTCAGGATGTCGCTGTGGGCCACCTCGCACCCGACCTTCGGCCTGCCCAAGCGCAAGCACCACCTGGCCACCGCGCCGAAGACATCCGCCGCCGAGAAGGCGGTCGCGTAGCCGCCAGGCCGCGCTGCACGATCTTGAGCCACTCGACGCCGTGATCACCGGTGAATCCGCCGTGGCAACCGGCAGACGGCCCTCAACCCCCGCCTGTCCTGGCAGTCCGTGTCGAGAAGCCCGCATCAGCGCTTCCGCTACGTCTGCAATCCGGCAAGAACTGACCCGCGTCGCGGCCGGAAACCCGCTCACCCGGCGATGAACTCCCTCCTCTGAAGGAGAAGACATGTCCACCCAGGCCGCGCCCCCAGTCAGCGCGTCGCCCTACCCCTGGCCGGCCGTCGCCAAGGCAGTCGCCTTGCTCACGGTGAGCATCAGCCTGCTGCTCACCGCCTTCGCCTGGCCGTCGGTACGTTCATCGGTGCATGACGTGCCGATCGCCGTCGCCGGGCCCGCCCTCGCCGTCCAGCAGGTCACGCCCGTACTCGACCAACGGCTTCCCGACGGCTTCGAGGTCGTCGAGGTCGCCGACACCGCCGCCGCCGAACGGCTGATTCGCGACCGTGAGGTGTACGGGGCGATCGACCTCAGCTCCGGCACCCCCCAGGTCATCACCGCGTCCGCCGGAAGCGCCGCCGTCGCCCAGACCCTGAACGGCATCGCGGCCGGCCTCGGCCAGGCGCCGGGAACCGTCGCCGCGGTCGCCGCCCGCGACCTCGTCCCGCTGCCGGCCGACGACCCGCGCGGCGCCGGACTGGCCGCCGGGGCCCTGCCGTTGGTCATGGGCGGCCTGCTCGCCGCCCTGCTGTTGACCAGGCTCGTCCGCGGCGGAGTCCGCCGCGTCACCGGAGCGCTCGCTTTCGCCGTCACCGGCGGACTTGCCGTGGCGGCGATCCTGCAGTTCTGGTTCGGCTCGATGGACGGCTCGTACGCCGCCAACACCGGGGCTATCGCCCTGACTGTCGCGGCCATCGCCCTGACCATCCTCGGTCTCGAGTCGCTGCTCGGGTACGTCGGCTTCGGCCTCGGCGCCGCCATCATGATGCTCATCGGCAACCCCCTGTCGGGCACCGCGACCGCACCCGAGATGCTGCCCGGCTGGTCCGGCGCCCTCGGCCAACTGCTACCCCCTGGGGCCGGTGGTCAACTGCTGCGCTCCACCGCGTTCTTCGACGGTCACGGTGCCACGCACTCCGCCACCGTCCTGGCGACGTGGCTCACGCTCGGTACGGTGCTGTGCCTGGCCGGCAACCTGCGCCGACGCCCTACCGCCACCACCGAAGGCACGGTCGAAGGAACGGCCGCACAGCCGGCCACGCGTGCGACGGTCTGACCCCCGCACCCGACGACCCTCGCGGCGCGACCGCCCTCTCTCCCCCCCACCGACTTGGCGCGCAACACCCCACCTCCACAGGGCAAACGCCCTGAGGCGAGCCTTCCGCCACACCACATAGGGTGGTCCGCATGGACAGCACCGCCATTGATCGCTTCGACACCAGCCGGTTCGAGGCGAGCCGGAACCGGCTGGCCTCGTTGGCGTACCGGCTGCTGGGTTCCGCCACCGACGCCGAAGACGCGGTGCAGGACGCGTTCCTGCACTGGCAGGCCGCGGACCGGCAGCGGATCAAGGTGCCGGAGGCATGGCTGACCAAGGTCGTCACCAACCTGTGCCTGGACCGGCTCCGCTCGGCACAGGCCCGCCGCGAACGCACCGCAGGCGCCTGGATGCCCGAACCGCTCCTCGACGGCGATGCGTTGCTCGGCCCGGCCGACACGTTCGAGCAGCGCGAATCGGTCTCCCTGGCCCTGCTGACGCTCATGGAGCGCCTGTCCCCCTTCGAGCGGGCCGTCTACGTCCTGCGCGAAGCGTTCTCCTACGGTCACGCCGAGATCGCCGAGATCCTCGACATCACCGAATCCGCAAGCCAGCAGCATCTCCACCGGGCACGGCGCCGCATCACCGCCGCGCGCCGCGGCGACAGCGAGGTCGACCCGGCATCCGCCCGCAGGATCGTCGAGGAGTTCCTCGCCGCCGCCGCCTCGGGGCGCACCGAACGGCTGGTGGCGCTGCTCACCGACGACGCGACCGCGATCTCGGACGGCGCAGGCGGCACGGCCGAGAAGCTGCTGCGGTTTGACACCCCGCAGCGCATCGCCGCTGTCGTACGGGCCGGCTTCAAGCCCACAGCGGCGAAGCGGCGACTGGCCGGTGGCACACCGGCCATCCACTACGCGGTCGTCAACGGCGCCCCCGCCATCCTGTTCGTCCTCGTCGACCAGGTCATCGGCGCCGTGACGTTCGACATCGCGGGCGGCAGGATCGCGACCGTGCGCGGCATCGCCGCCCCCGCCCGCCTCGTCCGCCTCACCGAAGCCTGGCGGGAGCACGGAGCGGACACGCCGCTCGTCGCCCAGTGGTGACCCGCCGCCGACCGTGCGGCCGGCGGCGGCACCCGGCGTTGCGAATCAATCCCAACAAGCTCGGCCTGGCTCGAAGCGCAGGAAGTAGGAATCGGCAGGGCGTGAGCCCGTGGCCGTCTGGTCGAGTGCAGTGGACACCCAGCGGGTCTCCCAATAGAGGTCGATGCTGCACCGTGACCGTGTGCATGAAACAGGGCCAGGAAGGCGAAATGCGGCTCACACGGTCGGTCAGGATTCGAGCCGGTGCATCCGCTTCGACGTGATGCTTCCAGGACGATGTGGCGTGCTGCGCCCGGACACGGCGCTTGTGCGTGAGGGGGGGCTGGAGGGTCGTGGTGTGTGTGGCACGGGGATGTGCGTTGCCCTGAGTGGGTGCGAGCGGCCTTGTTCGTGGGAGCCCGGTCGGCTGGAGTGGCCGGTGGATCGGGCCGGTGGTGCAGGACAGGGGCAGACTGCTGGCGGAGTTCGAATGGGCGATGATCTCCGCGGTGATGGACACGGCGGTCTCCTGGGGGTGCGGGCGCCCAGGTCGTCTGGCGGTAGTGCCGGCGCAGGGCTGCTGGAGCCGTGTCTGAGATCTCGTCCGAGATGTACCCGACTGGCCCTCCGTCGTGCCGCGGACGCTACGTCGCCCACGAGTGCGGCCGACGTGCGCCCGCTCCGCGCCCCTGATCAGCCGGTTTCCGTCAAGGCTGCGTGCGCGGCGGCAAGGATCTCCTCCGAGAGCGGGGAGCCCTTGGTGGCCCGGGACAGGGCCAGCGCACCGAACAGGGTGCAGAGGCGGACGAGGCCGTCCAGGTCGTCACCGCCGAGGAAGTCGGCGAAGTCGGCCACCCCCTCGGTGTAGACGCGACGGGCCTCACGACCCCCGCCTTCGCGCGCGATGTCGGTAGCCAGCGCGGCGACCGGGCAGCCGTCCGCCGGGTCGTCGCGGTGTTCGACGGAGAGGTAGGCCTCGATCAGCGCCCGCTGGGCGGCCTCGCGCTGCCCTTCGTTCTGCTCGAGCCCGGCGGTATGGGTCCGAGCGAGCTCGTCGAAGGCGTGGGCGGTGGCCTCGTCGACGAGCGCCTCCTTGGAGGCGAACTGCTTGTAGAAGGCGCCGTGGGTCAGGCCGGCCGCCTTCATCAGGTCGGCGACGCTCACCTGCGTGCCCTGCTCCCGGAACAGCCGCGAGGCGGTGTCCACCACCCGCCTGCGGTTCTCCTCCGCCTGCGCCTGCGATACGCGGCCCATGATCACCCTCCCGCTTGGATGTCGACTGGCATCTATCGTAGTCGCGTGTTTAGATTGGGTACATAATCTAAACCGTGCGGGTAGACCGACGACACCCGCCGAAGACGAGGAGCAGGCATGGAACTGAACAACGCGGTCGCGGTCGTCACCGGAGCCAACCGGGGCCTCGGACGACACCTGGCCGCCCAGCTCGCGGAGCGCGGCGTGAAGGTGTACGCAGCGGCCCGCCGTCCCGAGACGGTCGACGTGCCGGGCGTGATCCCGCTGCGGCTCGACGTGACAGACGAGGCGTCGATACGTGAGGCCGCCCGCATCGCGTCGGACGCGACCCTGCTGATCAACAACGCGGGCATCTCCACCGGCGCGACGCTGATCGGAAGCGACACCGACGAGGTGCGCCGGGAGATGGAGACCAACTTCTTCGGCCCGCTCGCCGCGACCCGCGCCTTCGCCCCCGTCATCGAGGGCAACGGCGGCGGCGCCGTGCTCAACGTCCTGTCCGCCCTGTCCTGGTTCCACCCGGCCGGCCTCGGCTCCTACGCCGCATCCAAGGCCGCCGCCTGGGCGCTGACCGGTGCGACCCGCGACGAGCTGGCGCCTCGCGGCATCGCCGTCTCGGCTCTGCACGTCGGCTACATGGACACCGACATGGCCGCCGACATCCCCGCCGACCAGAAGGTCGCCGCCTCCGACGTCGCGGCCCAGGCCCTGCACGGCATCGAGACGGGCCTGCCCGAGATCCTCGCCGACGAGACCAGCCGGTACGTCAAGCAGAGCCTGGCCGCCACGCCGCAGTCGAGCGCCGCCTGAGGCGCCCCGGGCCCGGGCCTCCGACCTTCCTGATCCCGCACGAGGCAAGGACACCTGATGCGTTGCACGACCTTCGGACACCGGACCGGACTGTGCGTGTCCGAGTACGCGCTCGGCACGGCGAACTTCGGCACCGGCTGGGGCGCCGGCGCCGAGCCGGAAGAGGCGCGCCGCATGTTCGACCGGTTTGCCGAGGCGGGCGGCACCTTCCTCGACAGCGCGGACGCCTACCAGTTCGGGGAGTCGGAGGAGCTGACCGGCAAGCTGATCTCCGCCGACCGCGATCACTTCGTCCTGGCCACCAAGTTCTCCCTCGGGGCCGCGCCACAGCCGGGCTTCTCCAGGACGGGCAACAGTCGCAAGAACATGGTCGCCTCGGTGGAGGCCAGCCTGAAGCGCCTGGGTACCGACTACATCGACCTGCTGTGGGTGCACTTCCCCGACGAGCTCACTCCGATGGAGGAGCTCCTGCGCGGACTCGACGACCTGGTGAGCGCCGGCAAGATCCACCACGCCGCGCTGTCCCACTTCCCCGCCTGGCGCGTCTCGCGCGCGGTGACCCTCGCGGACCTGAGGAACTGGGCCCCGATCGTGGGCATCCAGCACGAGTACAGCCTCGTCGAGCGCACGGCCGACCGCGAACTGCTGCCCATGGCCGAGAGCCTCGGGCTCGGCGCCGCCCTGTGGTCTCCGCTTGGGGGCGGACTGCTCACCGGCAAGTACCGCGGCTCCGCCGAGGGGCGCCTGACCGACCTGGGGGCGGTCATCCACACCGAGAGCACCGACCAGAAGAGCGCCGTCGTCGACACCGTCCTGGCCATCGCCCAGGAGACCGGCGTGACGCCCGCCCAGGTGGCGGTCGCCTGGGTGCGCGAGCGCGCCGCCCGCTCGGTGGCCACGCTGGTCCCGATCATCGGCCCGCGCAACCTCGCCCAGCTCGACACCTACCTCGGAGCCCTTGACGTCCGGCTGACCGACGAGCAGTACACCCGCCTGGCCGAGGTCAGCGCGGTGCCGCTTGGCGCGCCCCACGAGGGGATCGCCGCCACCTTGAATCACCTCCAGGGAGGCGCCACCGACCGCGTCGCCGCCCCGGCCGTGCCGGTGGCCTGAAGGACGGACCCGGCCGAGTGAGCGGTACCCCCGCGCCGCACCCAAGAAAACGACACAAACTGTCTCGTACTGGGAGAAGCCCGGGACGAACGAAGACCCCGCCGCTCCCACGGACGGGAATAGGAACGGAGACGACGATGAAGGCCTTCCTGGTCGAGAAGTACGGCGGCCCGGCCGGGATGCGTGCCGCCGAGGTACCCGACCCGCGGGTGGGCGCCGAGGACGTCCTGGTCGAGATCCGGGCGGCGAGCGTCAACCCGCTGGACATCAAGCTCCGCGACGGGGCCTTCAAGGCGTTCATGTCCTACCGTCTCCCGCTCGTCCTGGGCAACGACCTCGCCGGGAAGGTCGTCCGGGTCGGTCCGTCCGTCACCCGCTTCGCGGTGGGCGACGAGGTCTACGCCCGGCCCGACAAGGACCGCATCGGCACCTTCGCCGAACGCCTCGCCGTCCACCAGGACGACCTGGCCCCGAAGCCGGACGGCCTCACGATGACCGAGGCCGCCTCCCTCCCCCTGGTCGCCCTCACCGCATGGCAGGCACTGGTCGAGCGGGCACGCGTACGGCCGGGCCAGAAGGTCCTCATCCACGCGGGCGCCGGCGGCCTCGGCTCCGTCGCCGTCCAGCTGGCCAAGGCGCTGGGCGCGCACGTGACCACCACCGTGAGCACCGCCAAGGCCGACCTGGTCAGGGAACTCGGCGCGGACGAAGTCATCGACTACCGCACCCAGGACTTCGAGACCGTCCTCGACGGTTACGACGTCGTCCTGGACAGCCTCGGCGGCGAGAACCTCGCCAAATCCCTGCGGATCCTCAAGCCCGGCGGAATGGCCATCAGCGTCGCGGGCCCGCCCGACGCCGCCTTCGCCCGCGAACTCGGCGCGAACCCGATCCTCCGCCTGGCCATGGGCGCGCTGAGCTTCAGGACCCGGCGCAGCGCCAAGCGTCAGGGCGTGACGTACTCGTTCCTATTCATGAAGGCCAGTGGCGCCCAGCTGCGCGAACTCACCGCCCTCATCGACGCCGGAATGATCCGCCCCGTCGTCGACTGTGTCTTCCCGTTCGACGAGACCCTGCAGGCGATGGAATACGTAGAGAAGGGACGGGCCAAGGCCGGCAAGGTCGTCGTCGCGATGACGTGAGGGCGGGAACGAACGCCGGGCACCGGCACCGGACGACACGAGAAGCCCCGCACACCCACTCTTCCCCCACGCCCCGCCCCCCGCACTCCCCTAGGACCCGGTCATGAGCGCAGCGTCCAGTTCCCCCACCCCCACCCCGACGTCGTACGCGAACACGCCGACCCGTTCCGTGTCCGTGCGCGGTGTGGACTTCGTCTACCGGGAGCTCGGCCCGGGCGACGGCGTACCGCTGATCCTCCTCAACCACCTGTCCGCGGTTCTGGACAACTGGGACCCCCGCGTCGTCGACGGACTCGCCGCCCGCCGCCGGGTGATCACCTATGACAACCGCGGCGTCGGCGCGTCCGGCGGCTCCACGCCCGACACCATCGAGGCGATGGCCCTCGACACCGTGCTGTTCGTCCGGGCCCTCGGGTACGAGCAGGTCGACCTGCTCGGCCTGTCGATGGGCGGCTTCATCGCCCAGGTCATCGCGGCGCAGGAACCCCAGCTCATACGCAGGGTCATCCTCGCGGGCACGGGCCCCGCCGGAGGCCCCGGCATCGACAAGGTCACCCGGCTCACCGTCAAGGACACCCTCAGAGCCGTCCTGACCCGCAAGGACCCGAAGCAGTACCTCTTCTTCCCCGACACCACTGTCGGCCGGCGGGCGGCCCACGCCTTCCTCGACCGGCTGAAGGAGCGTACAGACGACCGCGACAAGGCCATCTCGATCTCCTCGTTCCGCGCCCAGCTGAAGGCCATCCACCGCTGGGGCCTCCAGGCGCCGGCCGATCTGTCGCGTATCCACCAACCGGTCCTGGTGGCCAACGGGGAGAGCGACCGGATGGTCCCGAGCGAGAACACCCTGGACCTGGCGGCCCGGCTGCCCAAGGGTGAAATCGAACCCCTCTACCCCGGCGCCGGACACGGCGGGATCTTCCAGTACCACGAGGTGTTCGTCCCGCGGGCGCTTGAATTCCTGGAAGCGTAGCCAGCCGTCAGACAGGTCCAGGGCCCCTGCACTGCATCCAGCGAGACCGGCACCAGCAGATCCGTCCACGTATGTCGGTGGAACCACTGATGATCACGGCGCACCGCCGAGGACCCGTGCCCAGGAATCCATGCGAGTCCATGCAAGACCACCTGCGCCAGCGTCTGAATGTCTGAGCCAAGGAACGCCGGCCCCAGCTCGCCCGCGTCCACATACGTCTCCGCTCCGGATTCGCCCACGTGAGGGGCGAGCGGCGGCCAGGACCTGTTTCCCGAATCTGCGGCAAGGCGGCCCTGACGTGCAGAGGGACGTCTCTCCCCACTGCGGAAATCACCCGCCCGTGGAAGCGAGTGATGCCACGCACGACTGACTCGCCCAGGTAGGCGGCAGCTGAGGATCGTCAGGGAGGCTTCGCCCTTCTGCATGGTCAGTGCGCGGTAGCGTCGCCGAGAGGACCTATCAGGGAAGGAACGATCACCGGATGCCGCACAGCACTGATGTCGCCGATAGGCGCGGTCTGATCCTCGATTTTGCCGGTGTGCTCACCGCGAGCCCTATCGCCGTCCACCGTGATTGGTGCGTGTCCGAAGGACTGGCTCCGGGTGCGTGGCGCAGCACTCTCAATGATCACCCTGAGGGGCGGCGTCTGTACGCGGCTCTGGAGATCGGCGAGATCGGGCAGGCCGAGTGGAACGAGGGCACGGCAGCTCTGTTGGGTGCGCATGTGGATCCGGTGAACCTGATGGGGCGGGCCTGGGCCAGGGTGCCGGCGGCCCGCCGGACGCGCTCGCGCGTGCCGCGCGGGAAGCCGGTCACCGGCTCGCTCTGCTGTCCAACAGCTTTGGCCTCGACCCGTTCAATCCTTACGAACACGTCGGCATCTGTGACCTGTTCGACGCGCACGTCATCTCCGAGCTGGTCGGAATGGCCAAGCCCGACCCGGCGATCTACGAACTCGCCCTGGATCGGATCGGGTTGCCGGGCGAGCGGTGCGTCTTCGTGGACGATCACGCGGTGAACCTTCCGCCGGCCGCCGAGCTGGGAATCGCCACCGTCCACGTCACGGATGAAGACACGGCCGTGGCTGAGCTGGAGGCCCTCCTCGGTGTCACGGCGGTGGTCGCCGCGTGAGGCCAACTGCATTCTGATCAAAGGCTGTCGGCCTCGCCGTTTTTGCCAGTACTGTCCGCGTGGGGCCCATCACGCGGGGTTCTGGATCATGCAGTGGTCGGAGTACACCACCTCTGAGCGCTTGAAGGCGCTGCGCGGCGGCATGACGCAGGAGCAGTTAGCGGAGGCCGCCGGCGTGTCCGTCGGCGTCGTCCGCAAGCTCGAACGCGGCGGGACGGCGTCGCTTCCGTCCCTTCTCTCGATTGCCGACTCGCTCGGTACGGACATCGCCGTGCTCCTCGGCCGGCAGGCGCCCCGCAGGTCCGTGGACCGCGACGAGCGGGCCGCGCTGCGCATGGTCTCCGCAGCCACCCACGACGCCGCCATCGGCATCCCCGCCGAAGTCGAGCCGGGCACCGTCGAAGAGCTCCGTGCCGTCGTCCGTCGTGCGGACGATGCCTACTGGGGAGGCCGGTACACCGAGCTCGGCACCCTCCTGGGCCGACTGCTCCCCGAGGCGCGAGCCAGGTTCGACGCCTCGGGCACGGCCGAGCGAGAGGCCGCCGCCGGAGTCCTGATCGACACCTTCCAGACCGCGGGCATGGCCGCCAACGTGCTCGGTTCCCGTGACCTCGCGTATGCGGCTCTGACGTACGGCCGACAGATTGCCGCCCAGGGCGGCGACGACCTGCGTGGACCACCACCGCACCCGGCGCGGCGGACCAGATGATCGACTACAGCAAGCGGCCCGCCTCCAGCCCCTTCAGCGGCGTCCTGCTGTCCACCTACGACGCCCGCGGCCGCGAGGCCTCCGCCGCTTCGGGCCGCTGGCCCAGCGGCATCCAGACCTTCCACTCCGCCACGGCCGACCTGGGCGAGGACTTCACGAACTCGGGAGCCGTCGACGCCCATTGGGGGGCCGGGAAGGTGTACGACTTCTACTTCTCGAAGTTCGGCCGGACGGCCTCGACGGCAAGGCCGGCTTCGTCAACTCCCTCGTCGGCGTGGTCAGCAACGGCCGCCCCTTCAACAACGCCTTCTGGGACGGCGCCAAGATGGTGTACGGCCAGGGTGGCGGCGACTACCGCACCTTCTCCGCCGACACCGACGTCGTCGGCCACGAGATGACCCACGGCGTCATCGAGCACACCGCGAACCTCGTGTACGTCGGCCAGTCCGGCGCCATGAACGAGGCGATCGCCGACTACTTCGGCAACGCCATCGACGTCGAGGCCAACGGCCTCTCCATGGACGACCCCGACACGGCCCTCCTCGGCGAGGACCTGTGCACCACCATGGCGCCCCGCGACTGCGCGCTGCGCGACCTCGACGACGGCGTGACCACCCAGGACGACTTCATCGGCGTCACCTACCGCGGCGACAACGGCGGCGTCCACCTCAACTCCACCATCTTCTCCGGTGCGTTGTGGGAAATCCGGCAGAACCTGGACGACGACTTCGCCGACAAGATCGTCTACCGCGCCCTGTCGGCCTACATGACCCCGCTCGACGGCTTCACCGACGGCCGTGAGGCAGTCCTCGCCGCCGCGCGGGAGCTGGGCGCGACGAAGGGCCAACTGGCGACCGTCAGCGAGGCGTTCGACGACCATGGCGTCGTCGAGGGCTGGGAGCGGAACCTCGGCGTCGACACGAAGACGCTGATGACCGGCGTCAACATCGCCGGCACCGGTGTCGGCGCCGGAAACGGCACGTACGCCGTCTCCCGCTCCAACGCCTCCGGCGAGGAGCCCTACTCGGTGTGGATCGGCCGCACCGACGGCAAGGGAACCCCGGAACTGGTCAGCGGGAACACCGGCAACTACCAGGTGTACGCCGACACCGACGGAGAGACCGTCGTCTGGGCGGAGTACGGTTCCACGTCCATCGCCATCAAGGCCCGCGCGGTCTCCGGCGGCGTGGTCAGGACCGTCGCCCACGCCGGCATCAGCGCCGCCTCCCTCGCGGTCGACGGCGACGACATCGTCTTCACCGACTTCGACCCGCGGTTCGGCCTGGAGCACGTCGTGCACTTCGACATGAAGACGGGCGTCAGGACCGCCGTCGACCAGGGCCGCGCCGACCGTGCCACCGCCCTGCCCTCCGTCCGCGACGGTAAGATCGCCTACGCCAAGGTGTGGTCGCAGCCCGACGGCTACCACCTGGGCGCCGAGGTCTTCGACATCGCGACCGGCACCACCACGCTGATGCCCGGTGACACCACCAAGACGATGGGAATCGGCCAGACAGCGATCACCGACGACGGCGTCTTCTGGCTGCGGGACGCCGACATCACGGACGGCGGCAAGGCCTCCCTGGAGCGGGCCGGCGTCGACGGCTCGAACCCCGTCACCGTCCTGCCCGAGGCCATCGAGGCCCCGGTCTACGGCTACTCCCTGACCGCCTCCGACGACGCCGTCACCCTCACCTCGCTGCCGCCGGCCACGTCCTGGGACAACGCCACCCTGCCCAAGCTGTACCAGGTGGCGCCCGACGGCAAGGGCGGCGTGAAGCGGGTCTCCTGTAACCGCGGCGACCAGGTCTACGCCGCCGCCGACACCGGCAAGCGGGTGGTCTGGCTGGACGGCACCACCGGCTCCACCGACCTGGTGATGCGCGACCGCCCGGCCGGCACCTGCTGATCCGGACCGGCGCCGGCGCGCGGTAGCCCGTAACCGAGAGGAAGGGCCCGGCACTCCCCAGGGGGGTGTCGGGCCGTTCGGTGTGTGCGGTCCTTCGGCGTGCCGGGACGTCAGGGACGGGTGGCCGCGATCTCCCGCTTGAGGATCTTGCCCGTGGCGCCCTTGGGCAGCGCGTCGAGGATCCAGACCACCCGGGGGTACTTGTACGCGGCGACCTGGCCGCGCACGAACTCCCGCAGCTCCGCGGGGGTCGCGTCGGCGCCGGGGCGCAGCGCGACCGCGGCGCCGACCTCCTCGCCGAGCACGTCGTCGGGCAGTCAATCACGGCGGCCTCGGCGACGGCCGGGTGCTCGTACAGGACCTCCTCGATCTCCCGGGGGCAGACGTTGTAGCCGCCGCGGATCACGAGGTCCTTCTTGCGGTCGACGATGGAGTAGTAGCCGTCCTCGTCGACGCGGGCCAGGTCACCCGTGTACAGCCAGCCGTCCTTCACCGTCTCGGCGGTGGCCTCCGGGCGGCCCCAGTACCCCTTCATGACGTTGTGTCCGCGCACGCATTCACCGACCGCTGGCCGAGGCCGATCCGGCCGCCCACGAATCCGACCTTGCCCTGACGCTGGGCATGCTCGTCTCCGTCGAGATCGCCTCAGGGAGGCCCGGCTCACCGGTGGCCGTCGATGCGGCCCAGGGGGCCGTGGAGATCGTCCGGCGGCTGGCCCGGAGCCAGCCCGAGCGGTACGGCCGCCAACTGGAGGCCGCCCTTGTCATGTTGCGGTACCACCCAGGACGGCCACTTCTGACGGCCTGGCCCGGTCCCGGGGCTCGATACCGGCGGGTGTGGCCGGCCGGGGAGTGAAGGGGACGACACCGAGCCCACTGTCGGTGCAGGAGCGTGCGACTGGCGGTTCGGCGGCAGTCAGGCCCCGGCGGCCGCGCGCCGGATCGCGTCGAGGGTGCGCGTCACATCGTCGTCGGTGGTCGACCAGTTGCTCACCGAGATCCTCATGACGCGTCTGCCGTGCCAGGTGGAGCCGCTGATCCACGCGGTGCCGTCGTCGAGCAGCCGGGCGAGTACCCGGTCGGTGCGCCCGTCGCTGCCGAACTCGGCGCAGACCTGCGTGAACGCGACCTCGTTGAGAACCGTCGCGCCGTCGATCTCGGCGATGCCGGCGGCGAACGCGGAGGCGTGGCGGCACAGCCGCTCGACGAGGTCGGAGACGCCTGACCGGCCGAGGCACCTGAGGGCGGCCCACACGGTGAACGCGCGGCCGCGCCGCGAGAGTTCGGGCACCTTGTCGATGGGGTCACCGTGCTCGTGCTGGATGAGGTAGTCGCCACGCTGGCCCATCGCCGCCCGGACCGCGGACGCGTCGCGGACGATCGCGAGTCCGCAGTCGTAGGGGACGTTCAACGTCTTGTGGGCGTCCGTCGCCCAGGAGTCCGCGTCCGCGCAGCCCGCCGTCAGGTGGGCGCAGTGCGGCGAGGCGGCCGCCCACAGTCCGAACGCGCCGTCGACATGGACCCAGGCGTCTGCCTCGCGCGCCGCACGGATGCTCGCGACGAAGGGATCGAACGCGCCGGAGTGGATGTCGCCGGCCTGGAGGATCACGATCGTGGGGCGCTGTCCGCCGGCCGTCAGCGCCCGCTGCAGGGCCTCGGGCTCGATACGTCCTTGATCGTCCGCCGTCACCAGCTCGGGCAGACCGAGCCCGAGGTAGCGCAGGGCCAGGTCGATGGCCATGTGCCGGGACTCGCCGGCGACGACACGCACGGGCGGGCCACCCGTGAGGCCGTCGCGGGCGACGTTCCAGCCGGTGCGCCGCAGTACCGTGTCCCGCCCGGCGGCGAGGCACGTGAAGTTGGCCATCGTCGCACCCGTGGTGAAGCCGACGGAGCTGTCCCTCGGCAGGCCGAGCAGATCGAGCAACCAGGCGCCGGCGATCTCCTCCGCCGCCGCGTACGCGGGGGAGACAGTGCGCATCACACAATTCTGGTCCCAGGCGCTGACCAGCCAGTCGGCGGCCAGCGCGGCCGGCTCGGTGCCGCCCACCACGAACCCGTAGAAGCGGCCGCTGGGGAACGCGGTGAGCCCCGGCTCACAGGCCGTGGCCAGCAGGTCGACGACGTC
Source organism: Streptomyces gardneri (assembly GCF_006539185.1). Taxonomy (GTDB): domain Bacteria; phylum Actinomycetota; class Actinomycetes; order Streptomycetales; family Streptomycetaceae; genus Streptomyces; species Streptomyces gardneri. The sequence goes on from NZ_BJMN01000001.1 coordinate 15,512, forward strand.
GGCGGGCGTACCGGGGCCGGCAGGCAGTTCGGCACCGAGCGCGCTCACGATCTCGTCGACCGAAGCGCGGGCGGGAATCCGGCGGTCGGGCAGGCTCGCCAGCCACCGGACAGCATGCTCGTACGCCTGTCGGAGCGCAGCCTCACGCGCGTCCATACCTCGGACTATGCGACGGTCGCCGCCGCCCCGCAACACCTCGGCGATTCGACTCGCCAACCCGGCTCGTCCGAGTGCACGGCGCATTTGACACCGCCTTGCGTGTCTCATTTAGGGTGAAATCCGACATGCGTAAGAAGTGGCGGCCCGGCATCCCCTACGGAGCGCCCGTCTCATGCGTTCAGGCACCGGCCTTCGGGCCTTGGAGGTCAGATGACGGAGGACTCCGGACAACGGCACCCGCAGACCGCCTCGGGAGCGGACCTGCGGCGCGTGGGGATCCACCCGGACTTCTGGTATCCCGTGGCCCGGTCCAAGGACGTCTCCCGCGGGAGGACTTTCGCCGCCGTGTTCGCGGGTGAGCGGATCGCGCTGTACCGGACCGAGAGCGGTGCGGTCTTCGCACTGGAGGACCGTTGCGCTCACCGGCAGGTGCCCCTGAGCATGGGCGTCGTGGAGGGCGAGACGCTCCGCTGTTGTTACCACGCGTGGGCGTATCGGGGGAACGGTCACATCTCGCAGATTCCGTATCTCCCCAAAGGCGTCAGCAGGCCGCCTCGTGGCGTGCGGGCCTTTCCGGTTCGGGAGAGATACGGGTTCGTGTTCGTGTTCCCCGGAGACAGGGAACGGGCGGAGACCACGCCCCTGCCCGAGCTGCCGGAGTTCGCAGCACCGACGCACAAGACCATGACCTTCTCGCGGACTGTGCGCTGCCACTACTCGTTCATGCACGAGAACCTCCTCGACATGAACCATCAGTTCCTGCACCGAGGTGTCCTCGGCAGGATCAAGCCGGAGCTGCTCGGCTATGAGACGGGCTCCCGCTTCGTCGAGGCCCGCTACTTGTTCGTCCCCGGAGGCGGAAAGAAGGACCGGGGTGCCGGCCTGTTGTCGGCCGAGGGGATCGGGGGCAGCACGTCTCCCGACGTCATCACGGTACGGACCGAGTACCCCTATCAGACGCTGCAAGCCGTTCCGGTGAAGGACGACCAGCCCGCTTTCTCCCTCTGGGTGGCTTACGTACCGAAGGATGCCGAACAGCGGATGAACCACACATTCGGTCTCCTCGCGATCGCGCGACCACCGGTCCCGGGCCTCATCGAGCTCGCTTGGCCCTTCATCCGTCGCTTCACCGAGCGGGTGTTCGCCGAGGACAGGATGGCTGTCGAGGCCGAGCAGCGCGCCTGGGACGAGCAGGGTGAGGACCGGAATCACGAGGTCTTCCCGCTCATCCTCCACGTCCGCGACGTGCTGCGCGCCAACGGTGTTCCTCTTGAGGGCCAGGCCGTGACACCTTGAGCAGTGGCTGAGTCACCTCGCCGGCATGCCCCTCCCGTCATGGTGCATCAGTCGGTCCGTCCGGGTCCGGCGGGCGGTGGTCCAGGCAGCAGCGGACGAAGTCCTGGACGACTCGGTCGGTGTCGGCGGCGGGCGGCCAGGCGACGCCGACACTGGTCGGGGCGACGCCGGTGACGGGCCGGTAGACGATGCCGGGGCGCGGGTAGAAGCGGGCGGCGGACGCGGGGGCGAGAGCGATGCCGTAGCCGTTGGCGATGGCGGTGAGCCAGTCGTCCGGGTTCTCGGTGACGGCTCCGATGAGGACGGGCCGGCCCTCGCGGGCGTCGACGGCCAGCCAGTAGTCGCGCCAGGGGCCGGTCTCGGGCGGGGCGGCGACGAAGGGTTCGTCCCACAGTTCGGAGAAGGGGATCTCGGCACGGCCGGCCAGCGGATGGTCGTCGGGCAGGACGGCCCACCGGTCCTCGGTCAGCAGCGTTTCGGTCCGCAGGCCTTCCTGGCCGGGGAAGGGGAGCCGGAGCAGCGCGGCGTCGACGTCCCCGGCGGCGAGTCCGGCGGTGGGGTCCGACCACGGCGCCTGGCGCATGTCCACGCGCCAGCCGGGCCGGCGGGCGGCGAACGCGGCGGTGATCCGCGGGGTGAGTTCGTTGGCGGCGCTCGCGAGGAAGCCGACGCGCAGGACACGGGCGGCGCGCGAGGCAGCGCTCCGGGTCTCGCGGCGCACCCGGTCCCAGTCGGCGAGCAGGCCGGGGACGCCGGCGGCGAGGGCGCGGCCGGGCTCGGTGAGGGTCATACCGGCCCGGGAGCGGGTGAAGAGCCGGACGTCGAGGAGGGTTTCCAGCTGCCGGATCTGTTTGGTGAGCGCCGGCTGGGAGATGAACAGCCCTTGCGCGGCGCGGGTGAGGTTGCCTTCCTGGGCGACGGCGGCGAAGTAGCGGAGCAATCGGGTGTCCACATCCATGCCGTCAGGCTATGGATGCAGGTATTGGACCCGCAACGGTGGGCGCGGGGAGGGTGGTGAGCAGGGCCGAACGCCCTCTCGTCGGGCTTCTTTCGCCATGGAGGTTTCCGTGTTCGCCGTCTATGTCGTCCTCACCGTGCTCACCGCCGCCGTTCTCGCGTACGGCGCGTGTCTGGACTTCGTCCGGCACCCGTCGATCGCCGCGATCGCGGACCGTGTGAGCGTGCCGCGGACGTGGATGGTGCCGTTGGGGGCGTGTCTTGCGGCGGGTTCGGCCGGGCTGTTGGCGGGGTTCGTCGTTCCGTGGATCGGGGCGGCGGCCGGGGTGGGGCTGGTGCTGTACTTCCTCGGGGCGGTCGGCGCACATCTGCGGGTCGGCGACCTTCGGATCGGCGGGGCCCTCGTCTGCCTGGCGCTGTCGGTTGCCGTGCTCGTCCTGGGCATCGCGGTGCACGGGACGGAATAGGCGCAGACTCCCCGTGCGGGCCCTACCCCTCGTCGTCCCTGGCAGGCACCCACCAGGTGCCGATCCGCCTCCCGCCGTTGCGCCGCAGCAGCCCTCACCCGGATGGGTTCACCGTGCGTGCCCCCGCAGGCGCCTCAAGTGTGCGCGCCCTAGATTCGGGCGGAGGTGCACCGATCGTGTGCGCCTCGCCGTCCGTCGCCCCTACGGCTTCAGCGAGTTCAACGACTGGGGCGACATCGACGGCGGAGCGTGGGCAGGGCTGAAGATCGATCCGGTGATCGCCGGTCAGGCGGTGCGGTGGCTGCGCAACCGGGCCCCGGCCGTGGCGGAGGACCAGCCGTGGTTCATGGCCGTCAACTTCGTCAACCCGCACGACATCATGAGCTTCGACTACGGCGGTACCCCGCAGGTCCGGCTTCCGTTCGGGCTCGCTCACGCGGTGGTCGCCAAGAAGGCGGCCGACATCCCCGTCTACCGGAAGCGCTGGGACTTCCCGCTGCCCGCCAGCCTGCGGGACGACCTGTCCGGCGCGGCCCGGCGGTGGCCGAGTACGCGCGGATGCTCGACACCGTCTTCGGGCCCGTGGCCGACGACGAGCATTGGTACGACGGCCTGAACTCCTACCTCAACGCACTGCGTGACGTCGACCGCAGTGTCGAGCTGGTGCTCGACGCGCTCGAAGCCTCCGGCCAGGCGGACCGCACCGTCGTGGTGTTCACCGCAGATCACGGGGAGATGGCCGGCTCCCACGGACTGCGCCAGAAGGGCAACCTCGTCTACGACGAGAACTTCCATGTCCCGTTCATCCTGTCCCATCCCGATGTCCCCGGCGGCACGCGAACCGAGGCCCTCGGTTCGGGGGTGGACCTCGCTCCCACGCTGCTGGAGTGCGCCGGGGTGGCCCCTTCGGAGATCGCGACCCGCTTCCCCGCGCTCGGGGGCAGTTCCCTGGTTCCGGTTCTCGACGGGACAGTCGTGCGCCAAGGAGCCCTCTCCGCGGTCGAGTCGATCGTGACCCTGGATGCTTCGTTCTGGTTCGAGTTCGCCGACTCCGATGCCTCGGCACGCGTCCAGTCCGGTGCCCTGCGACCCGACTGGACCAAGCGCGGCTTCCTGCGCGCCTACACGGACGATCGCTACACGTTCGGCCGCTACTTCTCCCCGCTGAACCCGAACCGTCCGAAGGACCTCGAATCGCTGTTCGCCGACAACGACGTCGTCCTCTAAGACCGCCAGGAGGACCCGGCCGAGGTGAGCAACCTCGCCGCCGACCCCGACCGTCGTGACCTCGTCCTGCACTACTCCGGTCTCCTGGAATCCCTCATCGACGCGGAGATCGGCACGGACACCCGCGCCTGGGTGACCGAGCGCCCCCGGCTGCTCGGCTGGCCGACGTGGCACGGCGACACGGACCAGCCGGCCGCGGCGGGGGCGGCGGCGTCAGGAGGGTAGGGCGCGGTACGGAGGGCGAGACCCCAGGCCACTCCGGCGCGCGGGGCGGCGGAGTCAGCGGACGGTGCCGGAGTGCGGCTCCGTGCCGCCCTGGTCGAGGCGGAAGGGCGGGTAGGCGTCCGTCATGAGGCTCGCGTAGGCGGCGACGCGCAGGACCCAGCGGTTGAGGCCGACGATCAGGGCGAAGAGATCACGCGGGTACTTCTCGGTGAAGGCCACGGCGAAGCCCGCGATGAGCGTGAGCAGGGTGATCAGTCCGCTGCTCCACCATCCTGCGTGCATGCCGCTGGTGAAGAAGGCGATCACGAGGTACTGGGGGATGGCGAGCAGCCACCACTTGACCAGGACCAGCGAGCGGGAGAGCCGCTCCGGGTAGGCGATGTCGAGCCGGGCCGGGTAGTCGGGTTCGGGGCCCAGGCTGAAGGGCGGGTAGCGGTCGGTGCCGAGTGCGCCGTACGAGTAGTACGAGACGCGCCAGGACCAGCGGAGCACGCCCAGGTTGAAGTCGAACAGACCCCGTGGGAAGCGCTCGGTGAAGAGGATGGCGAAGAACGCGATGACCGTCACCACGAAGAAGGCGATCCACAAGAAGATCAACACGAACCAGTGCGGGATCACCAGGATCCACTTGACCAGCCACAGCCAGCGCGACAGCCGGCCGTCGAGTTCGGCCGTCACCGCCACGGGAGCGTACGGGGCGCTCGGGGTGTCCATGATCGTCACTTCCTCGTCAGGTCGTCGTCTTCGCTGACGCTGCGGTGCCTCATCGCTCGCGCCTTTTCGCGCGTTCGACAGGCGGCCCCCCTCTCAGGATGGCCCGCTTCCGCCGCCTTCGGGAGGTCGGCCCGGCGCCTGGGGTTGACCGTGGTCGTCGGCGTAGGCCGCGAAGACCCGATCGGGTCCCCCTCCCGTGCGCAGAAAGCGCTCGTCGAGCACGGTGGCCAGGTCCTCCAGCGCCCTGCGCAGTACCGACGCGGAGAGCCGGACGTCCGGGTGACGTGCTGCGGTGGCCTGGTCCGCGAGGCCGACGGCGTAGCCGAGCTGCCCGGGCAGGGACGTGTTCTCGTCCCCGTCGTGGAAGTAGTACGACTCGGCGTACTGCAGGAAGTCGACCGTGATCGTGGAAAGTGCCGAGGTGAGGCCGTCGAGGAGCGCCGCACCCCCGTCGGAGTCGAGCGCCTCGGCGGTGGCCCGGCTGCGGCGTACGTGGGACAGCCGCAGGGCCAGCGCTCTGCGGCGGGCGAGCGCGGGGTAGATGCCGAGGAGCCAGGCGACGGTCGCCGACAGCAGCACGAAGCCCACCAGGGCTTCCATCGGGGCGAGCACCCGCAGCCATCCCGAGGTCGGGGCGATGTCGCCGAGCCCGAGCGTGGCAAGGGTGACCAGGGAGATGTACAGGGCGTCGAGCGGGCCGGCGTGTTCGGACGGGACGAGCCCCGCCGCGTACGAGAAGTCCTCCGGCATGTGGGGCCAGTAGATGAGCCCCCAGCCCACGGCCACGGTCAGTGCCCACGCGGCGACGACCGTCACCATGCCGAGCGGGCCCGCGAGACCGGCCGGCCTCCTCCGCGTGCCGAGGCGAGCGGACAGCCACCAGAGGGACACCATCACGAGCCGGCTCAGACCGCCGTGACGAGTCGGGTGCCAGAGCGTGTGGAACACGTCCCGGAGGATGAACAGCACCAGGACAGCGCCCAGGGGCGTCGCGAACCACGTCATCCCGGCACCTTCCCCCACGAGCGGCGTCGGAGTCCCGGCTCACGGCGTCGATCTCAGCCCCGTGGCGGTACCCGCTCGCCCCTTCGGGCGCGCCGGAGCCACGGCGTGCCGCCGCGGTGCTACCGCCCGGCTCGCGTCCGCGCCTCGGTCCGGTGCCGGACGACGGTCGTCAGGGCCGACAGCCGCGTCGTCACGACGGGCACCGGTGCCACCGGGCGGTCGATGCGCCGGGCCTCCTCCGGCAGCGCGGCGAGATCGGCCTCGAAGCGGGCCCGGGCGGCGTCCAGGGTGTCGGGCGGCTCCGTGCGGAGGCCGCCGCGCATCACGGTCCGCAGCAGCGCCTCCGTGCCCTCGGGCGGCTCCTCGTTCGCCAGGCCGATGACGTCCCGAAGCCCGGGGCCGCGGTGGACCTGCTTCCGGCCCGGAGCCGTCACTTTCGCCGACGACAGCCTCATGACGGGCTGACCGGCGTACTCGACCAGTTCGTACGCCGCGTCGAGATACGGGGCGTCGGCGGCCGTGCCGACCTTCGTCCCCACGGCGTACACGTCGATGGGCGCCCCCGCTCGTACGAGCGCGTCGACGCCGTACTCGTCCAGGCCGCCGCTCGCGATGACCTGGACGTCCCTCAGCCCTGCCTCGTCGAGCGCGGTACGGGCGCGTCGGGCGAGCGCGAACAGGTCGCCGCTGTCGAGGCGGATCCCGCAGCCGGGACCGGGGCCGAGATCCTTGAGGACGCGCGCGGCGGTCGCGACGCCGCGGTCGGTGTCGTAGGTGTCGACCAGGAAGGTCACCGGGCCCGGACGGGTGCGGGCGAAGGCCCGGAACGCCTGCTCCTCGGAGCCGAAGGCCTCGACGTACGAGTGGGCCATCGTGCCGGAGGCGGGGATGCCGTACCGGTTCGCGGCGGCGAGGTTGCTGGTGCCCGCGAAACCGACGAGCGCGCAGACGCGCGCCGCCTGCATGCCGGCCTCGGGGCCGTGCGCGCGGCGCAGGGAGAAGTCCACGAGGGGCCGACCGGCGGCGGCGAGCACACACCGTGCCGCCTTGGAGGCGACGGTCGTCTGGTGGCAGACGAGAGACAGCAGGTACGTCTCCACGAGCTGCGCCTGCGGAAGCGGCGCGGTGACTTCGAGAAGGGGCTCACCGGCGAAGACGATCCTCCCCTCGGGCACGGCGCGCACCTGGCCGTCGAACGACAGGCCGTGCAGCGGTTCGAGGTCCGCGACGGGGCACCGCAGAGCCTCCGCGAAGTGCTGGAGGTCACCGCCCCCCACCCGGAAGCGGGAGAGGTGGTCGAGGGCGGGTTCTAGCCCCGCGGCGACGAGGAATCCTCGGCCCGGCGGAAGGTCACGGACGGAGAGGCCGAAGGTGGCCGGTGCGCGCATGTCCTCCCGCACGTACGAGAGCGCCATCGTGACCTCGTACAGGTCGGTGGCGGTCACCTGGGACATGCTTCGAGCATGCGCTGCCCGCCCCCGACCCGCACGGGAACGGCCGGACGTGCCTAGGCCGGGCCCCGGGCGGTGAGGTCGCACCGTACGTCCACGACCCCTGGTCCGGAGGCCCGAGCTCAATCGAAGCTGAGCACTTCGGAGACGGGCCGGCGGGGCGTGGCCCGCCCCTGGGGGCCGTAGCCCAGACGGAACACCATGTGGACGAAGCCGACCTTCGAGCTGGGGTCGCGTGCGTCGGAGCGGAGTTCGGGCCACTCCAGGGGCTGGGACATGAGGGAGGTGGAGAGACCGTCGAGGGTGGCCTGCAGCAGGACGCGCTGCATGGCCTGGCCAGCCTTCAGCCACTGCTCCGGGGTGTCGTCGGCAGTGCCGAGCAGCGCGATCTGCGGGTTCTTCTCGAAGCGTGCCGAGACACGGCCGGGCACCTGACGAGGGGCGTCGAAATCCCTGGCGGGGGAGGTCACGTCGTACTGCCGTGGGCCGAAGGCGTACGCGGGGACGCCCTCGGTGGCGGGGCCTTCCCCGACAGCGCCCGTGCGTGTCCAGGCGGCGATCTCCGCTCGTACCGCTTCGTCCGCCGCCTCGAACAGTTCGGCGGTGTGGACGAGGCCCATGACGGTGTCGGTGTGCCAGGCGCCCGGTACGACCAGTCGGCAGCCCTCCAGCAATGCCGCGGCACGGAGCCCGTCGACCACTTCGGAGGGGATCCGCCGGTCGAACTCCGTCGTGTCGATGTGACCACCGGGAGCGGCCGAGTTGACCTGTCGGCCCGACGCGCCGAGGTAGTGCACGTCGGCGCGCTGGTAGTCGGAAGCGTTCAGTGCGGTGCCGGAGGCCGAGGCGGGGATCGCGTCGGCGGGGAAGACGGCGGTCGCGTCGGTCGGCGCGTCGAGCTGGCCCCATGTCTTCACGTCCGCGGCGCCCATGCCGTACGGGGCGGCGGCGCCGGTCAGCGGCACGTCGTAGACGACGCTCGTGGTGGCGGTGCCTTCCTGGACGTCCGTGGTGCCCTGCTTGAGGCCGGACCGGGACGCGTTCAGGAGCATGCCGTCACCGGCGGTGGCCGCGTTTCCGGCCTTGCCGTATGTGAACGTCCAGGGCAGTTCACCGGGCGGCACGAGCGTGGTGACGCGTCCCTCGGCGTCGTAGCCGTACTCGGTCTTCAGCGGCGGGTTGATCTGGGGGTTCCATGCCTGGCGCAGCCGGTTGGCGTCGTCGTAGACGTAGGTCTGCACGGCCTTCGAGGTCGCCGCGGCCGCGCCCGGGGCGGTGCTCCACAGGCGGACCTCCTTCACCTGGCCGGCCACGTCGCCGAAGGTGCCGGCGGTCGCCGTGGTGGAGGTCGCGTAGACGAACTCCAGGGCGCGGCAGCCCTTGGTGGCCGGGTCGGCCGCACAGCCGGCGGTGGTGACGGCCGACGTGGGAGCGATGATCCGCTTGGGGCGGGCAGGGTCTTGCCGTCGACGGCGACGGTCTCGGAGACCACGGTGACGGTGGAGTTGGACACGCCCTCCATCAGGGTGCTGGAGACCTGCCAGGTGGTGGCGGAGGCGTCGGGCTTGGTGAACTCGGTCACCGTGCCCTCGTTGTCGGTCAGGGTGAACGTCGCGGTCACCCCGCCCTTGAGGGTGAGCTCCTCGGCGCCCGGCTCGGCGATCCAGCCGGTCCTGGCCGTGTTCGAGGTGAAGTGGGTCTCGTCGCCCTCGGAGCCGATGACGGCGACCGCGGTGTCGGAGATCCGGCGGACGTGGGAGTAGCTGGACGCCCACTTCCGCGGCGGTGCCGGCCACCCACTCCTTGCCGAAGATCGGCGCCTGGCCCTCCTGCCTGGCCGCCTTGTCGGGCGTACGGGAGGACGCGGTACGCGCCAGCGAGGGGCCGAACGCGGAGGCGTCCGTGGTCGACAGCGTGAACTCGCCGGTGAGCAGGTTCACCGAGCCGGGGCCGATGTCGGTGGAGGCGGCGCCGGAGGCGTTGCGGTCCACGATGACCTTGAGCGGCTGGGTGCTGCCCGTCGCGGCGTCGGGGCCGGTGAGGTCGGCCTTGATCTGGACGCTGCCGTCGGGGTTGACCGTGTCGGTGGCGTTCCAGACGAGGGCGGCGTTCTTTCCGCCGGTCATCGGTACCGGCCAGCCGGTGAGCGGTGTGCCGCCGGAGGTGACGTGGCCGGCGGGGATCGGGACCCAGGGGTCGGCCTCGGAGCGGCGCCAGGAGAAGGCCGCCGCGTCGTACCTGGTGCCGTCCGGCCTCGGCGACCAGGGTCAGGCGGCGCGCGGTGCGTTCGCCGTCGGCGGGCTGGACGAAGCCGCCGGGGCCGGCGTGGAAGGCGTACCTGATGGCCTCGGACTTGTTGTCGGCCTTGTCGGCCTGCCGTACCTGGAGGGTGTGGGTGCCGTCCTTGGGCGGGGTGACGGTCAGGGCCTTGGCGGTGGTGGCGCCCCCGGTGGCGACCTTGGTCCAGGTCACTCCGTCGAGGGACCATTCGAGCCAGTTGTGGTCGGTGCCGTTCGGGGTGACGGTGAAGGTTCCGGCCTGGCCCGCGCCCTTGACCCAGGTGTTCGGCGGGTAGTCGGTGGAGGCGATGCCGGTGGGTGCGGACGGGGCGGTGGTGTCGACCGTGAAGGTCTTCCACTCCGACCAGCCCAGGTTGTAGTGCGTGCCGTCGTAGGGGCTGCTACGGAACTTGTACGTCTTGCCGTTGGCCAGCGCACCGGCCGGCACGGTCACCGGGGCGGGCTGTCCGGACGGCACGAACGCCGACCGCAGGACCGCGCCGACCTGGGTGTCGGTGACGGAGTCGAAGATCTGGTAGGCGCCCTGGGTCTTGTCGCCGTTGGGGTCGAGGAACGTGTCGCGCAGGGTCGGTGTCGCGGTGTTGACGACGTAGGCGCCGGAGTAGGAGAAGTACGGCGGACCGGCCTCCTGCTTCGTGCCGGTGCGAGGCCGGTAGTTGTAGGTGACGACCAGCTTCGGGGGGTTGGTGGCGGCGTTGGCGGAGTTGACCCGCTTCCACTGCGCGGTGATGTTCTCGTCGGAGGCGCGCAGCCCCATGTGGGACTTGGCGGCCTTGGCCGAGGCCCATTCCTGCACCATCGTGGTGACGTTGGCGTTGATCCAGCCGTCCGGCTGGATGGCCGAGCAGGAGGCGTTGCCGCGGGTCTCGGTCGAGGTGGCCTTCGCCGCGATCCACGCCGGCTGGGCCGTCCACCGCGACCCGGTCGAGGCCGCTCCGGTGGACCACAGGGTCGACCGTCACCGGGTACTTCATCGCCGGGTCGGTGAGGAATCCGGCGTCCGGGGTGAGGGTGAGGTCGACGCCGCCCTTGGTCTTGACGGCCTTCATCGCGACCCTGGCCTGGCGTGTGTGCTCACCGGAGACGGGGTCGACGGTCGCGTCCCACATCACCGGGGCGGGCATGACCGCGGACTTCCTGGACTTCTTGTCCGTGAACAACACGCTGCCGTCGGGGCGCGGTTCGACCTTCAGGCCCTTGGTCCTGAGCGGCAGGGTGTAGGAGAAGCCGGCCGCGGGCCTGGACTTGATGTCGACGAACTGTTCGAAGCCCGTACGGGTCGCCTCGATCACGACGTCGGCGCCGGGCACCGCGTCGACGTAGGTCGCGCGGGTGCCGTCGAGCAGGGGTGCGGGCAGGCCGCCCCGCCACTGGAGGGTGATCTGCTCGTCGCCCTGACCGAGGGTGACCAGGTCGGTGGCCGGTGCGGACCGCGCCGCGAGGAGGGATCGCGCGGGCGCGCCGGTCCTGCCCGACAGGGTCAGACCCTCCGGGTGGGCCTTGGCGGCGACGGAACCGTCCGCCTGCGCGGCGAGGTCGACATCCACATCGCGCCAGGCGTCCGTGACCGCATCCTTGAACCGGACCGGTCCTGCGGACAGCTCGGTGGTGAGGGAACCGTCCTTGTTGGCCCAGGTGGTGGAGGTCTCGGTGCGTTCCGAGAGTGCCTCGACCCGTCGGCCCGACAGCCGCGCGGCGACGCGCGCGGAGCGGATGTCCGCCGCCTGGGTGACGGCGGGCCTGTCGGGTGTGGCCGCCGCCGGGAGCGGTGCGGCCGTCGCTTCGGCGCCGTTGAGGAGCGTGAGGGACATGGCCAGGGCGAGGCTTCCCGCTATGCAGCCGGAAGCCCTTTCGCGCCAGAGGCGTCTGCGTCTAGATGGCGCAGACCTACCAGGCATCATATTTCTTCGATCTCCAGTTCGAATATATGTGTATGGGTGGGGTGTGGTGAACATGGGCACGTCGCCGCGCGTGTGCCGAGGGCGGGTGCCGGACCACTCCGTCGAGTGGGTGGCCACCAAGAGGGGTCGGGGGCCACCCACCTCGGCCGTGCGCCGCGGGTCAGACCGCGGGGGGCGCGACGGGCTGGGACTGGGTGGCGCAGTGGATGCCGCCGCCGCCGGAGGCGATGTTGTCGATCCTGACCTGGACGACGGTCCGGCCGGGGTAGGCGGCCCGCAGGATGCCGTAGGCCGCGTCGTCGGCGTAGCTGTCGCCGAACTGGGGCACGAGGAGTGCGCCGTTGACGGTGTAGTAGTTGGTGTAGCTGGAGAGGAAGTCCGTGCCCTTTCCTCGGATGTACCGCCGGTCGGGACCGGGGAGCTCCGTGATCTCCAGTCGGCGACCCTGGGCGTCGGTGGCGCTCTGGAGGACCTTCTTGGTCTCGTTGTAGACGGCGACCCACTTGCTGCTGGCGCCGGGGCCGGGCTGGTCGAGGATCACCTTGCCGGGCGCGACGAAGCGTGCGAGACAGTCGATGTGGCAGTCCGTGATGTCCTGGCCGGCCAGGCCCGGGACCCAGATGACCTTGTCCGCGCCGAGGGCCCACTTCATCGACCGCTCCACCTGATCCTGGGTCATGCCCGGGTTCCGGTTGCTGTTCACCATGGAGCTGACCGTCGCCATCAGGGTGCCCTGGCCGTCGGCCTCGAGCGATCCGCCCTCGCCGACGAACGGAGCCTGGATCCTGTTGACCCCGTACTGGCTCAGGAGGGTCGTGGCCGCCGCGGCGTCGTTGGCGTAGGGCTGGTAGTAGCTGGTGCCGGTCTTGCCCCAGCCGTTGAAGTTGGTGTCCACGCCGGCGACGGCGCCGGGCGCGACGACGAAGGTGGGGCCGAAGTCGCGGATCCACAGGTCGTCGACGGGAATCTCTATGACCTCGATGCCGTGGTAGGCGCCGGGGCCGCAGATGTACCGGGCGTCGGCGGCCTGCGAGGGACGGGCGAGCACGACGACCGGCTCGAAGCGGGAGATGGCGTAGGCGATGCGCGCGATGTCGTTGCGGACGCCCTCGAGCTGCGTGGACCAGACCGACGACAGCGCCGGCCAGGCCATGAAGGTACGCACGTGGGGGTCGGTCTCCGCGGGGACCCGCAGGGTGGTGCCCGATGCGGCGGTGGCCGCGACGGCGGGCGTGGGCAGTGCGGCCCCGAGGGTGGCGAGCGGCACGGCCGTCGCACCGAACTGGAGAAGCCTGCGTCGGGACGTGAGGGGCGACGTGGACATGAGGGCTCCCTTGAGGAGGGTCGGCTGATTGCGTCGCCCATCCTGGCCTTAACTGAAAATTCAGTCAAGATCGTTGATACGGCTACTTGGTGAGCTCGGCGGGCCGGTGCGAGGACATTCCCGATGAGTCGGAGGAACATCTACTTCTGTGAGGTCGGCACGGCGCGCCACGCCGACAGTGGGCAGGGGGTGGCGCGCGGGTGGTCGGCCATGAGGAGGCGGCCATGATCGTCGACTGTGCACATTATCGGGACGGGCGTCGCCAGCACGAGGGCGCGATGCCACTGGAGCAGGCGGCCGCACGCTGCAAGCTGGGCGGGTTCGTGTGGCTGGGAGTCTTCGAACCGGGTCCTGAGGAACTGAGCCGGGTCCGCGAGGTCTTCGGACTGCACGAGCTCGCCGTCGAGGACGCCCGTACCTTCCACCTGCGGCCGAAGGCCGAGCAGTACGAGGACGGCACCGAACTGATCATCCTGCGCACGGCACGCTACGACGACGAGCGCGAGGAGGTCGACACCGGCGAGATCAGCATCTTCCTCGCCGAACACTTCGTGATCACCGTGCGCCAGGGCGTCGCGAGCGAGCTGCACGAGGCGCGGAGCCGACTCGAAAGCCGCCCCGAACTCCTGAAGACCGGTAGCGCGTCCACGCTGTGGGCCATCTTCGACCAGGTGGTGGACAGCTACGCGCCGGTCGTCGAGGAGCTCGAACGCGACATCGAGCAGATCGAGGCCACCGTGTTCTCCGGGGCGGTCGCCCCGACCCAACGGATCTACTCCCTGCGCCGAGAGGTGACGGACTTCTACCGCGCCGTGCACCCGCTCCTCGCCGTGCTGGGGCGGCGCCTGCAACCCGGCAAGTCGCCACCCGCGCTCCTGCCGTACATCCGCGACGTGCACGACCACCTGCTGCTGGTGAACGAGGAGGTCGCCGCCCAGCGCGACCTCCTGACCACGGTCCTGGAAGCGAACATCGCGGTGATCTCCGTCGAGCAGAACAAGATCAATCTTCGGCAGAGCGCCACGATGGAGCGGCTCACCATCCTCGCGAGTGTGTTCCTCCCGCTGTCCTTCGTGGTCGGGTTCTTCGGGCAGAACTTCGACTGGCTGGTCAGCCACATAGGCAGCTTCACGGCGTTCCTCGTCCTCACCCTGGCGGGGCTGCTGCTGCCGTGCCTGATGCTCTACGTCTGGCTGCGCCGGCGCCGCAGCCATCCACCACCCCCGACATCCGAGGTGACCGGCACCGTCCCGCGCGAAACGACGGCCCCCAGGGAGTGAGGACGAGCGCCCGGTCCCTCGGCGTCAGAGAAGCGTCAGACGCTGTCCCGAAGTAAAGGGGTGAGCCCCGGCGCCGTGTGGCGCCGGGGCTCACCCGGTGGTCGGGCCTGACTCACCCGAAGGCGAGCTTGTCGCCCCAGCCCGATCCGATGACCGTCTTCACCGGGGGGTTGGTGTTGGTGAGCGACGGGTGGTAGATCGACATGTGCCCGTCGGACTTGAACCGGGCCCAGATGTCCGGGATCCCGTCGCCGTTGATGTCCGGGATGCCGATCGCCGCGTCGACGTTGGCCTCGGTCCAGCTGCTGCCGAACGGCTCGTCCCCGTTGGCGGCGTTGGCGGCCAGCATCAGGGAGTTGAGGTCGACACCGCCGGCCGCGGCGGGCTTGCCGCGGCGCAGGTACATGTTGCCGTTGTCCAGGTTCCGCCAGAGCAGGTCGGCCACGCCGTCCTTGTTCACGTCGGCCAGGTTGACGATGTCACGGCGTGCCCAGGCGTCCGCGTTCATCTGCGTCGCGGCCCTGAAGGCACCACCGGTGTAGCCGGAGAGCACCCAGAACCCCGCCGCGTCGCGCAGCACCACGTCCGGCAGCTTGTCGCCCGTGATGTCGCCGAGGACCTTCATCTGGATCCAGGTGGACGGCGCCGGCGCGTTCGACGGGAGCCGCACCTTCATCCGCTGCCCGACGTCGAAGGAGCCGTAGCCGTCACCCGGGTAGAGCCAGAAGCCGCCGTCCGGGGTGCGGGCGAAGAGGTCCGTCGTGCCGTCGCCGGGATAGACGTCCTGGTGGTGGCCGATCAGCGCGGCCTTGTTGCCGAGCGTCGAGGCGGGGTCGTACCAGTGGCCCGGCGGGTTGAGCGTCGTCGTGCCGTCCTTGTTCCGGAGGTACGAGGACGTCAGCGCGGCGTACAGCTCGCCGCCCGGCTGGTCCGTGCCGGCGACGGGCGTGCCCGGGTACGTCTTCAGCACGCCCTCGGGGTCGATGACCAGCAGGTCGGGGGTGCCGTCGCCGCCCGTGTCACCGGGGGCGTCGGCGTTGTTCTTCGGCGGGACGTAGGTCGTGTGGTCCGTCCGCTTGCTCGGGTTGCCGAGGCTGTCGTAGGCGTACACCTGAAGGGTGTTGGGCCCGGCGGTCAGCGGCTTGAGTTCCGGGACGGTGGCGACGCCGTTGGCGTCGGCGTTGACCGTGACCGGGGCGATGCCGCCCCAGGCGTACGTGAACTTCACGGCGCCGGGGGACTCGAAGGTGATCGGACCGGTCTTGCCGAAGCTCACCGTCGCCCAGGTGGCGCCGTCCGGGGTGACCGGCAGCCACACGTCACTGGTGACGATGGGCTGGGACGGTCCGCTCGGGTCGACCGTGATCCGGCAGGGCTCGGTGCCCGGCGGGTAGTTCGAGGATGTGGCACCCGCCAGGTCCTCGCTCATGGCGTCCCACGAGAAGGTGGTGTTGGTGACGATGTCCTTCAGCAGCGGGTCGGTGACCGGGATGGTCAGCGTGGCGGTGCCGCCGGTGGCGCCGATCGTGTAGTAGGTGCCGGCCGGGACCGTGCCGCCCGTCTTCCAGAACCGGAACCGGACCCGCTTCATGTTGTTGTCGGGGTCCTTGGCGGTGACCCGCAGGGTGATGTTGGTCTTGCCGACCGTCACTCCCGCGCCGGGACCCGGAGTGCAGGGACCACCCGGGGTCGAGCTGCCGGTGGTGGGCTCGGACGGGTTGCGGTTGTAGACGGACTCGATGACCGCGGAGGTCGCCTTGAACTTCCGCCAGGTCTGGGTGTTGCCCTCAAGGGTGGCCCGCATGCCCAGGGTCACGGTGGCATGGCCGTTGGTGGTGGCGTACTGGGCCGCGTCCTTGACGTTGAACGCCTCGTAGTCGTCCGGGCAGGTCGAGCCCGACCCCGGCCAGCCGTGCGCGAACCGCTTGCGCTGGATCTCGTCGGACCAGCTCGGCTGCGCGCTCCAGGTCGTACCGGAGGAGATCGGGCCGGTGCGCCACAGCTGGAACTCCATCGCCGTGCAGGACCAGGAGTGGACGTTGAGCACCTTGAAGGTGGCGCTGCTGATCGTGGCGCCCTTGATGGTCTTGTCCCAGTCCATGCGCCAGAACGAGCGGGCGGTGCCGTTGGTCTCGTTCTCGCTGCCGACGCGGGCCTCGGAGGTGCCGGAGTTGAAGTTCGTGCCGTTGAAGAAGCTCGTCGTCGGGTACGGCTTGTAGGCCACGGTCCAGGCGTCCCAGCCGGGGTTCAGCGGCGGGTCGACGAACAGCGGGTAGCGGACGCCCTCGCGGCCGGCCAGACCGGTGGCGGCGAAGCCGAGCTCCAGGCGGGCGGCGCCGGTGTTCTCGCCGGCCAGGGCGATCGGCAGGGGCGCGGACTTCGCGCCGGGCTCGATGCCGCTGAGGCCGGACAGCTTCAGCACCTGCGCCGGGCTGTCCGTGGCCGTCAGGTTCGGTGCGCCGTCGGGCAGTTCGGGGTCACGGCCGCTGGAGTCCCAGGCGAAGGGCGTGGGGATCGAGGCGATCTCCTTGCCGGCCTTGTCCAGGACGCGGACGCGGCTGGCCTTGCGGTCCTGCCGGAAGACGGCGGTGTCCGAGCGCAGCCCGTACGTGACGGTGGCCAGGGCCTTCTGGCGGGCCGCCTCGGGGGTCTTGACGATCAGGACCTGGGCCAGGCCGCCCTCCTCACGGGCCACGAGCAGCAGGTCGACGCCCGGCAGCACCTCGGAGTAGAGGGCGCGGGGGCCGTCGAGCACCGGCTCGGGCAGGGCGCCCGGCCAGGTGTACGCGATGGTGTGACCGCCGCCGAGGTCGAGCTCGGCCAGCACCGTCTCGCCCGGCTTCCCGGCGCGGGCGAACGAGCGGTCGGCGCGGTTCTTCGGCGCGTTGCCGCTCGCGAAGCGGACGGGGGCGGCCGGGTTCACGGGTGCGATGCCGAGGCCCCGGGGAGCCTTGGCGGTTCGCCTGAGGGTGTTGTCGATCGCGGCCCACTCGCCCTTGGCGTTCTTCGCGCGGGTGGGTGCGGCCGTGGTCCGGGTCCTGAACTGCCCGTCGGGCAGCGCCCAGGTCAGCGAGGTGGCGGTGGTGGCCGTGTCGACGAGCACCTGCTTGCCGGTGCGCAGGGCCTGGGCGATGGCGGCGGCCTCGTCGCGCGGCCCGGTCGCCGCGGGCCTGGCGTCGGTGGAGCGGCCCCCGGCGGTGGTCGGAGGCGGGCCGTCGGGCTGCCACCAGGGCAGCAGGGCGGCGGTCAGGGCGGCCAGGACGAGGCCGATGGTCAAGGACAACCGCGTGCGCGTACGCACGAACGGTATGAGGTATCGGGGCGGGGCGGTCACGGCGGTCTACTCCCGTGGGGACCAAGCGGATGGGGACAGCACAGACAGCCCCGTACGGCGGTCCGCGGGGCAGGAGGCGCGCACACGATCACACATGCGAAGGTCTGCGTCCACGCGTGACGATGTTGTGAATCCGTTACGCGAATCCGGAAAGGGTGCGACGGGGCGTCAAGTGCGCCCGGTTCAGGGCATTTCCGGGGGGTGTATCGGATGCGATCGGCGGGCGTTTCCCTGATCCGCCTGATGGGCCGTTACCGGAGGGATCTGATCCCTTTCGGGGCGTGACGTAGATCACTCGGTGCGGTGTTCGGCCTGTATACCGATCTTGAATTAAGTGGTGGACATGACAGAGAGTGCGCACGCACGCGCCTGAGCAAGGCGTGTGCCCTTTGGTGTTTTCGCACCTCGTCCGTTGTCTGAATTGCCAGGGTGGGAGTCGGCGCGTATGCGTGCTTCAGGTCCGCTGTCACGGCTGGGGCGAGGACGCCCAGCCTTGACGGAGTCACAACGAAGGCGCCGGCGGCGAAGCCGCACGGCGATCGTCCTCTTGTTGTCCTCGACATTGACGGTGACCAGCCTGGCCGGCCAGGCGCTGGCCGTGCCCGGCCCCGGCATGAACCGCGAACAGAGCGTCGCCGAGGTCGACCTGCCGGACCTGCCGGAGGCCAGCGACGTCGCGGGCAACGACGCCGCCGACAAGACGCTGTCCCTGGCACCGGAGAACCCGGTCACCCTGTACACGCCCACCAACACCGCGGCGTGGGCCTCCGGCACCGGCAGCGTGCCGATCGCGGCGACCGACGCCCCCGGCACCATGAAGGCGGTCCAGGCCGGCGCGACCACCCTGCCCGTCGCCATCGGCGTACCCGAGGGCGGCGATCCCGCCGCCCTCGCCGGCAACTGGACCGTGGGCGTGGCCCCGCAGACGACCTCGCAGAGCGCGGGCGTCTCCGGCATCGTCATGAAGCTCACGCCTCCGGCCACGGTCGACCCGAACGCCGAAGTGGCGGTCGACATCGACTACACCGGCTTCCGCGACATGTACGGACCGGCGGCCGCCGACCGCTTCGGTCTGGTGCTGCTGCCCGAGTGCGTCTACTCCACCCCCACCGAGGGCGACTGCGCCGCCGGCGGCGGCATGACCGCGATGTCCGGCTCCGACGGGGACAAGGACGTCAAGGACGGCAAGAAGGACTTCCAGCGGCTGCGCAGCACGGTGAAGACCGTGCCGGCCAAGGACGCGCCCACCCGGGCCACCGCGGCCAAGAACGCCAAGACCCGCCAGGTCCTCAGTGGCACGGTCCCGGTCTCCAGCCTCGTCGGCGAGGGCTTCGTCCCCGCCAAGGCCACGAAGGCGTCCTACCAGGACGGGGTCCGGCCCGCGGTCTCCACGAACGGCGGCAACGCCCTGGGCGGCCTCGACACCGGCTCCTCGGTGCAGGGCGACTTCACGGCCTCCCCGCTGCTGTCCTCCGGCTCCTGGTCGTCCGGCTCGTCCTCGGGCGCCTTCACCTACGCGTACCAGGTGCAGGTCCCGGAGACCGCCGGCGGTCTGATGCCGAAGATCCCGCTGTCGTACTCCTCGCAGTCCGTCGACGGCCGCACCTCGTCGAGCAACAACCAGGCCTCCTGGATCGGCGACGGCTGGGACTACAACGCGGGCTCCATCACCCGCACGTACGCCAACTGCCGCCAGGACTCGAAGAAGCCGGGCTCCAACAACTCCACGCACCGCACCGCGGACCTGTGCTGGGGCTCGGAGAACGCCACCCTCTCACTCGGCGGCATGACCACCGAGCTGGTGTGGGACGAGACCAAGAGCACGTGGGTCACCGCCAGCGGCGACGGCTCCAAGGTCGAGCGGATCACCGGCACGGACCGCGGCAACGGCGCCCGGCTCAACGAGTACTGGGTCGTCACCACCAAGGACGGCACCAAGTACCACTTCGGCATGAACAAGCTGCCGGGCTGGTCCGACAAGGGCACCGCCGAGAAGACCGACGACGACCCGACGACGGACTCCGTCCTCACCGTCCCCGTCTACGGCAACCACAGCGGCGAGGACTGCTACAAGGGCC
Source organism: Streptomyces gardneri (assembly GCF_006539185.1). Classification (GTDB taxonomy): domain Bacteria; phylum Actinomycetota; class Actinomycetes; order Streptomycetales; family Streptomycetaceae; genus Streptomyces; species Streptomyces gardneri. The sequence continues at coordinate 35,230 of NZ_BJMN01000001.1, forward strand.
CGACGACCACCGACTGGACCAACTCCTTCTGCACCCAGGCCTGGCGCTGGGGCCTCGACTACGTCGAGGACGTCCACGGCAACGCCATGTCGCTGTGGTGGAAGAAGGACGAGCAGAACTACTACGCCCGGAACTTCAACTTCAAGGCGCCGGTCGCCTACGACCGCGACGGCTGGCTCGACCACATCTACTACGGCCAGCGCAAGGACAACATCTTCACCGCGACGGCCCCGGCCCGTGTCGGCTTCACGGTGGCGGAGCGCTGCTACACCGTCGACGACGTCACCTGCTCCAACGCCAACTACCTCTCCAAGGACCCGCGCAACTACCGGCCGTGGTTCGACACCCCCGTCGACATGCGCTGTGAGGCCGACAAGCCCTGCTGGAACGCAGGCCCGTCCTTCTGGACCCGCAAGCGTCTCGACACGATCACGACCTCGGCCCAGCGGCGCACCGACACCACCGCCCGCCAGGTCGTCGACGAGTACGCCCTGAAGCAGAGCTTCGCCAAGCTGCGGACCGGCCCGAACACCGCCCTGTGGCTGGAGTCCATCCAGCGCACGGGTTACGCCCGCAAGGGCACCACCGACGCGAGCGTCAAGCTCAACACGGTGAAGTTCGAGCCCCACGCCGAGGACATGCCGAACCGGGTCGTGGAGTACAACCCGCACCGGCCCGGCTTCTCGCGGCTGCGCATCGGACGCGTCGTCAACGAGTACGGCGGCGAGACCATCGTCACGTACAAGCCGGCCGCCGGCGACTGCGCGTCCGGCGACCTGCCCCGGATCGTCCAGCAGTCCGGGGAGACCCGCGCGCAGGCCATCGCCAGGCTGCAGCCGACGCTGAAGGCGAACGACCGTCTCTGCTACCCGTCGTTCTGGAACCCGGACTCCGAGTTCGAGGACATCGACTGGTTCCACAAGTACGTCGTGGACACGGTCGAGGAGCTGCCGAACATCGACGGCAGCTTCCCCACCAGGACGGAGTACCAGTACAAGAACCCGGCCTGGAAGCTCGCCGAGGCCGAGTTCACCAAGAAGTCCACGCGCACCTACTCGCAGTTCGCCGGCGTCGAGCAGACCACGGTCCTCACGGGTCCGGTCGTCGAGGACACCGCGGACGCCCCCGGCCAGCGCTCCAAGGCCGTCACGCGCTTCTTCCGCGGCCTCGGCGACACCGTGTCCGTCAAGGACATCGCCGGTGTCGAGATCGCCAAGGACGAGGAGCCGTTCGCCGGCCGGATCGCCGAGGAGCTCACCTACCTCGACTCCACCAAGGCCGACTCCGAGTGGATGAGCCGCAGCACCACCAAGCCCGCGGCCACCGAACTCGCCAGGCGCAACCGCGACGACGGCCTGAGCCCCCTGCGGGCGTGGCGGGTCACGGAGCCCGAGGACATCGCGTACACCCGGTCGTCCGGCACCAACACCGACGACGCGCGCACGCTGCGCACGGTGAAGACGACGACGGAGTACGAGTCGACGTACGGTCTGCCGACGCTGGTGGAGTCGCTCGGCGACACCGAGAAGCCCGGTGACGAGTTCTGCACCAAGTCGGAGTACGTCCACCAGACGGCGAAGAACCTGATCGGTCTGACCAAGCAGGTCCTGGTCTCGCCGACGACCTGTGCGAAGGCCGACTGGGCGGACTACGGTTCGCTGAGCGCGGGCAACCGTGCGGCCTACGACGGTATGGCGTACGGCACCGCACTCGGTGCCTCGACCCGCGGTCTGGCCAGCGAGGCGTGGTCGCTCAACGGCGCCGGCACCGGCTTCCAGTCCGACGGCACCAAGGAGTTCGACGCCGTAGGCCGCGTGGTCAAGCAGACGCCGGCGGAGCAGCTGACCCAGCCGACGCCCAAGTCCTCCACGATCAAGTACGAGCCCATCGGGCCGGCCACCGGCCAGGTCTTCAAGGTCACCACGACCAACGTGCTCGGACACAGCCAGATCCAGGAGCTTGAGCCGGGCCGCTCGGTCACCGTGAAGGCGACCGACGCCAACGGGCACGTGAGCGAGGCCGTCTACGACCCGATGGGTCGCCTGTCCGAGGCGTGGGCCCCGGGCCGTACCCCCGGCAGCGGCGTCGCGGACTTCCGTGCGGTCTACATGATCCCCGAGGAGACGACCGACCCGACCGACTCCAAGCTCAAGATCCGCAAGCCTCCGTACGTCACCACCTACGCGCGTGGCTACGAGGACCGGATCGAGACCTCCGTCACCCTCTACGACGGCCTCGGCCGCGAGCGGCAGACGCAGGAGGAGGCCGACAACGACTCCGGCTGGCTGATCACCGACACGCTGTACAACAACTCCGGTGAGGTCTACCAGACCAACAACGCCTACCTGACCCAGGACGCGACGCCGGGCGAGCTGTTCAGCCCGCTGTCCGACACGGCCGTTCCCAACATCACGCGCTACACCTACGACGGTCTCGGCCGCGTGATGCAGGAGACGCCGTACCTCAAGTGGATCGACCCGGACACCAAGGAGTCCTTCTCCAAGCCGTACGAGGACCGGGCCGTCCGCTACGAGTACGGCGAGGACTGGTCGAAGGTCATCCAGCCGCAGGGCGACTCGTCCTACCGCGTCTGGACGGACGCGCTCGGCCGCACCGTCCGCACGGACACCTTCAACCCGGCGGCCCCCGGCGGGTTCACGTCGACGCGCTACCAGATCGACTCGCGCGGCCAGGTCGTGAAGGCGATCCCGTCGGGGGATCCGACGCACCCGTGGTCGTGGACGTACGGCCGCAACGGCCAGATAGAGACGTCGACGGACCCGGACTCGGGTACGAGCCGCAACACGTACGACGCCTTCGGCCGGGTCCAGTCGACCGAGAACGACCGTGGCGTCAAGGTCTGGTACGGCTACGACGAGTTGTCGCGTCCGAAGGAGATACGCGAGGTCGGCGCCGCCGGCAAGCTGCTCTCCTCGTTCGGGTACGACACCGTCCCGGGCGGCAAGGGCATGCCCGCCACCGCCACCCGCTACACCGACGGAGAGGCGTACACACAGGCGGTCAACGGCTACACGAAGGAGTACCAGCCGACCGCGACCACGCTGTCCCTGCCGCAGTCGATCGTCGACACCTGGGGTCTGAAGAAGGACTACCGGTACGACTACACGTACAACGACCGCGGCATGCTGGACGAGACCACCCTTCCCGAGGTGGGCAAGTTCGGCTCGGAGAAGGTGGTCGTCCGCTACAACAAGGACGGCAAGCCGCTCTCCCTCTCCGGCAAGGACTGGTACGGCTCCGAGATCACCTACGACGCGTACGGTCAGGTGCTCCGCTCCACGCTCGGTGCCCAGCCGTACCGCGTGTGGACGCAGAACGCCTACGACGAGTCCAGCGGTGAGCTCACCGAGCAGTCGGTCTATCGAGAGAAGGGCGCCACCGACCCCGCCACCGACAAGAGCGTCGTCGGCGGCAACCTCGTCTCGAACCGGGGGTACACCTACGACCCGGCCGGCAACGTCACCTCGATCCAGGAGAAGTCCACCGGGATCGCGGAGCGCCAGTGCTTCGTCTACGACCCGGTCGGGCAGCTGAAGTCCGCCTGGACCTCCAAGGACCAGACGGGCTGCGTCAACCCCAGGAACCCGGACGGCTCGCTCAACAAGAACACGGACGGCACGCTCCGCGCCGCCGTGGGCCCGGACAGCTCCGGCTACTGGCAGGAGTACGAGTACGACCTGCTCGGCAACCGCACCCGGCTGACCGAGAACGACCTCACGGGCGACACCACCAAGAACGCGGTCACCACGTACGCGTACGGCAAGAACGCCGCCAAGGACCAGCCGCACTCGCTGACCAAGGTGACGAAGAAGTACAAGACGCCGGCCGGCGCCGAGGTGACCGCCGAGGCGACCCGGCTGTACGAGCTCACCGGTGAGACCAAGACGATCACCTCGGTCGAGAACGGCGACAAGCAGGAACTCAGCTGGACGCACGACGGTCTGGTCGACCGGATCACCGGCGCGGGCACCGGCGGCAAGACCCCGTACGTGGGTCTCGGCCAGAAGTGTCTGGACCTGAAGTCGGGCGTGGCCGCGGCCGGCCAGCCCCTCCAGCTCTACGCCTGCAACACCTCGGTGGCGCAGAACTTCACGTTCACGCCCACCCCGGGCACGGCTGCGGCGCCGCAGACCGATGCCAACAGGGGCACGCTCTCGGTCCACGGAAACTGGTGCCTCCAGCCCGCGGCCAACACGGCCGGCTCCGCGCTCCAGATCCAGAAGTGCGACGGCACCTCGAAGCAGGAACTGAAGCGCAACGCCTCCGGGCAGCTGACGCACGTCGACTCCACCCTGTGCCTCGCGGTGCAGGGCGCGGCGAACGTGAACGCGACGCCGATCGTGCTCGCCACCTGCGACGCCGCTTCCGCGGCCCAGCAGTGGCTGCCGCAGAACGACACCCGTCACATCTACGGCCCCGACGGCTCCCGTCTGCTCACCATCAAGGGCAAGCAGGCGACCCTCCACCTGGGCGAGGCCGAGGTGACCGTCCAGCAGGGCGGCGTCCTCGTCAACACCCAGCGCACCTACCCGGCTCCGGGCGGTGCGGTCATGCGCTACGCCTACGGCACAGGCGCCGAGACCCTGGTCGCCCAGACCTCGGATCATCAGGGCAGCGCGTATGCGGAGGTCGCCCTCTACGGCGGCCAGTCGGTACGCATCCGCAAGCAGGACCCCTTCGGCAACGAGCGTGGCACCGCCGGTGCCAACCTCCAGAACCACAAGGGATTCCTCGGCAAGACCCGGGACGACTCCTCCGGCTTCCAGCCGTTGGGCGTCCGCCTGTACGACCCGGTGGTCGGACGTTTCCTGTCCGTCGACCCGATGCTCGATCTGAACGACCCGCTGCAGTCGAACGGGTACGGCTACGCGCAGAACAACCCCGTCACGTACTCCGACCCGACCGGGCTCGCGATCAGCCTGACCGCATCGGAGAAGGCCGCGGCGCTCGCCGGCGCCGGTCTGTCCGCGGCGCAGGTCGCGCAGGCCCAGGCGATGCAGGGCAAGTCCCTCACGTCGGTCATCCTCGCCGTGGCGTGGGAGACGCTGAAGGACTTCATCGGCATCAACGACGCCATGGCGTGCTTCGGCGGTGACATGTGGTCCTGCGTCGGCATCGTGGTCGACGCCGTCCCCTGGATGAAGCTCGGGAAGATCCCGTCCCTCATCAAGGCGGTCAACCGCACGATCGATGCCATCAAGGCGTTCAAGGCGGCCAAGAAGGCGGCCGAGATCGTGCTGAAGGCGGCCAAGGCAGCCGAGGCAGCCGCACTGAAGGCCAAGAAGGCCGCTATCGAGAAGGCCAAGAAGGAGGCCGCCCAAAGAGCGAAGAAGAAGGCCGCGGAAGCCGCCAAGAGAAAGGCCGACGAAGCGGCCGCCGCGAAGCGGAAGACGGGTAACCCCGTCCAGAAGCAGTCCCAGTCGAAGGCCGCACCGAAGTCCTCCTCGCAACCGAGCAAGGGCGGCGGAAGCAAGAGCTCCGGCGGCGGAGGCGGCGGCAAGTCCGGCGGCTCCTCCCGCAGCAGCGGAGGCTCCAGCGGTGGTGGTGGTTCCGGCAAGGCCGGTGGCGGCAGCGGTGGCGGCAGCGGTTCCTGCCCGACCGACAACAGCTTCGTGCCCGGCACGAAGGTGTTGATGGCCGATGGCTCCACCAAGCCGATCGAGAAGGTCAAGGCCGGCGACAAGGTCAAGGCGACCGACCCGAAGACCGGGGAGACCCGGATCGAGACGGTCACCGCGGAGATCACGGGGCAGGGCCTCAAGAACCTGGTCGACGTCACCGTCGACGTCGACGGTGCGGCCGGCTCGAAGACGGCCCGGGTCACCGCGACCGACGGCCACCCCTTCTGGGTCCCCGAGCTCGGCAGGTGGATCGACGCCACCGACCTGAAGTCGGGCGAGTGGCTGCAGACCAGCACGGGTACCTATGTACAGGTCACCGCCGTCCAGCGGTGGACCGGTCAGGGCGCCACGGTTCACAACCTGACCGTCTCGGACGTCCACACGTACTATGTCGTGGCGGGCAGCGCCCCGCTCCTGGTCCACAACTGTGGAAGGAACCAGGACGGGTATCTGTACCGCGGTCTTGCCCGGGGGCACCACCAGTACGATGCCGCTGCCGAAGGCCGTGCGGTTCCCTTCGGGGGCAACCGGACCATCCAACAGCACTCGGGTTCGAACCAGACAGACAGCCCCTTCACGTCGTGGACGGATGACCCCGACACGGCCGCGGAAAGTGCCCAGACGCTGAACGAGACCTGGGTCGGGGAAGGTGTGATCCTGCGTATCAGGGTGGCAAACATCGATCCCGCCATCGGGCCGTCGAGGAATATTCAGATCCACGACTCGCCCTATGAGAACTGGGGTGAGGACGAGCATCTCATCGTCGGTGAGATCGAGGCCGACGAGATCAGCTTCGACCTCGGGAATACCTGGTCACCCGTAAGGCGGCGATGAGATGAACGAAGTATCCGCGAGTGAACTGCTCGCCGCGTGGGAGTCCGGATCCGAGGTCAGTGTTCAGGCCCAGAATGCACTGCTTTCCGGAGCGCATTTCAAGGTCTGGCCCGACCCCGTTCCGGCGCCGAGACTTCGGGGCATCCTGCGCCGCAGGGTGACAGCCACGCAACGGCGCGGCAGGCCGGTCGTCGGGGCCACGGAATGCCTTGCGAGTCTTGCCGAAATGGGCGAGCGGGGCCTTCTTATGGGCTACGTGGACGAGCGCGAACGAGCGGGATACTGGTTTCAGCTCTATCTCGATCCGCACCCGCTCAAAGTGATCGGATGCGTCAAGGTCGGCATGTCCCCCGGAGATGACCCCATCACCGGCACCGTATAAAGCCCCAGCGGCCCCACCGGATCTGTTTCCGGTGGGGCCGCTGGGTTTTCTGACATGTCAGCTCACCGGCAGGCAGTGGTCGAGGAGTGCGTGCATGCGGGGAACGGGGAGGGAGGGGTTGGACGCGGCGCTCTCGGCGGTACGGGGGTCGGCGAGGAGGGTCTCCAGGACTTCCGGTGACAGGCTCGGGTTGGTGGCCGCCGCCCGGCGCACCGACGCGTCGGGGTCCTCCAGCGGGGGGTCGGGCAGGGCGGGATCGGCTGCGGCCAGGGCGCGTACCTCGGGATCCGAGTGGTCGACGAGGTGAGCCCAGCCGGTACGGGGGAACGCGGGCAGCGCCAGCAGGTGCGGACGGTGGGCCGGGCGGGTGACGAAGACATCCAGGAGGAGATGCGGCGGAGCCAGCGGGTGGTGGCAGGCCAGCCGGATCCTCACCTCCTCGTCGTCGTCCTGCGCGAGCGTCTCGACGAGCCCCGCCGGCAGGCCCGGCCAACTCGCCGCGACCTGGCGGAGCCCGGGTTCCTCGGACACCGCACAGGCGGCGAACCAGTCGGGCGACGGCCCGACGGCCGGCTCGGTACGCGACGGGATGAAGGGCTCGCCCATCGGGCAGGTGCAGTCAGGCCCGTGCCCGACGATCTGATCGATCGCCCGGTACTCCGCCCAGGTACGGGGGAAGGGGTGGAGGCGCGCGTACATCCGCACGCCCTCGTGCGGGTCCTCCCTCAACTCCGCCACCAGGTCCGGTCCCACGTCGGGCCGGGCGGCGACCGAGGCGCGGACAGCCGCGCCGGGGTGGCGGGTGAGCCGGGCGAGGGCGTAGGCCGGGGTGTGCGGGTTCCGGGCCATGGGGAGCACCGTGCCGTCCGCGAAGCCCTGTTCGACGAGCGCGGGGGACAGAGCGCATGAGTCGAACACAAATTCGTTGCGCGAACCGAAGGACGGCAGCATGGCCTCCACCCGTTCCGGGTCCTGCCTCCAGTTCCTGTCCTGCGCCGCTTCACGGACCGTGGGGTCCGGATCGTCGAGCAGCGCCGCCCGCTGCGCCGGGGTGAGGGACTCCCACCTCCAGGTGGCCGTTCTGCGGAGTTCGGGGTGCTCGTGGCCGGCGATGGAGCGGAAGAAGGACAGCGGGATCTGCCGGGACGAATCGAGCTCCGCGATGATCTCCTTCGCGGTGACCTTGTTGTCCTCGCCCCCGTCCTGGGCCATCAGGAGGGTCACGAGGATGTCGTCCGGCAGCGGTCGGACCCTTCGGGGGAAGCCGCGGGGGCCGGAGGCGAGCCACGCGCGGACGAGCCCCGACGGGTCCGTGGCCAGGCGGGCGAGCCGCGCCGGGTCGACGTACTGGTTGCGGGCGAGCGCGCGGCGGACGACTCCGGCAGGGTGGTGCAGGGCGGCATCGACGACGGCATCAGGCAGGTCGCGTCCCTCGCACATCAGCAGGCCGGCCTCACCGGCCGTTCGATCCAACAGGCGTACCAGTACGTCGGAGGGCGCCGCCGGATTGAAGGCGATGCCGCGCAGCCACCGTTCACACGGAGAGTCGAACACCGCGTCATCCTGCCACCTCGCCTTCCGAAGGCTTCGGGCGCGCTACGCCGTACGGAAGAGGATCTTGTGCTTGCCGGGGAAGAGGGGGTCGGCCCGCATGAGTCTGGCCTGGACGCCTGTGCCCAGGTCGAGCTCGGCGTCGGAGGTGATCCTGCCCATCACGGCGGGTTCCGCCAGGTGCAGCGTGCCTTCCTTCGGCCTGCCGTCCTCCGCGTCGGTGTTGATGACCGTGCCGACGAAGATCTCGCCTTCCCGGTCCTTCAGCAGCGCGGCCTCCGCCAGGTCCACCGCCCTCCGGTCGGCCAGCTTCCCCTTCCCCCGCGCCATGTCGCACGGCAGGCACTGCAGGGCGTTGAGCACCCAGTCCGGCGGGGCCTGGCCGGCGCACGCGGCCACGCACAGCTCACCGGTGTAGCGGTCGATCAGGCGCCGCAGCGGGGCCGTGGAGTAGGTGTACGGGGCCGCGATCGCCGCGTGGCCCGTGTGCTTCGGGATCCGGTGGTCGCGGAAGGTGGCGTACTCCGCCCTGAGCAGCATGGCGGTGGCCTCGCTGAGGAAGGCCATCTGCTTCCGGTCGGCCGGATCGAGGGAGTTGACCAGCTTGGCGTACGAGACGTCGGGCTTCCACTCGATGCCCAGGTCCTTCGCGATCCCGCGCACGCGATCGACCTCGTCCTGGTCGGTCTGCTCCTTCTGGGTCCGCAGGATCCCGGTACCGCTGTCCAGCATGATCCGGGCCGCGGCCATTCCGGTCATGAGGGAGATCTGCTCGTTCCAGCCCTCCACGGGCAGGGTCGCCACGTAGCTCAGCCGGAACGATCCGTCCTGAAGGGTGACCTCCTGGTCCGGCAGGTTCACCGCGACCCCGCCGCGCTCGGCCTCGACGGCTTCCCGCAGCCTGCCGATCTCACGCAGCAGGGCGACGGATTCCATGGCCGTGCCGGCGTCGATGTCCTGCTGGACCCCGGCATAGTCGAGCTTGGCCTGGCTGCGGACCCTGGCCCGGCTCACGGTCGAGCCGGTCACGTTCCCCTCGGCGTCGAGGTCGTGCTGCCACAGCAGGGCGGGGACGACCTGGTCGGGGAGCAGGCTGGCCGGCCCCTCGGAGATCAGGGGCGGATACAGGGGCACCTTGAGGTCGGGGAAGTACAGCGTCTCGATCCGGTCGCGGGCCTCGGCCTCCATCACGCTGCCGGGTTTGACGAAGGTCGTGACGTCGGCGATGGCGTAGTGCACGCGGTACCCGCCACCGGGCCGCCGCTCCAGGTGCATCGCCTGGTCGAGATCCCGCGAGGTCGGCGGATCGATCGTGAACAGCGGAAGGTGGGTGGCGTCCTTCTCGGGCAGCTGGAAATGGTCCTTCGCCTCCTGCGCGGCTTCCAGCACATGCACGGGAAATTCCACGGAGGCCTTCAGCTCGGCCCGGATCTGCCGCAGGCCTTCGAGCAGGGCGTTCCGGGCCTCGGGGGACATACGCATCTGACCGCGTCGCATGCCCCGAGCGTAGGGCGGCGACCACGGAGCGGCGCGGTGAGCGGGTCCGGGCGGGGGAGAGCGCCCGCACGACCGAGGGCACCACGCTTCCCGGACCGCCTGATGATGTCCCGGTCCGCCGGCGGACGGCCGACCGGGACATCGGACTCACGCGAGCTCGAACCGATCGAGGTTCATCACCTTGTCCCACGCCGCCACGAAATCACGCACGAACTTCTCGCCCGCGTCCTCGGAGGCGTAGACCTCCGCGATCGCGCGGAGCTGCGAGTGCGAACCGAAGACGAGGTCCACGGCGGTGGCCGTCCACTTGGTCTCGCCCGTGGTGTGATCCTCGCCCTCGAAGACGTTCTCCGCCGTGGCCGACGGCTTCCACTTCGTGCCCATGTCGAGCAGGTTGGCGAAGAAGTCGTTGGTCAACGTCTCCGGCCGGTGGGTCAGGACGCCGTGCGGGGATCGCTCGAAGCCGGTGTTCAGGGCCCGCATGCCGCCGGTCAGGACCGTCATCTCGGGAGCGGTCAGCGTCAACAGGTTGGCGCGGTCCAGGAGGAGGGTCTCCGGCGACAGCTTCTCACCGGCCCGCAGGTAGTTGCGGAACCCGTCCGCCCGGGGTTCGAGCACGGCGAACGACTCCACGTCCGTCTGCTCCTGCGAGGCGTCCGTGCGTCCCGGTGCGAACGGGACCGTGACGGCGTGCCCGGCGTTCTTCGCGGCCTGCTCGACGGCCGCGCACCCGCCCAGGACGATCAGGTCGGCGAGCGAGATCTTCGCCCCGTTGGAGCTGTTGAAGTCCTGCTGGAGCTGTTCGAGGGTCTGCAGCGTCTCGGTCACCTCCGGCTGGGCGTTGACCTCCCAGTCCCTCTGCGGTGCGAGTCGAATCCGCGCCCCGTTGGCCCCGCCGCGTTTGTCGGTGCCGCGGAAGCTCGCCGCCGACGCCCAGGCGGTGGTGACCAGTTGGGGGACGGACAGTCCCGAGGCGAGGATCCTCGCCTTGAGGTCGGCGATGTCCTTGTCCCTGACCAGCTGGTGGTCGACCGCGGGCACAGGGTCCTGCCACAGCTGCGGTTCGGGAATCCACGGGCCGAGGTAGCGCGAGAGGGGTCCCATGTCGCGGTGCAACAGCTTGTACCAGGCCTTGGCGAACGCGTCCGCGAGCTTGTCCGGGTTCTCGTGGAAGCTCTTCGCGATCGGCGCGTAGATCGGATCCAGCTTCAACGAGAGGTCCGTCGTCAGCATCATCGGCGCGTGCCTCTTCGACGGATCATGGGCATCGGGCACCGTGCCCTTCGCCGAGGGATCCTTGGGGGTCCACTGCTGTGCGCCGGCCGGGCTCGTCGTCAGTTCCCAGTCGTACCGGAACAGGTTGTCCAGGTACCCGTTGTCCCACTTCGTCGGCTCGGTCGTCCATGCGCCCTCGAGCCCACTGGTGAGCGAGTCCGCGCCCTTGCCGCTGCCGTACCTGTTCCGCCAGCCGAGGCCCTGCTGCTCGATGGGGCCGGCCTCGGGTTCCGGACCGATGTACGAGGGATCGACGGCACCGTGGCACTTGCCGAACGTGTGGCCCCCGACGATGAGCGCGACCGTCTCCTCGTCGTTCATCGCCATACGCGCGAACGTCTCGCGGATGTCCCTGGCGGCCGCGATCGGATCCGGGGTGCCGTTGGGCCCCTCCGGATTGACGTAGATCAATCCCATCTGGACGGCACCGAAAGGACCGGCGAGTTCCCTGTCACCGCTGTAGCGCTCATCCCCGAGCCAGGTGTCCTCGGGCCCCCAGAAGATCTCCTCGGGTTCCCAGATGTCCTCTCGCCCGAATCCGAATCCGAACGTCTTGAAGCCCATGGAATCCATGGCGCAGTTGCCGGCGAAAACCAGAAGATCGGCCCAGGAGATCTTCCGGCCGTATTTCTGCTTGACCGGCCAGAGGAGACGGCGCGCCTTGTCGAGGCTCGCGTTGTCCGGCCAGCTGTTGAGGGGAGCGAAGCGCTGGGCGCCGGAGCCGCCACCGCCTCGGCCGTCGGCGATGCGGTACGTCCCGGCGGCATGCCAGCTCATCCGGATGAAGAGCGGTCCGTAGTGTCCGTAGTCGGCCGGCCACCACTCCTGCGACGTCGTCATCACCTCGATGACGTCGCGCTTCAGCGCGTCGACGTCGAGGGTCGCGAACTCCTTCGCGTAGTCGAAGTCCTCGTCCATCGGATTGGACTGGGGAGAGTGCTGGTGGAGCACCGTGAGGTCCAGCTGGTTGGGCCACCAGTCCCGGTTCGTGCTCGGGCGGGTCGACGTGGGGGTGGGGGTGGGGATTACCGGGTTTTCGCTTTCGCTGCCGGGCACGTCCGTCCCTTCTCTCTGTCTCGGTGTTTCCGTCTGCTGCCGGCGGGGACCGCATCGGCGTCCGTATGGTTGCGCACCGTGGACCGCACCGGCAGGGGAACACGCAGAGCGCCCCCGCATAACAAAGTCGAATTCCGGTGGAAGGTGTCATTTTCCGATCATCGTGATGGCGCTGTCGGGGTGCGAGAAACAGTCCCGGGGAAAGTCACCCCTTCCGCTTCCCGTCGGAACCGGGATATCTACCGGTAAACTCCCGCCACCCCACCGAGCGTGAACAGGTGAACCGACATGAGCGACCTGCTGGAGCGACTGCGAGCGCGCGGCTGGCGGATCACGCCCCAGCGGCGTGTCGTCGCCGAGGTCCTCGAAGGCGACCACGTACACCTCACGGCCGACGAGGTGCAGGCCCGCGCCGCACAGCGGCTGCCCGAGATCTCCCGGGCGGCCGTCTACACCATCCTGAGCGGACTGGTCCTGCTCGGTGAGGTGGCGGAGGTCTCGGCCCTGGGCCGCGCGAAACGCTACGACCCCAACGCGCACCCTCCGCACGATCACCTGGTGTGCTCCGGCTGCGGCACCATCCGCGACGTCCACCCGACCGGCGACCCACTGGCCGCCCTCCCGGAGGGGGAACGCTTCGGCTTCACCGTGTCCGGGGTCGAGATCACCTACCGCGGGCTGTGCCCCCAGTGCGCGCCCGGCCTGCCGCACGGGTGATCCGCTCCGGTCCGCCACCGCGGGCACACCGTCCGGCAGCGTGAGCCGCGGGCCGCCCGGAGTGGGACGCTGAGAGGTGAGGGTGCCGACGAGACTCGGGAGAGCCGAACGGTACGCGGCATCCCCCGCCTGCCACAGCCGGTGGCGGGAGCACCTTGGAGAGCCGACGTGACGCGCGCAGAGTGGCTGCTGGTCCCCGGTGAACGCGGCAACACGGCGACGCGCCTGGACAGGCGCCGCCCGGACGGGGAGGTCTGGTCCGACGGGAACCAGGCACACGCCCTGGTCCACGGCGCCACGTACTTCGGGGAACTCCTGGCGGCCATCCGCGAGATGCGCGCGGGTGACCTGCTTCTGTTCACCGACTGGCGCGGCGATCCCGAGGAGCGGCTCGCCGGGCCGGGCACCGAGGTCGGCAAGGTCCTGTGCCGGGCGGCCGGGCGTCATGTCGTCGTCAAGGGGCTGCTCTGGCGGTCCCACCTGGACAGTCTCCGGTTCAGCCAGGAGGAGAACCGCCGCTTCGGCAAGGAGATCGAGGAGGCGGGCGGCGAGTGCCTGCTCGACATGCGGGTGCGGCCCGGCGGCTCGCACCACCAGAAACTGGTGGTGCTGCGCCACCCCGGCCGCCCCGAGCTGGACGTGGCGTACGTCGGAGGAATCGATCTCTGCCGCAACCGCAACGACGACGCCACCCACCGCGGCGACCGCCAGTCCCTGCCCATGGCCGCCGCCTACGGCCCGCACCCGCCGTGGCACGACGTCCAGCTCGCCCTGCGCGGCCCGGTCGTCGGGGACGTCGAAGCCGTGTTCCGCGAACGATGGCAGGACCCCGCTCCGCTCACCCGCAGCCCGATCACCCGGCTGCGCGCCCTGAGGCATCGGGAGGACACCGACGCGGACACCCTGCCGCCGCAGGTCACCGATCCCGTTCCGTGCGGCACGCACACCGTGCAGCTCATGCGCACCTATCCGAACCGGCTGCTGCTCGGGTACCCCTTCGCCCCCGACGGGGAGCGGAGCATCGCACGGGGGTACCTCAAGGCGCTGCGCCGGGCCCGGTCGCTGATCTACGTCGAGGACCAGTACCTCTGGTCGCCGAGGGTCGTGGCCTGCTTCGCCCGGGCGCTGTCCGCGAACCCCGGACTGCTGATGATCGGAGTCATCCCCACGGTCCCGGAGCAGGACGGCCGGATCACCGGACCCATGAACCTGGTCGGGCGGGTCACCGCCCTGGACGAGCTGCGGCGCGCGGGCGGGGACCGGGTCGCGGTGTACGGCCTGGAGAACCATGCGGGGACCCCCGTGTACGTGCACGCCAAGGTGTGCGTGATCGACGACGTGTGGGCCTCCGTGGGCTCCGACAACATCAACCTCCGCTCCTGGACCCACGACTCCGAGCTCAGCTGCGCCGTGATCGACGAGAGCCGGGACCCGCGGCAGCCGCGCGACCCCGGGGGACTGGGAGACGGTGCACGCGTCTTCGCCCGGGACCTGCGCCTGGAGCTCATGCGCGAGCACCTCGACGTGCAGGGGCCCGAGGAGCAGCAGCCCGGGGCCCCGGACGCACTGTGTGACCCGGCGACCGCCTTCGGTGCCTTCGCGGAGGCTGCCGCCGTGCTCGACGCATGGCACGAAGGCGGCCGCCGTGGCCCACGGCCGCCGGGCCGGCTGCGCGGGTACACGGCCCCCGGCCTCTCCGGGACGGAGAAGGTGCTGGCGACCCCCCTGCACCACGTACTGGTCGATCCGGACGGCCGTCCGATGGGGATGCGGCGCCGCAACACGTTCTGAACGAGTCGTTCCGTCGAGGGGCGCGATTCCCGGTGCGTGACTAGCGTGACTCACGGAACGAACTCACAGGAAAGGAGCAGTCCGTCATGGCCGGCAAAGGCATGGAGAAGGCGAAGGGCAAGCTGAAGGAAGTCGCCGGAAAGGTGACGGGCAACAAGCGCCTGGAGACGGAAGGCAAGACGGACCAGCTGAAGGCCAAGGCCCGGGAAGCGGGCGAGGCGGTCCGTGACCGCGTCAAGGGCATCCGCGACTCCCTGGACCGCGACAAGTAGACCCCGGCGAGCGCTCCAGGCGTCGGAGCCGGCAGCCCCCGCCCACCTCTGAGGAGGCGGGGGCGCTGTCCGTGGGTGGAGGACTCCGGCTGCGAACGGCTTCGTCCGCTCCTACTGACATGTGCGGCCGGGTGCCGGGAGGAGACGGAGCCTGTCGGCCGCCGGGTCGTACGCGATCGGGTCGCCGGGCTCCTGGAAGTGAAGGGCGATGCGGGCCCCGGACCGATAGGCGTCCAGTCCGGCCCGGCAGTACGCGACCATCGGCTCCGGCAGGGCGACGAAGGGGAACCACTCCATGGCGTCGCACTTGTCCGGCTCCCGGATCTGCGGGGTGCCGTCCCAGCGGCGGACCTCGAAGAAGAACCCGGCCCGCGCCCGCCCGCCGGGCGCGCGGTGGTGCACGGTGAGAGTCGCGCCGACGTCGAGCGGGTCCACGACCAGGCCCGTCTCCTCGCGTGTCTCCCGCACGAGGGCGGTGACGACGTCCTCGTGAGACCCGTCCACGTGCCCCGACGGCGCGTGCCACATCCCGGCCGCGTACACGGATCCGGCACGCCGGGACAGCAGCACCTCGGCCCCCTTCGCCCCGTCACGGACCGCGATCAGGTGCACGTCCAAGGGGACGGTGTGCCGTCCGTCGCCGCTCACCGGGCACCTCCCGTACGCGGCCAGCCCATCTCCGTGTAGGGGCGGCCGGCCAGGACGCCCTCGATCGCGGCGCGCGTGTAGGGGACGATCGGCTCCGGCAGATCCCTGGCTCTCCACCACTGCCACGCGACGCACTTGTCCGGCTCCCGTACCTCCGGCACGCCCTCCCAGTGGCGGGCTCGGAAGAAGAGACCGATACGGGGCCGGGCTCCGGGCCGGTCGACGAGGTGCACGGTGTGGACGAGTTCGAGGTCGGCCGGGTCGATCACCAGCCCGGCCTCCTCGTGCGCCTCCCGGACCAGGCCGGCGGTCGCGGACTCCGCCTCGAGGTGCCCGGCCAGGGTGTGCCAGGATCCGCCCGCGTACGCCGAGTCGGGATGACGGCGGCCCAGCAGGACGTGGCCGTCGCGCTCCAGGTACAGGTGGACGCCGACGATGTTCGGCACGGTCCCCGACGGCGCCTTCATGACAGCACCTCTCCCTCGTCGAGGAGGGTGCCGGGCTTGCCCGACGTGCCCATCCCCGCGGCGGGTGCGCCCGGCTGTGCCGGCACCGAGGGCGCCGCGAACTGCCGGGCCTGCAGCTCGTACGCCTCCCGGAACGCCCCCGTGCTCGTGGCCGGGTCCATGAGCTGGGCGAACGTGCCGTGCTCGACGACCCGGCCCTCGTCCAGGACGTAGATCAGATCGGCGTGGCGCACGCTGTGGAGGCGGTGCGTGATCAGGACGGTGGTCTGACCGGTGCCCGCGAGACGGTGGATCTGATCGAAGACGCGCTGCTCGGCAGCCGGATCGAGGGCACTCGTCGGCTCGTCGACGATCAGCACCTGACCGTCACGAGCCTTGCTCCGGGCCAGGCCGAACGCCTGCCACTGTCCGCCGGAGAGCTCCTGCCCGCCCCGGTAGCCGCGAGCCAACAGGGTGCTCAGACCGCGGGGGAGACCCCTGACGACCTCATCGGCTCCCGCGTAGGCGGCCGCCGCCTCGATGGCCGTGTCGTCCATCGGGACGCTGCTGCGGCCGATGCTGATGTTCACCCGGGCGGTGAAGGGCCATCGTTGGAAGTCCTGCGCGACCATCGCCACGCGGGAGAAGATCCGGGCCCTGCATGCGTCGGCAGCGCTGACGTCCCCCCACAGGACCCGCCCGGAGGCAGGCAGGTGCAGGCCGCACAACAGCTTCGAGACCGTCGACTTGCCCGATCCGTTCCTCCCTACCAGCGCCACCGTCCTGCCGCGGGGGATGACCAGGTCCACCTCCCGCAGGGAGGGTTCGTCCGCACCGTGGTAGGAGAAGGAGACCTTCTCGAATCGGATCGCGTCGAAGTCCTCGGGGACCTCCACACCCGTCTCCGGGATCGCACGCCGCTCCGCCTCGGTGCACAGCCGCTCCAGATCGGCCACGAACAGGGACTCCTCCTGGATGTCGGTGACCCGCAGCACCAGGTCGGTGATGCTCGCCGACCCGGCCCGGATCGCGAGGACGGCGGTGCCGCCGACCGCGAGCGCCATCTGCCCGTTCCACAGCAGCAGACCGAGCACGCCGTACGCGGCCACCGTGGCCGCACCACGGGCCCCGTCGGCGAACAGCCCCGTACGAGCGGCCACCCAGGCGAGCCGCGTCTGCTCCCGCTCGCTGGTCTCCGCCATGCCCCGGAAGTGCTCCAGGAGGAACGGACCCACGTCATGGACCCGGACCTCACCCGCCGCCTGCTGGTCGATCAGCAGACGGCTGATCAGCTGCGCGGCGCGCGCGTGCTGGACGAACCGGTGCCAGCTCGCATAGCGCGCCCGGGCCATCGTCAACGCCCCCCACGCGCTGGGCAGCGCCATCGCGACCAGCAGCGGCAGAAGTGCCCAGTGCAGCACCGTGAGGACGCTCGCGGCGGCGATCAGCGAGATCGCCGAGGCCACCACGGCCGTGCAGTAGCCCACCATCCGCCGGGCCCCGTCGGCGCCCCACTGCGCCGAGTCCATCAGCTTGTGGAACGCGTCGTCCTCGATGGCGTCCATCTCCACCCGGGCGACCAGGCTCAGATACCGCTCGGTGGCGACCCGCTGGACCTTCGGCTCCAGGACCCCCGTCGACGCGGTCGACGCCGACTTCAGCAGCGAGGAGACGACCGCCAACACCGATACCAGCACCAGCGCCGGCACGGAGCCCCGCAGGCGGTCGACCAGGGTCCCGGCAGCCAGCAGCTCGGCCAGCAGCGCGTTCACCGCGACCAGGGTGAACGCCTGCGCCAGTCCCCGGCCGAACTCGCTGACCGCCACCGTGTACAAGGCCCTCCGGTCGGCCTGCCGTGCCAGACGGACGGCGACGGCGACCTGCCGGGGAAAGCTCACGGCCATGCTCCACATGCCCAGCTTCACCCAGGTCCCGCGGTGCTGGTTCCACCCCTGGTCGTAGTCGAGTCGACCGCCGAACAGGAGCTCCTCGGAGGCCGAATGGGTCTCCGCCCCCGCTGTGGACGATGCGTCGTCCGTGGTGCTCGTCATGCCCCCCACCTCGTATCCGAAGGTGCCGCGAGCAGGGCGCCGACGCGGCGAAGGGCGCCGCGGGCGCCGGCCGTGAGCCGGGTGATTCCGGGCCGCACGAAGGCGGGGAGGGGAGTCGTCACAACGGGAAGGGGGTACACGGCGGCCTCCGAGAGGAAGTGGTCTGGGGTGTCAGGGCGTTCAACGACCTGCCCGCCGTTTCGAACGCATGTGTTTCGGACGCGGCGCGAACCCCGTGGGCAGGCGAATGTGCGTTCGTGCGGGGTACATCGACCCTTGCGGTCCGTGGCCCGAGGCAGGCGAGGCTGCTGGCCGAAACGCCGACACGGCCGACGAGGCATCACCATGATCGGCCGGACAGGTCATAGCGCGTTCGCCCCGTCGCGCGCGTCTCACCAAAAGTGCGACAAGTCTGCAAATATCCATTCTCCAGAGCTTCCGGTGCTAGGAGATGTCTGATGGGTGTTGTCTCTACGAGTGCTTACGGCGCGTGGTTCTACGCCGGCCAACAGGACGGCTCGCGGCGCTCCGCCGAGCGCGTGCTGCCGTTGGTGTTCGATCTCGTCCGGCCGACGAGCGTCGTGGACGTCGGGTGCGGCACCGGTTCCTGGCTCGCCACCGCCCAACACCTGGGAGTGGACGAGATCCTGGGCGTCGACGGACCCTGGGTCTCCGCCGACGCACTGCACATCCCCCCGCAGTGCTTCCTGCAGCAGGACCTCAGCACCCCGCTGCGCCTGGACCGGCGGTTCGACCTGGCGATGTGCATGGAGGCCGCCGAGCACTTCGACGAGTCCCGTGCCGACTCGCTGGTGGCGGACCTGTGCGCCATGGCGGATGTCGTCCTGTTCTCCGCCGCGATCCCCGGACAGACGGGAACGGACCACCGCAACGAGCAGTGGCCGCCGTACTGGCGCGAGCGTTTCGGGCAGTGGGGCTACGAGCTCGTGGACTGCCTGCGCACCCGCTTGTGGGACGACCAGGCGATCGAACCCTGGTACGCGCAGAACGCCTTCCTCTACGTCAGCGGCGAGCGGCTCGCCGCCGACGAGCGGCTCCGGGCGGCGGCCACCGAGAACGGCCGGATGCCCCTGTGCGCCGTCCACCCCGGCGTACTCGCGCTGTTCTCCGCCCCGTACGCCCCCGCGGTGCCCGAACCCGCCGACCGCCGGGGCGCACCGCGCAGGTTCATCGGCCAGAGCGAGCCGCGGTGCCGGTGCGACGCCCCGGCCCCGACGGCGCGAGCCTGAGCCGACACTCGGACATGCGTCCGACAGGCCCGCAGGAGTACCCGGTTGGGTGACTGTGTCACCGGGCGGTCACCGGCAAGATCATCTGCATGAGAGCCTCCCTGACGCGCCGCGCGTGCGCCGTAGCCCTGCTCGTGACGTCCACGCTCGCCCCCGCGGTGGCCGTGGCCGCCCAACCCGGCGGAAACGAAAGGCAGTCGGAGCGTGCGGCGGTACAGGCCCGCCTGCTCGGCGAGAAGATCGTTCCGCACAAGCTCGACTTCCAGGGCACCACGGTCGGCGGCTTCTCCGGCGTCGACCGCAACCGGTGCACCGGTGAGTACGTGTTCCTCAGCGACGACCGCTCGCAGTTGCAGCCCGCCCGCTTCTACACCGCCAGGCTCGACGTGGACGCGGCCGGAGTGCACGCGGTCGACTTCACCGGCACCCACTCCCTCCTCCAGCCCGACGGCTCGTCCTACCCGTCGCCGTCCCTCGGCGACGGCAAGGCCGTCGACCCGGAGGAGATCCGGGTCGACCCGCGGACCTGCGACTACTGGTGGGCGCAGGAGGGCGACCGGCCCAAGGCGGTCGGCGCGGGACCGGTGATCCAGCCGTCCATCCAGTTCGCCGGCCCCACCGGCGACTACCTCGGCCGGCTGCCGCTGCCGTCGAACTACGAGATCACCATGGAGGAGCGCGGCCCGCGCCGGAACCAGGCGATCGAGGCGATCACCTTCGGCTCCAACGGCCGGGTGGTGACCAGCGCGGTCGAGGGTCCGCTCCTTCAGGACGGCCCGGTACCCGACCTGGAGAACGGCGCGCTCGTCCGGGTCACACGGCAGACCCGCGACGGCCGGGTGCTCGGCCAGTTCGCGTACCCCATCGAGAAGATCTTCGCCCCGTCGGACCCGACCAGCCCCTGGGGCCCGGACACCGGAGTCCCGTCCCTCCTCGCCTTCCCCGACAACCCCCACCGCTACCTCGTCCTGGAACGCACCTGGGTCGCCGGCTCGGGATACAAGATCCGTCTCTACGACGCCACCACGCGTGGCGCGACCGATGTGCAGGCGAGGGAGTCACTGGCCGGACAGCCCGTCGTGGCGATGCGCAAGAAGCTCGTCGCGGACTTCGACACCCTGGGCCTGTCCACCGTGGACAACACCGAGGGCATGACGTGGGGCCCGGAACTTCCCTCCGGTGAAAGGTCGCTGATCCTGGTCAGCGACGACAACTTCGTCTCGGACGCGGTCACCCAGATCATCGCCCTCGCCATCCGCTGACCACGACGGGAGCACATCCGATCCGCCTCGGGCCGTCCTGGTCAGAGCAGCCCTTCCACCGCGTAGAGGGTGCCGAGACCGACGGCCAGGGAGCCGAGGAGCACGCGCAGGAACGTGTCGGGCATGCGCGGTTGCAGGCGTGCTCCGAGGTACCCCCCGATGAGTCCGCCCAGGCCGCAGGCCAGGCCGAGTGGCCAGTCGGGGGCGATGTTGCCGCTGTGCGTCACGGACAGCAGAGCGTAGGTGCAGGCGCCGACCACCGACGTGGCGAAGGTCGACGCGAGGGCGGCCGGCGCGACGGTGGAGACGGGGACACCACGACCGACGAGGACCGGGCCGAGGATCGATCCGCCGCCGATGCCGTAGACGCCTCCCACGACCCCGACCGCCAGCGCCATGGAGACGACCGTCCGAGGCGCGGGTCCGGGCCGGGGAGCCGATGAGTGCGCGGGGCGCAGGGTTCTGACGATGAGCCAGGCGCCCAGCGGCAGCATCAGCGCGGCGATCAGGAGGCGGAAGACTCGCGGGCCGGGGAGGGCGAACACACGGATGATCGCGCCGAGGACGACACCGGGCAGTGAGCCCCACACCAGGAGACGCACGAGCGGTCCGGTCAGAGCGCCGTCCCTCCGATAGCGCAGCAGGGCGCCGGGCCCCGCCACCACGTTGTAGAGCAGGTTCGTGGGCGTGACGGCCGGACTGGGCACGGCGAAGACGCTGAGCTGGACCGGGAGCAGGAACACGGCCCCGGAGACTCCGACCGGCGCCGTCACCACGGCTGTCAGCAGCCCGACCACGAGGCCGGCGACGCCGAGCTCCCACTCCACTTGGTCCCCCCCCCTGGGCACTGCCGTCGGCGTGAGGCCGCTCGACTCGGTGCCAGCCTAGACGTCGCGGTCCCGGCAGTGGCGTCGGGAGTGGGGTCGCCCCGGTCGCGTGCGGATCAGAGGCCGGGAGGGCAGGCCACCAGCAGCGGCAGGAGCGGGACGGCGACGGCCGCGGAGGCCATGGATCCACGGAGCGCGGGATGCGGGGCCCGGTGCGGGCCCAGGATGCGCTTCATACGGAGCAGCGCCGTCGACCCGCCCACCGTGAGGGCGCCTTCGGGCGCGCGGCCGGCGGCCATCTCGTACATCGCGGTGGCGAGGACCTCGCGGGGATGGCGTCGCAGGGCGCCGTCGTCCGCGATCATCTCCAGCAGGACGGCCGTCTGCTCCCGCCCGAGGCGTGCCAGCGGCAGCCGCGGGAAGACGGTGGCGAATCCGTCCGCGGCGGCAAGCAGCAGGTGGTGGCGGCCGGCGACGTGGGCCCGCTCGTGAGCGAGGACGGCGTCCAACTGCTCCTCCGTGAGCAGCCGGACGGCGGCGTCGCTGACGACGATGCGCGAGCGGAAGCCCGGCAGGCAGTACGCCCCCGGGGTGGCGTGGGGGAGCACCGTGACGTGGAGCCGGTCGCACCGCACGCCCACCTTGTCGAGCCGGTCGCGGTGCCGTGCGCGGACGAGACCCGTGCGGGCGAGATGGAAGAGGAACGCGCCGACGACGGCCGTGACGACGGCGAGGGGCATGGCGACGGCCAACCGGTCCGCCGTGGTGGGGTCGGGACCGGCAGCCTCGGTGCCCAGACCGCAGGCGTGGAGCAGCCCCAGGAGCCCCGCGTGCAGATGCTCGGTCGGCGCCGCGAGCTGCGTGGCCGCGAGTGCCACCGTGAGCGTGAACGACACCATCAGGGCGAGCCACACGGCCGCGCCCAACGCGGGTGCGCGGTACGGCCAGGCGCTGTGTGTCATCAGGCGCGGCGCGGCGACGCCCACGACAGCCGCGTACGCCAGCAGGGCGGGGGCCGCGTTCATTCCTTCGCCCGCCGTCCGACATCGCGCAGGGCCTTGCGGAGGGCCTCGATCTCGTCCTCGTCGAGGTTCTCCACGAACTGGGCAAGGGCGGCCGGGCGGTCCTCGCTGGCACCCAGGCCGTCCTCCATGAGCGCCGCCGCGTACGCCTCGCGGGAGGCGGTGGCCCGGTAGTGCCAGACCCGCCCGTCGCGGGTGCGCGTGAGGTGGCCCTTGTGGAAGAGGATGCTCGTGACGGTGGTCACGGTCGTGTAGGCGGCGTCCCGGTGCTCGTTGATGTCGTCGACGACCTCGCGCACGGTCGCGGGGCGATCCCATCTCCAGAAGCGGTCCATGATCTCCGCCTCGAGCTCCCCCAGCCGACGCATGGGCCGTGTCCTCTCCGCCGTTCCCGCACTCGGCTTCATAATAGTCGGGCAGGTCACGGCGGTTTCCGAGCTCACCGCACCGGGCGTCCGCCGCCCGTGCGCGTGCGGGCGTCAGCCGATGCGTACGCCCCACATGAAGGGCATGCCGCTGCGGGCGATCGACTCGTAACGCACCTGCGCGCCCGGCTTGGGTGAGTGGAGGATCTGCCCGTTGCCCGCGTAGAAGCCGACATGGCTCAGGTCGGTGCGCATGATGATCAGGTCGCCGGGCCTGAGCGCGCTCAGGGAGTTGATGCGCGTCCCGACGCCGGCCTGCGCCTGCGACGTACGGGGGATGGACACGTCGGCCTGGCGGAACGCCCACGACGTGAGTCCGGAGCAGTCGAAGGACATCGGCCCGCTCGCGCCCCAGACGTACGGCATGCCGACCCGGCTCTTGGCCGCGGCGAAGGCGGCCGCGGCGCGCTGCGAGGCACTCGCCTCGTTCCCGAGGTCGACCCGCGCGCTCGCCCGGTTCGCTCGCGCCTCTCCTTCCGCGATCCGTGCGCGCTCCTTCGCCGACAGGGTGTTGAGGAGGCGCTGCGCCTCCCGCAGCTTGCCCTGGATCTCGCCCTTGCGCCGGCCCAACTCCCGCTGGACGGAGTCGAGGTCGCCCAGCTTCTCCGCTGCCTCGCCGCGCTGCTGCCGGAGCGCGCGCTGCTGGGACAGGAACTGCTGCAGGGTGGCGGTCTGCCGGTCACCGGCCCGGTCGAGGGCCGAGGCCTTCGCCAGGTAGGTGTCGGGGTCCTCGGAGAGGAAGAGCTGGAGCGCCGGGTCCAGTCCGCCCGAGCGGTACTGGCCGGCCGCCACCGTGCCGATCCGGTCGCGGAGTTCGTTGAGTTCGCCCTGCTTGCGGGCGGCGGAGTCCTGGAGGCTCGCCACCTGCTTCTTGAGCGCGTCGGCCTTCTCCTTGATCCCGTTGTACTTCTCGGTCGCCTGGGTCGCCTGCTCGTAGAGCCGGTCGACCTGCGCCTGCACGCCCTTCTTGGTGGGGTCGGGGAGGGGATCGGCGGAGGCCGACTGGGTGGAGAGGGCGACAGCCGCCGCGGCCGTCGCGGTGAGGACCGCGGTGGAGCGCGGGTTGGTCTGCTTCGGGCGGCGGTGGGAAGCCACGGGGGAGCTCCTTCTTGCTCGACCGCCGACAGGGCTGTGCGCACAGCGGACACGGCGGCGCCTCCGCCGCCGCCCCGGGTGGGCGATCGGCTGTGCGAAGGCTCCGCGAATACTAATCTTCTAAGATGCTTAGTCTCAATGAGGGGGGTCGAGCGCGGCCGGTGCGAACGGCCCGGCGCGGTTCAGTCGGTGGCGGAGAGCGTGCAGCCGTGGGTCTTCGCCGAGCGTTCGGCGAAGGCCGACAGGGCGGTGCGGAGGCCCTGGTGGTCGAGAGCGAGGCCGGAGGTGCGGCCGAGTCCGCCGCCCACGGGCGCGACGACGTACGCGGCCCGGTCCGCCGCGCCGCGGCAGTCGGCCCACAGCACGTAGCGGCCGTCCGGGGCGTCGCCCGCCCGCCGGTCGGCCAGCTCTTCGAGGCGGTTCCGCGCGTTCCATTCCAGCGCGGGGCCGTACGACGCGGTGAACGTGTACAGCGGCGCGCCCCGCAGGCCGCCCAGCGTGCAGCCCTCGACCGGCTTCGGTCCCGGCGCGGTCTCCACGGCCGTCCGAACGCCCCAGCGGGCGGCGGTCCGCGGGTCCACGATGCCGGCGCAGCTGCCCGCCACCGAGGTGAAGGGCTTGTAGTCCCAGGCGTTCACGGAGGTGTCGACCTTCCGCACCGGTTCGCCCTCCGTGACCGTGCACCCCTCCTGCCGGGCGTAGGCGGTCGCCGTGCGGATCAGTACGGCGGTGAGCTCCGTACGGGCCTCCGGGCGACCGAAGTCGGCGCGGTCGATCCTGGCGCGCGCCTCGGCGACCCTTCCGCCGCCCTGTGCGCCGCCGCAGTCGAGCAGCACACCGACGGTCGCCTCGCCCCGGCGCTCCCGGTCCGGATCGAACGCGAAGCCGCCGGTCCAGCCGTGGCCCAGAGGTGCGTCGGTCGCTGCCGCCTCCAGGGCGGCGAAGTGGTCCCGCGCGTCACTCACCGTCACGCGCAGGTCGACCCGGCCGTCCTCCTCGTACTCCTCGTCGGCTTCGCTCACCCGGCACTGCCAGAAGTCCCTGCCCGTCCTCGTCTCCGCCGTCACGTCGGCCCCGCCCACCAACTCCCGTACGGAATCGGCCGCCAGCGTCCCCTCGCACGCCGAGTCCAGGGCGCGGTCGTGGAGCCAGGACTGCAGACCGCCGGACAGCCAGAACAGGCCGCCCGCCAGCACGGTCGCGCCGGCCGTCAGGCCCGCCACGAGCCGGATCCGCCGGCGGCGTCGGAGCCGGTCGAACTCGTGGTCGGCTGTCTCCGCGGGCTCGGTGGCGCCCGTGGTCTCCGCGCTCTTCATGCGCTCCCCGCTCATCCCCACACCTTCCCGAGCACCTTCGTGTCACCGCAGTCGCCCGACGCGTCGAGATAGCGTGCGAGGAGCGAATCGGCGCGGGCGGCGAGCAGTTCGCGATCCGTCCCCTCCAGGCCGAGACGGTGCAGGGTCCGTCCGCCGGCGCAGCGGCCCTCGGCCCAGACGGCGAGTTCGTACGCCTTCTTCGTCGTCCCGGCGGCCGGCTGTCCGCCGCGCCCGGCCAGGGCGAGCTCACGCCCGTACTCGGTGCGCACCTCCGGCAGCGCCTCGCCCCACCAACTCGCGGAGCTGACCACCGCGCCGCCCGCCGCTCCCGGCTTCGTGACGGTCGTGGAACAGGCCCTGGCCCAGGCGTGGGTGGCCCCGTGGGCCGACTGCTCGGCGCCCTTCAGGGCGGAACCGAGCAGCGCCGGGCGGAACCAGGCGCACTCCGCGGGAGGCGAGTCCGGCGAGTCGTCCTGCGGGGCCGGAGTCACCGGTCGTACGTCGGTGTCCCGCACGGGATCACCGCCGCAGCGACCGTCGGCGCGTACGTCCTCGGCGACGGCCGCGACGAGCGTGCCGAGCCATTCGCTCGCCGGGCTGTCCGTCGCGGCGTGCACGCGGAAGGATGTGACCGGGCGGGCGTACCCCGGCAGGCCGTTCGGGCAGGGGACCGTGACGAGCTGGTCCGCCCGCTCGTGCTCCCTGGCCCAGTCGGGCTCGTCCTCGTACGCGGTGCGGCCGATGACGTGCTCCACCCGGACGCCCTTCAGCGGCGCGGCCAGTACCGGCTCCGCCGTCACGGTGAACCACGGGTCACCCTCGCCGTCCCCGCCGACGGTGCACGACACAAGGCCGCGCGGCCCAGGACCGGTCCGCAGGGTCCACCAGGCGTCGTCGGCCAGCAGCTTCGCCGCGTCCGTCTGAGGCAGCGCCCCGCCGCAGGCCCGGGCCAGCGCGTCCTCGTTGTGCCGGTCGCGCTGCTCGGCACGTACGAGCACGAAGCCCGCCGTCAGTGCCACGAGCAGCAGGGTGAGCGTCGCCTGCGAAAGCCACCGGTGCCGTCGGAACCGGGCCCATGCCGAATCGCTCATCCCCGCCCCAGTTCCTGCCCTCGCGTGCGGGCATTGCGCCCGCGAATCCGTCACCGCACGCTATCTCACCGGTCCCACCCGCCCTTTGCTGGACAGCCGTATCGACCCGGCATAGTCTCCGGTGCACCTATTCAATTCATTGAGTAAGCGACTATGTGAGGAGAGGTCATGCACCCGTTCCGCAAGGCGGTGGAGGACCGTGATCCGGACGCCCTGGAAGCGCTGCTCGCCGAGGACGTCGTCTTCACCAGCCCCGTCGCCTTCGCGCCGTACCCCGGCCGTGCGATGACCGCCGCGATCCTCCGCGGCGTGATGCGCGTCTTCGAGGACTTCACGTACGTACGGGAGATCGCGAACCCCGACGGCCGCGACCACGCCCTCGTCTTCACCGCGACGGTCGCCGGGAAGCAGATCCAGGGCTGTGACTTCCTGCACTTCGACGAGGACGGGAAGATCGACGACCTGACCGTCATGGTCCGCCCCCTGTCGGCGGCCCGGGCGCTCTCCGAGGCCATGGGCGCCCAGTTCGACCGGATCGCCCGCGAGGCGGCCGGCGGCTGAGGCGTTCACCGGCGCGCCCTGCCGCGCGGGCGCCTGGGGCCGTCGCCGCCTCCGGGGCTGCCGTCCTCGACTCGCCGCGGAAGGTGCGCCGGTAGGCGAGCGGGGTGACGCCGATGGCGAAAGGGCCGGCCCGGCGCACAGTGCGCCGGGCCGGCCCTTTCGTCGGTGTGAGGTGGGGCGGACGGTCAGTCCGTGCCCATCTCCATCGCCGCGCGGTCCAGCATCTCGTCGTCGCCGGAGACCTCGCCGCGGGAGGCGATCGCCTCGGCGCCGCCCTCCGGCAGCTCCGTCAGGGTGCCGATCAGACCGGTCGCGGCCGCCTGGGCGGCGCCGATGGCGGGGCTGCCCGTGCCGATCAGGCCGAGAGTGGCGTACTGCTCCAGCTTGGCGCGGGAGTCGGCGATGTCGAGGTTCCGCATGGTGAGCTGGCCGATCCGGTCCACCGGGCCGAACGCCGAGTCCTCGGTCCGCTCCATGGAGAGCTTGTCCGGGTGGTAGCTGAAGGCCGGGCCCGTGGTGTCGAGGATCGAGTAGTCCTCGCCGCGCCGCAGCCGCAGGGTCACCTCGCCGGTGACGGCCGCGCCGACCCAGCGCTGGAGCGACTCGCGGACCATCAGGGCCTGCGGGTCCAGCCACCGGCCCTCGTACATGAGACGGCCGAGACGCCGGCCCTCGTTGTGGTACTGGGCGAGGGTGTCCTCGTTGTGGATCGCGTTGACGAGCCGCTCGTAGGCCGCGTGCAGCAGGGCCATGCCGGGCGCCTCGTAGATACCGCGGCTCTTGGCCTCGATGATCCGGTTCTCGATCTGGTCGGACATGCCCATGCCGTGGCGGCCGCCGATGGCGTTGGCCTCCATCACCAGGTCGACGGCGGAGTGGAACTCCTTGCCGTTGATGGTCACGGGGCGGCCCTGGTCGAAGCCGATCGTGACGTCCTCGGTGGCGATCTCGACCGAGGGGTCCCAGAACCGGACGCCCATGATGGGCTCCACCGTCTCCACGCCGGTGTTCAGGTGCTCCAGGGTCTTCGCCTCGTGCGTGGCGCCCCAGATGTTGGCGTCGGTGGAGTACGCCTTCTCCGCGCTGTCCCGGTAGGGGAGGTCGTGGGCGAGGAGCCACTCCGACATCTCCTTGCGGCCGCCGAGCTCGGTCACGAAGTCCGCGTCGAGCCACGGCTTGTAGATCCGCAGGTGCGGGTTGGCCAGCAGGCCGTACCGGTAGAACCGCTCGATGTCGTTGCCCTTGAACGTCGAGCCGTCGCCCCAGATCTGGACGTCGTCCTCGAGCATCGCCCGGACCAGCAGCGTGCCGGTGACGGCGCGGCCGAGCGGCGTGGTGTTGAAGTAGGCACGCCCGCCCGAGCGGATGTGGAACGCGCCGCAGGTGAGCGCGGCCAGGCCTTCCTCGACCAGCGCGGCGCGGCAGTCGACCAGACGGGCGATCTCGGCGCCGTACGTCTTCGCGCGGCCGGGCACCGAGGCGATGTCGGGCTCGTCGTACTGGCCGATGTCGGCGGTGTACGTGCACGGGACGGCGCCCTTGTCGCGCATCCACGCGACCGCGACCGAGGTGTCGAGGCCGCCCGAGAAGGCGATGCCGACGCGCTCGCCGGCGGGGAGGGAGGTGAGGACCTTAGACATAGGAAGAGTATGCATCATCCTGCATGGTCATGCAACGTCGGTCCGTGGGGAGGTCGGTGCCGGGTGGGCTTACCCCTGGTACGGTCCCTCACCGACCGATGCTCCGTCCAGGAGCGACGGCGTCCGGGGAGGGGTGGAGAAGGTGCAGCTCACGAGCGGGGTTCTTCCCGAGGATCTGGCCGAGGCGATACGGGGGACCGCCCGGGACATCGCCGAGATACTCGCTGGCAGTGGTGATGGCGGCGGTAGCGGTCGTGGTGGCGCCGCCGGGCATCGGGGCGGCCTGCCCGTTCCCCGGTCCGTCTGGACCGTCGGCGAGGCCGCGGCGCACCTGGCCCAGGCCAACGCCCTCATGGCCGACCTCGCCGCCGGCCGGGAACGCCCCTACGGCGACGGCACCCCCGGCAGCCTGGCCGAGGCCAACGAGCGCGCCCTCGCCGCATTCGCGGAGCGCGACCCCGCGACCCTCGCCGACATGATCACGGCGCAGGCCGAGGCCTTCCTCGCCGCCGTCGAGCGCCGCGACCTGGCCGAGGTGCTCACCACCCCGCTCGGCACCATGAGCCCGGCCGTCCTCGGCTCGTACCTGCTGACCCACATGCTCGGCCACGGCTACGACCTGGCCCTCGCCCTGGGCCGCCCCCACATGCTCGACGCCCGCAGGGTCGCCCTCACCCTCCCGTTCATGATCACCGCGATGCCGCGGGTCGCCGACCCGGCCGCCGTCGCCGGTCTGACCGCCCGCTTCGCGGTACGGCTCCGGGGCGGCCCGGGCTTCGGTGTCACCGTGACGGACGGCGAGGTCCAGGTCGCGCACGAGCCGCCGGCCCGTCCCGACTGCACGATCCTGACGGAGCCGGTCGCCTTCCTGCTCCTCGCGCTCGGCCGGCTCGACCCGTGGCCCGTGATCGCCCGGGGCAAGGCGCTCGGCTGGGGGCGCAAGCCCTGGCTCGCGCCCCGCTTCCCCACCCTCTTCCGCGCGCCCTGAGGCCCGTGCCGGTGGATCCTTGTAGTAACCGGGCGAACGGCCGCCGGGAGCCACCGAGCGGACGGATCCCGGTAGCGACGTGCGAGGAGGCAGACCATGACACGTACCCAGGAGTGGACGGTCGGCCTGGAACTGGTCGAGGACAGCGGCAGGACCGAGGCCGAGGCGCGGCTGAGCACCGGCACCTCGACCATCACGGGCCACGGAACCGCTCGCTGCAACCCGTCGGACGTGGACGTCCCGGCGATCGGCGACGAGCTCGCCGCGAGCCGGGCGATGAAGGACCTGGCCGGCAAGCTGATGCGGGAGGCCAACCGGGAGATGGAGGCGGTGGGAGCGGGGACCGTACCCAAGCACACCGGACCCGGATACGGCTGGCCGGAGGCGGTCTCCTGACCCTCGGGGTCTTGTGACCCTCGGGGTCTCCCGACCCTCGGGGTCTTCTGACCCTCGGATCGTCCTGAGCCTCGGGACCTCCTGAGCCTCGGAGTCGTCCGGGCTTCGCGATCTCCTGAGCCTTGGGGGCTTCCGGGGGAGCCGCCACCCGCCCCCAGGGGCCCGGCCCGGCGTCATCGCCCGGCCGGACCCCTCCCGCACCGATGCTCCGCCTACGCGGTGCCGTCCGCGTCGCTGTCCCCGTGCGCGAGCCGGTCCACGACCTCCACCACCCCGTCCACCGTCTCGCACAGCCGGACCAGGACCGGCCTGACGCCCGGGTCGGGCAGGTCGCCGCTGAGCGTCACCACACCCTCGTCGACGTCGATGTGCACGGCGGCGGGGGAGAGGCGCAGGATGCGGACGACGACGTCCTCCCGGATCTCCTCCTGGATCGACCGGTCCCGCCGCAGGAACAGCTGGAGGAGGTCGCTCCGGCTCAGCACGCCGATGAGCCGGCCGTCCGAGTCCACCACCGGCAGTCGCTTCACTCGGTGCCGCTCCATCAGCCGGGCCGCCTCGACCGCCGTCCACGAAGGGCGGGCCGTCACGACCGGGCTCGACATCATGGCCTCGGCGGTGCTCGGGCCGTCCTTCGTGGTGTGCCGTCGCAGGAGGTCCGCCTCGGAGACGACGCCCACGGGCCGGTTCTCGTCGTCGACGACGGGGACAGCTGTGATGCCGTACTCGTCGAGGAGCCGCGCGATCTCCTTGAATGACGTCCCCCGCTGCACCGCGACCGCGGCCGGCGTCATCAGGTCCGCGACACTGCGGTTCCTCATCGTCCGTTCCGTCCCTTCTGCGTTCCGGACTCCATGGTCCCGCACCGGAGGTAGTCCCGGTGTGAGGGGGTGGCGAACGTGGGTGCGACGAGGGCTTGCCGGATATGACATGTACATGGTTACTTCGGGTAAGTCGCGGTTCCGAGACGGAAGAAGGACCTCTCATGTCATCCCCTCGCACCCTCCACCGCCGCCGTTTCGGCGGCGCTCTCGCGCTGGCCCTCGCGATGCTCGCGACGACCGGTGCCACCGGAACGGCCGCCCCGGGAAGGGCCGCTCCGGAGGCGGCCGCCCCGGGAGCGGCCGCTGCCGGACCGGTCGCGGACGGCGTCCGCTCCGGGCTGCGGGAGGTGATGTTCGTCGGCAACAACTGGGACGGCACGGCCGACGTCATCGAGTCCCGGGGCGAC
Organism: Streptomyces gardneri; assembly: GCF_006539185.1. Taxonomy (GTDB): domain Bacteria; phylum Actinomycetota; class Actinomycetes; order Streptomycetales; family Streptomycetaceae; genus Streptomyces; species Streptomyces gardneri. Next base: position 66,496 of record NZ_BJMN01000001.1, read on the forward strand.
TTCCGCCGCATCGCGCGCCTGAACGTCGTCCCCGACAAGGAGGAGCGGCTGCGGGAGATCTATCTGAACCCCGTCAAGCTCGCCTTCTTCCTCGGCGTCCGCAGCGGGCCGGGCGAGGGGCACGACCAGTTCGTCGACGACATGTACGCGACCCCCGACGGTTCGGCCATGGTCGTCTCCCGCCCCAGCTTCGCGGACGTCGTCTCCCTCGACCTGCGCACCGGCCGTATCAACTGGCGCTTCCCGGTGGCCGGTTACCGCGCCGACCACATGGCCGTCTCGCCCGACGGCACGCGGGTCGCGGTCTCCGCCTCCACGGCGAACACGGTGCACGTCCTCGACATCGCCACCGGCCGTCAACTCGGCTCGTTCAAGACCGGCGACAAGCCGCACGAGAACGTCTTCACCTCCGACGGCCGCCTGTGGAACATGTCCATCGGCGAGGTGACCACCGCCCTCGACGCGCCCTGGCTCGACTGGACCAAGGGAGACCGTCGCATCACCGTCGTCGACGCCCGCACCTTCGAGACCGTCCGGGTGATCGACATGCGCGACCGCCTCGACGCCTTCGGTCGCGACGACCTCTCCGACGCCGTACGGCCGCTCGTCTTCACCCCGGACGAGAAGACCCTGTACTTCCAGGTCTCGTTCCTCAGCGGCTTCCTGGAGTACGACCTCGCCACCGACCGGATCACCCGGGCCAAGTACCTCCCCGGCAGTCCGTCCACCGATCCCGACCGTACGAAGTGGGTCAACGACTCGCGTCACCACGGCCTTTCGATCAGCCTCGACGGCGCCAAGCTGTGCGTCGCCGGAACGATGGACGACTACGCCACCGTCGTCGACCGGGCGACCCTCCGGCAGGGCCCGCTCGTCGAGGTGTCCAAGCCCTACTGGGCGACCGTGAGCGGCGACGGACGGTCCTGCGTCGTCTCGGAGAGCGGCGCCGACCGGGTGACCGCGATCGACTTCGAGACCGGCCGGCGGGTGGCCACCGTCGAGGTCGGCGACCACCCCCAGCGCGTCCGGCTCGCCCGGGTGCCCGCCGACTGGACGGGCACCACAGGGAGTTGATCCGGAACGGCGGCAGGCGTCAGGTGCGGTGCACCGCGACCTCGTGGAGCGAGTAGCCCCACTGGGTCGCGCGCCGCACCCCCTGGATCCGTACGTACCGCGCGGGCTGCGAGTCGAACTCGGCCGTGTCGTAGCCGCCGTCGCCGGCGGTCGTGGACCACGCCGTCCGCCAGTCCGTGCCGTTCTCCGACAGCTCGATGCGGTACTCCTGTGCGTAGGCCCGCTCCCAGTCCAGGGTCACCTTGCCGACCCGGTGCACGGCCCCGAGGTCCATCCGGAGCCACTGGTCGTCCGACCAGTCACTGGCCCAGCGGGTGCCCGCGTCACCGTCGACGGCGCGACCCGGCGCGTAGCTGGTGAACGGGTGCCACTCCGAGGAGCTCGCCGAAGTCGCCGCGCCGGTGGCGAGGTTGATCCCCGGCTCGTGCTTCTCGGTCGACTTCCACGTGGTCAGGTACGACTCCGCCCCGTCGGCCAGCTCGTCCACGACCCCCTGGCCGCCGCTGAGCCGGATCTGCTCGATCCAGTCCGGGACCAGGCCGTTGTGCGCGGCGCCGTCGGTGTTGAGGTCCCAGGTGCGCTCGCCCGTGACCTGGCGGTCGATCATCGCGCCGCCGTCGGCGCTGCGGAAGGGGTACTTGACGGCGTTCGGGGCGTCCGGGCCGACCGGGCCCGGCCAGCCGCCGACGCCGTTCATGTCCGTGCCGTAGCCGAGGCCGACCCCGTACTTCTCGCGGAGGTCCGCCTTCTGGCCCGCCTCGCCGATGAAGCCCTCGGCGCCGTGCATGTACTGGGCGACGAAGCCGCCGAGGCGGTAGAGGCGCTCGGTCCAGTCGAGGTCCATCCAGCTGTGGGTGGACAGGACGCCGGGGTACTCCTCGGCCTCCAGGATGTCGAGCGCCCGCCCGGCGGCCTTGACGCTCATGTGGTCGAGCTCCAGCATCATGCCCCGGTCGATCATGCCCCGCAGGGCGTGCTCGCCCAGCCTGGTGAGGCCCCGGGTGTTGCACTTGGCGTCCGAGGCGTACGAGGGCACGCTGACCCCGGCCGGCAGCTTCGACGCCATCACGGGCGCGGCGGCCAGGCCGATCGGGTTGTCGTGCTGCGGGCCGGTGCACCGCTCGGTCGCCCAGAAGGTGCCGGTGGAGAGGAACTGGCCGATGTTGACGGCCGTGCCGATGGCCCCCTGGTCGAACCGCACCCCGCACAGCGCGTTGTCGAACTTGTGGCACAGGAACATGCTGCGCACGCCGAGCCCGTACAGCTCGTCGAGGCCGCGGTCGATGTCGGCCTTGTCGCACTGGGCGACGTCGAGGATCTGCTTGCAGCCGAACGGCTCGGAGGTCTCGACGCCGAGGACGACCGCGAGCTTGCCCTGCTCGATCACCGAGCGGGCCTGGGCGGAGTCGGTGACGATCCGGAACCAGCCCTTTCCGGGGCCGCCGTACATGCCGTCGACGTAGTCCTGGAGCTCGTACGTCTTCTTGGCCTGGAGGCGGATCGACTCCATCTCGTCACAGCCGCGGTCCCGGGGCAGGATCGAGCAGATCAGGCCGTTCGTCACCAGGTCGTTGACGAGTACGCGCTGACCGCCGCGCCAGGCCCGCTCGACCCAGGCGTAGTAGTTCTGCTGGTGCGTCAGGGAGTTGTTGGCGGGCCAGTCCTTGAACGAGGGCCAGCCGACCGGGTCGTGGGTGCCGTCGGCGCCGCCGGTGATGTTCTCGAACAGCGCGCCCCGGCCGTCCGGGTAGTGCTCGGGGCAGTCCTTGAGCGCGTCGGCGATGCCGGCCGTGGAGAACGTCTTGCCGCAGATGAGCCGGCCGCCGAACCCTTCGTTGGACATCAGGTGGTTGTGCGCGTCGACGAATCCGCGCACCTTCCCCTGGGTGTCGGTCCCGGTGAACGGCGCACCGGTGACGTTGATCCCGGAGTCCGGTGCGGGCCGGGACGCCGGCTCCCACCATGCTCCGGTCGCGGCTCCGGCGGCGGCCGCCGGAACCGGCCCGGAGCCGAAGAGAAGGGCCGCGAGGGCCAGGAACAGCGCGAGGAGGGCGGATCGGCCGCCGCTCCTTCGCGGTGAGGGTCGAGTCGTCATCGGGCGAGGCCTTCGGTCGATGGGGGTGTGCCGGGCGCCCCGAGAATCCCGGTGTCGAGCCAGTGAGTCAAGAGTCCGGGACAAACGACCTGTTGGCGAAGTGACCGACGGGTAGGCTGCTATCCACCGATCAGTACGGCGAGCTGATCGGCCGTCATATCGAGGTGCGCGTCAGCGACTTGCTCGTCCCTCAGGACCAGGTACTGGAGCGTGAGCCCGTCGATCGCCGCGGCCAGGTACCGCGCGAGCACCTCCACCGGCACCCGCGGCTCCACACCGAGGACGGAGCGCACCTGGTCGATCAGGACGGCCGCCGACGCCACGTACTGCGCGTACTGGGCGCGCGCCAGATGCTCGAACCCCGGCTCACGCAGGGCGTACTGGGTGAGGTCGTACGTCAGCATGTGCTCACCGGGGTGTGCAGTGACGTGGTCCCAGTACGTCTGCAGCCCGGCCCGCACGGTCTCGCGCAGCGTGGCCCTCGGCTCGACCGCCGACTTCACGCGGGCGACGTAGTTCCCGGTGATCGTCTCGATCGCGGCTTCGAGCAGCGCCTGCTTCGAGTCGAAGCAGTAGTGGAAGACGCTCAGTGAGACGCCCGCCTCCGCGCAGATCGACCGTGTGGTCGTCCGCGCGACACCGTCCCTGGTCATCGCCCTGATCGCCGCCTCGACGAGCTGCGTGCGTCGTTCGGCCGACGGCATCCGCGCCATGGTTCCTCCTCGCGTCCGGCGACAGGGTAAGGCGAGAGGAGCGCCGCGCGTAACGGCGTTCCACAAGGCCGGTCACCCGCCGTGCACCTCGTCGACCTGCGTTCCGCGTGGCGTGGGGGGAAGCTGAAGGCAGGGGAACGCTCGGAAGGAGCCGCCGCCATGGGAGGAAGTTCGCGTCGCCCTCATGGACTCGTGCGCCTCGCGACCGTCGCTGTCGCGGTGGTCGCGGGCTCGGCCATGTTGTCCCTGGAGGCACCGGCCGCGCCCAGCCCGTCGCCGGACGACGTGCGCACCCTCAGGCAGGGTCAGACGCTGACGGTCGCGATCTCACCCAACGACCTCTTCGACATCCCGGCGAGCTCGGCCGACGTGACCCTCACCGCCGTGAAGCAGGCGGACCGGCTCCCGCAGGGCGAGTCCTTGGACCCTGAGGTCGCCGAGCGGGGTATGACGTTCGTCTGCCTGGAGTTCAAGGTCAAGAACGTGAGTACCGAGGAGTTCGACACCTCGCACCTGACCAAGGCGCGCTGGAGCGGCAAGGACGGGGAGACGAAGAACGTCGGCCAGGTCATCGGCGCGCACTGCGCCGGGCTCGGCCTCGTCAAGGAGAACCTGCTGACCGAACCGGATCCCCGGCCCGGTGAGTACGTGCGAGGCACCAGCGTGTTCGAGGTGCCCGACGGTCAGGCGGGCGCCCTGGAGTTCGCCGACGTCGCGGACCACCCCCTGTTCAAGGTCGAGACGACGGCCTCCCCCTGAGGAGGCGACCGGGTCTCAGCCCCGGTCCAGGTCCAGGATCTCGCGGAGCGCCGCCACCGCGTGGGCGCGGTGTTCGTCGAGCCAGTGGACGGCGGCGTGTTCGTCGCCGTGGAGCAGTGCCGAGAGCACGGCGCGGTGCTCGTGGACGGCCCGCTCGCGGTGCGCGGTCTCCGTGTAGTAGAGCGAGCGGTACGCGTCGGTGGAGTCCCACAGGGTCGCGATGAGACGGACGAGGCGCGGCATCCCGGACGCCTCGATCAGGGTGAAGTGGAAGCGCCTGTTCGCCGCCGCCATCGCCGGCACGTCACCGTCCTCGGCCGCCCGCTCCACCTCGCGCTGGACGGCTTCGAGCGCGTCGACCGTCCCGTCCGGCATGCGCCGCACGGCCATGCGCACGGCCTCCGTCTCAAGCAGCTCGCGGATCCGGTAGATCTCCTCCAGGTCGGCGAGCGAGAGCTCCGCGACGAAGTACCCGCGGTGTATGTGGTGCACGACCAGGCCCTCGGCCTCCAGGGCCTTGAGCGCCTCGCGGAGCGGGACGCGGCTCACGTCGAACCGCGCCGCCAGCGCGTCCTGCCGGATCTGGTCGCCCGGCTTGAGCTCACCGCTGGTGATGGCGCGCCGCAGTTCCTCCAGGACGAACTGCTGGGCGGTCTGCGGCCGCCGCTTCTGCACCGCGCTGCTCATCGCCTGTGACCTTCCGTTTCCCGATGTCGCCCACCGGCCGCTTCCGGAAGCACGGTGACCACCATCTTCCTATGGATCAGGGCTTCCGCGCGGGGCGTCCCAGCGCCGCGAGCAGCACGTCGGTGTGCTCGCCCAGGCGCGGGGGAGCCCCGCGGTACGAGGGCGGGGTGGCGCCGAGCCGGATCGGGTTGGCGACCTGACCCGGACCGGCCGCGGCCTCGGGGACCCGTGGCGCGAGCCCCAGCCGGTCGGCGAGATCGAAGGCGGCGGCCACGTCGTTGATGGGGCCACAGGGCACCCCGGCGGCCGAGAGCTCCTCGAACCAGCCGTCGGCCGTACGCGTGCCGAGCGGCCCGGACAGCTCCTCGACCAGCTCCTCGCGGTGGGCGACCCGGGCCGTGTTCGTCGCGAAGCGCGGGTCGTCGGCCAGCTCTCGCCGGCCGAGCCGCTCGCACAGCGTGCGGAACTGGCGGTCGGTGCCGACCGCGAGGACCAGCGGCCGGTCCCGGGCCTCGAAGACCTCGTACGGCGCGATGCTCGGGTGGCTGTTGCCCATCGCGCGCGGTACGACCCCCGCCCCGAGGTGGGCGGCGGCCTGGTTGGTGAGCGCCGAGAGGAGCGAGGTGAGCAGGGAGACCTCGACGCGCTGGCCCTCGCCGGTGTGCTCGCGGTGCCTGAGGGCGGCGAGCACACCGAGGCCCGCATGGAGGCCCGTGATGACGTCGACAAGGGCCACCCCCGCCTTCGTACCGGGACCGTCCGGTTCGCCCGTCACGCTCATGAGGCCGCCCATGGCCTGGACGAGCAGGTCGTAGCCGGGCAGCCGGGCGCCTTCGGCGGTGCCGAAGCCGTTCACCGAGCAGTAGACGAGCCCGGGGTTGCTCGCGCGCACGTCCTCGTATCCGAGCCCCAGCTTCTCCATGGTGCCGGGGCGGAAGTTCTCCACCAGGACGTCCGCGCGGTCGACGATGGCGCGCGCCGTCGCCAGGTCCTCGGGGTCCGTCAGGTCGAGCGAGACGGAGCGCTTGTTCCGGTTCACCCCGAGGAAGTACGTGGCCTCTCCGCCGGCGAACGGCGGCCCCCACGCGCGGGTGTCGTCGCCCGAACCCGGCCGCTCGATCTTGATGACGTCCGCGCCCAGGTCGGCGAGGAGCATCGTCATGTACGGCCCCGCGAGCACCCGGCCGAAGTCGGCCACGACGATCCCGTCCAGCGCGCCCTTCGGGGACGCGTCCGGTGTGCCCTCTTGGTCTGCGCGCATTCCGCTTCTCCCTCGCCGGCGACGCCGGCCCTCGGACCCCTCGGATGACCGAGACGCTACGGCTCGGCGATCGGATTTTCCATACTGGATCCAATATCCGATCTGGCGCTACGCTTCGGCTCGCCGAGTTGCACAGTCGCCCGTCACAGGAGGCCGTCCGTGAAGTCGCCGTCCACCCCCGTCCACCCCTTCGACCTGCTCGCCATCGACGGCCTGCTCACCGAGGAGGAGCGCGACATCCGCCGGACCGTCCGCGCCGCCGCCGACCGCGAGCTGCGCCCGCACGTCGCCGGCTGGTTCGAGAAGGGCGAGATCCCGGCCCGCGAGCTCGCCCGCACCCTCGGCGGCCTCGGCGTCCTGGGCATGCACCTGGAGGGGTACGGCTGCGCCGGCACCGGCTCCGTCGCCTACGGCCTCGCCTGCCTGGAGCTGGAGGCCGTGGACTCCGGACTGCGTTCGCTCGTCTCCGTACAGGGCTCCCTCGCCATGTACGCGATCTGGAAGTACGGCTCCGAGGAGCAGAAGCAGCGCTGGCTGCCGAAGATGGCGGCGGGCGAGTACATCGGCTGCTTCGGCCTCACCGAGCCCGACGCGGGCTCCGACCCGGGGGCGATGCGGACCAACGCCAAGCGCGACGGCTCGGACTGGGTGCTCAACGGCACCAAGATGTGGATCACCAACGGCTCCGTGGCCGACGTCGCCGTCGTCTGGGCGCGGACCGAGGACGGTGTCCGCGGCTTCCTCGTCCCGGCGGGCACCCCGGGCTTCAGCGCCCCGGAGATCACGATGAAGCTCTCGCTGCGCGCGAGCGTCACGAGCGAACTGGTCCTGGAGGACGTGCGCCTCCCGGCCGACGCGATGCTCCCCGAGGCCCGCGGCCTCTCCGGCCCGCTCGGCTGTCTCAACGAGGCCCGCTTCGGCATCGTCTTCGGAGCCCTCGGCGCCGCCCGCGACTGCCTGGAGACCGCGATCTCCTACGCCCGCGACCGGACCGTCTTCGCCCGCTCGCTCGCCTCCTACCAGCTGACCCAGCAGAAGCTCGCCGACATGGCCGTCGAGCTCGGCAAGGGCATGCTGCTCGCCCTCCACCTCGGCCGCCTCAAGGACGCGGGCCGGATCACGGCCGAACAGATCAGCGTGGGCAAGCTCAACAACGTCCGGGAGGCCATCGCGATCGCCCGCGAGTGCCGCACGATCCTCGGCGCCAACGGCATCACGCTGGAGTACCCGGTGCTGCGCCACGCCAACAACCTGGAGTCGGTGCTCACTTACGAGGGCACCAGCGAGGTCCACTCCCTGGTCATCGGCAAGGCGCTCACCGGCGAGCAGGCCTTCCGCTGAGTCCCGGTCCCCGGGTGACGGTCAGTCGGCCGTCACCCGGTCGACGAACGCGTCCAGGTTGCCCGTCAGGCGGGCCACCTGCTCGTCGACCGTGAGGGACTCCTCGTGGCGTCCGGCGCGCAGCTTCGGCAGCCGCCTGCCCCGGACGTAGAGGGAGCAGGCGAGGTCGGCGCAGAGATAGATGCCGACCGTGTTCCCCTCCCGGCCGCGGCTCCCGGCGAGCGGTGCCACGAGGAGCGCGACACCGGAGGAGGCGTGCCCGGTCAGGCAGACCTGGCACATGCTGGACTTCACGGCACTGGTCCGACCGGCGGCCGGGACCCGGAGGGTCACCCCGAGCGGTCCGTCCTCACGAGGCAGGACCAGGTGCGCGCGCAGCGGCGCGCCCGGGTCGACCCAGCCGAGGAAGTCCAGGTCCTCCCAGGGGAGTTCGGCGAAGTCGAGCGGCAGCTTGAGGCGCGCTGCCTCGCCCTTGGTGCAGTTCACGAAGGACGAGCGGATCTGTTTGTCGGTCAATGGTTCCACTCGGTGGACCGTACATGGACCGGCGGGGGGCGGGCATCCGAATATGGCCCGCCCCGGCCTGTCGCTCCGGGTCTGTCGCTCCGGGTCTGTCGACCCAAGGGTTGTCGCCCCCGGCCCGCCGTCTCAGGCCACCCAGTCCGGCAGGGCCGGGTCGACGTACCGCCCCGGAGCCCCGTCAAGGGCAGCCGCGAGCCGCTCGGCCGCCGGCTCGTACACGTCCTCCGGCAGCGTGTAGGGGATGCGCAGCCGGTGCTCGTGCGTGCCCGGGTCCACCCCGAACCGCGCGCCGCCCTCCACCCGCACGCCGTGCCGCAGGGCGTGGGCCGAGACGGCGGAGGCGACCGGGCGGCCCAGGTCGATCCACAGGCACATCCCGCCGGGCGGCACCGTCCAGCGCCACTCGGGCACGTGCCGGGCCAGCGCCGTCGTCAGCGCGTCCCGCCGGCGCCGCAGCTCCTCGACGCGCCGCGGCACGATCGTGTCGAGCCGCTCCATCAGCGCGACCGCGACCAGCTGGTCCAGGACGGACCCCGACAGGTCGGCGGTGATGCGGACCCGGGCCAGTTCGGTCACGACCCGGGACGCGGCCCGGACCCAGCCGACCCGCAGCCCGCCCCAGCAGCTCTTGCTGAGCGAGCCGACGGAGACGATCTGCTCGCCGTCGCCCCCACCGGCCGCCGCGGCGAAGGGCGGCGGCGCGGTCACGTCCAGCGCGATGTCGGCGAGCGTCTCGTCCGCGACGAGCCACGTCCCCGTGGCGCGCGCGGACCGCGCCAGCTCCCGGCGCTGCTCCTGCGGCATGAGATGCCCGGTCGGATTGTGGAAGTCGGGGATCAGATAGGCCAGACGGGGCGCGGTCTGCCGCAGCGCGGCATCGACGAGGCCGGTGTCCCAGCCGGTCTCCGTCACCGGCACGGGGGTGATGCGGAGCATACGGCCGCGCATCGCGTCGAGGGCGTTCGTGTACGAGGGGTTCTCGGCGAGCACCCGGTCACCGGCCCGGCCGAGCAGCGTCAGGACCAGCGACAGCGCCTGCTGCGCGCCCGTCGTGACGAGGATCTGCTCGGGCCGTGTCGGCAGGCCGCGGGCCGTGTACCGCTCCGCGATCGCGGAGCGCAGCACGGGCAGCCCGTACGGGTGGTAGCCCTGCGAGCCGGCGTAGCGGGGGAGCTCGGCGGCGGCCGATGCCAGCGCCTCGGCGAGCTCTTCCGGGGCCTGCGGCGCGGCCAGGGCGAGGTCGATGGTGGCCCCGGCGTCGTCCTGGAAGGCGCCGAGCGGGGTCGGTGCCTGGCCGTCCGGCAGCGCGGTCCAGGTGCCGGCGCCGCGGCGGCTGTGCGCGTAACCGCTCTCCCGCAGCAGGTCGTACGCCCCGGTCACCGTCGTCCGGCTCACCGCGAGCACCGTCGCGAGCTCGCGCTCGGCCGGCAGTCGCAGGCGCAGCGCCACCCGCCCGTCGAGCAGCGCCTCGCGGACCGCCCGCGCGAGCTCCCGGTAGCCGAACCGGCCCTCGGGCGGCGGGGTGAGGAGGGACGCGAGCTGGCGGCCCGTCAGGGTCCGGTCCGCTGTGTGGACCACGCGGGCCACTGCCATGCCAATCACTCCTTATTGGCTCTGCTGTCCAGGCCAATAAGACTACAGACTCCTGTCCAGTGGCCTGGTGGGCCATCACCCCACGGGAAAGGAGACGACCGATGTCCGGACACTTCACCGACCGCGACGAGCGGATGTGGCAACAGCGCGCCGAGGAGCGCGCGACCCGGCCCCTGGCGATCGGAGCCTGGCTCCGTGGCCTGCGCGCGGCGATACGCGGCGGCTCGTCGTGAGCGACGCGTCGCACCCGGACGCCGTCGACCGGGCAGCCGTCGACCCGGCCGCTGCCGAGGCCCTGGCCGAGGGGACCGTGCGGCGGGTCGTCGTCGGCGTGAGCGGATCGCTCGCCTCGCTCGCGGCCCTGCGGTACGCGACCGCCCTCGCCCGCCGCGAGTCCGTGCCGCTCCTCGCGGTGCTGGCCTGGGAGCCGCCGGAGGGAGAGGGGCTGTACGCCCGCAGGCCCGACCGGGAGTGGGCGCGCCTGTGGGGGGAGGACGCCCGGGACCGGTTGCGGAGTGCCTTCGCCGACGCCCTCGGGGCGGCTCCCGCGGACCTAGGCCCTGTGGAGCGGCGGATCGTCAGGGACGCCCCGGCGGCGGCCCTCCGCGCGGCGGCCGACCGTCCCGGTGACCTCCTGGTCGTCGGGGCCGCGAGGCGCCGGGGCGTCCTCGCACGGCTGCGCCGGCGCCGGGTCCTGCGCGCGGTCCAGGACCACGCGGACTGCCCGGTGCTGACCGTGCCGGGGCCGGTGCTGCGCCCGGGCGAGGCCCGCGTCCTGCGCAGGAACGCGCGCGTCCCTCCCGTGCTCGCCGGTACGCCGACCCGCCCGTCACGTATCGCGACGGGCGGGTCGGCGGGCGCGTGACGCCCGGATCGGGCGGCGTCAGACGAAGACCGCCGTCTCCGGACCGGGTGTCGGTACGGAGGGCGAGTCCGAGGCCGGCGCCGGAACGGAAGGCGAATCCGGCTGCGACTGGGACTGCGACTGCGGCTGGCCCTGGGACTGGCTCTGCGGGGACACCGGAGAGGCGGGGGAGACCGCCGACTGGCTCGTCGCCGCCGAGGTGTCGTCCGTGACGGGCGCGGACTCGACGCTCGGGGGCTGCTCCGACGGGGGTAGGTCGGTCGACGGCGACTCCTCGGTCGGGCCCGTGTCCGTCGGGCTCGTCGTGTCGGACGGCTCGGACGTCGACGGAGCGGGCGAGAGCGACGAGGGGCACGGCGGCGGGGTGACACCGTCGACCGGCTCCGGCGTCTCGTCACCCGTCACCGTCACACAGGCCAGCGGCGAGGACGGGGTGACCGGCGGGGAGGAGGTCGAGGTGGACGGCGATGTGGGCGGGGACGTCGAGTGCGAAGGCGGCGGAGGCGGCGGCGGGGTGGGCTTGTCCTGCTTGCCGGTGTCGCCGTGCTTCCGCGCGAACCACTGGTCGTCATCGGAGTCGTAGACGACGAAGACGTTCACGACCGTCACAGAGGGGGCCACGATGACGACCTGGGAGGGGTTGTACCCCTGCCACGGTGTGCCCGTCGTCCGCGGTGCCTTCTGCGCGACCGGTTCGGTCAGCGGATTGCCGCACGCGCAGCGCACGCGCGGAACGCCCCGGTTGTCGACCAGGACCGCGGTCCCGCTCTGGAGCGTCGCCTGGTACGTGGTGACGGCGCCGTTCTTGTAGCCGTGGTTCGTCACACGGGTGTCGGCGCGCAGCTGAAGCGGGGTCAGGGAGCGGAGATAGGAGGGAACCTCGTTCTTCTCGATCCCGAGGACCGAGGCGAAGGCCGCGTTCTTCGCGGGTTCGGCGGAGAGGTAGCGCACCTGCTGCTCGACGTCGCAGCTCGCGACCGACTGCGTCCCGCCGTAGAGGCCGGGCGTGGAGCCCGAGTACTTCGGCGTGCCGGTCTCGGCCGAGGCGGTACGGGGTGGCAGCGAGGCCGGCGAGGCGGAAGCGCCGCTGGGGCGGGACGTCGACTGGGTGAACGGGTCGGGGCCGGACGAGCCGGCGTTCTGGGCGAAGACCTCGCCTCCGCCGGAGGCGCTCGTGTCGCCGCCGTCGTCGGACTGGTTGGTCAGGACGACGGCGAGGGCCACGCCCGCCACGATGACGGCGGTGATCGACGCGACCTTCGGGACGGAGCGCCACCACGGGCCGCCGCCCTTGCCGCCGTCATCGCCGGGCGTACCGCCTCCGGGCGCACCGCCTCCGGGTGAACCTCCGCCGGACGAGCCGCCGCCGTAGGCGCCGCCCGAGGGCGGTCCGGGAGGCGGTGGGGTTCCGGCGCCCCCCGAGCTGCTGCCCGGCCCCGCGAGAGGACCGGAGGGCGGGCCCGACGGGGGGACCGACGGAGGGCCGGACGGAGGGTCTGGCGGCGGGTAGGAATTCACTATCATCCCTTTCTTCCGTTTCCGGCCTATTGTGTGCGCGAAGCGCCGCCCACCCGCAAGCGGAGGGAGGCCCACCCCGAGCGGTGGGAAACCCCGTCCACAAGCGGGCGGCCGACACCGGTACTAGCGTGGACAGCGTGAGCAGTCGGCTCTCCACCTCAACGAGCCCCGCGACCTCGACCGGGCTCTTCGTACGCGTCGGTGTCCAGGTCCTGGCGGCGGTGTTCGCCGGGTACGTGGCCATGGGCGTCTTCGCAGGTCTCGGCCTCTGGGCCGCGGGCGCGGCCGATCTGCCGGGCGGCTTCACCGCCGTCCTCGCCGCGGTCGTCGTCATGGCGGTGGGCGGCAAGGTCGAGCTCTCCGGCGACGCCGGATCCCTGGCGGGAGCCCAGGCCGAACTGACCGCGATGCCCCTCACCGTCACCTTGGTGGGCGCACTCGTCACCGGCTACTGCTTCCTGCGTCCCCTGCGCCACCACGCGGTCGCGGACGCCCGCGAACTCCTGCTCCGCGCCTTCGGCACCGTCGTCCTCTGGCTGGCCGCCCTCGCGGGCCTCTCCGCCCTCGCGCGGCACGACTTCCCGCTCACGATCGGCGGAGACACCTCGGGGACCGGCGACGACCCGCTCGGGGAAGTCTTCGGGGAACTCATGGACGCCGCCGATCCCACCGTCGGCTTCCGCACGGACGTCGGCCCCACCCTCTTCTACGGGCTCCTGTGGATCCTCGGCGTGCTCGCCGTCGCCCTCCTGGTCTCCCGCAGGACCCCGCTGCCGCCCCGCCTCGTCCGCTACCACGAGCCCGTCCGGCCCGCTGCCCACGCGATGCTCATGCTGCTCCTCGCGTACGTGGCCGTGGGCCTGGTCATCGGGATCGTCGTCGCGGTGACCAAGGGCCACGCCGTGGAGACCCTCGCCGTCCTCCTGCTCGGCCTGCCCAACGTGTCCTGGCTCGCGCTCGGCGTGGGCATCGGCGGCTCCTGGGAGGGCAGGGTCGAGGGCCCCTTCGGCCTCCCCATGCCGCAGATCCTCGACGCCGTCCTCCGCGAGGACGGCGACAGCACGCAACTGTCCACCGTCGACCTCTCCTCGCTCGCCGCGGAGGACGGGAGGGCCTGGTGGCTGCTGCCCATCGCCGCCGTCCTCGTGCTCGCCGCGGCCTTCGCGGCGGCGGTTCGCTCCCCGGCCAGGACACGGCTCTGGCAGCACTCCCTGCACCTGGGCGTCGCCTTCGCCCTGACGATGCTGGTCGTCGCCCCCCTCACCCTGGTCGAGGCCCGGTTCGGTCTCTCGATCCTCGGCATCGGCGAACTCGAAGCGCTGGGCGGCGAGGTCGTGCTGCGCCCGGACGTCTGGAAGATCGTCGGCTTCGCCCTCCTCTGGGGCCTGGTCTTCGGCCTTCTCGGAGGCCTCCTCGCCTCACGGGTCCACCGCAAGGGTGAGGTCGAAGCCGAGCCGACCGACAAGAAGTAGCCCGAAGAAGCCAAGTAGCCCGAAGCCGAATCAGAGTTCCCGGAAGACCGGCCGCGCCCAGGCCGGCGGCGCCGGCGGCGGTCCCGGTGGGCGGGTGCCCGTCGTCAGCACCTCGCCACCCGTGCCCGTTCCCGTACCCGGCTCCGCCAGCGCCGACCGCAGCGCCGCGACGAACTCCAGACACGTCCCGTACCGCTCCTCGGGGCTCTTCGACAGCGCCCTGGCGAAGACCGCGTCCGCCGCCTCCGGCAGGCCCGGGCGCACCTCGGAGAGCGGCGGCGGCGGATCGTACTGCTGTGCCCACAGCACCGCCCAGTCCGTCTCGCGGTGGAAGGGCGGCGCGCCGACCAGCGTCTCGAACACCACGCACGCGAGGCTGTAGACGTCGCAGCGGCCGTCGACCGGCTTGCCGGAGATCTGCTCCGGTGCCACGTAGTCCAGGGTGCCGACGAACTCGCCCACCGTCGTGAACCCGGTCAGCGACAGCGACTTCTTCGTCAGCCCGAAGTCCGTGAGGTAGACGTGCTCGGGGTGGTCGCGGTCGGTGCCCTCGGCGACCAGGATGTTGCCGGGCTTCACGTCCCGGTGCACCAGGTCGTGCGCGTGCGCCGCGTCCAGGGCGGAGGCCACCTGGGCGGCGATCCGCCCCGCCGTCGCGGGCGGCAGCGGCCCCTCGCGGCTGAGCAGCGCCACCAGGTCCTGCCCGGCCACGTACCGCATCGCGATGTACAGGATCCCCTCCGTCTCACCGGCGTCGAAGACCGGCACGATGTGGGGGTGGTCGATGGAGGCGGCGACCCGCGACTCGTGTGCGAAGCGTTTGCGGAAGGTGTCGTTGCGGGCCAGCTCGGGCGCGAGGAGCTTCAGGGCCACCGTCCGGTCCAGGCGCAGGTCCCGCGCCCGGTACACGACGGCCATGCCGCCGCGTCCGATCTCGCTCTCCAGGAGGTAGCCCGCGATCTCCTTGCCGATGAGCCCCGAGGGGCGGCCCGCCGGAAGGCTCGCCGGTCGGTCCGCCGGAAGGTCCGGGTCCCGCTCGCCGCCGGCCATCAGTCCTCACCCGCCGACCCGGGCGGCCGCTCCACGAACTGCGTCGGTGGCGGCCCGGCCGCCACCACCGGGTCGACCTGGGGCACCACCTGCGTCGGCTCGTGCGCCGGGGGCCCCGCCGCCCGGTCGCCGGCGGGCCCGGCGGAGTCCGGGACCTCGCCCGACCGGGGCGCGGCCGAGTCGGGGGCCGGTGCGGCGGCGGACGGCGCCGCGGACGCCACGTACGTACTGAGTCCGAGCCCGTCGCAGAACACCCAGCGCTCGTGCTCCGCGTCGTACAGCCACACCGACTCGCCGTCGACGACCATCCCCACCCGCAGGCCACGGGTCCGCAGCCGGAAGGCCTCGCCGTCCAGACGGCCCGCGCCCAGCGCCTCGGCCGCCCGCCGGTACCGGCCCAGCGAGTCCTCGGCGCGGGCGAGCAGCGGGCGCGGATCGGCCGTCCTCGTGAGCGGCCGGCCCGCCGCCGGAGGATCGTCCGGCACCGTGACGAGCAGCCGCGCGTCGACCCACGCCGACCAGCCGTTCGAGCACAGCACCCGCCCCCAGTCCCCGGCCCGCTCCTCGAGCCGCACCGGCAGGAACGCGTCGAGCGACACCGTCGGCAGCCCCGGATCCGGGGCCTCCCAGGCGGGGAGACCGGCGCGGGGCACGACATGGGTGGGCCGGAAGTCCGGCACACCTTCGGGTACGGGGAAGCTCACGTTTCTCTCTCCCTACCTGCGCATCACGACGGGCTCATGGCGGCGGAGCAACCGCGCCACGACGACGCCGAGGGCGAGACAGATGACGACCAGCATGCCCATGTCGAACAGCCAGGCCTCCACGGTGTGGTGCATCAGTGGATCGTCCGTCTTGTCGCTCGGCGCGACCGTCCCGATGTCGATCGTCGCGCCCATCGCCGCGAACGCCCAGCGCGAGGGCACCAGCCAGGCCAGCTGCTCCAGGCCGGGCGTACCGCGCACCGTGAGGAGCGCGCCGCAGAACACCACCTGCACGATGGCGAGGAGGACGAGCAGCGGCATCGTCACCTCCTCCTTGCGGACCACGGCCGACACGAGGAGGCCGAGCATCATCGCGGTGAAGGAGAGGAGTGCGACGGCGAGTGTGATCTCGACGAGCGGCGGCAGCAGGACGCCCTTGCCGCCGGGCACGTTCAGCGGGACGCCGACCAGGGCCACCAGAGTCAGGACCACCGCCTGGACGACCGTGATCAGGCCGAGGACCACCACCTTCGAGGCGAGGTACGCCGAGCGGGACAGGCCGACGGCTCTCTCGCGCCGGTAGATCGAGCGCTCCTTGACCAGCTCGCGCACGGCGTTCGCCGCGCCTGTGAGGACCCCGCCCACACAGAGGATGAGCAGGACGTTCAGAGTCGACTCCGGGTTGAACCGGCCCTCGGACAGGGCACGGGCCATCGCGCCCATCACGAACGGCAGCGCGATCATGATCACGAGGAAGGTGCGGTCGGCGGCGAGCGCGGTGGCGTACCGCCGGACCAGGGTCCGCAGCTGGGAGCCCCAGCTCTGCGCCTTCGGCGGCGCACCGAGCTCCGGGACGCCCCGCCCGGCCTGCCCGGCCGGGACTCCGCCCGCCCCGGCCGCGCCGGCTTCACCGGCGGGCAGGAACGGTCGGGCCGTCGCGTCCGCGACGTACCGGCGGTGGAAGCGGGAGGCCCGGTACTGCCCGGCCCAGTCGCGGTCCCGGTCGTTCTCGAAGGCCTCGAAGGCCTCCGGCCACTGCGTGTAGCCGAAGAAGTCGAGGGTGTCGGCGGGCGGCCCGTAGTACGCCACCCGGCCGCCGGGGGCGAGAACGAGGAGCCGGTCGCAGACGTCCAGGCTGAGCACGCTGTGCGTCACGACGACGACCGTGCGCCCGTCGTCGGCGAGTCCGCGCAGCATGTGCATCACGGACCGGTCCATCCCCGGGTCGAGGCCGGACGTCGGCTCGTCGAGGAAGAGCAGCGAGGGCTTGGTGAGCAGTTCGAGGGCGACGCTCACCCGCTTGCGCTGGCCGCCGGAGAGGCTGTGGATCGGCTGCTCCGCCCGCTCCGTGAGACCGAGCTCCCGGATCACCTCGTCGACCCGGGCCCGCCGCTCGGCGGGCGCGGTGTCCTCGGGGAAGCGCAGCTCGGCGGCGTAGCCGAGGGCCCGGCGGACGGTGAGCTGGAGGTGCAGGATGTCGTCCTGCGGGACGAGCCCGATGCGCTGGCGCAGCTCGGCGTAGTCCCGGTACAGGTCACGGCCGTCGTAGAGCACCGCGCCCCGGTCGGCGGGCCGCTGGCCGGTCAGCGCGTTCAGGAGCGTCGACTTCCCGGCGCCGGACGGTCCGACGACCGCGAGCAGGCTCTTCTCGCCCACGGGGAAGGACACCTCGTCGAGGAGGGTCTTGCGGCCGTGGTCGACGGTGACGGCCAGCTCCTGGACGTCGAGGGAGATCTCGCCGTCGTCGGTGAACTCGACGAGCTGCCCGCCGATCAGGCAGAACGCGCAGTGACCGATGCCGACGATGTCGTCCGCCGTCACGCGCGCGTCGTCGACGCGGCGGCCGTTGAGGAAGGTGCCGTTGTGACTGCCGAGGTCGTGGATCCAGTACGTGCCGTCGGGCCGGGCGCGCAGTTCGGCGTGCCGGCGGGAGACGACGAGGTCGGCGACGACGACGTCGTTGTCGGGTGCCCGGCCGATCCGGATGCTGTGGGCAGGCAGCGGCCGCACGGACGTCGGTGCCCGGAAGGTGCCGGTGGCGGCGGGGTACGAGACGGAGGGCGGGCGGAGCGCCGCGGCGGCGGGGGACTCCGGGACGGGCCGTGCGGGGACGGCCGCCGGTGCGGGGGCGGACGCTCGGGGTGCGGAGGGCACGGGGGGCGGGGGCGTGGGCGCCGGCGGTTCGTGGATCGAGGGTGCGGGGGCGGGCGGCTCGGCGACAGGGGGCTCCAGGACCGGCTGCGTCAGGGCAGGCGGCTCGGGGAGTGGCAAGGGCGGGACCGGAGGTTCCGGCCGCGGAGGCTCGGGCGGCGGAGGTGCCGACGGGCGGGCCCGGGGGGCGGTCGAGAGCACGGCGCGCGGGCCGTCCTCCGGATGCCCGAACCGTACGACCGTCCCGGGGCCGACCTCACGTGCCCCGGCCACCCGCAGCCCGTTCGTGAAGGTGCCGTTCGTACTGCCCTCGTCCGTCAGCTCCCAGTGGCCGCCGACGGCGCGGAGCAGAGCCTGGTGCCAGGACGCCCGGGCGTCCGAGAGCACGATGTCGCTGGTGGGGTCGCGCCCGATGCGATAGACGCGGCTCGGGTTCATGAGGGTCGCGTCCCCGTCGATCTCGAGGACCAGGGCGGGCGCGACGGGCGCGACGGGTCGCTCTCCCATGCGTGAATCCTAACCGTCGGCGCTGATCCCTGCCCGGGATGAGGGCGCCGGTAGGGTGGGCGCTTCCGCCGCCGGACGCGGCCCGACGAAGGAGACCCACCCGTGCCGAAAGGTGTCACCAGGCGACGGCCCCGCACGCGCGCGGCGCTACTGAAAGCAGCCCTGGAGGCCTTCGCCGAGCACGGTTTCCACGCGACGACGATCGAGCAGGTCTGTGAGCGCGCGGGCTACACCCGGGGCGCGTACTACTCGAACTTCGCCAGCAAGGAAGAGCTCTTCCTCGCACTCTTCGACGAGCACAGCGACCGGACCGTACGACGGCTCGCCGACGCGATCGACGCGCTGACCGCCGAGGAGTACACGCTGCAGCGGCTGGCCGAGCTCGCCGCCCGGATCGAGCCGGACGAGCGGGACTGGTACCTGGTCACCACGGAGTTCACGCTGCACGCCATCCGCGACCGGCAGGCCGCCTGGGTGCTCGCGCGCCACGACGAGCGGCTGCGCGCCGAGATCGCCCGCGGCCTCACCCTCGTCCTGCGCCGGGCGGGGCGTGAACTGACCGTGGACGCGGACCGGTTCGCCCGGCTGATCGTCGCCCTGCGCGAGGGCGGACTCGCGCAGAGCTACGTCGAACCGGCGGCCCTGCCGCCCGGCAGCCTGGAGCGCGAGTTCCTCGCGCCGCTCCTGGAGGTGTCGACCCGGGAACTCCCCGCCCCCGGAGATCACCCGAACAGGTCCGGGTCCGACGCGGTGATCTGATCCCACAGGGGGCGCGCCTGGAACCAGCCCGCGAGGTGGCCGCCCACCTGGCCACGGGTGAGAAGCGCCGTCTCCCGGTCGATCAGCTGCGGAGTGCCCGCAGCCATCGCGAGGAGCTGCGCCTGACAGGACCGCTCCATGGTCACGAACCACCACACGGCCTCGGCGACGGAGTGGCCGACCGTGAGGAGTCCGTGGTTCTTGAGGATGACGGCCTTGTGCTCGCCCAGGGCCTTCGCGACCCGCTCGCCCTCCTCGGTCTCGTTCACCACGCCCCGGTAGTCGTCGTAGATCCCGTGGTCCTCGAAGAAGGCGCACGCGTCCTGGGTGATCGGGTCCAGCGGGATGCCCAGGCTGGAGAACGCCTTGCCGTGCAGGGAGTGCGAGTGCGCGGCGGCGACGGCGTCGGGCCGGGCGGCGTGGACGCGCGAGTGGATGACGAACGCGGCCCGGTTCACGGGCCTGCGCCCTTCGAGGACGGTCCCCTCGTGGTCGACCAGGATCAGGTCGGAGGCCTTGATCTGGCTGAAGCTCATCCCGAAGGGGTTGACCCAGAAGGCGTTCGGGTCGCCGGGGTCGCGGACGGTGATGTGCCCGGCGACCCCCTCGGAGAACCCGAACCGGCCGAAGATCCGGAAGCCGGCGGCGAGCTGTTCCTTCCGGTGGCGGCGCTCCTCCTCGACGGTGTCGAAGGTGGGCGGCAGGGGCAGGACGACCCCGTCGGGCAGCGGCCCGACGGCGGCGGCGAGCGCGGGCGGCACGGTGCTCATGACGGCTCCTCGGTGAGGGGGTGGGGCACGGCGCGCCAAAAGATACAGAGATGTATCCGATACGACAACGGATCGGCGGACCCGCTCAGGCGGTCGGCGCCCCGAAGCGGGCCAGGTAGTGCCACACCTTCTTCACGTCCTGGGGGTCGTGGTCCCCGGAACCGGCCGCCTCCTGCACGATCCGCGGGTCCAGGACCCCGTCGACGGCGAGCCGGGCGCCCAGCTCGACGTACTCCTGCCCCCGGAACCCGGGATGGCGTCGCAGCTCCTCGACGGACAGCCGGAACCCGCCGTGCCACTCGACGGCGCACGGCAGGAGCCCGGCCGCCGCCTCGACCTCCGTACCCCGGTGGCTCGGGTCCAGGACCAGTGCCTCCACATCGCGTCCGATCACGACGGGCCCGTGGATCTGCGCCTCGACGTAGTCGTCGAGCGGATCCCTCCCGTCGGCCTCGGCGAGGGCGACCAGCCGCATCCGGGAGGCGACGCCGAAGTCCGTGGGCTCCAGGAAGCTGTCCGGATAGCAGAAGGTCGACCGTTCCACGGCCGACGCCGTCAGCCGCAGATGGGCGGAGCCGAAGCGGGGAGCGGCGCCGAAGGGGCGGTTGCGGAAGTCCAGAGCCCCGTACACCGGCCGCGTGTGCGCGGGGGCCGCGTCGTACGCCCCGCCGAAGATCCGGCTCTCCCAGCGCCACCGGTCGCCGCCGGGCCGGGCGGTCAGGCCGCCGTTGCTCGTGCCGGTGGTGAACTGGGAGCGGTAGACCCCGTCGTCGGCGAGCCGGTCGAGGAAGTGCGGGTGGAAGTTGAGCGTGACCCGCAGGGCCGGGTCGAGCGGATCGCCCGTGGAGCGGCCGGCGACATGGGCGAGCGCTCGACGTGCGTGATCGTGGAGGGGCGACATCGCGGCAGTCTGCACGAGCGACGGGGCTTGCGGCGAGCGGATTGAGCTGGCTACGGTCGGGGTGGAGAGCGCAGAAAGCGCTTTCTGTTCGAGCGCAGGGAGTCCACCGCGTGGCCACCGTCGACGTGCTGATCTACACCCGCACCGCCGGGTACCGCCACGACTCGATTCCCGCCGGCGCCGCCGCCCTCGCCGGGATCGCCCACGAGCAGCGGTGGGAGACCGAGGTCACCGAGGACCCGGAGGCCTTCACCCCCGAGCGGCTCGCCCGATGCACCGCCGTCGTGCTGCTCTCCACCACCGGCACCGTCCTGACGCCCGAGGGTCGCACCGCCTTCGAGACGTACCTCCGGGGCGGCGGCGCGCTCCTCGTCGTCCACGCCGCGGCCAACGCCGAGCCGGACTGGCCCTTCTACGGAGAACTCCTCGGCACCCGCTTCGACGGTCATCCGGAGATCCAGCCCGGCACCGTGCTCGTCGAGGACCCGGACCATCCGGCGACGGCGCCGCTCCCGGGCCGCTGGGCCTGGACCGACGAGTGGTACAACTTCACGGCCAACCCGCGCGGGGCGGGTGTACGGGTCCTGGCGCGGGCCGACGAGACCTCGTACAGCGGCGGCACGCTCGGCGACGACCATCCCCTGGTGTGGTGCCGGGAGGTCGACCGGGGGCGCGTCTTCTTCACCGCGCTCGGGCACTCCTCGGAGGCGTACGACGATCCGGCCTTCCGCGCGCACCTCTCCGGCGCGCTGGCGTGGCTCACCGGATGAGGGTGCGGGGACCCGCCCGCGACCCGTGAGATGCCACCCCACCGCCTCGCCCCGGTTGCGCCGCCGCGCCCGGCGCGGGAGGTTGCCGGTGGGGGCCGATGGCAGGAGGAGAGACGTCATGGGCATCGCCACGGTGAACCCCGCGACGGGCGAGACGCTGCGCACCTACGAGGCCCACGGGCCCGAGGAGGTCGAACGGCGCATCGCCGCCGCGCACGAGGCGTTCCGCCAGTACCGCACCACGCCCTTCGCCGAGCGCGCCCGTCTGATGCGGGCCGCCGCCACCCTCCTCGACGAGGACGGCGACGACATCGCCCGGACCATGACGGTCGAGATGGGCAAGCCGATCGCCGCCTCGCGCGCGGAGGCCGCCAAGTGCGCCAAGGCCATGCGCTGGTACGCCCACAACGCCGAACGGCTGCTCGCCGACGAGCATCCGGCCGAGAGCGACGTCCAGGACTCCGGCGCGGACCTGGCCCGCGTCCACTACCGGCCCCTCGGGCCCGTGCTCGCCGTCATGCCGTGGAACTTCCCGCTCTGGCAGGTGATCCGCTTCGCCGCGCCCGCCCTCATGGCGGGCAACACCGGCCTCCTCAAGCACGCCTCCAACGTGCCGAGGACCGCCCTCTACCTCGGCGACCTGTTCCGCCGCGCCGGATATCCGGACGGCTGCTTCCAGACGCTCCTCATCGGCTCCCGCGACGTCGAGGCCGTCCTCCGGGACCCCCGGGTCGTCGCCGCCACCCTCACCGGCAGCGAGAACGCGGGCCGGGCCGTCGCCGCCGTCGCGGGCGACGAGGTCAAGAAGACCGTCCTGGAGCTGGGCGGCAGCGACCCGTACATCGTCATGCCCTCCGCCGACATCGTGCGGGCGGTGAAGACCGCCGTCACCGCGCGCGTGCAGAACAACGGGCAGTCCTGCATCGCCGCCAAGCGGTTCATCGTCCACCACGACGTCTACGACGACTTCGCCGAACGCTTCACCGCCGCCATGAACGCCCTCACCGTCGGCGACCCCCTCGACGAGTCCACCGACGTCGGCCCCCTCGCCACCGAGCAGGGCCGCGCCGACCTGGAGGAGCTCGTCGACGACGCCGTCCGCCGGGGCGCGACCGTCCTGTGCGGCGGCGGCCGCCCGGAGGGCGAGGGGCTGCGGCGCGGCTGGTACTACCGGCCGACCGTCCTCACGGGGATCACGCCCGCGATGCGGATCCACCAGGAGGAGACGTTCGGTCCCGTCGCCACCGTCTACCCCGTGCGGGACATCGAGGAGGCCGTGACCGTCGCCAACGACTCGCCCTTCGGCCTCAGTTCGAACGTCTGGACCCGCAAGGAGGAGGACATCGCCTTCTTCGTCCGCGACCTGGAGGCCGGTGGCGTGTTCGTCAACGGCATGACGGCCTCCCACCCGGCGCTCCCCTTCGGCGGGATCAAGCGCTCCGGCTACGGCCGCGAACTGTCCGGCCACGGCATCCGCGAGTTCTGCAACGCGACCACGGTCTGGCAGCGCGCCTGAGCGGTTCGGACGTGCACCGGATCGGAAGGCCGGCAGTGCGGCTGAACCGACCGCCGGCGCGCGGGGTCACGCCCGCGTCCACTCCAGAAGCCGTTCCGCCGGCCACGTGTTGATCACCCGGTCCTCCGGTACGCCGCACTCCTCGGCCCGTGCGCAGCCGAGGATCTGCCACTCCAGCTGACCCGGCGCGTGGGCGTCCGTGTCGATGGCGACGTACGCCCCCGCGTCGACGGCGAGGCGCAGCAGCTCGCGCGGGGGATCGAGACGCTCCGGGCGGCTGTTGACCTCCACCGCCGTCCCCGCCTCGGCGCAGGCCGCGAAGACCCGCTCCGCGTCGAACTCCGAGGCGGGCCGCAGCCGGCCGCCCGCCACGAGCCGTCCCGTGCAATGGCCGAGGACGTCCACGAAGGGGTCGCGGACGGCCCGCTCCAGACGGCGGGTCATCGCCCGCGCGTCCATCCGCAGCTTCGAGTGCACCGAGGCGACCACCACGTCGAGCCGTTCGAGCAGCTCAGGCTCCTGGTCGAGCGAGCCGTCGTCGAGGATGTCGCACTCGATGCCGGTGAGCAGCCGGAAGGGCGCCCACTCCTCGTTCAGCCGTGCCACCACGTCCAGTTGCTCCCGCAGCCGCTCCGGCGAAAGGCCCCGTGCGACCGTGAGCCTCGGCGAGTGATCCGTCAGCACCGCCCACTCGTGCCCCAGGCCCGCCGCCGTCCGGCCCATGGACTCGATCGTCGCGCCGCCGTCGGACCAGTCGGAGTGCAGGTGGCAGTCGCCGCGCAGCGCCTCCCGCAGAGCCGCACCGGCGCCGTCGACCGAAGCCGGGGAAAGCAGGCTCTCCTCCAGCTCCGCTTCGAGCCGCGCCAGGTACTCCGGCACCCGACCCTCCAGCGCCTCGCGCACCACCGCCGCCGTCTTGGGCCCGAGCCCCTTCACCGACTCCAGGGTGCCCGCCGTCGCGCGCGCTGCCGCCTCGCCCGCCGGCAGGGCGTCGACCGCGGCTCCCGCCGTACGGAACGCCCGGGCCCGATAGCCGGGCGCCTGGGCACGCTCCAGCAGGAACGCGATCCGGTTCAGCGCGGCCACGGGATCCACGGCGTCCTCCTCACCCACCGCCCGGGCCGGCGCCCGCGGCGAGCGGAGCCGGCTCGATCTCGCACCACACCGCCTTGCCCTCGCCGCGCGGCTCGACCCCCCACCGGGAGGCGAGCGCGTCGAGCAGGAGCAGTCCCCGCCCCGACGTGGCGGCCTCGCCAGGGGTACGCCGCCGGGGCCAGGCGCTCGACCGGTCCTGCACCGAGAGCCGTACCCGCCGCACCGGCTCCGGCAGCACCTCCAGGGTGAGGACCGCGCCGCCCTCGGTGTGCAGCAGGACGTTGACGAGCAGCTCGCCCGTCAACAGCTCGGCGTCGTCGGCCAGTTCCGGCAGACCCCAGTCGCGCAGCGCCTCACCCACGGCCGCCCGCGCGTCCGAGAGCCCCTGCGGGTCGGCCTGGTGGATGTACTGGTGGATCCGCGGCGCCCGGGGCGTACCGGGGTCGGGGCTGCGCCGCAGGACGAGGAGCGCGACGTCGTCGCCGGAACCCCACCGCTCCCACAGCCGCTCCGAGAGGTGGTCGGCGAGCGCCTCCGCCTGCGGCGGACCGCTGCCGATGGCCTCGGAGAGCGCTGCCAGGCCCGTTTCGATGTCGCTGTCCGGCTGTTCCACGAGCCCGTCCGTGCAGAGCACGAGCGTCTCCCCGGGCACCAGGTCGAGCCGCGTCTCCGGGAACTCCTCGTCGCCGAAGACGGTCGCGAGCCCCAGTGGCAGCCCGCCGCGCAGGTTGGGCTGTCCGACGCGGCCGTCGGTGTGCCGGATCAGCGGACCGAGGTGCCCGGCCCGTACGGCGCGCAGGGTGCCGCTCGCCAGGTCGACCTGCGCGTAGGTGCAGGTCGCGAAGCGGTTGGTGTCCAGTTCCGCGAGGAAGCGCGAGGCCCGGGCGAGGACCGTCGACGGGGCGTGGCCCTCACCCGCGTACGCCCGCAGCGCGATCCGCAACTGCCCCATGATGGCGGCGGCGTGTGTGTCGTGGCCCTGCACGTCGCCGACGACGATGCCGACCCGGCCGCGGGGCAGCGAGATCACGTCGTACCAGTCGCCGCCGACCTGCCGTCCGCTCCACGCCGCGTGGTAGCGCACGGCGATCTCGCCGCCGGTGATCTCCGGGATCCGGCGCGGCAGCATCGTCGCCTGGAGCCCCGTCGCGAGTTCCCGCTCCTCGTCGAAGAGGATCGCCCGCTGGAGCGACTGCGCGACGATCGCCGCGAGACCGAGCGCGAGGTTCCGCTCGTCGGGGTTGAAGGCCGAACGGCCCCGGTAGAACAGCGCCATGCCGCCCAGCGAACGGGCCTGCGCCACCAGGGGCAGGTAGCAGGCGGACCGGAACTGGAGCCGCGACAGGTACGGCGCCAGCTCGGGGAAGTCCCGCCCGAGCGACTGGAACGAGGAGACGAACCGCGGCCGGCCGCTGAGCACCGCCTCGGCCAGTGGAAGCCCCCGGTCGAGCCGCCGGGTGCGGAAGTCGTTCAGGGCGTCGAGGGACTCGCCGCTGAGCGCGATCACGTTGAGCGAACCGTTCTCGACGAGCCCGAGCGCGAGACCCTCGGCGCCGAGCCGGGCGAGCCCGCCCGGACCGGTCAGGGCGGCGGTCACGTCGTCCACCGTCACCGCGCGCGACAGCGCGTTCGTCGTCCGCTCGACGATGCTCGTCTGCACCTCGCGCCGCTTCTCCAGCTCCAGCACGAAAGCGGTGTGCGAGACCTCGGCGGTCGTGTCCCGCACGACTCCGACGATCCGCTGGGCCCGGCCGTCCGGCTTGCGCAGGATCCGTGCCTGCACGTGCGTCCAATGGGGTGCGCCCTCGGCCTGCGGGATCGGGAAGTGCGCGTTGTACGACACCGAGCCGCCCTTCACCGCCTCCCGGACGATGCCCTCGAGCCGGGTCCGCTCCTCGGGCGCCAGGCGCCCGACCAGCGTCGCCGGGCGTCCGTCGTAGGTGTCCTGGGACAGCCCGAAGACCAGCAGCCCGGACTCGTCGACATCGATCGTGCCCGTGTCGAGATCCCAGTCGAAGCTGCCGGTCCGGTTCATGGCGAGCCGCTCGGCGGGCCCGATCTCGCCACTGCGCGTACGCCGGTCGTCATCGGTCATCCCCCCCATTGTCGAACCCGTACCCCGTGGACGCCATGGCGGTGACACGGCGTGGCGCAAGTTCGCCTCGAAGGTCCGGGCGCCGGGGGCCCGTCGGCGGCGGGGCAGAATGGGCCGGTGCAGCCGTCCTACCGTGTTCTCGGTCCCTGTCAGGCGCTCCGTTCCGACGACGGGACGGAGGCCACGCTGAACGGTGCCAGGCTCCGGGCACTGCTGACCGCGCTCGCCGCCGGCGCCGCGGACACCCCGGGCGGGGCCGGCGATACGGGTGGGGCGGGAGCCGGGCGGGCGATGAGCGCCGGCGCGCTGATCGCCCAGGTGTGGGCCGACGACGACCCGGCCGCCTTTCTGGACCGGACCGCCGCGCTCCAGGCCCTGGTGGGCCGTCTGCGCCGGGCCGTCGGGCACGAGGCCGTCGTCTCCACACCCGGCGGCTACCGCCTGTCCGTCGAACCGGACGCCGTCGACCTGCACCGCTTCGAACGGCTCGCCGCCGAAGGCTCCGCCGCCCTCGCCGACGGCGACGCCGCACGGGCCGCCGCGCTCCTCGACGAGGCGCTCGGCCTGTGGCGCGGCCCCGCCCTCGCGGACCTGCCCGGCCGGGATGCCGACCCCCTCGTCGTACGGCTCGAACAGCGGCACGCGCGGGCGCGCCGCGACCGGTACGCCGCCGATCTGGCCCTGGGGCGGGCCCCGGACGTCCTCGCGCCGCTCGCGGCCCTCGCGGCCGGGCATCCGCTCGACGAGCCCGTCCAGGCCCTGCGGATCCGGGCCCTGCGGGCCGCCGGACGGCCCGCCGAGGCCCTCGCGGCGTACGAGGAGGTACGCGCAGGACTGGCCGACCGGCTGGGGACGGACCCGGGACCCGAACTGCGCGCCCTCCACGCCGAGCTCCTCGGCGCCACCCCGACCGCGCCCGCACACGGCCCCGCGCCCGGCCTCCCTTCGGACCGGGGCGTGCGCCTGCCCGCCCGGCTGACCTCGTTCATCGGCCGGGACGGTGAGCTCGGCGCACTCGCCGCGGGGTGGGCCGACCGGCGGCTCGTCACGCTCACGGGACCGGGCGGCGTCGGCAAGACCCGGCTCGCCCTGGAGGCGGCCGAGACCTTCGACGGCGGACCGGTCTACGTCGCCGAACTCGCCTCCGTACGGGAGGAGTCCTCGGTCGCGGCGGCCGTCCTCAGCGCGCTGGGGGCCCGGGAGACCCAGCTCTGGAACGGTCCGGCCGTCGCCGAGGCCGCCGGGCCGAAGGGGGCGCTCGCCCACCTGGTCGAGTACTGCTCCGGGCGCCGGATGCTCCTCGTCCTCGACAACTGCGAGCACGTCATCGCCGCCGCGGCGGAGCTCGCGGAGACCCTCCTCACCCGGTGCCCCGGCGTCACGGTCCTGGCGACGAGCCGCGAGCCGTTGGGGGTGCCGGGGGAGGCGCTGAGCCCGTTGGGGCCCTTGCCGGTGGAGATGGCGCTGCGGCTGCTCGGCGAGCGGGGCGCGGCGGCGCGGCCGGGTTTCCGGGTCGCGGACGACGCGGGGGCCGCCGAGGAGGTGTGCCGCCGCCTCGACGGGTTGCCGCTGGCGATCGAGCTGGCGGCGGCGCGGCTGCGGATGCTGTCGGTGCGGCAGATCGCGGACCGGCTGGACGACCGTTTCCGGCTGCTGACGTCGGGGGCGCGGACGGTGTTGCCGCGTCAGCAGACGCTGCGGGCGGTGGTGGACTGGTCGTGGGAGCTGCTCGACGGGTCGGAGCGGGCGGTGCTGCGGCGGCTTGCGGTGTTCACGGGCGGGTGCGACCTGGCGGCGGCGGAGACGGTCTGCGCCGAGGACGGCGCGGGGCCGGGCGCGCTGGGGGTCCCGGATGTTCTGGACGTCCTGGGTGATCTTGTCGACAAGTCGCTCGTCGTCGCGGGACCCGGTCCCGACGGGGAAGGGACGCGGTTCCGGCTCCTGGAGACGGTGGCGGAGTACGCGGATGAGCGTCTTGACGAGGCGGGGGAGCGGGCCGCGACGGAGCGGCGCCACCTCACGTACTACCGCGAGCTGGCCCGCCGTACCGACCCCGAGCTCCGCGGCCCGGGACAGGTCGCCGCCTTCTCCCGGCTGGAGCGCGAGCACGGCAATCTGCGGGCCGCCCTGCGGACCGCCGTGGCCATCGGCGACGAGCAGGAGGCGCTCTGCCTCGTCCACTCCCTGAGCTGGTTCTGGCAGCTGCGGAACCACCAGACCGACGCCCGGACGTGGGCGGCGACGGCCGCCCTGCTCGGACCCGACCCCTTCCAGGAACCCGTCCGCCCCGCCGAGCCCTTCGAGGGCCGCTGCGTCGACGTGCCGCCGCCGTGGACCGGCGAGCGGCTCCGTGAGGCCCGCCGTGGAGGCCGGCTCTACGCGCTCGCGACCGAGGGCGGCCACGGCGCCACCTCCCTCGAACGGCCCGAGACGCGCGCCCGCCTCACCGCCCTCGTCGCCGCGTACCGCCCCGGCCTCCCGCAGACCTGCCGCCAGCCGGGGGCGATGTGGTTCTTCGCCCGTCTGATGACGGGAGAGCTCACCGGCCTCGACGAAGCGCTGACGCTGACCGTCGAGGCCTGCCGTGACCACGGGACCGGCTGGGATCTCGGCTTCGCCCTCCTCATGAGGGGAAAGCTCCTCGGCCACGGCCCCGAGGACGCCGACGAGGCACTCGCCCTCTTCGAGGCCGCCGAGGACGCCTGGGGCATCGCGGAGTCCCTCTCGGCGCGGGGCGAGGCCTACGAGCGTGCCGGCCGGCTCTCCGAGGCCGCCGCCGACTTCGAGCGGGCCGCCCACACCGCCGCCCTCGTCGGCGCCCGCTCCCAGGTGCCGCTCTTCACGGCGCGCCTCGCCGCCGTACGCCTCCGGCTCCGCCCGGAGGGGAACGAGGCGGCCGAACGGCTCCTGGCCGAAGCCGCCGACGAGGCGGGCGAGTGGGGGACCGAGGCCGCCGGCACCGGCCGCATGCTCCTCGCCCAGCACTACGGCCACACCGGGCGCACGGCCCTGGCCCGCGCGCAGCTCACCCGACTGGAGGAGGAGTTCGGCGAGCACACCCCGTCGCTCTTCTGGGGCCTGGCCGGCGGGATGTGGGCCTGGCTCGACTGCCTGGACGGCGCCCACGAACGGGCCCTGGACCGCCTGGCCCGTGCCGTCGTCGACCTGGAGACCCTCGCCCACCTGGTCGCGCCCTACCTCGTCGTCGCCCAGTTCGCGACGGCCGCCTGGGCCCGCGCCGGCCGGGGCGCCCCGGGCGACGCCGAGACCGGAGCCGCGCTCCTCGGCGCGTACGACACCCACATCGGCCCACCGACCGGAGGCGGCTTCCGCCCCTTCGCCCCCCAGACGGAGACCGCGATCCGCACCCGCGCCGAGCAGGCGCTCCGCACGCGCCTCACCCCCGAGGCGTACACCCGCCACTACGAGGAGGGCACGAAGCTCGCCCTCGACACCGCCACGGCCCTCGTCCGGCGGCCGAAGGAGACAGGTTCCGACGCCTGAAGGTCACGCTCACGCTCCATGGCCCGCTCAGCCGGCCGCCAGGCGCTCCCGGGCCTCCGCGAGGTCCTCGGGGGTCGGGGCGTCGTCCTGCGAGAGGCGCCGGCGCCAGTAGCCGGTGAAGTGGACGGCGCCGCGGTCGACACCGCGCTCCGCCACGAGGTGCCGGCGCAGCCCGCGTACCGCCGAGGCCTCGCCCGCGAGCCACGCGGAGGGGCTGCCGGGCGGCAGCGTCCCGGCGCGGACGGCATCGGCCGGCGACACGCCGTGGGGCAGCAGCTGCACGGTGAGGTCCCCGGGCGTCTCCAGTGGCTGTACGTCCGCCGGGTCGTCGACCTGGACGTACGCGAGGGCCCGCCGGCCCGCCGGGAGCGCGGCGACGACCGTGGCGAGGGCGGGCACCGCACAGGCGTCGGCGTACAGGAGCGTCCAGTCGCCCACGCCGGGATCGAAAGGCATCGCGAACGCGGCGGACGGCCCGAACACGCCCAGCGGGTCACCGGGGCGCGCACCCCGGGCCCACCGGGTCGCCGGGCCCTCGTCGCCCGCCGGACCGCCCTCCCCGTGCAGGTGGAAGTCGATGTCGACCGTCTCCGCCACCGGGGCGTGCGCCCGGACGGTGTAGCTCCGCATCCAGGGCCTCTCCGCCTCCGGGATCGCCGCGTAGGCCGCGTACCACCGCATCACGTCACCGTCCGCCCCGACGGCGGGCAGGACGGGCTCCGTGCCGTGCGTCCGGGGGAAGAACAGCTTGACCTGCTGGTCGGGGCCGGCGAGCGTGAACCCGGCCAGGGAGGGGCCGCCGAGGGTGACGCGGAGCGTACGCGGGGTGATCCGGCGGACGGCGGTCACGCGTAGGCGCCGCAGGGGGAGGGCAGGGGGCTGGGACATCGCTGACTCCTGGGGTCGATGGGCTCGCCGACGGGGCCCGGAGGACGGGCTCACCCACCCTCTTGGGCCCCGCCGACACGCCACCGACACCCGTCCGACACGGGTGGGCGGGCCGCCGCCCCGGATGCGCTCGCGTCGGCCGGACACGAGAATGGCGAGTGCCGGAAGAACACGTAGGAGGCGGCATGAACGCTGAGCCCGACAAGACGTCCATGGGGGATCGTCCGACGCCCGACCGGCTGCTCCACGCCGGTTCGGAGGGCGAGTTCACGGCGGAGGACCTGGTCCTCGCCTCCGGCCGTGACGTGAATCCGAAGAGCCTCGCCTGGGCCGAACGCCGAATGGCGGAGAAGGGGCGCGCCTCCATGGACGAGCTCCTGCCCTAGGGCGCCACTGCCCGTTCGTCTCTCCCGTCCCCTCGGCCCCGGATCGGCTCGCCCGAACCGGGGCCGTGGCCTTCCACATTTGTGAAACACGTTCTACCGTGGCCGCCGTCGCACGACGCACGGCGACGCGTCGCGCGTCGCAACGCACGACGCAACGCGCGACGCAACGCACGACGCATCGCACCGAGGACGCCACAGGACGCCGTAGGGCGCGCCGCCACGGGAGGCCCCGCATGCACCTCGAGTACACGCCCGCCCAGAACAGCCTGCGCGCCGAGCTGCGTGCGTACTTCTCCGAGCTCGTCCCGGACGACTTCCACACCCGGTACGCGGACCCGGCCGCACAGAAGCGGTTCTACCGGGAGACCGTGCGCAGGCTCGGTGCGGACCGCTGGCTCGGGGTGGGCTGGCCCGCCGAGTACGGGGGCCGCGGACTCTCCCCGATGGAACAGTTCATCTTCTTCGACGAGGCCGCCCAGGCCGGCGTACCCCTGCCGCTCATGGCCCTGAACACCGTCGGGCCGACGATCATGCGGTACGGCACCGACGAGCAGAAGGCGTACTTCCTGCCCCGGATCCTCTCCGGCGAGATCGACTTCGCCATCGGCTACAGCGAGCCGGACGCGGGCACCGACCTGGCCGCGCTGAAGACGCGCGCGGTACGGGAGGGGGACACGTACGTCGTCAACGGCCAGAAGATCTGGACGACGAACGGCGACACCGCCGACTGGGTCTGGCTCGCCGTCCGCACCGATCCCGACGCCCCGCCCCACAAGGGCATCACCATGCTCCTGGTCCCGACGAGCGACCCGGGCTACTCCTGCACGATCATCAACACCCTCGCCTCGCACGACACGACCGCGAGCTACTACGACAACATCCGCGTCCCGGCGTCGCGCCGCGTCGGCGAGGAGAACAAGGGCTGGCGCCTCATCACGAACCAGCTCAACCACGAGCGCGTGACGCTCGCGGCCCACGGGACCATGGCGATCCGCGCCCTCCACGACGTACAGCGCTGGGCCGCCGACACACGGCTCACCGACGGCCGACGCGTCCTGGACCTCCCGTGGGTCCGCCGCACCCTCGCCCGCACCCACGCCCGGCTCGACGCGATGAAGCTCCTCAACTGGCAGATGGTCAACGCCGTCCAGCACGGCACCCTCACCCCCCAGGACGCCTCCGCCGTCAAGGTCTACGGCTCCGAGGCCCGCCGCGACGCGTACGCGGCCCTCATGGAGGTCGTCGGCTCGGCGGGCGCCCTCAAGGAGGGCTCGGCGGGCGCGGTCCTCCACGGCGAACTGGAGCGCGGCTACCGCTCGGCCGTCATCTTCACCTTCGGCGGCGGCAACAACGAGATCCAGCGCGAGATCATCTCCTGGATCGGCCTGGGCATGCCCCGCGTCCGCCGCTGAGCGCGCTCGCAACTGTCCGTGATCCGCGGCGCGTTTCAGCGTGACCTATGAGGTGGTCAGACGGGCGGCATCAGATCGCTCTCGCTGATGGTGTACGTCAACGGGGGGTAGGTGAAATCCGTTTCGTTGTTCTCGCGGCGCCGCAGCCGGTAGAACTCGTGCCTCTGTTCGTCGTCGGCCGACATGAGGCGCGTGCCCTCCGGAAGGTAGGCGTCTCCGTCGCTGTACCGAACGAGGGTCTTCGACGTTCGGAAGGTCACGCCCAGCCATTCGTTGTCCGTCGTCCGGTCGGGCGTGTCCAGGACGATTTTGTGCTTGAGTCGCCGATTCGAGTCGACGGAGAACGCGACGACACCGTTGTGGGCGAGGGGGATCTCGAACTTCTCGCCGTCGGTCCCCTTCGCTTCGAAGATCAGTTTCCTCGGCGGGCTCGCTTCGGGGTGTCGGTAGCAGGAGAAGACGGCGATGTGCGACCCGTCGGCCAGGTCGAGGGCTTGGTCGGAATGGCTGCCCATGGTGGTGTAGGCGTTCGTGTAGCTCTCGATGAGAGCGTTGTTGAAGCCGACCGGTAGTCCCGCACGTTCTTGAATCCGTCGTGCCAGCCGTTCGTGCACGGCCCGGAACCGCTGCGGCGGGCTGCCGTATCGCGTGGTCGTCCGTACGAGGGGCACCCCACCCGCCTCGTCGATCCTGGCCAGCACGGCGCCTCGCCGGCCTTTTCCCGTGGCTTCCCAGAGAGTCGAAGCGGACAGCTCCGCAAAGGGATTGCCGTCGATCGGCAGAGCGCACCGGAGGATCTCGTCCGAGATCCTAGGTTCGGGGGGCAAGGTAGTCTCCCGTGTTCATGCTGAAAAGAAATTCGTCGCCGTAGTCGATGAAGGACGAGGTTCTGTTCTCCTCGGCGTACAGCTTTCGCAGCTCGTCCATGCCTTCCTGTGTGGCCGGCTCCAGCTTCACCAGGTCTCCGGCCACGTCGAGAAACGTGTGGCCGTTCTTGTGGACGGCTTCGGCGTTCGAGCAGCGCACCACGTAGCCCAGGCGGGTCGGGAGCGACTCGGCGTCCAAGGACGAGGGCCGGATCTCGTGTGTGTACAGGCGGTTGGTGGACAACGGCATGAGGAACACGGAGCCCGGATGGAGAGTCAGGGTGAACTGCGAGGGGAGCGCGACCCCGTCGCGTGCGGCGGTCGGATCCTTGAGGCGGAAGTGGAGTCTGGTCAGCCCGCTGGCACCCTTCACGCCGTAGTCGAAGGCGTCTTCGGGTAGAGGCTTCAGCTTGTCGAGCCCGTCATAGAAGGTGCAGAAGGCCATGATGCCGTTGGCGGGCATGTCCTTGGTCTTGTCGGCATGGGCCGAGATCTTGGCCTTGGACTGCTTGCGCTCGGCCGTGGCAAGGGTGTTGTGGTAGATCTGCGCGAGCACGTGATTGAGCGGTGCGTGGTCCCGGAAGGCGGAGGCGGCCTCACGGTTCAGACTCTCCACGATGTACGTGTCGGTCGGGCGAAAGCCCTCGGTCGGCCCCGAGAGATTCGTGGAGCACCGGAGCAGACGGAAATGCAGGTCGTCACCGCTTCGCGTGACGGGCGTCAGATAGATTCCGCTGCGATGGGCTGTGCCGGGCTTGGTGGACTCCGTCAGGGACTGGAACGCGTGCTCCGCACGGATCCGTTCGAAGAGATCGGAGCCGAGTCCGAAGAAGCGGCGGTAGTACACGCCGACGCCGTACACGCGGAGGGGAACTCGGCCGAGGTCGACGAGGGTCCAGGACGGGTCGACGTCCTCGCGGTATCCGTGCGACAGCTCCCGGATGACGAACACTCGCGCAGCCGCGTGCAGTTGGCGTCCGCTGACCCCGGATACATCGCCGCACAGGTAGACCGTCTTCCGCGCGAGGTCGGGCGAACCGGAAGCAAGCTCCTCCGGCGTGATGACGGACCCGAAGAAGTCCCTGATCGCGTCATCGTCCTGCAACGACGAAGGCGCAACCAAGAGGTTGTCCGCATCCTCGATGCGGGCTTCCGTCAGCTCTGTCGTGTCCATCAAGCGGTACCTGTCGTCAGTGGATCTTCGCGGGCGGCTGCACCGGTCACGGGAAGTACAGGGAGGCCTTCTCCAGTACATGGCCCGTGAACATGCCGCCCCAGACGACCCGACCCCGGTACATCGTGGTCCGTGCGGCGCCCGGGGCGGTCTCGATCGTGAGCGGGCGGCTGATCAGCGTCGTGTCGAGGATCCGGGCGTCCTGAGCGGCCCACTGGGCCGCCTCGGGCCGGACGTGCGCGCTCACCAGGGCGGGGAGCACCAGCGCCGCGTTCCGGGCGCCGGGTATGCCGCCGCGCAGGCTCTTGGCGTAGCGCATGGCCCAGGCGGTGAACTCGCCGAGGGTGGCCACGTCGATCTCGGGGACGGCGGCGGCGAAGACGAACAGCTCGGCCTTCGTCCCGAACCAGCGGGCCTTGCGGTCGGCGCGGCTGCCGGTCACCACCCGGCGGTCGTCCCACTGGGGCGAGGTGACCGTGCAGCCGTCGGCCGCCAGCCGTCCGTGGAGCGCTTCGAGGTACGCGGCCGCCGCGTCGGCGGTCGGTTCGGTCGCATTCGGGTTCATGCGTGGATCTTCCAACACCCTTGGCACGTAAGGGAAGAGGGGCAGGGTGGGTCAACGAGAGGGCGCCCGAGCGGTCTCGCCGATGCGCCGAGGCGGCCTCAACTCCGCAGGTGCGAGGCTCCGTTGAGGTCGAGGATCGTGCCCGACGACCACTCGGCGGCGGGGGAGGCGAGCCACAGCACCGCCGCCGCGATCTCCTCGGCCGAGCCCACCCGGCCGAACGGGCTCTGCGCCCGGATCGCGTCGCCCTCGGGCCCCTCCACGCGCGGCGCGACCCGCTCCGTCGCGAAGAACCCGGGGGCGACCGAGGCGACGGCGATCCCGTGCGGCGCGAGCGAGACCGCGAGCGACTGGCCCAGGGCATGCACGGCGGCCTTCGTCGCCCCGTACGCCGGATGATCCGGCTCGCCCCGGAAGGCGCCGCGGGAGCCGATGTTCACGATCCGGCCGCCCCCGCCCTGGTCGATCATCCGGCGCGCCGCGAGATGGCTCAGGTTGGCCGTGGCGAGCAGGTTCACGGCCACGTGCTGCTGCCACACCGCGACCCACTCCTCGTACGGGGTCTCCGCCAGCGGGTGCCGGATGTTCACCGCCGCGTTGTTCACCAGGACGTCGATCCCGCCCAGCGCCTCCGCCGCCGCGTCCACCACGGCCACCGCCCCCGACGGGTCCGCGAGGTCGCCGCCGACCAGGGCGTGGCCCTCGCCGGCCAGGGAGGCGAGGGTCGTACGGGCCTCCTCCTCGCGCGAGCCGAAGTGGACGGCCACACGGTCACCGTTGGCCGCGAACGCCCGGGCCACCGCGCGGCCGAGCCCTCGTGACGCGCCGCTGACGAGCACGCGCCGGCCGGATGCGGGTACGTTCATGGCAGTTTCTCCCTGTGATCGGGGGCAGGCGCAGTGCGGATGATCATCCGCACTGCGGTGACGATACGTCCCCCGCCACCCGTATCGCTCCACCCGTCTCGTTCCACCCGTCCGGGCGAACGGCGGAGGCGGCGCACGGCCGCGCTCCGATTGCGGACGCAGGGGCAGCGGGTTTGGGTGTGTGACGAGGACCCTCCCCCTTGCGCATCTGGAGCTCGGCATGTCGATGGCGTTCGGTTCACCCTTCGGTTCCTCCGAGGACCCGTTCAGCGAGATGCTGAGCCGGTTCTTCGGGATGTCGCCCGCATCGTCGCCCCCGGCCGTGCAGCGCGTACCGATCGGGCGACTGCTCACGGAGTCGTCGCACGAGCTCCTCAACCTGGCCGCGCGCAAGGCGGCCGAGGACGGCACGTCCGACCTCGACACGGAACACCTCCTGTGGGCCACCACCCAGGTCGACCCCTCGCGGCGGCTCCTCGCCCGGGCCGGGGTGGACACCGATACGCTCGCGGCGGAGATCGAGACGGTGCTTCCCGGGGAGTCGGCGGAACCGTCCGCCGAGCCCGGCCTCACCCCCGCCGCCAAGCGCACCCTCGCCCTCGCCCACGCCACGTCGCAGGCGTCCGGGGTCTCGTACATCGGTCCCGAGCACATCCTCAGCGCCCTCCTCAACGACGCCGACTCGGGCGCCGGCCGGTTCCTGCGCGCGGAGGACGTCGACGTACGGAGGGTGCGCGGCCTCGCGGACCAGGCGGCCCGCGGGGACGGCTCTCCCACGACCGGGGCGGGTGCCGGGGCCGGGACGGGGGCAGGAGCCGGGGCCGGCAGGCAGAGCAGCAGGGCGGGCGCGCAGGCACAGCAGCCCGCCACGACCCTCGACGAGTTCGGCCGGGACCTGACGGAGGAGGCGAAGGCGGGCAGGCTCGACCCCGTCGTCGGCCGGGCCGAGGAGATCGAGCAGACCGTCGAGATCCTCTCGCGGCGCTCCAAGAACAACCCCGTCCTGATCGGCGAACCCGGCGTCGGCAAGACCGCCATCGTCGAG
Source organism: Streptomyces gardneri (assembly GCF_006539185.1). GTDB lineage: Bacteria > Actinomycetota > Actinomycetes > Streptomycetales > Streptomycetaceae > Streptomyces > Streptomyces gardneri. The sequence continues at coordinate 103,420 of NZ_BJMN01000001.1, forward strand.
GGACTGGCCCAGCGCATCGTGGCGGGCGAGGTGCCCGACACCCTCAAGGACAAGCGGGTCGTCTCCCTCGACATGTCCGGCCTGGTCGCGGGCGCGCAGTACCGCGGCCAGTTCGAGGAGCGGCTGAAGAAGGTCATCGAGGAGGTCCAGGAGGCGAGCGGCGACGTCATCCTCTTCATCGACGAGCTGCACACCGTCGTCGGTGCCGGCGCCGGCGGAGAGAGCTCGATGGACGCGGGCAACATGCTCAAGCCCGCCCTCGCACGCGGTGAGCTCCACGTCGTCGGAGCGACGACGATCGACGAGTACCGCAAGTACGTCGAGAAGGACGCCGCCCTCGAACGCCGCTTCCAGCCCGTCCTCATCCCCGAGCCCACCGTCGAGGAGACGGTGCAGATCCTCGAAGGACTGCGGGACGCGTACGAGGCCCACCACCAGGTCCGGTTCGCCGACGGCGCCCTGGCGGCGGCGGCCGAACTCTCCGACCGCTACATCAGCGACCGCTTCCTGCCCGACAAGGCCATCGACCTCATGGACCAGGCCGGCGCCCGGGTACGGCTGCGCAGCGCCGGCCGCTCGACCGAGGTCGTCAGCCGCGAGGACCGCCTCGCGAAACTGCGGCGCGAGAAGGACCAGGCCGTCGCGGGCGAGGAGTTCGAGAGGGCCTCGGAGCTGAAGACGCAGATGGCCGAGATCGAGGGCGAGCTCGCGGGCATCGAGGAGCGGCGCGAGGGCGTCGTCTCGGTCACCGCCTCCGACATCGCCGACATCGTCTCCCGCCGCACGGGTATCCCGGTCGCCCAACTCACCGCCAGCGAGAAGGACAAGCTCCTCAAGCTGGAGGAGCAGATGCACGCGAGGATCGTCGGCCAGGACGAGGCGGTCACCGCCGTCTCCGAAGCCGTACGCCGCAACCGGGCGGGCATGGGCGACCCGAACCGCCCCGTCGGCTCGTTCCTCTTCCTCGGGCCCACCGGCGTCGGCAAGACCGAACTCGCCAAGACGCTCGCCGAGCTGCTCTTCGGCGACGAGAGCCGCATGATCCGCTTCGACATGAGCGAGTTCCAGGAGAAGCACACGGTGGCCCGGCTCGTCGGCGCCCCTCCCGGATACGTCGGCTACGAGGAGGCCGGCCAGCTCACCGAGAAGGTCCGCCGCCACCCGTACAGCGTCGTCCTGTTCGACGAGGTGGAGAAGGGGCACCCCGACGTCTTCAACACGCTGCTCCAGATCCTCGACGACGGCCGGCTCACCGACGGACAGGGCCGCACCGTCGACTTCCGCCACTGCGTCGTCATCATGACGTCCAACATCGGCGCCCAGCGCATCCTCGCCCACGAGGGCGACGCGGCCGAGCTCAAGGACGAGCTGATGCAGGACCTGCGGGGGAAGTTCCTGCCCGAGTTCCTCAACCGCATCGACGACATCATCGTCTTCCACAGCCTCACCGAGAAAGACCTGTCGGAGATCCTCGAACACCTCCTCGACCGCAGCAAGCACCGCGTCCACGCCCAGGGCATGACCCTGGAGGTCACCGAAGCGGCGAAGAAGCTCCTCGTCGCCCACGGCTACCAGCCGGCGTTCGGCGCCCGTCCGCTGCGCCGCACGATCCAGACGGAACTCGACAACCGCCTCGCCTCCTTGCTGCTCGGCGGAGAGGCCGGTCCCGGCGACACGATCGTCGCCGACATCGTCGACGACTCGCTCCACTGCAGGATCCGCAAGAGCGAGCCGGCGGCGGAGGACGCTCAGGGAGCCTGAAAACCCGCTGGCGGGTCCGTCCAGCGCAGGCCTACGATCATCGCGATGACGACGACTCACTCCCTTCACAGATTGGGGGACCCGTCCGCGCAAGGTGAGTGCTGATGCTCACTTCCACCGCGAACGGGACCTCCCGCCTCTCCCTCTGGCTGCGCGTGCGCGAGTTCGCCGTGCCGCCCTCCATGATCGAGACCGCTTCCACACGCCGCCTGCGCGGTGACTGGGCGGGGGCCTGCGCCGCCGCCAGGATCGACGTCGATCTCGACCTCCGCGCCCTGGCGCGCGACCACGGCAGGGAACTCGCCCGCCGCGTCCGGGACGATCTGCGCCACCTGGCGCCCGACCTGCTGCGCTGGCACATGCCACGGATCGCCCCGGACGGACTGCTGCGACCCGGTCTGACGGTCGCGCTGGCCCGGTACGGGCAGAGCGGTCCGGACGGCGTGGGGCCGGCGCCGCATCTCGTGGCGCGGACTCCGCCCGCCTGGGCGGATGCCGGTCAGCGCATCAGCCTCGCGTGGTGGGACGGTCACCCGACGGGCCCCGGGGCAGGCGCCGCAGCCCGGCATCCACATCCCCGCCCCAGCCGGCTGTTCCGCTTCGACCTGCACCGTCACCTGTGGGACGCCCGCAGGGCCGACGAGCTCCGGGCACGGTCGGGGGACGGGCGCACGCCTGCCTCGGCCCCCGGCCTCCCGGAACCTTCGGGGGAAGCCCTGTCGCCAGGGCTCCGCTGCGCCGTCGACCGGTGGGTGGCCGAGGCGCAGCTCCTGAACCGCGCGGAGGGCCGACCCGAGGGCGGCGCCGTCGTCGTGCGGCTCGGCTCCGGACGGCGGATGCTCCTCGAACCCCTCCTCGACGGTGGAGCGGCGGTCACTCCGGCGCCCCCGGAGAGCCTCGCCGCCACCTTGCCCGTCCTGCCCGACGCGGCCACCTGGGTCCTGCCCGACCTCGAACTGCTCCGCGCCGGACTCGTCGAGGGCGACCGTCTGCACCCGCTCGTCGCCGCGGCACTCGTACCGGACCATCGGCCGACGCGCCCGCTCCGGCCCCCGGACGAGGCGGGGCAGCCCCGCCTCGTGGAGTGCCGGGGCGCCCGGCACCGGATCGGCCTGGTCGACGGCGTACTGACGCCGCTTGACCACGACCCGGCCGAGGTCCGGCGGGAGGAACTCCTCGTCGCGTTGACCGGCACACCACTGCCCTGCCTGCGGGCGATCGACGAGGCGCACCGCCGCCCCGACTGCCTCACCGGAGTCCGTGAGCGCCTCGACCACGGCGACACCGCCGGCGCGCTGGCCGTCGTCGAGGGCCTCCTCGGCCCCGACGCGGTGCTGCGCGGCGGCGCCCTGCGCGACGAACTGGAAGCCGCCGCGCACCGGCGGATCACCTACGGCCTGTACCGGGCGGGCCTCGTGGGTCCCGCACCCGACCGCCTCCTCCCCGGCGTCCGCCGTCCCCGTGACCGGCGCTCGCACCCCCGCGACGTGACCCGCCGCTGACCGGCCGACCTCCATCCCACTTCTTCTTTCCGCCCTCGCCGAAACGGCCCTCCCGAACCTCCAGGTGATCACCCATGCCGACGAACACTCCGTACGCCCCCGCCGCCCCCACCTCCACCCCCGTACACACCGACCAGCTCGACATCGCCGGTGAGCTCCTCGCCCTGCTGCGCGACGCACGCACCGAACCCCGCCCCGACCCCCAGCTGGAGGCGCTGACCCTGGCCGTCGCCGCCGACCTGCCCGTACTGCTGTGGGGCGAACCGGGCATCGGCAAGACCGCGGCCCTGACCCAACTGGCCGCGTCCCTCGACCTGCCGCTGACCACGGTGATCGCCAGCGTCCACGAGCCGTCGGACTTCTCGGGACTGCCCGTGGTCGGCGACGACCCCGCGGAGCAGGGCATCCCGATGGCGCCGCCGGACTGGGCCGTGCGGCTGGTCCGGGCCGGTCGGGGGCTGCTGTTCCTCGACGAACTGTCCACCGCGACACCGGCCGTGCAGGCCGCCCTCCTGCGCCTCGTGCTCGAACGGCGCGTGGGAGCCCTGCGCCTGCCGCCCGGCGTACGGATCGTGGCCGCCGCCAACCCGCGCGCCTCGGCGGCCGACGGCTGGGAGCTGAGCCCGCCGCTCGCCAACCGGTTCGTGCACCTCCGGTGGACCCACGACCACGAGGTGGTCGTCCGCGGACTCGGCGGGACCTGGCCGCGGGCGACCCTGCCGCGGCTCGACCCGGCGAAGCTGCCCGGGGCCGTGGACTTCGCCCGCCGCGCCGTCTGCGGGCTCCTCGCCGCCCGTCCCGCCCTCGTCCACCGGCTGCCGAGCGGAGAGACGCAACGGGGCGGCGCGTGGCCGTCACCCCGGAGCTGGGAGATGACCCTCCAGCTGATCGCCTTCGCGACCGCGGCGGGCTCCGCGCGCGACGTCCTGTCCCTGCTCGTCCGAGGCACCGTCGGGGACGGTCCTGGCCTCGAACTCCTCGCCGCCCTGGACCGGATGGACCTGCCGGACCCCGAGGCGCTGCTCGCCGACCCCGACGACGCCGACCTGCCCGAGCGGGGGGACCTGCGCCAGGCCGCGCTGGACGGCGTCGTCGCCGCGGTCCGCGCCCGCCCGGCCAAGTCCCGCTGGGACGCGGCCTGGACCCTCCTGGTCCGGGCGATGGAGACCGGAGCCCCCGACCTGGTCGTCGTCCCCGCCACGGCCCTCGCCGCCCTGCGGGAGGAGGAGTGGGACGTGCCCGCGTCGATCGAGCGGCTCGCCGGAGCGGTGTCCCTGTCCCGACGGGTGGACCGGGCGGCGGCCCGGGTCGCGGTCTCGGAGGAGGCGACCCGATGACCCGGCGTACACCGGGCGAGTCGACCGCGGCCCGCGCGACGGCGACACTCGACCGCGACAAACTCTTCGCCGCCAGGCTGCAGGCCGTCCGCGCCCGGCCCTATCTGGCCACGGCCCTCTTCGCCCTCCACGTCGTGGAGTCGCGGCAGGTGCCCACGATGGCCGTCGACCGGTACTGGCGCTGCTACGTCTCCCCGGGCTTCGTCGACCGGATGCCGGTGGAGGAGCTGGCCGGGGTGTGGGTGCACGAGGTGTCGCACCTGCTCCGCGACCACCACGGCCGCGGTGACCGGGTCGCGCGCCAACGCGGCCTCACGGGCCCGGGCGAGCGGCTGCGGATCAACATCGCGGCGGACTGCGAGATCAACGACGATGTGTTCGGCGACGGCCTGGCCCGGCCCGAAGGGGCCGTCGATCCGCAGTCCCTGGGGCTCCCGGAAGGGGAGCTCATGGAGGACTACCTGCGACAGTTCCGGCTCGGTACCCACCTGGAGAGAGCCGCCTGGCTGGACTGCGGCAGCGGCGCCGACGGCCTGGAGCGCCCCTGGGACCTGGGGCCGGACGGCGCGCACGGCCTCAGCGAACAGGAGCAGGACGCCGTCCGGTTCCGGGTGGCCCAGGGCATCACCGGCAGGCCGGGTGACGCCCCACGGGGCTGGCGGCGTTGGGCGGAGGAGGCCTTCCACACCCCGCAGCCGTGGCGGGAGCTGCTCGGAGCGGCGGTGCGCTCGGCGGCCACCGGCCCGGGAGCAGGCGAGGACCACACGTACGGAAGGCCCTCGCGGCGCTCGGCGGCCGTGCCCGGAGCCGTCCTGCCGAGCCTGCGGCGCAGACCGCCCCGCGTCTCCGTGATCATCGACACCTCGGGCTCGGTGAGCGACGCCGAACTGGGCAGCGCCCTCCTCGAAGTCTCCGCGATCTCACGGTCCGTGGGCGGTCGGCGCGACCTGGTGACCGTGGTGCCGTGCGACGCGGCCGCCCGGATCGCGCACCCCCTGTGCCGTGCCGAGGGCATCCCGCTGATCGGCGGTGGTGGCACGGACCTGCGGACCGGCTTCGCCGCGGCGCTCGGCGCGCGGCCCCGGCCGGACGTCGTCGTGGTGCTCACCGACGGCCAGACGCCGTGGCCGGAGAGACGGCCGCCGTGCCGGACGGTGGTGGGGGTTTTCTCCCGTGGGCACAGGCCCAGGACCTGGGACGAGGACGACCCCGACTACGTACCGGACGCGCCGCCGGACTGGGCTCGCGTGGTGGACATCGGTTAGCCCGTGAGCCGGCCGTCGGGGCGAAAGGATGGGGCCTAGACGAATCCAGGCTGCCCGGACTCGACGAAACGGTGGACCGACCGGCGCAGGAGGTCGAGGAACTCGGCGAGGTCGTTCGTGATCCGGACGAACTCGCTGTCCGTGGAAGCACGGCGAGAACGCCAGACCGCACCGTCCCCGGCGACCGCGTAGTGGATGCCCCCGCCGTCGGAGCCGATCAGCACGGCGGGGACGGTTCCGCCCGCCTCGGGCAGATCGAGGCGTTCGTCGAGCGCCTCGGCCCCGGAGCGCAGGAAGTAGGCGTTGCCGATGTCGCCCATGTTCACGGCGCCGATCTCGCCGTAGTACACGGCGAGATCGGCGAAGCCCGGCGACTCCTCGGCCAGCCGCTCCGCAGCGGCCCGGTCGTCCTCCTCCGGCGGGTGGATCGCGTTCTCCCCGGGGCCGTAGCCGTACTTCTCCTCGAAGCCGCGGGTCACGGCGGCGAGGGCCGCCGAGACCTCCTCGCGCCAGGCGGCGAGGGAGGCTGCGGTGAGAGGGACGGCGTCGTACGAATCGCTCATGGCCTCATCCTCACAGCCCGCCCGACCGATCCTCCGCAGGTCCGGTTCAGGTGCCGAGCGCCCGGGCGAGGAGCGCGCGGCGGTGGCGCGTACCCGTCTTCGTGAAGATCGACTTGAGGTGGTCCTGGACCGTGAGCGCGGACAGGGACATGGTCTGCGCCACCGCGCCGGTGTCGGCGCCGTCCGCGAGGTGACCGAGCAGTTCCGTCTCGCGGCCCGTCAGGCCGTGGGCCCGGCAGAAGACGTCCAGACGGTCGGCCGGGGTGGTCTCCTCGATGGTCACCGCGATCTCCCGGCCGGACGGCGGTGGGACCTCTGCACCCGGTCCGTGCTCGATACGGGCCGCGCGCAGCGTCAGCCACAGCCCGTCGGCGAGGTGCACGCGCGCGCGTGGCGGGTTCGGGTCGACGCCCGCCTCGCGGGCGAGCAGCTGCGCGGCCACGTTGTACGCGGCCGCCGGGATTGGCGCCCGGCCCTCCTCCGGAGGGATCAGGCCCGCCAGATAGGCCGGGGCCTCGGGCGTCTGGCCGCGCACCCGCAGGTCCGGGGAGAGCAGCAGCACCAGCGGGCCCGGCCGGTCGGTGCCCGGCGGGCGGGCCGGGAAGGCCGCGGCCTGGGCACGCCGCAGGGCCTCCGTGACCGGCCCGGCCACCGCGTCCAGGTACGCCAGGTCCGCCGCGCCGAACTCCGCCCCGTACCGCCACAGATCGAGGAAGCCCCAGCAGCCGAACCGGTCGCGGAAGACGGCCGAGGCCACGTCCCGCACCCCGGCCGGCCGCAGCAGCTCCTCCCACAGCGGCCCCCGCTCGCCCTCCGGCAGGCCGCTCAGCGCGGCGGCACCCGTCAGGGACGTCCAGCGGTCCGCGCGTGTCAGGTACTTGAGCCGGATCAGCCGGGGCAGCTCCGGCAGGACGGGGACCCGGGCCACCGGCGCGCACCCCACCGAGGTCACCGGATCCGTCAGCAGGAACGCGAAGGCGTCGGCGCCGAGCAGCGCCCGGAACTCCCGGAGCAGCCGGACCCGCAGCGCGTGGGCGTCCCCGCCGGCCGCGCAGATCCGCAGGACGCGCTCGCGGGAGCGGACGTGGTCATGGGTGTGGGCGTGGCCGGCCGAGGGAGCCATGGGCGGAGCGTACGGGCCGGTACCCCAGAGATCTGGGATGTACGCGACGCGGGGCCGCCGTCCACGCTGGAACCGTCCCCCCGGTCGGACTCCGAGAGGAGGAGCCGTGATCACCCTGCACATCGAGCATCCGATCACCGACTACACCGTGTGGAAGACGGCGTTCGACCGCTTCGCCGACGCCCGAAGGGACGCCGGCGTCCTCCGGCACCAGGTGCGCCGACCCGTCGACGACCCCGCCTATGTCGTCGTCGACCTGTCCTTCGCGGCCACCGAGCAGGCCGAGGGCTTCCTGGATTTCCTCCGCACGCGCGTGTGGGCGAACCCCGAACGGGCCCCGGCGCTGGTCGGCACACCCGCCACCCGCGTCCTCGTCACGGAGGAGGAGTCACGGGGGGCGGTGGAGGAAGCGGAGGGCGCCTGACCGCTTTCCCGGGGTCCGGGAATCCCGGGCCGCTTCCCGCGTAGCCTGAGCGCCATGAGGCAGGACGCCGACCCCGGGCTCTTCGGGCCCCGCTCCGTCACCTGGCAGATGCACGGCGACCCCGTGATGTGGATCGCGGGTGTCCGGGCCCTCTGGCTCCAGGCGCTGCACCCCGTCGCCGTCCGCGGCGTCATGATCAACAGCAGCTTCCGGGAGGACCCCTGGGGGCGGCTCATGCGGACCGCGAACTTCGTCGGGACGCTGAGCTACGGGACCGCCGAGGCGGCGGAGGCGGCCGGCGCCCGCGTCCGCCGGATCCACCGGCTCCTCGGCGTGGACGACCCCGAACTCCTGCTCTGGGTCCACTGCGCCGAGGTCGACTCGTACCTCTCGGTCGCGCGCCGATCCGGCATCCCGCTCACCGACGCCGAGGCCGACCGCTATCTCGACGAGCACCGCGTCTCCGCCCGTCTCGTCGGCCTCGACCCGGAGACCGTCCCCGGCTCCGCCGCCGCACTCGCCGACTACTTCGCGTCGATACGGCCCCGGCTCGAAGCCGGACCGGACGCGCGGACCGTCGAGGACTTCCTGCGCCGACCGCCGGTGAAACCCGTCCTGGTACCGGCGCGCGAAGTGATCTGGCGGCGCGTGACGGCACTCGCGTACGACACGCTGCCCCCGTACGCCCACGCGCTCTACGGCACCCCCGCCCCGGCCGACGGGACCGTCACCCGGCGGCTCACCGCGACGGCCAATCTCCTCCGGTGCATCCCCGACCGCCTGCGCTGGCGGCTGCCGCCCCGGCACATCCTCCGGGCCATGGACCGCCTCGGCCAGGACACCCGCCCCGCCCCCTTCGCCCGCCTCGGCGCACAGGGCCGGCCGGGTGCCGGGACACGCTCCGATCCCTGACACGCGCCCTACCCGTACCCACTGTCAGAGGCTGCGGCCATACTGGACATGTCGGGGAGGGTGCACGGAAGCGACGGGGGCGACACCACACGATGGGGGACAGCGGGCTGATCCAGGGCCGGTACCGGCTGCACGAGGTCATCGGGCGCGGCGGCATGGGCGAGGTCTGGCGTGCCACCGACGAGGCACTCGGGCGCGGCGTCGCCGTGAAATGCCTCAAGCCGCTCGGTCCGCAGCACGACCCCCACTTCCTGTCGGTGGTGCGCGAGCGCTTCCGCCGCGAGGCCCGCGTCGCCGCCGCCCTCCAGCACCGCGGCATCACCGTCGTGCACGACTTCGGCGAGTACGACGGTGTGCTCTTCCTCGTCATGGAGCTCCTGGAGGGACGCAACCTCAGCCAGCTCCTCGCGGCCAACGCCAAACACCCGCTGCCCGTCCAGGACCTCGTCGAGATCGCCGACCAGGTCGCCGACGCCCTCGCGTACACGCACCGCCAGGGGATCGTCCACCGCGACCTGAAGCCCGCGAACATCATGCGGCTCGCGGACGGGACGGTGAAGATCTGCGACTTCGGGATAGCGCGGCTCGGCGACACCGGCTTCACCTCCAAGCTCACCGGCACCGGCATCGCCATGGGCACGCCCCACTACATGTCCCCGGAGCAGATCGGCGGCGGCGAGGTCGACCACCGCAGCGACCTCTACTCGCTGGGCTGCGTGCTGTACGAACTGGCCACCGGTGTCCCGCCCTTCGACCTGGACGACTCCTGGGCGATCCTCATCGGGCACCGCGACACCGTGCCGAGTCCGCCGCGCTCGCACCGCGCCGAGATCCCCCCGTACTTCGACCGGATCGTCGTCGACCTGCTCGCCAAGGTCCCCGAGGAGCGGCCGGCCGACGCGGGCGATCTGCGCCGCCGGATCGTCTCGGGGCGCATCGCCGTGTCCGCGCCCGTAGGCGTGCCCGTGCAGCCCCAGGTTCCGGGACCGGGCCGCCCGGGACCGGAGCTCGTGGAGACCGCGCCCTACCCGGCGCCGGGACCCGGCCCCCGCCCCGGCGCGCACGCGCCCGCGTGGGCCCGGGGCATCGGCGGCGGACACCGGCCCGGGACCGCGGGCGCCCCGGCGGTCGGCTCCGCCACGACGCCGCGGCCGGTCGCCCACGACCCCGCCGCGGCCGTGCTCACCACCGAGTGGACCACCGCCACGCGCGCGTCGGACGCGAGCTCGCTCGCCGACGAGACGGCCGCCAGGGCCGTCCCGACGACCCAGGCCCCCGGGCCCACCGCGGAGCTGCTCGCCGTGCTCGCCGGCCGCTACCGCGCCGGGATCGGCCTCGGCAGACTCGACCGCTGGGACGAGGCCGAGGCGGTGCACCGGTCCGTCGCCGAGCACCGCGCCCGCGTCCTCGGCGACGACCATCCCGACACCCTGACCAGCCGTTACGAGGTCGGCTTCGCGCTCGCCCGGCTCGACAGGCCCGCCGACGCCCTGGACGTCTTCGACCGGGTCGCCGACGGCCGCGCCCGGGCCCTCGGCGACGACCACCCCGACACCCTGGCCGCGCGTCAGGAGCGGGCGTACGCCCTGGGCCGCCTCGGGCGGCATCCCGAGGCGTACGAGCTGTACGTCGCGGTGCTCGCCGCCCGCGAGCGCACCGTGGGCCCCGACCACCCCGACACCCTGCGCTGCCGCCACAACCTCGCCTTCACGCTCGGACGCCTCGGCCGGCTGGAGGAGTCGTACCGCACGGCGAACGAGGTCGTGGAGGCACGGGCCCGGCTGCTCGGCGAGGACCACCCCGACACGCTGGTGACCCGCCACGAAGTCGCGTACACCCTGGGGCGGCTGGGGCGTGGGCAGGAGGCGCTCGCCCAGTACCGCGCCGTCGCCGACGCGCGCGCCGCGGCCCTCGGCGACGAGCACCCGGACACCCTCACCGCCCGCTACGAGACCGGGGTCTGCCTCGGCCGCATCGGGCAGGCCGCGGACGCCCTGGACGTCTGCCGTGACGTCGTCGCGGCCCGCACGCGCGTGCAGGGTTCCGACGGGCCCGAGACCCTGCGCGCCCGCCACGCCCTCGCGGTCAACCTCGGCCGCCTCGGGCGGTGGGCGGAGGCGCTCGACGAGTCCGAGAGCGTCCGCTCCGCCCGGGAGCGGGTCCTGGGTGCCGACCATCACGAGACCCTCCTGAGCCACCGTGAGACGGCCGTCGCCCTCGGGCGGCTCGGCCGCTGGGAGGAGGCCCTGACGGCACACCGGGCGATCGCCGCGGCGCGCACCCGGACCCTGGGCCCCGACCACCCGGACACCCTCGCCGTCCGCGACGACGAGGCCCTCTGCCTGGAGCACCTGGGCCGCCCGACCGAGGCCACCGCCCTCCAGCGGGGCGCCTCCGGCACACCCGCCCCGGACGCGCGGTGACCTACGCCCCGGCGGCGCGGCCTGGTGAGGCTCAGTTGCCCGGCGTCAGTTCCTTCGGGCCGTAGAGGGCTTCGGCCCTCCCGGTCATGAGGGCCCAGTAGCGGTCGCCGAAGGACCAGTGCCACCACTCCGTCGGGTAGTTCACCAGGCCCGCGGCGCTCAGGACGGAGCCGAGCAGGTCCCGGTGCGCGCGCGCCTCGGCGCCGATCGTGTCGGCGTCGGTGTAGCACGCTCCGGCGCTCTCCTCCGGGCCCGCGTTCATCCGGGTCCCCAGGTCCAGTTCCCGCCCGTCGGGCCCGACCAGGGTGAGGTCGACGGCCGCGCCCGCACTGTGCGGCGCGATCTCGGGCGGGGACACGTACCGGCTCGCGGCCGTACGGATCCGGTCCGCCTCCCACTTCGGGTGGAGCGCGCGCAACTCGTCCGCGTACTCCTCGAAGTACTCCCGCTGGAGGGAGGGCGGACGGTACCCCTCGACGAACAGCAGCCGCAGCCCGTCCGGGAGCATGGACTGGGCCTTGAGCAGCCGCTCGACCACGCCTTCGCGCAGATGGGCGAAGGCGCCCTCCGGGTCCTGCTTGCGCGTGTCGACGGGCAGCGCGCCGCCCTGCCGGACGTCGACGAGGTCCTCGCCGCACTCGGCCACGCGTATCGCGGCGACACGGGGATCGGACATCAAGATGATCTCAGTCATGAGGTGATCTTCTCCCACGGCGTCGCAGGTCATCCGGCCTGCCGCCGGGCACGGCGGGGCGTGGCCGCGGCAGTGCGGCGATTTCACCGGTCCTCCATGAGACGCAACAGTCGTCCTCCACGAGACGCGCCGGTCCGCCTCCCCGGTCTTCCCCGCCCCGCCGGTCCCGTGTGAGCATGAGCCATGACCGCCCGTGCCCCGCTCCCCGGCGCCCCCGGCGCACCCCGCGCGTACGACGCCGTGATCGTCGGAGGCGGTCACAACGGCCTGGTCGCCGCCGCCTACCTCGCCCGTGCCGGACGGTCCGTCCTCGTCCTGGAGCGGCTCGGCACCACCGGCGGGGCGGCCGTCTCCACGCGGCCCTTCGCCGGGGTCGACGCGCGGCTCTCCCGGTACTCGTACCTCGTCTCGCTCCTCCCGGAGAAGATCGTGCGCGATCTCGGGCTGCGGTTCGCCGTACGGAAACGGTCCATCTCCTCGTACACCCCGAAGGGCGACGGCGGCCTGCTCGTCGGCGGCGGCGCCGACCGCACCCGCGCCTCCTTCTCCGCACTCACCGGCTCCGACCGTGAATACGAGGCCTGGCAGGCCTTCTACGGGCGCACCGCCCGCGCGGCCCGCCGCATCTTCCCCACCCTCACCGAGCCCCTCCCCACCCGCGCCGCGCTCCGCGCCCGCGTGGACGACGCCGAGACCTGGCGCATGCTCTTCGAGGACCCCCTCGGTGTCACCGTCGAGCGGACCTTCGCCGACGACCTCGTGCGCGGTGTCGTCCTCACCGACGCCCTCATCGGCACCTTCGCCGACGCCCACGACCCCACGCTCCTCCAGAACCGCTGCTTCCTCTACCACGTGATCGGCGGCGGCACCGGCGACTGGGACGTCCCCGTCGGCGGCATGGGCGCCTTCACCGACGCGCTCGCGGCCGCGGCCCGCACCGCAGGGGCGCACATCCGCACCGGCCATGAGGCCACCCGTATCGAGACCGACGGCAGCCGGGCCGCCGTCACCTACCGCACGGCCGACGGCGTGGGCACCGTCGAGGCCGGCCAGGTGCTCGTCAACGCCTCCCCGCAGGAGCTCGCGACCCTGCTCGGCGAGACGCCCCCGCCGCCCCCGGAAGGCGCCCAGCTCAAGGTCAACATGCTGCTCACCCGGCTGCCGAGGCTCCGCGACCGCTCCGTCGACCCGCGCGAGGCCTTCGCGGGGACCTTCCACATCGCCGAGGGGTACCAGCAGCTGGCCGCCGCCCACGCCGAGGCCGCCGCAGGACACCTCCCCTCCGCCCCGCCCTCCGAGATCTACTGCCACTCGCTGACCGATCCGTCGATCCTCGGCGGCGAACTCGCCGCCACGGGCCACCACACCCTCACGCTCTTCGGACTGCACACGCCCGCCCGGCTGTTCGCCGCCGACAACGACGGCGCCCGCGCCGCGCTCCTCAAGGCGACCCTCGCCCAGCTCGACGCCCACCTCGACGAGCCGATCGCCGACTGCCTCGCCGTCGACGAGGACGGCCGCCCCTGCATCGAGGCGAAGACACCGCTCGACCTCGAACGGGACCTCCGCCTGCCCGGCGGCCACATCTTCCACCGGGACCTCTCCTTCCCCTACGGCGAGGACGGCCAGGACGGCGAGAGCGAAGCCGAGGTGGCACAGAGCGCCGGCCGCTGGGGCGTCGAGACCCGCCACGCCAACGTCCTGCTCTGCGGCGCGGGCGCGATCCGGGGCGGCGGCGTCAGCGGCATCCCCGGCCACAACGCGGCGATGGCGGCACTCGGACGTTGACGCGTGGCGGCCTCCCACCGGGGGTGTGAAGCTGATCTGCGAGCGCGCTTAAGAAATCCTCGATGGACCGCGAGCGCGACGTACGGAAGATTCTCTTCCAGGGATCATGGGCGCGCAGTCGTGCCCGCACCCCCACATCACAGGACACGCACGTCGGGAGCCGTTGCATTGAAGGCGCTGGTCAAGCTGAACGCGGAGCCGGGACTCTGGCTCACGGACGTGCCCGAGCCGGAGACCGGCCCGGGGGACGTCCTCATCAAGGTCAAGCGGACCGGCATCTGCGGCACCGACCTCCACATCCGCTCCTGGGACGGCTGGGCGCAGAAGACCATCGCCACGCCGCTGACGATCGGCCACGAGTTCGTCGGCGAGGTCGTCTCCGTCGGCCGTGACGTCTCCGACATCGCCATCGGCGACCTGGTCAGCGGCGAGGGCCACCTCGTCTGCGGCAAGTGCCGCAACTGTCTGGCCGGCCGCCGCCACCTCTGCCGCGCCACCGTCGGCCTCGGCGTCGGCCGTGACGGCGCGTTCGCCGAGTACGTGGCGCTGCCCGCCTCCAACGTGTGGGTGCACCGCGTCCCCGTCGACCTCGACGTCGCCGCGATCTTCGACCCGTTCGGCAACGCCGTGCACACGGCGCTCTCCTTCCCCCTGGTCGGCGAGGACGTCCTCGTCACCGGTGCCGGCCCGATCGGCATCATGGCCGCCGCCGTCGCCAAGCACGCCGGCGCCCGCAACGTCGTCATCACCGACGTCAGCGAGGAGCGCCTCGCCCTGGCCCGCAAGACGGGCGTCTCCCTCGCCCTCAACGTCGCCGAGCAGACCATCGCCGACGGCCAGCGCACCCTCGGGCTCAAGGAGGGCTTCGACGTCGGCCTGGAGATGTCGGGCAACCCGCACGCGATGCGGGACATGGTCGCCAACATGACCAACGGCGGAAAGATCGCCATGCTGGGCCTGCCCAGCGAGGACTTCGCCGTCGACTGGGCGAAGATCGTCACCTCCATGATCACGGTCAAGGGCATCTACGGCCGCGAGATGTTCGAGACCTGGTACGCGATGTCGGTGCTCCTGGAGGCGGGTCTCGACCTCAGCCCCGTCATCACCGGCCGCTACGACTACACGGACTTCGAGGCCGCCTTCGACGACGCGGCCTTCGGCAAGAGCGGCAAGATCATCCTCGACTGGACTGCGGGAGCCTGACCCATGTTCGATTCCGTACGCGACGACATCCGTGCCACCCTCGAAGAGATCCGCGAGGCCGGGCTCCACAAGCCCGAGCGCGTGATCGGCACTCCCCAGTCGGCCACCGTCGCCGTCACCTCGGGCGGCCGCCCCGGCGAGGTCCTCAACTTCTGCGCCAACAACTACCTCGGCCTCGCCGACAACCCCGAGATCGTCGCCGCCGCCCACGAGGCGCTCGACCGCTGGGGCTACGGCATGGCGTCCGTCCGCTTCATCTGCGGCACGCAGGAGGTGCACAAGGAGCTGGAGGCACGCCTCTCGGCCTTCCTCGGCCAGGAGGACACGATCCTCTACTCCTCCTGCTTCGACGCCAACGGCGGCGTCTTCGAGACGATCCTCGGCGCCGAGGACGCGGTCATCTCCGACGCCCTCAACCACGCCTCGATCATCGACGGCATCCGCCTCTCCAAGGCCCGCCGCTTCCGCTACGCCAACCGCGACATGGCCGACCTGGAGCAGCAGCTCAAGGAGGCCACCGAAGGCGGCGCCCGGCGCAAGCTGATCGTCACCGACGGCGTCTTCTCCATGGACGGCTACGTCGCCCCGCTCGCCGAGATCTGCGACCTGGCCGAGCGCTACGACGCCATGGTCATGGTCGACGACTCGCACGCGGTCGGCTTCGTCGGCCCCGGCGGCCGCGGCACCCCCGAGCTGCACGGCGTCATGGACCGCGTCGACATCATCACCGGCACCCTCGGCAAGGCCCTCGGCGGCGCCTCCGGCGGCTACGTCGCGGCCCGCGCCGAGATCGTCGCCCTGCTGCGCCAGCGCTCCCGCCCCTACCTCTTCTCCAACACCCTCGCCCCGGTCATCGCCGCCGCCTCTCTCAAGGTCCTCGACCTGCTGGAGTCCGCCGGCGACCTGCGCGACCGCCTGAACGCCAACACGGCGCTCTTCCGCTCCCGCATGACCGAGGAGGGCTTCGACATCCTCCCCGGCGACCACGCCATCGCCCCGGTCATGATCGGCGACGCGGCCGTCGCCGGCCGCATGGCCGAGCTGCTCCTGGAGCGCGGCGTGTACGTGATCGGCTTCTCGTACCCGGTCGTCCCGCAGGGGCAGGCCCGCATCCGCGTGCAGCTCTCCGCCGCCCACTCCACGGAGGACGTGAACCGGGCCGTCGACGCCTTCGTCGAGGCCCGCGCCGCCCTCGAAGGCTGACGGCGTAAGCAGGGCTCCGGTCCTGCGAGACTAGGGACATGATCGAAGCGCGGCGGTTGCACATCCTCCGTGCGGTGGCCGACCACCGCACGGTCACGGCGGCGGCCGCCGCGCTGTATCTCACCCCCTCCGCGGTCTCCCAGCAGCTCGCCGCCCTGGAGCAGGAGACCGGCCACCGGCTCGTGGACCGCAGCGCCCGCGGCGCACGCCTCACCCCGGCCGGCGAGATCCTGCTCAGCCACGCCAACGCCGTCCTCGCCCAGCTGGAGCGCGCCGAGTCCGAACTCGCCGCCTACGGCTCCGGCGAGGCCGGTACGGTCACGGTCGCCGCCTTCGCCACCGGCATCGGGCTCGTGGTGGCCCCCGCCATCAGCGCGCTGGCCGACTCCGCCCCCGGCATCCGGGTCCGGGTGCGGGACGCCGAGGGCGACGAGAGCCTGATGATGGTCCTCGACCGGCAGGTCGACGTGGCCGTCGCGGTCGAGTACCGGGGCGCCCCCGGCGAGGACGACGCCCGGCTCACCCGCGTCCCGCTCTACGCGGAGCCCTTCGACGCGGTGCTGCCGCCCGGCCACCCGCTGGCCGCCGGCGAGCGGGTCGCGCTCGGAGACCTCGCCAAGGACGCCTGGATCGGCCAGTCCGCCGGCAATCCCTGTCATGACGTGACCGTCCTGGCCTGCGAGTACGCCGGCTTCGCCCCCCGCTTCGACCACGTCTCCGACGACTTCCGGGCCGTCGTCGCCCTCGCCTCGGCCGCGGCCGGCGTCGCGCTCGTCCCGCGCTCGGCGCTCCGGGGCATGGACCTCACGGACGTGGGCGTCCGTCCGGTGGACGGGGTCGCCCCCACCCGCCGGGTCTTCGCGGCCGTCCGCCGCGGAGCCGAGGACCACCCCCTGATCAGCCCGGTCCTCGCGGCGCTCGGCGCGGCGGCGGCCCCGGGGGCCTGACGGCGCACGTCGGATGCGCGGGCACGTGGCCGCGCGCCCGGCCGAATGGCCGTGCGCGTCCTGGCGGAGCCCGAACCGCCCCACCAGACTGGGCGTCATGGAAACCATGGTGACGGTCAGTCAGGGCGAAGTGTGGGCGGACGATTCGGGCGGGGACGGGCTGCCGCTGGTCCTGCTCCATCCCGGTGTCGGCGACTCCGCGGTGTGGGACCCGGTCCTGCCGGCGCTCGTCGCACGGTACCGGGTGATCCGCTACGACGTGCGCGGCTACGGACGTTCCCCCGCGCCCACCGCCACGTACTCCACGGTCCGCGACCTCTCCGAGGTCCTCGACCACTTCGCCGTCGAGCGGGCGGTCCTGGTGGGCTCCAGCATGGGCGGGGCGACCTCGGTCAACCTGGCCCTGGAGTCACCCGAGCGGGTGGCGGGCCTCGCCCTCCTCGTACCCGGTGTCACCGGGTACGAGGGACTGGTCACGGGTGAGTTCTTCGAGCGGCTGGAGACACTGGCGAAAGCCGGCGACACGGAGGGGATCGTCCGCCTCGGCCTCGGTCTGTGGGGGAAGGCCGGCGGCGGGAGCCCCGAGTCCGACCCGGTCGCGGCGGCCCTCTTCCGGGCCGTTCTGCCCGCCTGGTTCAGCAACATCGACCGCCAGCTCCCCGACGAGCCCGCCTTCGACCGGCTCGGCGAGATCTCCGCGCCGACCCTGCTCGCGCTCGGCGAGCTGGACCGGCCGGAGGTCGTGCGCTGCAACGAGGAGATGGCCGAACGGATCCGCGACTGCCGTCTCGTCAGGCTCACCGCCTCCGACCACTACCCGACGCTGCGGGAACCGGAGCGCGTCGCCCGGCTGATCGAGGAGCTGTACGCCGAGGCCGTCTGAGCCTCATCGGTCCCCGGTCCGGCGGGCGTGACGCCCACCGGACCGGGGCCGCCCGACTACCAGATGGTGCTGAAGCCGAGGCGCAGCCTCTCCTTGTCCTTCGCCACCTCGAGGGAGCCCGCCTTGACGGAGGCCGCCTCGGCCTCGGTCAGTGCGGTCCCGAAGAGCCGCACGTCGTCCAGGGTGCCGCGGAAGAGCTCCGCCACCCCGGCCGGCTGGTTGGGGAAGTCGGGCCGGGCACCGACGTGGATGTTGAACTCGGCGGCGGGGGTGAGGTTCCGGTCGGTCGCCGAGGTCCCCGCCGGCATGGTCGCGGTGGCCGCCGGCCCCCCGTCCACGGCGAGGCTGATGGTCAGGCCCTGCCGCTTGAACACGACGTGGTGCCACACGTCCTTGCCGTAGGCGGACGGCAGCGTCACCTCGGTGGAGCCGATGTCCGTGCCGACGGTGGCCCGCAGGACGCCCGCGCCGGGCTCGGCCCGGACCGAGAAGTGCCGGCCCTTCTTCAGGGGGTCGGTGCCCGGCATGCCGTACGCCCAGATGATGGGCAGCGTGCCCGTCGTGGCATCGTGCTTGAACCAGGCCGTGACGGTGAAGTCCTGGTCCTCGACCCGCAGGGTCGGCGAGCAGACGAGGCGCAGGTAGTCGTCCGTCCCGTCGAACTCCATGGCCTTGCCGCCGTTGCGCTCGCCGAGCTGGGCCCCGCCGTGGATGACGGCGTGGTTGCCGGGCTCCTGGGGAGCCCTGTCGCGGGTGTCGGCGGTGCGCGGGCGGCGCAGCTCGGTCTCGGAGTCCTTCATGGCCTGCTCGGTGAAGGCGGTGAAGACGAGGTTGCCGTGCGGGATGTTGCCGGCCGTCTCGTACAGGACGCCGATGGAGCCGTTCGGCAGCACCGTCAGGTCCGAGTAGCCGGTGCGGGCGCCGGAGACCAGTGTGCCGACGGTCTTCCAGGTCTTGCCCTCGTCGTACGAGGAGCGGACGGCCAGCTCGCGCCGGTCCTCCAGCGGGCTGGGGCCGAGCCGGGAGGCGCCCGAGTACAGCAGCCGGTTGGGCTTCCCGTCCTTGTCCTCGGCGTGCAGCCGCAGCAGCGAGCCGAACACCGGGGAGGTGTCCAGGTTGGCCACCGGGGTGAAGGGGGCCGCGAAGGAGCCGCCGCCGTCGGTGCTGACGGTCTCCAGCCGGTGCTCGTTGGTCCGGCAGCGTGTGGGCTCGGAGTTGCGGGCGTTGACGTAGAGGCCGCCGTCGACGGTCTCGGCGACCGTCAGCTCGGCGGGGTACGCACCGGTCTTGCCCGCCGAGGAGGTCGCGCCGAGCGCCCAGGTGAGCCCGCCGTCGTCGCTGAAGTACAACTGGCCGCCCGCGGTCGTGTCACCGCCGGCCGTGTGGTCGCCGGGAACGATCAGCCGGCCGTGGTGCTGCCCCCGACTGAGCTGGATGCCGTGACCCGGGCCCGTCGAGACCCAGCCCCAGCCGGCGCCCTTGAGCTGTGGCTGCGGCACGCTCGCCGACCAGGTCACGCCGCCGTCCATGCTGTGGACGGCGTGAACCGTGCGCTCGTAGCCCTTGCGGCTGGGCTTGCTCGCGTCACGGTTCCAGTCGCTGCTGGAGTAGAGGAGCGTGATCCGGCCGGTGACCGCGTCCACGACCGGCGCGGGGTTGCCGTGGGCGAGCTCGTCGGAGCCGCCGACGACGACCTGGAGGACCTGCCAGGTGGCGCCTCCGTCGAGGGACCGCTTGAGCACGAGGTCGTTGTCGCCGACGTCGTTGCAGCCGGTCGCCACCAGCCGGGTGCGGCCCTCGGCGAAGGCGAGGAGGGCGCCCGTCCTGCTGGTGACGACGGCGGGTATGCGCGTGCAGTAGTAGTTCTCGCGCGCCTTGAACGGCGTCGTGGACACCTGCGTCGCGAGCGGCGGTGTGGCCGTGGTTGCGGTCGTCGACGCGACGGCGGGCGAGGTCGGCGTCACCGCGAGGGCGACGGCGGCCAGGACCGCGAGGGACAGCACGCACAGCCATGCGGACAGCGCGAAGCGGCGAGCGCCGGGTGGACGGCGCTCGGACAGGGGCAGCATGAAGGAATACCTCGTTACGGATGCGAAAGCGAAGCGGAGGCGACGGACGACGGGGCGGCTGGGCCTTGACGCGGTTGTGCCGCGATCGTCAGCGGGCCGGTTGCGGCGGCTCCCGCGGAGCGGAAGGGCACCGCGAACGGGCGACGCGACAGACGCTCGCCTCGGCGTTCGTCTCATCCCCCCGGTGAGATCTCCCGGCGGGGACGCTACCTCATGTGATCACTTGCGCACAGCTCGCCCCGACGGATCGTCAGCAACAGCTCAATCGGCGGACCTGGTCCAGCCGTTGACCTCGATCCGCGCCCCGTCCGCCGGCCGTGCCTCGTCGAACACCGGCAGCCCCGTCCCGTCGAGAAGCCGCAGCCCGTCGACGTACACGCCCCGTCCCACGTACCGCTGGTCCGTCGTGTACCGCCAGCGCAGGCGGGCGTCCGCCGTGGTCAGGGGCGCGGACACGGTGTGCCAGACGCGGCCGGACCAGCCGCCGGCCGTGCCCGTCGGATGCTCGGTCCGGCCGTCGGTGGCGAAGGGCACCGGCTGCCAGGTCGCGCCGCCGTCGGTCGAGGACTCCAGGGCGACCGCGTCGGCGCCCGGCTCGGTGTCCCACCACAGCGCACACTCCAGCCGTGCGGCGCCCGGTACCTGAGGGAGCGTCAAGGTGGCCGTCGTGGCGCTCGCCATGCCGGAGAACCAGGAGGCACGCCCCCGGGCGGGGCGGACGGGAACGGCGCGGGCCAGGTGGTTCCCCGCGGCGACCCGGGGCGCCGAGCCGGAGCGCCATGAGCGCACCGGATGGACCGAGTTGCCGAGGACGATGAGGAAGGCGTCGGTCGTCGGGTCGAGGACGAGGCTGGTGCCGGTGAACCCGGTGTGCCCGGCCGTTTGCGGGGTGGCCATCGCGCCCATGTACCAGTGCTGGTTGAGCTCGAAGCCGAGGCCGTGCTCGTCGCCGGGGAAGGCGGTGTTGAAGTCGGTGAACATCAGGTCGACGGACTCGGGGGAGAGGATGCGGGCCCGGCCGTACGCCCCGCCGTTGAGGAGGGTGCGGGCCAGGATCGCGAGGTCCCAGGCGCACGAGAACACCCCGGCGTGGCCGGCGACCCCGCCCATGGCGTAGGCGTTCTCGTCGTGGACCTCGCCCCGCACCATGCCCCGGTCAAGGCCCGACCAGGGGCGTCGGGCGTCCTCGGTCGCCGCGATCCCCGGCAGCCACGAGAGCGGCGGGTTGAAACGAGTGCGGTGCATCCCGAGCGGAGCGGTGATCTCGTCGTGGAGCAGGGTGTCGAGACCGCGAGCGGTGATCTCCTCCAGGATCAGCTGGAGCGAGATCAGATTCAGATCGGAGTACAGATACGCGGAGCCCGGCGGGTTCGCCGGCTTCTCGACCCACAGCAGCCGCAGCCTCCCCTCCCGGGTCGGCTCCCGGTACAGCGGGATCCAGGAGCGGAACCCCGAGGTGTGGGTGAGCAGCTGACGTACCGTGACGTCCTGCTTCCCGCCGCCCCCGAACTCGGGGAGGTACGCGGTGACCTTCGCCTCCAGCTCCAGGGCCCCGCGCTCGATCTGCTGCACCGCCAGGATCGAGGTGAACAGCTTGGAGACGGACGCCAGGTCGAAGACCGTGTCCTCCGTCATCGGGATCCGCTCCCCGGGCGGCAGCTCGACTCCCGTGTCCGTCTTCTCGTCGTACGCGGAGTAGCGCACCGCCGAGCCGATCGGCCGGTGCAGGGCGACGGTCCCGCCGCGCCCGGCGAGCAGCACGGCCCCCGCGTACCAAGGGTGCGTGGGGGAGGGGGCGAGGAAGGCCTCGGCGTCCGTGACCAGCCGGTCCAGGTGCGCCGGGAGCAGCCCGGCCCGCTCGGCCGAGCCCCGCCGCAGCGTGGTCCGCCGCGCCGCCCGCCCGAGTCCCGGACCCCCGGGTCCCGCGTGCTCGGGCCCCGCACCCTCGGGTCCCGGCGCCGCCGTGGCCCCCGGCACCGAACCGATCACCACCGCACCTCCCAGTGCCAGCACCCCGCCGCCGAACGCGCGGCGGCTCAGAACTCCGTCTCGTACCGCATCCTCCGTCATGCCCACCCTCTCCCACGGCGGGCCGCGACGAAACGTCGACGTGCCCGTCTGCGGCAGCCCGGCGACAAAAGAATCTGACGCTTCATCAGAAAATCTCTTCCCTCCGTCGCGCGGCTGCGGCATCCTGCCGCCCATGAAGACGGAGCTGAGTCGCACACTGGGGATCGAGCACGCCATCTTCGGCTTCACGCCCTTCCCCGCGGTGGCCGCCGCCCTCACCAGAGCCGGCGGATTCGGAGTTCTCGGCGCGGTCCGCTACACCGCGCCCGACGATCTCGCCCGCGACCTCGACTGGATGCAGGAACACACGGACGGGCTGCCCTACGGCCTCGACGTCGTGATGCCCGCGAAGAAAGTGGAGGGCGTCAGCGAGGCGGACGTCGAGGCCATGATCCCCGAGGAGCACCGCGCGTTCGTCCGCGCGACCCTCGCCAAACACGGCGTGCCCGAACTCGCCGAGGGCGAGGCCTCAGGCTGGCGCATCACGGGCTGGATGGAGCAGGTCGCCCGCGGCCAGCTCGACGTCGCCTTCGACTACCCGATCAAACTCCTCGCCAACGCCCTCGGCTCCCCGCCCCCGGACGTCGTCGCCCGCGCCCACGACCACGGCGTCCTGGTCGCCGCCCTCGCGGGCAGCGCCCGGCACGCCCGCCACCATGCCGAGGCCGGCATCGACGTCGTCGTCGCCCAGGGATACGAGGCGGGCGGCCACACCGGAGAGATCGCGTCCATGGTCCTCACCCCCGAGGTCGTCGAGGCCGTGTCCCCGCTGCCCGTGCTCGCCGCCGGCGGCATCGGCAGCGGAGAGCAGATCGCCGCCGGTCTGGCCCTCGGCGCCCAGGGCGTCTGGCTCGGCTCGATCTGGCTCACCACCACCGAGGCCGACCTGCACTCGCGCGCCCTGACCGCCAAGCTCCTCGCCGCGGGCTCCGGCGACACCGTCCGCTCCCGCGCCCTGACCGGCAAGCCCGCGCGCCAGCTCCGCACCGAGTGGACCGACGCCTGGGACGACCCGGCCGGCCCCGGCCCGCTCCCCATGCCGCTCCAGGGACTCCTGGTGGCCGAGGCCGTCTCCCGTATCCAGAAGTACGAGGTCGATCCGCTCCTCGGCACGCCCGTCGGTCAGATCGTCGGCCGGATGAACTCCGAGCGCAGCGTCCAACAGGTCGTCGACGAGCTCACCCGGGGCTTCGAGAAGGCAGTCGACCGCATCAACCGCATCGCGGGACGGAGCGCCGAATGAACCGGTCCACCACCCCCGGCCCCACCACCCCGGGCGCCCCCGGCCCCGCCGGCTTCTGGGCCCAGGCCGCCGCCGACCCCGGCCGTACGGTCCTCGTCGCCCCCGACGGCGAGGAGTGGACCGCCGGCCGCCTCCACACCGAGGCCAACCGGCTCGTCCACGGGCTGCGCGCCGCCGGTCTGGAGCGCGGCGATGCCTTCGCCGTCGTCCTGCCCAACGGCCCGGAGTTCTTCACGGCCCATCTCGCCGCCACCCAGGCCGGGTTCTACCTGGTCCCCGTCAACCACCACTTCGTCGGCCCCGAGATCGCCTGGATCGTCGCCGACTCCGGCGCCAAGGTCCTGCTGGCCCACGAGCGGTTCGCCGAGGCAGTGACCCTCGCCGCCGACGAGGCCGGGCTCGCCCCCAGCCACCGCTACGCCGTCGGCACGGTCCCCGGCTTCCGCCCGTACGCCGAACTCCTCGACGGGCAGGACGGCGCCGCACCCGCAGACCGCACGCTCGGCTGGGTCATGAACTACACCTCCGGCACCACCGGACGGCCCCGTGGCATCCGCCGGCCCCTGCCCGGAAGGCTCCCCGAGGAGACCCCGCTCGGCGGCTTCCTCGGCATCTTCGGCATCCGGCCCGGCGACGGCAACGTCCACCTGGTCTGCTCCCCGCTCTACCACACGGCCGTCCTGCAGTTCGCCTCCGCCGCCCTGCACATCGGGCACCCGCTCGTCCTGATGGACCGGTGGACGCCGGAGGAGATGCTGCGGCTCATCGACCGGTACGCCTGCACCCACACCCACATGGTCCCCACCCAGTTCCACCGGCTGCTCTCGCTCCCCGCGGACGTGCGCGAGCGGTACGACGTCTCCTCGATGCGCCACGCCATCCACGGCGCCGCGCCCTGCCCCGAGCACGTCAAGCGGGCGATGATCGAGTGGTGGGGCCGGAGCGTGGAGGAGTACTACGCGGCCAGCGAGGGCGGCGGAGCCTTCGCCACCGCCGAGGAGTGGCTGAAGAAGCCCGGCACGGTCGGCAGGGCCTGGCCGATCAGCGAACTCGCCGTCTTCGACGACGACGGGAAGCGGCTGCCCCCCGGTGAAGTGGGCACCGTCTACCTGAAGATGAACACCGGCGGCTTCCAGTACCACAAGGACGAGGCGAAGACGGCGAAGAACCGCATCGGCGACTTCTTCACCGTCGGCGACCTCGGCGTCCTCGACGCGGACGGCTACCTCTTCCTCCGCGACCGCAAGATCGACATGATCATCTCGGGCGGGGTCAACATCTACCCGGCCGAGATCGAGGCAGCCCTCCTCACCCACCCGGCCGTCGCGGACGCCGCCGCCTTCGGCATCCCGCACGCCGACTGGGGCGAGGAGGTCAAGGCGGTCGTCGAGGCGGCCGAGGGGCACGAACCCGGCCCCGCGCTCGCCGACGAGATCCTGGCCCACTGCGGCGACCGCCTGGCCGGCTTCAAGCGCCCCAAGACGGTCGACTTCGTCACCACCATGCCCCGCGACCCCAACGGCAAGCTCTACAAGCGCCGCCTGCGCGACCCGTACTGGGAGGGGCGCGAGCGCCCGCTGTGAACGTCTGCGGCAGGCGGAGGTCCTTCCCGGGCGGGCCGGCGGCGCGGCCGCCGGCCCGCCCACAAAGTGCACGGGCCGGTCGGCCGAGGCGGCGGTGCAGGATCGTTTCTTGAGTCGTGGCGAGCCACCGATCGGGGGTGATTTCGGAGCCGTTGACCATCGCCTCGGCGTTTTCCTGGGCGTGACGGACGGCCGGTCGCTTTAGTGCACGACGTGATGACACATCTCCTTTACTCCCCGTCGCGATCCGGGCGTTGCCTCACGGCCGGCGTCCTGGGCGCCGCGGCCCTGGCGCTCGGCATGCTGACGGCCCTCCCGGCCTCGGCGGCCGACGGGGAACTCTCGATCACGGGACCGGAGTCGGCGAAGGTCGAGCTGGACGACCACGGCAGACGCGACCACCTCCACGGACCTCTGCCCCTCGTGATCTCCAATACCTCGCCGACGCGCGTGACCCCGGTGATCGCGGCCTACCTCGACGCCACAGGAGGCGAGCACGACGAGGTCTGCACCCGGACCGGCGCCGTCACGGCCTCGGAGACCGGCCGGGCGAGGGCACTCGGCGGCAACGAGGCCAGAGCCGTGGTCATCGACCTGGTGGTGCCCGAGCAATGCGTGGGCCGGGAGGGCACCCTGGTCGTCTCGGCGGCGAACACCCCTCCGACGACGACGAGGTTCACTCTCACCCGGGGAGCCGAGCATGAGCCGAAGTACACCGCCGCGCTCCTGACCGCCGCCGTTCTCGCTCTCCTCGTCTGTCTCCTGATGGCCGTGCCGGCCACGTTCTTCGGCAAGCCGCGGGACGACTGGGAGAGGGCGCCGCTGGACATCGACTCACCCTGGTCGGTCAAGGACAGCTGGCTGACGAACATCACCGCGCTGGGAGCGGTCGTCGGCACGATCCTGAGCACCACCGGATTCCTGACGGACTGGCTGCCGGGCGTCGACCTCGGCCGGTTCCTCGGGATGAATCTCCTTTTCGGCGGGCTGATCCTCTTCGCCCCCATCATCTACTCCGCGTCGTGCTACTGGGGGTGGCCGGAGCAGAAGGACGAGAAGGGGAAGGTCACCAGGAGCTTCAAGCCCGTCGCCCACGGCTGGGGCCTCGTGGTCGCCGCCTACGCCACGCTGTTCGGCGTGTTCGGCCAGCTGGCGACCATCGTGGTGCTGGTCGTGTCGGCGGCCGCGGACCAGTGGACCAAGTGGGCGCTGTACGTACTCGTCGCCGTGGCGGCCTTCTTCGTCGGCCTGTACTCACTGCGATTCGTGCGGGGAGCACTCGCGGCTCCTCCGACGGACGGGGTCACAGCAACTACGGGACAGCGGTCCGCGGTGCTCTGACCGCGCTTCCCCGGGGTCGCCGGTCCGCTCAGTCCGTTCGGTCCGTTCGGTCCGCTCACCCGTTCAAAAGCGAGAGCATTTAACTTCCAGGCATCGTCAGAGGAGACTCCATGTCCGGCATTCGCGCAGCCTTAGTCACCGCCCCGGTCGTCCTCGGCCTCCTCGGCGCCGCCGCCGCTCCCGCGGCGCCCGCCGTGCCCGCCGTCGGCGTCGCGCCCGCCTCCCTCACCTGCCGCGGCGAGGGCGTCGTCCCCGACGCCCTCGTCCGCCACCGGACCGAGATCGTGATCGACGCCCCGCTGCGCACCATCTGGAAGCTCCAGACCGACGTGGAGCGCTGGCCGTCCTGGCAGGCCCCCGTCGAGTCCGTGGAGCGTCTCGGTCACGGCCCCCTCCGCAGGGGTTCGGCCTTCCGGTGGACGATGCCGATCCCGCCCCTTCCCTCGATCCCCGCCACCAGCCTGGACATCACCTCGACCGTGCGGCAGATCAAGCACCACGCGTGCATCCGCTGGACCGGCCCGGCGATCGGCGAAGGGCTGCGCATCGACGGCGTCCACGTATGGAACTTCACCCCGGTCAAGGGAGGTGTACGGGTCAGCACCGAGGAGACCCACACCGGCCCCCAGGCCGAAGCGGACGTTCCCACCGCGAACATGCTTCTCCGTGAGGGCCTCGAAGCGTGGCTGCGGGACCTGAAGGCCGCCGCCGAGGCGCCTGCCCGCAACCAGGCTCACTGACCCGCGGCCGTGGCTCACCCCGCCCCCGGGCGGGCGGGGCTACGTCCCGGGTACGGCCCGCGTGCGAGTGAGTGCCGGCAGCAACTGCGCCTCCTCGTACGTGAAGTGCTCCTCCAACCGGGTCGCCAGCCGGTCCACCTCGGCGCGGAGCGTCGCCGGTGCGGCCCCCGAGGTGAGGAGCGCCTCCAGTTCCTCCACCGTGCGGGCGACCACCTTGTGCTCCTCGCGCATCCGGTTCAGCGCGTCGGACAGCTCCGGGAACTCGCGCTCCAGGAGGTCGAAGACGCTGTCCTCGTTGTGGTGGTGGGCGTGCAGCGCGCCGCAGAAGGTCAGGCAGTGGCGGGCGAGCTGTCGTCCGAGGGTCGGGGTGTCCCGTACCGCCGGGCCCTCCGCCTCCGTCGCCGCGGAGCCCAGCCCCTCCCGTAACGCCGTCAGTTCGG
This sequence comes from Streptomyces gardneri, assembly GCF_006539185.1. Classification (GTDB taxonomy): domain Bacteria; phylum Actinomycetota; class Actinomycetes; order Streptomycetales; family Streptomycetaceae; genus Streptomyces; species Streptomyces gardneri. The sequence continues at coordinate 130,934 of NZ_BJMN01000001.1, forward strand.
CGCGCAGTTCGGCATGGACCTTGACCAGGTGGGCGGCGATCGCCCGGTGCCGCTCCGGGTCCCCGAGGTCCAGGCGGTGCAGGGCGACGACCGGGATGATCCTGTCCGTGGCCGCCTGGTAGGCGGCGAATCCCGGGTCGCGGGACGCCTGCTCCGCGTACAGCCGGTCCCGCTCCTCGCCCTCCGTCACCACCGCCGTCGCGACGAAGCGCTCGACGGTCCCCGCAGGGGTGCCGATCTCGACGGTCACGTGCGGGTCGGCGCTGAGGTTGTGGAACCAGGCCGGGTGCTTCGGTCCGCCGGCGTTCGAGGCGAAGACCAACAGCCGTGCCCCGTCGTGTATGTACACGGCCGGTGTGGTGTGCGGCCGCCCGCTCCGGGCTCCCGTCGTGGTGAGCAGGAGCAGGGCCGCGCCCTCGAACATCCCGCCCACCCGGCCGCCGTTGGCGCGGAACTCCTCGATGACCTGCTGGTTGAAATCGGGCATGGCTGTGCCTTCCGGTAGCATCGATTCCGACAGATCTATTTGCTTTGAAAGCAAAGCTAAAAGGGAGGGTGCAGGGTGTCAATCGCACACGAGGGGGACGAGGCCGCCGACGGGCCGGAAATCGACGAGGCCGTGCGCACGTTGCTGCTGCTCATGCCTCGGATGGTCTCGCGGGCGAAGCGCATCAGAATTCCCGACGAGCTGCAGACGCTCACGCTCGCGCCCCGCCATCTCTCCTTGCTCGCCTATCTCCTCTTCGACGGGGCGCTGAGCGTCAACGAGCTCGCCGCCCGGCTGGAGGTCGCCCCCACGACCGTGAGCCTGATGGTCGGGGACCTGGCGAAGAAGGGCGTACTGGAACGGGCCGAGGACCCCGCCGACCGGAGGCGCAAGATCGTCTCCATCGCGCCGGCGCACAGCGCCGCCATCGACGGCTGGCTCGGCCGCAGCGCCGGTGCCTGGCGCGCGGCCCTCGCCCCGCTCGACCCGGCGCAGCGGCGGATGTTCCTGGAGACCCTCACCGCCTACGAGCGCGCCCTCAGCGACCCCCTGGATTGACCGAACCGGGCGAAAGCCCCCTTTGTGGCAGGATGCGGATCATGAGTTCGAGCACGGCGTCATTGACACGACAGTGGACCACCTGGGGGCCGGTGGTGGCCGCGCTTGCGCTTGTCGCGGCCTGGGGGCGCGACCTGCCGGGCTTCGCCGTCGCGTTCATCGCGCTCTGCCTGATCGCGGCCGTCCTCGCCGCGGTCCACCACGCCGAGGTCATCGCCCACCGGGTGGGCGAACCGTACGGCTCGCTCGTCCTCGCCGTGGCCGTCACCGTCATCGAGGTCGGACTCATCGTCTCGCTGATGGTGGGAGGCGGCGAGAAGACCTCGACCTACGCGCGCGACACCGTCTTCGCCGCCGTCATGATCACCTGCAACGGCATCGTCGGTCTCTCCCTCCTCGTCGGCGCGCTCCGCAACCGCGTCGCCGTCTTCAACGCCGAGGGCTCCGGCGGCGCGCTCGCCACCGTCTGCACCCTGGCCACGATGACGCTGGTCCTGCCGACCTTCACCACCAGCCACCCGGGCCCCGAGTTCTCCTCCGCCCAGCTCGCCTTCGCCGCAGTCGCCTCACTCTGCCTGTACGGCGTGTTCGTCGGTGTCCAGACCGTGCGGCACCGGGATTACTTCCTCCCCGTACCGCGTCCCGGCCATGACTCGGAGGACGACCACGCGGACCCGCCGACCCGGCGCGATGCCTGGACCAGCCTCGGGCTCCTCGTGGTCGCCCTCGTCGCCGTCGTCGGCAACGCCAAGCTGATCTCGCCGACGATCGAGGACGGCGTCCAGTCGGCAGGTCTGCCCAAGGCGGTCGTCGGTGTCGTCATCGCCCTGATGGTGCTGCTGCCCGAGACCCTCGCCGCCGTCCGCGCGGCCCGTCGCGACCGCATGCAGACCAGCCTCAACCTCGCCTACGGCTCCGCGATCGCCAGCATCGGCCTGACGATTCCGGCGATCGCGCTCGCCTCGATCTGGCTGTCCGGGCCCCTGGTCCTCGGTCTCGGACCGCTCCACATGGTCCTGCTCGTCCTCACCGGCGTGGTGAGCGCGCTGACCGTGGTGCCCGGACGGGCCACCCTCCTCCAGGGCGGCGTCCATCTCGCGATCTTCGCCGCCTTCGTGTTCCTCTCGTTCAGCCCCTGACGGGAGCTCAGTCCCTGACGGGTGCTCAGCCCCTGACGACCACCACCCGCAGCGCCGGCGAGCGCAGGATGTCCTTCTCGCAGAACCGGGAGGTCACCCAGCGCTCGCCCGCGTACAGCCGGGTCTGGTCGCTGTAGTGCGGCGACGCCGGGTTGGAGGACTGGGAGTACGACAGAAGGGTGCGGGCCACCGGGCACCGGCCCCCGTCCCAGCCCACCGCCTGGACGTGGCTGGTCCCGTGCGCGACCTCCACATAGCCGCCGCCCGCCGCGTTCCACACGGGCTCCGTCTTGTTCCAGACGCCCAGCGCCTCGGTCCCGCCGCTCACCGGTATCCGCTCACCGTTCCGTACGACGAACTGGTGGGAGCCGAGCGGCGCGTCCAGCGGGATCCCCGCCGCCCGCAGCTCCGCCGCCGCGTCCCGCAGCGCCTTCGCGAAGCCCGGCGTCGCCGTGTTCACGGTGTGCGGGGTGCGGACCGGGTCCACCGCCGAGAACGGGACCTTCCACTGCTCGGCCTGCGGCACCGAGCCGGCGAACTTCCGCCAGAACCGGTCGAAGAACAGCGCGCCCCGGCTCTCGACGTTCACCGTCCGGTCCCAGGCACCGATCACCCGGCAGACCTCGGGATCGTCCGGGAGCGCCGTCGGGCAGGCCGCGGCGACATCGGCCGCCGCCAGGTCACCGGCCGGAGCCCGGTTGGCGAACTGCTGGCGCTGGAGGTCGGTCACCGTGAGCCGCCCCCGGTCCGCCATCGCGGCCACGTCCTCGACACCGCCCCGGGTGCGCAGCGAGCGCTGCGTGGCGGTCGTGCCGAAGATCCGCTCGTAGCCGGTCAGCGGCCGGTCGGCGTTGGTCAGCCAGGCGCTGTCGTTGGAGTTCTCGACGTACGGCGTGTCCCGAAGCGTCGGCATCCGCGCCGGACCGAAGGTCCCCGGCTGGACCGCGTCCGGGTCCGAGCCGAGCGCGCAGTCGGAGCGCGAGCCGTCGAGCACCGCGACGCCCGAGGCCGGATAGGTGGCCCGGCCCAGGGGCGTCGAGCAGCGCTGGGCGAGCTCGTCGGTGATCCGGGGGAGCACCTGCGACTGGCTGAAGTAGGAGTGGCCGGCCGAGTCGGCCGCGATCGTGTTGACCCACGGCAGGCCCTGGGTGCGGCGCAGGGTGTCGGCGACGTCCCGCGTCGAGCGCGCCTTGCCGAAGCCGAGCGCCGTGTCGGAGCCGCGCAGGTTGGCCGCGTTGGGGTCGTTGAGCGCGTACGCCGTCGTCGCCGTCCACGGCAGCGGGAGCTGCGCGCCGAGGCCGCCGACGACCGGGCCGTACCGGGTCCACCACTGGGTACGGGTGACGGGGGCGCCGTCCTTGACCGGGACGGTCACCGTGCGGGCCGTCATCGGTTCAGGGCGGCCGTCCACCAGGTAGGAGGTGGGGTCGCCGGGGGCGAGCGTCAGCTGGTGGAGGTTGAGCGGCACTCCGGTGGCGACGGTGTGGCTCCAGGCCACCTTGTCGTTGAAGCCGATGTTGACGACCGTCGTGCCGAGGAGCGAGGCGCCCGAGACGTTCAGCTCGCCCGGGATGGTCTGCTGGGACTGCCAGAAGCGGCGGCCGCCCTGCCAGGGGTAGTGCGGGTTGCCGAGGAGCAGCCCGCGCCCGTTGGCCGTCGTGGCCCCGGAGAACGCGACGGCGTTGGAGCCCATGGTGGCGTTCTCCGCGGCGAACAGCGCACGGGCCGCCTCGGCGGTGCGCGCCGGATCGGGCGCCTGCTCCGGTTCGGGCGCCTGCTCCGGTTCGGGCGCCTGCGCCGGTTCGGGAGCGGCGGACGGAGCGGCCGGCGGGCGGGCGGCGGTGATGCCGTCCACGGCCCGGCCCTGTCCGCCGAGGACCGAGACGGCGAAGCCGCGCCGGGCCACGTCGAGCGCGCTCACCGGGCGGACCCAGTCGGCGCCGGCGCAGGCGGGGTCCGTGATCCGGTTCTTCCGCAGCCAGGCGTTGTAGCCGGCCGCCCAGCCGCGCATCAGCTCCTTGAGGTCGCCGCTCGGCCCGGCCGGAGCGGGCGTCCTGAGCAGCTCCTCGACCGTCCCGGCGTCCTTGACGCCGCGGAAGTACAGATCGCTGGAGACGTTGGTCGCGGCCGAGGACAGCGAGCCGTCCGGGGCGGCGCTCGGGCCGAAGTACCGCGAGCGCTCGCCGTTCACGGTCAGGAAGCCGTCGGCGAGCACGCAGACCTGGTCGGCGGCCTGGGCCCAGCCCGTACCGAAGCCCAGGTTCGCGTAGTCCTTCGCCACGATGTGCGGGATGCCGAACTCGGTGTACCGGATGACGGCCGACAGACCCCGGTCCGAGGGCCGGTGGCCGCCCCGGTCCCCGGAGTCGGCCGCCGCCGCGCCGGGCAGCGTGGCGGTGACGACGGCGAGTGCCGCGCCGGTCAGTGCCAGGTGTTTCAGGCGGGTCAAGCGGGTGCGGAGGTGCAAGGTGCCTCCCAACGGACGGATGTGCACTGCTGGTCGGACCATGCACGCAGCCGGATGACCCGCTTGTCAACATCCCGTTCGGTATCCGAGGTCGGGCGAGGTGGGGCGCATGTGCGGCGCGCCGCAAGGTACTTGACCTTCCGCCCGCCCCGCGCCGAGGATCACGGCATGGAACGACTCCTCAGCCGTACCGTCGACGGCGTGCTGCGCATGAGCGCCCAGCGTGTACCGGACCGCGTCGCCGTCCGGTACGCCGACCGGACCTGGACGTACGCCGAGCTGGACGCGGCCGTCACCACCGCGGCCGCCGTCCTGCGGGAGCCGCACCACGGCCTCGGCCTGCCCGACGGCGCACGCGTCGCGACCTACGGCCACAACTCGGACGCCTACCTCGTCGCGTTCCTCGCCTGCGCGCGGGCCGGCCTGATCCACGTGCCGGTCAACCACCACCTGACCGGCGAAGACCTCGCGTACCTCCTGGAGCAGTCGGACACCTCGCTCGTCCTCGCCGACCCCGCCCTCGCGGACCGCGTCCCGGACGGCTTCGCGGTCAAACCGCTGCGGGACGCGCCCGGTTCGCTCCTCGACGCGGTCGCCGTACCGGAGGAGTACGACACCGACCGCGACGCCCGCGAGCACGTCCAGCTGCTCTACACCTCGGGCACCACCGCCCTCCCCAAGGGCGCGATGATGACCCACCGCGCGCTCGTCCACGAGTACGCGAGCGCCGTCGAGGCCCTCGACCTGCGCGAGGACGACCGGCCCGTGCACGCGCTGCCGCTTTACCACTCGGCGCAGATGCACGTCTTCCTGCTGCCGTACCTCGCCGTCGGCGCCGAGAACACGATCGTCGACGGCCCCGACCCGGCTCTCCTCTTCGACCTCGTCGAGGCGGGCCGCGCCGACAGCTTCTTCGCGCCGCCGACCGTCTGGATCGGCCTCGCCAACCACCCGGACTTCGCCGGGCGGGACCTCTCCGCGCTGCGCAAGGCCTACTACGGGGCCTCGATCATGCCCGTACCGGTACTCGAACGGCTGCGGGCGCGCCTCCCCGGGCTGCGCTTCTACAACTGCTTCGGCCAGTCCGAGATCGGCCCCCTCGCCACCGTCCTCGGGCCCGACGAGCACGAGGGACGGATGGACTCCTGCGGCCGGCCCGTCCGCCATGTCGAGGCCCGGGTCGTCGACGAGGACGGGAAGGACGTCCCCGACGGCACCGCCGGGGAAATCGTCTACCGCTCACCGCAGCTGTGCGAGGGCTACTGGCGCAAGCCCGAGGAGACCAAGGCGGCTTTCCGGGGCGGCTGGTTCCACTCGGGCGACCTCGCCGTGCGCGACGCCGAGGGCTTCCTCACCATCGTCGACCGGGTGAAGGACGTCATCAACTCCGGGGGAGTGCTCGTCGCCTCGCGCCAGGTCGAGGACGCCCTCTACACCCACCCGGGCGTCGCCGAGGTGGCCGTGATCGGCCTCCCCGACGAGCGCTGGATCGAGGCCGTCACGGCCGTCGTCGTCCCGCGCGGCGAGGTCACGGAGGCCGAACTCCTCGCGCACGCCCGCGAGAAGCTCGCCCACTTCAAGGCCCCGAAGCGCGTCCACTTCACTCCGGACCTGCCGCGCAACGCGAGCGGCAAGATCCTCAAGCGAGAACTGCGGGACCGCTTCGGCGCCGTGTGATGTCCTGCCGTCGTCAGCTCGCGAGCTCCTCCACCACGCAGAGGATGTTGCCCTCACTGTCCTTGAACCAGGCACCGCGCATGGTGTCCGATTCGACCACGCCGTCGACCGTCTTGATGCCCGGCAGGTCGTACTCCTCGAACGTGACGCCCTTGGAGCGGAGCTCCGTCATCTCGGCGTCGAGATCGGCGACCTTCCAGCTCGCGAGGGTGTGCCCGGCCTGGCCGCCGTAGGGCGTTTCGTAGAGTCCGATCGTCGTGCCCCCGCACTCGTATCGGGTGTCCTCGGCCGATTCCCTGGTGAGGGGAAGGCCGAGGGTCTCGGAGTAGAAGCGCTTGGCCCGGGACATGTCGTTGACCGGGATGATCGCGGCGATGGGGGAGTCAGACAGCATCGCACTCACCTCCTCCCTCCAGGCTACGCGCCGCGCAGGTCCACGATCCGCTTGATCTTGCCCACCGACCGTTCCAGCGTCTCCGGGTCGACCACCTCGACGCCGACCGACACCCCGATCCCGTCCTTGACCGCCGCCGCGATGGCCAGGGCCGCCGCCGCGCGCTGCTCGGCCGTCGCCTCCGCACGGGCCTCGGCCCGCACCGTCAGGGCGTCGAGCCGGCCCTCCCGGGTCAGCCGCAGCTGGAAGTGCGGGGCCACGGCCGGCGTGCGCAGGACGATCTCCTCGATCTGGGTGGGGAAGAGGTTCACCCCGCGCAGGATGATCATGTCGTCGCTGCGCCCGGTGACCTTCTCCATCCGCCGGAACACCCGCGCCGTCCCCGGCAGCAGCCGCGTCAGGTCGCGCGTCCGGTAGCGGATCACCGGCATCGCCTCCTTGGTGAGCGAGGTGAAGACGAGCTCGCCCTCCTCCCCGTCGGGCAGCACCTCGCCCGTGAAGGGATCCACGATCTCCGGGTAGAAGTGGTCCTCCCAGATGTGCAGCCCATCCTTCGTCTCCACGCACTCCTGCGCCACACCGGGACCGATCACCTCCGACAGCCCGTATATGTCGACCGCGTCGATGGCGAACCGCTCCTCGATCTCCTTCCGCATCGCCTCCGTCCACGGCTCGGCGCCGAACACGCCCACCTTCAGGGAGGTGGAGCGCGGGTCCACGCCCTGCCGCTCGAACTCGTCGAGCAGCGTGAGCATGTACGAGGGGGTCACCATGATGATCTCGGGCCGGAAGTCCTGGATGAGCTGCACCTGCCGGGCCGTCATGCCGCCGGAGGCGGGGATCACCGTGCACCCGAGGCGCTCCGCGCCGTAGTGGGCGCCGAGTCCGCCGGTGAACAGGCCGTATCCGTACGCGACATGGACCTTGTGGCCGGGGCGTGCCCCGGCGGCGCGCAGGGAGCGGGCCACCACGTCCGCCCAGGTGTCGAGGTCCCGGTCGGTGTAGCCGACCACGGTCGGCCGCCCGGTGGTGCCGCTGGAGGCGTGGACGCGCCGGATCCGGGACTGGTCGACGGCGAACATGCCGAAGGGGTAGTGGTCACGCAGGTCGGACTTGGCAGTGAAGGGGAAGCGGGCGAGGTCCGCGAGGGTGTGGCAGTCGTCGGGGGAGAGCCCGGCCGCGTCGAAGGACTGCCGGTAGAAGGGCACGTTCTCGTACGCGTGCCGCAGGGTCGCGCGCAGTCGCTCCAGCTGGAGCAGCGCCAGCTCCTCGCGCCCGAGCTGTTCGCCGCTGTCCAGAAGGTCCGTCATGCGCCACTCCTCCGCAGTCGTAAAACGGACTACCGATCATTCGGTAGTTGCGTACGGGCCAGTAAACCCGGAGGCGCCCAGGGCTTGGCAAGGGGTGGGAGGGGGTCAATCCGAGTGCGCCCGTTCGCTCTCCCGGATGATGTAGTTCGCACTGATATCGCACCTTGGGGTGCTTTTGAGGTGAATGGTGTGCTCTTGTGGCGGTGTGCGGGAGAGAGTGGATCATCCGAGACCGTCCCGCGTCTCGCCTCTCCCACCTCCAGCTCCGGACGGACGGGCCCTGCCCGCGTGCCCGGCCGAAAGCGAAGTCTGCACGCCGGGCACGAGCAGCTCCCGCTCGTCCTGCGCCTGATCGAGAACACCGGGGTCGCGAAGCGGCATCTGGTGCAACCGATCGAGCGCACCCTCGCCCACCCCGGCTTCGAGGCGCGGAACGCGCGGTACGAGAGCGAGGCCAAGGCGCGCGTCCCCGCCGTCGTCGAAGAGGCGCTCGAGGTCGGCAGCGTCACCGTCCGGGAAGGGGAGGCCGTCTACGTCTTCTACCCCGCGGCCAACCGCGACCCGTCCGTCTACACCGAGCCCGACCGGCTCGACCTCGCGCGGAACGAGGCCCCCCACCTCGCCTTCGGTCACGGCGCCCACTACTGCGCGGGCGCCCAACTGGCCCGGATGGAGGCCGAGGTGATGCTCTCCACCTTCCTCACCCGCAACCCCGGCCTCGCCACGGCGGTGGAACCCGAACGGATCGCCTGGCGCCGCGGAACGGTCAACAGAGGCCCGGTCGCCCTGCCCGTCACCTGGTGAATCCCGACCACCGCGGCCACCCTGGCCAGGCAAAACCTGTTGCCGGAGGGCCGGAACCGCTGCTGGAGTGACCCCCATGGAACCTCAGCACCTGCGTGACCTCTACGACCGTCAACTGCGCCGCGAGGCACGCCCCGACGGACCCGGCTGCCGCGTCGAGCGCGTCGGCCCCGTCGTCCGGCAGACCGGACCCGCACACGCCTGGAACGGCGTGCTCTGGTCCGGCCTCGACGCCCCCGGGGCCGACGCCGCGATCGCCGCGCAGATCGCCCACTACCGCGCCGCCGGACTCTCCTTCGAATGGAAGCTGTACGGACACGACGGCCCCGCCGACCTCGCCGACCGGCTCCTCGCCGCCGGCTTCACCGCCGAGGACCCCGAGACCCTGATGGCCACCGAGGCCGCCGCCCTGCCCCAGGACGTGCCGCTCCCCGAAGGCGTCGAGCTCCACGCGGTCACCGACGAGGCCGGGGTGCGCCAGGTCGTCGAGGTCCACGAACGCGCCTTCGGCACCGACAGCTCCCACATCGGCCGCCAGCTCCTCGACCGCCTCGCCGCCGACCCCGACACGGTCACCGCCGTCGTCGCCGTCGCGTCCGGCGAACCCGTCAGCGCGGCCCGCCTCGAACTCTGCCCGGGCACCGACTTCGCCGGACTCTGGGGCGGCGGCACCGTCGAGGCCTGGCGGGGCCGCGGCCTCTACCGCGCGCTCGTCGCCCACCGCGCCCGCATCGCCGCGGCCCGCGGCCACCGCTACGTCCAGGTCGACGCGGCGGACACGAGCCGCCCGATCCTCCAGCGCCTGGGCTTCCTGACGCTCTCGACGACGACCCCGTACACGTACACCGTGTAGACGCAGCCGGTCAGGACCTCCCTTCTGCGGCGGGCACGGACGATGCGGGCGTCGCGGTCCGCGGTCGCGCCCGCATGTGCAGGTCGCGAAGCTCCAGCGTCACCGCCGCGGCGAGGCGGCCTCGGTGGCCCGGCACGTGCTCCAGACGCCAGCGGGCGGCGATGGTCGCGAGGGCGAGGGTGGCCTCGATCATGCTGAACGAGTCGCCGATGCACTTGCGGGCACCCGCGGCGAAGGGGAGGAAGGCGTGGCGGGGCGGCTGGGGGTGCGGGGCCGCCCAGCGATCGGGGGAGAAGACCTCGGGATCCTGGTAGAGGTCGGGCCGGTGGTGGATGAGGTAGGGGCTGTACGCGACGCTGGTCCCGGCCGGCAGCAGATGCCCGCCGAGGTGCGTGTCGGCGGTGACCACGCGCGTGAAGAACCAGCCCGGCGGGCGTAGCCGGAGGGTTTCGGTGATGACGCGCTCGGTCAGCGGCAGGCGCGGCAGGTCGGCGTGGGTGGCCGGCGCACCGCCCAGGACGGCGTCGACCTCGGCGTGCAACCGCTGCTCGACCTCGGGGTGGCGGGCCACCAGATCCAGCGCCGAGGACAGCGTGGCGGCGGTGCTCTCGATGCCGGCCAGGACGAAGGAGACGACGGTGTCGGTGATCTCGGCACTGCTCATGCCGGGGCGATCGTCCTCGGGGTCGTGGGCCGCCACCAGGGCCGAGAGCAGGTCACCGTAGTCGGCGCCGTCGGCACGGCGCTCGGCGATGATGCGCTCGACGGTGCCGTGGAGGCGGGCGCGGGCCGCGAGGTGGGCGCGATTTCCGGGGGTGGGCAGGCGATCCAGCGGCGGGATCAGGAACATGCGCTGGTAGAGGCTCTTGACCACGGTGGTGACATCGGCGGTGAGCCGGCCGTGCGCCGTCGCGGGCAGAGCGTCGGAGAAGAGCGTGGCGGTGATGATCCTGGAGCTCGTCGCCATCATCTCGGCGGGCACGTCGAGGACCTGGCCGGGACTCCAGGAATCGGTCGCCTCCTGTACGCAACCGGTCATGGCCCGTGCGTAGTCCGGCAGCCGGGCCTGGTGGAAGGCGGGCTGGGACAGCCGCCGCAGCCGGCGGTGCGCCTGGTGCGGGCAGGAGACCACGCCGTCGCCGATCACTTCGCGCAGGCGGTCGTAGAGCGGGCCGCCCTTGTCGAAGACGCGGTCGTCCAGCAGGGCTCGCCGGGTCAGTTCCGGATCGCAGATCACGATCATGCTGAGGGGACCGAGGCGGACGCGGACCAGCTCGCCGAGGGCGGGCAGCGAGTTCAGGAAGGCCAGGGGATCCCGCAGCAGCGGTACGACGTGCCCGATCAGGGGCAGCGCACGGGGAGCGGTGGGGATCGAGGGGAAATCCTTCATGACGCGCCACGGCTCCTCTTGGCGGGCCCCATCGTCGGGCGACCCCCCTGCTGAGGGTCTATCCCGCTGGCGGTCCGGCCGATCCGAACGTCGCCGGAGCCGTACGGCCACGTCGGGTCCACCCCGACCACGTCCCGCATCTCGGTGTATTTAGCGCAGGGCCTGTGGGCCGGCAAGTGCCAGGTCGGGGAAGCGGCAGGTCAGCGACGGTCACCCGGATCATCGCCAGGTTGACGGCGACGGGCCGTGGTGACCCCGCCCTCCTCGGGTGTCCTGTATGCGTCGTCGCTGGTCGCGACTCTGACTGAGCCTCAATTGATCTTTGACGCTGCCGAATTGGGGCGGATAACGTCCACATGTTCTTCACGAACACGGGGGCGTGAGCACATGCCCGTAGTCTCTCTTCCTGGAGCGAATGTGCGTACGGTTGGAAGGCTGGCGTTGCCGCTTGCGGCGTTGCTGGCGATACCTGTTGTGGTCGGTTCCGTGCCGGCTTCCGCTGCGGAGGCCGCACCGCCGTTGGCGGTCGAGTCCTTCGCCTACCCGGGGGCCGCGGAGATCCTCGCGGAGCAGGCGGTGACGTTGAAGGCGGGCGACGGCAACATCCTGCTCGCGGACTGCTCCTCGGAGCCGAACCTGGTGCAGGTGGTGCGCCGGGACGCGTCGCCCGCGACGGTCTGTTTCAAGGTCAGCGGCGCGTCCGGCTACCTGGCGTTGGAGATCGCGAAGGTCGTCAGGATCAAGGGCGACAACCATGCGATGAAGGCGACGCTGAACAGGGCCGGAACGGTCAGCAGTGTCGACATCGCGAAGAACGACTGGACGCCTGTCGGCGAGGGCGACCCCCAGCCGGCGGGGGACGGGACCACCCTCCTGGAGCTGACCGCCGGGGGTGCTCCGTCCGAGCCCGTCGTGACCACGGATGTCCCGGCCGTCGGGCGGCTGACCGTCGGTCCCGCCGGGCGGGAAGGCTCGCGCCGGTGCACCGCCAGCCTGGTCGACCCGCTCTGGGCGCTCACCTCCGCGGGCTGCTTCACCGACGACCCCACCTCGCTCGCCGCGGGTGCGCCCTCGGTCAGGAGCACGTTCACCGCCGGTGGCCGCACGGTCGAGATCGCGGAGCTCGTTCCCCGTTCGGACCGGGACGCCCTGATGGTCCGTCTGGCCACGCCGGTCACGGGCATCACCCCGCTCAAGCTCGCCGCCACCGCCCCGACCGGCGGTGAGTACCTGCGGGTGGCCGGGCTCGGCCGCACCGCCACCGAGTGGAACCCGGCCAAGGCCCATGCCGGCACCTACACCGTCGGCAGTGTCACCGCCACCGGCATCGACACCGCGCCCGGCGCGGGCTCGGCCGCGATCTGCGCCGGCGACGCCGGTGCCCCACTGCTGCGCGAGGCCGGCGGCACCACCCGGATCGCGGGCATCGTCTCCCGTGCGTGGCAGGGCGGCTGCCTGGGTACCGCAGCCGACGAGACCCGTACCGACGCCCGGAGCGTCCGCGTCGACGGTCTGGACGAGTGGATCGGCGCCCAGACCGGCCGCAGCTTCACGATCGTCAACCCGGCCGGCGAGCGCTGCCTGAACCTGTCCGGTGTCGGCCCGTGGGGCAACCTGACGCCCGTCATCCTCTTCGACTGCGCGCTGGGCGCCCCCAACGAGCAGTTCCAGATCACCACGGACGGTCAGATCCGGAACCCCGCCTCCGGCCGCTGCCTGAACCTCGAGGGCGCCGGCGGCTGGACCAACGGCACCCGGGTCATCCTGTTCGACTGCCAGGACATCGTGAACGAGAAGTTCGAGTGGACCGCCGACGGTCAGATCCGCAACGCCGCCTCCGGCCGTTGCCTGAACCTCGAGGGCGCCGCCGGCTGGACCAACGGCACCCGGCTCATCCTGTGGGAGTGCCTCGGCGGGGTGAACGAGAAGTTCAAGCTGGTCCCGGAGGACCAGGCGCCGAACCCGATCGGCCGGATCCTCAACCCGCAGACCGGGAAGTGCCTGAACCTCGAGGGCGGGGGCCCCTGGGACAACGGCAACAGGGTCATCCTGTGGGACTGCACGGTCGGTGCGCAGAACGAGCTGTTCCAGCTGACGGCCGACGGACAGATCCGGAACCCCGCCTCCGGGCGCTGCCTGAACCTGGAAGGCGCCGGTGGCTGGACCAACGGCACCCGGGTCATCCTCTGGGACTGCCAGGACGTGGTGAACGAGAAGTTCGAGTGGACCGCCGACGGTCAGATCCGCAACGACGCCTCCGGCCGTTGCCTGAACCTTGAGGGCGCCGGTGGCTGGGCCAACGGCACCCGGGTCATTCTGTGGGACTGCGAGGACGTGGTGAACGAGAAGTTCAAGCTGGTCTCCGTCGGCGGCTGACACCGCCGCACCTCCCTCGCACCACGGCCTCGCGTCGGCAGGGCCGTGGTGACCGCGTGCGGATACGCCGGGGAACGGGGCCGGCCGCTTCAGGACCGAAGCGGCCGCCCCGGGCCCTGGCGCACCATGGTGGTGTGGACACGGACACCCCGCACGGCGACAGCGCCGAGCGGCCCGGTGCGCTCGGCAGCCCGCCGACGCCCCGCACCGCCGTGGCGTGGCTCCCGCCGGCGGAGCTGTGGCCCGCGATCCAGCGGATCCGTGAGGTGCACGACCGGCAGATCGGTCGCTGGCCGCCGCACGTGAACCTGCTCTTCGGCTTCGTCCCTGAGACGGACTTCGACCGGGCGGCTCCGCTGCTGGCCGCCGCCGCGGCCGAGGTTGCGCCGTTCACCGCCCGGCTCAGCGGTGTGCGCAGCTTCGGGCACCGCCACGACGCCACCCTGTGGCTCGATCCGGCGGCGGCCGGCCCCGAGCCCTGGGAGGAGCTGTACGACGCGCTGCTACGCCGCTTCCCCCGCTGCCAGGGCCGCGCCGCCGGCTTCACCCCGCATCTCTCGCTGGGCCGGAGCAGGACTCCGCGCCGACTCGCTCCCGAGCTGGCCGGCCGGCTGGGCACGATGCCGGCCCGCGTCGAGGAGGTCGTCGTGCTGTCGCGCCGGGAGGACGGCCCCATGCGGCCCCGACTCGTCTTCGGGCTCGGGAGGGCCGACGTACGGTGACCCCCTAGACGGATCCTGCAGGTCGGAGCGCGCTGGGGCCTCGGTCAGGGTGTCCAGTGCGTGGGCCGGTCGAAGCCGTCCGGGAGGCGGGTCGCCGCGTTTCCGCGGGCCGAGTTCAGCTGCGGCTGCGTGAGGAAGAGCGCGCCGGTCAGGTCCGCGCCCGACAGGTCGGCGTCCCGCAGGTCCGCCCCGATGAGGTCGGTGAGCGTCAGGTCGGCCCCCGTCAGGTCGGCGGCGATCAGGAGCGCCCCGCGCAGGTCCGCGCCCCGCAGCTTCGCCCCGCGCAGCCGCTTGCCGATCAGGTCGGCCCCCCGGCGGCTCTTCGGCTTGCCGCCGGCCGTCGCCCGGACCAGTTCGCTGGTCCGCAGGAGCAGGGGGTTCACCTCGGCCCGTACGGGCGCCACGTCGAGCTTCTCCAGCGCGTCGGGCGTTCCCCCGGTCAGCTCCTCGACCCGGGCGAGCGCCGCGCGCAGCTCGGCGTGGAGCGGCCGGGCGGCCGGCAGCGCCAGGGCCTCGGTGAGGTAGCGCAGCAGCTCGTGGAGCTGGCGTACGACGGGGAACACCTCGTACATCTGGCGCGCGGTCTCCGGCGCCTCGCGCCAGGACACCCCGCCGAACGTCACCTGGGAGACCTGCTGGCCCGCGCCGAAGCAGTCGTACACCGTGCAGCCCTGGAAGCCACTGGGCCGCAGCCGCGTGTGGATGCCGCAGCGGAAGTCCTCCTGGAGGTTGCGGCAGGGCTCACCGGACGACTTGTTCACGGCGAAGTCCGCCGACTTCGCGAAGGGCAGCGCCACGCAGCACAGTCCGAAGCAGTTGGCGCAGTCGCCGCGCAGCGCGGAATCCCGGGTCTCGGGCACGGTGGAACGGTTCCTTCGCATGTCGGGGACGGTCCGTCCACCGTATCGCGCGCTCCCTGGGCGTCCCGCAATTTCTCCCGCCCGTTCCGCAGCCCTCGGCGAAATCCGTTGCGAAGATCGACAACGGGTCGTGAAGATCGGCGGCATGCCCACCTTCATGAGCTTCACGACCCCCACGACCTTCACCACGTACGACGGGACCGTGCTCGCCTACCGGACGCTGGGGGAGGGGGCGGGCGAGCCGCTGATCTGCCTTCCCGGCGGACCCATGCGCGACGCCGCCTACCTCGGCGACCTCGGCGGACTCGCCGCCCATCGCACCCTGGTCGTGCTCGACCCCCGCGGCGTCGGAGCGAGCGCCGAGCCCGCCGACCCCGGCACGTACCGCTGCGACCGCCAGGTCGGCGACGTCGAGGCCCTCCGCGCCCACCTCGGCCTGGAGCGGATCGACCTCCTCGGCCACTCCGCCGCCGGAAACCTCGCCACCCTGTACGCCGCCGCCCACCCCGACCGCGTCCGCTCCCTCGTCATCGTCACCTCCAGCGGGTGGGCGCTCGGCCTCGGCACCACCGACGAGGAGTGGGACGAGGCCGTCGAGGTCTTCGCCGATCAGCCGTGGTACGCGGACGCCCACGCCGGAATCGCCACGATCGGCCCCGACACGCCGCTGCCGCGCGTCCTGGAGATCGTCGCGCCCTTCGGCTACGGCCGCTGGGACGAGGCAGCGCAGGAGCACGCGGCGGCGGCGGAAGGGCAGATCCGCTGGGAGGCCGCCTCCGCGTACCACGGTGAGGGCGCCTACGACCCGGAGACCACCCGGCGCGCGCTCACCGCGCTCAAGGCGCCCGTGCTGATCCTGGCCGGGGAGTACGACGCCGGACCCACCCCGGCCAGGGCCGCCGAGATAGCGACCTGCTTCCCCGACGCCGAACTCGTCGTCCAGCCCGGCGCCGGGCACTTCCCGTGGGTGGACGACGCGGAGGCCTTCGTCCGCCCGATCGCCGCCTTCCTCGATCCGGAGGTCCGCACGGTCACCGTGGACGGCGTTCGCCTCGCCTACCGGGTGAGCGGCCCCGAGGGCGCCCCGCCCGTCGTCCTCGTCCACGGCCGCGGCGAGAACGGCACCGGCTGGCACGGCGTCAGCGAGGCCCTCGCCGCCGACCACCGGGTGTACGCCCCCGACCTGCGCGGCCACGGACTGAGCGACCGCCCCGGCGGATACGGCTTCGAGGACCTCCGCGACGAACTCGGCGGCTTCCTGCGCGCCCTCGGCCTCGCCGGGGTGACGGTCGTGGCCCACTCGATGGGCGCCGGGGCCGCGTGCCTCCTCGCCCAGCGGGAACCCGGCCTGATCGGCCGTCTCGTCCTGGAGGAGCCGCCCGTCTTCCTCCCGCTCGACCCGCCGCGCCCGGTCGCCGAGCGCCCCGAGGGCCCGCTGGCCGTCGACTGGGAGGTCGTCACGACCACCGACGCCCAGCTGAACGCCCCCGACCCGGCCTGGCGCGAGGGCCTCCCCGCGATCAAGGCCCCCACCCTCGTCCTCGCCGGAGGCCCGTCCAGCCACGTCCCCCAGGAACAGCTGGCCTGGCTCGGCGAACGCATCCCCGGCGCCCGCCTGGTCACGATCGACGCCGGGCATCTGATCCATGAGGCCCGACCGGCGGACTTCCTTGCCGCGCTCAGGGAGTTCGGGATTTAGGACCGCCGGCTGCCCCTAGGCGCCGCCCTTCGCGGCCGTTCCCGTCCCCGTGTCCGCCTCCACCGCCACGGTGCGGGCCCAGCGGTAGTCCGCCTTGCCGCTGGGGGAGCGCTGGATCCGGTCCGTGAGGACCAGTTGGCGCGGGACCTTGTAGCCCGCCAGGCGCGGGCGGCAGTGGCTCTGCACCGCCTCCAGGTCCAGCGGCGGGGCGTCCGCGCGGAGCTGGACGACCGCGGCGACGTGGTTGCCCCAGCGGGCGTCGGGGACTCCGGCGACCAGGGCGTCGTACACGTCGGGGTGGGACTTCAGCGCCTGCTCCACCTCCTCCGGGTAGACCTTCTCGCCGCCCGTGTTGATGCACTGCGATCCGCGCCCGAGGACGGTGACGACGCCGTGCTCGTCGACGGTCGCCATGTCGCCGAGGAGCACCCACCGCACGCCGTCCTTCTCGAAGAAGGTCTCGGCGGTCTTGGCCGGGTCGTTGTAGTAGCCGAGCGGGACGTGACCGCGCTGGGCCAGGCGGCCGATCTCGCCCGTCGCGACGGGCTCGCGGGTCGCCGGGTCGACGACCTGGGTGCGTTCGTTGACGTGCAGCCGGAAGCCCTTGTCCGGGCCGGAGTCGTCCGTCGCGCGGCCGTTGGAACCGGACTCGGTGGAGCCGAAGTTGTTGAGGAGCAGGACGTTCGGCATGAGCTCCTGGAGCTGGGCCCGCACGGTGTCGGACATGATCGCCCCGGAGGACGACAGGCTGAAGAGATGGGAGAGGTCGGTGCCCTTGAGGGGGCCGTGCAGCGCGTCGACGAGCGGGCGCAGCATCGCGTCGCCCACGAGGGAGATGCTGGAGACCTTCTCCTTCTCCAGGGTGCGCAGGACCTCCTCCGGCACGTACTTGCGGTGGAGGACGACCCGCTGGCCGTAGTTGAAGGCGATGAACGCCGTCAGCGTGGAGGTGCCGTGCATCAGCGGCGGCGCGGGGAAGAACGTGATGCCGGGGCCGCCGGCCGCGACCCGCTCGGCCAGCTCCTCGGGCCGCTTCACGGGCTCGCCCGAGGGCTCTCCCCCGAACAGGCCCGCGAAGAACAGGTCCTCCTGGCGCCACAGGACGCCCTTCGGCATGCCGGTCGTGCCACCGGTGTAGATGATGAAGAGGTCGTCCCCGGAGCGCGGGCCGAAGCCCCGCTCCGCCGAGCCGGCCGCCTCCGCCTCGGCGTACGGCACGCAGTCGAGCGCCGGAGCTCCCTCGGGCGGGGTCCCCACCCGCACGAGGTGCCGCAGCATCGAAGTCTGCGGCAGCGCCGCCGCGACCCGCTCCGTGAACTCGGCGTCGAAGACGAGCGCGGCGAGGTCGGCGTCCCGGTAGAGGTAGACGAGCTCTTCCTCCACGTACCGGTAGTTGACGTTGACCGGCACGATCCGTGCCTTGAGGCAGGCGAGGACCGTCTCCAGGTACTCGACGCCGTTGTACAGGTGGAGGCCGAGGTGCTCACCGGGGCGGATGCCCGCGTCGATGAGGTGATGGGCGATCCCGTTGGCGGCGGCGTCGAGTTCGGCGTACGTGAGACGGCGCTCCGCACCCGTGCCCGGGTGATCGACGTACACCAGAGCCTCGCGGTCCGGGACCACGTCGACCACCGATTCGAACAGGTCGGCAAGGTTGTACTCCACCGTTCCTCCTGACCCCGGTTCGCGCTGACTCGTACGGGTGCGCAGTGACTCGGCGGTCATTAGAGCGCCGACCGGCGACGGGGGGAAGGGGGTGCGCAGAAGAATCTGACTGAGTGTCAGAAAACTATTGAACTGGAACCCCCACTCCTGCAACCTGTTCCAGAACTGGAGACGGGAGACCCCATGGGTGGCACCGAACACCTGGACGTCCGGCGCGAAGGCGCCACGCTCGTACTCACCTTGAACCGGCCCGAGGCCAAGAACGCCCTCTCGCTGCCGATGCTCGTCGGCCTCCACGACGGCTGGCTGGAGGCCGACGCCGACGACGCGATCCGCTCGATCGTCCTCACCGGCGCGGGCGGCTCCTTCTGCGCCGGCATGGACCTCAAGGCCCTGGCCGGCAAGGGCATGGAGGGCGAGCAGTACCGGGACCGGCTGAAGGCCGACCCCGACCTGCACTGGAAGGCGATGCTGCGCCACCACCGCCCGCGCAAACCCGTCATCGCGGCCGTCGAGGGGTACTGCGTCGCCGGCGGCACCGAGATCCTCCAGGGCACCGACATCCGGGTCGCGGCCGCCTCGGCGACCTTCGGCCTCTTCGAGGTCAAGCGAGGCCTCTTCCCCATCGGCGGCTCCACAGTCCGGCTGCCCCGCCAGATCGCCCGTACCCACGCCCTCGAAATGCTCCTCACCGGCCGCCCGTACACCGCCGAGGAAGCCGCCCGCATCGGGCTCGTCGGGCGGGTCGTCCCCGACGGCACGGCCCTGGACGCCGCCCTCGACATCGCCGAGCGGATCAACGCGTGCGGTCCGTTGGCGGTCGAGGCGGTGAAGGCGTCCGTCTACGAGACCGCCGAGATGGCGGAGACGGAGGGGCTGGCCGCCGAGCTGAAGCGGGGGTGGCCGATCTTCGACACGGCGGACGCGAAGGAGGGGGCGAGGGCGTTCGCGGAGAAACGGACGCCGGAGTACCGGCGGGAGTGACGTTTCCCCACCCCGCCCCTTCCCGAACTGGGGCTCCGCCCCAGACCCCGGTCCTCAAACGCCGGACGGGCTGACATCGCCGCCGCAATCCAGCCCCGCCGGGCGGAACTTCAGCCCCGCCGGCGTTTGAGGCGCGGGGGTCCGGGGGCGGAGCCCCCGGTTACGGGAAGGGGCGGGGTGGGGGAAGGCCCCGCGCAGCGGTCCCACCCGCACCCAGCCCACCCCCCCCCAACGAAGGAGCCGTCCCATGACAGCCGCCGCCCCACCGCCGGAGGCCCTCCGCGCCCCCCTGGTCGTCGAGTTCCCCTTCACCCGCTCCCTCGGCCCCGTCCAGTCCGCCTTCCTCACCGGACTGCGCGAGCGGACCGTGCTCGGGGCGCGGACCGAAGCCGGCGAGGTGCTCGTCCCGCCCGTCGAGTACGACCCCGTCACCGCCGCCGAGCTCCGCGAGCTCGTCGAGGTCGGAGTCACCGGCACCGTCACCACCTGGGCCTGGAACCCCGAGCCCCGCAGGGGCCAGCCGCTCGCGACCCCCTTCGCCTGGGTCCTCGTCCGTCTCGACGGCGCCGACACCGCCCTCCTGCACGCCCTCGACGCCCCGGGCCCCGAGGCCGTCCGCACCGGACTGCGCGTCCGGATCCGCTGGGCCGCCGAACGCTCCGGCGCCATCACCGACATCGCCTGCTTCGAGCCGTACGAGTACGAGAACGACGACCCCGCGACCGGACCGCAGCCCCACGACGGGGAGTTCGGCAACCCCGTCACCGGCATCGTCGCCCCCGCCCGCCTCGACTACACCTACAGCCCCGGCCGCGCCCAGACCCGCTACCTCCACGCGCTCGCCGGGCGCCGCACCGTCGGCGAACGCTGCCCCTCCTGCGCCAAGGTGTACGTCCCTCCCCGGGGTGCCTGCCCCACCTGCGGGGTCGCCACCACCGACCAGGTCGAGGTCGGCCCCCGCGGCACCGTCACCACGTACTGCATCGTGAACATCAAGGCGAAGAACCTCGACATCGAGGTGCCGTACGTCTACGCCCACATCGCCCTCGACGGCGCCGGGCTCGCCCTCCACGGCCGCATCGGCGGCATCCCCTACGACGAGGTCCGCATGGGCCTGCGCGTCGAACCCGTGTGGAGCGAGGACGGCCGCTACCCCGACCACTACCGGCCCACCGGCGAACCCGACGCCGACTACGACACCTACAAGGAGCTGCTGTGACGCCGCACCGGCCCGCGCGAGAGGTGGCGATCGTCGCCTTCGCCCAGAGCGACCACCGCCGCCGCACCGACGACCTCTCCGAGGTCGAGATGGTCATGCCCGTCCTGCACGACGTGCTCCGGCAGACCGGACTCAAGGCCTCCGACATCGGGTTCACCTGCTCCGGCTCCTCCGACTACCTCGCCGGACGGGCCTTCTCCTTCACCATGGCACTCGACGGCGTCGGCGCCTGGCCGCCGATCTCCGAGTCCCACGTCGAGACGGACGGCGCCTGGGCCCTGTACGAGGCCTGGGTGAAACTCCTCACCGGGGAGGCCGACACCGCCCTCGTCTACTCCTACGGGAAGTCCTCGCCCGGCTCCGTACGCGACGTCCTCACCCGCCAGCTGGACCCCTACTACCTCGCCCCGCTCTGGCCCGACTCCGTCGCCCTCGCCGCGCTCCAGGCCCAGGCGCTCGTCGACGCGGGGCACACCGACGAACCCGCCCTCGCCGCCATCGCCGAACGGAGCCGGAGCGACGCGGCGGCGAACCCGCACGCCCAACTCCCCGGCGCCCGCCCCCAGGGCGAGTACGTCGTCCAGCCGCTCCGCACCGGCGACTGCCCGCCCATCGGCGACGGAGCCGCCGCCGTCATCCTCGCCGCCGGCGACCTGGCCCGCGAGCTCTGCGAACGACCCGCCTGGATCCGGGGCATGGACCACCGTATAGAGGCACACTCCCTCGGCGTCCGCGACCTCACCGACTCGCCCTCCACCCGCCTCGCCGCCGAGCGCGCCGGAGCCTTCGAGAGGCCCGTCGACACCGCCGAACTCCACGCCCCCTTCACCTCCCAGGAGGTCGTGCTCGCCAAGGCCCTCGGCCTCGACGAGAGCGTGCGGGTCAACCCCTCCGGCGGAGCCCTCGGCGCCAACCCCGTCATGGCGACGGGCCTCATCCGCCTCGGCGAGGCCGCCGCCCGCATCCACCGGGGCGCCTCCGACCGCGCCCTCGCCCACGCCACCTCCGGGCCCTGCCTCCAGCAGAACCTGGTCGCCGTACTGGAAGGGGACCCCCGTGCCTAAAGAGCCCGTCGCCGTCGTCGGCATCGGCCAGACCAAGCACGTCGCCGCCCGCCGGGACGTCTCGATCGCCGGACTCGTCCGCGAGGCGGCCGTCCGAGCCCTGGCGGACGCGGAGCTGACCTGGGCGGACATCGACGCCGTCGTCATCGGCAAGGCCCCCGACTTCTTCGAGGGCGTGATGATGCCGGAGCTGTACCTCGCCGACGCGCTCGGCGCCGTCGGCAAACCCATGCTCCGGGTGCACACGGCCGGATCGGTCGGCGGCTCCACCGCGCTCGTCGCCGCCAACCTCGTCGCGGCGGGCGTCCACGGGACCGTCCTCACCCTCGCCTTCGAGAAGCAGTCCGAGTCCAACGCCATGTGGGGCCTCTCCCTGCCCGTCCCCTTCCAGCAGCCGCTGCTCGCCGGGGCCGGAGGCTTCTTCGCCCCGCACGTCCGGGCCTACATGCGCCGCACCGGCGCCCCCGACACGGTCGGCTCCCTCGTCGCGTACAAGGACCGGCGCAACGCCCTCAAGAACCCCTACGCCCATCTCCACGAGCACGACCTGACCCTGGAGAAGGTCCAGTCCTCCCCGATGCTCTGGGACCCGATCCGGTACTCGGAGACCTGCCCGTCCTCGGACGGCGCCTGCGCCATGGTCCTCACGAACCGCGCCGGCGCGGCCCGTGCACCGCGCCCGGCCGCCTGGGTGCACGGCGGCGCGATGCGCAGCGAACCCACCCTCTTCGCCGGCAAGGACTTCGTCTCGCCGCAGGCGGGCCGGGACTGCGCCGCCGACGTCTACCGGCAGGCCGGCATCACGGACCCGAGGCGGGAGATCGACGCCGTCGAGATGTACGTGCCGTTCTCCTGGTACGAGCCGATGTGGCTGGAGAACCTCGGCTTCGCCGAGGAGGGCGAGGGCTGGAAGCTCACCGAGGCCGGAGTGACCGAACTCGACGGCGACCTGCCGGTGAACCCCTCGGGCGGAGTGCTCTCCACCAACCCCATCGGAGCCTCCGGCATGATCCGCTTCGCCGAGGCCGCGCTCCAGGTGCGCGGCGAGGCGGGCGAACACCAGGTGGAGGGCGCACGGCGGGCGCTCGGCCACGCTTACGGAGGCGGCGCGCAGTTCTTCTCCATGTGGCTGGTCGGCGACACCCCGCCCGCCACCTGAACCGGCCGGCCGGGCAGCTTAGGCTGGCCGCCATGAACGCCGAACGCGACCTGATCCGACTCCTCGCCGGAATGCGACCGGAACTCGCCCCCGGGCGGTACGTCTTCACCACGGTGGCCGGCCCCGCCGCCCCGGCCGGGGTCGCCCCCGTCGTCACCGTGACCGAGAGCGAGGGGCTCACCCTCGTCGTACGCCAGGAGGAGGCGGACGCCGCCTCCCTCCCGTACGACTACGTCGCGGGGTGGATCACCCTGCGGATCCACTCCGCGCTCGACGCCGTCGGCCTGACGGCCGCCGTCGCGGGCGCGCTCGCCGACGCGGGCATGAGCTGCAACGTCGTGGCCGGGTTCCACCACGACCACCTCTTCGTGGAACACGCGCGGGCGGAGGAGGCGTTGGCCGTTCTGGAGCGCCTCGCGGAGGGCGGCGACCTTCCGGGGCGTCCCTAGGGCTCCGGTCGGGGTCCTCCTTAGGGAAGCGGTGGGCCTCACTCATCCCTCGTCATGATCACCGGTGCTCTCCACCTGCCTAGGCTGAAGCCAACTCACGTCGCTCCAGCCGCAGATGAGGAAGTCAGCCCCGTGAAGTCGTCGCACCGCAAGGCCACCGCCGCCACCGTCTCCCTGCTCGCCGCCGCCGCGCTGCTCGTGCCCGCCGTCACCCCCGCCACGGCCGCCGCACCGGCAGCCGGCGCAGGCATCGGACACGGAGCCGACCGGGCCGCACTCCAGCAGGCCCTCGACGCCACCGTCGCCGCCGGGGTCCCCGGGGCCGTGGCCGAGGTGCGCGACGGGCGCGGAGTGTGGCGCGGCAGCAGCGGAACCGCCGATCTGGGCAGTGGGCGCGCCGCCAAGGCCGGCGACCGGTTCCGTGCCGGGAGCGTCACGAAGAGCTTCACCGCCACCCTCGTGCTCCAGCTGGTGGCCGAGGACAGGGTCGGGCTCGACGACACCGTGGAGGAGCACCTCCCCGGCGTCGTGCCCAACGGCGGGCACATCACCGTACGGCAGCTGCTCCACCACACCAGCGGTCTCGCCAACTACACCGACGTGCTGCTGAGGAAGCCCGATCCGGTACGGGACGCACAGCGGGCCACGTACACACCGCGCGAGCTCATCGCGCTCGTCGCCGACGCGCCGAACAGGCCCGCGCCCGGCACGGTGTGGGAGTACTCCAACACCAACTACGTCGTCCTCGGACTGCTCGTCGAGGACATCACGGGCCGCTCGCTCCGGCACGAGACCGAGCGCCGCATCCTGCGCCCCCTGCGCCTGTCGGGCACGTCCTTCCCCACCACGGCGCACCTCGCCGGTCCGCGGCTGCACGGGTACGAGTGGCTCGACGGCCGCGGACCGGGCGCCGCGCCCACCGACCTCACCGAGTTCAGCCCCGCCGCCTACTGGGCCACCGGGACGCTCATCTCCACCACCCACGACCTGAACACCTTCTACAAGGCGCTCTTCGACGGCCGGTTGCTCCCGTCCCGCCTGGTGAAGGAGATGCGGGCGACGCAGCCCATGAACCCCGAGCGGCCGGGGCGCTCCTACGGTCTCGGCCTGGAGGGCAACGCCCACACCTGTCCGGCCGACGGACCGGTCCTCGGACACACGGGCGAGGTGGTCGGATATCAGACCTTCAGCTTCACCTCCGCCGACGGCGACCGACAGGTCACCCTGTCGGTCAACACCGGTCTGACCCTGTCCGACACGGCGGCGAAGGCCGCGACGAAGGTGCTCTCCACCGCCCTGTGCCGAGCGGATTGAGACGGACGCGCCGTCGTGCGCCCCTGGCTTGGGTGTTTACCCGTCCCTGTTCACTCCGTCGGGCGTACGCTGGGGTTTTCGCGGGGCCACCCGCCCGGCACCCCGCACTGTGCGCCGGGCGCGCGCCCCCGGTGTGGGGGTGGAACGTGGTACCTGAGGACGGCAGGCCGGCCCGTAAGGGTTTCGGTCTCTTCGAACGCGAGGCGGCGCTCACGGCGGCCGAGGAGGCACTCGACCTCCTGACGGGCCTCGCCGAGGAGTTCCCTGCCCGGCCCGACCGGGTGCCCGCACCCCGCGAGCCCCGTGGCCCCCACCTCGTCGCCGTCCCCGACGGAACCCCGAGCCGTCCCGTCATCCTCCCGGGCAGGGAGCCCGCCACCGGACCGAGGCTCCTCCCCGCCCCGGCCGACGACACCGTGACCGACCACATCGCGGCCGACAGCACCCTGGCCGACGCGTCCGACAGTGCTACCGACAGCGCGTCCGAGGCCGACCGGCCCCGCGCCACCCGGCGCGGCGGCATCCTCGCCTACGCCGCCCCCGCCGGGCTCGGCAAGACCACCCTGCTCGCCGAGATCCGGCGCCTCGCCGGCGCCCGCGGCTGCACCGTGCTCTCCGCCCGGGGCGGCGACCAGGAACAGCGGGTCGCCTTCCACGTCGCCCGGCAGCTCCTCCAGCCCCAACTGGCCCACGCCTCCGACACCGAGCTCCGCGAGCGGCTCGGCTCCTGGTACGACATCATCGGCCCCGCCCTCGGGCTGCGCGCCACCGGCGCCGGGTCCCCGCCCGACCCGCAGGGCCTGCGCGACGGACTCGACTGGGTCCTCACCCACCTCGCCGTCCGGCGCGCCCCGCTCGTCGTCGTCCTCGACGACGCCCACTGGGCCGACCCCGAGTCCCTCGGCTGGCTCGCCGCCTTCGCCCCGCGCGCCGAAGAGCTGCCCATGCTCCTCGTCGTCGCCTACCGGCCCGACGAACTCCCCGACGAGGGCGCGGAGTTCACCGGACACCGCTCGGGGCAGCGGCCCCTCGGCCTCGCCCCGCTCACCACCGACGCCATAGCGCAGCTCGTCCGCGACCGGGTCGGCGCCCATGCCGACGACGCCTTCTGCCGGGAGTGCTGGACCGTCACCTCCGGCAATCCCTTCGAGGCCGTCGAACTCGCCGCCAAGGTCCGCGACCACGGCCTCGAACCCACCGCGGGCGGCGCCCACGAACTCCGCGACCTCGCCGCCGCCCTCAAGGGCAGCGGCCTCGTCACCCGGCTCGAACGCCTCGGCCCCGCCACCGTGCGCCTCGCCTGGGCCTGCGCCGTCCTCGGCACCGAGATCTCCCCGCAGCTCGCCGGAGCCGTCGCCGGACTCGGCGACGAGGCCGTCGCCGACTGCGCCGGGCGGCTGCGCGAGGCCCGGGTGCTCGCCGAGGCCGACGGACCCGACGAGCCCCTCCAGTTCGTCCACCCCCTCATCGCCACCACCGTCTACCGCTCGATCCCCGCCGCCACCCGCGTCGCCCTCCACGGCCAGGCCGCCTGGTGCGTCGTCGACGCGGGCCTCGGCTCCACCGCCGCGGCCCGCCACCTCCTGGAGACCCACCCCGAGGGCGACTCCTGGGCTGTCGGCCATCTGCGCGCGGCCGCCCGCGAGAACCTCCGCGCCGGCGCCCCCGACGCAGCCCGCCGCTTCCTCGCCCGCGCCCTGCGCGAGCCCCCCACCGTCGACGACCGGGCCGCCGTCCTCTTCGAGCTCGGCTGCTCCTCCCTCCTCACCGAACCCGCCACCACCGTCAACCACCTGCGCGCCGCCCTGGAGGAGCCGATCGCCGACCCGGCCCTGCGGCACGGCATCGTCTACCGCCTCTCCCAGGTCCTCGCCCACAGCGACCGCCTCGTCGAGGCCTCCGAGCTCCTCGGCCGCGAGGCCCGGCAGACCACCGACGCCCGCAGCCGCCTCCGTATGCAGGCCGAGAAGTTCATGTGGGACGCCTTCCGCGCCGACGAACCCGAGTCGCCCGCCCGCTCCCGCCGCCTCACCGCCCTCGCCGACCGGCTCACCGGCCGCGACCTCACCGAGCGGTACGTCATCGGCCTGCGCGCCTGGGACGCCACCCTGCGCGCCGAACCCTCCGCCGTCGCCGTACGGCACGCCGAGCGCGCCCTCGAAGGCGGTCTCAGCTGGGCCGACGAGAGCCGGGGCTTCGAGGTCCCGGTCCTCACGGCCCTCACCTTCCTCTACGCCGACCGCCCCGGCCGCGCCGAGGAGCTGTTCGCCGCCGGCACCGCCGAGTTCGAGCGCCAGGGCTGGCGCGGCGCCCACCTCTCCTTCGCGTACACCCTGCTCGGCTACATCCGCTACCGCCGCGGCCGCCTCGTCGAGGCCGAGGACTTCGTCCGCGCCGGACTGCGCCTCGCGGAGCGCGTCGGACCGCGCACCCCCGCCCAGTGGTACGCGGTCGGCGTCACCATCGAGGTCCTGCTCGCCCGCGGCCGGGTCGAGGAGGCCGACCGCATCGCCCGCGAGCACGACTTCGGCGAGCCCTTCCCGGCCGCCGTCGGCCGCCGCCTCGACCCGCGCGGCATGCGCAACCCCGCCTGGTGCCCCTGGCAGCTCCACCTCGCCGCCGCCGAGGCCGCCACGACCCCCGCGAGGGCCCGGCGGACCGCCCAGGAGGCCGTCGCCCGCGCCCGGCAGTACGGGGCACCCTCCGCGATCGGCTCGGCGCTCCGGGTGCTCGCCGAGGTCTCCGCGCCCGCCGAGCACGTGAAGCTCCTGGAGGAGTCCGTCGACTGGCTGGACCAGTCGCCCGCCGCCTACGAGCTCGCCCGCTCCCTCGTCGCCCTCGGCGCCGCCCTGCGCCGCACGGAACGCGCGGGGGAGGCCGCCGAGCACCTCTACCGGGGCCTGGAGGCCGCCCAGGACTGCGGCGCCGACGGCCTGGTCGACGAGGCGCGGGCCGAGCTGGCGGCGGCCGGACTGCGCCCCCGGGCCCTCCACCCGGCCGGCACGGACACGCTCACCGCCCGTGAGCGCCAGGCCGCCGAGCTCACCGTCCGCGACCGGGACGTGGCCCTCCACCTCGGCGTCGACGCGGCCGCCGTCAGCCGCCTCCTTTCGGCCGTCTACCGGAAACTGGGCACCGACAGGACCGGCCTCGACCAGGCCCTGCGGAACACGGGCCGCCCCGGCGGGCAGCCCTGACCGGGGCGGGGCGCCCGGCGCGCGGCATCGCGCGCCGGGGCACGTACCATGGCCGTATGTCCTTCCTCCGCCGCCGCAGCGCCGCCACTCCCGCGGGCCCGGACTTCGATGTCCTGGCCATGGATCCGGGCGACTGGCCCGGCAATCTCGGCGCCGGTCTGCTGCCCGCCCCCGACGGCTCCTGCCAGGGCGTGTTCCTCCGGTACGACCTGTTCGGCGGCCGCGGCCCCGCGATGATCATCGGCAACCTCCCCGAGGGCTCCCCGGCGCGCGAGCTCGCCGACGGGCAGATCCCCTTCGAGGTCGCCCAGCTCCTCGCGGCCCTGGAGAACGACGAGCCGGTCGAGGTGCTCGACACCGAGGACGTCCCCGTGATGCAGGGCGACAACCTCCTCATCGTCCGCCGCCTCAAGCTCTCCGAGAGCCGCATCTCCTGCGTCCAGTTCGACCGCAGCGACAACGTCCTCGTGACGATCGCCAGTTGGGACCGGCCGATCACCGACGACCTGTACGCGCTGCTCAAGCCCCTGCCCGCCGAGCTGTTCCAGCAGGGCTGACGGGAAGCGGGGGCCGATGAGCGCGCGCGTCGACGCCTGGATCTGGGCGGTCCGCCTCACCAAGACCCGGGCCCAGGCCGCCGCGGCCTGCCGGGCCGGGCACGTCAAGGTCAACGGCGACCGGGCCAAGCCCGCGCAGTCGGTGAAGCCGGGCGACGAGGTCAGGATCTTCCACGGCGGCCGTGAACGGATCGTCGAGGTCAAGGAGTTGCACATCAAGCGGGTCGGGCCGCCCGTCGCCGTCGAGGCGTACGTGGACAACAGCCCGCCCCCGCCGCCCCGCGAGCACGTCGCCGTCGCGGCGGTACGCGACCGGGGCGCGGGCCGCCCCACCAAGCGCGAGCGCCGCGAGATCGACGACCTGCGCGGCCGGCGCACCTGATCCGATGACCCGAAGGCCTCCGGGAACCGTCCCGGAGGCCTTCGGCGCAGGTCAGCGGGGTGCGGCGCCGAGCAGCTCGGAGAGCCGCGCGGCCGAGGTGCCGAGACCCACGGGTCCGCGCCGCAGCAGCGCGCTGCCACTGCCCGCACGGACGTCCTCAGGGCCGTAACGCCGGGCCTTCCGGTGCCAGTTGAGGACACCCGCGAGCCAGTCCTCCAACTCCCGCAGATACGCCTCGAACGCCGCCCGCCCGGCCGCGTCGAGACCGAAGTCCTCGTAGAGCACGGGAACTTCACGCGCCTTCAGGTGCTCGTACTGACGCAGCCGGCCCCGCATCAGGTCGTCGACCATCGCCACCGCCGTCGGGTAGTCGCAGTCGAAGAACTTCTGGAGCACCAGAACGCCGTTGTGCACCTCGCCCTCGACCTCGATCTCCTTCTGGTACGAGAAGAGGTCGTTGACGAGCGCGCCGTAGTCCATCACCGCGTTCTCCAGGCTGCGCACCGTGCCCGACCGGAACAGCTCCGGAGGCAGCGCCGCGTCCTGCCGGATCCTGCACAGCAGCAGGGTGAGTTCGGACCCGAAGGTGCTGCGCCGCATCTCGATGTAGTCGACCGGGTCGGGCACCCGGTGCTGCACCACGTTGTGCATCTCCCACATCCAGCTGTCGAGCATCGCGTCGATCGCACCCCGCAACTGCGCTCGTGCCCGAGGGGCCATCGGCGCGGCGGTCCGGTGCCAGATGTCGGCGAGCGAGCGCTCCAGCGGGTTCACCGCGACCGCCGCGCCGGCCGACGGCTCGTCGAGCGGCATGCACGCCTTGAGCCGGTCGGTCTGCTCCTTCGCGCCGGCCAGACCGCCCGAACGCCCGAAGAGCGCCGGGTAGTAGTCGTCCGCGTACGTCCCCCAGGTCAGCCAGTCGGAGCTGAGGCACAGCTCCTCCAGGGACGCGTCCGGATCGAGGCCCGCCGAGCACAGCGCGAAGTCGAAGCCCTCCGCCAGCGACCGGTCCCAGAGGTCGTCGAGGAGCCCCATCCGCTCGGCCCAGTCCACCGTGTGCCGCTTGGCCGCCGCGTGGTGGGGGTTGACGGCGAGCGGGTACGGCAGGTCGAACTCGGGCAGCAGCGAAGGCCCCACGTGCTGGTGCGGGGCGTGGCTGAACGCCCGGTGCCGGGCCGCCGCCGGGCGCCCGAACAGGGTCCGGATGTCGAGAGCGGAGGTGCCGAGGACCCCTTCGAGCCGCGAAGGCCCCGCGACCATGCCCTCGTTCATGTACCGGCTGGAGCGCATGTGCCACTCGTGCCCGCCGGACTGCCAGTCCTGGAGCCCCTTCGCGTACGCCGCCACGGCCGCGCACTCGACCGCGCTCAGCCCCTTCTCGGCGGCGAGCAGCGGCACTTCGGTCAGGGCCGTGTTCTCGAACTGCTGGACCCGGGAGGTCAGCAGGTCGTTGACGGCCTCCGCCGCCTCCTGGGTCGTACAGCCGAGGAACCTCTCCAGGACCAGGACGCCGTTGCTGTTCTCGCCCTCGTCCTCCACCTCGCGCTGGTACGAGAAGAGGTCGTTGCGCAGGTGCACGGCGTCCGAGAAGGCGTCCCTGAGCACACGCAGCGGGCGGGAGTACGCCACCTGGGCGGGGACCTCGGCCCCTGCCGCGTACTCGACGAGACCTGCCGACCAGGGCGCGCCGCCGACCTTGCGGCGCATCTCGATGTACTCCAGGGGGTTGGCGATCCGCCCGTCGTTGATGTTGTCGAGCTCCCACAGGGACTCGTAGAGGAGGTGCTCCGTCGCCTCCGCGAACCGCACCCGCCAGCCCCCGGACATCGACGGGATCGTCCGCCGCCAGAGGTCCGCGAGACCCGCCTCCACCGGGTTGGTCGGCTCGGGCATGCCCGCCGCCGGGTCCGCCGGCATGAAGAGCGGCAGCCGGTCCAGATAGGCCTTGCCGCCCGCCCGGTCCTGGGTGCGCTTGAAGACCTCCAGGAAGTGGTCGTCGAAGAAGAAGACCCACGTGTACCAGTCCGTGACGAGGTCGAGGGTCTCTGCGTCGCAGTCGGGGTGGGTGTACGAGCAGAGCAGCGCGTAGTCGTGGGACTGGAGGTCGTGCTCCTCCCAGACGCCCGAGCCCTCCAGCATCCCCATCTCCCGTGCCCAGTCACGCGTATGCGTGCGGGCGGTCTCCACATGGGGATTGAGCCGCGCCGGATACGGAACATAGAAGTCCGGCATAACGAAGGGCTGAGCCATTTCCTGAAGGGCCTTCCGGTGAGCACGTGCGGTGACCGGCCCAGCCTTACCCGTCGCCCGGATGGCACACGCGATCTCCCGAATAGTCGTATGAACGGAGGTGGGGTGGCGCCGGAGTGTTTCTCCGGCACCACCCCGAGCCTTTCGGCCACGCCTCCGTCAGCCCTGGGAAACCCGCACGTCAGAGGCCTTCACAAAGGCCACCCGATGGCCGAACTGGATCTGGTAGTACTCCTCCTGGCCCCGGACGACCGTGTGTCCGCTGCTGTCGAACACCGGCGCGAAGTAGTACTCGCCCGGTGTGCGGTCACCCACCACGTACCGCTGACCCGCGAGCAGCTTGTACGGCAGCGGGGACACCGCCTGCACCGGCACCCCCGCCGGGTAGGCCGAGGCCTCCGGATACGCCCGCCCGTACACCGGCACCTCCGTGAGCCCCTCCCGGGGAGTGAGGACGAGCCCGCGCGCGTTCACCGCGGCCGGCTCCTTCCCCGGGTTGTGGAACCACGCCTTCTGCCCCAGGTACCAGATCGCCGTCCACTCGCCCCGGCGCTCCGCCACCGCGAAGCTCTGCCCGGTCGAGGCGCGCGCCCCGGTGTCGTTGACCCCGGTGGTCGAGTCCTGCCCACCCGGCCGCAGCCCGATGTCCTTCACCAGGGGCGCGTCGGCGCTCGGTGCGGTGTGCAGGCGCACCGCACCGCTCCCGTGCGGCGCACACACCTCGCCCGCCTTCACGCAGCCCGTGTAGACCGGCTGATGCGCGCTGTAGTCGGGCCGGATCGTCACCACTCCGGCGTGCGGACCGGCGCTCGGCGTGATCGGCCGGCCCAGCAGCTTGAAGTAGTGGGCCCAGTCCCAGTACGGGCCCGGGTCCGTGTGCATGCCCCGGATCGTCGAGGTCACCGTCCCCGGCACGGTGTCGTGCCCGAGGATGTGCTGCCGGTCCAGCAGGATGTCGTACCGCTGCGCCAGGTACCGCACGAGCCTCGCCGACGTCCGGTACATCGCCTCCGTGTACCAGGAGTCCGGCGAGGTGAGGAAGCCCTCGTGCTCCAGCCCCACCGATTTGGCGTTCACGAACCAGTTCCCCGCGTGCCACCCGACGTCCTTGAGCGGCAGGTGCTGCGCGATGTGCCCGTCCGAGGAGCGCAGCGAGTACTGCCACGACACGTACGTCGGGTCCTGCACCAGCTTCAGGGTGACGTCCCAGGTCGCCTCGGTGTCGTGGACGACGATGTAGTCGATCGACTGGGACGAGGGCCGGTCCGCCTTGTCGTGGTTGCCGTAGTCGCCGTCGCCGAACTCCTCGTACGGCGCGGGGATCCACTCGCAGGCCACCGACCGCGGGCACTCCACCGGACCCGCGGCGGGCCGGCGCAGCCCGAGCGCGTCGACCTGCTCCGTGGCGGGCGCCACCGCGGGGACGGCAGGGAGCGACACCCGCTGGCCGCTGTCCGTCGTGCGGGACTCCCCGGTCCGGATCACGTCGAACACGTCGTTCGCGTACGTCGCGGCCGTCGCCGAGTCGTCGGCACCCGAGTAGCGCGCCACGGCTCCGTACCACTCGGCGGGGTCGGCGCTCGCCGGCAGCCCGGCCTCCCGCTGCGCCGCCGCGAGCAGCGCCGCCCCACCCTCGATGTTCGCGGCGGTGGAGTCGCGCAGCTCCTCGGCAGGGATCCCGGAGAGCGCGGACGCCCGCTCCAGGGTCCGCAGCCGGCCGGGCAGCGCCTCCGACGCGGGCACGGCCGCGCTCGCGGGTGCATCGGCCGCCGTCCGGGCCGGGCGCGAGGAGTCGCCGCGCCCGTCCTCCTCGCCGTCCGAGTGGTGCGGGGCGGTGGACTCGGCGAGCGCCGTCACCGCGTCCGTCAGGTGCATCGGCCCGTATCCGCCGGTCACGCTCGGCGCACCGCCGTGGGTGTCCCAGCGCGACTGGAGGTACGACACGGCGAGCAGGACGCTCTCGGGCACGCCGTGGTGCGCGGCCGCCCGCGCGAACTGCCCTTGGAGCGTGCCCGCCTCGGGCACCTCGGCGACGGCGGACGGGGCCGCGGACAGCAGTGGCAGCAGCAGGGCGGCGGACGCGACGGCGCCCGCCACCCTCGGCACGCGGCGGGGGGACCGTGGCAGGGGTGACACACGTCTGTAGGACGTGGAACGGAGCAAGGCAGCCTCCAGGGGCGGGGGTGACACGGCGGCGTGCGGGACCGAACCCGTACAGGGGTATCGGGTCCCGGACGATCCGTCAATCACGCCTGCGCACGCGGAAGTTCCCACGTCAGGACGGGAATGGAGGCCGTTCGGCGGAGTTTCGCGACGACGGGTCCCGGGCCTGGGACGCGTCAGTGGAGTGGACCAATGGGGCCGTCGCCCGCGAGGTCCGACGGCGTGGACAAGACGGTGCGCCGTGTCCCGGTGTGTCGGCACCGGGCGCACGGCGCGCCTCCCTGGGGCCCTGTCGTGGACGTCCCGTCCGGGCCCCGTGTCGTCGGTCGGACCCGCCCCTTCAGCGCGTCCCGACCGCCGCGCGCACGGCCCGCCGTGCCATGGCGCAGTCGTCGTGCAGCCGCCTCAGGAGCAGCCGCTGTTCCTCGCCCGCGGAGAGCGCACCGGAGGGCACCGGGACGGTACCGGCCGGCGGGGCCTCCTTGATGGTGCGCTGCACCGCCGTCTCGTAGGTACGGATCTCCCGCGTCAGCACGATCATCAGGTTCACCAGGAAGGCGTCCCGGGAGGCCGGGCCCGCCTGCTGGGCGAGCTGACTGATCTGCCGCCTGGCCAGCGGCGCGTCACCGAGCACCGCCCACAGGGTCGCCAGGTCGTAGCCGGGCAGGTACCAGCCGGCGTGCTCCCAGTCGACGAGGACCGGACCGGCGGGGGAGAGCAGGATGTTGGAGAGCAGGGCGTCACCGTGGCAGAACTGCCCCATGCCCTGCCGACCGCCCGCGTGCGCCAGGCCGTGCAGCAGCTTCTGCAGGTCGTCCCGGTCCCGGTCGGTGAAGAGACCGAGCTCGTGGTAGCGCGCGATCCGCGTCCCGTAGTCCAGCGGGGCGTCGAAGGTCCCGGCCGGCGGCCGCCAGGAGTTGAGCCGGGCCACCGCGCCGAGCACCGCCCGGACATCGGCCCGCGGCGGGGCCTCGACGGGGTGGCGCGAGAGCGCCGCCGCCCGTCCGGGCATCCGCTCGATCACCAGCGTGCAGTTCTCCGGGTCCGCGGCGATGAGCCGGGGCGCCCGCACCGGCGGGCGGTGCCGGACGAAGGAGCGGTAGGAAGCTATCTCGTGCTGGAACCGCTCGACCCACGCGGGGGAATGGTCCAGTAAACACTTCGCGACCGCCGTGGTCCGTCCGGTCGTCCCGACGATCAGGACGGAGCGGCCGCTGCGCCGCAGCACCTGGACCGGGTTGAACTCCGGGCAGATGCGGTGGACCGAGGCGATCGCCATCTTCAGCTGCGCCCCCTGGGGGCCGGACAGGTCGAGTCTTCCGCTCACCGGCTGGGTGCCTGTGCCGCCCGTCCAGCGCCGGGGCCGTACGGCCTGAGGCGCGGGGGCGAGGTGCGGCCCGGCACCGGCCGGGACGACGCGGTGCTGCGGCCGGGGCGGGGCGGACACGGAGGACGATGCTGTGTACATGGAGGTGACAGATCCCTTCGTGGTCCGACGAGTTGCGTGCGTCGCCCCGCCCGCCCCCGGGTCCGCACCCTGGGGAATGAGGGCCGGTCGGCGGGGCGGGGTGGCGCGTTCCTACCTGACACCCGGGCGCGGGTGGCGGAACATCGGGCGCACCCTGGCGAACCCTGGCGAATAGTCGCCAGCCCTATGACAGGGGGTTACTGTCAACTCAGCCGAGAACCTGGGGGCTTAGACGTGACCGGACAAACCAACACCCGCCTGGCAGACCTGTTCGGCCTGGCCGGCTGGTCCAAGGGCGAACTCGCGAGACTCGTCAACCGGCAGGCGGCGGCCATGGGCCACCCCCAGCTGGCGACCGACACCTCGCGGGTGCGGCGGTGGATCGACCGGGGCGAGACCCCGCGCGATCCCGTACCCCGCGTGTTGGCAGCACTGTTCACCGAGCGACTCGGCCGTGTCGTGACCATCGAGGACCTCGGGTTCGTACGACACGGGCGCGCCGGACGAAGGCAGGTCGTCAAGAACGACGACAACCCCGACAACCTGCCCTGGCCACCCGATCGTACGGCTGCGGTCCTCACCGAATTCACGGGAATGGACCTCATGCTCAACCGACGCGGCCTGGTGGGCGCGGGTGCCGCGCTCGCCGCCGGCTCCGCACTCAGCAGCAGCATGTACGACTGGCTGCAGACCGACCCCGCACGCAAGGCCACCGCCCAGCGCGCCACCGATCCCCTCCACGCCGACCCCGCCGGGTTCGACCGTTATGAGGCCGCCCCCGTCGGGTCGGAGGAGATCGAGGCGCTGGAGTACTCGGTGAACGTGTTCCGCGCGTGGGACGCCTCCCGGGGCGGCGGCCTCCAGCGCAAGGCCGTCGTGGGCCAGCTCAACGAGGTGGGCGGCATGCTCGCCTACCGCCACGCCGACCACCTCCAGCGGCGCCTCTGGGGCGTCGCCGCCAACCTTGCCGTCCTGGCGGGCTGGATGTCCCACGATGTGGGCCTCGAACCCACGGCGCAGAAGTACTTCGTCATCGCCGCCCACGCGGCCCGCGAGGGCGGCGACCGTCCCCGGGCCGGCGAGGCGCTGTCCCGGGCGGCCCGCCAGATGGTGCACCTGGGCCGGCCCGACGACGCCCTCGACCTGATGAAGCTGGCCAAGGCCGGCGGTGGCGAGGAGATGCTGCCGCGGACGCAGGCCATGCTGCACACCATCGAGGCCTGGGCACAGGCCTCGATGGGGCGCGGGCAGGCCATGAAGCGGACGCTGGGCGAGGCGGAGGAGCTCTTCATCTCGGACCGGGCGGACGTGGAACCGCCGAGCTGGATGCAGAACTTCGACGAGGCCGACATGCACGGCATGCAGGCCCTCGCCTACCGGACCCTCGCGGATCACGACCCCTCCGCAGCGATCCCCGCTCAGCGGCACGCCAGGCTCGCCCTGGAGCTGCGCAGCCACGGGCACAACCGCTCGAAGCTCTTCGACTTCATCTCGATGGCCTCGGCCTGCTTCATCGCCGACGATCCGGAGCAGGCGGACCGCTATGCCCGGCTCGCCCTCGTCTCCATGGGGGAGACCTCCTCCCACCGGACGTGGCACCGGCTGCGGGAGATGTACCGGCTCACCGGGCAGTACGCGGGCTTCTCGAAGATCGAGGTCCTGCGCGAGGAGATCGAGCTGGCCCTGCCCAAGTCGCCGGTCAACCGTCCGAGAAACGGCGAGGCCTGAGCTCCTCGCGAGGCCGCAGGGCCATCGCGGGGGCACGGCACGACCGGGCCTTCACACAAGGGTAGGAAGGCACGACCGGGCCTTCGCAGGGGTAGAACAGGGGCAGATCACCGTCGGCCGGACGCGCCGACGACCCGAAACCCGTCCATGGGTTCCGGGTCGCTTTCGGCGACCCTTCGGGGCCCGGTGCCCTCGGTCAGCGTCCGACCTGGACCACCATCACGCAGGCGTCGTCCTCGCGCGGCTCCTCGCCGAACTCCTCGACGACCGCGCGCACGCATTCCAGCGCGTCCCGTGCTTCGGTGAGCCGGGGGCCGAGGGCGAGCAGCCGCCGCGTGCCCGTGTCGTCCTGCGCGCCGCTGCCACGGGTCAGTCCGTCCGTGTGCAGCACCAGCAGGTCACCGGGGAACAGCTGGGTCTCGGTCTCGCCGTATCTGCCGCCGGTCGTGGCCCCGAGCAGTACACCCTCGGGCCGCCGCAGGGCGTGCCCCGTCCCGTCGCGGAAGAGCAGCGGGGCGGGGTGGCCGGCCTGCGCCCAGGTCAGGGTCTGGGCGACCGGGTCGTAGCGGCAGCACATCGCGCTGCCGAGCGCGGGCTGTACGGAGGTCTCCAGGAGCTGGTTGAGGTGCCCCATCAGGTCCCCTGGGCGGATTCCGGCCACGGCCATGCCGCGCAGCGCGCCGAGGAGCATGGCCATGGAGGAGGTCGCGGCGACCCCGTGGCCCGTCAGGTCGCCCACGGTCAGCAGCGCGTCTCCGCCGGGCAGGGCCAGGGCGTCGTACCAGTCGCCGCCGATCAGGCCGGTGCTGGCGGCCGGCAGGTAGTGGGCCGCCACGTCGAGCGGGGCGGGGCCGTCGTGGGCGAAGCGGAGCGAGCCGCGCCACGGCGGGAGCACCGCTTCCTGGAGCTCGACGGCGACGCGCCGCTCGGTGCGCTCGATCTGACGGCTGCGCTCCAGGCTGTCCCGGCTCTCGCGGACCGCCCGCTGGCTGCGTCGCAGCTCGCTGACGTCTCGTAAAACGGCCCACATGGAGGCGGTGCAGCCGTCGGAGTCGAGGACGGGCTCACCCGTCATGTGCACGGTCCGCACACGGCCGTCCGTCCGGACGATCCGGAACTCGCCGTCGATGGGCTTCCCGTCGATGAGGCAGTCCGTCACCAGGCCCTGGAGCACGGACTGGTCCTCGGCGAAGACCATGGAGGGCAGTTCGTCCAGCGACATCGGGCCGCTCTCGGCGGGACGGCCGAAGATCTGGAACAGCTCCTCGGACCAACTGACCTCGTCCGTGAGGAGGTTCCACTCGGCGCTGCCGACACGGGAGAGCAGCGAGCCGGTGCGGGCCGGTGCGGCCTCGCCGTACGCGGTGCCGGGGTCGGGCTCGGTGGCCGGGTCGGGGACGATGTCGACCTCGGGCTCGGCGTCGGCCCCGGTCCCGGGCGCGACACCCTCCGGCACGCCGACGCGGAGCTGGCCCAAGTGGGCGCCCAGGTCGTCGAGTTGATGCACGGCGAGGTCGCACAGGGCACGCTGCCACCGCTGCTGGGGGTCGTCGTCGTTCGCCACGGCGTCCCGGCGGACGGCGTCCACCTCGCCGCGCAGGCGGCGGGTCTGCGAGATCAGCGCGTCCACCGCGCCCGGCTCCGGCGGCTGGGCGGGACGGTCCGCGAACAGATGGGACGGCGGCATGTCGTACTCCGATACAGGCGCGGCGCGGCCAGGTGGGAAAAGGAGGCCTGCGGACGACTGTTGCACAGCCCGGGACACCTCGTAAGGGATTTGGCAACACTCGATCCGGTGGTGCTTCTGACATATGCCTACGGCCCGACGATTATCGGACAGGCCGCGACGCGTTACGGTGCTGGGGTGGTGATCGACGACGGAAACGGCACGGTAGGCACCCGCTCGGCAGGTACGCGGGTGCGGGAAACGGGCGGGCGTGCGAGCGGAGGCGGCGACGCCCGGACCCGCGCGTATCCGGGTGCGGACATACGTGCGGGTGGGGGTGCGGGGGTGGGTGATGCCGCGATCGGCACTCCCGGGGCAGGTGCGTCCGTGCCGGGTGTCTCCGAGCCGGGCGCGGCCTCCGTGGGTCCGGCCTCGGTGGGTACGGCGGTGCTGCTCGCGGCAGCGCCCGCCGGGCGGGGGCGCGCCATGGACGCCGCGTCCGTGCTGCCGGTCCTCGCCGCCGTGCCGCCCGCCGTCCTCACCGGCACCGCCACCGCGACCGTCGTCGAACTCGCCGATCCGCTGGATCCCCAGACCGTCCTCACCCGCCTGCGCGCGGTGGCGGCGAGCCCCGGCCCCCTCGTCGTCTTCCTCGCGGGCCAACTCCACCTCGACAAGCGACAGTTCCTGCCCCATCTCGCGCTCGCCCGCACCACCGCGGCGACCCTGCGTTACACGGCGCTGCCCTGGCACTGGCTCGCGGGCGAACTCGGCCGGCGCCCCGCCGGCACCACGACCGTCGTCGCCGACCTCGCCGCGGACCCCGACGTCTGGCAGCGCCTCACCGCCGCACCGGACCTGCTGCACCTGGGGCCCGGCACGCACCTGTACGGGCGCGTGACCCCGGCCCCGCGGCGGGGCGAGCCCGCGACCCCCGACTACCTCCGCGCCTGGGCGGAGCTCTGGCGAGCCGGCGCCCGGCCGCCGCTCCCCGCGATGCACGCCGAGGCCTGCGTCCGGGCGTCGGCGGCCCGCGCGACGGCGCCGGAGGAGATCCTTCTGGCCCCCGCGCCGGTCGTCGTCCCCGCGCCCGCCGCCCCTGCTCCGGCCGCCCCCGTCGCGGCCGTCGTCCAGGATCCGCATCCCGCGATCCTCGCCGCCGCCATGGCCGGGCGGCACGGGGAGGCCGCCGCCATGGCGGCCGCCTGGGAGAGCGAGGCCCTGCGCCGGCACGGGCCCCGGTCCGCCGAGGCCGTGCACTGGACGGAGGTACGGGCCGACCTCGCCCGCCTCGCCGGCGACCCGGCCCGCAGCTGCGAACTCTGGCTGGCAGCCGCTGAGTTCAGACTTGCCCTGCGGCAGCAGGCCGACGATCCCGACGTCGAGGCGGCCGTCGACCGGGCCCATCACCAGTGGGAGCGGGTCGACGACCGCGCCAGGGCCGGCGCCCTGGGCCCCGCGCTCGTCGCGTTGCGCGAGCGGGTACCCGGCCCTCGACCGGGCGCCCTCGACGCACTGCGCCGCCGCATGGGCTGAAACCGCCCGCAGTCCCGCCCGGAGCCGACAGCGCCACCACCCGAAAGGCCACCGCGTGACCCCGTCCGACACGGCCCTGCGTTCGCTCGCCATCGCCCAGCGTTCGCTCGCCGACCCCTCCGTACGCCACCCGCTCTGGCCGCCGCTCACCGCCGGCTGTCCCGCCACCTCCACCGACGAGGTCGCGTACCCCCTCGACATCGACTACGCCTACGACGAGGTCCCCGACGACCTGTTCACGCGCCCGGCCGCCCACGGCCTCGACCGGTGGGCGCCGCTGCTCCCGCCGCTCGCCGCGCCGGGCCTCGGCGAGGGCAACACCCCGATGGTCGCGCTCCCCGACGGCGTCTGGGTCAAGGACGAGTCCCGCAACCCCACATGGAGCCACAAGGACCGACTCAACAGGGTGGCCGTCAGCGCCGCCCTCGCCTCGGGCGCGCGCGGCATCGTCGTCTCCTCCTCCGGTAACCACGGCGCGGCGGCCGCCGCCTACGCGGCCCGCGCCGGACTGCCCTGCGCCGTCTTCACCTCCCCGTACGCCCCGCCCGCCGTGGCCTCGCACCTCCGGGCCTACGGGGCGACGGTCCTGACCGTCCCGTACGAGTCGGTGCGCCCCCTGATGCGCCGGATCGTCGACGAGCTCGGCTTCCAGGCCGTCAGCAGTGTCACGGACACCGCCCACACCGGGCACCCCTTCGGGCCCGAGGGGTACAAGACCCTCGCGTACGAGGTCGCCCTCGACCTCGGCAGGGCTCCGGCTGCGGTCCATCTCCCCACCGGGTACGGCGAGTTGCTGTTCGGTGTGGCCAAGGGCTTCCAGGAGCTGGCCCGGCTGGGCGTGACCGACTCGGTCCCCCGGATGTACGCGACCGAACCCGCCGCGGCCGGAGCGCTCACCGAGGCCCTCCGCACCGGCCGGCCCACCGCCCGCGTTCCCGTCGGACCCACCCTCGCGTACGCCATCGACTGCGAGATCAACAGCTATCGCGGCGTCGTGGCCGTCCGGGCGACCGGGGGAGCGGCGCGCACGGTGACAGACGAACAGATGACGGCGGCGCGTGCGGAGTTGGCGTCCCAGGGGCTGTGGTGCGAGACCTCGGCGGCGGCCGGCCTCGCGGGCCTCCGGGCCCACGGGCCGCAGGAGACCGACGGCCCGGTCGTGTGCGTGGTCACGTCCAGCGGCTACAAGGACGTGGCCACGGCCGGGGAGACGTACGAGCCGACGGCCCCGGACTGGCCGTCGATCAGGTCCGCCCTGACGGCTGCCAGGGCGGACTGACCCACCGGCGACGGGCCCGTGTGTCCGGTCCCGCTGCGGCTACGAGGCCTCGGCGCCCGCCGCGGGCGGCACGAACCGGATGTTGAACTTGAAGGTGCCCGTCGACAGGGCGATCCCGATGAAGAGCAGGGCGAAGTGCTCCTGGCCACGCGCGGTCGCGATGCCGCCCAGGTCGAGCAGTGCATCCGCGGGCCAGCCCAGGTCGGCCAGGAGCCCGCCCACGATCCGCTTCGCCTCCGCGTCCTCACCGGAGAGGAAGACGGTGCTGGGGCCTTCGAGGGATTCCGGCGCGACCATCACCGCGCGGTCGATCGTGCAGAGGGACTTCACCACGCGCGTGTCCGGGAACGCCCGCTGGATCTCCTCGCCGAGGCTGACGACCTGGTGCGAGAGCGACTCGTCCTCCAGGAAGCCGACCGCGACGTCGAGCAGGACCTTCCCGGCGAGCGCCGGCGCCCCGATCGAGGCGAGCAGCGCCACGGAGGCGGTGCCCGGGGTCGCGTTCACGAGGACCTCCGCGTGCGCGGCGGCCCCGGCGGGGTCGTCGACCTGTAACCCTGCCTGGAGGAGCTCCTTCAGCCCCGTCAGGAGCTCTTCGTCCCCGGGCCGCCGTGACCCGAGGACGACATCGTGTCCCGCTCGCAGCCACGCTGCGGCGAGGGCCTGTCCCACATTGCCTGTTCCGAGAATTCCGATACGCATGACGGTCATCCTGGCGTCCGGCCAACCGCGCCCGCCTCGGGCGGGGGACTGGATCCGCGTCGGCCCATCGGCCTAGGCCCTCGGCCGGTCCAGAGGCGGTCTGACCAGCAAGATCCACCTCGCCTGCGACGGCAGGGGCCGTCCGCTGACCTTCGTCGTCACGGGCGGCAACGCCAACGACTGCACCCGGTTCACCGCCGCGATGGAAGCGATCCGGGTGCCCCGGATCGGTCCCGGGCGGCGCCGGGAACCTAGCGAGAAGGAGCGGGACGCGGGGCCGCGGCCGGTGTGGCAGCGGGCTCGGCGGGTGTGGGAGGCGTCCTGGGGTGTGTCGGGCGTGCGGGCCACAGGGCGTGGTCGCCGAAGAGGTGGACGAGGGCGGGAACCAGGAGCGGTCGGATGAGGAAGGTGTCCAGCAGGATGCCGAAGGCCATGGCGAAGCCGAACTGGAACAGTTCGCGGATCGGTTGGGTCATCAGGACGGCGAATGTCGCCGCGAGGATGAGGCCCGCCGAGGAGACGACGCCGCCGGTACGGGTGAGGGCGGCGCTGATGGCCTTGGCCGGGTGCAGGGTGCGCAGTTCCTGCTTGAACCGGCTCATGATGAAGATGTTGTAGTCGATGCCCAGCGCGACGAGGAACACGAAGACGTATGCGGTGACCCGGTTGCCGATGCCTTCGTCGCCGAGGACGGTCAGGGTGAAGAAGGTGGTGGCGCCCAGGGTGGCAAGGAACGACAGGATGAGCGTGGCGACCAGGTAGAGCGGCGCGAGGAGCGAGCGCAGCAGGAGGACGAGGACGGCTGTGACGACGGCCAGGACCAGAAGCACGATGAACGTCGTGTCGCGGTCGAGGGCGGAGCGGATGTCGGCGTTCTGCGCCGTCTCACCGGCGATGAGCACCGTGGTGTCCTCCACGCCGGCGGCGTCGGCCACGGCCCGCGTGGCCTCCTTGAGCGGACCGATCGCGTCGAGCGCCTTCGAGCTGTACGGGTCGAGGTCGAGGACGACCTCGTAGAAGACGGTTCTGCCGTCCTCCCCGAAGCGGGGACGTTCTCCGACCCGGCTGACACCGTCGGCTTCTCCCAGCGCGGCGCCGATGGCAGCGGCCGCAGGGGTGGAGCGCAGGTCGTCCTGGGAACGGACGACGACGGTGCTGGGTGCGATCTCGCCGAGCCCGAACGCCTCCTGGATCAGCCGCTGCCCGCGCTCCGACTCGGTGGCGGAGCGAAAACCACTGAGGGTGTTGAAGCTCTC
Source organism: Streptomyces gardneri (assembly GCF_006539185.1). Classification (GTDB taxonomy): domain Bacteria; phylum Actinomycetota; class Actinomycetes; order Streptomycetales; family Streptomycetaceae; genus Streptomyces; species Streptomyces gardneri. Next base: position 173,708 of record NZ_BJMN01000001.1, read on the forward strand.
GTGGTAGCCCAGCAAGCCGGCGCTCATCACCACGAGCAGCGCGACCACGGCCGAGGCGACCCGGACCGGGGCCCGCGCGACGAGAGCGGCGATACGGTGCCAGACGCCCGCGCCGCGACCGCGTTCGGCAGCCCTGTCCACGCCCCCAGGCCAGAAGACGCCTCCGCCCAGCAGAAGGATGAGCGCGGGAACGAAGGTGAACGCCACCAGAGCCATGACAGCCACGCCGAGGGCAAGGTACGGCCCGAAGCCGCGCAGCGCCGGGGAGACGGCCACGAGCAGGGCGAACATGGCGAGCACGATGGTGGACGCACTGGCGAGGACGGATTCGGCGGTGCGCCGCACGGCGATCTGCATGGCGCGTGGGCGGTTCGGCTCGTCGAAGAGGGCCTCGCGGAAGCGGGCGGTGATGATCAGCGCGTAGTCCGTGCCCACTCCGAACAGCAGCACGGTCATGATCGAGGCCGTTTGGGAGCTGACCGTGATGATTCCGGCGTCCGCGAGGAGTGCGCCGGTCGTCTCCGACACCCGCATCGCCACACCGACGGCGAGGAGGGGCACGAGGGCCATCAGAGGTGAGCGGTAGATGGCCAGGAGGATGACGAGAACGAGCAGGACGGTGGCCAGAAGCATGACCTTGTCACCGCCGCCGAAGACCTTCACGGTGTCGGTGGCGATTCCGGCGGGGCCGGTCACGGCGACTTCGGTGGGCCCGGCACGGTCGGACGCGAGGGAACGCACCTGGTCGACAGCATGCTGAAACGACTCGTCCGAGGGACTGCCGGCGATGGGCACGATGACCAGCTGACTGCCGCGGTCCCGCGAGACCAGTTCGGCTGCGGCGTCGGGCGTGGTGACCGTGGAGATCACGCTCGTCACCTGGGCGGGCCGGGCGGATTCCGACAGGGCCGAGGTGATCCGGGCGACGGCGTTCCCGGCGCTCGCCGCGGCGTCGGCGCCCTCGCCGCGCACCACGATGACCGCCGGCGTCGCGTCCTGGCCCGGAAGCTGTGCGCGGACGAGGTCGCGGGCCTTCATGGAGTCCGAAGCGGCGGGTGGAAGGTTGGCGGAGGCGTTGTCCTCGACGGATTCGAGAGAGGGGGCGGCCCCGGCGAGAAGGCTCGCGATCAGAACCCAGAAGGCCACCACGAAGGCGGCACGTCTCTTCGATCCCAGGAGACGTCGGACCATGCGGAAGTACATCGGTTGCATCAGGGAGCCCTCGGCCGGAAGCATGGACAGAAGTTAGAGACAGGGGTGTCTCTAAGTTGGCGCCAAGCTAACACGCGCTCCCGCGGCGTCCCGGACGAGGGGGTAGATTGCGGTCAGATGGCGCAATGCCCGACGCGGAGCGGAGAGAATGCCCAGAATCGAAGCCGACAGTGTCCGCGAGCACCGGGCCCAGCGGCTCGCTCAGCTGATCGACGCGGCTGAGGCGATCCTGAACGAGGCCGGTGTGGAGGGCCTCACCGCCGGCGCGGTCGCCGCGCGGGCCGGCATCGCCCGTAACAGCATCTACCGCTACTTCGACTCCATCGACGACCTGCTCGAACTCGTCGTGACCCGCGAGTTCCCCGCCTGGGTCGACGCGGTGGAGAGGGCCATCGCGGCCGAGACCACCCCCGTGGACCAGGCGGCCGCCTACGTCAGGGCCAACCTCGAACAGGCCGCACGCGGCGCCCACCGTTGGTGGGCCTCGCTCTCACGGGGCTCGCTCTCCGCGTCGGCGCGGGAGCGCGTGAGGGACCTGCACACCTCGCTGCACGAGGCACTCGCCAAGGTCGTCCGCGAGCTGGGCCATCCGCAGCCGGAGCTGACCGTCGCCGTGCTCCAGGCCGTCGTCGACGCCTGCATCCGCAGAATCGACCAGGGTGACGAACTGGCGACCGTGGCCGACTTCGCGGCGAGTGCCACGCGTCGACTGCTCGCGACCGAGGGCCGCACCTCGTAGGAAGATCCGGATGCGCCCATCGTGCGCTGCCTTGCCCCACCTGATTCGCGTGCGGCGGCACCACGGGTGTTCCGGGGTGGTGCCGCCGCACGGGATTCTCTGCGTCCGGTGGGACGGAAGGGGTCACGCGAGGGTGAGGAAGAGTTTCTCCAGCTCCTCCTGTGTCATGGGCGGCGTGCCGGAGTCGTCGCTGAGGCACTGCCTCATTCCGCTCGCCACGATCTTGAACCCGGCCCGGTCCAGGGCCTTGGAGACGGCCGCGAGCTGAGTGACGACGTCCTGGCACTCCCCGCCCGACTCGACCATCGCGATCACGGCGGCCAGCTGTCCCTGCGCCCGCCGCAGGCGGTTCAGGACCGGCTTCATCGATTCTTCGTCCACCTGCACAGGACTCCTCCTCCTTCACCCCCACCCGGCACGCCCCTGGAGGCATGCGTTCTTACGTCACTTCGATGATGCGCCCTGACGAGCACCTGCACCGGCACCGGCACCGGTCATCGGCCGAGGGTGGAACGCCCTTGAGCGCCTCCGCATTCGGGTGGCAACCGCGGCAGTCCCCACGGCTCCGAGTACGGCCCAGGTGGCGGGATGGGTCCACACCGCGGTGTCGAGCTGCTGGGCGAGGACGAAGAAGCCCATGACCACAACGAACCAGCCGAACGCCTTGCGCAGCGCGTCCTGCGGGATGCGGCCCGCGAGGCGGGCGCCGATCAGGCTGCCGATCACAGCCACCACGGTCACGGTCGCGGCGATGCCCCAGTCGATGGAGACGCCGGAGAGGTGACCGGCGAGTCCGGCGAAGGACTTCATCGCGATGACCAGGAGCGAGGTGCCGACCGCGATGCCCATCGGCAGTCCGCCCAGGATGGCCAGGGCCGGAACCACGAGGAATCCACCGCCGGAACCGACCAGGCCGGTCACGGCGCCGACGACGAGGCCCTCGACCGCGATGTGCTTCAGCGGCAGGTCACCGCGGGCGGGCCGGGCCTTCTTCGCCCCGTCACGCTGCTTGCGGAGCATCGCGTAGGCGGTGGCGAGCATCATCAGCGCGAACGCGATGAGGAGGACGGTGCCGGGGATGTACTCGGCGACGCGGCCGCCGGCGTATGCGCCGGCCATGCTGAAGGCGCCGAAGAGCAGCCCGGTCTTCCAGCGGACCCGGTGGGCGCGGGCGTGGGGGATCAGGGCGGCGAGGCTGGTGACGCCGACGATGAACAGCGACGTGGCGATGGCCTCCTTGGTCTCCTGTCCGACGAGGTAGACCAGGATCGGGACGGTGAGGATGGACCCGCCGCCGCCGAGGATGCCGAGGGTGACGCCGATGAGCAGGGAGACCGCGACGACAAGGGCGGTCACGACGCGCTCCGCAGCTCCGCGATCACGGTACGGACGTCGGTACGCGGGCCGCGGTTGTACGGGAGCTTGGAGAGCAGCACGCCCATGGCGCAGGAGTTGCTGAGCGCGGCGTAGGTCAGGCCGGCGCCGACGGCGGTGCCGACGAGGTGGACGCCCGGGATCAGGATGCCGGCCAGGCCGGTGGCCAGGACGATGGAGCCCGCGACGAGGCGGACCTGGCGCTCCATGTCCCACCGCTCGGGGCCCCGCTCCACGGGAGCACTCGTCGCCTCCCAGGCGGTGATCCCGCCTTCCAGGACACGGAGGTTGGGCAGACCGGCCTGCGCGAGGGCCTGTTCGGCCTCCTTCGCCCGCTGTCCGGAACGGCAGACGAGCACCACCTCCTCGTCCAGGTGTGAACGCAGCTCCGCGCGGTGCTCGCGCAGGGTGCTCAGCGGCACGTTGTACGAGCCGGCGATGTGGGCGGTGCGGAATTCGCCGGGGGTGCGCACGTCGAGCAGGCGTGGCGTACGGCCCTCCTGGACGAGGCGGTGCAGGACGGCGGGGGTGATGGACTGGATGGTGCGCTCGGTGCTCATGTGTGACTCCGGCAGGTGTATGCGGGCGGGGGTGTGTGAGGTGAGAGGGGGCCGTGGCGTGGGCCCGGGGCGGGGAAGGAGAAGGGGCCCGTCGTGGGCGGGGCGGT
>NZ_BJMN01000002.1 GCF_006539185.1 Streptomyces gardneri
GGTGCGGCCCCGCCCACGACGGGTCGGGGGAGCGGAGGCAGTGCGGCCCCCGGCTCCGCCGCGGGCCGGCGGTGCACGGCGGGAAGAGCCCGGATGACCCGTGCCCGTCGGCGGTTCGTGAGTGGTCGGGCGGTCAGACCTCGGCGGATTCGGCCGCGAGGGCCCAGGCGGCCCAGCCGCCGAGGATGTCGGAGACGTCCTCGATGCCGCGGTGGCGCAGCAGGCTGGCGGCGATGGAGGAGCGGTGGCCGCCGGCGCAGTGCAGGACCAGCGGACGGTCGGTGGGGAGTTCGCCGATCCGGGAGGACACCTCGCTCAGCGGGATGTGCAGGGCCTCGGGGATGAAGCCGTTGGCCTCGCGCTCGCCGCAGGTGCGGACGTCGACCACGAGCGGCGGGTTGTTTCCGGCGAGGGCGGCCTTGAGGTGGGTGGCGGTGAGGCGGCTGGCGGGGGTGACCTCGCCCTCCATCACCCGCAGGGCGTCCTCGGGGTTGCGGACGTAGCCCACGACACGGTCGAAGCCGATGCGGGCGAGGCGGGTGACGACCTCCTCCTCCCGGTTCTGAGGCGCCATCACCACCAGTTCCTCCGCGGGGTCCAGGACGGTGCCGGCCTGTTCGGCGAACCGGCCGTCGGCCGGCACGTTCACCGCACCGGTCAGGTGCCCGGCCGCGAACTCCTGCGGATCACGCGTGTCGACCACCACGGCGCCACCTGCCCGCAGTCCGGCGAACTCCTCCAAGGACAGCGGACGGGCCGTGGCGGCGGAGTCGTACAGGGGCCGCTCCCTGCGGTTGAGGTCGGCGTCGTAGGCGAAGTAGCCAGGTGCGGCGGACTGTCCCGCCGTCACCAGTGCGACGAACTCCTCCCGACCCATCGGGGCGCAGGCGTAGTTGGTCGCCCGCTGTTCCCCGATCGTGGAGGACTTCTCCGTCGACAGGTTCTTCCCGCAGGCCGAACCGGCGCCGTGGGCGGGGAAGACGCGGACCTCGTCCGCGAGGCCCATCAGCTTGTTCTGCACACTGTCGTGCAGCATCCTGCCCAGCTCCTCGGCCGTCACGCCCACCGATGCCAGCAGGTCGGGGCGGCCGACATCACCGATGAAGAGGGCGTCACCCGTCAGGACCCCGTACGGGACGGCGTCGGCGGCGTGTTCGTAGACGAGGACGCTGATCGACTCCGGGGTGTGCCCCGGTGTCTCCATGACCTCCAGCACCACGTCACCCAGGGTGATCCGCTCGCCCTCGGCGAGGTGACGGATCGGGTACTCCGTCTCGGCACGGGAGCCGTAACCGATCCACGCGCCGGTCTCGTCGGCCATCTCCAGGTGGCCGGCGACGAAGTCCGCGTGGAAGTGGGTGTTGATGACGCCGACCACGGTGAAACCGTGCGCCCGCGCATCGGCGAGGTATTCCGACACGTCCCGGCGCGGGTCGACGACGACAGCCTGCCCTGTCTTCTCGTCGGCGATCATGTACGACGCCTGGGACAGGCAGTCGAGGTAGTACTGGGCGAAGAACACGGCGAACCTTTCGAGGGAGAAAGCGGGCGCGGAGCGGAAGCCCCGCGAGACGGGAAGAAGTGCGCTGAGGGTGGGCGGCCCGGCCGTTCAGGCGGCCCGGACGTCCGAGCCGCGCACGACCGGGCGACCGGTGCGGGCCCACCCGGAGGTGCCGCCCGCGACCGAGACCGCGTGGACGCCGGCGGCCTCCAGGTGCTCCGCGGCCCAGGCGCTCCGGTTGCCGCTCGCACAGATCACGTAGACGAGCCGGTCGGCGGGGAGCGCGGCAAGGTGGGCGCCGAGCTCGGAGAGCGGTGCGGTGCGGACCCCCGGTACGTGACCGGCGCGGTACTCGTCCGGTTCCCGTACGTCGATGGCGAAGGCGCCCTCCGCCATTTCGGAGGCGAAGACGTCCAGATCCACTTCACGCATGGAAGATCACCCTTTCGGATACCCCCTGGGGTACTTACGGCGCCGACTGTAGGCAGGGGTGACGAGGGAAGTCAAATACCCCTAGGGGTATCGCGCGGCGCAGTCCCTTCCTCTACCGAAAAATACCCGTGGGGGTATGGTGGTCTGCGGTTATCGGAACAGGTGGGAGATCGAGATGACACGAGGGATCACGGCGAGGCGGCTCTCGCCCCCCGTCACCCCCTCGCCCGGCACCGTGCGTCTGGGCCTTCGGGAGAACAGGGCGCAGTTCGTCCTGCTCGTCCTCGTCACGGCGGCGGTCGGGGCGCTCGTCGGTCTGGAACGGACGACGGTCCCCCTGATCGGCACCGAGGTCTTCGGGCTCGCCGGGAACCTGGCCGTCTTCTCGTTCATCGTCGCCTTCGGCCTCGCCAAGGCGCTCACGAACCTCGCCGCCGGTGTGCTCACCGCCCGCTTCCGGCGCAGGCAGCTCCTGCTGACAGGCTGGCTGATCGGCGCACCCGTGCCGTTCGTCCTCGCCTGGGCGCCCTCGTGGTGGTGGATCGTGGCCGCGAACGTCCTGCTCGGCGTCAACCAGGGGCTGACGTGGTCGATGACCGTCAACATGAAGATCGACCTCGTGGGACCCGCCCGCCGGGGGCTCGCCACCGGCCTCAACGAGGCCGCCGGCTACGTCTCGGTCGGTGCCACCGCCCTGCTCACCGGCTATCTCGCCACCCATTACGGGCTGCGCCCCGCCCCCGAGCTCATCGGCGTGGTCTTCCTCGCCGCCGGACTCGGCCTGTCCCTGCTGGCCAAGGACACCGCCGCCCACCTGGCCCTCGAACTCTCCCGCCACCCGGCGCCCCCGGGCGGCGAGAACGGCAGACCGTCCTTCAAGGAGACCTTCGCCCGTACGTCATGGCGCGACCGCTCCCTGCGCGGCGCCAGCCAGGCGGGTCTGGTCAACAACCTCAACGACGGCCTGACCTGGGGCGTCTTTCCGCTCCTCTTCGCCGATCGCGGACTCGGCATCGCCGCGATCGGCCTGATCAAGGGGCTCTACCCGCTCCTGTGGGGCATCGGTCAGATCCCGGCCGGCCACCTCGCCGACAGGGTCGGCCGCAAGCCGCTCGTCGTGACGGGCATGCTGGTCCAGGCCGCGGCGCTCCTCCTCGCCCTCGTACTCCTCGACCGCCCTCTTCTCGCCGGAGTCCTCTCCGCCGTCGGCCTGGGTCTCGGCACCGCGCTGGTCTATCCGGCGCTCATCGCCGCCGTCTCCGACCACGCCCACCCCTCCTGGCGGGCCCACGCCCTCGGCACGTACCGGTTCTGGCGCGACATCGGCTACGCCGCCGGCGCCCTGACGGCGGGCGTCCTCGCCGACGCGCTGGGCCTGGACGCCACCGTCCTCGCCGCCGCCGTCCTCACCGCGGCCTCGGGCCTCCTCGCCGCCCGCTGGATGACCGACCACGCCCGAACCTGACCGACACACGCTCCGTCAGGGCCCCCTCGGGGCGGCCCTGGCCGAGACACCGGGCGGACAGAGTACGGAGGGTCCAGTAGGCGGTGATTTCAAATGATCTTTGGCCGGGTCCTGGACCGAAGCCGGTGGAACGACCTCCGGTCTGCCGGACCTCCGGACCTCCGGACGCCTGTGCGGCGGTGTGACGGTGAAAGCCGTCGCGTGGGCCTCTACGGTCGCGGGCCGAGGTGGTCGTGCCATGCCCTGCGGCCGGCGGGGGTCACGGTCAGGGCGCGGGTCGTGCCGATGCGTACGAGCCAGCCGGTGGTGAGGGCGTGGTCGCAGAGGGCGGCACCCACGGCGCCGGCCAGGTGCGGGCGGCGCTCGGTCCAGTCCAGGCAGGCACGCACCAGTGGACGGCGAGAGCCGCTGGGCACCGCGATGCCGAGCTCGGTCAGCCAGGCCGCGCCCTCGTGGGTCAGCCCCGGGTCCGGCCCCCACCTCAGCAGGCCGCGCTCCACCATCGCGTCGATGACCGTCAGGGAGACGGCCCCGGCCAGATGGTCGTAACAGAGTCGCGCACGGGCCAGTGCCTGCTGCCGGCCCGAGGCCGACAGGGAGCGCGGCCGGACGGTCTGTCGGGGGGCCAGCGCGGCGAGGCTCTCGATCAGCTCCAGCACCCGGTGGTCGGCCACCCGTAGGTAGCGGTGGCGTCCGTGCCGCTCCTCGGCGAGGAGCCCGCCGTCGACGAGCAGATGGAGATGCGAGGTCGCGGTGGAGCGAGCGACCCCGGCATGACGGGCGAGCTCGCTCGCCGTCCACGCCCGGCCGTCGAGCAGCGCCAGACAGAAGGCGGCCCGGGTCCGGTCGGCCAGCAGTCCGGCGACGGCCGCGAGGTCCACGCCCACGTCCTGATCCGCACGTTCCTCGCCCATGCCCCAGATTGTCGCCGACAACCGTTCGACGTCCCTCGAAGCGTCCGGGGCCTAGCGTCGGGAGGCCCGCGGGGCGCCGGCCCCGCGCCCCGCACCGGGGACACCGATGCCCCGCCCGCGTATGGGAGGAACCATGCCCGCACCCGACCCGACCCCCGAAGCGGCACCGCGTACCGCGCTCCGTCCGAGAGTGGTGGTCACCGATGCCGTGACACCCGCGGACATCGCGGTGATCTCCCGTGGCCTCGACGGGTTCAACGCCGAGACGTCGGGCGCCGACGACAGCGCACAGCTCACCGTCCTCGTGCGTGAGCCGGTGGAGGGCCGGGTGATCGGCGGACTGACCGGGCACACCTCGCGCGGGATGCTCTTCGTCGACCTCTTCTTCCTGCCTCCCGGGCTGCGCGGCGGCGGGCTGGGCAGTGAGGTCCTCCGGCAGGCGGAGGACGAGGCTCGTGCCCGGGGCTGCCGTACGGCCGTGCTCTACACGCTCTCCTTCCAGGCCCCGGGCTTCTACCGGAAGCGGGGGTGGACGTCCATGGGAGAGGTCCCCTGTGACCCGCCGGGCACCAGCCGTGTCTTTCTGAGCAAGGAGCTCGTGGGCACGTGCGGAGGGTCAGGCGAACGCGGGGTCGGTGAGGTCGAGGCGCAGTTCGTTCCACCAGTCGTTGCTGAAGACGGCCGTCGTGCCCTCGTATCGCACGCCCAGGAACGGGTTCGAGTGGAACATGAAGGCCGCCCAGCGCAGCGAGCCGTCGGCGTCGAGGCGGGCGAGGTGGCCGATGTTGCCCATCCCGCCGCCACCGCCGCACAGTGACCCCGATCCGTCCGGCAGCGGGCTCTCGAAGAAGCGGTCCACCTCGACGGTGCCGTCCTCCTCGACGGCCAGGGCCACGGGGAGCGGTTCGCCGAGCCGGAAGGGGATCGGCTGCCCCGCGTCCGGGTGGTACGTCCCGGGGCCCTCCACGTCGAGATCGAGCGCGGTGTCGTCCGGGCGGTACAGCCCGTCGCGGTACGGCATCTCCCCGGCCGCCCACAGTCGTAGGACGATCCCTGACCTCTCCACACCCTGCCCCCGTCTCCGTGTCTCCGGTCCTTTGGACCGGAACGTACCGGACCGGCGGTGCCGTTTACGAGGGCGGCCTGAGAGGATCGAACCATGCCCGCCTCTCCGACCCCGGCCCCGACGCCCACCGTCACCCCGCCCGCGCCCCTCACCACCGACCGGCTGCTGCTGCGGGCCGTTCACCGCGGTGACCTCGCGGCCGTCACCCGACTGTGGACCGACCCAGAGGTACGGCACCACCTCGGCGGCCCCGTCACCGAGCCCGTCATCCGCATCCGGCAGCGCAGGATCGTCGGGGCGGCCGGATGCCACGCCGTGATCCGGGCCGAGGACGACGTCCTCCTCGGGCTCGTCACCGTGGAGCCGGGCGCGCGGAACGGGGAGACGGAGGTGTCGTACCAGTTCCTGCCCGAGCACTGGGGGAAGGGTTACGCCCGGGAGGCGGTGGGCGCGGTCGTCGCACGGGTCCTGGAGGGCACGCCGAGCGTGGTCGCGCTCACCCAGGAGGCCAACCACCGCTCGCGCCGCCTCCTGGAGGCCGTCGGCCTGGAGCACGCGGAGTCCTTCGTGGAGTGGGACGCCCGACAGGTCCTGTACCGGATCCGCCGGGGCTGACCCGGCCCGGCGCCCGCCCGCGCCCGCCCCGACCCGCGGCCCCGGGCCCTCAGCGGGGCTTCCCGCCCGCCGCGAGCGCCGCCACCGCCCGGGCCAGGCGCGCCGCTCTCGTCTTCGCCGTACGAGCCTGCCACAGGCTCAGGATCACCAGGTAGCGGTCCGTCTTCCCCAGGGCGTCGAAGGCCGCCGAGGCCCGCGGGTCCGCCGCGAGTGCCTCCGCCAGGTCGTCCGGGACGGTCGCGTCCTTCTGGGAGGGGTACGCGGCCTCCCACCGCCCGTCCGCCCGCGCCGCCCGCACCTCGGCGAGGCCCGGCTCGCGCATCCGGCCCGCGGCGGTGAGCGCCTCGACCTGGCGTACGTTGACCTGGGACCAGAGGCTGCGCGGCCGGCGCGGGGTGATCTTCTGCAGATACGTGCGCTCGTCGCGCGTGATGCGCTTGCCGGTGATCCAGCCGTACACGAGCGTGCCGTCGAGGATCTCGTCCGCCGTCGGCGAGGGGAGGTCCGTGCCCTTCTTGGCGAGCAGCAGCCAGATGCCCGGGGTGTCCCCGTGGTGCTGCTCCAGCCAGGCCTCCAGCTCCGTCCCGTCGCCGAACGCGATGACCGCGAGCCCCTCGACCGTCTCGACCGTCTCCACCGGAAAGCCCTTCCCCCGTACCGCCGTCACCGTCGGCGACTCCGCCGGCGGTGCTTCGCGAACAGGATATTGGCAGCGGCGGGACGGCAGCCGTATCTCGCGTGCGGCCCTCGCCCGGGTCCCCGACCCGCCCCGCCGCGGAGCGGGGCGACGTACGATCCACGGATCGTCCAGCAGGGCGCCTACGCCAAGGAGCTCCGACCCATGTCCATCCTGGTGATCGGCGAGTGCGTCGCCGACATCGTCCGCGCCCCCGCCGGCTCCGGCGCCGCCGACCGCGTCCACCCCGGCGGCAGCCCCGCCAACGTCGCCTACGGCCTCGCCCGCCTCGGCCGGGACGTCACCCTGCTCACCCAGCTCGCCGACGACCCCTCCGGGCAGCTCATCACGGACCACCTCAAGGGCGCGGGCGTACGGGTGGAGGTCGGGGGCGTGCCCGCCCGCACCCCGTCGGCGGTCGTCGGCCTCGATGCCCGCGGCCAGGCCACGTACACCTTCGACATCGCCTGGACGCTGGAGGCCGACCCGGCCCGCCCCGCGCCCGCCCACGTCCACATCGGCTCGATCGCGGCCGTCACCGCGCCCGGCGCGGCGGCCGTCCTCGCCGTGACGGAGGCGCTCCGGGACCGTGCCACGGTCAGCTACGACCCGAACGTGCGGCCCGGGCTGATGGGCGAGCACGGCGAAGCGGTCGCGCGCGTCGAGCGCTGTGTCGCCCTCAGCGACCTGGTGAAGGCCAGCGACGAGGACCTCGCCTGGCTGTACCCGGGGGAGAACCCGCGGACGGTCGCCGCCCGCTGGCTCGCCCTCGGTCCGGCCGTCGTCCTTGTCACCCGGGGCGCCGAGGGCTCGCTCGCCCTCACCCGGCAGGAGGCCGTCACCGAGGACGCGCCCCGGGTGGCCGTCGTGGACACGGTCGGCGCGGGCGACTCCTTCATGTCCGCCGTCCTCGACACCCTGGCCGGGCGGGAGCGTGAGGTACTCGGCGCGCTCGGCGCCGAGTACCTCACGGGGCTGCTGCGGAAGGCGGGGGCGGCGGCGGCCGTCACCGTCTCCCGGGCCGGCGCCAATCCGCCCGACCGGGCCGAACTGGACGCGGCGCGAGAGGAGTTCGGCCTCAGATCCGGGCGTGTGTCGTGATGTCCGAGGCGAACTGCTCGACCATCTCCGGGGTGACCGTCGGCCGGCACTGCGCGATGGCCTCCAGATAGTCCGCCGTGCTCGCGCCGGGGTCCGGGTCGTCCCCGCCCCGGCCGCCGATCGCCACCAGGTCCCGCTCGAAGGAGGCCTGGGCGGCGATCCGGGCCGCGTGCTCGATGTCGGCCGGGGTGAACAGATCGCTCGCCAGGACGAGTTCGTCGATGTCGACGTCCGTCCGTCCGTCCGTGTAGCGGGCCCAGATCGCCGCCCGCGCCACCTTGTCCGGCGTACCGATCGGGATGAGGTAGTCGAAACGGCCGGGGCGCAGGAAAGCCGGGTCGAGGGAGCGGATCGAGTTGGTGGCGCAGACGAGCAGCCGCTCGTCCCGCTCCCGGAAACCCGGTATCAGCTTGAGGAGTTCATTGGTCACGCCGTGCATGCCGCCGGGCTGCGCGGGCTCCGAGCGGACCGGGGCGATCTCCTCGACCTCGTCGATGAAGACGAGGACCCGCTCCAGCTCGGCGATCCGCGCGAACGCGGACCGCAGGGCGGCGGCGAGGTTCCCCTCGTCGGCGAGGCGGGACGGCAGGATCTCCACGAACGGCCAGCCGAGCCGGGAGGCGATGCCCCGCGCGAACGTCGTCTTCCCCGTGCCGGGCGGGCCGAAGAGACAGACCGCGCGCGGCGGCCGCACCCCGTGCCGGGTGGCCCGCTCCGGCTCGGCCAGCGGCAGGACGACCCGCCGCTCGATGAGGTCCTTCTCCCGCTCCATCCCGGCGACCTTCGCCCACAGGTCACCGGGGAGCAGCCGGCCGCCGAGGTCGTCGAGGAGCCCGGCGGCGGGCCCGTGCAGGGGCTCCACCTTCTCGAAGTACGCCACGGCGGGCTGGCGGGTGTACCCGGCGTTCAGCAGCCCCTCGCCGAGGAGCTCCTCCTCCGGCAGCACGTACGCGATCCGCCCGACCCGGGCCGCCACGAGCCGCCGCTCCAACTCCACGAGCAGGGCGCTGGCCAGGCCGCGGCCGCGCCATGCCGAGGAGATCGCGACCCGCATCACCCAGGCCCGCTCCCCGGCGACACAGGCGAGCGCGGCGCCGATGGGCACGCCCTGGTGGACGGCGACCACGGCCGGCTGCCGCGAGGTGAGGGCCCCGATGCACTCGGCGAGCGAGAACACGGACTCCTGCCCGAGCTCGGCGGTGGTGTCGATCAGATGGACGACGGCGGCGAGATCGCTCTCGCGATAGTCGTGGATGTGCCAGTTCACCGGTGGTACCGCCCCTCGTTGGTGCCGATGCGGCGAGGCTAGGCGCGGCCGTGGACACCGGTCGTGCGCCGCCGTGCACAAGCCGGTGCCGGCAAACGCTCCGTACCGGCTCTATGTGCCCGGGGGGACAGGATGAACGGCGGGACAGCACGAGCAGCGGGACATCACGAACAGCGGGACATGGCGAACGGCGGCACCTCCGCGGGGGAGGTGCCGCCGTTCCGGGGGATCAGATCGTCACGTCCTTCTCTTGGTCATGAGCAGTCCGCCGGCCGTGAGGGAGAACAGGCAGACGCACGCACCGGTGATCACGTTGCTGAGGACGGTGCCGGTGTCGGGGCTCTGTCCGACCACCCACGGGGCGATGATCAGCCACGCGCCCATCAGCAGGACGACGACGTTGAGGTCCTGCGACCGCTCCGGAGCCATCGACATGCACAGGCCGAGCACCGCGAGGGCGATGCCGACGACCAGGTTCGTGATGGCGAGTGCGGGCTGGGCGGCGGAGAAGTGGACCGTCCACGGGGAGATCGCGGCGTAGATGCCGGCGAGGATCACGAGTTCCTCGACCGCCGCGACACCTCGGGTCTGGAGCATGCGGGCGTAACGATCCCGCATTTCCGACGCATCGGGGTGTCCCGCGATATCACCAGGACGGTGAGAGACGTCGGCCATACGACTCGCCTCCTTCTGGCGTCATGCACGTCTGACCGCTTGTGCGGCGTGTGGCAATCATGCCGCGGCTCCATTGTGCTCTTATCTGTCCTTTATGTGTAGGTCTGCACTCTAAGGGAAGCGCACAGAATTCGCCCGGCCGATCTGCCCGGAACCACCAAACACAGGTGGGTCCGGGCAGCCCGGCGTAGCCTGGAAGTGGACTCGGGGCCAGGCCTCTACACGCCAGGAGCGAATGATGGCCGGCATCGTTCAGAAGAGCTTTGATTCAGCGGACGAGACCCGCCCCTTCGAGGACGGCAAGGGCAGGCTGGACCTCGTCAACGGCTCGCGCGGAGCGGTCGGCCGCGCCGTGTTCGAGCCGGGTTGGCAGTGGTCCAAGCATGTGAAGCCGATCGCCGGCACCGACAGCTGTATGGCGTCGCACGTCGGATACATCGTCAGCGGCCGGATGAAGGTCGTCATGGACAACGGCGACACGACGGAGTTCGGCGCCGGCGACTTCATGGAGGTCACGCCCGGACACGACGCGTGGGTGCTCGGCGACGAGCCCTGCGTGGCCCTCGACTGGGTCGGCTTCGCCGACTACGCCCAACCGTCCGGATCCTGACGGGCACGGCTCGCTTCCTCCGGCTCCCGGCGGGCTCGCCTCCGCCTCAAACGGTGGCGGGCTCCGCCGGCGACGCGCCGGAGGCGATGCCGAACGCCGGGTCCGGTACCGACTCGGGCGCGAGGAGGACCGAGGCGACGCCGTCCACGCCGACCGGCACGTCGCCGTCGATGGTCACGCGGCGCAGCTTGCGCTCGTGGTCGTCGGAGTCGTCCACGCCGTAGTGCTGGGTGGCGCGGTTGTCCCAGATCGCCACGTCGCCGACCTGCCACTGCCAGCGCACGGTGTTCTCCGGGCGCTCGATGTGCGTCTGGAAGAGGGCGAGCAGGGCGCGTGAGTCGGCGCCCGTGAGGCCGCTGATCCGCTGGACGAAGTTGCCGAGGAGGAGCGTGCGCTCGCCGGTCTCCGGGTGGACCCGCACGACCGGGTGCTCCGTGAGGTACTTCGTCGAGGCGAAGACCTCACGGAAGCGCGCGAGCTGTTCGGGCAGGACGCCCGGGCGCAGGGCCGCGTAGTCGTAGTCGTTGGAGTGCACCGCGCGCAGGCTGTCTGCGAGGGCGCGCAGCGGCTCGGGGAGATGGGCGTACGCGGTCGCGGTGTTGGCCCAGAGGGTGTTGCCGCCGTACGGCGGGATGGTCACCGCGCGCAGGATCGAGAACGCGGGGTACGCCGGCACGAAGGTGACGTCCGTGTGCCACTGGTTGGCCCGGGCGCCGTAGTCCGAGTCGATCGGGAAGGAGTAACGCCCGTCGGCGGAGGGGACGGTGGGGTGGGCGACGGGAGTACCGAGCAGCTTGCCGAAGGCCTCGTGGGCCTCCTCGTCCAGGTGGTCCTGGCCGCGGAAGAAGACGACCTTGTGCGCCAGGAGCGCGGCACGGATCTCGGCGACGGTCCCGGCGGACAGGTCGCCGCCGAGGCGGACTCCGGAGATGACGGCGCCGAGGCGGCCGCCGACCTTCTCGACGGTGACGGTGGTGGTAGCGGTCGACATGGTGGTCCTTTCGGGGTGGTGCGAACGGATTCCGGAATTAATTCCGGAGCGGAAGCAATGACATGACGGCGAGGAACCCGCCACCGCGAACGGGACAGCGGTGTGCCGGGAGTGGTGCGCGGTGTACGGAGCCGGCGAGGTGGGCGCCGGGGTACGGGTGAGGGCGGCGAGCCCGTCACGCGAAGGGTCGCGAGGATCAGGCGCCGGAGCCGGCGGGACACGAGGAGGTCGCGAACATGTCCCGGAGCCTCGCAGCGGCCGTCGCGGGACGTCAAGCGGCCTTCCGGGCCACGAACCGCGCCCCGTGATGGTTGAATCGGCGCCTGCCCGCCCCCGGTGTCCTCGCTCTCCGTGCCCAGCTGCACCGCCGCTGACCAGCGGTGACGCAAGGGATTCCGGCGGGGGCGGCCCGGACGGGCGGAGCCGCGACGGACCCGCCGCCGGCAGCCCGGGGAATTCACGCCGCCGCAACAGTGACGCAGAGAGGCACCCATGACGACCACCTCCCACGGCTCCCGGATGGCGGGCGACGGCCGCCGCGAGGCCAACGCCGCCACCGTGCTGCGGACCGTCCTCGACCACGGTCCGGTCGCCCGCGGCGCCGTCGCCCGGCTCTCCGGACTCAGCCCCGCCGCCGTCTCGCGCCAGGCCACCGACCTCACCCGGCTCGGCCTCCTGCGCGAACTGCCGGAGCTGGCCGGAGGCGGGGGCGTGGGGCGTCCGCAGATCCCCGTCGACCTGCACATCGGCGCCACGGGCGGACCCGTCGTCGGCGGCGTCCACCTCGGCGTCCCCAGCTCGACCCTCGGCCTGGTCGACCTGCGCGGCCGGGTCCTGGCCCGCCGCACCCATCCGCACGACGGCATCGCGCCGCACGACCTGCCCGCCTCCGTCGCCCGCGCGCTCCGCGGCTTCCTCGACGAGCACACCAGGGGCCGCCCCCTGCTCGGGGTCGGCGCCGCCGTCGGCGGCTGGGTGGACCCCGCCGAGGGGGTCGTCGTCCGCCACGACGCCTTCGGCTGGCGCCGCCGCCCGCTCGCCGCCGAGCTCACACGGGGCCTCGGCGGGCACACCGTACGGCTCGACAACCACGCCCGCTCCATCGCCCAGTCGGAGATCCTCTTCGGGCGGCCCGCGGCCCGGCGCAGCCTCGTCCATCTCTTCGTCGGCAATGTCGTCGACGCGGCCGTCGGGCTCGCCGGGATCGTGCACCAGGGCCCCGGCTCGGCGGCCGGCGACGTGGCTCACCTGCCCGTGCCGGACTCCACCGTCCCCTGCCCGTGCGGGCGTTCGGGGTGCCTGGAGGCGACCGCCTCGAACACCGCGCTCGGCCTCACCGCCGTGCGGCGCGGGATCGTCCCCGAGCCCGACACGTTCCTCGTCGTGGA
This sequence comes from Streptomyces gardneri, assembly GCF_006539185.1. Taxonomy (GTDB): domain Bacteria; phylum Actinomycetota; class Actinomycetes; order Streptomycetales; family Streptomycetaceae; genus Streptomyces; species Streptomyces gardneri. The sequence goes on from NZ_BJMN01000002.1 coordinate 12,702, forward strand.
CGCCGCGGCGGCGGGGGACCGGCGCGCCGACCGGCTTCTGCGCGAGCGGGCCCGCGCGGTGGGCCGGGCCGTCGCGCTGCTCCTCGACGTCCTGAACCCCGATCTCGTCGTCGTGACCGAGCACGCCAGCGTCCTCGAACCGGACTACCTGGAGGAGATCCGCGGGGCGGCGATCGACCTCTCGCACGTCTGCGACGACCCCGAACGCATCGTCAGTCCACATGCCGGACCGGCCACGCTGCCCGTCGCGGCGGGCACGGTTCTGCTGAATTCGCTGTTCAGAAGGCCTCTTGAGACGGTCGAGGAACTCCTCTCCGAGGGCGGGGAAGGGTGACGGCGTCTCAGAATGCGGGCAACGCCGGTTGACCGCCTCGCGGAGCCGCTGTCATATTGCTCCCGTGAATCCGGACATGCGCCTCATCTCCCGCAGGCACGTCGACCTCTGTCGACAGGCCAGTGCGGTCTGTGCCGTCCGCGTCTGAACCTCCGCGCCGGGCGTCGAACCGGTGGCCCCGTCGGGCCCGCTGACTCCGTCCCGACCCCGCCGGACATCCCCCGGCTCTCCTGACCTTCCGGCACCCCGGCGCGCCCTGGCGTCCCGACCGCCGGCCGGCTGAATCGCCGCACCGCGTCGTACTTTCCGTACCGCGTCGTACGTCGCCGTACCGCGTCGTATCTCCGTACCGCGCCGTACTTCGCCGTACTGCCGTACCGGCGCACCCCGTCCCGCACAGCGCACCGCGCGTACCCCGCACGCCCGGTGCGGCCATTTCTCCCGCAGCGGAAGGAATGGCCGCGCCCCGTGCGCCTCCGACTCCCTTCACAGGCAGGCAACGATGACCGAGTCCCGTCCCTCCACGCCCCTCACCCCCACCCGGCGCACCACCCTGCGCGCCGCGGGCGGCGGCGCCCTGCTCCTCGGGCTCGGACTCACGGGCTGCCGCTCGGCCGTCTCCGAGCCCGAGACACCCGCAGGAAAGGCCGGTGCCGAGGCCCGCCGCGGTGGCACCCTCACCGTCGCCATCAACTCGGACTTCACGCCCAGCCTGCTCTTCGCCCAGAGCGGCCAGTCGCTCCAGCACCGGCTGATCTACAACACCCTCACCCGGTACGACGACCAGCTCAAGCCGCAGCCCGAACTCGCCACCTCCTGGGAGTACGCCCAGGACGGGCGCAGCATCACCCTCAAGCTCCGCACCGGCGTCACGTACCACGACGGCAGGCCCTTCACCGCCGACGACGTGATCTTCGCGGTGAAGAACCTGCAGAACCCGCTGCGTGCGGCCCAGTTGAGGGCCACGGCCGCCGCCGTCACCGGCTTCGACAAGCGCGGCGACCACGAACTCGTCCTCAAGCTCGCCCATCCGGTGAACAACCTCTTCGACCTCTTCGAGTTCATGATCCTCACCGACCGGAACAGCGTCGAGGACGCCGTCACCGGCAAGAAGCTCAACGGCACCGGCCCGTTCAGGCTCACCAAGTGGAGCCCCGGCACCGGTCTCAGCTTCACCCGCCACGAGAAGTACTGGCAGCCCGACCGCCCCTACCTCGACGCCGTCGAGTTCCGGGTCGTGCCGCAGGCCGACGCCCTGCTCTCCTCGCTGCGCACCGGCCAGTCCCAGCTCTCCTTCGGCGTCCCCGGCAAGAACCTCCCCGTCATCGCCTCCACCCCCGAACTCGCCATCAGCCAGTACACCACCGGAGGCGGCGCCTACTACCTCGGCGTCAACACCACCGTGGCCCCGCTGAACGACAAGACCGTCCGACAGGCCCTCGCCTGGGGCATCGACCGGGAACGCATCCTCAAGCAGGTCCTCGGCGGCTACGGACTCGCCTCCGCCACCCCCTGGCCCAAGTCCTCGCCCGCCTTCAGCGAGGCCGGCCGCACCCACTACACGTACGACCCCGGCAAGGCCCGCGAACTCCTCAAGTCCGCCGGTCACCCCAAGCTCGACCTGCCACTGCTCCACATCAACCTGCCCGGCGACACCGCCGTCGCCGAGGCGATCCAGTACGACCTCAAGCAGATCGGCGTCCAGGTCACCCTCCAGCCCACCGACCCGGCCACCGCCCAGAAGAACCTCATCTCCCAGTCCATGCCCGGCCTCTGGACCATGAGCCACAGCTTCGCCCAGGTCCAGCCGTCCACCCTCGCGGTGAGCGCCTACCCCTTCAACGAGGCCAAGAACACCTCCAGGTTCCGCTCCGCCGCCTACACGAAGGTCGTCCGCGAGGCCTGGACCACCCCGGAGACCGGCGCCCGGGCCAACGCGCTGCGGCAGCAGATCACCGACACCCTCCTCGACGAGGCGTTCATCATCGACCTCGTCATCCGCGGCGCCGTCCAGGTCGCCTCGAAGAAGCTGCACGGCGTCACCCTCAACAAGTTCGCCTACCTCAACCTCGACAACGCCTACCTGGCGGGATGAGATGCGCGGCCATCTGCTGCGGAGGCTCCCCTCCGCCCTCCTCGTCCTCCTCGTCGCCTCCTTCGCCGCCTTCGCCCTCCTCCGCCTCGTCCCCGGCGACCCCGCCGCCGTCCTCGCCGGACCCGACGCGAGCCCCGAGACCGAGGCGGCCATCCGGGACCGCCTCGGCCTCGACGCCTCCCTGCTCAGCCAGTACGTCCAGTGGCTCGGAGACCTCGTCACCGGCGACCTCGGACCGTCCTACGCGATCGGCGGACAGACCGCCGACCTGATCGGCGAAGCCATCGGCGCCACCGTCGAACTCACCCTCGGCGCCCTGCTGTTCGTCGTCGTCCTCGGCGCCGCCTTCGGCATCGTCGGCGCGACCTCCGGCAACCGCTGGCTCCGCGGCACCGTCCGGATCCTCACCACCGGAGCGCTCGCCGTCCCGCCCTTCGTCACCGGCGTCCTGCTCGTCCTCCTCTTCTCCGTCCTCCTGGGCGTCCTGCCCCCGGGCGGCCGCGTCCCGCTCCTCGCCGCCCCCGACCTCGGCGTCCAGTACCTGCTGCTGCCCGCCCTCTGCCTCGCCCTGCCCAGCGCCGCCGTCCTCGGCCGCTACCTCAAGGACGGCATCGAACGCGCCCTCGGCGAGGACTACGTCCGCACCGCCACCGCCGCCGGCATCGCGCCCCGACGCCTCCTCTGGCGGCACGCCCTGCCCAACGCCCTGCCACCCGTCGTCACCCTCCTCGGCATGCAGACCGGCAACCTCCTCGGCGGGGCCGTCCTCGTCGAGGCGATCTTCGCCTGGCCGGGCCTCGGCCAGCTCGCCGAACAGGCCCTGGTCCGCCGCGACTACCCCGTCGTCCAGGACCTCCTGCTGCTCCTCGTCACCGTCTTCGTCCTCGTCCAGCTCCTCACCGACCTCGTCCACGCCTGGCTCGACCCCCGGATCAGGTGGGAGTGACCGCCATGACCACCACCCTCACGAAGGCCGCGCAGCCCCTCGCGCGCCGCCCCCTTCACCCCTACCGGGCCGCCCTCGCCACCGCCCGCGGCCGTACCGGCCTCGCCCTCGTCGGCCTGGTCGTCCTCGCGGGGCTCCTCGCCCCGCTCCTCTCCGGCCACGGCCCCACCGACCAGAGCGCCCTCGCGCTCGCCGGCCCCGGCACCCCCGGCCACCCGCTGGGGACCGACGACCTCGGCCGCGACCTCCTCACCCGCCTCCTGTACGGCATCCGCGCGGACCTCGGCATCATCGCCGTCGCCGTCCCGCTCGGCGCCGTCCTGGGCTGCCTCTTCGCCCTGGCCGCCGCCGCGCACCCGATCGCCGACACCGTCGTCCAGCGCACCTTCGACCTGATCCTGGCCTTCCCCGGACTGATCCTGGCGCTCGCCATCACCGCCGTCCTCGGCCCCGGCCGGCTCCCCGTGATCATCGTCATCGCCCTCGCCGAGATCCCCGTCTTCGGGCGGCTCCTGCGCACCGGCATCCTCGTCCAGAGCGGCCGGGAGTACGTGACGGCCGCCCGCGTCGGGGGCACCTCCGGCGGCCGGATCCTCACCCGGCACATCCTGCCCAACGCCGCCGACCCGCTCGTCGTCCAGTTCGCCGTCTCCCTCACCGTCGCCGTCTTCATCGAGGGCGCGATGAGCTTCCTCGGCGTGGGAGTGCGGCCCCCCGAACCCACCCTGGGAGCCGTGCTCAGCCAGTCCATGCCCTATCTCGCCCAGGCCCCGCACTTCGCCGCGGGACCGCTCGTGACCGTGACCGCGCTCGTCCTCGGCCTCTCCCTGACCGCCGAGGCACTGAACCGGGAGATACGCCGATGACCACCCCGCCGCTCCTCGAAGTCCAGGGCCTGGACGTGGAGTTCACCACCCCCGACGGCGGGGCACTGCACGCCGTGCGGGACGTGTCCTTCACGCTCCGCCGCGGCGAGACGCTCGCCGTCGTCGGCGAGTCGGGCTCCGGCAAGTCCACCACCGCCCTCGCCCTCCTCCGGATGCTCCCCGGCACCGGCCGGATCACCGGCGGCTCCGTCCACCTCGACGGGCAGGACCTCACCACCGCCGACGAGCCCGCGCTGCGGGCCGTACGCGGAGCCCGTGTCGGCATGGTCTTCCAGGACCCGATGACGGCCCTCAACCCCGTCCTCACCGTCGGCCGCCATCTCGACGAGGTGCTGCGGGCGCACGGCGGGCGGGACAGGAGGGCCCGCCGCGCCCGCGCCGTCGAACTCCTCGGCCTCGTCGGCATCCCCGACCCCGAGCGCCGCCTCGACGACCACCCGCACCAGTTCTCCGGCGGCCAGCGCCAGCGCGTCCTGATCGCCATGGCCCTGGCCGGTGAACCCGACATCCTCCTCGCCGACGAACCCACCACCGCCCTCGACGCCACCGTCCAGGACCAGATCCTCACCCTGCTCGGCGACCTCACCCGCACCACCGGCACCGCGCTCGTCCTCATCACCCACAACATGGGCGTCGTCGCCCGCGCCTGCGACCGCGTCCTCGTCATGTACGGCGGCACCGTCGTCGAGGACGGCCCCACCGCCGAGGTCCTGTCCCGCCCCCGCCACCCCTACACCGCCGGTCTGCTCGCCGCCGTGCCCCGGCTCTCCGCCCCCTCCGGCACCCGGCTCACCGGCATCCCCGGCACCCCGCCCGACCTCTCCCTGCCACTCGCCGGCTGCGCCTTCGCGGCCCGTTGCTCTCTCGCCGAGGACCGCTGCCACACGACCACACCGCCGCTCACCGCCGTCGCGGACACGGGCAGCGACACCGGCACGGGCGGTGCCATCGGCATCGGCATCGGTACAGGCATCGGTACAGGTACGGGGACCGTCCGCGCCGCCTGCCTCCTCGCCGCAGAGCGCACCGAACCACTCCCGCCGCCCCCGCCCCCCGCCCCGATCGACCGGCCCGCACCCGGCGACGTCGTCCTGAGCGCCGAGGGGCTCCGCAAGACGTACAAGGGCCGGCGCCGCCGCTCCTTCACCGCACTCGACGGCGTCTCCCTGACCCTCGCCGCGGGCGAGACCCTCGGCATCGTCGGCGAGTCCGGCTCCGGCAAGTCCACCCTCGCACGGGTCCTCGCCCACGCCCACCCCGCCGACGGCGGCCGGATCCTCCTCGACGGCCGGGACGTCACCCGACCGGACCGGGCCGCGCTGCACTCCGTACGCCGCCGCGTCCAGATGGTCCTCCAGGACCCGTACGCCTCGCTCAACCCCCGCATGACCGTGGGGGAGATCGTCGCCGAACCCCTGCGCGCCTTCGGGACCGTCGCGCCGGGGGAGCGCGCCGAGCGCGTCGCGGAGCTCCTGCGGCTCGTCGGCCTCGACCCGGCCGCCGCCGACCGGCACCCCCGCTCCTTCTCCGGCGGCCAGCGCCAGCGCGTCGGCATCGCCCGCGCCCTCGCTCCCGACCCCGCCGTCCTCATCTGCGACGAACCCGTCTCGGCGCTCGACGTCTCCGTCCAGGCCCAGATCGTCGGCCTCCTCACCGACCTCCAGCGCGACCTGGGCCTCGCCCTCGTCTTCATCGCCCACGACCTGGCCGTCGTCCGCCAGGTCAGCCATCGCATCGCGGTGATGCACGAGGGCCGGATCGTCGAGACCGGCGCCGCCGACGAGCTGTGCGAACGGCCCCGCGATCCGTACACCCGCGCGCTGCTCGCCGCCGCGCCCGAACCCGTACCCGTGCGGGTGCCCGCCGGGGCGGTGTCCGCGTGAGCGCCTGCTGCACCCCGGGACGCCGCTGTACGGGAGCGGCCGGCGCCGCCCGGGCCGTCGAACTGCTCCCGCCGCCGACCGTACGGACCGCTCCGCCGCCCCGCACCATGGCGGAGCTGCCCGGCGGCACGTTCCGCATGGGCGACGCCTTCGACGAGGGCTATCCGGCCGACCGCGAAGGGCCCGTGCGGGAGGTCACCGTCGCCGCCTTCGCGATCGACACGACCGCCGTCACCAACGCCCAGTACACGGACTTCGTCCGGGCCACCGGATACCGCACCGACGCCGAACGCCACGGCTCCTCCTTCGTCTTCCACCTCCTGCTCCACCCCGCGGCCGCGCACCACGTCCTCGGCCGGGTCCCGCAGGCCCCCTGGTGGCTCGGAGTCACCGGGGCCGCCTGGCACACCCCCGAGGGCCCCGGCTCCGACGTCGAAGGCCGCGCCGACCACCCCGTCGTCCACGTCTCGTACGACGACGCCCTCGCCTACTGCGCCTGGGCGGGCGTCCGGCTGCCCACCGAGGCCGAGTGGGAGTACGCGGCCCGCGGCGGCCTCGACGGCGCCCGCTATCCGTGGGGCGACGACTTCACCCCCGGCGGCGAGGAACGGTGCAACACCTGGACCGGGGACTTCCCGTACCGCTCCGACCGGCCCGGCGGACGCGTCGGCACCGTGCCCGTCACGGCGTACGCCCCCAACGGCCACGGCCTGTACAACACCTCCGGCAACGTCTGGGAGTGGTGCCAGGACGCCTTCGGCCCGGGGGAGCGCGTCATCCGGGGCGGCTCCTACCTCTGCCACGCCTCCTACTGCAACCGCTACCGGGTCGCCGCCCGCTCCCACAACACCCCCGACTCCTCGACCGGCCACGGCGGATTCCGCACAGCCCGCACACTCCCCCCGGAAGGACCCGCCTCCCCATGAGCACCGCACCCCGCCGCGACCCCTACGAAGGCTTCGCCGGTCGCGTCGGCCGCACCTTCGCCGAGTCCGAACCCGCCTGGCCCAGCCGTACGACCCCACCGGCCAAGGCCCCCAACATCGTCGTGGTCCTCGTCGACGACATGGGCTTCAGCGACATCGGACCGTTCGGCTCGGAGATCCCCACACCCGTCCTCGACGGCCTCGCCGACGACGGCGTGCGGCTCACCAACTACCACACCATGCCGCTCTGCTCACCGGCCCGCGCCGCCCTGCTCACCGGCCTCAACCCGCACCGCGTCGGCTACGCCATGGTCGCCAACGCGGACCCCGGCTTCCCCGGCTACGGCATGGAGGTCGCCGACGACATCCCCACCCTCGCCGAACTCCTCCACGACGCCGGCTACGCCACCTACGCCGTCGGCAAGTGGCACCTCGTCCGCGACTCCGCCTCCAACGCGGCGAACGACCGCGTCAACTGGCCGCTCCAGAAGGGCTTCGACCAGTACTACGGTGTCCTGGAAGGCCTCACCAGCCTCTTCCACCCGCACCAGCTCGTCCGGGACAACAGTCCCCTCGACATCGACGAGTTCGCCGACGACTACTACTACACCGACGACATCACCGACCAGGCGATCTCCATGGTGAAGGCGCTGCGCGCGCACGACCCCGACAAGCCCTTCTTCCTCTACCTCGCCCACAACGCCGTCCACGGCCCCCTCCAGGCCAAGGCCGAGGACATCGCCCGCCACCGCGGCCGCTACGACGAGGGCTGGGACGTACTGCGCGAGCGGCGCTTCGCCGCCCAGCTCGCCGCCGGCTTCTTCCCGCCCGGCACCGAACTCCCCGCCCGTAACAGCGAGGCCGGCCTCGACGTCCCCGCCTGGGACTCTCTGGCAGAGGATCAGCAGCGGCTCTACGCCCGCTACATGGAGGTCTACGCGGCCCTCGTCGACAACATCGACCAGAACCTCGGCCGGCTCACCGACACCCTCGCCGCCCTCGGCGAACTCGACAACACCATCATCGTCTTCACCTCCGACAACGGCGGCACCGGCGAAGGCGGCCCCGAGGGCACCCGCTCCTACTTCAGCCGCTTCGTCCACCACCCCCGACTCCCCGGCGACTGGGACCCCGACGTCGACCGCGACCCCGAACTCATCGGCGGCCCCCGCAGCCTCGTCCACTACCCGCGCGGCTGGGGCATGGCCTCCAACACGCCCTTCCGGCTCTACAAGGGCCACACCTACGCGGGCGGCGTGCGCGTCCCCTTCGTCCTCTCCTGGCCCGAAGGCACCCGCGACGGCAGGCTCGCCACCGGACCGCGCCCCCAGTACCAGTACGTCACCGACATCGCCCCCACCCTCCTCGAACTCGCCGGTCTCACCCGGCCCGAGAGCCGCCGCGGCGTCCCCCTCCAGGAGCCCGACGGCATCAGCTTCACCCCCGTCCTCGCCGACCCCGCCCACACGTCGACCCACCCCGAGCAGTACTGCGAGATGACCGGCAACCGCAGCCACTACCGCGACGGCCGCAAGCTCGTCACCCTCCACCGGCCCGGAACCCCCTACGACGACACCGAGTGGGCCCTGTACGACATCCGGACCGACCCCACCGAGATCCATGACCTCGCGGCGGAACAGCCCGAACTCGTCAAGGAGTTGTCGGCCGCCTGGGAGGAGGCCGCCTGGCGCAACGGAGTCTTCCCCCTCCCCGACCACAGCGGCGCCCTCGCCCGCCGCAACCCCGCCGAACAGCGACTCGCCCGGCCCCTCACGCTGCTCCCCGGCACCCCGGAGCTGGAGCGCTACCGCTCCTCGCGGCTGGTCTCCCTGCGCTCCTTCGCCATCGAGGTCCTCGTCGACGAGAGCGGCGAAGGCGTCCTCGTCTCCCACGGCGACCAGGGCGGCGGCTACAGCCTCTACACCGAGAACGGCCGGCTGACCTTCGCGTACAACGAATACGGCCGACTCCACGAGACGGACGCGGGACCCCTGACCGCAGGCCCGCACGAGATCCTGCTCACCGCCACCGCCGAGGAGGGACTCCGCTGGCGGTTCACCGTCACCGTGGACGGCGAGCGGCGCGCCGCCCCCGACAGCGTGCACCAGCTCATCGGCATGGCCCCCTTCCAGGGCATCAGCGTGGGCGTCGACCGCAAATCGCCCGTCTCGTGGCCCCTCTTCGAACGCCACCGCTCCTTCCGCTTCACCGGCCGGCTCCGCTCCGTCACCTACCGGCCGGGAGCACCGGGCCCGGACGCGCCCGAGACCGTCGCGGCGGCGCTCAAGGAGGCGGCAGCGGCCTTCGAGTGAGAGGCAGCGCGGAGCCGGGCCTGGCGGTAAACCCCTGGCCCGGCCACGGCTGACCAGCCAGAATGCCCCCATGACCCAGCATCCCGACATCGCCGAGGCCATCGCGGGCGAACTGCGCCTGTTGGACCCGTCCGTACGCGTCTCCCGCGCGCTCGCCGTCGAACTCCTCGACCCCGAGTTCGAAGAGGTCGGCGCCTCCGGCCGCCGCTGGACGTACGGGGAGATGCTCGCCGCGCTTCCCGACATGGCCGGGAACGCCGAGGAGGGCACCCACTACGAACCCGGCGCCGTCAGGGGCGTGCTGCTCGCCCCCGGACTCGTGCACGTCACGTTCGAGACGGTCCGCGACGGCCACCGGGCCCGCCGCAGCTCCCTGTGGCGGCGGGACCCGGCGGGGGCGGCCGACGCGCCCCTGCGGATGTACTACCACCAGGCCACGCCCGTACCGGACGCCGTCCGGTGACCTCGCCGCTCGCGGGGGCCCGACGGCTGTGGGAGGAGCTGGCGTCCGTTTCACCAGGGTCGTTCCCGCCGAAGGGCGAGGTGAAGGTCCTGGTGTCCCCGGAGTCGGGGACGTGCCCGAAGGGCTGGGTGGGGGTGGTGACCCTCGACGGATCGGCGCTGGTGACGGCGCCCGACGCGCGCGTGGCCGCGAGGGTGCGTGAGGCGCTGCGCGGACGGTCCGTCGACGCGGCGGGGGAAGCGTCCTCGTACCGCGAGGCACTGCCCGTGGCCCGCGTCCTCGGCCCGGCGGCGCTGTCGTACGCCTCCCCGGAAGGCTTCCGCCCGGTGGCCGCCGCCTCGGCGGTGGAGCAACTGCCCGGCCATCACGCGGCGCTGCGCGGCCTGGAGCGCGCGGCGGGCCACGAGGACGCGGACGAGGCCGCTCTGGACGGGATCACGTCGCCCGCGTTCGTCGTCCGCGCCCACGACGACGAGGTGGTGGCCGCCGCCGGGTACCAACTCTGGCCCCGCCGGACGGCCCACCTCAGCGTCCTGGTCGCGCCGGCGGCACGCGGCCGGGGACTCGCGCGCACGGTGGCATCTGCCGCGGTCGGCCACGCGCTCGCCGCCGGACTGCTGCCGCAGTGGCGCGCCCGCCCCGAGGCCTCGCGGCGGGTCGCCGCCGCGCTGGGCTTCGAGGAACTGGGCACGCAGCTCTCCGCGGAGATCCCCGGGGACGGGTACTCCCCGGGGAGTGGCTAACGCGGCGAGGTCCCGCCGGCGTAGACATTGTCCGGGGTGATGATCCGGGTGATCGCCCGGGCGAGCAGCGTGGACGGCTCCTGGTTGTCGACCCGGCGGGCGTCCGTGTTCAGCATGAGGACCAGGGTGGCCTTCTTCGAGGGCAGATAGACGGTCACCGTCTCGTACCCCGGCAGCGAGCCGTTGTGCCCGATCCAGCCCTCGGTCTTCAGGATGCCGAGGCCGTACGTCGTGCCGGGGAAGCCGGTCGGCAGCGTCTTGAGGCGCTGGGCCTGGGTCTCCGGGCTGAGCAGCTCCCCGGTGGCGACGATCTTGGCCCAGTGGCGCAGGTCCTGGAGGTTCGAGATCATCGCCCCCGCCGCCCAGCCCCAGCTCGGGTTCCAGTCGGTGGCGTCCGCGATCCCGCCGCTCAGCGTCTGGTCGGTGTAGCCGCGCGAGTGCGGCTCCGGGAACTCGGCGCCCACCGGGAACAGCGTGCCGAACAGGTGGGACGGCCGGAGCACCCGGTTGCGGATGACGTCCTGGAGCCGCTGCCCCGTCACCTTCTCGACGACCAGGCCGAGCAGGATCAGATTGCTGTTGGAGTACTGGAACTGCGCGCCCGGCTTGAAGGTGTTCTTGTGCCTCATGCCGTACGGGAGCACCTCCTCCGGGGTCCACTGCCGCTGAGGGTCGCTCAGCAGATCGTGGATGAAGTCCGCGTCGGAGGTGTACGGGAACAGGCCGCTGCGCATCTCCGCGAGGTGGCGGAGCGTGATCCGGTGTCCGTTGCGGACGCCGGGCACGTACTTCGCGATCGGGTCGTCGAGGCCGACCCGGCCGTCGTCGACGAGCTGGAGCAGTGCGGTGACCGTGAAGGTCTTGGTCTCGCTGCCGATCCGGATGTACGAGTCGGCGGACATCGGCTCACGGGTCACGGTGTCGGCGACACCGCTCGCGCGGACGTAGCTCCCCTTGCCCGGCATCCACACGCCGACGACGACGCCGGGGATGCCCGCCTGCTCGCGAATGTCCTTGATGGCCTTGTCCAGCCGGGCGTTCACCTCCGGGCCGAGGCCGCCCGGCGGGCAGTCGTCCTTGTCGTGGCGGTCGATGCCGGCCGCGTGGACCGTCGGGGCCGGGGCCACGACCGTCGGGGCCAGCACGGACGCCACGAGCAGTGCCGCGGCGAACAGACGTCGGGTGGGGATGCGTCGCATGTCGGGGGCGCCTCTTCCGGTTCGGGGAGCAGGCAGCCACATCACCATCCGTACCCGTGGCGGAGAGCCCCGTCCGTGGGGCGCCTCATCGAGTCCACTCGTTCGGCGTCGCGCGGATCGCTGAGGCGGCCCCCTGGCGGGCCCGCGTCCACGAGGCGGCCCCCTGGCCGGCCCGCGTCCACCGTGCCTACGTGTAGGCGTACGCGTCCGTGACGCAGTCGGCGGCGCACCGCCAGTGCTCGAACCGGCGCCGCAGTGCCGCCGCCGCGTGCCGCCGCTCCACCACGGCGTACCCGTAGCGGTCCTGCGTCACGCTCACCACGGCCTCGACGGTCACGATGGCCGGTTCACCGTCCCCGGCGGAGCTGCGGGCCGCCGCGATCACATGGTCGGCCGCCCGCTGCAGATCGCGCGCGTACTCCCGCTGGGCGACGGACCGTGCCCGGGAAGCGGCGAACGGCCGCACCGCGCGGCCCTTCCAGACGACACCCGCCGTGATGAATCCCGCGCCGAGGAGGAAGACGAGCGACACCAGCACGACATCGAGGCTCCACCTCATCGCGCGCCGCCTTCCCCCGGAAACGCCTGAACAGCCGGGCCCCCGCCACTGGTCCGGCGGCCGGTCGGTCCGATTCTAGAGCGCGGGGCGCCGCGTCCGCTGGCGCGCCCACGAGGGTGTCCAGATATCGGGACCGGAGGTCGCCGAGGTCGCGGAGGCCGTCGGCGTCCCCGAGGCTCCGGAGAGCGCCGCGGCGTCCGAGGGCTCGGTGCCGGCAGCGGCGAGGTGCTCGCGGAGGGCAAGCAGTCCCGGGTGCGGATTGTCCAGGGACCAGAGCAGTGAGTGCGGGTAGACCGGCGTCGGGCCGTGCACGGGGATGCGCCGCAGGTCGTGGGCCTCGGGCCAGACGAGGCGCGTCCCCGCGCCCACGAAGGTCGCGAGCTCGGGGGAGTCGGCGACGGTGTCGAGGAGCGGTTCGGTGCCGAAGTCGGGCCCCGTCACCTCGATGGTGAGCCCGAACTCGGCTGCGAGGTCCGCGTAGTAGGCGGCCCACTCGGTCCCGCTGACGATCCCTGGCACCCAGATCCGGTGCCCGGCGAGCCGCGCCGGCGTGACCGCGCGGGCGGACGCCAGCGCGTGGGCCGGTCCGGTCAGGAGCTCGATCGGCTCGTCCAGGACCGGCAGGGCCCCGATGTCCTCGGGGAGGTGCCGGCCGGGCATGGTGACCGCGCGGAAGGACGCGTCGATCGTGCCGGACCGCAGGGCCGCGACGGCCGCGTCGGCGTCGAAGAGCGTCACGACGTCGAGCTCGATCTCCGGGTGCGACCGGTGGAACGTCCGCAGCAGCGCCGCGGGCGCCAGCCGCCTGCCGATCACGTCCACGCGCAGCGCACGGCTGCCGGGGCGGACGGACGCGATCGCCCGGGCCTCCGCGTGGAGCAGGGCACGGGCGTGCGGCAGGAAGGCCTGCCCGTCGATCGTGGCCTCGGCGCCGTGCGCGGTTCGGGTGAGCAGCCGCACGCCCAGCTCCTTCTCCAGCGCGGCGACGCGCTTGGAGACGGCCTGCTGGGTGATCGACAGCTCGTCGGCGGCCTGACCGAACCGGCCGGACTCCAGGACGGCGAGGAAGGTGCGTACGGCTTCGAGATCCACGGTCCTCAGGCTAGGGGGTGTCCTGCCCCACAACCCGTGGTTGTGGCCTGCCCGGCATCCGGTTGTTTGCTCCCGGTATCGGTGAGTGGCTTGGATGGCGGAGGCCGACGCGCGGTTGTTCGACGCGGCGAGAAGAGGAGTACGGACATGGCGGGGGGACGGTGGGGGCGGGCGTCGCCGGGGCGTGACTTCGGGTGGCTGTGGGCGGCCTACGCGGCGAGCGCACTCGGCACGGGACTCGCGTTCAGCGCCTTCCCCCTGCTCGCGATCACGGTGCTCCACAAAGGCGCCGCCGAGGTCGCCTCGCTCGCCGCGATCGGCGCCGCGGTGGGTGCGGCGGTCGCGGTCCCGCTCGGGCCGTGGGTGGAGTTCCGCCGCAAGCGGTCGGTGATGGTCGCGATGGACCTCGTCCGGTGCGCGGCGCTGCTGAGCGTCCCCGTCGCGTACGCCCTCGGCCGGCTCGGCCTCGCCCAGCTCCTGCTCGTCTTGGTCGTCGTCGCCGCGGCCGACATCACCTTCGGCGCGGCGGCCGGTGCCTGCCTGAAGGTGCTGGTCCGGCCGGAGGCCATGGTTGCGGCGCAGGCCCGGCTGGAGTCCACGACCTGGACCACGACCGTCGTCGGGCCGCCGCTCGGCGGCGCCCTGATCACCCTCCTGGGACCGGTCGCCACCGTGGCCGCCGACGCCGTCAGCTACCTGCTCTCGGCGGCGGGCATCCGGGCGATCCGCGGCCGGGAGTCCCGCCCCGAGCGGGAGGAGCGGACCGGCGCGCGCCTCGGCGACCTCGTCGAAGGGTGGCGCCACGTCCTGGCCCACCCGCAGCTGCGCCCGCTGTTCCTCCACACCGTCCTGGTCAACGCCCTGATCATGGCCACCGCGCCGCTGCTCGCCGTCCTGATGCTCGGTCCGCTGGGGTTCACGCCCTGGCAGTACGGCCTCGCCTTCGCCGTGCCCTGCCTCGGCGGCCTGATCGGCGCGCGGCTGGCGCCCGGGCTCGTCGACCGGTTCGGGCGGCACCGGGTCCTCCTCGTCTCGGGCTCGCTGCGCGTGTGCTGGCCGGTCGGACTGGCCTTCGTGCGGCCCGGCGTCGGCGGACTCCTGCTGGTCATGGCCGTCCAGTTCGCGCTGATCACCTGCATCGGTGTCTTCAACCCCGTCTTCGCCGCCCACCGGCTCCGCCTGACGGAGACCGGCCGCGTCGCCCGCACCCTCACCGCCTGGTCGGTCTCCGGCAAGGCCACCACCGCGACCCTGACCGCTCTGTGGGGCGTCCTGGCGGGGCTCGTCGGCCTCCGCGCGGCGATCGCCCTCGCGGGCGCCCTCCTGCTGGCGACACCCCTGCTGCTCCCACGGCGCGAGGCCCCGACCGACACCTGCTCGACACCGGGATTGACACGTGTAAGTGGGCGGTGACACGCTCCAGTCCCGGCCCCGTGTCGCCCCGCGCAGAAGGAGCAGCACCGCATGAGCACGACCGTCACCACCGCCCGAGGGCCCGTCCGCGGCGAACGCCGTGCCGACGGCAGCCTCCGCTTCCTCGGCATCCCGTACGCGCAGCCCCCCGTGGGCGATCTGCGGTTCGCCGCGCCCGTGCCGCCGGAGCCGTGGACGGAGCCGCTGGACGCCACCGCGTACGGCCCGACGGCCCAGCGTCGCCCCTTCGGCGAGGTCGTGATCATCCCCGAGCCCACCATCCCGGGCGACGGCGTCCTCAACCTCAACGTCTTCACCCCCGACGCCGACCCGGAGGCCCGGCTCCCCGTCCTCGTCTGGATCCACGGCGGCGGCTACGTCGCCGGTTCGGCGGCCAGCCCCTGGTACGACGGAGCCGCCTTCAACAGGGACGGAGTCGTCGTCGTCTCGCTCGGCTACCGGCTCGGCATCGAGGGCTTCCTCCACCTGGAGGACGCCCCCGACAACCGGGGCGTACGGGACTGGATCGCCGCCCTGGAATGGGTCCGCGACAACATCGCGGCCTTCGGCGGCGACCCGGCCAAGGTCACCATCGCCGGCCAGTCGGCGGGCGGCGGCGCCGTCCAGACCCTCCTCGCCGTCCCGTCCGCCCGTAATCTGTTCCGCGGGGTCATCTCCGTCTCGGGCGCGCTCCTGCGCCCCGACGGTCCCGAGGTCGCCCGCGCCGCCTCCCGGCTCCTCACCTCCCGCACCGGTGTCCCCGCCACCGCCGCGGCCCTGCGGGACCTGAGCGACGACGAGATCCTGGAGCTCCAGGACCGGCTGGCCGAAGAGGGCCCGGACCGCGAAGGACTGCCGCCGATGCTGGCCCTCGCGCCCTTCGCGGACGGCGAGCTGATCCCCGTACCCGCGCTGGAGGCCCTGACGACGGGCGGCGCGGGCGACGACGTCCCGCTGATGCTCGGCTTCACCGAGCACGAGTTCACGATGATCCCCGCGCCCGAGGGACTGCCGGTGCCGCTCGTGCTCGGCGGCCTCGGCCTCGACGAGGCCCGGATCGACGCCTTCACCCAGGCATACGCGGAGGGCGGCGAGGCCCTCCTCTTCGGGCAGGCGCTCACGGACTCCATCTTCCGCGTCCCGAACCTCGCCGTAGCGGACGCCCGTGCCGCGCGGGAACAGCCCACCTGGCTCTACGAGTTCGCCTGGCGCTCGCCGGTCATGGGCATCGCGTTCCACTGCCTCGACCTGCCCTTCGCCTTCGACGTCCTCGACTCCGAAGGCGTCGCGCCGTCCGCGGGCGACGCCCCGCCGCGCGCCCTCGCCGACGCCATGCACCGGGCCTGGGTCGCCTTCGTGACGGACCAGGACCCGGGCGCCGACTGGCCGCGCTACACCACCGACCGGCGCGCCACGATGATCTGGGACGCCGAGCCCCGGATCGCCGAGGACCCGCTGAGCGGGGTCCGGGAGATCTGGCTCGATTGAGCGGGATGACTCCGACGTGACGAGGGATGGGAGCCGTCCCGGGGAGCATGCCTCCGATGATGCCGTTTCGCCGCTAGGGCGGAGCATTTTATACTCAGTGTGGCGATGAACGGCCTCTTCAAGGTGAATTGCTCTTGATCGTCGGTCGTCGTGGATAGGTTGCTGTTCATGGCGGCGGAAGCGCGGACGGACGATGCAGGGCATGCTCGGTGGAGCTTCCGGCTGCGCGTGTCGTCCACAGCCCGTACCGCCCTGGTAGGTGAGTGGGACCGGTGCCGGTGGGTCTGGAACGAGTGCGTCGCCAAGTCCAAGGCCGTATACCTGCGCAACAAAGCCACTGGCGAGAAGCGGACGTGTGGCCCGGCCCAGCTCGACAGGATGCTGACCGATGCCCGCAAGCTCACCCCGTGGGTGCGTGAGGGGTCCTCGGTTGCTCAGCAGCAGGTCGTACGTGACTTCGGCAAGTCCCGCGCCAAGGGACAGAAGGACATCAAGGATCGGCTGCCCATGCACCGGCGGGCTGGGATGCCCCGGTGGAAGAAGAAGCGCGATGCGCTGCCGAGTCTCAACTACACCCGGCGTGGTTTCCGGTTGAAGGATGGCCGTCTGCACCTGGCGGGCGGCATCGTGGTGACAGTGGTGTGGTCGCGGGACCTTCCGGCCGAGCCGTCCAGCGTGCGTGTTCATCAGGACAGCACGGGGGCGTGGTATGCGTCCTTCGTCGTACCCGCCAGCGTGCTGCCCCTGCCAGAGTCTGGCCGCGTGATCGGGATCGACTGGGGTGTGAAGGAGACGGCGACCACCACCTCCGATGCCCATGACCTTCCCCACGCCCAGCACGGCAAGACCGCGGCGCAGAAGCTCGCCCGTTACCAGCGGATGATGGCGAGACGAAAGTCCGCAAAAGGCGAGCCCGGCTCGAACGGTTACAAGGCCGCCAAGCGGCAGGTCGCGAAGCTGCACAAGAAGATCGCCCGGCAGCGCCAGGACACGGCCCGAAAGTGGGCCAAGAAGGTTGTTCGCGACCATGACGCCCTGGCCGTCGAGGACTTCCGGCCGAAGTTCCTCGCTAAGACCACCATGGCCCGCAAGGCGGCCGACGCCGCGATCGGCGCCACGAAGGCGGCTCTGATCGAGCAGGCGCGAAAGCACGGCCGTGTCGTGCACCTGGTACATCCCGCGCACACCACGATGGACTGCGCGCAGTGCGGAGCGAGAACCAAGCACGCACTACCTCTTTCCGAGCGAACGTATGCCTGCACCGTGTGCGGAGCCGTGTCCTCCAGGGACAAGAACTCCGCCCGCGTGATGCTGGTCCGGGCTGGTCTCACCCCGGCTGGTGCTGATCGTGGAAGTCCAGGCGAGGTGCTGCCCCGCCTGGCGGCGTGAGCCAGGAATTCCCACATCAGCCCTGGAGGGTGAGGACTCCCCTCCCTTCAGGGAGGGGAGGATTCAAACGTTCTTCATGCGCTGTGTGCTGTGCATGGGTCAGGGCCGCGCCGGTGATCGACTGAGGGGGCCGGGCGCCGCACGACAAGGACCTGGTCTAGCCCTGAAGCGCCGATAGCCGCGTCCGCCGCCCTCCTCGATGACCAGTGG
This sequence comes from Streptomyces gardneri, assembly GCF_006539185.1. Lineage (GTDB taxonomy): Bacteria > Actinomycetota > Actinomycetes > Streptomycetales > Streptomycetaceae > Streptomyces > Streptomyces gardneri. The sequence continues at coordinate 30,641 of NZ_BJMN01000002.1, forward strand.
CAGATCGAGCTGTACGACCTCGTCGAGACGTCCGACCTCGCGTCCCGGTACCCCGCCCGGGTCACCGGACTCGGCGTGCTGATGCGTTCCTCCTGGCAGGACGCATACCCCGGGCCGACTCAGGAACGAAACTGATGCTCCCTCAATGTTCCATACCAGCACGGACGTTCACCGTGATCGCCACCCTCGTCAACGTCTCGGCGCGGCCCTGGAACTCGGCCGCCGTCACCCTGCGCGCCCCCGTGGGCTGGACCGTGCAGGCCACCTCGGCCACCGCCGACGGCGTCACCACCACCCCGCCCCCGGCACCCACCAAGGACGCGTACCTCTCGGACCTGCCCTGGATCGGCGCCGTCAACGGCTGGGGCCCGGTCGAGCGCGACAGCTCCAACGGCAAGAACGGCGCGGGCGACGGCACGCCGATCGCCTTCGGCGGCACCACGTACCCCAAGGGCCTCGGAGTCCACGCCTACAGCGACGTGTCCTTCCACCTCGGCGGCGCGGGGAAGCGGTTCACCGCGCTCGTCGGCATCGACGACTTCTCGGCGCGCCAGAGCTCCGTGGGCGCGACCCGCGCCACCGTGTACGGCGACGACCGCGTCCTCCTCGCCACCCCCACGCTGACGGCGGCCACCGGCCCCGTACCGGTGGATGTGGACGTACGAGGCGTCCGCGTCCTGCGTCTGGAGGTGACGGACGCCAACGCCCGGACGTCCTTCGACCACACCTCCTGGGCCCTCGCCCACGTCACGGTCGGCTGAGGGCCCCGCGCGCGTCCGGTCAGCCCTCGAAGCCGACCGTTCCGTCCGGGAGGATCGCCTCGACGCGCGCGCCGTGCTCGACGGTCCTGCTCACCGTGCAGAACTTCTCGTGCGTCAGACGTACCGCCCGGGCGAACACCTCCTCCGCCCGCGGGTTGTTGTCCGGCAGCTCGAACTCGTAGCTGACCCTGATCCGGCCCACCCGGCCCTCGTCCTCGGGGTCCGAGACCGACTCCACCACGATCCGCAGGTCGTCGTGGTCCACAGCGCGCGCGGTCCGGTCGACGACCAGACCGCCGCACCCGCCCATCGCCGCGAGCAGCAGCTCGACCGGCGTGAACGAGGGCTGCGCGTCCGCGTCGTCGGCGGCGGCCATCCGGACCTCCGCGCCCCGGTCGTTGCGGGCGGTCCAGTTCCGGTACCCGGTGCGGACGGTTTCGATCCGGTAGTCGGCCATGGCGGCGGAGCTCCTTCGCTGTGGTGCGGTGGCGGTACGGTCGACCGCCACACAATCCCACGGCCCCGGTCCCGCCAAGCGGACGCGCCCTTCGCGCACCCACCCCGGACACGAGTATCCGCCCGCCCTGATCACACCCCGGCGGCGGCCGCTCCTGCGTGGGTCAGCACCACCGCGCCCCAGGCCTCGGAGACCGCGCCCCAGACCGTACGGAGTCGCGGCTCCGCCTCCCGTACGGAGGCCACCACCGCCACCGGGTCACCGCCGTCCGCCCGGACCTGCGCGTCGTCGGCCTCCGCCCACCGCGCGACCGTGCCGACCCCCGCCTCCGGATGGAACTGGAGCGCCCAGCCCGCATGCCCCACCCGGAACGCCTGGTACGGGCAGTCGTCCCCGCCCAGCAGCGGGACGGCGCCGGCCGGCAGCCGGTCCACCTCGTCCCAGTGCCACTGCGCGGCCGGCGCGCCCTCGGGCACTCCGCCGAGCACGGGGTCGCCGTCGGCCGCGACGAGCCGCCGCAGCGGGACGGCGCCCAACTCGGGCCCCCGCGTCCGCGTCACGACCGATCCGCCCAGGGCGTCGGCGACGATCTGGCCGCCCAGGCATATCCCGAGGAGCGGCACCCCGCCGGCGACCGCCTCGCGGACGAGCGTACGGACGCGGGGCAGCCACGGGGCGGATCCGTCGTCCCGGCAGTTGACGGACCCGCCGAGGACCAGGAGCCCGGCGTGACCGCGAAGGTCGTCCGGAAGGGGCTCGTCCCGCCAGGCACGCACCACGTCGAGACGGAGGCCGGCCAGCAGGAGGTGCTCCCCGACGAGCCCGGGACCGGCGTCCTCCTCGTGCTGCACGACGAGGACGACCGGGCCTACCGCGCCTGACAGGCTGGTCTCAGCCGTCTCCCTCACCTCGCCCGTCCCCCTCATCTCCCTCATCTCGGTCGTCCGGCTCGTCACGGCGGTCGCGCCTCCTGGCTTCGGCCCGGGGACGCCCGGGGTGTTCGATTCCCCCGAGGATCTCCGAAGAAGCCCCCGAGCGGGAACCCCTGAGGGCAACCGCCGAGCAGCGGTCGGTGCCGGGTGAGTACGCCGCCCCGCCCGGCTGAGTACGTCGACCGATACGCGGCCGCCCGTCAGCCGCTGGAATGGGGACATGACCTTCGACGCCCGGCGCACCCGCCACCTCCAGCACGTCACCGCCACCGGCGCGGCCCTCGCCGTGGCCATCGGCCCCGTGGTGCTCGGTGCGCTGCTCGTCCGGTCGGCGGGCGGTGACCCGATGGCCTCCGTCAACGCCCTCATCGCGGGCGGCGGGCAGCGCGCCCGGCTCTCCCGGGCGCAGCTCCGTTCCTGCGGCGGGAGCGTTCAGTCGCGCGGCCTGCGGGCCAGCAGGAAGGCCTGGGGCGTGCTCTCCACGGGGTCCGGCTCCCGCACCAGGCGGGCCGCCTCGACCAGGCCGGCGGCGGCCAGGAGCTCCGCGATCCGGTCGGGCGACCAGCGGTACACGTCGAGCGCCACCTCGTGACCGTACGCCTGCTCGAGCCGCACCCGCTCGTCCCCGACCTTGAAGGCGACCAGGACGAACCCGCCCGGCGCGAGGACACGACGGAACTCCGCGAAGCACGCGCTGAGTTCGGCCTCCGGCATGTGCACCGTGGAGTACCAGGAGAGCGCCCCGCCCAGTGAGGCGTCGGGCAGGTCGAGCGCGGTCATCGACCCCACCTCGAAGCGCACGCCCGGATACGTCTCCCGGGCCACCGCGATCATCCCCGGCGACAGGTCCACACCGAACACGTCCGCGCCGAGCTCCCGCAGATGGGCCGCCACGCGCCCCGTCCCGCACCCGAGGTCGCCCACCGCGCGAGGGCCGTCGAAGGTGTCGACCTTCTCCACGAAGGCGGCGAGCATCGCCCGGTCCAGGGGCGTCGTCGCCAACTGCTCGCCGAGCAGCCGCTCGTAGTCGACGGCGACGGTGTCGTAGGAGCGGCGGGTGTCGGTGAGGTGCGCGGCTTCGGTCATGCCGGGAACCCTACGACGGGCGTCCGTGCCGGAGGGTCCCCAAGGGGCCCCCGCATGAGCGATGATCGTCGCCTCTGACGATACCCGGCAGTAGCAAGACCGGGGCCTGGACGAAAGGGCACACCGAATGCCGAGGCGGCACCCCGCGCGGGACGACCACCACACGAGCGGCAGCGGGGAAGGCGCCACGCCTCCGGCCGCGACCGGCGAGGCCGGCATCGGGCGGCGCCGGTTCCTCGGTTACGTCCTCGCCGCCCCCACCCTCACCGTCGCCGCCCAGCTCGGCGCCGAGGCCCTCGTGCCCCGGCAGGCCGCCGCTGCGGCCCCGGCGCTGATCCCCTCGCTGCCCGGACCCGCGGAGATCCTCGACCTCAACGAGCTGCTGACGCTGGCCGCCCTGCCGACCAGCAACCTCATCACGATCCGCGTCGACAGCGACGGCACCGCCCACTTCGCGCTGCCCCGCGCCGAGGTCGGCCAGGGCGTCACGACCTCCAGCGCCATGATCGTCGCGGAGGAACTCGACCTGCCGCTGGACAAGGTGAAGGTCACGCTCGCCGACGCCCGGCCCGAGCTGCTCTTCAACCAGCTGACCGGCGGCTCCAACACCACCTACTCCACCTACACCCCGATCCGGGTCGCCGCCGCCGTCGCCCGCGGCCGCCTCCTGCACGCCGCCTCCCTCGTCCTCGGCGACGCCGTCGAGACCCTCACGACGAAGGCCGGCGCGGTCCTCTCCCCGGCCGGCGCGCTTCTCGGCTACGGCGAACTCGCCGCGAAGGCCGCGGCCCTCACGAACGCCGCGGTGGAGGTGGAGCTCAAGGACCGGTCCGACTTCCGCGTCGTCGGCACCGCGCAGCGCAGGCTCGACGCCCTCGACGCCGTCACCGGCCGCAAGAAGTTCGCGATGGACCTCCAGGTCCCGGACGCCCTGCCCACGATGATCTGCCGCCCGCCCACCATCAACGGCACCGTCCGCTCCGTGGCCAACCTCGCCGAGGTCCGCGCCATGCCCGGCATCACCGACGTCGTCACCGTCTCCACCGGCGTCGCCGTCCGCGGCCGCACCTTCGGCCAGTGCGTCGACGCCGTCCGCGCCCTCGACGTCGACTGGGGCCCCGGAACCGCCGAGGGCGCCTCCGACGCCACCGTCCTGGAGAAGCTCCGCCGGGCCGAACTCCCGCTGGTGGTCCCGGCCCTGCCGCTCCTCACCAAGGCGGTCGACGCCCGCTTCACCTTCCACTTCTCCAGCAACGCCGCCCTGGAGACGAACTGCGCCATCGCGGACGTACGGGAGGACTCCGCGGAGATCTGGGCCTCACTGAAGGCCCCGATCGTCGCCCAGGAACAGATCGCCCTCAAGCTCGGCCTGCCGCCCACCGCCGTCCGTGTCCACGTCACCGAGGGCGGCGGCTCCTTCGGCCGCAAGCTCTTCCACGACGCCGCCCACGAGGCCGCCGAGGTCTCCCGCGCCCTCGGCAAGCCCGTCAAGCTGATGTGGCACCGCACCGACGACTTCCGCCAGGGCCGTACGCACCCGATGTCCACGTCGAGGGTCCGTGCCACGTACTCGCTGGGCGAGGTCCTGACGTACGAGCAGCGCCACACCTCCGTGGCCACCGACTTCGGGCACGGCATCGGCGAGCTCCTCACCTCCGAGGTGGCCCGGCTCCCCGTCGCCGACGCCACCTTCTCCCAGACGATGTTCCAGCTCACGCAGGTGAGCCCCTACCACCTCGGCGTCACGACCCAGCTCCTCTCCGAGACCGACAAGGGCTACAACACCGGCTCCATGCGGGGCATCTACTCGCCCAACGTCCGCTGCGCCCAGGAACTCGTCATGGACGAACTGGCCCGCCGCACGGGCCAGGACGGGTACGCGATGCGGCGCAAGCTCATGAAGGACTCGCGGGCGCGCGCCGTCCTCGACAAGGTCGCCCAGGCAGGGGAGTGGGGCCGGACGATGGCGCCCGGGACCGCCCAGGGCATCGCCGTCCACGCCGAGTACCACTCCTTCGTCGCGGTCCTCGCCGAGATCGACTGCCGCCCGGCGACCACCGGACGGAAGATCCCCAACGCGTACACGGGACCGCGCGTGACGAAGGTCGTCTGCGCCGTCGACGTCGGTCTCGCCGTCAACCCGCGGGGACTGGAGGCCCAGATGATGGGCGGCATCTCCGACGGCATCGCCATCACGCTCACCTCCGGACTCCACCTGCGTGACGGGCACTTCCTCGAAGGCAGTTGGGACCAGTACTTCTACACCCGGCAGTGGAACACCCCGCCGGAGCTGGAGATCATCGTGATGCCCTCGAACGGCGAGAAGCCGGGCGGCGCGGGGGAGCTGGCGGTGGCCGGCGCCATGGCCGCCGTCGCCTGCGCCTACGGGCGGGCCACCGGCACGATGCCGACGGTCTTCCCCCTCAACCACGCCGAGCCGCTCGCCTTCACCCCCCTGCCGACCGTCCCGCCCGTCCCGGCCTCGCCCACCGACGGCCGCGACCGCACCATCTGAGAGCTGGAGTCCCCGTGCCGCAGCACACCTTCATCCTGAACGGCAAGGCCGTCACCGCCGACGTCGAGGGCGACGTCCGGCTCCTCTGGGTCCTCAGGGACGTCCTCGGTGTCACCGGACCCAAGTACGGCTGCGGGGTCGGCGTCTGCCGGGCCTGTACGAGCCACCTCAACGGCAAGGCGTTCACGCCCTGCGCCGTGCCCGTCGACGACCTCGCCCCGACCGACGAGGTCACCACCATCGAGGGCCTCCCCGACACCGTGGGCAGTGACCTGCACCCGATGCAGGAGGCCTGGCTCGACCTCGACGTCGCCCAGTGCGGCTTCTGCCAGCCGGGGCAGATCATGGCGGCGGTGGCGACGGTCCGCCGGGCGCGTGAGGCCGGCCGGGAGATCACCGAGGCCGACCTCGACACGATCCGCAACATCTGCCGCTGCGGCACCTACCACCGCATCCGGCAGGCGGTCCTGGAGGGTTCCCGCCGCATGGAGTGAGGGCCCTGGGATCTTCCGTGCCCGGCGGCGGCGTTTCGCGACAGGCTTCAGGCGGAACCCGCCGCCAACTTCTCCCGGACGGCGACCAGATACTCCGCCACCGCGTCCCGGTTCCTGGTGAGGAACCGGATCCGCTCGGTCATCCGGTCGCGTTCCTCCTCAAGGGTGGCCAGCATCTCCGGTGTGGCGTCCGGGAAGTGGATGATCCTCGGCTTGTTCAGACAGGGCAGGATCTGCTTGATGATCCGGGTCGGCAGACCGGCGTCGAGGAGCCCCCGGATCTGCGCCACCCGGTCCACGTTCGACTCGTCGTAGACGCGGTAGCCGTTCGGCAGCCGGTCCGCGACGATGAGGCCCTGCTCCTCGTAGTAGCGCAGCAGCCTGCGCGGTGTGCCGGTGCGCTCCGACAGCTCCCCGATCCGCATGGGACGCCCCTTCCCGGGACTCGCTTGACCTTCACATCAATGTGAGGGTTCGAGCATAGGTCCATGAGCAACCACGCGACAGCGGCGGGCGGTTCAGCAGCGCCCGCCCCCGCCCATCCGAAGACCGGATCCCCGATGACCGGATCCCCGGTGAACGGATCCCCGGTGAACGGATCCCCGGTGAACGGATCCCCGGTGAACGGATCCCCGGTGAACGGCTCTCCGAAGCCCGCCGGCCGACTGCCCCTCCCCGCCCTGCTCGCCCTCGCCACCGCCGTCTTCGTCACGAGCCTCACCGAGACCCTCCCCGCCGGCGTGCTTCCCGGGATGAGCGCCGACCTGGGTGTCGGCGAGGCCGCCGCCGGGCAGACGGTCACCGTCTACGCGCTCGGCACCGCCCTCACCGCCGTCCCGCTCGCCGCCCGCACCGCCGACTGGCGCCGCAAGCGCCTGCTGCTCACCTCGGTCGCGGGATTCGCCGCCGCCAACACCGTCACCGCCGTCTCCTCCTCGTACGCCCTCACCATGGGCGCCCGCTTCCTCGCCGGGGTCGCCGCGGGGCTGGCCTGGGCCCTGCTCGCCGGATATGCGCGCCGCCTCGCCCCGCCGCACCTCCAGGGCAGAGCCGTCGCCGTCGCCATGACCGGCATCCCGCTCGCGCTCTCGCTCGGCGTCCCGGCGGGCACCTTCCTCGGCGACGCCGTCGGCTGGCGTGCCGCCTTCACGGCCATGACGCTCATCGCCGCCGGGCTCCTCGGCTGGATCGCCCTCGCCGTCCCCGACCTGCCGGGCGAGCGGAGCGGCGGACGCGCCCCGGTCACCCGGACCCTGAGAGTGCCCGGCGTCCTGCCGGTCCTCGCCGTCACCTTCGGGCTCGTCCTGGCCCACACCGTCCTCTACACCTACGTCGCCGCCTACCTGGGCCACCTCGGCCTGGGTGGTTCCACCGGACTCGTCCTGCTCGTGTTCGGTGTGGCCTCGCTGGCCGGCATCGGGATCACCGGCCGCTCCATCGACCGCCGGCTCAGGGCTCTGACCCTCGGCGGGACGGTCCTCGTCGCCGTCGGAGCCGCCGCCCTCGCCGTACCGGCCGGAAGCACCGCGCTCGTGCTGGTCGCCGCCGGGCTGTGGGGCCTGGGCTGGGGCGGGGCGCCGACGCTCCTCCAGACGGCCGTCGCCGACGCGGGCGGGGACGCCGCCGACACCGCCCAGACGATGCTGGTCAGCCTCTGGAACGCGGCCATGGCGGCCGGCGGCCTCGCGGGCGGTCTGCTCCTAGACGGGCTCGGCGCGGGGGCCCTGCCCTGGGGCGTCCTGCTCCTGCTGGCCCCCGTCGTCGCCGTCGTCACGGGAGCCCGCGCCCATGGCTTCCCCGCTCACCGCGGCTCCGCCTGACGACCGCGGCCCGGTCGCCCCGGCGAGGCCGCGGCCCGGTCAGCCGTACATCGCCACGCGGTGCAGGACCGCCAGCGCTTCGTCGATGGGATGGGGCTGCGGCCTGCCCGCGGAGTCGAGCCTGTTCCACCTCTGCATGTTCACCGCGACCGCCATCCGCCGCTTGCCGTCGGCACGGATCATGGCCAGTGCTCCACCGCCCCAGACCGTGCCGCCATGGCCCCAGAACGTGCCCTGACCGGGACTCTCCAGCGGGTGCAGGCCGAGGCCGTAGTCGATCGTCCTTCCTTCTTGGGAGACGACCGGGACCGTGCGCTGCATCTGGGCCAGCGACGACGGGGAGACGATCTCCCCGGCCAGCAGCTTGCCGTAGAAGCGGTTGAGGTCCGAGACGGTCGATATCAGCGAGGCCGAGGGCCCCACCCACGACATGTCGAAGACGCTGTAGTCGCGGGGCGGGTCGATCATCCCGAACCACGCCTCGTAGAGCAGCGAGTGCGGCCCGTCGACGTACGGCCCGGTGGGGAGTTCGGTGTTCCGGAGTCCGGCGCGCTCGATGACGTTCCGCGTGATGTACCGCTCTGCCGTGGTGCCGGTCACCTGCTCCAGGAGTTCGACGAGGAGCAGGTAGTTGGTGTTGGAGTACACCCCCGGAGCGCCGCCCGGGGCGCCGACGGCAGGCGCGGTGACCCCCATCGCGATCAGCTCGACGGGGTCGAACCGCGTGAACCGGTGGTCGTCCAGACTCTGGGGCCCGGTGTCCGCGAGGACGGGAAACGCCTTCAACGAGGGATAGGCGTACGGCAGGTACTCGGCGAGGCCGCTGGTGTGGTTGAGCAGCATCCGTACCGTGATCGCGTCACCGCGTTCGCCGGGCACCAGCTTCGGCAGGTACCGGCCGATCGGGGTGTCGAGACCGATCCGGCCGCTCTCGACCTGCTGCAGGACCGCCGCGGCGGTGAAGGTCTTGGTGATGCTGCCGACGCGGTGCCGCATGTCGGCGGTGACGGGGCGGCCGGTGGCGACATCGGCGACCCCCGCCGCCCCGCGCCAGACCTGGTCGCCGTCCCTCACCTCGGCGAACAGGCCGGGCATCCCGGCGCGGTGGACGTTCTCGATGGCGGCGTCCAGCGCCGCGAAATCCAGTGCGTGCTTCACGTCATGCGTCCTTTCGTGTTCCCGGACGGTGCTCGTGTCCTCATTATGCACGCGGTGCGTGCAACACCAAGTGCACCGATAGGGTGAGGTCCTGCGAGAGGAGCAAGATGGCAGGCCGAAGGCGTTGGTCGACCGAAGAGATCCTGGATACGGCGGCGGAGATGCTGCGCACGAGCGACGCGGACTCGTTCAGCGTGCGCAAACTGGCCACGGTCCTCGGGACCGATTCCTCCAGCCTCTACCGGCACTTCCGCAGCAAGACCGAACTGCTGCGCGCGGTCGCCGACCGGATCCTCCTGGCCGCGATGGACGGCCATCGCCCCGAGGGCGACTGGAAGCAGCGCATCACGTCCCTGGCCCTGCGGCTGAGGGAGGCCTTCGGGCAGCAGCCCCAGCTCGCCGCGGTCTGGGGACGCTACGCCTCGGGCGGCGCCGGTTCCCGGCTGGTCATGGAAGAGGCGCTGCAGGCTCTGCGTGCGTCGGGGCTGCCCGACGAGGAGATCCCGGCGCGCTACCACCGGCTGGCGGTCCTCATTGCCGCGCTGATCGCCTCCGAGGCCGGGGTCAGCACCATCACCTCCGAAGAGTACGAACAGGGCATGGAGCTGTTCCGCGTCGCCGTACTCGGCGCCGACCCCGAACGCTTCCCCGCCCTGACCCACTTCGCCCGCGACGTCCGCCCCCTCGGAGCGGACCGCCGTGCCGCGTTCGAGGAGATCCTGGCCGCTCAACTCGCCCATATCGAGGCGTCGATCGGCAGCCCGAGCACGGAAACGGCCTGACGCGCGAAGACCCCCACCGCGACGGGGCGGTGGGGGTCTTCGGTGGTGCGTGCGGGGTGGCTCAGACGGTCGGAGGGACGCGGGGCGGGCGGCCCGTGCCGCGGGTCAGGACGTAGCCGCCGATGCCGGCGAGCGCCGCGAGGACGCCGCCCGCCGCGGTCCAGATCCAGCGGTCGGACCACCAGCCCGAGGACCAGCCGTCCTCCGGGGCCGCCGCCTCCACGGCCGAGGGCCGGCCCGCGTCGGCGTCCGCCTCCGCCTGGTCGGCGGTGGTCGCCCCGGGCACGAGCGGCGCGGCGAGCGAGCCGTCCGTGGCGTAGGCACCGCCCTTGTCGAGGGTCGTCACCCCGACCCGGGCCGTGAACGGCTGGCCGAGGTCCTCGTCCGCCAGGCCCGTGACGGTCAGCCGGACGTAGTAGCTGCCGGGCAGCGGGTCGTTCGCCCAGGCGTCCGCCGCGGCACGGACCGGCCGCAGCACACAGGCGAGCTCCACCGACGCGGCCTCCTTGGCCGCCGTACGGGACTGCGTCCCGTACATGCACGGCTGACGCCGCCGCAGCCCGTCGTACACGTCGACCCGCCAGGTGGTGGGACCGTGCCGCAGCGCGGAGTCGGGGAGCGTGACCGTGGCGTTCACCGTCGGCCGCTGCCCGGTGTCCGCGGGGAACACCCAGTACAGGTAGTCACCCGTGGCGGCCTGCGCGGTGGCCTGCTGCCCCGGCAGGAACCTCGCGGCGGTACGGAACGTCGTCCCGGCCTCCGTCGGCCCCGCTCCGGCACTCGGGTCCGCGGTGGGCGTGTCGGCCGACGCGCCCGGCGCCGTGAGACCCAGGAGCGCGGCGCCCGCGAGGGCGGCCGTGGCGAGCATGCGTACGGTACGCATCAGTTGGTCCTCCAGACAGCGACGCGCCAGCGGGACACCCAGCCCCAGAGCAGACCGGCCAGGAAACCGGCGAGCACGAGCACGCCGAGCAGCCACCAGCCGCGGCCGAGACCGAAGGCGGCCACGTCCGAGGCGGCCGACGGGCCGTCGACGACGTCCACGGTCAGCTCGATCGGCATGCCCGGCGTCGTCTTGACCGACGGGGGAGCGGAGAAGGAGTTGCTGACCTGCAGGCAGACCGTCTCGGCGGCCGGCTTGACGTCCCCGGGACCCTCGTCGAGGTCCGGCTTCGGGTACCGCAGGCCCGTCGAGATGACGTCCGTCCGGCCGTCGCCCGCCTCGGAGCCGCGGACGATCTCCCGGCCGTGGAGGGTGACGGCGCGCAGGAGCACTCCGTAGTCGTTGTTGACGGCCCGGTCGGCCGACACGCTGACGGAGGCGCGCAGTTCCTGGCCGGGCAGCAGGTCCACCCGGTACCAGCGGTGCTCGCCGAAGGTCTCGCGGTCGGTGTACAGACCGGCCTTGAGCAGCGGGGCGTCGACGCACCGCGCCGTGCCCTTCGTCCCCACGGGGGTGACGACCGGGTCGGCGGCGCGGTCGACGAGCTGCTTCACACGGCGCGAGAGCTCCTCGGTGCGGTGGACCGAGGTGTACGTGCCTCCGGTCGCCTCCGCGATGCAGGTGAGCTGCTGCCGGGTCTTGGCGTCCGGCACGAGGCCCAGCGTGTCGATGACGAGGTGGATGCCCTTCGCCGCGATCTCCCGTGCCACCTGGCAGGGGTCGAGCGGGGCGCAGGTGTCCTCGCCGTCCGTGATGAGCACGATCCGCTTGGTCGCCCCGTCGTCGCCGAGGTCGTCGGCCGCGCCGAGCAGCGCGGGGCCGATCGGCGTCCAGCCGGTGGGGGCGAGGGTGGCGACGGCGGTCTTGGCCTCGGTCCGGTCGAGCGGACCGACCGGGTAGAGCTGCCGGGTGTCCTTGCAGCCCCGCTTGCGGTCGGGCCCCGGATAGTCGGCGCCGAGCGTCCGGATGCCGAGCCGGACCTCCTCGGGCACCGCGTCGAGGACCTCGTTGAAGGCCTGTTTGGCCGCGGACATGCGGGACTTGCCGTCGATGTCCTTGGCCCGCATGGACCCGCTGACGTCGAGGACCAGCTCGACCTTGGGGGATTCCTTCGCCACCGGCTCGTCGGCGGCCGCGCTCGTCGGCAGGAGCGCGGCGGTCAGGGCGGCGAGCAGCGCGACCGCCCCGGTCGCCAGCCGTTTTCTCGTGATCATCGCCGGATCGTATTGATGATCCTCCGACAATCCAAAACGAGGTGGCCGGCCGTCCGGTCAGCGGTGCTCGGGGTTCGTTCCGTACGTGTCAGTCTTCCGCGGCCAGGCGCCGTACCTCGGCCAGTGCCTCGTTCACCGCTGCCGGGATGTCCGTCACCGGGAAGCGCGCGTGCCGCACCGTGCCGTCACGGTCGATGACCAGCACGGTCCGTTTCAGTCGCAGCAGTTGTCCGGCGCGAAAGGTGGGCAGGCGCAGGGCGGCGGCGAGGCGGAGGTCGACGTCGGAAAGGAGGGTGAAGGGGATGTCCTCCTGGCTCGCGAACACGCGCTGTTCGTCGGGGCGTTGGGTGCTGACGCCGTGCACCTCCGCGCCCGCGGCGCGGAAGTCCTCGTAGGCGTCCCGGAAGAGCCGGTTCTCCAGCGTGCAGCCGACGGTGCCGGGGATGTGCGACCAGCCCTCCGGCAGGGGGCTGGGACTCCCGGTCGCCGGATAGCAGAACAGGACGGTGGCCACGCTGTCGGCCACCGGGTCGACCGGCGCGCCGTCGCGGTGACCGGGCAGCCGCAGGCGCGGCAGTCGCCGGCCCGTCAGGTCCGCGACGCGCCGTGCCTCCGCGCTCGTCTCGTCGGCGGTGCCGCTGAGAGAGCCGTCGCCGAGGAGCCAGCGGTCGGCCCAGTCCTGCATCGACAGCAGGACCGGCAGCAGCCCCCGGCCGCTCTCGGTCAGCCGGTACTCGTGCCGCGTAGGCCGCTCCTGGTACGGGACCTTCTCCAGCACCCCCGTCTCCACCAGGTGCGCCAGGCGCTCGGTGAGCACCTTCCGGGAGATGCCCAGCTCCTGCTGGAGCGCGTCGAACCTGTGGTGCCCTCGGGCGGTCTCCCGGATCAGGAGCAGGCTCCACCAGTCGCCGACCACCGCCGCGGCCTGCGCGATCGCGCAGGCGGCGTCCCGCTCGGGAATCGACCTCATCGCTACGTCTCCAGTTCTGCGCGCACGGCGTCCGTCCGTCGGGACCATCTTGCGCCATGAGGTCGGTTCCGGATAGAAACTCACCTGGAACGAGTGGGTTCCCAAAAGAGACTAACAAGACCCGGGGGTGGGCGCCGTATGAGCGGAACACAAGCGATCCAGAAGCACGACCGACGCGACGACGAACGGGAGACCTCGTCGACGGGCGTCTTCTGGCGCTTCTGGGCCGCCGCCACGGTCAGCGGCGCGGGCACCGCCGTCACCGCCCTCGCCCTGCCGCTCGTCGCCCTCACCGTTCTGGACGCCACCGCTTTCCAGGTCGCCCTGCTCGCCGCCGCCGGGCAGGTCTCCTGGCTGCTGCTCAGCCTCCCGGCGGGCGTGCTCGCGCAGCGCGTGCCGCTGCGCCGACTCCAGGTCACGCTCGACCTCGTACGGTTCGCGGCGCTCGGATCGCTGCCGCTCGCCTGGTGGATCGGCACGCTCACCTATCCGCACCTGCTGTTCGCGGCGCTCGTCACTGGCTCGGCGACCGTGCTGTTCGACATCGGCAACTCGACCTTCCTGCCCGCCGTCGTCCCGGCCAAGCAGCTGGCCGCCCGCAACAGCGTCATGTCGGGCACGCACGCCGTCACCGACACCGGCGGCCCCTCCCTCGGCGGCGTCCTGATCGGCGCGGCAGGCCCGGTCGGCGCGCTCGTCGTGGACGCCGCCAGCTACCTGGCCTCCGCCGTGCTCCTGCGTACCCTCCCCGAGAGCCGCCCCGCGCCCCGCACCGGCGAGAGCGCGCTCCGGCTGATGCGCGAGGGCTGGCGGTACGTCACCGGGCACCCGGTCATGCGGCCCTGCATGATCTGGGCGACCGCCGCCAACTTCCTCAACGCGGCCCTCGTCGCCCTCACCCCCCTCTACCTGGTCCGCGAGGCCGGACTCGATTCCGTGCAGCTCGGCCTCGTCCTCGCCATGGACGGGGTCGGCGCCCTCGCCGGAGCAGCCGTCGCGGTCCGGGTGACCACCCGCCTCGGTACCGCGTGGGGCGTCATCGCGGCCGACCTGGCCGGCGGCGCGCTGCTCCTGCTCGCCCCGCTGACCACCTCGGCGGGGGACGCGTACTGGTTCGCCCTGGGCAACGCGGGCTTCGCCTTCGGTACGGTCATCGGCTCGATCACCACCCGCACCTACCGGCAGACCCAGTCGCCCCCGGAGCTGCTGTCCCGCGTGATGGCCACGGTCCGCTTCGTCTCCTGGGGCGCGCTGCCGCTCGGCGCACTCACCGCCGGCCTCCTCGCCACCCGCTTCGGCGCCCACAACGCGCTCTGGACCGTCTGCGCCGCCGCCTTCCTGCCCCCGCTCTACCTCTTCTCCACCAAGGTGGGCCGCCACCGCGACCTCATCTGACGCCCTGGCGCCACGACACCGAAACTCAGCGGTGCTCGGGGTTCTCGAAGTCGAAGCGGCAGCCGGCGTCCCACTCGGAGCGCTGGTTTCCGTGGGCCGGGATGCCACCGGTGTCCTTGAGCATCCTCGCCAGGTGGAGCTGGTTCCAGGTCATGAAGGTCGTGTTGCGGTTCGTGAAGTCGTTCTCCGGACCGCCCGAGCCGGGGTCGAGGTAGGACGGCCCCGGGCCGGCCGGGCCGACCCAGCCCGCGTCGGCCTGCGGCGGAAGGACGTATCCGAGGTGCTGGAGGCTGTAGAGGACGTTCATCGCGCAGTGCTTGGCGCCGTCCTCGTTACCGGTGATCAGGCAGCCGCCCACGCGACCGTAGTAGGCGTACTGGCCGCGCTCGTTGAGGATCGACGAGCAGGCGTACAGACGCTCGATCACCTTCTTCATGACCGAGGAGTTGTCTCCCAGCCACACAGGCCCCGCCAGGGTCAGGATGTCGGCGGCCATCACCTGCGAGTAGATCACCGGCCACTCGTCCGTCTCCCACCCGTGCTCGGTCATGTCCGGCCAGACACCGGTCGCGATGTCGATGTCCACCGCCCTGAGCACCTCGACCTGAACGCCCTGGCGCTCCATGATCCCGGTGCTGATGTCGATCAGCCCCTGCGTGTGGCTCCGTTCCGGCGACCGCTTGAGGGTGCAGTTGATCACCAGGGCGCGGAGATCACGGTAGGACGTGCCGGAGTCGGTCATCGATGCGTCCCCTTGCGGACGAGTGGGTGGTCGGGCGGCGCAACACCCGGCTGCCGACGTCGAGAGGGCCCCGGGTTGGTCCGGCCGAAAATCCCGTCCACTGTCTCGCCTCGTCGGGCGGAATGATCGAATGCCGCGCCAACGGTCACGGAGTCGGCCACCCGATCACCCGCATGGCCCGCACCGATGACAGGTATCCCCGAATCGGATCGGCGGAACACTCCGGCCGGCAGTGGCGCTACGGGGCGGCGTCCGCTCGCGTCTCCTGTCCGCCCGGGACCGTGCCCGCTTCCGGCTGCCGGCCGACGCCGGCCGTGGGGACGCGTACCGTCGCGATGACGATCAGTGAGGCCGCCGCCCCCAGCGCCGCCGCCACGACCAGCACCGCGTTCAGGCCGGACGCGAACGCCTCGCGCACCAGGTGCGCCATCTCGACGCGTTCGTCCTCCGGCCAGCCGGCAACGAACGACCGGGCGTGTCCGCCGCTCAGAACGACGGCCGCCTCGTGCGGGTCGGGGATGCCGCCGTCGGTCTTCAGTACACCCTCGATCCGCGACTGGAAGATCACACCGAACAGGGCGATCCCCAAGGCGAAGCCCAACTGGCGGAAGGTGTTGACCGCACCGCCCACCATGCCTCCGCGCTCCGGCGGCACCGTGGCCAGGGCAGCCGCCGACAGGCTGGGTGTCACGAGCCCGACGCCCAGACCGGCGACGACGAGCCCCGCCACGAGGCTGCTGCCCGAGGACCCCGCGTCGAGGGTGGCCTGCATCCCGGCGCCCAGGGCGATGAGCGCCAGCCCTCCTCCGATCGTCGACCGCGGCGGCCAGGGACCGAAGCGGCCCGCGAGCGCGGACGCGAGGAACGCGGAGGCGCACATGGGCAGGATGTACAGACCCGCTTCGACGGGCTCGTACCCCAGGACGGACTGCATCCACAGGGACTCGTACAACAGATAGGCGAACGCCGCACCTTGCAGGAACAGGGCGCTGAGCATGATGCCGGTGAACGACGGTCTGCGGAAGAGCGACAGGTCGAGGACGGGGTCCTCGTGCCTCGTCTCGACCACGAGGAACAGGGCGAGGGCGACGGCCGCCGTGATGAACAGACCGAGAGTGAAAGGTGTCGCCCAGCCCTCGGAGTGGGCGCGGATCAGCCCGAAGGTGAGGGCCCCGCTCGCCACCGTGAAGGTGACCGTGCCCAGCACGTCCGGGCGCCGACCGCCCCGGCCCTTGGCCTCCCGCACCGAACGCAGCGTCATCACGACGGCGGCCAGACAGACCGGCAGGTTGACGAAGAAGATCCACCGCCAGTCCAGATACTGGGTGAGGATTCCGCCGACCACCGGGCCGGCCGCCGCGGCGACCGAGTTGGTGGCGCCCCACACGGCGAAGGCCACCCCCCGGTCACGGCCGCTGTAGTGCATGCCGAGCAGGGCGATCGTCGTACCGAACATCCCGGCGGCGCCCACTCCCTGTACCGCCCGGGCGCCGATCAGGACACCCGCGTTCGGGGCGAGCGCGCACACCACCGAAGCCGCGGTGAAGACGATCAGCCCGACCAGATAGACCTTCCTGCGGCCGATCCGGTCGGCGCGGGAACCGACGCCGAGCAACAGCGCCGCCAGTGCCAGCGCGTAGGTGTCGACCACCCACTCCAGATCGGAGAGCGTGGTGCCGAGGTCCGCCGCCATGGCGGGCAGCGCCACGGTCACGATCGTGACGTCCAGCAGCAGCATGAACGTGCCCATACAGATCGCGGCCAGGGGCCACCACTTACGCATCCGAAGCCCTCCGCCGCCGACCGCGCCGAAGAGGCGCCCCCGGCGGCCCCCCATGATCCACGGAGGAGCGCCGTTGTCCGTGAGGACCCGCGCGCCACGCCCGAGCGTGGACCGCAGGGAGGTATGCCTAGGCCCGCCTGGGGGATCACCGGTGGCACGCCGGAATACGCGCTCTTAGCTTCGGCACATGACCAAACGACAGATCGCCCTGCTGGCCTGCACTGTGGCCCTCACGGCCTCGGGGCTGGGCGCGGCCGCGCCCAGTGCCGTGAGCCGGACGGTGCACCTGGTGAAGCCCGGCGAATCGATCCAGAAGGCCGTGGACGCCGCGAAGCCGGGGGACACCATCGTCCTGACACCCGGCACCTACCGCGAGAGCGTCCGCATCACCACCTCGGACCTGACCCTGCTCGGCTCGGGCTCCGCTTCCACCGTCCTCGTGCCCGGCGACGCCACCGCCGCCGACGCGTGCGCCAAAGGCGGTCACGGCATCTGCGTGACCGGGACGGACAGCGCCCCCGTCGAGGGCGTCACCGTGCGTTCGCTCGCGCTCAGGGGCTTCACCGCCAACGGCCTGTGGGCCTCCCGGACCGACCGGCTCACCGTCCGCAAGGTGCTCGCCGAGAAGAACGGGAAGTGGGGCATCGCCCAGGAGAGATCCACCCGTGGTGTCTTCAGCCACAACACCGCCCGGAACAACGCCGACGCCGGGCTGTTCCTGGCCAACACCACCGATACGGAGGCAGGCGCCACGGACACCAAGGGGACCCGGGTCACGCACAACAGCCTCTCCGGCAACCGGATCGGCCTCACCGTGCGGCGCCTGCGGAACGTGACCGTCGCCCACAACGAGGCGACCGGGAACTGCGCCGCGGTGTTCGTGGTGGGCGACGAGTCCAAGCCGCGTGCCGGAGCGATGACCCTGCGCCGCAACGACATCCACGCCAACAACAAGTACTGCCCCAAGACCCCCCGTCTGCCCTTCCTGCAAGGCTCGGGCATCGTCCTCACCGGCGCCGAGGAGACGGTGGTGGAGAAGAACAGGGTCGTCGGCAACGTGGGCGCCTCGCCGCTCTCGGGCGGCATCGTGCTGTTCAAGAGCTTCGTGGGCGCTCCGAACGAGCAGAACGCGATCCGCGACAACGTGGTGATGCGCAACAGCCCCGCCGATCTGGCCGACCGGGACACCGGCCGCGGAAACACCTTCACCCACAACACCTGCACGCTCTCGGAACCCGCCGGAATGTGCTGACCCACCGGGTTCCCGCCACCGCCCATCGCACGACAGCAAGGACAAGGCGAACAGATGACAACGGTTGACCCGGCTCCCGCCCCGCCCATGCGGCTGAGGGAGCTCGTCTTCGGGGCGGCCTGCGCCGCCGCCGTACGCGCGGCCGCCCGCCTGGGCGTGGCCGACGCCCTGGGCGACACGCCCATGACCGTGGAAGACCTCGCAGCTGCGGTGAAGACCCAGCCGCGGACACTGCGCCGCCTGCTGCGCGCGCTGTCCTGCCAAGGGGTCTTCACCGAGCAGCCCGACGGCACCTTCGCCCACACGGAGATGTCCCGGCTGCTGCGCGAGGACGACCCGCACAGCCTGCGGTACATCGCACTGTGGTGCACCGAACCCTGGACCTGGGACGTCTGGCCGAAGCTCGACGAGGCGGTGCGCTCCGGACGGAACGTCTTCGAGGACGTGTACGAACGGGAGTTCTTCACGTACCTCAACGAAGACGCGCCCGAGTCCGCCCACGTCTTCAACCGGGCCATGACCACGTCGAGCAAGCAGTCGGCACAGGACGTCGCGGACCTCCTCGACCTCGGCGACGTGTCCTCCGTCGCGGACATCGGCGGCGGACAGGGACACGTCCTGGCGAGTCTGCTGGAGAAGCACCCCACCCTGAACGGCGCGCTGCTCGACCTGCCGGGAGTGGTGGAGAACGCCGACCCCCGTCTGCGGGACGGCGGGGCGCTCAGCTCCCGGGTCCGTGTGGTGGCCGGCGACTGCCGTGAGGACATCCCGGTCCAGGCGGACGTGTACATCATCAAGAACATCCTGGAGTGGGACGACGACAGCACCCGTCGGGCGCTCGCCAACGTCCGCAAGGCGGCGCGCCCCGGCGCCCGGGTCGTCGTGATCGAGAACCTCGTCGACGACACGCCCTCGATGAGGTTCACGACCGCCATGGACCTGCTGCTGCTCCTCAACGTCGGCGGTGCGAAGCACACCCGGCAGAGCATGGTCGACCGGCTGACCGACGCGGGGCTCGTCATCGGCGAGATCCGCCCGGTCAACGCGTACCTCCATGCGTTCGAGTGCACCGTGCCCGCCTGACCGGGACGAAGGAGGGAAACCCGAGGCCGCCCGCTCCGCGTCGTTCGCGGGGCGGGCGGCCTCGGGTTTCCCTGCCGTGCGTACCTCGGGGGATCAGGAACCCGTGTCGCGCTCCCAGCGGTAGAAGCACTGCGCCATGGCGTCCTTGGGGCTCCGCCACGTCTGTGGGTCGTACGCGCTGACGTACGCCGACAGCTTCTCGCTGGCGTCGCGGAACTCAGGGTGTCCGGTCAGCTTCGCGATGGCCGGCCCCGGGTCCTGGTCCGACTCGATGAGGTGCAGGTACACGTCGCCGAACTGGAACAGGCGACGCCGCGTGACGCCGACCAGGTGGGGGAGTTCTCCACGGTCGGAGGCGGCGAACACGTCGGCGATCGCCGGGGCCGAGCCGGGCGCCATGCGGGCGACGATCAGGGCGTGGTGCATCGAGCGTCCTTCCAGGGTGCGGGTGTGCGGGTGTCCGCGGCAGGGTTCGGTCAGCCGGGCAGGACCGGGGCGCTCCGACGGTCGCGGGCGACCTGCTCGATGCGGTCCCGGATGAGGGCCATCTGCGTGCGGGAGTTGCGGTTGATGTTGTCGGTCATCCAGGCGTCGTCGACCGGAGCGTCGGGCTTCATCGCGAAGTCCTGCACCCAGCGCATGTGGACGCCGGCCGGGGTCTCCTCGTACTCCCACCGGATGTTCATGTGGTCGAACGGGCCGGTCTCGACGCGGCGGGCGCGAACGGTCCGCCCGAGACGGTCGACGGTGCGCTCCGACACCCAGCTCCAGACCTTCCCGGACTCGTCCGGGTGCATGGTCAGGCGGAAGGTGGTGGAGTCGCCCTCGCGGGAGAGGACTTCGAGGGAGGCGTACTCGCTGAAGAGGTCGGGCCACTTCTCGATGTCGTTGGTGATGTCCCAGACAAGGTCGAGCGGGGCGTCGATCGTGATGCTGTTGTCGGTGTGACCGGCCACGTCAGACTCCAGTCCTGAGGGCGTTGTTCACCAGGCCGACGAACTCGCCCGGCGTCTTGCAGCGCTCGGCGTCGGTGGGCAGCGCCACGCTGTACCGGTTCTCCAGCTCGCCGACGATCCCGAGCAGGCCGAGCGAGTCGAGGCCGAGGGTGGTGAACGGCGCGTCCGGCGCCTTCTCCAGGTCCCGGGCGTCGACGGTGACGCCGGCGGCCTGCTTCATCAGCGTGGAGAGTTCGTCGAAGGTCAGTGCGGTGGTGATCATGTGTGCTCTCCTTCCCGCCCGGTCCTACCGGGCGGAGTCGTCGCCGCGGCGCACGACCAGCGCCGCGTTGGATCCCATGAGTCCCCGGCTGAGGACGAGGGCCGTGCGCAGCTCGGCGGGCCGAGCGCGGGACATCACCAGATCGAGGTCGTGGCAGATGTCGAACACGTTGGGAGTGGGCGGCACCACGCCGTGCTCCATCGCGAACACCGCGGCGGCGGTGTCCAGGACGGGCGCTCCGCAGTAGGCGCGGCCGATGCCCGTCTTCGGTGCCGTGACGGGGACGCGGGTGGCATGCGCTCCGAGGGCGTCGGCGATCGCCAGCGCCTCGGCACGGTCCGCCTCCGGTACGCCCATGGCGTCGGCGAAGACGACGTCGACCTCCTCGGGGGCGCACCCGGCCTCGTCGAGGGCGACACGGATGGCGCGGGCGAGTCCCTCCCGGGACTCCTCCCATCGGGAGGCGCCGGTGAACGTGGCGCCGTGGCCGGCGACCACGGCCCGGACGGCCGCTCCCCGGTCGCGGGCGCGGGACTCGTCCTCCACGACGAGCATCGCGCCGCCCTCCGCCGGGACGAAGCCGCAGGCTCCGGCGGTGAAGGGCCGGTAGGCACGGTCCGGGTCCTCGACGGTGCTGAGCTCGGGGTAACCGAGCTGGCACACCATCGAGTACGGGGCGAGGGGCGCCTCCGCGGCGCCGACGAGCACCGCCCCCGTGCCGCGTCGTACGCCGCGGGCGGCGTGGGCGAGGGCGTCCAGACCGCCCGCCTCGTCGCTCGCGACCACGCCGCACGGCCCCTTGAGGCCGCTCCGGATGGAGATCTGGCCGGTGCTCGCGGCGTAGAACCAGGCGATCGACTGGTACGGGCCGACGAACTTGGATCCCTGGCCCCAGAGCTTCTGGAGCTCTCGCTGGCCGAACTCGCCGCCTCCGGACCCGGCCGCGGTGACCACGCCGATCTCGAAGGGCTCCTCGGGGTTCTCCCGGGCGAGGCCGGCGTCGTCGAGGGCGAGTTGGGCCGCGGCCATGGCGTAGTGGCTGAAGCGGTCGGTCTGGACGAGGAACTTGTCCTCGATCAGATCGGAGGCGTCAAATCCGCGGACCTCGCCCGCGACCTTGAGGGGCAGGTCCCCGCAGCCCTCACGGGTGATCCGGTCCAGTACGCCGAGCCCTTCCCGGACCGACTTCCAGTACGCGTCGGCACGCAGTCCGTTGGGGGCGATCACACCGATCCCGGTGACGACCGCACGCCGCGGGCGTTCAGTGCTCATCGTGTCCTCCCACCCGGCGTCGTCAGCAGCACCGCGGACTGGAAGCCGCCGAATCCGCTGCCCACGGAGAGCACGTTCCTGAGCTTCCGGGGGCGGGCGGTGCGCGGCACGTAGTCCAGGTCGCACTCGGGGTCGGGGGTCTCGTAGTTCGCCGTCGGGGGTACCACCTGGTGCTTCAGTGCGAGCACGCAGGCGGCCACCTCGATCGCACCGATCGCGCCCAGCGAGTGCCCCACCATGGATTTGATGGAGCTCATGGGTGTGTCGTAGGCGTGCGCGCCCAGGGACCGCTTCACGGCGGCGGTCTCGTGCCGGTCGTTCTGCCGCGTGCCCGAGCCGTGCGCGTTGACGTAGTCGATCAGCGTGGGGTCGATCCGGGCCTGGTCGAGCGTGGAGTCGATCGCCCGGGACATCTCCAGTCCCTCGCTGGTCAGACCGGTCATGTGGTACGCGTTGCCGAAGGTGGCGTAGCCGCCGATCTCGCAGTAGATGTGCGCACCGCGGGCCCTGGCGTGCTCGTAGTCCTCCAGGACCAGGACGGCCGCGCCTTCGCCCATGACGAAACCGTTGCGGTTGTTGTCGAAGGGCCGGGAGGCGTGCTCCGGGTCGTCGTTGTCGGGCGACGTGGCCTTGATGGCGTCGAAGCAGGCCATGGTGATGGGGGAGATGGGGGAGTCCGACGCACCCGCTATGCAGACGTCCGCCCGGCCCTCCGCGATGGTGTGGAAGGCGTAGCCCACAGCGTCGAGGCCGGAGGTGCAGCCGGTGGAGACCGTCTGCACCGGGCCGCGGGCGCCGAACTGCTCGGCCACGACGGAGGAGAGCGTGCTCGGCGAGAACGCCATGTGCAGCTTGGGGTCGGCCGCGCGGTGGTCCACGTCCCACCGCTGCCCGCCCGCGCTGACCAGCACGTAGTCGTGCTCCAGCCGGGTGGTGCCGCCGACGGCGCTGCCGAGGGAGACGGCGACGCGCCAGGGGTCTTCGGCGTCGGTGTCGAGTCCGGCGTCGCGGACGGCTTCCCCGGCGGCGACGACGGCGAACTGGATGTACCGGTCGGCGTGGCGGCTCAGGTCCGGATCCAGTCCGTGGTCCGCCGGGTCGAAGTCGCACTCGGCGGCTATGCGGGAGCGCAGCCCGACCGGGTCGAACAGGGTGATGCCGCGGGTCGCGGTACGGCCGGCGGCGAGCAGGTCCCAGAAGGCCTTCGCCCCGGTGCCGCCTGGAGCGACCACACCGATGCCGGTGACGGCCACTCGCCGGGTCACTCGATGGCCCCGCTTCGCTCGGACACCCGGCCAGGGTCGTGCACGGTCAGGTGCGGGCCCGCGGCGGCGAGCTCGGCCTCGTCGGTGATCTCCGTGTCGACGTGGCCGAGGCTCGGCCGCGGGGCGAGCGGGCCCAGGTGGAAGACCATGCGGGCCTCCACATCGCCCACGTTGCGGAAGCGGTGCCGTACGTCGATCGGGATCAGGAGGCCCTGATCGGTCTGGAGCGCGTACGTGTCGCCATCCAGGTCCACCTCCAGCGCGCCCGAGACCACGTACACGAACTCCTCGGAGTACGGGTGGTAGTGCTCGCCGATGCGCTCGCCGGGCTGGACGATCGCCAGGCCCATGAAGCCGCTGGTGGAACCCACGGTGGCCGGCGTGAGCATGGCCCGCAGGTCGCCTCCCCGCCTGCGGTTGGGTTCCGTCTCGCTCAGTTTCACGATGCGTGGACGCTGCTTGAGCATGGTTGCTACCTCCAGATGTGACAGTGACGTGCTGGGGAGCGACCGCGGTGCGAGCCGCGGTCGGCCGTCAGGAGTGCGCCGAACGGTCCGTGACGGGCAGCATGTCCGCGTGCGACAGAAGCCTGTTGATGTTGCGCTCCGTCTCCAGGGAGCCCTCGACGCCGACCGCGGCGCCGTCGAGGAGTCGTTCCAACTCCGCTGCTTTCCCCGGGCCCTTGAGCCCGAGGGAGGCGACGGGGTCGAGGTCGAGGTCGCCCGTGACGTCGACGAGGCGCACCACGATGTCGTCGCGCTGGAACACGGTGCTGCTGTGCACCGGGTTGTCCGGATCGTCCGCGGCGGCCCGGTCCTGATGGGAGAGCAGCCGGGCGAGCGCCATCCCCTGGCCTTCCTTGGCCGGGTAGTACAGCGCGTGCCGTCGCAGGTCGGCCGGAGCAGGCCGGTCGGACACCACGTGGTGGACGGCCGGCAGCGCGGCCCGGGTGAAGAACACACGTGCCGACTCGGGGTCGGTAAGGTCCCGGTCCTGCTCGAGGTACGGGTTGATGGCCTCCTCGACCGCTCGCACCTGGGGCTGACGGGCCACGTGCCGCAGCGCCACGAGCAGGTCGCCCTCCACCTCCACGGCACGCACGATGCGGTTGCCGTGCATGAAGAGGGAGGTGCGGCGCAGCCGTGTGGTCTCGTCGACCTGGGCCTGGGGTGACTCGTACCCGGCCAGGATCTCCGCCACCTTCGACTCGGAACCCGGCTTGACGGTGAAGGTGAGGGCGTGGCGTGCCACACCGTCGCCCACGCGGGGCTCCACCTGCGCGTCGGCCGATGCCGCGGTCCGCGAGGCCGGCTGACCGGGGCTGGTCTCCCGGAGGATGCTGTAGCGCATCGATCGGGTGTCCCGGACGCAGCTGTGCATCGGCTTGACGGTTTCGACGTGCTCCTCGCTGTTCACCCAGGCGAGGAACGGCGGGGCGCTCTCCCACTCGCTGGTGATGAGCCACTGCGAGGGGTTCTCGATGGACTGGCAGAGCTGGTCACTGATGTGGCCGGGAACGGAGGCGACCTGCTTGCGCATGAGTTCGTACGCGTCCAGGAACTGCTGCTGCGCTCCTTCGTACAGGTCGAGCAGGAGGATCACCCGCAGCCTGGAGCCGTCGAACACAGACTGGGAGATGCGTCCCGAGGGGGCCATCCGGCACACCTCTTCTCTTCTCGGTGGGGGTGGGGAGACGACCTACTTCGCCGATACGCAGAGACCGGCATGTGTCGATCCTTGACAGGAGCGCCGACAGCACGCGAGCCGCATGAAGCGGACGAGTGAACCGCGTGTCATTCGAGTGCCCCGGGCACGCGAACCCGTCCCCGAAGGGCATGAATCTGCATCCCATCCCCAACTCGCGTCGCAGGCGGCGCCGGAGACGAGCAATGAACCGATTCGACGCAGCCGGGGAAGCAACCGGTCACCGCACGCCCGTACTCATCGTCGGCGGCTCGTTGGTGGGCCTTTCCACCTCGCTGTTCCTGGGGCGTCTCGGAGTGCCGCACACCCTGGTCGAGCGCCATGCCGGCACCTCGATCCACCCGCGTGGCCGCGGCAACAACGTGCGCACGATGGAGCTGTTCCGCAGCGCCGGGATGATGCGGCCCATCCAGGAGGCCGCGTCGGTACTGGCACTCAACAACGGGATCCTGCAGACGCCGAGCCTGGTGGGCGATGTCGGCGAGTGGCTGTTCAAGAACATCGACCCCGGCGGCGGGGTCGCCCGCTTCAGCCCCGCCGGGTG
This sequence comes from Streptomyces gardneri, assembly GCF_006539185.1. Taxonomy (GTDB): domain Bacteria; phylum Actinomycetota; class Actinomycetes; order Streptomycetales; family Streptomycetaceae; genus Streptomyces; species Streptomyces gardneri. The sequence goes on from NZ_BJMN01000002.1 coordinate 56,031, forward strand.
GTGTCTGTGCAGCCAGAACGATCTCGAACCGGTGCTGCTGAAGCGCGCCGGGGAGCTTGGCGGAGATCTGCGGTTCGCGACCGAGCTGATGTCCTTCGAGCAGGACGCCGAAGGGGTGACCGCACAGGTCAAGAGTCGCGGCACCGGTGAACACACCACCATCCGCGCGGACTATCTCGTCGCGGCGGACGGCCCGCGCAGCCCGGTTCGCGAGCAACTCGGCATCGGGCAGAGCGGTCCGGGCGACCTGTTCCACAACGTGAGCATCACCTTCGTCTCCCGCGGCCTCGTGGACGTCGTCGGCGACCGGCGGTTCATCGTCTGCTACCTGACGAACCCGGAGGCCGACGGGGCCCTGCTGCCGGTCGACAACCGGGAGCGCTGGGTGTTCCACGCTCCCTGGCACCCCGAACACGGCGAGACGCTGGAGGAGTTCACCGACGAGCGGTGCACGGAACACATCCGGCGGGCCGTGGGGGTGCCGGACCTCGATGTGGAGATCACGGGCAGAGCTCCCTGGCACGCGGCGCAGAGGGTCGCCGAACGGTACGCGGACGGCCGGGTGTTCCTCGTCGGTGACTCCGCCCACGAGATGCCGCCCACCGGGGCGTTCGGCTCCAACACCGGTATCCAGGACGCGCACAACCTCGCCTGGAAGCTCGCGGCCGTACTGGGCGGCTGGGCCGGCCCCGGCCTGCTCGCCTCCTACGACGCGGAGCGCCGGCCGGTCGCGGAGACGACGAGCTCCCGGGCTGCGGCGCGGTCGGTCGAACACAGCCACCCCGGGTACACCCCCGGCCCCGGATCCGGCGGCCCCCAGGGGAAGAAGGGCGGCATCCTCAACGAGGTGCTCGGCTACCGCTATCCGCAGGGCGCCGTCCTGGGCGCCGACCGGACGATGCCGGTCGTGTCCGACGGACTGCGCCTGAATGGCGAACCCGGAAGCCGGGCACCTCACATGTGGCTGAACCGCGCCGGTACCCAGGTCTCCACCCTCGATCTGTACGAGCGGTCCCTGGTACTCCTGAGTTCCGAGGACGGCGCCGGCGACTGGCACACCGCGGCGACACGCGTCGCGCAGCAGATGTCGGTGCCGCTCGACTCGTACCGGATCGGCGCCGGGCCCGACGCGGAGCTCTCCCCCGCGAGCGACACGGACTGGGCGGAGGCGCACGGCGTCACGCCGGACGGCGCGGTGCTGGTCCGCCCCGACGGGTTCGTCGCGTGGCGGTCCGAAGGAGCGTCGGCGGATCCCGGAGCGGCGTTGCGGCAGGCCCTCACGGCGATCCTGGGCCGGGACTGACCGCTTCCTCGTGGCCGGCACGGCTGGGCTGGAGGTCTCCGCCATGAACAGGACCAGGCAGCACCGACGACGGCTCGTGATCCCTGCGGCTAGCCCGTTCGCGCGCAGGACGCCGTCCGATCCCGAGCACCGAACGAGCCGCCGTGACCTGCGGAAATGACCACCAGTAGGGCAGATCAAGACCCCGACCGGGGGACAGCGCGCGCGAATCTCCCGTTGCGGTGCTCCCCGGTCGGGGTTCTTCTCGTGCACGGAGCACAGCACAGGCGCCGCGCTGCCCAGCCGGCCAGGAAAGCTCCGCCGAAGGAGAGAAGAAGCATGCGTTTCGCACGTACGGGTCTCCAGCTCGCCCTGGCCGCCCTCATCCTGTCCGCATCCCCCGCCGTCGCGGCGCCCGACGGTGACGTCCGGGTCAATCCGGGGAAGGCTGCCCCCGGGACCACCGTCACCGTCAGCACGACCGCCTGCGGCAAGGAGACCTACGGCAAGGGTGAGTCGGAGGCGGGCGGGAAGTTCCACCTCCTGCCCGGCGACCGGGCGGGCGTCCTGGTGGGTGAGTTCAAGCTTCCGTTGGACGCCGTCTCCGGCACGGACACCGTGACCCTCAAGTGCCCGCCTCGCATCAAGCAGACCGTCACCTACCAGATCTCCGGCCAGCCGGTCGGTGCAGTGGAAGCGGGCTTCGGCTGGGCCGCGGGCGCAGGCGCAGAAGCGGACGGGGGCGGCAGCGGCGGCCCGTACGCCCTCGGCGCGTTGCTCCTCGGCGGCGCCGCCGCGGGCGTCCTGATCAGGACGCGCCGCCGCGCCACCGCCGCCCGGAACGCGGCCTGAGCCCACATGCCCACGCCCACGCCCACGGCTCCGGTTCCGGTTCTGCGAGATCCGGTACGCCGTGCAGCAAAGGCACGATCCGCATGAAGCACGGCTCCGGGCCGAAGCCCGGCAGAGCGCCGTCCAGGCGCGTTCCCTCGGTCGGGGCACTCGCCTGGGTGGCCCTCGTCGGCGTCGTCCTGCTCTCGTATGCACCGGACGGCGGGGCCTCGCGGCCACCGGCGACGGCGCGGGCCGCACCCCTGCTCGCGGGGCCCGTCGCCGGGGCCGGCGGGGACCGCTCCGGCCCCCGGCCGCTGCCCGCGTCCGACGCGGCGCGGATCAGGATTCCGGCCATCGGCGTCGACGTCTCCCTCGTCGCCCTTGAGCTGGACGGCGCCGGAGCGCTGCGCCCCCCGCCGGCGGCGGACCCCGCCGTGGCCGGCTGGTACGCCGACGGCACCGCCCCCGGGGCGCCGGGCACGGCCGTCGTGGCGGGACACGTCGACACCCCGACGGGCCCCGCCGTCTTCCACCGGCTCGGCACCCTCTCCCGGGGCGCCGCTGTCGAGATCGATCGCGACGACGGTCGTACGGCCCTCTTCACCGTCGACGCGGTGGAGGTCCATCCCAAGAAGCGGTTCCCCGACCACAAGGTCTACGGCAGTTCGGGCCGCCCGGAGCTGCGGCTGATCACCTGTGGCGGCGACTGGGCGAGCGACACCGGCTATCAGGCCAACACGGTGGTCTACGCGACCCTGACGGGAACGAGATAGCACCCGGGGCACCCCTGCGCCCCCGGGTCTCGCGTGGTCGCGCCTCACCCGTTCCTCGGGAGGCACGCACAGCACGGGGACGGTGGACATGTGCAGGAGCTTGTGAGGGGTCGAGCCCAGGAGCGCCCCGCGCATCGGGCCCCCGGCCCGGCTGCCGACCACGATGACGCGCGCTCGCCCTTCAACCGGCAGTCACAGGGAGGATCTTCCAGGTCTTCATGCAGGCGAAAACGTGAACGAGGTGGCGCCGGTGGGCGGCCGGGCCACTCGACCGCCCGCTGCGGATCGACGAGGGGCACCGGAACCCTCATGTCCTGTCCGGTCGCCGATCCGGGGCCTGGACCCGAACCGGTGCGACTCCCGTCCTCAGAGAAGACCGGACGACGTCTCCTTGCCAAGACGCACGTCCAGGGCGTCTTGGGCGAGCCCGACTGAGATAAGGCCTGCGTCGGCCAGGCCGTAGACCTCCCCATGGATCTCATCGGAGAAGGGCGTCAGGCCGCCGTCATTCTTGTAGTAGCCCGAGTCCATGGCCTTTCCGATGCCGCTGTTCGTAGAGGAAACACCGAAGCGGAGGTTCTTCGAATTGTTCGAGACCGTGGAGACCAACTGGCGGAACACGGCCTGCGTCTGATTGGCCGGCTGGTTCCTCAGGGTCACGAACTGGTTGACGGCGGTCTGTACGTCGTTGCCCGGAACACAGGCCCGGAAGAAGTTCAGCGTGGCCGCTTGGTGAGCCTGGACCGTGTGGTCGTACCTCTGGGCGGCACTTTCGAGGATCTTCGCGATGTAGTGATCGGACAGCCGATGGTTCCGGGACATGGAGACGCCGGCCGGGGTCGCTCCCACGCCACCGTTGGGACCGGTGAAGTTGTTGTGTCCCCACTGGTCGTAGGGGTTGAACGTGCCGCCCTGCGCCTGGATCTCCTCCGCGCGGAGCTGTGCTCCGGGAGAGGCGAGGGCTCCGGTCTGGTACGGGAAGATCTGCCGTGTGGCGGCGTCCGGGATGTTGGGCCTGGCATAACCCTGCCCGTAGTTGAAGTTCGGGTTTCCAGCAGCGATGGTCTGCTGGCTGAGGTATTGCAGCTGTTGCTGCATCTGATCCTGCCGCTCCTGTTGCAGCTGGGCCATCTGCTGCGGGGTCAGCCGAGGCGGCCCCATCATGCGTTGGACCGCCGGGTGGGCGGGGGTGGATCCTGCCTGGCCGGTGGAGGCGGACTCGGGGACCCCAACGGCCCGCGGCTCGGGGTCGTGGGCCATTGCCTTGCTCGCGTTCGCTTCCGCCTCCCGTTCGAAACGGTCTGTGGGGTCGCTGATGGACAGGCCCGAACCGTTGTCGCTGCCAAGGACGGGGCCCTGGCGTTGCTGGATGACGTGGGTGAGCTCGTGGGCCAGGGTGTGCTTGTCGCCGCCGCCCTCGCCGAGGACGACGTTGTTGCCCGAGGTGTAGGCGCGGGCGCCGATCTCGCTCGCAGAGGCGCGGGCGGCGCTTCCGTCGTGGACGCGGACGTCGGAGAAGTCGGCGTCCAGCCGGGCCTCCATTTCGGCGCGCAGCGGTGTCTCCAACGGCCGCCCGGCCCCGAGCAGCACCTGGTGCACGGCCGACCGCTGCACGGCGGGTCCTTCCACGGCCTCCTGGTGGCCGCAGCCCGCACCGTGCTGGTGCTGCTCCACCGCCGCCTGGGGCTGGGCGTAAGGATGGCCGGCGAGCTGGAGCGCGCGCATCACGGCCGCGTTCCCGGCGGCACGCTGGAGGGCCAGAAGCCCCGCGGGACCCATGGGCTCGGGCCCCCTGGGGCCGGGCGGCTTCTTCGCGGGGGCATGACGTACTTCGTGCTGGTGTGACATCGGTGAGCTCCGGTCGTAGGTCCAGCGGGTAGTCGCAAGATCGCCTGACCCGGACGGCGAGGGAAAGGCGCGGGAGGGCAGTGCGACGGGCACCCTTCGTTGCCCTGCCGCCCCTGCGCTCACGGCCACCGCCCGGCCCTTCGGCGAACCGCAGGCACGGGCACCCATGCGGCCCGGCCTTCGTGGCTGAGACAGGGCCACAACCCGTCCCGCAAACAGGTCTGAGCCCGGGTCAATCACGTCTTTGCCTGCATGAAGACCTGGAACACCCCCTGCGGCTGCCACCTGAAAAGCCAACGAGCTTCACCGCAGTCAGCCATGCCCGAGGCGGCTCGGGACCATTTACGGGACAGCCCTTAGCCGCCCGGCCACGCGCGCGAGGAAGGTCTCGTACTCCACCGTCGTGAGGATCGGGTTGGTGAAGCTGAGGCATCGGGGCGAGCGACATCGGCTGGGGGATGGACGAGCCCGAGTGGGGCGCGGCCGCTGACCCGAACACCCACGCGGAGGCTCAGCGACACGTCGAGACCGGGCACGAGGCCGAGAACACCGTCGAGCTCCTGGACCTCGTCGTCGACGACGCGGGCGTGTTCCGTCGGCCCGACCCCCGACCGGACCCAGTGGCGTGGGTGAACGCGATGAACACACTGCTGCCGGCGGACTTCTCGTGCCGTACGGCATCGAGCGGCGACCAGCCGGAGCTGGACACCCATCTCCGAGATGGGCCCGCGCGAGCACAGCACCTGCGGCTGCCCTCTCGACCGCCTCGCCACCCGCCTGGAGGAGCACTTCGCCTACGAGGAGTCCCGGTTACTCCCGGCGCTGGACCCGGACGCGTGACGGTCAGCCGCTCCAGCTGTCGCAGTACTCGATGTGCAGGGAGCCCGGCACGTTCCGCCGGGTCCGCGGCCGCGACCACGGCCCCGAGGTGAACTCGACGCAGTAGTGCCGGTCTCCGGGATGCCGCTTCCCGTGCGACGGGGCCTCGTCGGCGAGGCCGCGCAGCACGGTGCCGTGCTCGCGGAAGGCGGTCGCGCTGCCCACGACGAACAGCGTGTGGGCGGCGATGTCGAACCCGAGGTGGTCGCGGTACGTCCGGTGGTACCGGCGTTCGTGGTCGATGTCCTCGGCGTCGGGGAAGTCGCGGTCCGGGGTGGCCGCCGTGTGTGGCCGGCCGGGGCCGAGTCGCGCCCGGGCCTCCTTCCACGAGGAGGGCCGGAACTGCAGGCTGTGGTGGGCCAGGACCAGGTCCAGCGCGACCGGTTCACCGTCGCCGACGACACCGCCGGGGGCCGGATTGGCCCGGATCGGCAGATGGACCAGGGAGCGGGCGGAGCGGGCGGCCAGCGCCCACAGGCCGGTGAGGCGCTCGGCGCCGTCGCGGTCGACGTACATCGACAGCCAGTGGCCGTCGTCCCGCAGCGCCACCCGCTCCGGCACCGGGTCCGGCCGGATCACCCTGACTTCGGCCCCGCCCATGCGGACCTCGTGCACCCGCACCCGCTGTTCCACGCGCCCCCCTCGAACGATCCCGCAGCGCACCCTAGCCCGAGCCGTCGACGTTCTCGTCCGGATTTCCCGGGTGCGGGGCGCGTGCCCTACAGGGGGCGGTCGTGACCCTGGCCGCGGCGCGTGGCGGCGACCTCGGTGTAGGCCCGCTCGGTGTCACCTTCGCGGGCGAGCGGTGCCTTCGAGGGCGCGCAGTCGGCGCCGCTCAACGGCGAAGACGTGTGCGGGGACCGTCGACGACCAACGCCTCACGGGCCGCCGACAGCCCCCTGCCGCGTATGCCAGTGACTGGTTCGTGCACGACTCGTGCCCGCTTCGATGATCTGGATCAAAGACCTCACCTGGACAACCCGTTGATCACGACTCGATACGCGTCCTGGTCAGGATGCCGGGGCGTCCAGTCTGCTGAGGAGTTCCTCGACGGGTTCCCAGACGGTCTTGGAGGCGAGGCGTTCGACAAGCGCCCGGTCGAAGGCCGCGCCGCCCATGACGGCCTCATCGGCGACTCGTGGTCGAAGGCGCGCAGGAAGACCGACGACGGGCCGAGGAAGACGTGGTAATCGTCCCCACCGCCGTTTTCGAACCGGAATCGCTCGAACCCTGACTCGTCGACACCGTCGAACGCATAACGCGCCCACCGGGACCCGAAGGCCGCTTCCAGGGCGACGAGGACACGGAGGCGTTCCCGGAGCACGCCCGGGGCGGGCAGGAGGGCAGCGAAATCGGAGAGAACCGACACGCCCCCAGCCTAATGGCCGTCCCCGCTCCCGAACGGGCGGCTGGTGCTTGTCGACAGAACCTGGATCACTTCACGCGCAGGCGCCTTCGTCGACTCGCCCGTACGCTCACCGACCGGTTCGGCCTCGGTGCTCACCGGCATGGTGCTGTCGAGGCCGAGTGGTCGCGCGGTCGGTGGTCATCGGACGCCAGTATCCACCGAACCCCGCGGTGCTCACGCGATGCGGGACGGTCCGTCCCGAACGCCGGACAGCGGCACACCGGCCGGTGCGCTACGCGACCGGCCTCTTCTTGGCGCACCCGCAGTGGGCCGGACGGCTACTCGGCCGTCGGCTCGATGTAGGTGTTGTCGCACCAGTCGAGGAACTCCCGGATGGTTCCGATTGAGCAGGTCGGTGGTGGAGGTGACGCCGCGCCGGCCGGTCGCCAGGACCGTCGGGTGCAGATCCGGGTGGACCGGTTGAAGGACGGGAAGAGACGACGGCCGGCGTCTGGATGAGCAGCTGACCGGCCTCAGCACCCCGGGCACGGGTGCCCTGGCCGGCCGCTAGGAGATCTCCAGCACCGACCCCACTCCCGGTCCCTGAGCGACCTGGACGAGGGAGGAGCCCGGCGCCGGTTCCTGCGGTACCTGAATGACCGGTTCGACGCCCGCTGAGCGAGCGTCCGCCGACCCCAGCTCCCACGGGAACCGGCATCGTCAGGGGGCTGCCCCGGCCTCCTGGGGCGACCGCGCAGTCCGGCTGACCGGGTGAACGTGCCGGCCAGGCGGCGGCCCACGGCCAGCACGATGACGGACAGTGGCTGGCGCAGAGATCGATCATGATCGGTGCTCGGGGCCGTTGCCGGGCTCGACGGCAGCGTTGACGCTGCGGCGGCCGCCGTGCGCGCGGGCGGGCGGCAGTTGAGCTTGTTCAGAGACGGTGAGATCACCACCGTTTGTGGCTGGCGACAGGCTTCCTATCGGGCGCCAAGTCGTGGGCCGGCTCGTGGCCCGGCAGCGTTCGGCCTACTGCCTGTCTGGATCGCCGACCGCACCCAGGACAACGAGGAACCCTCCATTGTCTGACCCGACCCCAGGGGCAGGCGTGCTGCGCTAGCCTCGGCTTCATACCCGACCGCCGGAGGATCCGATGGCCCACGTCGTCTTCGACCAGGCCGAGCAGCGTGAGCACCGCGAAGCCGCGCGCGCAGAGTTCCCTGAAAGCCTGGCCTCGGAGGGCATCGACCTCAACCGGTGCCGCGACTGGGACGACAATCGGGCCGAGAAGGGCCTGCCCGAGCGGAGTTGCGAGGCCTTCGAAGTTGCCTGAGCACCCGCGCGGCCGGCGCCCGAGGATCGTGTTCATCGAGCCGGCCGAAACCCAAGCCGCTGTTCTGACGGTCGACCAGTCCGCCCGCCTCGACGCCGCGCTGGGTGTGATCGCCGAGGCCCCGGCCGACGTGAAGCAGCACGCCACCGCGTCGGCGCTGCGGGACTACCAGCACGATGGCATCCGCGTGATCTTCTACGCGACCGCGCTCGGGAGCATCCTGATCGTCACGTACGTCGAGGTCGACGAGACCGGCGAGAGTGCCTGACCTGGCGCCGGGGACCGGTAATGCTGGGCGTCCAGGCACGGGAGGAGTCCTTCGTCCATACCTGCGTGGGTCCGGCGCGGCAGGCCGGCATCGGCATGTGGAGACGGCGAGAGAAGCAAGAGCGGGAACAACGGTGGAGGCGGTGGGGTCTCGGACCCTCACCGCCCCCCGTTCTGCGGTCATCCGTCGCGGTGGCTCAGGACGGCGATGGCGAGGTCGGCCAGCAGGCCGACGCCGTCGGGGCCGATGCCGTCGACCGCCTCGTCCAGGATTCCCAGGCAGCGTTCACGCCGACGGGCGATCGCCAGCCGGGTCGCGGTGAGCGCACCCGAGGCACGGACCCGGTGTGCCGCCTCGCCGGCCGGCCCGGTGCGGGGCCCTTCGCACCGGGCGAGTTCCTCCAGTAGCCGCCGCAGCCCGGGGTCACGGCGCAGCGCCCAGAGTGTGGGGTAGGTGTAGACGCCGTTGGCGATGTCGTGCCCCACCGGCTTGCCCGTGGAGGCGTGGCTCGCTGTCAGGTCAAGCAGGTCGTCGAGGAGTTGGAACCCCACGCCGAGATGGTGGCCGAAGCGTCCCAGGGCCCGGGTCGTGGTGGCGTCCAGGCCTGCGGCGAGCGCGCCCGTGCGGCACGCCGCGTCGATCAGGGCACCGGTCTTCCCGCCGATCGCCCTGAAGTACGACTGTTCACCGCGGTCGGCGTCGAAGAGCGTGGAGGCCTCCTCGGCCTGGCCCTCGCACAGCCGCACCAGGGTGTGGCCCAGGAGGGCTCCGGCCTCGGCGCCGAGGGCGGAAGCGGCGGTGTGCGCGTGGCCGATGAGGTAGTCGCCGGCGAGCAGGGCGCGGCTGTTGCCGGCCCGTGCGCTGATGGTCGCGACCCCGTGCCGGGTCACCGCCTCGTCCATGATGTCGTCGTGGACGAGACTTGCCAGATGCAGCAGTTCCACGGCGCGGGCACCGCTCACGGCGCGGCCGCGCGTGCTCGCCGACGGCGGGCCGGCGGCGTGCGCGCCGGCCAGAACCAGGAGCGGACGCAGCCGTTTGCCGCCCGAGAAGACGTCGGCCATGGCCGGCGGGATGACCAGCGGCGCGGCGCGGACGACGTTGTCGATGCCTTCCAGGCAGGCCCGCAGGTCCGCGTGCACGGTGGCGGCTCCCAGCCGCCCGGCCAGCACACCGTACGCCGCGGTGGGCCGCATGCCCTCGACGGGCGGGCGCAGGGGGGCGTCCACGAGAACGGCCGGCAGTGTCGCCTGGGTCATGACGCCACCGCCCGGGACCCGACCGACGCGCCGCCGGTGGCCGCGCCGCGGGGCGTACGTGCTTCGACTCTCAGCACAACGTGCTCGGCACCGAGCGAAGCACGGACCAGGGGCCGTGCCGTCGTACCGGGAACGGCCCGCAGCCTGAACCGGGACGCCACGGCTGCGACCGCGAGGGACAGTTCCGTCAGGGCCACTTCGTCGCCGATGCACTTGCGGTTGCCGGCCCCGAAGGGCAGCAGTGCGGCGCGAGCGGCGGGGGAGGGGGAGCGCCAGCGGCCCGGGTCGAAGCGCGTCGGATGCGGGAACACGTCCTGGTCATGGTGGAGTTGGTACGGGCTGAACAGCACCGTGGCGCCCTTGGGCACCGGATGGCCCAGAAGGTCGGTGTCCTTGGTGGCGACGCGGCTGAGCAGCCACGCCGGCGGGTAGAGCCGCAGTGCCTCGAGCACGATGTGCCGCGTGTGCTCCAGGCGCGCCAGGTCCGCCGCGCTCAGGGCGCGGGCCGGCCTGCCGCGCAGCACGTCGTCGGCCTCGGCCTGCAGGGCGCGCTCGGCCTCGGGATGCTCCGACAGCAGCTGGAACACCCAGGTCAGCGCGGAGCCCGGCGGCTCGGTCGCCCCGATGAGCAGCGTCATGACCTGGTCGTGGATCTCGGCGTCGCTCAGTGACGTACCGTGCTCGTCGCGGGAGCTCACCAGGATCGACAGGACGTCGCCGTGGTCCTTCCCGGCGTCGCGGTAGGAGCGGACGGTGTCGGCGATGACGCGGTGCATCGTGGCCCGGGCCTGGTCGAAGCGCCGGTTGGCGGGCAGCGGCAGGCGGTGCACCCAGTCGGCCGGGACGAGCATGCGCCGGTAGACGCCCCGCATGACCAGCGGCATGCACGCGACGACCTCGGTGACGGCCCGCTCGCCCAGCTGGGCACCGAACAACGTCCGTGCCGCGACCTCCAGGGCCAGCGTGTGCATCTCCCGGCCCACGTCCAGTGTCCGGCCGTGCTGCCACCGGTTCAGCGTCGTGTCGATCTGCTCGGCCATCAGCCCGGTGTAGCCGGGAAGCCGCGAGGCGCCGAACGCGGGCTGCATCAACAGGCGTTGCCTGCGGTGCGTGGCGAAGTCCGAACTGACCAGACCGTCACCCACCAGCAGCCGGGCCTTCTCGAACAGCGGGCCGCCCTTGTCGAACGTCCGCGGACCGTGCAGAACGGTGCGCACCGCGTCGATGCCGCACGCCAGATAGGCGCGGTGGCGGCCCAGGCGCAGCGTCACGAGGTCACCGCGCCCGTACAGCTCACGCAGGAAGGGCAGCGGGCGCCGCCACAACTGCACGGCATGGCCTACGACCGGCAGCCCGTGCGGGGCCTCGGCCGGTGCCGCAGCGTCCCAGGTCATGAACGCCCGCCTTGGTAGGGGCATTCGCCCGGTCGGGCCGAGGGCGCCGGGGTGTGATGCGCGGCGGCGCGGCGGTGCAGCACCATCGGCATCGGGCCGGGGCCGAGCGTCGCCTCGGGCAGCGAGACCCGCTTGGCGTCCGGGATCATCCGCAGCGACCAGCCCGACAGGATCGTCGCGATGACGATCATCGCCTCGTTCAGCGCGAACTTGTCGCCGATGCACTTGCGGTTGCCCATGATGAAGGGCTGCATGGCGGCTTCGGTGATGTCGTCGACGCGCTCCGGCAGCCACCGGTCCGGGTCGAACGTCTCGGGCCGCGCGAACAGGTCCGGGTTGTGGTGCAGGAGATAGGGGCTGAGCAACACGATGGTGTCCCGGCCGATGCGGTGGCCGCCCAGCTCGGTGTCGCACGTGGTCATCCGGGTCAGCAGCCACACCGGCGGACGGATCCGCAGGGTCTCGTACAGCACCCGGTACAGATACGGCAGGCGGGGGAGGTCCTCGAACACCGGAGGCCTGCCGGCCAGGACCTCGTCGAGCTCCGCGCACAGCCGCCGTTCGACCTCGGGGTGCTCGGTGATCAGGTGCAGGGCCGAGCAGATCGCGTTCGCCGTCGTCTCCATGCCGCCGGCCAGCAGCGTCATGACCTGCTTGTGGATCTCCGTCTCGGACATGTTCTGCCCGGATCCCTCGTCGACCGCGCCGATCAGGATCGACATCAGGTCGCCGTGGTCGACGCCCGCACTGCGGTACTGCTCGATCGTCTCGTCGACGACCTGCTCCATCCGCTCGTGCGCGAGCTGGAACTCGCGGTTCTCCCGGGTGGGCAGCTTCTCCAGCAGCGCGGTCGGCGCGACCATCCGCTTGTAGACGCCGCGGTTGATGATCGGCATGCACTCCTGCACCTCGGCCGCGGCGCGCCCGCTCATCGGGTTGGTGAACATGGTGCGCGAGGCGATGCGGAGCGTCACCGTGTGCATCTCGTCGCGTACGTCGCGTTCCTGGCCGTCGGCCCAGCCGTCGAGCAGCGCCGCGATCTCTTCCCGCATCACCGCCACGTACCCGGGCATCCGCGACTTGTGGAAGCCCGGCTGCATCATCCGCCGCTGTCTGCGGTGCGGCTCCCAGGTCGCCGCGAACAGCCCGCTGCCGACGAGTTGCTCGGCCTTCTCGAACAGCGGCCCGCCCTTGTCGAAGGTCCGCGGCTCCAGCAGCACACGCTTGATCAACTCGGGGTGGCAGACCATGACGGCGGGGCGGCGCCCCAGCCGGACCTCCACCAGATCCCCGTACCGGGGCAACCCGGTCAGGAACTCCAGCGGTCGGCGGGCCAGCGGTACGGCGTGGCCGAGCAGGGGCAGGGCCCCGGGCGCGAGCGCGTAGGACATCGTGCGGGGCGGTGGCGAGACGGTGGTCACGGCGCTCCTCAAACCAGCGGTCGGGTGGGTCGGGCGCTCGGCGCGGGAGCGGGTGCGTCACGGAAGCGGGCCACCGACGCGGTGAGACTGATCCAGCCGGAAGTCGAGCCGTCCCACACCGAGCCGTCGCCGAAGTAGCGCGGCGTCAGATACTCGAACTCCTGGCTTCCGCCGATCAGATGGTCGAGCCCCGACAGATAGGCGCGGACGTCCTCCTCATGCCCGTGGGGGCCGGCCAGCACCGCGTCGCGTGCCGCGATGTAGGCGCGTTCGTGGTGCTCCACGAGGGCGCACAGCCGGTCGACGGCGTCCTGCAGCTCAAGCCCTTCGACCTCGCACAGCACGCGGACGGTCGTCATGGTGTCCCGCTGGGCGTACTCCTTGCGCCACGAGAGCAGGTCGTTGACGAGGATCAGCTGCCGCATGCCGTGGTGGTGGACCTCGTCGAACAGGCCCTCTGCGGCGGCCCGGCTCATGTCGACCTCGGCCGCGTACTCGGTGAGCAGTTCCAGGAACTCGCACCCGAAGCTGTCGACCCGCACCCGCATGCACGCCTCGAACTGCGGAACCTGCTTGTCGAGTTTGCTGCGGATCTCCTCCGCGCACCCGCGCAGGAACGCCTCGAGGGCCGCGACGAGCCGATCGACCTGCCGTGCGCTCATCCCGGCCGCGATACGCCGCCACAGGTCCTGGGCGGCGCGGCCGTACGGGCTCGCGGCGGGGCCACCGACCCCGCCCTCGCGCAGGTCGGCGACGACGGCGGCGAAGGTCTCGGCGGCCGCCGCGTGGTCGGCGCCCAGTGCCGCCTCGTCGGATACGAAGCTGTCGATCACCGTGACGAACTGGTACCAGTCGGCGATGTTCTGGGCCCTGCCCGCCTCGGCGTACGGCACCGTCAGCGGCCCGTAGATCCCGTTGCGCTGACGCAGGAAGAACAGCAGCGACTCCTCGGAGTCGAAGCAGTCCGCCAGCATCCGCCGCACCCAGCCGTTGGAGGCGATCTCGATGCGGGCGGCGTCGGGGTGGTAGCCCGCGGGCAGCAGCCGCGGCAGCGGCGGCAGGAAGAACTCTCCCGGCCCGTCACCGGGCAGGAGGCGACGGGTGAGGTCGACGTCGGTGATCACCTTGGGTCTCCAGATCGGCGGAAGCGGGCGGGGGCGTTGCTGCCCTCCCCACAGTGGGACCGCCCGCTAAAGAGCCACTTGAGCGCCGACGGGCGCGTGTGCGCCCAAGGCCGGGACAAGGCCCGGTTCAGCAGTTCGCGACCCGAAGTCCGCGGGTTTCAGGGTTTCTGTCGACGACTTCGACATCGATTCCGAGGGTGGCTCCGTGCTCGACGACGGTCACGGCGAGGATGAGGCCGATCGTGTCGGTCCACCGTTGGGGCTGAGCGGCACCGGGGTCAGGCGCAGGTGCCTGCGTTGAGTGTGAAGGCCGTGGGGGAGGGGGTTGAGCCCGTGTGGGTCCCCTGGACTCCGAAACTCACCGTCGCGCCGGGGGCGATCGTCCGGTTCCAGTCCGCGTTGCGGGCACTGACGGCGGTGCCGCTCTGGGTGACGGTGGCGTTCCACGAGCTCGTGACACTCTGGCCGGCAGGGTGGGTCCAGGCCAGCTGCCAGCCGTCCACGGCCGTGGGGCCTGTGTTCTTGACGGTGATGTTCGCGGTGAAGCCGGTGCTCCAGACGTTGCTCAGCGTGTACGTCACCGCGCAGGCGGCGGTGGGCGGTTCGCCGCCGGCGGAGGTCCGCTCGGCGGCGTAGGCGGCGAGCCAGGCCAGCGGGGCGTTCCAGTTGACCGCCACCTCGTTGGTCGAGTACGAGTCGATGTGGTCGATGTAGCAGGCCGCGGGGGCGCAGCCGGTCAGCTTCGCCAGCGCCACCGGGTCCTGGAGACCGCTGTTGGGACCGCCGGCGAGCGAACCGGCCGGAGGGTGCGGCAGCGAGGCATCCAACTGGTGGGCCCAGAAGCGGTGGTGCTGGTTCTGCGAGGACGTCTCGCCGTAGCCGGTGACGTAGGACAGGCCCAGGGCGTTGCGGCCGAGCAGGTAGTCCATGGTCTCCAGGGCGCCGGCGCGGTAGCGGCCGTCGCCCGTCAGCTCCCCGGCGACGGCCATGACGACGGCGTCGTTGGCGACCTCGCCGTTCGACCCCCAGAAGTAGCCGTCGGCGGGTACGGGTACCGCGTAACCCTGGGCGGCCATCCTGGACAGGTAGCCGTCGGCTGCCGCCGTCACCGACGCACGGACCCGGGCCAGGTCGGACGCCGGCAGTCCGTTGGGGACCGTGGCCAGGACGAGCCGGCCGAGCGCGGCGGTGTCCGCCCAGCCGAAGCCGTACGGGCTGAAGGCATCGGCGGAGGTGTGCCAGGGTGAGGACGTGACCGCGTCCCGGTAGGCGCTCTCGCCGGTCGCCGCGTACAGCTCGGAGGCGGCCCAGTAGAACTCGTCGGTGACCCGCGCGTCCTCGTAGGCGCCGCCGCCCGTGCTGTCGGAAGCCGGCGCGTACACCGCCGGGTTGGCCTTCGCGGCACTCCAGGCCCGGCGAGCGGCGGACATGCAGCGGTCGGCATAGGCGGAGTCGTACGGCCGGAAGACCCGGGCGCACTGCGCGGCGGCCGCGGCGAGGTTGAGGGTGGCCGCGGTGGACGGGCGGTGCAGCTCGCGGGGCTGGGCGTCCTGGTCGGGGCGCAGGGGCATGCCCGTCCAGGCCACGTCATGGATCTTGTGGAACGCCATGCCCGCGGACGGCTTGCCGTCGGGCACCTGCATCCGCATGAGGAAGTCGAGCTCCCACCGCGCCTCGTCGAGGACGTCGGGTATGCCGTTGCCACGCTCGGGGACCCGCAGGGTGGAGTCGCCCAGCGCCGCTTCCCCGCCCGCCCGATCCGCCCGCTCGAAGGAGTTGACGACCAGCCAGGTGGAGATGCCGCCGTTGACCACGTACTTGCCGTGGTCGCCGGCGTCGTACCAACCCCCCCTGACGTCCTGGGTGTAGTCGCACACCGTGGCCTGACAGGGGACGGACGTGTCGCCCTTGTTGGGAGCGACGTCGAGGTGTGCGGCCGGGCGCGCGTAGGCGGAACCCACCAGGGAGGCGTCGATCGCGATGCCGCTGCGCTGGTGGTGGAAGAACGCCATCGCGTCGGAACGCAACGTGTCGTAGAGGTTCGCGCGGATGTCGAAGGGAACGCTGCTGCTGCCGTCCACGGTCACGACGTATCCGGTGCCCGCCTCGCGGTGCGAGGAGAAGTCCGCGACCTGGACGGACTGCCCGGAGGGGGCGTCCGCGCCGCGCGCGACGGTCGAACCCGAGGCGACCACCGCCCCGGAGGCGTTCCGCAACTGCCAGCCGAGTGCCTGTGCCGACGTCGTGACGATGGTGGCGCGCTTCGGTCCGTCGGGCAGGTAGCCGACCTGGTTGACGCGTACGGCGGTGGTCGCCGCCGCCGTGGCGGACGCGCCCGCCACGGCCGGTGCGGACGCGAGCCCGCCGACCAGGAGCGCGCCCGTGAGGAGCGCGGTGGAGAGGCGTGAGGGGTTGCGGATTAACGAGGTGGTGGTGGGGGGCATGTGCGGCTCCTTCGGGATGTCGTGGGGTGCCGGGAGGACGCAGCGGAGTCGGTGGACGGCATGATATGGGAGCGCTCCCATATTGCGCCGCACGGAACGGAGGTCGAGAGGTCGGGGGACTGGATCGGAGGCTAGTGACGCCCCGCCGCCGCCGTCAACGGTTTCGACGGCGGAGGGAGCCGGTCTCAGCGGTTGAAGGTCAGCCGCGGTGCCGCGTTACGGGCCAGCGTGTGGGCCTGGGCGGGCCACCAGGTGCCGGCCGGCGGGTCGACGATGCCGTACTCGGGGTCGATCGTGCCGCCGGTGTTGCGCGTACAGCTGCCGTCGGACTCGCCGGGGATCTTGATCCACAGGTAGGCGTCGACGAGCGGGACGCCCGTGTCGGCGGTCGGGCGCGGGCCGAGGCCGCGGCCGGGCGCGTTGCACCAGATCTCCGGGTCGCCGGTGTACTTGCCGGGCTCCGGGGTCCAGGCGCCCAGACCGTTGCGGCTGGTGTCGATGACGAAGTGGTGCAGCGCGTCGACCGGCGGGGTGCCCACGCTCTGGTCGAACCAGGCATCGGTCCAGCGCCAGGTGGCGGGGTCGGCGGAGTCGACAGTGCCGCCCGGGGTTCCGTCGTTGGGCGCGGCGGGCGAGTAGTACTGCGTGGCGCACCAGTCGGTGTGGCCGCGGGCCCACTCGGGCCCTTCGGTGGCGTACCACATGCACTTGGCGATCCAGGCGCCGTAGCGCGCGTTGTGATCGGTGGGGTGGGTGTTGGACACGTTGAGGGCGAAGCCGTCGCTGTCCCGGACGCCGGCGTCGAGCAGCCGCCGCGCCATGTCGCCGACGGGCCGCCACAGGACGTTGCCCGCGTCGAGGTAGACCGCGGTGCGGCTCTTGGCCTTGATGGTCCTGACGGCGTACGCGAGATCGGCGACGCGGGTCGCCGTGAGCTCGCCGGTCGGGTCCACGGCGGGTCCGCAGTCGCTCGGGAGGAGTGCCAGACCGTCGGGTTCGACCACGACGACGGCCTTGCCGTCGCCGATGCCGGCGGCGAAGGCGTCGATCCACCGCCGGTAGGCGGCGGACGACGCGGCGCCGCCGCTGGAGTACTGCGAGCAGTCGCGGCCCGGGACGTTGTACGCGACCAGGACGGGGGTCCGGTTCACCACGCGGGCCTCGCGGACGAGGGTTCTCACCTTGGCCCGGACCTCGTCGGGCGTGCCCTCGGTGAACCATTCGGCCTGCGGCCAGCTCGCGAGCTTGGCCATGTTCACCGCGTTCGTGAAGTCGCCGTTCCCGAGGTCGGTGATCGCCTGCCTGGCGGCCTTGCTGTGCGGGTCCACGTAGAACTTCGTGGTCGCGGTGAGCGGGTCGGCGGCGGGTGCGGCCTGCGCCTGCCCCTGCGTCGCGGTGAGAGCGGCACAGGCCGCGAGTGCCGCGAGGGCGGCGGTCGCGCGCCGCCGCAGGCTGCGTGGCTTCATGGGGACTCCTGGTCGGAGGGATGGGAGGGAGGGGGAGCGGGCCTTTGGTGTGCCGATCGTGTTCCTGTGGCCCGCCGAGGGGCGGCGGGCCACAGGAGTCGGCCGTCAGTAGCCGTAGATCATCTTGTAGGCGACCTCGGGGAGGAACTGGCCGGCCGTGGAGCCGGTCCCGACGCCGCAGTTGCCGTCGGACTCGCCCGGGGCCTTGATCCACAGCAGCATCTCGGCGCCGCCGCCCAGCTGGGTGGGCGTGCCGATGCGGCGGCCGGCCGCGTTGCACCACTCGCCGTTGGAGCCGTTGCCGTTGCGGCTGGTGTCGACGACGAACGGCTTGGTGTAGCCGTAGCGGGCGGCGAGTTCACCGTTGACGGCGTTGCCGTAGGCGGTGTTCTGGGCGGTGGTGTAGTAGTTCGAGATGTTGAGGGAGAAGCCGTGTGCCCGCGGGAGCCCGGCTTCGTGGAGGCGCTGGGCCATCGTCGCCGCGCTCACCCACCCCGGGTTCCCGGCGTCGAGGTAGACCCAGGTGTTGGGGGCCTGGCGGCCGAACTCGGCGAGGGCGCCGCTGATCATGCCCTGGCGCTCGCGGATCTGGGTCTGGTTCATGCAGCCGTAGTCCGCGAGGGAGTCCGGTTCGAGGACGACGACGGCCGGGCGGCCGGCGATCCCGCCGGCGAACTGGGCGATCCAGCTCGCGTACGCGGAAGGGGACGAGGCGCCGCCTCCGGAGTGCCCGCCGCAGTAGTCGCGGTGGTAGATGTTGTAGGCGACCATGACGGGCAGCTTGTCGTGGTAGTCCGCCGCTCCGACGTACGCGCCCGCGGCAGTGCCGATGGTGCCGCTCCACGAGCCGAACCAGCGGGCCATGGGTGTGTTGGCGAGGGACGCGTTGACC
Organism: Streptomyces gardneri; assembly: GCF_006539185.1. Classification (GTDB taxonomy): domain Bacteria; phylum Actinomycetota; class Actinomycetes; order Streptomycetales; family Streptomycetaceae; genus Streptomyces; species Streptomyces gardneri. Next base: position 74,596 of record NZ_BJMN01000002.1, read on the forward strand.
GCGGGGGCCCGGCCGTCACCGGAGTTGGCGGCGACCCACTTCTTCGCGCTGGAATCGGGATCCACGTAGAACCCGCTTGTCATGCCGGTGGGATCCGCCGCGTGGGCGGACGGGGCGACGGCGAGCGCCAGCGGCAGTGCGGAGAGGGCTGCGACGAGGACGCGGACTCTGCGGCGCATGACGGTACCTCGGTTTCCTGACGGCGGATGCGTCGCCCGGTCTCGTCCCGAGCGGGAGACGCAGTGGGGAAATACGGTGGCACGAGGTGCCCCGTGCGGTGGCGCACGGGCGGGGGCGGCAGCACACTCCGGCCACGCAAGACGCCGCGGGAGCGCTCCCACCGGAAGCGGTCCCAGTCGGCAATTTGTGGGGCCGGGGTGTGGCCGTATCGTGTGGCGCTCCGATCCGGACTGTCAAGTGCCGTTGCTCAATCAGCACTTCACGGGATGAGGGAAAGGGTTTACAGTCCTGAAACTGGTAGCGCTTCCAGTCTTCCAGTGTTCGGACAGGGATCAGGAAGGCAGCTCATGGCGCAAGGCGTGCCGCACCGGCAGTCGACCCTCGACGAGGTGGCCGGACTGGCCGGAGTGTCGCGGTCGGTGGCCTCGCGTGTGCTCAACAACGCCCCGCACGTCAGTCGCGCCAAACGGGAAGCCGTCGAACGGGCCGTACATCAACTGGGATACGTACCGAATCCCACCGCCCGGGCGCTGGCCACCCGTCAGACCGGTGCGGCCGCCCTGGTCGTCTCGGGAGAGGACCCGTCGATCTTCGCGGACCCCTTCTTCGCCCAGGTGATCGTGGGTGCCTCGGCCGCGCTGGAAGACGCCGACCTGCACCTGATGCTGTGTCTGACCGCCTCCGACCGGGGGCGTCGGCGGGTGGAGCAGCTTCTCCGGTCGAAGGGGGCCGACGGTGTGATGCTGATGGCGCTGCGCGAGGACGATCCGCTGGCCCGCATGGCGGAGGAGGCGGAGCTTCCCGTGGTGTTCGGCGGCCGGCCGGTCGGTCTGGACCCGCGGTGGTACGTGGACGTCGACAACCTCGGAGGAGCGCGCGCGGCGACCGAGTACCTGATCTCGCTCGGCCGGACCAGGATCGCGACGATCTGCGGGCGGCCGGACACCGAGGCGGGACGCACTCGCCACCGCGGCTACCAGGACGCCATGCTGGCGGCGGGCCTCGAACCGTACCCACCGGCAGCCGGTGACTTCACCGAGCCGAGCGGAGCGGTCGCCATGGCGGCGCTGCTGGCGCGCCATCCGGACCTGGACGGAGTGTTCGCCGCCAGCGACAACATGGGGGCCGGAGCCTTGCGCACGCTGCGCGCCGCCGGCCGCCGTGTCCCCGCCGACGTCGCCGTGATCGGCTTCGACGACCTGGCCGTGGCCCGGATCGCCGAGCCGCCGCTGACCACGGTGCACCAGCCCATAGAAGCTCTCGGCCGTGAGATGGCGCGCATGCTCGTCGCGCTCATCAAGGGGCAGAAACCCACCCCGCTGATCCTTCCCACGCATCTGGTCACCCGCGCCAGCGCCTGACGGGCCGTCGTCCGGGACCGGCGGCCGCGCCGTCGCCGCGCTGTGCTCGGCACTGGTAGGCGCCGTCCACGTCGACCACACCAACCAGCCGCGCACCCCGAAGCGCAGCGCCCGCTGGTACGCGAGGGCCATCGCCAGGCATGCGATCCCGGCGATGTGAGCTCCGCGCGCGGGGCCGCTCTTCGGGGGCGCGCGCTCGTCAGGAGCTCTGGGGGTGGAGCAGGACCTTCCCCACGCGAGGATCTCCGCTCCCCGTGAGTGCCATGGCCCGCTCGAACTCGGCGATGCCCAGCTGGTGCGTGACGAGTTCGAGCGGCGTCAGGCGTGCCGTGGAGAAGGCGCTCACGGCGTAGGACCAGGCGCCGGAGGAGGCTCCGAAGGCCGTTCCGACGGACAGTTGCCGAGCGACGACCCGGGCGGGATCGAGTCCCTCCGCCCCCTGGGCCGGGATACCCGTCAGGACCAGGTGTCCTCCCGGCCGCAGCAGGGACGTCGCGGCGCTGGCGGTCGACGTACCGCCCACGGCGTCGATCACCAGGTCGAAGTCCGAGAGACCGGAGGCACGGTCCCACGTGCGGTAGCCGGTGGCTCCGAAGCGGTGGGACAGATCGGCTCGGTCGGGGCTCGTGCCGACGACCGTCAGCTCGATCGGGGAGAAGGCGCCGAGGAGCTGTGCGGCGAGCAGGCCGAGGGTGCCGGAGCCGATGACGGCCGCTCGTGAACCGGGCAGCGGGCACGCCTTCAGGACGGCGGCGGCCGCACAGGCGGCGGGCTCGAGGAGCGCGGCGGCCGTCAGGTCGGCGTCCGGCGGCAGTGTGTGCAGCAGGCGGGCGGGGAGGACGAGGGTGGGAGCCATCGCGCCGGGGAGGGTGAACCCCGTCTCCTCGTAGCCGGCGGCGCACAGGTTGGTCTCTCCGGCGCGGCAGGGTGCGCAGGTCTCGCAGTTCCGGATCCCTTCTCCCACGACCTTGCGGCCGATCAGGGAGGCGGACACACCCTCTCCCACGGCGGTGACGGTGCCGGACCACTCGTGGCCGGGGGTGACTGGATAGCGGGCGTACGGAGCAGGACGGCGGCCCAGGTAGAAGTCGAGGTCGCTGCCGCAGACCCCGACGGCGTGGACGTCCACCCGGGCTTCGCCGGGCCCCGGCCGTCGAGGTGTGTGCTCCACGAGGCGGTACGTCTCCGGAGCGTCGAGGGCGACCGCCTGCTTCCGGGGGCTCACAGGAAGGTGCCCTGGGAGATCGACCGAGTGGAACACATGGGGACACTCCAGCTGTTCGAAATTTCGGGCACTGTTCGAAATTGTGCCGCGACCCTACGAAGGGGGGTGGGTCGTGTCAACGGGCTGCACTCCGGAGGGGTTTGCCCGGAGCCGTACCTAGACGATCAGTGTTAACGCTCACAAGATGGCTGCCGTACTGTTCGCCGTCATCGCGCTCCCTCGCATCGAAATCAAGTAACGGCCGTGCAAACTCTTGAGTTACAACTCTGTTAGCGCTCACAATGACTGGCGTCGACCGGCTCACCAGTCGTCGGGAGCAGACCTTGCACCCCGCCGCCGCCGGTTCAACCACCCCTGCGCAGCCACACCTTCACCGGGCCCGTCCATCTCAGGGCTCCGGCTGGTACGACGCACGTCCCGAGAGGAACCACGACATGGCCCACAGAGCCCTCCGCATCATCGCCGCCGCCGCCCTGGCCGGCAGTGTGTTGACCGCCTGCACCACCGAGCCTGCGACGACCGGAACCACCGGCGGCGCCGGCAAGGGTTCCTCCGACGGCAAGCTGGTGCTCGGGTTCGCGCAGGTGGGCGCCGAGAGCGGCTGGCGCACCGCCAACACCAAGTCCGTGCGCGACGCGGCCGAGAAGGCGGGCATCGAGCTGAAGTTCTCCGACGCGCAGCAGAAGCAGGAGAACCAGATCAAGGCGATCCGCACCTTCATCCAGCAGAAGGTCGACGTCATCGCCTTCTCGCCGGTGGTGGAGTCCGGCTGGGACACCGTCCTGAAGGAGGCCAAGAACGCCGGCATCCCGGTGATCCTCACCGACCGCGCGGTCGACTCGCAGGACACCTCCCTCTACCGGACCTTCCTCGGCTCCGACTTCGTCAAGGAGGGGGAGGAGGCCGGCAAGTGGCTCGTGAAGGAGTACGAGGGAACCTCCGAGCCGATCAACGTCGTCGAGCTCCAGGGCACCACCGGCTCCGCCCCCGCCAACGACCGCAAGGCGGGCTTCGCCGAGGCCGTCAAGGGCGACCCCAAGTTCAAGGTCGTCGCCTCCCAGACGGGTGACTTCACCCGCGCCAAGGGCAAGGAGGTCATGCAGGCCTTCCTCAAGTCCCACGAGGACATCGACGTCCTGTACGCCCACAACGACGACATGGCCCTGGGTGCCATCCAGGCCATCGAGGAGGCGGGCAAGAAGCCGGGCACCGACATCAAGGTGATCTCTGTCGACGGCATCAAGGACGCCTTCGTCGCCATGGAACAGAAGAAGATCAACGTCGTGGTCGAGTGCAACCCGCTCCTCGGCGACCAGCTGATGGAACTCGCCAAGAAGGTCGCGGCGGGCGAGGACGTCCCGCGCCGGGTCGAGACGAAGGAGGGCGTCTTCACGCAGGACCAGGCCGCCGCCGCCCTGCCCAGCCGCCAGTACTGATCCACCGCCCGCACGGACCGGGGGCGGCCCTCCCGCCGCCCCGGACCCCTCAGGAGAGGAGGGCGGATGGCAGCCCCACCCACCCCCCGCACACCCACCCGCGCCGACCGGCCCGTCCTGGAAGCCCGTGGCATCCGCAAGGCCTTCCCCGGCGTCCTCGCCCTCGACGGCGTGGACCTGCGCCTCTTCCCCGGCGAGGTCCACGCGTTGATGGGCGAGAACGGCGCCGGCAAGTCCACCCTCATCAAGGTGCTCACCGGGGTCCACCCACCTGACGCGGGAACCGTCTCCGTCGACGGCGGCCTCCAACGGTTCACCGAACCTCTGGAAGCCCAGCACGCCGGCATCAGCACGGTCTACCAGGAGGTGAACCTGTGCCCCAACCTCTCCGTCGCCGAGAACATCCTCATCGGCCGTGAGCCCCGGCGCCTGGGACTCGTCCACTGGTCGGCCCTCCACCAGCGCGCGGAGCGGCTCATCACCGAGCTGGAACTCGACCTCGACGTCCGCATGCCGCTGAACGCGCACTCCATCGCCGTCCAGCAACTCGTCGCGATCGTCCGCGCCGTCGACGTCAAGGCGAAGGTGCTCGTCCTCGACGAACCCACCTCCAGCCTCGACCGGGACGAGGTCGCCCAGCTGTTCACGCTGGTGCGCCGACTCCGCGACCGGGGCGTCGCGATTCTCTTCGTGACCCACTTCCTGGACCAGGTCTTCGACCTGTGCGACCGGGTGACCGTCCTGCGTAACGGCCGCCTCGAAGGCGAGTACCGGATCGACGAGCTGACGCCCGTCACCCTCGTCCACCGCATGGTCGGCAGCGAACTGCGCACCCTCGACGAACTGGCCGACACGTCCCACACTGACGCCGTCACCACTCCCGACGCCGCGGACCGCCCTTTCCTGAGCGCCCGCGGACTCGCCAGGGCCGGGTCCATCCAGCCGTACGACCTCGACATCCACCGCGGGGAGGTCATCGGCCTCGCCGGGCTCCTCGGCTCCGGACGCACGGAGGCGGCCCGGCTGCTCTTCGGCGCCGACCACGCCGACGAGGGCGAGCTGCGGATCGACGGCGACCGCACCGTCCTGCGCTCCCCGCGCACCGCGATCGGCCACAAGATCGCCTTCTGCTCGGAGAACCGCAAGGCGGAGGGCCTGATCGGCGAACTCACCGTCCGCGAGAACATCGTGCTCGCCCTGCAGGCCGCACGTGGTTGGACCAGACCCCTCTCCCGCGCCCGGCAGGACGAGATCGCCGCCCGCTGGATCGAAGTCCTCGACATCCGCCCGGCCGCCCCCGAGGCACAGGTCCGCAACCTCAGCGGAGGCAATCAGCAGAAGGTGCTCCTCGCCCGGTGGCTGCTCACCGATCCCGAGCTGCTGATCCTGGACGAACCCACCCGGGGCATCGACATCGGCGCGAAGACAGAGATCCAGAGACTGGTGACACGCCTCGCCGCCGAAGGCACGGCGGTCCTCTACATCTCCGCCGAACTCGAGGAAGTCCTCCGGCTGAGCCACCGGGTCGGCGTCCTGCGCGACCACCGCCTCGTCGCCACCCTCCCCAACGACACCACCCTGACGCCCGACCGGATCCTGGGCGCCATCGCCACCGGAGCCACCTCATGACACCACCCGACGACACCGGCGCCGCCGGGCGCCCGACCCTGGCTCCCGGCACCCGGCGCCTCACCGGGCACCCCCTGTTCTGGCCCGCCGCCGTCCTCGCCGCCCTGCTCCTCGGGAACGTCGCGCTCACCCACGACTTCCTCGCAGTCCGCGTCCAGAACGGACACCTGTACGGCAGTCTCATCGACATCCTCCAGTTCGGCGCCCCTCTGATCCTCGTCTCGCTCGGTATGACCCTGGTCATCGCAACCCGGGGCATCGACCTCTCGGTCGGCTCGACGGTCGCCATCGCCGGCGCCCTGGCGTGCGAGCACATCGCCACGGCACAGGACCCCGGAAGTCTCTCCACCGTCGTCACGGCGATCGCGGCTGCGCTCGGCGTGGCCGTCGCGATCGGACTGCTGAACGGCTTCCTCGTCGCCCGCCTCGGCGTCCAGCCCATCGTCGCCACCCTGGTCCTCATGGTCGCCGGGCGCGGCGTGGCCCAGCTGATCACCGACGGCCAGATCATCAGCGTGTCCAGCGGCGCCTACAAGATGATCGGCGGCGGCTACTGGCTCACCCTCCCCTTCGCCGTCCTGCTCGCCGCCGCTCTCGTCGCCGTCACCTCCCTCGTCACCCGGCGGACCGCGCTCGGCATGCTCATCGAATCGGTGGGCGGCAACCCTGTCGCGAGCCGCCTCGTCGGCATCCGGGCCGCCGGGCTGCTGATCACCGTGTACGTCGTCAGCGCCGTGTGCGCGGCGGTGGCCGGCCTGATGATCAGCTCCAACGTGTCCAGCGCCGACGGCAACAACGCGGGCCTCTGGATCGAACTGGACGCCATCCTCGCCGTGGTCATCGGCGGCACCGCTCTCACCGGTGGCCGCTTCTCCCTCGGCGGGACCGTCCTGGGCGCACTGATCATCCAGACCCTCTCGACCACGATCTACACCCTCGGCGTACCGCCGGAGACCACCCTCGTCTTCAAGGCCCTGGTCGTCATCGTCGTGTGTCTCGTCCAGTCGCCCGCGTTCCGCGCGCGGCTCTCCCGCAGCCGCCGGCCATCCGGCCCTGACCCGGCCCCCGCCCCCGGCGACGTGGCGGCCCGCCGGCAGGAGGTCCACCCGTGAGCACCGCCCTCAACTCCCTCGCCAAGCCGCTCCAGCGGTTCTCGGTACGGCACGCCACCCGCCTGCCGCTCATGGTCACGGCCACTCTGCTGGTCGCGATGTTCACGGTCGGCTCCCTGAACTACGAAGGCTTCTTCTCCGCGCAGGTCCTGCTCAACGTCCTGATCGACAACGGCTTCCTGCTCGTCGTGGCCATCGGCATGACGTTCGTCGTCCTCACCGGCGGGATCGACCTGTCCGTCGGCTCCATGGTGGCCCTCTCCACCATGCTGACGGCCTGGCTCGTCGAACAGAACGGCCTGCCGCTCGCCCTCGCGGTGCCCGTGGTCCTGCTCGTGGGTGCCGGCGGCGGCGCCCTGATGGGCTGGGTGATCCACGCCTTCGAGATCCAGCCCTTCATCGTCACCCTCGCGGGCATGTTCCTCGCCCGAGGCCTCTGCTACATGATCAGCACCGAGTCGATCTCCATCACCGACCCGACGACCACGCGGATCGCCCAGACCCGGGTGCTCCTGCCCGGCGGCCTGTTCGTCTCGCCCGCCGTGGTCATCGCCCTGGTCGTGCTGGCGCTCGCCTTCGTCGTCCTGCACCACACCCGCTTCGGTCGTACCGTCTACGCCCTGGGCGGCAACGAGTCCTCGGCCCGCCTCATGGGCCTGCCTGTGGGACGCACCAAGATCGTGGTGTACGCCGTGAGCGGCCTGTGCTCCGCCCTCGGCGGCCTGCTGCTGACGTTCTACATGCTGTCCGGCTACGCCCTGCACGCCGTCGGCATGGAACTCGACGCCATCGCGGCGGCCGTCATCGGCGGGACCCTGCTCACCGGGGGCTCCGGCTTCGTCCTGGGAACCGCGCTGGGCGTGACGGTCCTCGGCCTGATCCAGACCGTCATCAGCTTCCAGGGCACGCTCAGCTCGTGGTGGACGCGCATCGTCATCGGCGGCCTGCTCTTCGTCTTCATCCTCCTCCAACGGCTCTTCGGCGGAGCCCGCCAGGCGGAATAGGCCCTCTGCCCAGGGCGGACCCCGAGCCGTCCCCCGCATACGAACGCGCCTCGGGAGGGGCAGGGTCCTCCCTGCCCCTCTTTCGCCTGTGCCCTCTCGCCGACAAGGAGACTCCATGAACCTGTATCCGCCGCCCCTCACCGGGGTCCCCCCGGTCTGCCGCCCCGACACATATGCCGGACAACGATGGACCTTCGGCTTCCCCGGCGGACTCACGGCGGAGGTGCACACCCGTGGCGCCCGCCTCCACGGGCTGTGGGTGCCGGACCGGTACGGCACGTGGGCCGACGTCGTCCTCGCCCCCCACGACCCGGCCCTGACGGCCACCGCCGCCCGGTACTTCGGCGCCACCGTCGGCCGCTACGCCAACCGCATCGCACACGGCCGGTTCTCCCTGGACGGGAAGTCGCACCAGCTGACCACACAGGAGGACGGCCACTCCCTGCACGGCGGAACCGACGGCTTCGACACCCGGCTCTGGGAGGCCGAGAGCGTGCACACCCCGGAGTGGACCGGCGTGCTCCTGCACCTGCGCAGCTCCGACGGCGACCAGGGCTTCCCGGGAAACCTGGACGTCACCGTCAGCTGTCTCGTCGGCCGCGACAACGAACTCTCCTTCTCCTACGCGGCGGTCACCGACGCCCCCACCCCGGTCAACCTGACCAACCACGCCTACTTCAACCTGGAGAGCGAGGGAGCCGGCGACATCCTCGGCCACGAACTGGCCGTCGCCGCCTCCCACTACACACCGGTCGACGCGGATCTCATCCCCTCCGGCGACCACCGCCCCGTCGCCGGCACCGCGTTCGACCTCCGGCGGCCCCTCAGCCTCGCCGAGGCCCTCGCCCGCCCGGGCACGGTCGGCGGTTACGACCACAACTTCGTCCTGAGCCCCTACGGCGACGGGACACCGCACCGGGCCGCCGTTCTGTACGCGCCGGCCACGGGCCGCCACATGGAGGTGCTGACCACCGAGCCCGGACTCCAGGTCTACACCGCGGGGCAGTTCGACGGCACGGTGCTCGGCAAGAGCGGTACGCACTACGGGGCGGGCGCCGGCATCGCGCTGGAGACCCAGCACTTCCCCGACTCCCCGAACCGCCCCGGTGACCCGTCTCCGGTGCTTCGGCCGGGCGTCGAGTACCGGTCGAGGACGGTCCTGCGGTTCAGTACCCGCGGCTGACCCTCGTACGGACACGTCGACATGGCTGTGCCCGCCGGTGGAGGAACCGGCGGGCACAGCCATGTCCGGAGGAGCGTCAGGCGCCCGCCCTGCGCTTGTTCCACACGTCGAAGCCGACCGCGGCGAGGAGGACGAGGCCCTTGATGACCTGCTGCCAGTCGGTGCCCACCCCGACGAGGTTCATGCCGTTGTTGAGCACGCCGAGGACCAGGCCGCCGATGATGGCACCCAGGACGGTACCGACTCCACCGCTCATCGACGCTCCGCCGATGAACGCGGCGGCGATGGCCTCCAGTTCGAAGTTCACGCCGGCCTTCGGCGAGGCCGCGTTGAAGCGCGCCGCGAAGACGAGGCCTGCGAGCGCCGCGAGCATTCCCATGTTCAGGAACACCGCGAAGGTCACCTTCTTGTCCTTGACCCCGGAGAGCTTCGCGGCGGGCAGGTTCCCCCCGATCGCGTACACGTGGCGGCCGATCACCGCGTTGCGCATCACGTATCCGAAGGCCACGAGCAGCGCGGCGAGGATCAGGAGGACGACCGGGGCGCCCTTGTAGCTGGCGAGCAGCAGGGTGGTGACGAGGACGGCGGCCACCAGCGCCGTCACCTTCAGCGCGAACAGGCCCGTGGGGAGCGTCTCCAGGGTGAACTCCCGCTGCCGGCGACGGTCCCGGAACTCCTGGACGACCACGTAGGCGACCAGTCCGAGGCCGAGGAGCAGGGTCAGGTTGTGGTAGTTGGTCTTCGGCCCCACCTCGGGCAGGAAGCCGTTGGCGACCTTCTGCAGTCCGTCGGGGAACGGGCCGAGGGTCTGCCCCTTGAGGAAGATCTCCGTGAGCCCGCGGAACAGCAGCATGCCGGCGAGCGTCACGATGAACGACGGTATGCCGACGTACGCGATGAAGAAGCCCTGGAGAGCGCCGGCGACGGCTCCGAGCAGGAGCGTGAGGAGTACCGCCACGGGCCAGGAGACCTGGTGCTCGACCATGAGTACGGCTCCGAGGCCGCCGACCAGCGCCATGAGGGAGCCCACCGAGAGGTCGATGTGCCCGGAGATGATGACGATCATCATCCCGATGGCCAGGATGAGGATGTAGCTGTTCTGCAGTACCAGGTTGGAGACGTTGCGCGGCAGCAGGAGGTCGCCGCCCGTCCAGATCTGGAAGAGGAGCACGATCAGGCCGAGTGCGAAGAGCATCCCGTACTGACGCATGTTCCGCCGGACGCCGTCCAGGAGCACCCGGGCCACCGGTGTCCCGGTGGACGGGGACCCGCTGCCCCGGGCGGCGGGGACGGTCGTCTTCGTGCTGGCGTCGGTGCTCATGCCTGGTGTCCTTCGTCGGATGTGGCGGTGTCCTGCGTCATGTGCCGCATCAGGACTTCCTGGGTGGCGTCCTCGCGGCCGACCTCGCCGGTCAGCCGTCCGGCGGCCATGGTGTAGAAGCGGTCGCACATGCCGAGCAGTTCGGGCAGCTCGGAGGAGATGAGGAGAATCGCCTTGCCCTCGGCGGCGAGCCGGTCGATCACGGTGTAGATCTCGTACTTGGCTCCCACGTCGACCCCGCGCGTGGGCTCGTCGAGGATGAGGACGTCCGGTCCGGCGAGGATCCACTTGCTGAGGACGACCTTCTGCTGGTTGCCGCCGGACAGACGGCCGACCGGTTCGAGGACGTTCGGAGCCTTGATGTTCATCGTCCGCCGGAACCGTTCGGCCACCTTGCGCTCCTCGTGCCCGTCGACGATCCCGTGGCGGGCGAGGGCGCCGAGGGACGCGAGCGAGATGTTCCGGCTCACGGAGTCCCCGAGGTCGAGACCGTAGTGCTTGCGGTCCTCGGTGACGTAGGCGATGCCGTGGGCGACGGCCTCGGGGACGGTGCGCGTCCGGACCTCCCGGCCGTCCCTGAGCACAGTGCCCCGCTCGTATCGGCCGTAGGACCGCCCGAAGACGCTCATGGCGAGTTCGGTCCGGCCGGCCCCCATGAGTCCGGCGACTCCGACGATCTCCCCGCGCCGGACCTGGAGCGAGACCCCGTCGACCACCTTGCGGGCACGGTCGAGCGGGTGACGCACGGTCCAGTCCCGGATCTCCAGGACGGGTGTGTCGTCGGCCGGGCCCTCGTACGGCGTGCGCGCGGGGAAGCGACTGTCGAGGTCCCGTCCCACCATGCCGCGGATGATGCGTTCCTCGGTGGTGGCCGGGTCCCTGACGTCGAGGGTCTCGATGGAACGGCCGTCGCGCAGGATCGTGACGGAGTCGGCGATGTGGGCGATCTCGTTCAGCTTGTGCGAGATGATGATCGAGGTGATGCCCTGGTCCTTCAGCTCCCGCATCAGGCGCAGCAGCTTCGCGCTGTCCTCGTCGTTCAGCGCCGCGGTGGGCTCGTCGAGGATCAGCAGACGGACGTCCTTCGCCAGCGCCTTGGCGATCTCGACGAGCTGCTGCTTGCCGACACCGATGTCGGCGACCCGGGTCTCGGGGTGTTCGTCGAGGCCGACCCGCCTGAGCAGTTCGGCGGCACGGCGCAGCGCCTCGTGCCAGTCGATGATTCCGCGCCGGGACGGTTCGTTGCCGAGGAAGATGTTCTCGGCGATCGACAGGTAGGGGACGAGTGCGAGCTCCTGGTGGATGATGACGATTCCACGCTGCTCGCTGGCGCGGATGTCCTTGAAGCGGCACGGTTCGCCGTCGAAGAGGACCTCGCCCTCGTACGTACCGTGCGGGTGGACGCCGGACAGGACCTTCATCAGGGTCGACTTCCCGGCGCCGTTCTCCCCGCACAGGGCGTGCACCTCTCCGCGCGCCACTGACAGGGTCACGTCGGAGAGTGCCCTGACGCCGGGGAAGGTCTTGACTATGGACCGCATCTCGAGGACGGGGCCCGCCGGAGGCGGGGAGGGGATGCCGGGGGAGGGGGAGAGGGTCACCGGAGGTCGCCGGCGTCGATGTAGCCGGAGTCCACCAGGATCTTCCGGTAGTTCGACTTGTCGACGCTGACCGGGTCGAGCAGGAAGGCCGGGACCACCTTCTTGCCGTTGTCGTAGGTGGTGTCGTCGTTGATCTCCGGCTTCTTGCCGTCGAGGACGGCGGTCACCATGTCGGCGGCGACCTGCGCGAGCGCGCGCGTGTCCTTGTAGACGGTCTGCGTCTGCTCGCCCGCGATGATCGACTTCACGGAGGCGACCTCCGCGTCCTGGCCGGTGACGACGGGCAGCGGCTTGGCGGCGCTGCCGTAGTCGTCGGACTTCAGGGCGGACAGGATGCCGATGGAGATGCCGTCGTAGGGGGAGAGGACGGCGTCGACGCGGGCCGTGGAGTACGCGGAGGTCAGCAGGTCGTCCATGCGCTTCTGGGCCGTACCGCCGTCCCACCGCAGCGTGGTGACCTGGTTGAGCTGGGTCTGCTGGGAGCGCACGACCAGCTGCTTCTTGTCGAGGTAGGGCTTGAGCACCTTCATGGCGCCGTTGAAGAAGTACTTGGTGTTGTTGTCGTCGTTGGACCCGGCGAACAGCTCGATGTTGAACGGGCCCTTCTTCGCGCCGGCCTTCAGCCCCAGCTTCTCGACGATGTACGTGGCCTGGAGCTCGCCGACCTTCTCGTTGTCGAAGGAGGCGTAGTAGTCGATGTGCGGGGAGCCCAGGATGAGCCGGTCGTAGGAGATGACCGGGATGTGGGCGTCGGCCGCCTGCTGGAGGACGTTGGAGAGGGCCTCGCCGTTGATGGCGGCCACGACCAGGGCGTCGACGCCCTGGGTGATCATGTTCTCGATCTGGGCGACCTGCTGGTCGGGGTCGTCCTCGCCGTACTGCAGGCTCGTGGCGAATCCGGCCTTCTTCAGGCTCTCGGTCATGTTCTTGCCGTCGGCGATCCACCTCTCGGAGGACTTGGTCGGCATCGCGATGCCGATGGTGAGGTCCTTCTTGTCCTTCGTCTCCTCGCTGCCGCCCTCGCTGTTCTGCCCGCAGGCGGTGAGGAGCAGGGCGCAGCCGGTGGTCACGGCCAGGAGGGCGGATGCGGATCGGAACTTCTTCATGGGGGGCTTACCCATCCCGTCGTCGAGGGCGGCTCCGACCGGGGCGGGCTCGGCGGCGGCGCGTGTCCTCGCACCACCGGGACGGCACCGTTCCGGTTGGGGGTCCAGGGCGTCGGCACTCCGGACGAGCTAGATTGTTAGCGCTCACAACGCCGTGATACAAGAGGCGATAAGGTTTTTCTCGCATCGATACGCAGCCGAGATCACGGAGAAGGGAGGCGAACGTGGCGCAGTCCGCGGAAGACGTCCGCCCGCCGACGATGGCCGACGTCGCACGAGAGGCCGGGGTCTCCCACCAGACCGTCTCCCGGGTGCTGAGCGGTCACCCCAACGTGCGCGCGGCCACCCGCGACCAGGTCACCGTGGCCATCGAGCGGCTCGGCTACCGTCGCAACTCCGCCGCGCGCGCCCTGGTGACGCGCCGCACGAGAACGCTGGGCGTCATCGCCGTCAATACCGCCCTGTACGGCCCCGCCAGCACCCTGACCGGTCTGGAGGAAGCGGCCCGGGAGGAGGGCTACCTCGTCTCGACCGTCAGCCTGCGCGCCGGGTCGGGGCAGGGTCTCAAGGACGCCATCGACCACCTCGCGGCCTGGGGAGTGGAGGGCGTCGTCGCCATCACCCCGCAGCGCTCGCACGTGCAGGCGCTCGCCGAACTGGACGCGCCTTTCCCTGTGGTCACCGTGGAGGGCGGGCATCAGCTCGACCTGCCCAGTGTCTCCCTCGACCAGGAGCTCGGCGCCCGCATGGTCACCGAGCACCTGCTCGCCGCCGGGCACGGCACCGTCTGGCACGTGGCCGGTCCCGAGGACTGGCTGGAGAGCGAGGCCCGCGCCGCGGGATGGCGCGCCGTCCTGGAGGAGAACGGCATCCGCCCTCCGCGTGTGCTGGCGGGGGACTGGAGCCCGTTGTCCGGGTACCGGGCGGGGCAGGAGCTCGCGGGTCTCGCCCTGGCCCGCCGCGGGGCGACACCGGTCACGGCCGTCTTCGTCGCCAATGACCAGATGGCTCTCGGCGTCCTGCGGGCGCTGCGCGAGGGCGGGATCCGCACCCCCGGGCAGGTCGCCGTCGCAGGCTTCGACGACATCCCGGAGGCCGAGTACTTCCCGCCGCCGCTGACGACGGTCCGCCAGGACTTCGCCGCGATCGGGCGCCGCAGCATCCGGCTCCTGGTGGACCACATCGAGGGCCGCGCCAAGAAGGCCGAACACCTCCTGGTCCAGCCGCAGCTCATCATGCGCGCGAGCACGCGGCCTTCGAGCGAGGCCTGACGCGGCGGGCGGCTCCCTCCGTCGTCTTCCGGTCGTCGGTGGCGGGCTTGCCGTCGGCCGGCGTGTGCGTCCCGGCGTGTCCGCGCGCCGGGACGCACACGCGTCGGCCCGCCCGTCCGCCCGGGCAGCCCTGCGGCCCGCTCGCGCACACGCCCCCGCGGCTCGCTCTCCCTCCGCATGTCGGCCGCCCCGCCTCCCGCGGGGCAGCTCTTCGGCATCCGCCGAGTGAGCGCTCACTTTCGAGGCCCTGATTCCCACCGAATGTTCGGCAGAACTGCATCCAGCTCTTGTCCAACGAGATTGTGAGCGTTAACAATCAGGATGTTCCCCTGGCCCGCCCATGACGAGAGAGACGCATCGTGACCCCTCACGCCCCTTCCGGCCCCGCGGCCCGACACCACCCCGAGGCCTGCACCATCGGAGTCGACTTCGGCACTCTCTCCGGGCGCGCGGTCGTCGTCAGGGTCCGGGACGGCGCCGAACTCGGTTCGTCGGTCCACGAGTACAGCCACGCCGTCATCGAGGACCGTCTTCCCTCCACCGAGGCCCCCTTGCCCCCCGACTGGGCGCTTCAGCACCCCGAGGACTGGCGCGACGTCCTGCGCACCGCCGTCCCGGCGGCGCTCGCCGACGCCGGAGTCGACCCGGCCCACGTCATCGGCATCGCCACCGACTTCACCGCCTGCACGGTCCTGCCGACCACCCCGGACGGCACCCCGCTCGCCCTGACGCCCGAGTGGACCGACCGCCCGCACGCCTGGCCCAAACTCTGGAAGCACCACGCCGCCCAGGAGCAGGCCGACCGCATCAACGCCCTCGCCCACGCCCGCGGCGAGAAGTGGATCGCGCGGTACGGCGGCAAGATCTCCTCCGAGTGGCAGTACGCCAAGGCCCTGCAGGTCCTCGAAGAAGACCCCGCCGTCTACGCCGCCTGCGCCCGCTGGATCGAGGCGGCCGACTGGATCGTCTGGCAGCTGACCGGCGCCGAGTCCCGCAACACCTGCACCGCCGGCTACAAGGGAATCCACCAGGACGGTGCCTACCCCTCGCCGGAGTACCTCGCCGGGCTCCACCCCGACTTCGCCGACTTCCCGGCCACGCGCCTGGAACACCCGCTCTCCCCGCTGGGCTCCCGTGTCGGCTCCCTGAGCGACCGGGCCGCGCACTGGACCGGTCTCCCCGAAGGCATCGCCGTCGCCGCCGGCAACGTCGACGCCCACGTCGCCGCGCCCGCGGCGGGCGCCGTGGAGAACGGCCGGATGCTCGCCATCATGGGCACGTCCACCTGCCACGTACTCAACGGCGCGACCCTCGCCGAAGTCCCCGGCATCTGCGGGGTCGTCGACGGCGGCATCGTCGAGGGCGCCTACGGCTACGAAGCCGGTCAGAGCGCGGTCGGCGACATCTTCGCCTGGTGGCTCCGGCAGGGCGTACCGGAGCACTACCGCGCCGAGGCCGACGCGTCGGGCGAGGACCTGCACCAGCTGCTGACCCGCAAGGCCGCCGACCAGCCGGTCGGCGCGCACGGCCTGGTCGCCCTGGACTGGATGAACGGCAACCGCTCCCCTCTGGTCGATCACCACCTCTCGGGAGTCGTCGCCGGCCTCACCCTCGACACCCGCCCCGAGGACGTCTACCGGGCCCTGCTCGAATCCACTGCCTTCGGCACCCGGATCATCGTCGAGACCTTCGAGGACGGCGGGGTTCCCGTGGAGGAGTTCATCGTCACCGGAGGCCTGCGGAAGAACGCGCTGCTCATGCAGATCTACGCCGACGTGCTCCGCCGTCCCGTCTCCGTCGGCACCTCCGAACAGGGCCCGGCGCTCGGCTCGGCCATCCACGCCGCCGTCGCCGCGGGCGCCTACCCCGACGTCCGCTCCGCCGCCTCCGTCATGGGCAGCGTCCAGCGTCACGCGTACGTGCCCGACCCGGCACGCGCGGACGCCTACGACGCGCTGTTCGGCGAGTACCGCGCCCTGCACGAGTACTTCGGCACCGGCGCGGACCTCCTCCTGCACCGCCTGCGGCGCATCCGCAACACCGCACGCCTCGCCACCACCGGCTGACCGGGCGCCTCGCCACCCCCGACTGACCGGTTGCCTCGCCACCCGCGACCGGCCTGGGGTGCCTCCCCGCCCCCGGCCACCCTCGGCCCGACTTCTCCCACCCGCACCTCCGAGGAGCACACCCGACATGACGCTCACCCAGCCCGACCGCGAGATCTGGTTCCTCACCGGCAGCCAGGGTCTTTACGGCGACGAGACCCTGGCCCAGGTCGCCGACCAGTCCCGCACCATCTGCGACACCCTCGCCGGCCGGCCCCAGATGACCGTGCGCCTGGTGTGGAAGCCGGTCCTCACCGATGCGGCCGCCATCCGCGCGCTCATGCTGGAGGCCAACGCCGACGACCGCTGCGTCGGCCTGATCGCCTGGATGCACACCTTCTCCCCGGCCAAGATGTGGATCGCCGGCCTCGACGCCCTGCGCAAGCCCCTGCTCCACCTGCACACCCAGGCCAACCGTCAACTGCCCTGGTCCACCATCGACATGGACTTCATGAACCTGAACCAGGCCGCCCACGGCGACCGCGAGTTCGGCTTCGTCCAGACCCGCCTCGGCGTCCCGCGCAAGACCGTGGCCGGCCACGTCTCCACGCCCGAGGTCGTCGACCGCATCGCCGGCTGGGCCCGCGCCGCCGTCGGCCGCGCCGAACTGACCACCCTCAGACTCGCCCGGTTCGGCGACAACATGCGCGACGTCGCCGTCACCGAGGGCGACAAGGTCGAGGCGCAGCTGCGGTTCGGGGTCTCGGTCAACACGTACGGCGTCAACGACCTCGTCGCCGTGGTCGACGCCGCCCCCGAGGACGCCGTCTCCGCCCTCGTCAAGGAGTACGAGGACCTCTACGCCCTCGCGCCCGAGCTGCGGCCAGGCGGCGAGCGCCACGACTCCCTGCGCTACGCCGCCCGCGTCGAAGCCGGTCTCCGCACCTTCCTCACGGAAGGCGGGTTCCGCGCCTTCACCACCAACTTCGAGGACCTCGGCGGCCTGCGCCAGTTGCCCGGGCTCGCCGTGCAGCGCCTGATGGCGGACGGTTACGGCTTCGGCGGCGAAGGCGACTGGAAGACCTCCACCCTGCTGCGCACGCTGAAGGCGATGGACCACGGCCTCCCCGGCGGCACGTCCTTCATGGAGGACTACACCTACGACCTCACGCCAGGTCAGGAACTCATCCTCGGCGCCCACATGCTCGAGGTCTGCCCCTCGATCACGACGGCGACGCCCAGCTGCGAGATCCACGCGCTCGGCATCGGCGGACGCGAGGACCCGGTCCGCCTCGTCTTCGACGCCGATCCCGGTCCGGCCGTCGTCGTCGGTCTCGCCGACATGGGCGACCGGTTCCGCCTCGTCGCCAACCACATCGACGTCGTCGCCCCGCCCGAGCCGCTGCCGAAGCTCCCCGTCGCCCGGGCCGTCTGGCGCCCGCGTCCGGACCTGCGTACCTCCACCGAGGCCTGGCTGACTGCCGGAGCCCCGCACCACACCGTCCTGACCACCGCCCTGGGCGGCGAGGAGCTCGAGGACCTCGCCGAGATGCTGCGGACCGAACTCGCCGTCATCGACGAGGACACCACCGTACGGCGGTTCACGCGCGAGCTGCGCTGGAACCAGGCGTACCACCGTCTGGCCCAGAGCCTGTGAGCGCTTCCGCCACCACCCCATCCATCCCCGTGAGGACGGAGCCCTCCGTGAGCACCGCCGTTTCCAAGGAACTGCGCCGGGAGGTGCTGGAGGCCAACCTCCGCATCCCCCGGGCCGGTCTGGCCACCCTCACCTGGGGCAATGTGAGCGGCGTGGACCGGGAGGCCGGCGTCTTCGTCATCAAGCCCTCGGGCGTGGCCTACGACGCGCTGAGCGAGGAGGACCTGGTCGTCGTCTCCCTGGCCGACGGAAGCGTCGTGGAAGGCCACCTGCGGCCGTCCACCGACACGGAGACGCACCGGAGCCTCTATCTGGCCTTCCCCTCCATCGGGGGCGTGACCCATACGCACTCCACCCACGCGGTCGCCTTCGCCCAGGCCCGGCGTCCGATACCGGTGCTCGGCACGACCCACGCGGACACCTTCAACGGTCCCGTCCCGGTCACCGCGGCGCTCACCCCCCAGCAGTGCGCCACGGATTACGAGTACAACACCGGTCAGGTCATCGTGGACCTCCTCGACCGTGACGACACGCGGGCCCGGGAGGTCCCCGGCGCCCTGGTCGCCCATCACGGCCCCTTCACCTGGGGCGCCGGCGCCACCGCGTCCCTGGAGCACGCCATCATCTGCGAGGCGGTGGCCGAGATGGCGCTCCACACCATCGCCCTGGGCACGGTCGAACCCCCGCAGCACGTACTGGACCGCCACTTCACACGCAAGCACGGCCCCGGCGCCTACTACGGCAACCCTCCCTCCGCCTGACAGCACCGAGGGGAGCCAGGATGATCCTGGCTCCCCTCTTGGACGTGGTGCGGTGGGTCAGACGCGGGTCCAGCGCTGGTTGGTGCCGTTCCAGCACGAGTACAGCTGGATCAGCGTGCCGTTGGCGGTGCCGCCGGCGGCGGCGTCGAGGCAGAGGCCGGACTGGACACCGGCGATGGTGCCGTCGGAGTTGAGGCGCCACTTCTGGTTGTCGCCGCCCCAGCAGCTGTAGATCTGCACCTTGGCGCCGTTGGCGGTACCGCCTGCGTCCAGGCACTTGTCGCCGTAGACCCTGAGCTCACCGGCGGAGGTGAGGGTCCACTGCTGGTTGGTGCGGCCGTTGCAGTCCCACAGCTGGAGCTGGGTGCCGTCGGTGGTGGCGGAGCCCGGCACGTCCAGGCAGCGGCCGGAGGCGACGCCCTTGATCGGTCCGGAGCCGGGGGAGGGGGTCGGAGTGGGGTTGGGGTTGGGGGAGACGGCGTTGAGGGCGTTCAGGACGGAGGTGTAGGCGGGCTTCTTGCTGCCGTCGCCGTTGAACAGGAGCGGCGTGTGCTCGGCTCGCCAGGAGTCGGTGTCGCGCACACCCCAGACGGTGATGCCGAGACAGCGCGGGACGGCCAGGCAGTCGTTGGTCACGTTGGCGTAGGTCGTGCCCGAGGCGCCCTGGATGTCGAGCTCGGTGACGGCCACGTCGACACCGAGGGCGGCGAAACTCTGGAGGGTGGTACGGAAGTTGCTGTTGTACGGGCTGTCGCTGTTGAAGTGTGACTGGAAGCCGACGCAGTCGATCGGCACACCGCGTTGCTTGAAGTCCTTGACCATGGCGTACATGGCCTGGGTCTTGGCCCAGGTCCAGTTCTCCACGTTGTAGTCGTTGTAGCAGAGCTTGGCGGCCGGGTCGGCGGCGCGCGCGGTGCGGAAGGCGACCTCGATCCAGTCGTTGCCGCTGCGCTGGAGGTTGGAGTCGCGCCGGGCCCCCGAAGTGCCGTCGACGAAGGCCTCGTTCACGACGTCCCACTGGGCGATCTTGCCCTTGTAGTGGGTCATCACGCCGGTGATGTGGTTGTTCATCGCCTGGCGCAGCGCGCTGCCGCTGAGGCTCTGCATCCAGCCGGGCTGCTGGGAGTGCCAGGCCAGGGTGTGGCCGCGCACCTGTTTGCCGTTCTGCACCGCCCAGTTGTAGACGCGGTCGCCCGAGGTGAAGTTGAACTGCCCCTGCTGCGGCTCGGTGGCGTCGATCTTCATCTCGTTCTCTGCCGTCACCGAGGTGAACTCGCGGGCCGCGATCGACGTGTACGTTGCGTCGCCCAGCCTGCCCGAGGCGATGGCGGTACCGAAATAGCGGCCGTTCTGCGCCGCCGCGGCGCCGAGCGTGGTCTCGGCCGCCTGTGAGGCCGGCGCCGCAAGGACGGTGGCGGACCCGAGAGCGCCGACGAGGAGCGCCGCGAACAGGCCGCCTCTTTTCCGGCGGACCGTGGACGGGGTGGTGGCGTGGGAATGCACGGCTGGACCTCCGATAAGGGAAATCGCGGGTGGGGGAGAGCGCGCGGCGGAAGGAATCCGCGACGGCGATGTTCGCGTCCGGGGAATGGGACTGCGGAAAGTGGCGGTGACGTCTCGTGAATCAGTGTGGAAATTCGACATGAGCCTGTCAATGGTTTCGAAGATGTTTCGGAAACATCGGCCGTTCGTAAGGCCCGTCACGGAATTTCACTGGAGCGAAGAAAAGGCGGTCCCTGTCGAAAGTGTTTCGACAGGGACCGCTTCTCTGTGAGCAAGTGCTTGGTTAGTTCGGATAGGCGATGTCAAACCACGGGAAATGGGCCTGGTTCGTGGACGGGTGGCCGTGGGAGCTGGCGTAGAGGCCGAGCTGGACGCTGGTGAACAGCGGCGTGAGGAAGGTGGCGTCGACCGTGGCCAGATCCTGCCAGGGGCCGTCGGGCGCCGCGTGGACGAAGGTGTGGCCGAAGCCGCGGATACGGACCCCCAGGCGGACGGGGCCCGGGGGGACGGTGACGCGGGCCAGGACGTCCGGCCCGCGGCGCAGGACGAGTCCCTCCGCAGTGCGCAGAAGGAGAAGGTGGGCGTCGTCGTCGACGACCACGGCCAGGCCGGCCTCCTCGTCCGGTCCGGCCGGGGCGAAGCGCAGCTCGGTGGACACGTCGCAGTCGGGCTGTTCCTGGGGGCGGACCAGGAGGGAGGGGACGGTGAAGTCGCCGAGGCGTTCGGGGCGGAGCCTGAGCCGGAGCCCGTCACCGGTGGTCCAGAACGGTGCGCGTGGCGGCGTGCGCAGGGTGCTCCAGTCGGGTGAGAGGGCGGCGAAGTCGTCGTGCAGGGGCCGGGGAAGACCGGTGTGGGCGACGGG
This sequence comes from Streptomyces gardneri, assembly GCF_006539185.1. Taxonomy (GTDB): domain Bacteria; phylum Actinomycetota; class Actinomycetes; order Streptomycetales; family Streptomycetaceae; genus Streptomyces; species Streptomyces gardneri. The sequence goes on from NZ_BJMN01000002.1 coordinate 95,853, forward strand.
AGTGAAGGCCGGCCAGCCGTCGTGCCAGGTGACCCGGCTGAGGAACGTCTCGCGGCCGAGGGCGGAGCCCGGGCGCACGCCCAGAAGGACGGCCCGCCAGTCGCCGTACGGCGTCTGTACGAGGTCCGCGTGCCCGGTGCAGGTCACCGGGCCCTTCGGGACCGGAGGCAGTACCGGGTTGTCGGGGGCGCCCTCGTAAGGACCGGTCACCCTGTCGGCGCGGGCGGCCACCACGCTGTGGTCCACATCGGTGCCGCCCTCCGCGGTGAGCAGGAGGTAGGTACCGTCGATCCTGTAGAGGTGAGGGGCTTCCGCCCATCGGGCGGCCGGGTGGCTTCCCGACCACAGGACGTACTCGGGTCCCGTGAGCCGCCGTTCGAGGGGAAGGTATTCGCGCATCCAGATCTCGGTGTGGCCGGCGGACTCGTCCCGTACGCGGGAGGCGGTGAACCAGGCCCGGCCGTCGCCGTCCGGCCCGTCGTCGAAGAACAGCGACGGATCGAAGCCCTCGCCCTCCAGCCAGTACGGTTCCGACCACGGCCCGGCGGGGTCGGTCGCCGTGACGACGAAATGGCCGGGGCCGTCCATCAGCGTGCAGACGAGGTGGAAGAGCCCGTCATGGTGCCGGATCGTCGGCGCGAACAGGCCGCGTGAGGGCTCGCACCCGTCGAGGTCGAGCTGGGACGGCCGGTCAAGGGCGGAGCCGAGACGCCGCCAGCTCACGAGATCGCGGCTGTGGAACACGGGAAGCCCCGGGAACCACTCGAAGCTGGACGTCACCAGGTAGTAGTCCGAGCCCACGCGGCAGACGGACGGGTCGGGCCGGAAACCGGACAGTACGGGATCACCGAACGACGTGGTCATGGCACCGCGACGATCTCGACCGGAACGGACAGGACACGGTCGGCCGCCGGGTGCCGTACGGGGCCCTGCAGGACGAAGGACCCCTGGAGCGGAAGATCGCCGCTGGACCGTCCGACGGCCACGCCGACCTCTCCGGGCTCGACTCTCCTGCGCAGATCGATTCCGGTGAAGGAGGTTCGGTCGGCATGGACGGAGAAGGTGATCCGGGCGGCCTCACCCGGCCCCAGCTCGACCCTGCCGAATCCGGCGAGCCACCGCCGCGGCCTGACGACGGACGCCTCGGGGTCCGAGAGGTACAGCTGGACCACCTCGGTCCCGGCCACCTCGCCGACGTTGCGCACGGTGACCGCGACCGAGACGGCTCCGTCCGTCGGGGCGACGGGATCCAACACGAGATCCGCGTAGGCGAAGCTGGTCCAGCTCAGCCCGTGTCCGAACGGGAACAGCGGAGTCGGGTCCACCGAGCTCCAGTCGGTGCGACCGCCCAACGTGGAGTGAAGGTAGGTGCCGGGCTGTCCGCCGACCTGGCGGGGGACGGAGACCGGGAGCCGCCCGGACGGTTCGGCGGCCCCGCTGATGATCCGTGCCAGCGCCGTCCCGCCCTCCTCGCCGGGGAAGAAGGCCTGGACGACGGCCGCCGCGCGCTCGGCGAGCGCGCCGAGCGCGTAGGGCCGGCCGGAGACGAGGACCAGGACCGTCGGCACCCCGGAGTCGAGGACGGCGGAGGCGAGTGCGGCCTGGTCGCCGGGCAGGTCGAGGGTCTCGGCGTCGCAGCCCTCTCCCGAGGTGCCCCGGCCGAACATGCCGGCCCGGTCGCCGAGTACCAGCACGTTCACCTCCGGATCGTCCGCGGTGACCGTGAACCCGGCGGCGGTGAGCGTCTCGCGGAGCGTCGGGATCTCCACCCCGGGGTCGCCCGGCAGCGCGACATGGTTGGGGAAGGAGTAGCAGCCGAGGAAGGAGTGGGGGTCGTCGACATACGGCCCGGTGACAGCGACCCGGCACGGCCGCAGCGGCAGGATGCCGTCGTTGGCGAGCAGCACGGTGGACCGTTCGGCGAGGATCCTGGCCAGCGCCCGGTTCTCCGGCGGGTCGAGGTCGATCGGCTCGGGCTTGACCGGTTCCCATTCGGGGTCGAGCAGGCCGAGTTCGGCCTTCTGCAGCAGGACCCGCTCCGCGGCCCGGTCGACGAGCTCCTCGGGCACGTCCCCCGACCGTACGAGCGCGGTCAGCGGCTCGCCGTAGCAGCGGGCCGTGGGCAGCTCGACGTCGATTCCGGCGGTCAGCGCCAGCGCGCCGGCCGCGCCGCGCGATCCGGAGACGCCGTGCCGGGACTCCAGGAAGGAGACGGAGTAGTAGTCGGCGACGACGACACCGCCGAAGCCGAGCTCGTCCCTGAGCAGCCCGGTCAGCAGCCGCTCGTCGGCGGCGACCGGGACGCCGTCCACGTCGGTGTAGCTGTTCATCACCGACCGGGCGCCTCCCTCGCGCAGCGCCCGTACGAAGGGCTCGACCAGCACGTCGGCGAACTCGCGCGGCCCCACGGCGACGGGGGCCATGTTCCGGCCGCCGCGCGAGGCCGAGTACCCGGCGAAGTGCTTGAGCGTCGCCACGACGCCGGCGCCCTCCAGACCCTGTACGTAGGCGGTCCCGATCGCCCCGACGAGATAGGGGTCCTCGCCGATGCACTCCTCGGTCCTGCCCCACCGGTAGTCGCGGACGACGTCGAGCACCGGAGCGAGCCCCTGGTGGACACCGACCCGCCGCATCCCCTCGCCGATGGCGGCGGCAATGCGCCGTACGAGCCCGGGGTCGAAGGACGCGCCCCAGGCGAGCGGTCCGGGGAAGACCGTGGCCCCGAGCGTCATGAAGCCGGTCAGGCACTCCTCGTGGGCGAGGGCGGGAATGCCGAACCGACCGGCTTCGATCACCTCCCGCTGGAGCGAGGCGAGCCGCTCCATCCCGGCTTCCGCCGTGATCGGCGCGGTGCCGTACACCCGGGTGAGCTGGCCGAGTCCGTGCCCGATGATGTCGTCGAGGCCCGGAGCCGGCTCGCCGGAATCGTCCTCCATCGGCGCCACGGGCGCTCCGGGATCGGAGGGCAGGGCCCAGAAGCCGGCCAGTTGCCCCGTCTTCTCCTCCAGCGTCATCCGACTCAGCAGATCGGCCACTCGCACGGAAGCGGGCAGGAGGGGGTCACGCCAAGGCTCGGTCACGGGGTTCTCCTAGAGACGGGGCGGGGCGGTGGAGACGCGGACCTTGAGTTCGGTCGAGAGCTCCACCCGGGGGCTGACCAGGGGTTGATCCTCCAGAAGCTGGAACAGCGTGCGGGCGGCGACGCGGCCCATCTCCTCCAGCGGCTGGCGCACCGTCGTCAGCGGGGGTGACAGCCAGTCGCACATCGGCAGGTCGTCGAAACCGACCACGCTGAGATCCTGAGGGATGCTCAGTCCGGCCTGCCTGGCGGCCTCGTAGACACCCATCGCCTGCTGGTCGCTGCCCGCGAAGATGGCGGTCGGCGGCTCGGGCAGGGCGAGCAGCTCCTGAGCGCACCGGAATCCGCCCTCGTGCTGGAAGTCGCCGAACCGGATCAGGTCGCGGTCGACCTCGATACCGGCCCGCTCCAGGGCTGCCCGGTAGCCGTCGATGCGGGCCTGGCTGCAGAGCATCTCCTTGCGCCCGCCGATCGCGGCGATCCGGCGGTGCCCCAACTCCAGCAGGTGTTCGGTGGCTGCGAGGCCGCCGCCCCAGTTGGTCGCGCCGATGCTCGGTACGCCGTTGTCCGGCAGGTCGATCGGGTCGATGACGACCAGCGCCACCCCGCCCCGCTCGACCTGGGCGCGCTGCGCCTGGGTGACCGAGGCGGTGACGAGGATGACGCCGTCGCTGTGGTGCTGGACCGGTAGCGCGGACCAGCTCGACGGCGTGGCCTCGCCCGGTGGGACGAGCGACACGACGGTGCCGACGCCCCGCTGGGCGCACTCGGCCTCGACGCCGCGCAGGATCTCCACCGCCCAGGCGCTGTCCAGACCGCCGATGATCAGGTCGACGAGGCCCGATCTGCGGGCCCTGTTCTGCCGGCCGGGCTGGAGGTAGTTGTGGGCCCGCAGCAGGCCCTCGATCCGTTCGCGGGTCGCGGGCGCGACGTCGGAACGGCCGTTGATCACCTTGGAGACGGTGGCCTGGGAGACCCCCGCCTCCGCGGCGATGACCGCCAGAGTCGCACGCTGCTCGCTCAACGTTTCTCCTCCTCGACGCCGTGGGGCGACGATTTGTATCGCAAACTTTCGAAGAGTTTCTGGGCGGCGTGACGGCTTGTCAAGCCCAGGTTGCCGGCAGATTTCCCAGATAAATCAGTGAGAGGCCTTGACCGTGCCGCCCAGCGTTCCTAGTTTGTGGCACCACGGAATTCGAGAGTATTTCGAAAAAGTTTCGAGCGCGGAACCGGCAAGAACCCGGCAGCGGCTCGGCATCGAACCCGGCATCCCCCCTCACGGAGGTCCCATGGCCAGCACCGTCCCGAGCCGACGCAGCTTCCTGGCGCTCGCGGGCTTGACCACCCTGTCCGTCGCCCTGACCGCGGCCTGCGGGGCCGACGAGTCGGGCGGCAACCTGTCGGCCGACGGCAAGGTGACGTTCGAGTGGTGGAACATCGCCACGACGGAACCGGGCAAGTCCCTCTTCCCGCAGATCGCCACAGCGTTCACGGCCGCCCACCCGAACATCGTGATCAGCACGACCTCGTTGGAGAACGAGGCGTTCAAGTCCAAGCTGACCGCGACCACTTCCTCGGGCAAGCTGCCCGACGTCTACCAGACCTGGGGCGGCGGGGTGCTCCAGCAGCAGGTCGACGCGGGGCTCGTCGAGGACCTCACCGACCTTCTCGACTGGTCGGCCCAGCTCACCCCGGTCTCGCTCCAGGCCTACCAGATCGGGGGCCGCACCTACGGAGTGCCGTACGACATCGGCATGGTCGGCTTCTGGTACAACAAGAAGCTCTTCGCCAAGGCCGGGATCACCGCTCCACCGGCCACCTGGGCCGAGTACCTCGGCGTCGTGAAGAAGCTCAAGGCCGCGGGCATCACCCCGATCGCCCTCGCCGGCAAGGAGAAGTGGCCGGGCCACTACTACTGGGCCTACCTCGCGATGCGCGTCGCCGGCCTCCCCGCCCTGCAGAAGGCCGCGACCTCCAAGGACTTCACCGATCCCGGCTTCGTCAAGGCGGGCGTCCACCTCAAGGAGCTCGTGGACCTCCAGCCGTTCCAGCCGGGCTTCCTCGGCGCCGGCTACGCCACCCCGGGCGGCCAGGCCGCGTCCGTGGGCAACGGCAAGGCCGCCATGGAGCTGATGGGACAGTGGGGACCGTCGGTGCAGAAGGACGCGGGCGCCGACCTCGGAGCGGACCTGGGCTTCTTCCCCTTCCCGACGGTCGACGGCGGTGTGGGGCAGGCGACCGAGGTGTTCGGTGGCGGCGGCGGCTTCGCACTGCGCAAGGGCGCTCCGAAGGAGGCGCTGGACTTCCTGAAGTTCTTCGTCCTGGAGAACGAGTCCAAGCTGTTGGCCTCCAACGGCTACCTGCCGGTGGTCAAGGGTGCGGAGAGCCGGCTCACCGACGCCAACAAGAAGGTGGTGGCCGAGAGCCTGGTCAAGGCGACGGGCTTCCAGCTCTTCCTCGACCAGGCGTACCCGCCGGCGGTCGGCCAGGAGGTCAACGACAGCGTCGCCGACCTCATAGCGGGCAAGAAGACGCCCGAGCAGGTCACCGCGTCGATCACCGAGGCTGCGAAGAGTGCCTAGCTCCGTGTCCACCCTGACAAAGGAACGGACGGTGGAGTCCGTGGCGGCGCCCCCGCCGCCCCCGGCCCGTTCACGCCTGAGCCGGTGGGGTGCCTGGGCGTCGGTCGCCTGGTTCCTCGTCCCGGCCCTGCTCCTCTTCCTCGTCTTCGTCCTCGCCCCGATCGTCGTCGCCGTCTGGACCGGCTTCTTCAAATGGGGCGGGATCGGACCCATGGCCGACTTCGTCGGCTTCGCGAACTACACCAAGCTCTTCGACGACCAGGTCTTCATCGGCGACCTGTGGCGCGGGCTGTACCTGATCCTCATGTCGGTCCTGGTGCAGCTGCCCTTCGCCCTGTTCACCGCGGTCCTGCTCAACCAGAAGCTCCGCGGCCGGGCCGTCTACCGGATGCTGTTCTTCGCGCCGTACATCCTCTCCGAGGTGGTCACGGCGGTCCTCTTCACGATGATCTTCCTGCCCGGCGCCGGCATGGCCGACCATCTCGCCGGCTTCCTGGGTCTTGAGGGGCTCCAGGGCAAGTGGCTCGCCGATCCCTCGACGGTCATGCCGACCCTGTTCGTCGTCATGATCTGGAAGTACTTCGGCTTCCACATGATGCTGTTCCTCGCCGGGCTGCAGAGCATCCCGTCCGAAATCCTGGAAGCCGCCTCCATCGACGGCGCCGGCGCCTGGCAGCGCTTCCGGTACATCACGCTGCCGCTGCTCGGCCCGACGATCCGGATCAGTGTCTTCCTGTCGATCATCGGGTCCATCCAGCTCTTTGACCTCGTCTGGGTCATGACCGCGGGTGGGCCCAACCACTCCTCGGAGACGATGGCGATCGCGATGTTCCAGTTCGGCTTCAAGCGGTACCAGGTCGGCTACGCCAGCGCGATCAGCGTGGTGCTGTTCATGATCAGCCTCGTCTTCTCGCTGTTCTACCAGCGATACGTGCTCCGCCGCGATCTGAGCGGGGCCGTCACCTCGGGAGGTGGCCGATGAACGCCCGTCGGACGGTACGCGGCCTTTCGCTGCACGCCGTGGTCTGGCTGATCGCCGCGTTCGTCGCCGTACCGCTGCTCTATGCGGTGATCTCCGGCTTCAAGAGCACCGCGGAACTGACGAACAACCCGTTCGGGCTTCCGCAGCAGTGGAAGATCGGCAACTACATCGGAATTCTCGGCGACGGCATGTTCTGGCGGCAGATCGCCAACAGCGCGGGCATCGCGATCGGTACGACGGTCTGCACGGTAGTGGCCTCCGCGATGGCGGCTTTCGTCCTGGCCAGATATGCCTTCCGTGGAAGGGAGTTGTTCTATACGCTCTTCACGATCGGGCTGATGTTCCCGTTCGCCGTGGCCGTTCTTCCGCTCTTCCTCATGCTGCGCACCTTCGGCCTGCTCGACAATCCGCTCGGAGTCATCCTCCCGCAGGCGGCTTTCGGGCTCCCCATGACGATCGTGATCCTGCGCGGTTTCTTCCGGACCATCCCGGCGGAGATCGAGGAGGCCGCCACCATGGACGGCTGCTCGAAGTTCCGTTTCTTCTGGCAGATTCTGTTGCCGATGGCGCGTCCGGCGCTCGGTACGGTCTCGGTGCTCGCGGTCGTCGCGAGCTGGAACAACTTCTTCCTGCCGCTACTGGTGTTCAGCGATCCGAAATGGCAGACGATCCCGGTCGGCGTCCAGCAGTTCCAGGGCCAGTACTCGACCGACTTCGCACTCGTCCTCGCCTACATCGTGCTCGCCATGGTCCCCGCCCTCGCCTTCTACGCCGTCGCCGAGCGCCAGCTGATTGGTGGCCTCACCGCCGGCGCGACCAAGGGCTGACCCGACCCGCGCGCCCTCCTTCCCTCCCCGAGGAGACCCAGTGAAACGTCTGACCGCCTTGACAGCCGCCATATTGTTAGCGCTAACATCACAGGTGGCCGCCGCCGAACCCGTACCGTCGGCGGCCAACCAGGCCCACCAGGCCCACCAGGCCAACCAGGCCGCCCCCGCTCGACCCGCCATCGACTTCCGGGCCGCACTCCAGCCCATCGACGGCTTCGGCTTCTCCATGGCCTTCCAGCGCGCCGACCTACTGCACGGCGCCCGCGGCCTCAGCCCTGCCAAGCAGCGCGAGGTGCTCGACCTGCTGCTCAGCAAGGAGAAGGGCGCGGGCCTGTCGATCCTGCGCCTGGGCATCGGGTCCTCGACCGACCGGGTCTACGACCACATGCCGACGATCCTGCCCACCGACCCCGGCGGGCCGGACGCCACACCGGAGTACGTCTGGGACGGCTGGGACGGCGGCCAGGTCTGGCTCGCCAAGGAGGCCAAGGCGTACGGCGTCAAGCGGTTCTACGCCGACGCCTGGAGCGCGCCGGCCTTCATGAAGACCAACGGCAGCGAGAACAACGGCGGCGAGCTCCTGCCCGCTTGGCGTCAGGCCTACGCGAACTACCTCGTCCAGTACGCGAAGTTCTACGAGCGCGAAGGCATCGACATCACCGACCTGGGGTTCACCAACGAACCCGACTGGACGGCGACCTACGCCTCGATGCGGTTCACCCCCCAGCAGGCCGTCGACTTCCTCAAGGTGCTCGGACCTACCGTCCGCGCCTCCGGACTGAAGGCGGGAGTGGTCTGCTGCGACGCCGCCGGCTGGGACCGCCAGGTCGCCTACACCGAGGCCATCGAGGCGGACCCCGAGGCCGACAAGGCCGTGCGGACCGTCACCGGCCACCGCTACAGCGGTGCGACCACTGTCCCGCAGCCGACCGACAAGCACGTGTGGATGTCCGAATGGTCACCGGACGGCACCACCTGGAACGAGAACTGGGACGACGGCAGCGGCTACGACGGCCTCACTGTCGCCGCCGACATCCAGAACACCTTGACCGTCGGCAACGCGAACGCCTACGTCTACTGGACCGGCGCGTCCCTCGGCGCGACCCGGGGCCTCATCCAGCTCGCCAACCCCGGCGACGACTACCGGGTGTCCAAGCGGTACTGGGCCCTGGCCGCCTTCAGCCGGTTCATCCGCCCCGCCGCCGTCCGCGTGCCGGTCACGGACGCCGACCCCGCCCTGCGTGTCACGGCCTTCCGCAACCCGGACGGCAGCCGCGTGATCGAGATCCTCAACACCGCGACCACCGAGAAGTCCGCCGAGTTCACCCTTCGCGGCGGACACGACCGGCACCCCGACGGCTACGTCACCGACGAGACCCGCTCGATCGCCCCGGCCGACGTCGCCTCCACGCACGGCACGACCCTCACGGCCAGGCTCGCCCCGCGCGCGCTCACCACGATCGTTCTCGACTGACCCGTCGTTCTCGACCGACTCGCCCATCACCGAGGAGCCACCCATGTCCAGGTCCATCTCCCGGCATCTGATCGCCCTCTCCGCGGCCGTCTGCCTCGCCGCCGGCCTCGCCGCCACCCCCGCGACCGCCGAGCCCCGCCCCAAGACGCTCGCCGAACTGGCGAAGAAGCACCACAAGTACTTCGGCTCGGCCACCGACAACCCCGAGTTCACCGACGCCGCCTACCTGAAGCTCCTCGGCAGCGAGTTCGGCCAGACCACCCCCGGCAACGCCATGAAGTGGTACGCCACCGAGCCCAAGCCCGGCGTCTTCGACTTCACCGCCGGCGATGAGGTCCTGGCCTTCGCCAAGGACCACCACCAGAAGGTCCGCGGCCACACGCTCGTCTGGCACAGCCAGCTCCCCGCCTGGCTCACCGACCGCACCTGGACCGCCGACGAGCTGCGCCCCGTCCTCAAGAACCACATCCAGACGGTGGCACGGCACTACAAGGGCAAGGTCATCCACTGGGATGTCGTCAACGAGGCCTTCAACGAGGACGGCACCTACCGCGAGTCGATCTTCTACAAGACGCTCGGCCCCGGCTACATCGCCGACGCCCTGCGCTGGGCCCACGAGGCCGACCCGCGCGCCAAGCTGTACCTCAACGACTACAACGTCGACGGCATCAACGCCAAGAGCGACGCCTACTACCACCTGATCAAGCAGCTGAAGGCCGACGGCGTCCCGGTGGAGGGCTTCGGCCTCCAGGGCCACCTGGCGCTCCAGTACGGCTTCCCCGCCGGCGTCCAGGAGAACATCCAGCGCTTCGCCGACCTCGGCGTCGAGGTCGCGATCACCGAGCTCGACATCCGGATGGAGCTCCCGGCGACACCGGAGAAGCTCGCCACCCAGGCCACCTGGTACGCCGACTACGTCAAGGCCTGCCTGGCGGTGAAGAAGTGCGTCGGCGTCACCATCTGGGACTACACGGACAAGTACTCGTGGATCCCCGGGGTCTTCCCCGACGAGGGCGCCGCGCTGCCCTACGACGAGAACCTGCAGCCCAAGCCCGCCTACCACGCCATCAGGAAGGTGCTCGGCGGATGATCAGGACGGCGATCGTCGGGACGGGCGGGATCGCGGGCATCTGCCACGTACCCGCCCTCCGGGCCCAGGCGCACCGGGCCGAGATCGTGGCCGCCGTCGACGTGGATGCCGTGCGTGCCGAGGCCTTCGCGGCCGAGCACGGCATCCACGCCTTCTACACCGACCTCGCCACGATGCTCCGGGAGGAGCGGCCGGACCTCGTACACCTGTGCACACCGCCGCACCTGCACGCCGAACAGGCCGTGGCCTGCCTGGAGTCGGGGGCGTGGGTGTGGTGCGAGAAGCCGGTGGCCCTGTCGCTGGCCGAGCTCGACCGGATCCATGCAGCCGAGGGCACCGCCGCCGCGGGCGCGGTCTTCCAGCACAGGTACGGCTCCGGCGCCCGCTACCTGCGCGACAGCATCGCCGCCGGGACCCTGGGCCGTCCGCTGGTCGCGCAGTGCGTCACGGCCTGGTACCGCGACGACGCCTACTACGACGTGCCGTGGCGCGGCACCTGGCGGAGCGAGGGCGGCGGCCCGACGCTCGGCCACGGCATCCACCAGATGGACCTGATGCTCGCGGTGCTCGGCCCCTGGGCCGAGGTACGCGCGATGGCCGGCCGTCTCGAACGCGAGGTCCAGACCGAGGACGTGTCCACGGCCCTGGTCCGGTTCGAGAACGGAGCCATCGCGACGGTCGTCAACAGCGTCCTCTCGCCGCGCGAGGAGAGCTACCTGCGGTTCGACCTCACCGACGCCACGGTCGAGCTGCGGCACCTGTACGGCTACTCCAACGCGGACTGGACGTTCACCGGCAGGACGCCCGCCACGAAGTGGGACCCGCCGGACGACGTGCCCAGCTCGCACACCGCCCAGCTCGCGGAGTTCCTGGACGGTTACGCGGCCGGGCTCCGGCCCGACCTCGGCAGGCCCACCATGGAACTCGTCACCGCCCTCTACAAGGCCGCGATCACCGGCCGACCGGTCCGGCGCGGGGAGATCGACGCGGCCGACCCCTTCTACGCCTCGCTCCACGGAGGACGACCGGAGGTGTTCCGATGACGTTCGAACTCCTGGAACAAGAGGACGCGCTGACCGTCCGGGCGCGCGGCACCGATCTCTTCCGGTACGTGCACCGGCCGGTCATGGACCCCTTCGAGGCGCCGAAGCCGTACCTGCATCCGTTGCGCACGCTCGCCGGCCAGGTGGTCACCGGATACCGCCCGCACGACCACCGCTGGCACAAGGGCGTCCAGTTCACGGCGTCATGGGTATCGGGCCAGAACTTCTGGGGCGGCGGCACCTACCTGCGCGGGCAGGGCTATGTGGACCTGCCGAACCTCGGCACGATGCGCAGCCTCGCCGTATCCGCCGAGACGGATCACGACCGCGCCGTCATCACCGAGCACCTCGCCTGGCACACGATGGCCGGCGGGCACTGGATCGACGAACGTCGCATGCTGACCGCGTGCGACGTCGAAGCCGACTCCTGGACCCTCGAGGTCACCACCGCGCTGACCAACGTCCACGGCACCGACCTGGTGTTCGGCAGTCCCGGCACACAGGGCAGGGAACTCGCCGGGTACTCCGGCCTGTTCTGGCGCGGCCCGCGCGAGTTCACCGGCGGCGACGTGATCGGCCCCGGCATGGGCGAGCAGGGCGAATGGCTCGCCTACATCGGCACCCACGACGAGGTCGACCGCTCCTCCACACTGCTGTTCCAGGACGACCCGGACACCCCTTGCCAGTGGTTCGTCCGCAGCGAGCCCATCCCCGCCGTCAACCCGTCCCTGGCGTTCGACAAGGAACTGCCGCTGGCCCCGGGCGACACCCTGTCGCGCCGTTACCGGATCGTCGTGGCCGACGGCGCGTGGGACCTCGCCCGCCTGACCCGGCACGTCGAGGAACACCCGTGGTGACACCGCTTCCGGGCGGTGTGGGAATCTCCGGGCTGACCGTGTACGACTGGGAGGCCGCCGACGGACTGTGCGGCGGCACCCCTCACATGCACCTCGTCTGCTCCGAGGCGTACGTCGTCATCGGCGGCGAGGGCAGCGTCCAGACCCTCACCGGCTCCGGTTTCGCCGACACTCCGCTGCGCGCCGGCGACGTCGTCGGGTTCACCCCGGGAACGATCCACCGTCTCGTCAACGCGGGTGACCTGCGGCTTGTCGTCCTGATGCAGAACAGCGGCCTCCCCGAGGCCGGCGACGCCGTCTTCACCTTCCCCGCTTCCGTCCTGGCCGACCCCGACGCCTACCAGGCGGCGGCGGCCCTGACCGGCGACCACGGCGCGGCGGCGCGCCGCCGCCGCGACCTGGCGCTCGAAGGGTTCATGGACCTGCGCCGCGAAGGAGGGCTGCCGGAGTTCCACGCCGCGGCCCACCGCCTGAAACGCGAACTCCTGGATCAGTGGGTGATCCGTTGGCGTGACGGCGCTCTGACGGCGGCCGAGGAGACCGGCCGTCAGTTGGAGCGGCTGAAGGCCGGAGATCTCTCCCACCTCGACCACGGCGCGGTGTCACGGCTCGAACGCCTGGAGGACCCGCTCTTCGGCATGTGCGGTCTCCTCCATCCCTATGCCGCCCCCACCCTCCCGGCGCGACCGCTCGGCGGCCCGCCGGAATCACTCCACCCCCACCCCCCGGAGGAACAATTCCGATGAGATTCCGTCATCCACCCCTGATCCTGAGCCTCGTCCTCGCGGTCCTGTCGTCCCTGCTTCTCGGGGCCTCGCTCCTCACCGCCCCGCCCGCCGCCGCGGCCAGCGTCGACACCAACGCCTGGTACGTCCTGGTCAACCGCAACAGCGGCAAGGCCCTGGACGTCTACAACCTGGCGACCGGCGACGGCGCCCGCATCACCCAGTGGACCAGGAACGACCAGAACCAGCAGCAGTGGCAGTTCGTCGCCTCCGGCGACGGCTACTACCGCGTCAAGTCCCGCCACTCAGGCAAGGTCCTGGACGTCCAGAACAGCTCCACCGCCAACGGCGCCGCGGTCACCCAGTGGACCGACGTGAACGGCACCAACCAGCAGTGGCGCCTCGCCGACAGCGCGGACGGTCACATCCGGCTCGTCGCCCGCCACAGCGGCAAGGCCCTCGAAGTCCAGGGCGCCTCCACCGCCGACGGCGCGAACATCGTCCAGTACGACGACTGGGGCGGCGCCAACCAGCAGTGGCAGCTCGTCAAGGTCGGCGGCGGCACCCCCGGCACCTGCGCCCTTCCCCCGACGTACCGCTGGTCGTCCACGGGCGCGCTCGCGCAGCCCAGGACGGGCTGGGCCGCGCTCAAGGACTTCACCGTCGCCCCCTACAACGGCAGGCACATCGTCTACGCGACGACGCACGGCGCCGCGGGCACGGGCCAGGGCTGGGGTTCGATGAACTTCACTCCGTTCACCGACTGGTCGCAGATGGCCTCGGCCGGCCAGAACGCGATGTCGAATTCCGTCGTCGCGCCCACGCTCTTCTACTTCGCTCCGAAGAACATCTGGGTGCTCGCCTACCAGTGGGGCAGGACCGCCTTCTCGTACCGGACGTCGACCGACCCGACCAACCCGAACGGCTGGTCGGCGGAGCAGGAGCTCTTCTCGGGGACCATCGCCAACTCCGGGACGGGACCGATCGACCAGACGCTGATCGGCGACGGGACGAACATGTACCTGTTCTTCGCCGGTGACAACGGCAAGATCTACCGGGCGAGCATGCCGATCGGGAACTTCCCCAGCAGCTTCGGCACGAGCTCGACGATCGTCATGAGCGACACCACGAACAACCTGTTCGAGGCCCCGCAGGTCTACAAGCTCCAGGGCGAGGACCGCTACCTCATGATCGTCGAGGCGATCGGGTCGCAGGGCCGGTACTTCCGCTCCTTCACCGCCACCAGCCTGAACGGCTCGTGGACGCCCCAGGCCGCGACCGAGAGCAGTCCCTTCGCCGGCAAGGCCAACAGCGGCGCCACCTGGACCAACGACATCAGCCACGGCGAACTGGTCCGCGCGACCGCCGACCAGACCTTCACGGTCGACCCCTGCAACCTGCGCTTCCTGTACCAGGGACGCGACCCGAACTCCGGCGGCGACTACGGCCAGTGGCCCTACCGGCCGGGCCTGCTGACCCTGCAGCGCTGACGACGTGGCACCGCCCCGGCGCCCATGAGGAGCCGGGGCGGTGTGCGGTGTCCCCGACGGCCCTCGGGGGAACCGAACGCATCAGGAGGCGGCCGGGACCGTCCCGTCGCCGCTACGCCGAAGGGTGCGTCGGCACCGCGTCGACGAGCGCCGCCAGGGCCTTCCCGAGCGCCTGCGCTCCCGGTCCCGCCGGGCCGCCCGGCTCGCTCATGTAGACGTCACGGCGAATCTCGATCATGAGCGCGCCGACCCGCGGATCCTTGCCGTAGTACGACAGCGGTACGTACGTCCCGGCGAAGGGCGTGTCCGTCGCCAGGCCCCCGAACCCACCGAACGCCTCCCGCGCCGCGTCCAGCAGGGCCGGCGGCGTGTGGAAGGCGTCGGTGCCGAGGCAGACGGGCGGGCGGGGCCCCTCGCCGTGCAGTTCGTACGGCAGCGGCCCGGTCGGGTACGAGTGGACGTCGACGATCACGGCCCGCCCCGTCGCCTCCAGGCGCCCCGCCACGGCGGCGGCCATGCCCTCGGCGTACGGCGTGAAGTACCTGTCGATCAGCGGCGTCGGGTCGAAGCCGGCGGGGCGGAGCGCGTCGCGGTGCGTGGTCCGCGTGTACACCGCGCCCATCCCGACGGCCAGCATCTCCTCGCGCTCGTCGGGGAACCGCTCGGGGTCCACGACCAGCCGCGACAGGCGGTTGACGAACCGCCAGGGGGTCGCTCCGGCGGTGGCCGCGGCCACGGCCGCGATCTCCGCGGTGTGGGCGTCGGTGATGTGGTCCAGCTCGCGGTCCAGTTCCCCGTCGCCGAGCAGGATGCCCTCGCGCACGTCCGGGGGTATCACCCGTGAGGAGTGCGGGACATGGAGGAGGACGGGGGAGTCCGGGGCGCCGGCGAGGACGTCGTACGAACGTGAGGTCATCGGCTCACCCTTGCACAGCCCGTGCCCGCCCTGTGCGCGCTCGTGGGCGCGGCGCCGGTCACCGGCGGTCGACCGCCACCGTCGCATGGACGGTCTTGCCGTCCGGGCCCGCGTCCACGGTCACCTCGCGGCACAGCCGGAGCACGATCGGCCAGCCGTAGCCCCCGGGGCGCAGCCCCTCACGGCGCTGGTACAGCGGGGCCTCCCCGCTGGCGTCGGACACGGACACCGTCACCCGGTCACGTCCGATTCCGATCCCGAAGCCCGTGACACCGCCCGCGTGCCGGAGCGCGTTCGTGACCAGCTCCGAGGTGACGAGCAGCAGGTCGTCGACCTGGGAGGGTCGCAGGGGGCCGAGCGCCGCGAGGGTGTGTCGCACGAGCTGTCGCGCCTGGGCCGGGGCGCGGACCGGGGGCGTACCGGCGTTTCCGGCGCCGTGAGGGTCCGTCCCGGGGGCCCGGGACCGGGTGTCGCTCCAGGTCTTCATCGCGGATCCCTTTCTTCCTGTTCCTGGCCGGTTCCTCGGCAAGTGTTGGGTTTCGTCTGCCCGTTCGATCCGGGGTGATGTGTCCCTCAGGGCGGAATCTTCCGGGTGGAAACTTCCGGGCGGAACCGGTCGGGATCGGACGAGGAGTGCCTTCGGGAAGCGGGGGTACGAGAACCGGGACCGCTGAACGGACCGCGAGTCAGAGGAGGTTGTCCCCGTGCGGACCGATCCGGCCGAGGCGACGACGACGTATGCGACGAACGGCGTGGGCGAGGACCTGCCCTTTCCCGAGGTGCCGCACGAGGTACCACCCCGGGACGCACGCGCCCTGTCGAAGGTGTTCTTCCGTGAACTGGCGGCGCGGGAGGAGGGCACCGCGGGCCACCAGTACGTCCGGAACACGCTCATCGAGATGAACATGTCACTGGTGGTGTACGCGGCGGGCCGCTTCCGAACGGGCGGCCCCGAGCGGGAGGACATCCTCCAGGTCGGCATGGTCGGTCTCATCAAGGCGATCGACCGCTTCGACCTGTCGCGCGAGGTGGAGTTCACCACCTTCGCCGTGCCGTACATCGTGGGTGAGATCAAGCGCTTCTTCCGCGACACCACCTGGGCCGTGCACGTCCCGCGCCGGCTCCAGGAGGCGCGGGTGGAGCTGGCCAAGGCGACCGAGGAGCTGAGCTCACGGCTCGGCCGGGCCCCGCGCATCGCGGAGCTGGCGCCGGCCATGGACCTGTCCGAGGACGAGGTGATCGAGGCCCAGGTCGCCGCCAACGGCTACCACTCCACGTCTCTGGACGCCACGTTCGCCGGCGGCCACGGCGAGGACGAGGACGCGGCCCTGGCCGACCTCATCGGCGAGGAGGACCCGGCGCTCGCGCTCTTCGAGGAGTTCCACACCCTCGCCCCGCTCCTGGAGGCCCTCCCGTCCCGCGACCGGCTGCTGCTGCACCTGCGCTTCGTGGAGGAGCTCACCCAGACGCAGATCGGTGAGCGGCTCGGCGTCTCCCAGATGCACGTCTCACGGCTGCTCGCCCGGAGCCTCGACCGGTTGCGGGACGGCATGATCGAGCAGGGCGGTGAGGGCTGAGGGCTGAGGGCTGAAGGACGGTCCGGGTCCGGTGATCTCAGCGGACCGAGCCGAGGAACGCGCGGGTGCGCTCCTCGGCGGGCGCGTCCAGGAGCGCGTCCGCCGGTCCCGACTCGACGATCCGGCCGCGGTCGAACATCAGGATCCGGTCCGAGACGTCCCGCGCGAAGCCCATCTCGTGCGTCACGCACAGCAGGGTGATGTCGGTCCGGCGGGCGACGTCCCGCAGCACGTCGAGCACCTCCGCCACCAGCTCCGGGTCCAGCGCGGACGTCACCTCGTCCAGGAGCAGGATCTCGGGGCGCATCGCGAGCGCGCGGGCGATGGCCACCCGCTGCTGCTGGCCGCCGGAGAGCCGGGTCGGCCGCGCGTCGACCTTGTCGGCGAGCCCGACCAGGTCGAGCAGGTCCCGCGCGTGCTGCGCGGCCTCGTCCCTGCTCTCGCCGAGGACGTGCACGGGCGCCTCGACGACGTTGTCGAGGACGCTCATGTGCGGGAAGAGGTTGAACTGCTGGAAGACCATGCCGATCCGCCGCCGTCGCCCGGCCAGATGGCGTTCGCTCGCCGGCACCAGCTTCCCCGGCGTTCGGCCCGGCATGTGGGAGAAGGGCTGTCCGGCCACGTGGATGACTCCGTCCGTGACCCGTTCCAACGTCATGAGCAGGCGGAGGATCGTGGTCTTCCCGGAGCCGCTCGGGCCGATGAGGGTCACCCGCTCCCCGCGGGCGACCTCCAGGTCGAGGCCGTCGAGCACGGTGTGGTCGCCGTACCGCTTCGTGACGCGGTCGAAGCGGACCGCCGGGTCCTCAGTGGGCAAGGCGTGCCTCCAGTCGTCGTAGCAGCGCGGACGTCGGCCAGCTCGCGAGCAGGAACACCGCGGCGGCCAGGGTGAAGCTCTCCAGATAGGCGAAGTGGGTGCTGCCGTACGTGTTCGCCTCGTGGACCATCTCGTGCACCGTGATCACCGACAGCAGCGGCGTCTCCTTGAACATGGACACCGCGTAGTTCCCCAGCGGCGGCAGCACGTTGCGTACGGCCTGCGGCAGCACCACCGCCCGCCACACCCGCCGGCGCGGCAGCGACAGGGCCGTACAGGCCTCCCACTGCCCCTTCGGTACGGCGTCGATGCCCGTCCGGTACACCTCGGAGAGGTACGTGGCGTAGTGCACGCCCAGGACCAGCACACCGAGCACCGGCGCGTCGAGGCCCGGCACCAGTACCCAGGCCGCGAACAGCTGCACCAGGAGCGGGGTCGAGCGGACGAACCCGGCCGCCCCGCGCACCGGCAGGGCCAGCCAGGCCGGACCGGCGCGCTGGGCGAGGGCGAGCGCGAGACCCAGCACCGCCGCGAGGGCGAAGGCCAGCACGGTCGCGACCAGGGTGACGCCGAACCCCTCCAGAACGGTCGGCAGAGCGGCCAGGGCCGCCTCCCCGTCCCACATCACACGCCTCCTTCCTGCCCGGCACGGGCCTTCGCGGCCCGCTCCAGGGCGTTCATGCCGAGGCTCAGCACGACGGCCAGGCCGAAGTAAAGCCCCAGGAGCAGCAGGTACGAGGCGGCCGTCGCCCCCGTCGACGAGCGCAGCTGGTCGATCTGGAAGGTCAGGTCGGGGACCGTGACCAGGGAGAGCAGCGGCGTCGCCTTCAGCAGCTGGACGAGCAGGTTCTTGAACGGCGCGACCATCAGGGCGTGCGCCTGCGGCAGCACGACCCGGCGCAGCCGCAGTGCCGGGCCCATGCCCAGCGCGATCGCCGCCTCGGTCTGGGCTCGGGGCACCGCGGCGACCGCGCCCCGCACCACCTCGGAGCCGTACGCCCCGAAGTTGAGGCCGAGCGCGAGCACGCCGCAGGCCAGCGGCTCCAGCCGGAACCCGAGCATCGGCAGCGCGAAGAACAGCCAGAAGAGCTGCACGTACAGCGAGGTTCCGCGGAAGAACTCGACGACGAGCCGGGCCGCTCCGCGCACCGGCGGCCGCGCCGACCGGGACAGCAGGCCGAGGGCGTACGCGAGGACCAGGGCGAGCGCGGCGCCGAGCACCGTGGCCTCGACCGTGACGAGCAGTCCGTCGGCGAGCCGGGGCACCGCCCGGCTGAGTTCGGGGAGGAAGTCAGCCATGCCGGCCGCCCCTCACCCTGTGCACAGGTCGGCGGTCCGCAGGGAACGGGGAGGCACCTCGCGCGTGGTGAAGCCGTAGTGCCCGATCAGCTCCACGAACCGGTCCGGGGACCCGGTGATCTTCCGGAGCTCGGTGTCGAAGGCATCCCGCAGCCCGGTCGCCCCCGGCCGGAACACGGCCCCTCCCGCGCCGAGTTGCCGTACGCCGTCGACCACCGGGACGAACGGCTCGGCCACCTCGACCGAGGCGCCCCGGTTCGTCCGCGCGAGCCAGCGCAGGGAGATGGCGGTCAGCGCGAAGGCGTCGATCCGGCCGGCCAGGAGGGCGTCGAGCCCGTCCTGCTGCTTGGCCAGCGTCTTCACCGACCCTTCCGGGACCCCCGCCGCCTTCGCGAAGGACGCCTCCACGGCGGCGGTCAGCACGCCGACGGTTGCGCCCTTCGCCGCGCAGGACGCGAGGTCGTCGAGTCCCTTCGGATTGCCCGCGCGGACCATCAGGGCGGTGGGGGAGACGAACTCCGGCTCGGAGAAGATCACCTTGGCGCAGCGCTCGGGCGTGATCGACATGCCCGCGCTCACCACGTCGAACCGGTCGGCCAGGAGCCCGGGGATCAGCGCCCCGAACTCGGCCAGCGTCGGGCGCAGTTCGCGTACCCCGAGGGCCGTGAAGATCTCGCGGTGGAGCGTCGGGGCCTCGCCGGCGAGCTCGGCGCCGTCCTGGAAGCCGTACGGCGCCTCGCCGGCGAACCCCACCCGCACGAAGCCCTGTTTCCGCAGCCTCGCCAGGAGCGCGCCGTCGTCCTCGGGCGCCCCCGTCCCCACCTGGGTGCGGGTGCACGCCGCCAGGAGGCCGGGCGTCAGGGCGAGTCCGCCCAGGAGCGCCGTTCTGCCGAGGAAGCGCCGGCGGTCGAGGGGCGCGGGGCCGGTCATGACCGGCCCCCGGGGCGTGCGGCGACGAAGGAGGGCCGCCGGACCGGGGCGGCGAAGGGCGCCTCGGGCTGGTTCTCGACGCTGTTGAAGACGAGGAACACATTGCTCCGGGGGTACGGGGTGATGTTGTCGCCCGAGCCGTGCAGGGCGTTGCAGTCGAACCAGGTGGCCGAGCCCGCCGGACCGGTGAAGTGGCGGATGCCGCAGGCGTCGGCGAAGGTCGTCAGAGCCTCGTGGGACGGGGTGCCGGCGTCCTGCATCCGGAGCGACTGCTTGTAGTTGTCCTGGGGCGTGGCACCGGCGCAGCCGAGGAAGGTGCGATGCGAGCCCGGCATGATCATCAGACTGCCGTTGGTGGTGTGGTTCGCCGTGAGCGCGATCGACACCGAGACGGTCCGCATCCTCGGCAGGCCGTCCTCCGCGTGCCAGGTCTCGAAGTCGGAGTGCCAGTAGAAGCCGCTGGCACCGAAGCCGGGCTTCACGTTGACCCGCGACTGGTGGACGTAGACGTCGGAGCCGAGGATCTGGCGGGCGCGGCCGACGACCCGGGGGTCCTCGGCCAGCCGGCCGAAGACCTTGCTGAGCCGGTGCACCTCGAAGACGGACCGGATCTCCTGGGAGCGGGGCTCGACGATCGCGCGCTCGTCCGCCCGCACGGCGGGGTCGGTGACGAGCCGGTCCAGCTCCGCCCGGAGCTCGTCGACCTCGGCCGGGGTGACGAGCTCGTCCACCGTGACGAAGCCGTCGCGGTCGTACTCCGCCAGTTCACGGGCCCAGAAGGGGCCCGCCGTGCCGGGCTCGGACCACACGACGGGGTCCTTGCGGCCGATCAGTTCCTCCTTGGGGCCACGGGTGGGGTAGAGGTCGACGGGGCGGGTGGGTGCGGAGGCCATGAGGGAGCGTGCCGCCTTTCTCTCGGGGGTGCGTACGGATCTCGTGTGGGGTTCGTGCCGTGGCTCAGACGTCGTCCCCGGCGGCCCGGCCGGGCTCGGTGAGCAGGGGGTAGACGCCGTTCTCGTCGTGGTCCTCGCGGCCCGTGACGGGCGGGTTGAAGACGCACAGGCAGCGGAAGTCCCGCTTGACCTTGAGGGTGTGGCGTTCGTGGCCGTCGAGCAGGTACATCGTTCCGGGCACGATCGTGTACGAGCGGCCCGTCTCCAGGTCGGTGAGCTCGGCCTCGCCGGCCGTGCACACGACGGCCTCGACGTGGTGCGCGTACCACATGGAGGTCTCGGTGCCTGCGTACAGCACCGTCTCGTGGAGGGAGAAGCCGACCCGCTCGCGGGCCAGGACGATGCGCTTGCTCTCCCAGGTGCCCGACGCGGCCCTCACATGCCGCTCGGTGTTCTCCAGCTCGTCGAAGGAACGGACGATCATGGGGTGTCGCCTTTCGGGTACGTCTGTTGCCGGTGGATGTGCGGCGAGGGTCAGGCCGTGTGACGGACGGAGCGGGCCAGGATGCCGAGGCCCTCGTCGAGTTCGTCGTCCGTCACGGTCAGCGGCGGCAGGAGTTTGACGACCTCGCCGCGCGGCCCCGAGGTCTCCACGAGCAGGCCGGTCTCGAAGGCGCGTCGGCACACCGCGTCGGCGCGCTCCCCGTCCTTGAACTCCAGGCCCCACACCAGCCCGCGGCCCCGGACCGAGAGGCCGGTGCGCTCGTCGCCCGCGCACAGGTCGAGGAGCGCGCGCTCGACCCGGTCGGCACGGCCCAGGGTGCGCTCGCGCAGGGCGCTGTCGCGCCAGTAGGCGTCGAGCGCGGCCGTGGCGGTGACGAAGGCGGGGTTGTTGCCGCGGAAGGTGCCGTTGTGCTCGCCGGGCTGCCACACGTCGAGCTCGGGCCGGAAGAGGCAGAGCGCCATGGGCAGGCCGTAGCCGCTGATGGACTTGGACAGGGTGACGATGTCGGGCGTGATGCCCGCCTCCTCGAAGGAGAAGAAGTCGCCGGTGCGCCCGCAGCCCATCTGGATGTCGTCCGCGATGAGGAGCATGTCGTGCCGGCGGCAGAGCTCCGCGAGCGCGCGCAGCCACTCGGCCCGGGCGACGTTGATACCGCCTTCCCCCTGGACGGTCTCGACGATCACGGCCGCCGGGTGGTCGAGGCCGGAGCCGGCGTCGTCCAGGAGCCGCTCGAACCAGAGGAAGTCGGGGAGGTGCCCGTCGAGGTAGTCGTCGAAGGGCATGCGGATGGCGTGGTGGAGGGGGACGCCCGCACCGGCGCGCTTGGCGGCGTTGCCGGTGACGGCGAGCGAGCCGAGCGACATCCCGTGGAAGGCGTTGGTGAAGGAGACGACCGTCTGTCGCCCGGTGACCTTCCGGGCGAGCTTCAGCGCGGCCTCCACGGCGTTGGTGCCCGTGGGGCCGGGGAACATCACCTTGTAGGGCAGGCCGCGGGGCTCCAGGACCGTGGAGTGGAAGGTCTCCAGGAAGTCCCGTTTGGCGGTCGTCGACATGTCGAGACCGTGGGTGATGCCGTCGTCGGCGAGATAGTCGAGGAGGGCCCGCTTGAGCGCCGGATTGTTGTGGCCGTAGTTCAGGGAGCCCGCGCCGGCGAAGAAGTCGAGGTACGGGCGCCCCTGCTCGTCGTACAGCCGGCTCCCGGTGGCGCGCGCGAAGACGACGGGCCAGGCGCGGCAGTAGCTGCGGACCTCCGATTCGAGGGTCTCGAAGACGGAGGGGGCGGCGATGTCGGTCGTGGCGATGTCGGTCAGGGTCACGAAGTCTCTTCTCCAGAGTGGGGGATGGCGTACGCGAGCGCCGGGGCGTACGCGGGCGACGGTCGAGCGCTCAGGACGCCGGGGGACCGATCGGGCCGATGCGGTACAGCACCTCGGAGTCGTGGCCCGCCGCGGGGAAGGCGGCCGACGGGAAGAGGACCTCCCTCGTCACGTCCGCGCCCTGTCGGCGCGCGAAGGACCGGAACAGGCGGTCGGACGCCACGTTTCCCGGGGTGACGGTCGCCTCGACCCGGTCGATTCCGTGCTCGGTCGCCACACGTGCGGTCAGGGCGTCCAGCAGGGTTCCGGCTACCCCGCTTCCGCGGTGCGAACCCTCGACGGCGATCTGCCAGACGAAGAGGGTCTTCGGCGCGTCGGGCCGCAGGTAGCCGGTGACGAATCCGATCGGGCGCCCGGAGGTGTCACGGGCGACGGAGGTCGTGTCGGCGAAGTCGCGGCACCACAGCAGATAGCTGTACGGCGAGTTGAGGTCCAGTTCCCCCGAGCCGTGGGCGATCCGCCAGAGTTCGGCGCCGTCCGCGATCGTCGGCGGTGTCGTGCGGGCAGTGGTCGCTGTGGTCATGGGCGCCGAAGCTACCCAGTGGAAGTCGGAACTTCCTGGTCCGGAGGCCTTGTTCGAGACAGGAGGAACATGATAGGTGCGCCGGAGGTCGGTGTGGCGGGAATGCATGCTTCGACGCACGGAAAACAGGGTGATAGTTGGGCAAAATCACCGTTTATAACGGATGCGCAACGCCTCTTGTGCACCCCTGACGTATGCGCGAAGAGCGTGAGAAGATCCGGGATTTCGCGTTTGAAGCCGCCGGGAGCGGTCAGGTGTACGGGTCGATCCGTGTGCGCCCCCGCGGTGAGCACCCCCGGAACGCGCAGGAGCCGGGCCGGTGTGACGAGCCCGGCCCGGCTCCGTTCGTTCGGTCGCGCTGGACCTACCAGATCGCCTCGACCCACTCGGGGTGGTCGATGAAGGGGTTGCGGTTGCCCTGGTAGGTGCTGTGGATGATGTCGTTGCGGCGCTCTTCGAAGGCGCTCGGCGGGTCCTGCTCGTTCCACTGCTTCAGGATCGAGAGGCGGCCGTGCCAGGGGACGCTGCCGTTGGAGGTCGACTCGTTGGTCTCCAGGTCGGCCCAGGCGTCGTCGCCCTCGTAGCGGACGGCCATGTAGAGGATCATGCGGGCCACGTCGCCCTTGTCGGCGTTGCGCGGCTCGAAGGAGTTGGAGTCCGTGTAGCTGCCGGCCGCGCCGCTGACCGCGCTGCCGCCGTTGTCCCAGTCCTTGTTCCCGCGGGTGCTGTTGACCTGGACGTCACACGCGCGCAGGTGGTGCAGGTCCGTGCCCGGCCCGGCCGAGGTGCCGAAGTTGCCGTGCGACTGCGCCCACACGTGCTCGCGGTTCCAGTCGCCCACGGAGCCGCCGTTGAGCGACTTGCTGCGCGAGACGCCGCTGTAGAGAAGGACCACGTTGTTGGTGTTGGCGGGATCCTGGTCGGTCACCTTCAGCGCGTTCCAGACGGCGTCGTACGAGATCCTGGTCTGGCTGCTGATGATCGTGTGCAGCGAGGACTTGAGGCTCGTGCCGGTCTTGCCGACCGCGTTCTTGTAGTACGTGCTGTCGTACGCGGTCGTCGTGGCACTGGCGGGCGTCGCGGTGATCGCGGGGAGCGTGACGCTCATGAGGGTGGCGGCGAGGGCAGCCGCCCACGCCTTCCATCTACCGATCCGCACAACGGACATGGGGGGCCCTTTCCCGGGGACGATACGCGCGGTGCGGCGGAAACCGGCTCAAGGCTTCCGCTGTCTACGCGTGTTGACTTCGTGTCATCGGGAGGGTGACACAGGTCAGGTACCTGTCATGTAACGGGAAAGAGGCTGTTCCGTGACGTTCTCGCATATGGAGGAACCGAACGACGCCGAAGGGGTCTCACGCGCCCCGGACGTCCACAGGCATCCCCTTCGGCTCCTTGATGCGCTTCATGATGATCTGCGAGTTGACCTCGGTGACCCCGGCCAGCGTCGTCAGCCGCTCGATCCACAACCGCTCGTACGCCGCGAGGTCGGCCACCGCGATGCGCAGCAGGCAACCGGGACTGCCGAACAGCCGGTACGCCTCGATGACGTCCGGCACGTCCTGGAGCGCCTCCTCGAAGGCCTCCACCGTCTCGCGGTCCCGCCGCACCTCCACCGAGACGAGCACCTCGAAGCCCCGCCCCACCGCCTCCGGGTCGATGATCGCCCGGTAGCCCTGGATCACCCCGTCCTGCTCCAGCTGGCGCACCCGGCGCAGACAGGGGGAGGGGCTCAGCCCGACCCGCTGGGCCAGCTCCTGGTTGCTCAGCCGGCCGTCGTCCTGGAGCTCGCGCAAGATGTGGAGATCGATTCGGTCCATGGCGCAATTATCTACCACGATGAAACATTTCTGCGGCCGATTTCGCAATCGGCTTGCGTGCCTCCTGTCCTATCGTTGCGGAGCAGGGTGATTCCGGTTCGTGGCCTCGGCGCGAGTCGTGGCTTCGGTACGAGTAAGGACGGCAGGCAATGATGCGGACGAACGACGGAGGACCGCGCCGGATCGTCGTCATCAGCACCGGCGGCACGATCGCCAGCCGCTGGCAGGGCACGGGCTACGCGGCCGACGCCTCCGGCAGCGACGTCCTGGCCACCGCCCCCCTCCCCGAGGGCGTCACCGTCGAGGTCGTCGACCTGTTCAACGTGAACAGCTCGCGCATGACCTCGGCCCACCAGCTCGCCCTCCTGCGGACCGTCCACGAGACGTTCGCCGACCCCGGCGTCGACGGCATCGTGGTCACCCACGGCACCGACACGCTGGAGGAGACCGCCTTCCTCCTGGACCTCCACCACAGCGACGCCCGCCCGGTCGTCCTGACCGGCGCCCAGCGCCCCTTCGGTACGGGCGACGGCGACGGCCCCGGGAACCTGTACGACGCCCTCCAGGTCGCCGCCTCCGTCCGCGAGCTGGGCGTCCTCGTCGTCTTCGACGGACGCGTCCACGCGGCCCGCGGCACCGTCAAGACCCAGACCCTTGCCGCCGACGCCTTCTCGGACCCCTCCGCCGAGCGCCTCGGCCGCGTCGGCTTCTCCCGCGTCGACGTCGAGCGCCTCCCGGAGCGCCCCGCCCCGCTGTCGCTCCCCGACGCCGCGCTGACGGTGACCCCCGGTGCCACCGACCCCGGCGCGACCCCGCTGCCTCGGGTCGACATCGTCACGCACCACGCCGACGGCGACCCGCTCTTCATCCGGGCCGCCCTGGCAGCCGGAGCCCGGGGCATCGTCCTCGAAGCGACCGGCGCGGGCAACGCCACCCCCGAGATCACCGCCGCCGTCGCGGACGCGGTCGCCCAGGGCGCCCTCGTCGCCGTGAGCACCCGCGTCCCCGCAGGCCCGCTCGCCGAGATCTACACGGGCGGCGGAGCGGTCGACCTCGTCGCCGCCGGCGCGCTGCTCACCGGTACGCTCCGGGCCGCCCAGGCGCGGATCGCCGTCCTCGCCGCGCTCCTCGCGGAAGGCGACGGCGCCACGGACCCCGCGCGCCGCACCGCTCTCCTGCGCCGCCTCCTGGAGGGACCGGTCCGGGCGGAGCCCGCGCTCGCCACCGGCGGTTCCCGGTCGGCCTCGGCCGTCGTCACGCGCGCCTGACCCCGAGAGCAGCCGCAGGGGCACTTGGGTGACGGACCGGTCGACCGTCGCCCCGCCCCCAGGCCCCTGACGGGGCCCCGAAACCCCGGCTCGCGGACGGAGTGTTCCCCACCCTCCGTCCGCGAGCCGGAGCCAAGCCACAGGCCGACCGCCACAGGCCGACCGTGGATCACCGGCGGCCGACCGCCGGCCGCCGGCTCCTGGCCGCCATGACCGTCGCCGTCGGCCCCCGGCCCACGGCCGTCGATCACCGACCGTCGGCCCCCTCCCCGCCGCAAGGCCCCGCGCTCCCGCCGGGCCGTGGCGGAGCCGTGCCCCCCCGGCACCCCTCGCGTCCCGCTGACAGCGGGCTTCACCCTCCCCTCCCCAGGACGGACCCATGGTTCCCGCACCCGCCCCGCACCCCATCCCCGTCCGCAGCGAGCACGATCTGCTCGGCGACCGGGACGTGCCTGCCGACGCCTACTGGGGCGTGCACACCCTGCGCGCCACGGAGAACTTCGCCATCACCGGGACGCCGATCTCCGTCTACCCCCTGCTGATCGACGCGCTCGCCGCCGTCAAGGAAGCGGCGGCCCGCGCCAACGAGGAGCTCGGGCTGCTCCCGGCCGACAAGGCCGACGCCATCGCCGGTGCCTGCCGGGAGATCCGGTCCGGCCGGCTCCACGACCAGTTCGTCGTCGACGTCGTGCAGGGCGGCGCCGGTACGTCGACGAACATGAACGCCAACGAGGTCGTCGCCAACCGCGCCCTGGAGCTCCTCGGTCACGCGAAGGGCGACTACGCCCGCCTCCACCCCAACGAGGACGTCAACCTCGGCCAGTCCACCAACGACGTCTACCCGACCGCCATCCGCATCGCGGCGATCGGCGCGGCCCGTGAGCTGCTGCTCGCCATGGCCGTGCTCCAGGACGCCTTTGCCGCCAAGGCGCTGGAGTTCCGCGAGGTCGTCAAGATGGGCCGCACCCAGCTCCAGGACGCGGTGCCCATGACGCTGGGCCAGGAGTTCTCCACGTACGCCGTGATGCTGGAGGAGGACCGCGGGCGCCTCGCCGAGGCCGTCGAGCTCATCCACGAGATCAACCTCGGCGCCACCGCCATCGGCACCGGCCTCAACGCCGCCCCCGGCTACGCGGAGACCGCCCGCCGCAATCTCGCCGAGCTGACCGGCCTGCCCCTCGTGACCTCCGCCAACCTCATCGAGGCCACGCAGGACTGCGGCGCCTTCGTTCAGCTCTCCGGTGTCCTCAAGCGCATCGCGGTCAAGCTCTCCAAGACCTGCAACGACCTGCGCCTGCTCTCCTCCGGGCCGCGCGCGGGCCTCGGGGAGATCAACCTGCCGGCGGTCCAGGCGGGTTCGAGCATCATGCCCGGCAAGGTCAACCCCGTGATCCCCGAGGTCGTCAACCAGGTCGCCTTCGAGGTGATCGGCAACGACATCACCATCACCATGGCCGCGGAGGGCGGACAGCTCCAGCTCAACGCCTTCGAGCCCGTCATCTTCCACGCCCTCTCGAAGAGCCTCCTCTCGCTCCGGGCCGCCTGCCTCACCCTCGCCGAGCGCTGCGTCGACGGCATCACGGCCAACACCGAGGCCCTGCGCGCGGCCGTGGAGAACTCCATCGGCCTCGCCACCGCCCTCAACCCGCACCTCGGCTACACCGCCGCCACGGCCATCGCCCAGGAGGCGCTCGCCACCGGCCGGGGAGTCGCCGAACTCACCCTGGAGAAGGGCCTGCTGCCCGCGCACCGGCTCGCCGAACTGCTCACGCCCGAGCGGCTCACGGGCGCCCCGGGCCCCTCGCTCGCCTGATCGTCCGCTCCGTCGTTCCTCCGGTACGGTGACGGGCTCCGCGCCCGTCACCCGCCAGGAGCCGCCGCATGCCCGCCCACGCCTCCGAAAGCGCCGCCCCCGAAGGCGCCGCTCCCGAGAGCGCCACCGCCGACGGAGCCGACCACGAGGCGGCCCGCCGCGTCGTGCGCATCGTCCGCGAGACCCTCGGTGAGGACGCCGTCCTCGCGGCCTGCCTCCACGGCTCCGCCGTCCTCGGAGGACTGCGGCCCACCAGCGACGTGGACGTCCTCGTCGCCCTGACCCGGCGCACCACCGAGCGGGAGCGCCGCGCCCTCACGGACGCCCTGCTCGCCGTCTCGGGCCGGCGGGCGTACGAGGGCCCCGCGCGGCCCGTCGAGCTGAGCCTGGTCGTCCACGCCGACGTACGCCCCTGGCGCTACCCGCCTGTCTGCGAGTACCTGTACGGGGAATGGCTCCGCGACGACTTCGAGCGCGGCCTCACCCCCGCCCCCGCGCCCTGCCCCGACCTCGCCCCGCTCCTCACCATGGCCCGCGCCGGGGACCTCTCTCTCCACGGCCCCCGTCCGTCCGTGCTCTTCGAGCCGGTGCCGGAGGACGATCTGCGGGCCGCGATCGTCGCGGGCGTACCGGAGTTGCTCGCCGACCTCGACGACGACACCCGCAACGTGCTGCTGACCCTGGCCCGGATCCTCACCACCCTGCGCACCGGCCGGATCCGGTCGAAGGACGCGGCGGCGCAGCAGGTGCTCGGCGAACTGCCCGAGGAGCACCGACCGGTGCTGGCCGCCGCGAGGGACCAGTACCTGGCGGGGGAGTACGGGGACTGGGTGGAGCTGCTGCCCGCGGCGCGGGCCCACGCCGCATACGTAGCAGGGGCGATCAAGAGGGCGTGTCCGGCCTGAAGTTACCCGTCGGTTTCTCGTGACTTCCTCGGCGGGCGGTCGTAGAACGTGTTCCCATTCACTCGCGAGTGAGGAAGATCACATGAGTGAACACCCCCTGTCCGCCCAGGGAATCCACCGCGTAAGCCGCCGCAGCTTTCTCGCGGGAACAGGTTCTGTTCTCGGCGCCGCCGCCCTCGCCGGAACGATCACGACCCCCGCCCGCGCCGAGGTCCCCGGCCTGAACTGCACCCCCATCCCCGACGGTTCCCACGTGCGCGCCCTCGTCATCGGCACCGGCTACGGCGGCTCCGTCGCCGCCCTGCGGCTCGCCCGCGCCGGCGTGGACGTCCACATGGTCGAGATGGGCATGGCCTGGGACACCCCGGGCCCCGACGGCAAGATCTTCGCCAACACCACCACCCCGGACTACCGCTCCTTCTGGCTGCGCACCCGCACCAGGCAGCCGCTGAGCCAGTTCCTCGGCTTCCCGCTCGACAAGGACGTGCCCATCCACACCGGCATCCTCGACGCCGAGGACTTCGCCGGCATCACCGTCTACCAGGGGCGCGGCGTCGGCGGCGGCTCCCTCGTCAACGGCGGGATGGCCGTCACCCCGCTCCGGGAGCGCTTCCCGGAGATCCTCCCCACCGTCGACCCGGCCGAGATGTACTCCACCTACTACCCGCGCGCCAACGCGGGCCTCGGCGTCACCTCGGTGGACGTGAACTGGTGGGAGAACGCGGACTGCTACCAGTACGCCCGCGTCGGCCGCAAGCACGCCCAGCGCTCGGGATTCCCCTTCGTCTTCGTGCCCAACGTCTACGACTGGGACTACATGAAGCAGGAGGCCGCCGGGGCCGTCCAGAAGTCCGCCCTGGCGGGCGAGGTCATCTACGGCAACAACGTCGGCAAGAAGAGCCTCCAGAAGACGTACCTCGCCCAGGCCGCCGCCACGGGCCGGGTGAGCGTCTCCCCGCTGCACAGGGTGACCTCCGTCAGCCCGGCCGCCGCCGGCGGCTACACCGTGGTGGTCGACCAGATCGACACCACCGGCGCGACCCTCGTCACCAAGACCGTCCGGGCCGACCGGGTCTTCTTCGCCGCCGGCAGCGTCGGCACCAGCAAGCTCCTCACCCGCCTCAAGGCGACCGGTGCCCTGCCGTCGCTCAACGAGCACATCGGCAAGGGCTGGGGCGACAACGGCAACGTCATGTGCGGCCGTGCCAACCACATGTGGGACCCCACGGGGAAGCTGCAGTCCTCCATGCCCACCGCGGGCATCGACAACTGGAACGCCGGCGGCGCCTTCGCGGAGGTCGCCCCGCTGCCCACCGGCATCGAGACCTACGCCTCCTTCTACCTCTCCATCACCCGCACCCCGCGCCGCGCCGAGTTCAGCTGGAACCCGGCCACCGGCAAGGTCGACCTGAGCTGGGACCGGGCCTGGAAGCAGACGTCCATCGACATGGCCAAGTCCATCTTCGACAAGATCAACAGCAAGGAGGGGACGATCTACCGCACCGACCTCTTCGGCGCGTACAAGATCTGGGGCGACCACCTCACGTACCACCCGCTCGGCGGCGCGGTCCTGGGCAGGGCGACCGACAACTACGGCCGGCTCCACGGCCACCCCGGCCTCTACGCCATCGACGGATCCCTGATCCCCGGCAACACCAGCGTCAACCCCTTCGTCACCATCACGGCCCTCGCCGAACGCAACATCGAACGGATCGTCGCCGAGGACTTCTGACCTCGCGAACAGCCCTCCAGAACAGCCCGAGGGGCCGGCCGGAACACCGGCCGGCCCCTCTCCGCACCGCTCAGTGCGTCGGCAGCACGCAGACCGTGTCGAGACCGAGGACCCGGTTGAGCCGGCCGAAGGCCAGCCACGAGCCCAGACTCATCGTCAGCTCCACGATCTCCGCCTGGCTGTACCGCGCCGTCATCCGCGCCCAGAACTCCTCGTCGAGGCCGTGGTGGTCCAGCGCGTACCGCTCCGCGTACTCGGCGGCCAGCCGCGTCCGCTCGTCGAAGGTCTCCGAGACCTCCGTCTCCCGCCAGGCCGCGACCACCTCGTCGAAGCCGGCCTCGACCTTCTCGCCGTCCCGGTCGGTGCGCCAGTCCAGGCAGAACCCGCAGCCGTTGATCTGCGCGATCCGCAGCCGCGCCGCCTCGAACTCGCGCAGCCCCAGGGTCGTATGGGCGTACACCGACAGCGAGAAGTTCGCCGCCGCCGTCCCGATCTCCGGGACCATGTCGCCCCACACGTACCCGATCGGCTCCTGGCCCTCGGGAATGTCGATGATCACCGCGGTCTCCTTCCGAGCTTCCCGACCGCCGGCCTCAGCGGTACGTCCAACGCGTCGTACAGTCCCGGCTCCGCCGCCACCAGCCAGTCGATCGCCCCGACGAGCCGGCCCACCGCCGTGGCGTTGCCGCCCGCCGAGCGGTTCTCGCCCTCGTCGGTCGCCGCCACCGTCACCTCGATCCGCGGACTGCCCTCGACGATCACCCGGTGCGCCCCCGCGCCGTCCGGCGGCACCGGCCAGTCCGGCGCGCACGAGGGGTGGATGCGGGTGACGTGCTCGATGACGATCAGGGGCTCCCCGTCGACGATCCCCTGCACCTCGAAGCGGATCGCGCCCTGCGTCCCCGCCTCGAAGACGCCCATCGTCCTCGTCTTCACCGAGGTCTCCAGCGGGCGCCGTTCCATCGTCTCGCGGATCTCGTCGAGCTCGACGCCCAGCGCGCGGGCCATCAGCCGCACCTGGCCGCCCCAGATCATGGTCGGCACCGAGGGCCACAGCATCGGCGGCTCGTACTCCATCGGCCGGCCCATCCCCACCAGCTCCCGGACCGACTCCTCCTGCTCGTACGTCGAGTAGTCGAAGATCTCCTGGCAGCGGATCACGTCCACCGTGGTGCCGAGCCCGCTCACGAGCAGCGGCAGCACGTCGTTGCCCCAGCCCGGGTCCACGCCCGACACGAAGAGCGAACCACCGCCCTCGGCGACCGCCGCGAGCACCGGATCCCGGAACTCGGGCGGCGCGTTGCGCTGGTCGTAGAGCGGATACAGCGCGGGCGTGACCACCACCGCGCCCGCCGCCACCGCCCGCGCCACGTCCGCGAGCGCCCCGTCCGGCCGGGTGTCGCCGGAGGCCGCGTACACCACCGCAGCCGGCCGACCGCCCAGCACCGTGCCGACGTCGTCGTCGGCCACCACCCCGAGGTCGTGGTCGAGCCCGGCGAGCCGGCCCGCGTCGCGGCCGACCTTTGCCGGGTCGGACACGAGGACGGCCGCGAGTTCGAGACCCGGGTGGGCGTCCACGGCACGGATGGCCGCGCGCCCGACATTTCCGGTACCCCACACCACTGTCCGAATCATGCGCGGAGGGTAGCGTCGGGCCGCGAAGGTTCCCATACCCGTGACGAGATGACCTGACGAATCGTCAGGCCGCGGGCTTTCAGGGCAGGCGCAGCGTCACAAAGGGCACCGTGTCGCCCGGCAGGACGTACCGCTCCACCTCCACGAAGCCCCGCGCCAGCGCGAACCGCAACCCCTCCTCGTTCGAGGCGAGGACCACCGTCTCGACCCCCTCGTCGCTCAGCGTCCGCGCGTGCGCGAGCCCCTGCTCGTACAGTGCGGTCCCGAATCCCCGCTCGCGGAAGCCGGGCAGTGTCCGGGCGATGACGGTCGCCGCGGGCGTCTCCTCGTCCGGCGGGCGCACCGTCGAGCAGCCGACCGCGACCTCCCCGAGGTACGCGACGTCCAGCCGGTTCCGCCCCGCCCGTTCGCGCACCTCGTCGAGGGAGAGAACGGCCGTGGGGATGATCGTGTTGTGGACGGTCCGCCAGTCCGCGAGCTGTGCCTCGCTCCGCGCCCGTTCGATACGAAGATCGTTCATCCGGGCAGGAAACCGTGCCGGGCGCGGCCGGTCAACCTCTTTCCCCTCGCAACCGGGTCGTACGCCGAACGGGTGGCGGCGCGGTCCCGGCGGCAGCCCCGACCGCCGAACGGGTACGGATCGCTGCACTGCCCCCGGCCAGGAGGATGCCGTCCCATGCCCGTCCGCAAGGGCGCCCCCGCGCTGCTATACGCCGGCACGCTGTGCGCGGCCCTGCTGCTCACCGGCTGCGCGAGCACCGCCCCGCCCGCCCCCGCACCGTCCACTCCCAAGCCCCCGGCGACCTCTGCCGCCCCGACCCCCGCCGCCGGCGACGCCCGCCCCGAACGAGTCACCCGGATCCCCGGCGTCGGCCCGATCACCCAGGCCCGCGTCCCCGACGGCACCACACAGGTCTTCGTCGTCACCGGAGCCACGGCGGACAGCAACACCGCCATGGCCGTGCTCTACGAGCGGAACGCGGCGGGCCGGTGGAGCAAGACCGCGGGACCATGGGCCGCCCACAACGCACTCCGCGGCTGGACCGCCGACCACGACGCGGGGGACCTGCGCACCCCGATCGGCGTCTTCCGGCTCGGCGACGCGGGCGGGCGGCTCCCCGACCCGGGCGCGCGTCTGCCGTACGACCAGGACGAGGAGTTCGCCATCAGCGGCACCGGCTTCTCCGGCGAGTCCCTCGAAGGCTCCTTCGACCACGTCA
Source organism: Streptomyces gardneri (assembly GCF_006539185.1). Lineage (GTDB taxonomy): Bacteria > Actinomycetota > Actinomycetes > Streptomycetales > Streptomycetaceae > Streptomyces > Streptomyces gardneri. The sequence continues at coordinate 129,234 of NZ_BJMN01000002.1, forward strand.
TCGCCATCGACTACAACCGTGTGCCCGGTCGCACGCCCCTCGACAAGGAGCGGCCGCTCGGCCCCGAGAAGGGCGGCGGCGTCTGGATCCACGTCGACCACGGCGGGCCCACGCAGGCCTGCATCGCTCTGGAACGCGGCACGCTGCGCGAGCTCCTCGTCGCCCTCGACCCCGCCCGCGAACCCGTCATCGTCATGGGCCCGGCGCCCGAGATCGCACGCTGAGGACGACCGCGCGCCACCCCGGGGATCCCGGTGAACCGTCACCGAGGGATTCGGGGCCGCGCGCGGTCGTCGTCACCGGAAGCCACCGGGCCCGGTGCACCTGGCGCCCGGAGCTCCCGTGAGCTCTCGGGAGCGGTCAGCCGGCCTCCACCGCCCCGCCACGGAACGAGGCCGTGTGGAGCCGTACCTGCTCCGGTGTCAGATAGGCGTCCGTGTACTCGAAGTCCCGCAGCGTCCCCGCCTTCGCGGCGAGGAACCCGGTCCGTACGAAGTCGTCCCCGGCCGCGGCGTTGAGCAGCCAGTTCGTCATCACCCGGGTCTTGGCCACATTCGTCCGCAGCGCGGACCAGTGGTAGGCGCGGGCCACGGCCTGTGCAGGCATCCCGTGCAGCTCCACCCCGAGCGGCTTCGACACCCCGTCCATCCCGCCGAGGTCGACCACCAGGCCCAGGTCCTTGTGGACGTACGGCTGGGTCTTCTCGCCGCGCAGCGTCGCCACCATGTTGTCGGCGAGCGCCTTGCCCTGCCGCATCGCGTGCTGCGCCGTCGGCGGACAGATCGCCCCCTCCTCGCCCTTGGCGAGATCGGGCACCGCCGCCGCGTCGCCGAGCCCCCACACGCCGTCGAGACCCGGCACGGCCATGTCGGGGGAGACGACGAGCCGGCCCCGGAGCGTCTCCGCGCCGAGCGTCCCGATCAGCGGGCTCGCCGCCACTCCGGCCGTCCAGATCAGCGTCCTGCTGGGCAGGACGCGCCCGTCCGTGAGGGTCACCGACTCCTCGTCGACCGAGGCCACCGACACACCGAGCGACACCTCGATGCCCCGGCCGGTCAGGATGTTCATCGCGGCGGAGCCCAGCTTGTCGCCCAGCTCGGGCATGAGCTTCGGCGCGATGTCCACGAGATGCCACTTGATCAACCGCGGGTCGATCCGCGGATACCGCTTGACCGCGTTGTGGGTGAGCAGCTGGAGACAGGCCGCCGTCTCCGTGCCCGCGTAGCCGCCGCCGACCACCACGAAACAGAGCCGCGCGGCCCGCTCGGCCTCGTCGTTGCTCGCGTCCGCGAGGTCCAGCTGGGCGATGACGTGGTCCCGGATGTACACGGCCTCGGCGAGCGTCTTCATGCCACGCGCGTGCTCCGCGAGGCCGGGGATGTCGAAGCTGCGGGTCACGCTGCCGGGCGCGAGGACGAGGTGGTCGTACGGCTCGGTCACGTACTCGCCGGAGATCGTCCGCACCACGACGGCCTTCGCCGCCGTGTCCACCCCGACCGCGCCGCCCGGCACGATCCGCGTGCGGTGTCGCTGGCTGCGCCGGAGCGACAGCGCGACCGACTGGGGGGTGAGCACCCCGGAGGCGACCTGGGGGAGGAGCGGCAGGTACAGCTGGTAGGAGAACGGCGAAAGGAGCGTGATCAGCGCCTCCCGGTCCGTCAGGCGCCGTTCGAGCCGCCGCACGCAGGCCACTCCGGCGAACCCGGCGCCCACCACGAGAATCCTCGGTCGAGTCACGCTGTCCGCCCTTTCGCTGACTATCCGTGCTTCACCCTTTTTATCCCCATTGCGGTGGTATCGCTCCTCGGCGGGGTTCGCTTCGCGGCCGTTCCCGAGGGTCAGAGGACGACGATTCCCAGCGGCCGCGAGCCCGCCGGGAGCCGTCGGGTGTCACCCGAGTCGAGGTCGACGACGGTCAGTCCGTCCCAGTACCCGTCCCGGGTGAATCCGCCGGTCACATAGGCCGTGCGGCCGTCCCGGGACACGGCCACGCTCTCGTGGGGTCCCTCCAGCGGGTAGATCCGCTCGGTGCCGTCGGGCCGTCGGACGGTGAGCGAGGGCCCCTCGTCCACGTCCGGGTCGATCGGGCCCGTGCCCACCGTCAGGAGCGTCCCGTCGGCGGTCACCGCGGTGCCGTGCTGGTGCGTGTCGGCCGTCATCGGTTCGATCGTCGTCCGGCCCGTCCGGGGATCGACGACCGCGAGCCGCTCACCCTCGAAGGGCAGCAGCAGCTTGCCGTCCGAGGGCCGCACGGCCGCGTAGTGCGGCTTGAGCCACGAACCGAGACCACCCTCCGTCCCGTAGGGGGCGACCTCCACGCGCCGCGGGCTCAGCGACCCCGCCGCGACGACCGTGACGTCGAAGGAGTCGTGGTTCGTCACGTACACCTCGGCGCCGTCCCGTGACACGTCGACGTCGAAGGGGCGCCGCCCGACGGGCACCGTGTCCGTGAACCGCAGGCTCGTCGTGTCGAGGACCTCCAGCGTGCCGTTCCCCCCGGGCACGTTGACCCCGACGTACACCCGCCGTCCGTCCGGCGCGAGCGCGATGCCCATGCCGCCGCCCCGGTACTCGCCGGTGGTCGCGGGGCCGCTGTCCGTCCGGTACGGGACGAGGGCCAGCCGCTCCCGGCGCTCCGTGTCCACGACCGCCACCCCCTCGGCCGTCGCCACCCAGGCCCGGCCGTCGGAGCCGAGGACGAGACCGTACGGAGCGGTGCCGACCTTCACGGAACCCGTGGCTCCACGCTCGGGGTCGACGAAGGTGACGGTGTCCGAGCCGAAGTCGGTCACGAGTAGCGTGCCCGGAGTTGAGGAGGCCGAGGAGTCGGGCAGGGGCACGGACGCGGAGGGCGCCGGTGTGACGGCACCGGACGCGCCGGTGGCGGGCGTGGCGCCGGTGGACGGCGGGGTGCCGGTGACAGTCGAGGTGCCGGCGGCGGGTGAGGCGCTCTCCGCCGCCCCCGACCCCTGGGCGCAGCCCGCGAGCAGGGCGACGGCCACCGCGCCGGGCACGAGGACCCGGGCGGAGCGGGACGCACGGCGGAATTTCGTCATGGGGAACTCCTCGGTACGGGACACACGCGGACGGCACCACCCGTGAGCGGTCTCCGCGCCTGCCCCGATCCTCCGCCCGCGCCGGGCCCCGCCCGGTCCGCCGCCCGGCCCCGGACCGGCGGTCGGACGGTCGACCCCGGGGTCGACCGATCGGCTGACCCTGCCCCGCGCTCGTACGCCCTACGCCTTGCGCCCCACGCCTACGCCTTGAGGCCGGCCAGGAAGCCGAGGACGCGCCCGACGCACACGTCGGTCGCCTCCGGCGCGAAGGACGCCGAACCGCGCTCCGCGAACAGGTGCGCACTTCCCGCGTAGAGGAACAGCTCGCGATCCTCGGCGTCCGAGACCAGCTCGCGCGCCGCCGCCAGGTCGCCGTCGTCGACGAAGAACGGGTCCTCTTCCATCGCGTGGACCTGGATCGGGAGGCCCTCCGGCCAGACACGGTCGAACGCGCTCTCCGTCACACAGGCGCTCAGCAGCAGGGCGCCCAGGGCTCCGGCCCGGGTCTGCGCCAGCTTCTGCGCGGGCAGCACGCCGAGCGAGAAACCGGCGTACACCAGCTCTCGCGGCAGCGAGTCGGCCGCCCGCACGCCGCGCTCCGTGAGGACGTCGAAGCCGACCTCCTGGGCGTACGCGGCGCCGGCCTCCAGGTCCTCGAACGTCCGCCCTTCGTACAGGTCGGGCACGTGCACCGTGTGCCCGGCCCGCCGCAGCTCGTCGGCGAACGCGCTCACGCCCTCGGTCAGCCCGAGAGCGTGATGGAAGAGCAGTACCTCGGCCATGTGGTCATCCCCTGTTCGCCGTACGGGGCCCGTCCGAACCGGCACGGGCCTAACGGACCCATCGTGACCTACGGCACTGACAATGCCCGGACCGCAGAGGGGCCGGGCACGGAACCCCGGAGGGCGTCGGCGGGATGCGCTAGCGCATCGGCCGGTGCGGAACGACGGCGGCGCCGGCCTGCACCATGGCAGCGCCCTGCCCCATCGCGGCGCCCTGACCCATGGAACCGCCCTGCCCCATCGGACCACCCTGGCCCATCGGACCGCCCTGCCCCATCGGACCGCCCTGGCTCATCGGGCCACCCTGCCCCATCGGGCCCGCGTGCCCGGCGACGGCCATCTGCGCCCCGACACCGGCGTGCGCGACGCCGCCCTGCGGCCCCGGAACACCCTGCGGCGGCACCTGGATCACCCGGCTGAGGTCCCGCAGCACCTCCTCGGCGACCTGGCGGACGTCAGCCGGAACATCCCCCCGCTCCCGTATGAGCTCGGCGTAGATCGGTGCCGTGCCGTCCGCGTGGTTCATGGGGCTCGCTTCCTTCGACTGCGCCGGTTCCGTCACCGGCGGGGGCGACGGCGAGTCTACGGGGCACCACCGACACGCCCGGGCTCGGGGAGCCCGCCGTCCTGCCCGATCCCGGCCCCCGCAGGGGAATATTGACTGTCCTCCGGGCCGCCTCGCCGTGAGAATGGATCACCGGACCAATGGGAGGGACCCCATGAGCCAGGCGACCCTGACTCTGCACGACCTGATGGCGCCCGAGGAGCTCGACGAAGCCCTCGCGGCCGGGCACATCGCCCGCAAGAGCCACCCCGAGCTGCCGCTGTCGATCTACACGTACACGCGCGCGTGCCAGTACGAACAGCGCTGGAACAGCGCCACCACCCGCTGCCGGGGCCTCGTCGCCGACGACACCACCGGGCGGATCGTCGCGCTGCCCCTTCCCAAGTTCTTCAACCTCTCCGAGCACGCCACGGGCCGCCCCTACGCGCCGCCGCTGCCCGACGAGCCCTTCGAGGTGTACGACAAGGTCGACGGCAGCCTCGCCGTCGTCTTCCACTACGCCGGCCGCTGGCGCGCCGCCTCCAAGGGCTCCTTCACCAGCACCCAGGCCACCTGGGCGCAGCGCCGGCTCGACGCCGCCGACACCTCGGGCCTGACCCCGGGCGTGACGTACCTCGCCGAGATCCTCTACCCGCAGAACCGCATCGTCGTGAACTACGGCGACCGCCGCGACCTCGTCCTGCTCGCCGCCTTCGGCCCGGACGGCACCGAGACGCCCCTCGCCGAGGCCGCGGGCCCCTGGGGCCCCATCGGCTCCGTCGTCCGCGTCTGGCCCGCCATGACCGTCTCGGAGCTCGTCGCCCTGACCGAGTCCAACACCCTCCCGGGCGGCGCCCCGGCCACCGGCACCGACGCCGAGGGCTTCGTGCTCCGCTTCGCCTCCGGCGTGCGCGCCAAGGCCAAGATCGCCGAGTACGTACGCCTCCACAAGGTGCTCACCGGCGTCACCGAGCGGGACATCTGGCGCGGCCACGGCATCCAGCGCTTCGCCGCCCTGCCCGCCGCGCAGCTGGCCAACGGCATCGGCTGCTCCGTCGCCGAGGTCGAGGCCTCCGGCGGCAAGCCGCTCGACGCCCTCCTGGAGCAGGTCCCCGACGAGTTCGACGCCTGGGTGCGCGAGGTGATCGCCCGCCTCGAAGCGGCCGCCGCGAGCCGCGAGCGGACCCTCGACGAGGCGTACGCGCGGCTCGCCCACCTCGCGGGCGACCGTGCCGCCTTCGCCCGCGCCGCCGCGGAGGTCCCCGACCGTGCGCTGCGCGCCCTGCTCTTCCTGCGCCTGGACGGGCGCCCCACCGACCTCCTCGTCTGGCGCCAGCTGCGCCCCGAGGCCACCGACCCCTTCACTCACGACGAGGAGAACTGACCGTGCCTGTGGTCCATGTCATGACCGGCCTCCCGGCCTCCGGGAAGACGACGGCCGCCCGAGCCCTCCAGGCCGAGGCCGAGGGCCGGGTGCGCCGCGTCAACCTCGACGACCTGCGGACCATGCTCGACGTGCCCGCCCCCGAGCGGGGCCGCTCGCACGCCCACGAGCGGACCGTCCTCGACATCCAGGACGCCGCCGTCCGGTCCGCCGTCGACGACGGCTTCGACGTCGTCGTCGACAACACCCACCTGACCCCGCACATCCCGAAGCGGCTCAAGGCCGCCGTCACCGGCCGGCCCGTCACCTTCGTCGTGCACGACTTCACCGACGTCCCCGTCGACGAGTGCGTGCGCCGGGACGCCGCCCGCGAGCGGCCCGTCGGCGAGGAGATCATCCGGATCCTCGCGGACAAGCACGCCAAGGCCACCCGCGGCGGCTGGCGCCTCACCGCGGAGTGGCTCGGCGACCGGCCCGCCGGCACGCCGTACGTCGCCGACCAGGCCCTCCCGTCGGCGGTGATGTGCGACATCGACGGCACCCTCGCGCTGCGCGGCGACCGCGGCCCGTACGACTTCACACGCTGCGACCTCGACCTGCTCAACGTCTCCGTGCGCGACGCCCTGCGCGCCTTCCGGGCCGCCGAGAGCGACCGGATCGTCCTGCTGTCGGGGCGCAGCGAGGACCACCGCGAGATCACGGAGGCCTGGCTCGCCCGCCACGGCGTGCCCTACGACGAGCTGTGGATGCGCGCCTCCGGTGACGGCCGCGGCGACGACATCGTGAAGGCGGAGCTCTTCGACGCCCATGTGCGCCACCGCTACGCGGTCCGCGTCTCCCTCGACGACCGCGACCGCGTCGTCGCCCTCTGGCGTCGCATGGGCCTGCCCACCTGGCAGGTCAACTACGGCAACTTCTGACCGGCCGACCGGGGGCGGGGCCGCCCGTCCCCGGGGCCGTGTCAGGATCGTGGGATGGTGGAAAAGATCATCGCGGCGTGCGACGGCGCGTCCAAGGGAAACCCCGGCCCCGCGGCCTGGGCCTGGGTCATCGGCGGCATCGACGGATCGGTCGACCGCTGGGAGGCGGGCCCGCTCGGCAGGGCGACGAACAACGTCGCCGAACTCACGGCCCTGGAACGGCTGCTCGAAACCCTCGACCCGGCGGTCCCCGCCGAGGTCCGCATGGACTCGCAGTACGCCATGAAGGCCGTCACGACCTGGCTGCCCGGCTGGCGGCGCAAGGGCTGGAAGACGGCTGCGGGCACGCCCGTCGCCAACAAGGACCTCGTCGTCCGCATCGACGCCCTGCTCACCGGCCGGAACGTCGACTTCGTCTACGTCCCCGCGCACCAGGTCGACGGCGACCCCCTGAACGACGCCGCCGACCGTGCGGCCAGCCACAGCGCCCGTACGCAGGAACCCCTCGGCTCCGCCACCGGCGCCCCGCTTCCCCCGCCCGAACCGGCGACGCGCTCCTCCGCGCCCCGCTCGCGCTCCTCCGCGCCCGCCGGCCCGTCCGGCTCCGCCGGCTCCTCCTCGGCCCGCAGGAGTCGCCCGAACGGCGGCACGCTCAAGGCCCGATTCTCCGGCCGCTGCCGCTGCGGGAAGGCGTACGACAAGGGCGAGACGATCGCGAAGAACGCCGAGGGCTGGGGCCATCCCACCTGCGTCTGAGCGCGTTCACCGTCCGACTGGCGGGCGGCGTCGTCCGCCCCGTGAGACCGCCGAACCCGGGTGTCCGCGAGGCTTCACCCACCCGTGGATCCGGGTTCGTTCCGGGTTCTGTTCTCCGAGCGATTGTGGCTGCATACTGTCCTCCTCGCACCGGTGACGAACCGTTTTACCTGCACGTTTGTCGCTCGCTTGACGTGATCGGCACCCAGCGAGAACCTCCCTCCATGCTGCCGCCGCGGCCCACCCGCGGCGGGAGCTTTCCCTGCCCGTGAAAGACCCGAGGTTCCGTGCCAGTACCTGTTCTCCTGACCGGGCGCACCGTGCGCCTGGAGCCGCTGGCGATGCGGCACGCCGAAGCCCTCGCCCGGGCCGGCGGGGCGGACCGATCGGCCTACGCCTTCACCCCCGTGCCCGACGGCCTGGAATCGGCCCTCGACTACATCGCCCGCGCCCTCGCGGATCAGGCGGCAGGCCGGTGCCTGCCCTTCGCCCTGATCAGTACGGCCGACGAACGAGTCATCGGATCGACCCGCTTCCTCGAACTCGACTACTGGCGGGGCCCCCTGATCTGGCCCCCCGTTCCCGGCCTGCCCCACGGCGATCCCCTGACCGCCATTCCGGACGCGGCCGAGATCGGGAACACCTGGATCGCCGGCGACGCCCGGGGCACCGGCATCAACACCGAGGCCAAGTACCTGATGTTCCGGCACGCCTTCGAGTCCTGGGGCGTCCGTCGCATCACGCTGCGTGCCGATGCCCGCAACACCCGCTCCCGGATCGCGATCGAACGCCTCGGCGCCACCTGCGAAGGTGTCCGCCGGGCCCATTCCCGCGGTCTCGACGGCGCGGTCCGTGACACGGCCTTCTACTCGATCCTCGACGAGGAGTGGCCCACGGTCCGCGACATCGTCGAACTCCGCATGGCGACCCCCCGCCAGGTGCGCGTCCCCCAGGACCTGCTCCCGGCCTGATCCGCCCCGAACCCCGGAAAACCCGCTCCGACGGGCGCTCGCGCCCCCACCGGAGCGGTGGTTCCATGGAAGGGACGGGAAGGACTCGCCATCGAGGACGCGGGGTAGCGGTCGATCACTGACCGTGCACCGTGCAATCAGGATCCGCGAGAAGCGGATGAGTCCTTCCCGCCCCCACCTCGCCCGCGCCTCCACACGCGGCGCCCCCACGTCGGTCGCGCTTCCACGCGCGGCTCCCCTCGCTCAGCCCGCCCCCACGGACAGCGGCCCCACCCGGGACTCCAGCCAGACCGGCAGGTCCAGGAGCCGCACCCCCTCCTGCTCGTCCGGATCGGTCCGCGCGACCAGGCACACCATGTCCCGGTCGCCGCTGTTCACCGGCAGGTGCGGGGTGTCCGCGGGGATGTGCAGGTAGTCGCCCGCCGCGAGCACGACGTGCTCGGTGAGCCCGGGCCCGTGCCAGACCTCGACCTGCCCGGACTCGATGTAGATGGCCGATTCATGGCCCTCGTGCAGGTGAGGCCGTCCCCGAGTCCCCGCCGCCATCACCAGCCTGTGCAGGCACAACCGTTGCGCGCCCACCGACTGCGCGCTGACACCCGCACCGAACACACCCCCCTGGATTCCCTCGTACGACCCGGTCCGGACCACCGTGCACTGCCTCTGATCTGCCATGAGCGCAGTACAACAGCCGACTTCCGGTGTTCGAACAGATCGAGCCGCACCCAGGTGGCCCGGTACGGTGGCCGGGAAAGCGAGCCGCCAAGGGAAAGGGCCGAGTGATCGTGCCGACCGGAACGCCCGACGTACTCCTCCGGACGGAGGGCCGGGCCGGGTTCATCACCCTGAACCGCCCCCGCGCCATCAACGCGCTCACCCACCCCATGGTCCTCGCCGTCGACCGGGCCCTCACCGCGTGGGAGCACGACCCGGCCGTCACCACCGTCGTCATCGAGGGCGCGGGGGAGCGGGGCCTGTGCGCGGGCGGAGACATCCGCGCCATCCACGACGACGCCCGCGCCGGCGGCACGGCGTCCGCGGCCTTCTGGCGTGACGAGTACCGGCTCAACGCCCGCATCGCGCGCTACCCGAAGCCGTACGTCGCCTTCATGGACGGCATCGTCATGGGCGGCGGCGTCGGCGTCTCCGCCCACGGCTCCGTCCGGGTCGTCACCGAGCGCTCGCGGGTCGCCATGCCGGAGACCGGCATCGGCCTCGTCCCCGACGTCGGCGGTACGTACCTCCTCGGCCGCGCCCCCGGCGAGCTCGGCACCCATCTCGCCCTCACCGGCGCCCACATCGGCGCCGCCGACGCCCTCCTCGCCGGCCTCGCCGACCATGTCGTCCCCTCGGCCGCGCTGCCCGCCCTGGCCCGGGACCTGACCCGCCTGCCCGCCGACGAGGCCGTCGCGCGGCACACGGTGACACCCCCGCCCGGCGTCCTGGACGAACAGCGGACGTGGATCGACGCCTGCTACCGCGCGGGGACGGTCGAGGCGATCGTCGAGCAGCTCTTCGAGACCGGCGTCCCGGCCGCCAAGGAGGCCGCCACCACCCTCCTCGCGAAGTCCCCGACCGCGCTCAAGGCCACCCTGGCCACCCTCCGCCGCTCCCGCGCGCTCACGACCCTCGAAGAGGTCCTGGACCTGGAGTTCCGCGTCTCCTGCACGGCACTGACCACCCCCGACCTCGTCGAGGGCATCCGTGCCCAGGTCGTCGACAAGGACCGGGACCCCCACTGGGCGCCGCCGACGCTCCCCGAGGTCACGGACGCGGACGTCAGCCGCTTCTTCACGCCCCCGCCCGGCGGCGACCTCGGCCTGGCGGCCGCTCTTCCGCGCGCCTGACAGCCGCTCTCCACCGCCCCCGAGACCCGGCCCCCGACCGACCCCGCCCTCAGCGGGGCCAGTCGGGGGCCGGGTCGTCGTCGAGCAGGGGCCGCAGCGCGCCGACGAGCGCACCGACGCACACGTCCCGCAGTTCGGTGCGGGTGCACGTCTCGTGCGTCAGCCAGTCGACGCACAGCACCTGGACGAAGACCAGCCAGCTCTTCACCACGGCCGACACGGCCTCCCGGGACCGGGCGTCGGCGAGCGGCAGCACACCGAGCAGGCGCTCGCGCAGGGCGTCGAGTTCGTCGTTCATGATCGTCTGGACGAGCAGGTCCCCGGCCAGGACGCGGTTCGCCGCGAGGACGGTGTTGCGGTTCTCCGCGAAGTACTCGATGTGGGCGTCCAGGCCCTCGACGAGCTGCTCGACGAGCGTGTCGGCGGGGTCGAACCGCGCCTTGGCGAGCAGCTGCTCGGAGACCTCCCGGTAGAGCGCCGCGAAGAGGTCGCGCTTGCCGGGGAAGTGCTGGTACAGCAGCGCGCGGGAGACTCCGGCCTGCTCGGCCACTTCCTCCATCAGCACGAGGTCGTACGGCTGTGCCGCGAAGAGCCGCGCGGCGACTCCCAGGAGTTGGGCGCGGCGGTCGGCGGGGCTGAGGCGTCGGCGGGGAGGCACTCCGCCACTTTACTTGACATGCGTCTAGTAAGCGGCCGTACTCTACTGAACGTGCCTACTGGACGCGTGTCTACTAGCTGGGGGTTGCCGACATGACCAGAGCCAAGACGCTTCGAGGGCTCGTCCTGACGATGGGGTACGCCTGCGTCGCGATCGGGATCGCCCACGTCCTGCTCGGCAACGCCTCGATCCCGGGCGCCGAGTCGGCCGGCCCGACGATCGACAGCCTGGGCCGCTTCTTCGGCGCGATCTTCGCCGGGTACGGCCTCGCCTGGCTCTGGGCGGCCAGGCAGCGGCCCATCCCCGCCACCGCCGTCCGCCTGCTCACCGCGGTGTTCCTGCTGGGAGCCCTGGGCCGCCTCCTCTCGCTCGCCGTCGAGGGCTGGCCCCACGCGTTCCAGGTGGCGCTCGCCGCCCTGGAACTCGCCCTCTCCCCGCTGCTGTTCTGGCTCGCCGACGCGGAGGAGAAGGCGCACTCCGCGCCGCGCGCCCCGGGCGCGACCGTCTGACGGGCGGCGCGCGCGTCAGCCCCGGCGCCGGACCGACCGGCGCCACCCCGGTCGCGACGGCGCGACGCGAGGCGCCCCCTGGCCGAGCGCCGCCGGCTCGCCGAGAGCCCCGGCCGCCGTCCGCCACGCCTCGGTCACCGCGCCGTGGGCCAGGGCGGTCGCCGCGGCCACGTCCTCCGGCAGCCGGATCGGCGCACCGATGTGCACATGCAGCCCGGGCCTCCGGACGGGCGCCGTGAGGACCCCCGCGATCTGCTTCGTCCGCCCGCCCGAGGTGATCCGGCGGGCACCGGCCTGCCCGATCGGGACGACCGGCGCCCCGGTCGCCCGCGCCAGTCGCGCGAGCCCGGTGCGGAACAGCTCCGGCGGGTTCTCCGCGGCGTCCCCCCGAGGCGGGATGCGGCCCTCCGCGTACAGCATCACGTGCCGCCCCGAGGCGAGCGCGACCGCCGCGTGGTCCAGGGCGGCGGCGGCCCGCGCCGAGTTCCGGTGGACGGGCACGTGACCCTCCCGGGCCAGGGCCCGGCCGAGCAGCGGGATCCGCCAGAGCCCCGCGGCGGCCAGCAGGACGGGTTCGACGGCCAGCCGCCCGCGCAGCGCGGCGAGCACGAGCGCCGGGTCGGCGAGCGAGGTGTGGTTGACGACCAGGATGCTGCCGGGTTCGAGGCGGGTCCCGGGGTCGGTCGTGACGGTGAGACGCCCGAAGAACGGGACGAGGTTCGCGGCGAGACGGCTGAGCACGGGTGGGCCCCCTGGATCCGAGGACGAAGCGGTGAACAGGACCATCGTCCCGAGACCCCGCGGCCCGGACATGAGCACGCGTACTCATCCGCCGTGCGCGCGGCACCCCAGGACGCGAGCCGGTGTCCGGCCCGCATCCCGTTCGGTCTACGCTGAGGCCCCAGCACACACATGACGGTGAGACAGCCACGTACGGGAGAGGGGGGCCGAACCGGTGATACGTGCCGCGCGACAGCTCACGGCTCTCCTGACCGTGGTCCTCTGCGCCCTGTGGTCCCTGCTCCTGCTCCAGACACCGGACGCCCAGGCGGCCCCCGCCCCCGCGCCCGTGTCCGTCACCGCGTACCCCGAAACGGCGCATGACGGCGAGACCTCCGGGGCCGCGCACGACGGCGAGACCGTCAGGGCCTCGCATCACGCCGAGACTGCCGGGGCCGCGGACCACACCCCGCACGTCGGCGCCAAGCGCGTCACCACGCCGCCGGATCCGCATCTCGCGGCCGACACGGTCGCCGAACTCCCGGCCGCCGTCGAGCACTCCGTACGCTTCCCGGTCCCGCCCGCCGCGCCGGCCGCCGCGGTGCCCGACCTCTCCGTACCCGCCCGCGGCGTCCTCGCGGGCGGTCCCCGACGTGAGCGCGCGCCGCCCGGCGACCGCCACGCACCGCGGGACTCCCGCGGCCCTCCCGCTCCCCGGCACAGCTGACGTTCTCCCGCGCCCGCCGTCCGGGCCATCGGCATGTCCCGGACCGGTCCTTCATCGGCGCGTATCCGACCGTTCGTCCGGCACGGACGGCAGGGCCCCACCAGGTGGCGGCCCGCCGACCGTGCGCCGCCCGTGGAGTCACCCATGTCCTCCCTGTCCTCCCGTGCCGTCCTCTGGCGCGCGCTCCTCGCGCTCGCCGTCGTCGCGCTCTCCGTCTGGATCACCCTGACCACCCCGCCCCGCCTCGGACTCGACCTCCGCGGCGGGACCCGCATCGTCCTGGAGACCCGGGACACGCCCTCCGTCCGCGCCGACGCGGCGGCCACCGACCGCGCCCTGGAGGTCCTGCGCAAACGCGTCGACGGCCTCGGCGTCGCCGAACCCTCGCTCGCCCGCTCCGGCGAGCGCCGCATCGTCGTCGAACTCCCCGGCCTGCGCGACCCGCGCCAGGCCGCCGAGGTGATCGGCCGAACGGCGCAGCTCACCCTGCACGCCGTCACCGGCGCCGCCGAAGGACCGGCCGGACCCGCGGCCGCCGACGGGAAGCGCGTCCTCGCCGACCCGGACGCGCCGGGCCGCTTCCTCGCCCTCGCGGCACCCGCCCTCACCGGCGAGGGCGTCGAGGAGGCCGAGGCCACCCTCGACACCACGACCGGCCGCGGCTGGACCGTCGACCTCTCCTTCCGCGACCGGGCCGCGGACACCTGGGCGCGGCTCACCGGCGACGCCGCCTGCGCGGCGCCCGGCGACCCGGCCCGCAGGGTCGCGATCGTCCTCGACGACCGGATCGTCTCCGCCCCCGCCATGCAGTCCGGCGTCCCTTGCGGAGCGGGCATCGGCGGCGGCTCCGCGCAGATCACCGGAGGCTTCTCCGGGCAGGAGGCGCGCGACCTCGCCGCGCTCGTCCAGGGCGGTGCGCTGCCCGTGCCCGTGACGACCGTCGAGCAGAGCACCGTGGGACCGACGCTCGGCGCCGACGCCATCCGCGCCAGCGCCCTCGCCGCCGTGATCGGCCTGGCCTGCACCGGCGTCTTCGTCATCGTGGTCTACCGCCTCCTCGGTCTCCTCGCGACCCTCTCCCTCCTGCTGTACGGGCTGATCTCGTACGCCGCCGTCGTCGCCCTCGGAGCCACCCTCACCCTGCCCGGACTCGCGGGCTTCGTCCTGGCCGTCGGCATCGCCGTCGACGCCAACGTCCTGGTCTTCGAACGGGCGAGGGAGGAGTACGCGGCCCTCGGCCGTCCCGCCGCCGCGCGCGATCCTCGCCGCCCGGTGGCGACCGCCTTCGGCAAGGTGTGGAGCGCCGTCGCGGACTCCAACGTCACCACCCTGCTCGCGGCCGGCCTGCTCTTCGTGTTCGCCTCGGGCCCCGTCAAGGGCTTCGGTGTGACGCTCGCGATCGGCGTCGTCGCCTCGATGCTCACCGCCATGGTCATCACCCGCCTCTTCGCGGAGTGGACCCTGCGGCTGCCCGCCGTGCGCCGGCGGCCGGCGATCATCGGCATCGCCGGCCTCGGCCGGCTGCGGACGCGCCTCAACCGGCGCGTGCCCCGGCTGATGGCCCGGCGCCGGCGCTGGCTGATCGGCTGCGCCGCGCTCCTGATGGTGGCTCTGTCCGGGATCGGCGTCCGAGGCCTGGAACTCGGCGTCGAGTTCACCGGCGGCCGGGTCGTCCAGTACGCGGCCGAACGGCCCGTGGACGCCGACACGGCACGCGCGGCCGTGGTCGGCGCGGGCTTCTCCGACGCCGTGGTGCAGACGACGGGCGACGAGTCCGTCTCGGTACGCACCAGGGAGACCGGGGACGACGAGCAGCGGGAGATCCGCGAGGCGCTGAGCGGCGTCGCGGGACCGGTCGCCGTGGAGCGAGACGACCTGATCGGCCCGAGCCTCGGCGGCGAGCTGCGCACCCATGCGCTCATCGCCCTCGGTCTCGCGGTGGCGGCCCAACTCCTCTACCTGACCGTCCGGTTCCGCTGGACGTACGCGGCGGCCACGGTCGCGGCCATGACCCAGGACGTCCTGCTCGTCGTCGGCCTGTTCGCCTGGCTGGGCAAGCCCGTCGACAGTGTGTTCCTCGCCGCGCTGCTGACGGTCGTCGGCTACTCGGTCAACGACTCCGTGGTCGTCCTCGACCGGCTGCGCGAACTGCGGCGCCGGGGCGGCGGCATCCCGCTCCCCGACCTCGCCGACAGGGCCGTCGCCCAGACCCTCCCGCGTACGGTCAACACCGGCATGGGCGCGCTCTTCGTCCTGGTGGCCCTGGCCGTCCTGGGCGGCGACTCGCTGACGGACTTCTCCATTGCCGTGCTCGCCGGCGTGGTGTTCGGCATGGCGTCCACCGTCTTCACCGCGATGCCGTTGGCCGTCACCCTGGAGTCCCGCCACCCGGCCCCCGCACCGCAGGCCACGGCCGCTCAGCGGCAGCGGGCGGGCTCGGGCCGGGACCGCTCGGGTGCGGTGGTCTGACGCCTCGACCCCCAGGGATCCCGGTAGCCGGTAGCCGGTAGCCGGTCGCCAGGGACCCGGCAGCCGGTCGCCGGGAATCCCTGTAGCCGGTCCCCAGGGATCTCAGCCGCGCCGCGGGCCTCGGTCGAGCTCGGCCTCGATCAGGTCGGCGGCGCGGCGCGTGCCGCCCTCCTGCGCCATGTCCGCCTGGATGCGGGCGGCCCGGCGGGCCACCTCGGGGTCGTCGACGAGCGCGAGCACGGCCTCGCGCAGCCGCTCGGGGGTGACGTCCTCCATCGGCAGGTGCCGGGCGACCCCCAGGGCCTGCAGCACCTCGGCGTTCCCGAACTGGTCGACGGCCTGCGGGACGGCGACCATCGGCGTCGCGGTGGCCAGTCCCTCCTGGCTCCCGCCCGCACCCGCGTGGGTGACGAAGACGTCGGCCTGCCGCAGGATCGCCAACTGGGATACCCAGGAGTGCACTTCGACATTGCCCGGCAGGTCACCGAGCTCGGCGGCATCGACGAACCGCCCGATCTGCAGGACGACGTGCCAGTCCGGCAGCGTGCGGAACGCCTCCGCGCAGGCCCGGTAGAACTCCGGCCGCTTAGTGAAGGAGGAACCCAGCGACACCAGGACGACCCTCTCCGCGCCCGCCGGCCGCCGCCACTCGCCCTGGCCGGCGCGCGCGCCCTGGCAGGCGCCGACGAAGGTGTAGACGGACTCGTCGACCCGGTCGGCGTGCGGCTGGAGCGCCCGGGGGATGAGCACGAGCGCGCGCCTCGGCCGCGCGATCAGCCGGTCCGGAGGGGTGTCGACCCCGTGCTCGGCCAGCCACGCCTCGAACCGCGCGTAGTACGCCTTGCCGCGCGGCGACGCCTTGAGCTCGGCGAACATCGGCTCGGCGACCTCCTCCTCGTACCCCTCCCACGGCACGAGGTTCGGCCACAGCGAGAGCGCGGGCACGCCCCAGGTGTGGGCGAGGACGGGGGCCGGGTAGGCCGTGATGTCGTGGAGCACCAGGTCCGGCACGTCCTCCTCGAAGGCCTTGGCGAGCTGCGGCAAGGCCTGCACGGCGTCGTTCAGGAACGGTTCGACGTGGTCGATGAGCTCCGTGCCCCAGGCGTCCGGGTCGTCGTCGGTCGGCAGCGTCGAGGCGTAGACGACGGGCGTGGCCCCGGTCTCCGCGACCTTCTCGGCGAAGGGGGCGGGGATCGCGTAACTGACGCGGTGGCCGCGCGCGACGAGCTCGCGGACGACGTCCAGGCTCGGGTTCACGTGTCCGTGGGCGGCGATCGAGAACATGGCGAAGTGGGCGGGGGGAGCGGGGGTCATGGCGGACACCCTAGATACGGCGATACGTACCGTTGACCGCCGCGAAGTCCGATCCGACCCGCCGGACGAGCCACCGGCGCCCGCCCCCGTACGAGAAGGGCGGGCGCCGGGACTGCCGTTCGGTGGAGCCACTCGGGTACGGCGGACTGACGGGGGCCGGGCGTCGGCTGTCGCGGAACGTGCCGACTGTCGCGGAAGGTGCCGGCTGCCCGGCTACCCGGTAGGGCGACGGGCGCCGCGCCGGGTGTGGGACGCAGGCTCGGGCGCCGGTTGCCCGGTCGGCGTCGGTTGCCGGGCCGGGCCTCGGCTACCTCGGCAGGCGGTCGAGCAGCGCCGTGAAGTCGGTGCCGGCCGGGAGCGTGCCGAAGGCGAGACCGCGGTCGCCGGCGAGGCGGGACGCGCAGAACGCGTCGGCGACCGCGGTCGGCGCGTGCCGGACCAGCAGCGAACCCTGGAGCACGAGAGCGGCCCGCTCGATCAGCCGCCGGGCGCGCAGCTGCGCGTCCTCGGTGAGGACGAGCTCCGCGCGCAGCTCGCGCCACGCGGCGTCGAGCCGCCGGTCCGCCCCGAGGGCGGCCTCGATCTCCGCGCCGAAGGCGTCGAGGGACTCCGGCTCACGGGCCAGCGCGCGCAGCATGTCGAGCGCGTTGACGTTGCCGGAGCCTTCCCAGATGCCGTTGAGCGGGGCGTCGCGGTAGAGGCGGGGCAGGCCGGACGCCTCGTCGTAGCCGTTGCCGCCGAGGCACTCCAGGGCCTCGGCGACCGCGGCCGGCTGCCGCTTGCAGACCCAGTACTTGCCGACCGCCGTGGCCAGCCGCAGGAAGGCGCGCTCCCCGGCGTCGCCGCGCTGGGCACGGTCCGCCGCCCCGGCCAGGCGCAGCGCGAGAGCGGTCGCGGCCTCCGACTCCAGGCCGAGGTCGGCCAGGACGTTCCGCATCAGGGGCTGCTCGACGAGACGCGCGCCGAAGACGGACCGGTGGCGCGCGTGGTGGGCGGCCTGGGCGAGCGCGGCGCGGGTACCCGAGGCGGAGCCGAGCACACAGTCCAGCCGGGTCATGGTCACCATGTCGATGATGGTGCGCACGCCCTTGCCCTCGTCGCCGACGAGCCAGGCGACGGTGTCGTCGAACTCGGGCTCGCTGCTGGCGTTGGAGCGGTTGCCCAGCTTGTCCTTGAGCCGCTGGATGCGGAACGTGTTGCGGCTGCCGTCGGGCAGCACCCGCGGCACGAGGAAGCAGGACAGGCCGCCGGGCGCCTGGGCGAGGACGAGGAAGAGGTCGTTCATCGGCGCGCTCGTGAACCACTTGTGCCCGCGCAGCCGCCAGGTCCCGTCCGGCTGCTCCTCGGCGGTGGTGGTGTTGGCGCGGACGTCGGTTCCGCCCTGCTTCTCCGTCATGCCCATCCCGGCCAGCAGACCGCGCTTCCCGCCGGGCGCGCGCAGCCCCGGGTCGTACACCCGGCTCGTGAGCAACGGCTCGTAGAGCGCGGCGAGTTCGGGGGAGCGGCGCAGGGCGGGGACGACCGCGTACGTCATGGAGACGGGGCAGCCGTGCCCGGCCTCGGTGCTGCTCCACACCATGAACCCGGCGGCGCGCGCCACATGGGCGCCGGGCCGCGGATCGGCCCAGGCGCTGCCGGCGAGGCCCTCGCTCACCGCCACGTCCATGAGGGAGTGGTACGAGGGGTGGAAGTCGACCTCGTCGACGCGGTGGCCGTAGCGGTCGTGGGTGCGGAGCACGGGCTCGTACCGATTGGCCTCCTCGGCCCAGCGCTGCGTCTCCTCGCTGCCCGCCAGCCGCCCGATCCGGTGCAGGTCGTCGAGGTACCACTCCGCGCCCTCCCGGCGCACACCCTCGATCAGCACCGGGTCGTCGGCGACGTCGTGGCCCGAGAGCGGCGGGGGCTGGTTGGTCACCTCGTGCGTCACGGCGCTCGGGGCGGTGCGGGGGACGGTGGCGGTCATCGGATTCCTCCAGGTGGCGAGTGGTGGAAGGAGGTGCGCGTGCGTCACGGCGCCGGCGCGGCGCCCGCGCAGCGCAGGGCCATGGCGACGAGTTCGACGAGGAGTGCCTCGGTGCTGCCCTCGTCAGGGGTGCCGAGCGGATCGACGAGGACCTCGCCGATCGCCCCGGTGAGGGCGGCGGCGGTGATCCGCCCGTCCTGCGGCGGCAGCAGCCCCGCCGCCATGCCCTGCTCTACCGTCTCGGCGAACAGGGCCCGGTAGCGCAGGCGGTAGGCGAGCCGCTCGGCGCCGACGGCCGGTTCGGCGGGCGCGGCGAGGAGCGCGTACGCAAGCCCGCGGTTCTCCAGGGCGCGCCGGGCGAAGGTCTCCACGCCCCGGGCGAGGCGCTCGACGGGGTCGCCTTCGGCGCGCAGCACCTCGCCGAGGACCTCGACCTCATGGCCGGAGGCACGCCGGAACACCTCGACGGCGAGGGCGGCCTTGGACGGGAAGTGCTGGTAGACCGAGCCGGCGGCGATCCCGGCCGCGTCTGCGACCGCCGTCACGGACGCCTGCGCCCAGCCGACCTCGGCGACGACCTCGGTCGCCCGGGCGACGAGGTGGTCGCGGGCGGTTTCGAGCCGACGGAGCTCTGCGGGGGTCTTGCGGTAGGCCATGGAAGAAGTGAAGCATCATTCAGAGCTTCCCGCCATGGTCCGACGGCTACTCACCCATGGATCGAGTAGCGGATGAGTAGGGGAGCCCACGCGGGGCGCGACGGCGGCTGCCTAGGCTCCGGATCATGAGTCGAGTGCTGAGCCGAATGCCGCGTCCCGCGGCGAGTCCCCCGCCGCGGAGCCGTCGCGCCCGCCCGTTCCTGTGGCTCGGCGGCGGCCTGCTCGTCGCCGGCGTGTGCTTCGCGGGCCACTGGGTGTGGAACGGCCCTCCGTACCCGAAGGCCGACCCCGACCGGGTCGCCGCACAGCTCAAGGCGGAGGCGCGGCGGGTGTACGACGAAGCGGCCCTGCCCGGCGCCCCCGACGCGCCCTCGCGGGTGGAGCCGGGCACCTGCTACTACCGCGGCCTGAGGTCCCTCGCCCACATCGACCAGGGCAGGAGCGACGTGCGCAGCTTCGGGCTGTCGTGGCAGATCGTCGGCGTACCGGAGGACACCGCCCGCGCCGCGCAGGACCGCACCCGCCTGCGCCTGGAGCGGGAGGGCTGGAAGCTCGTCAGCCAGAACGTCTCCGACCGGGGATTCCGCTTCGAACGCCCCGGGAGCGGCGACCTGGTGGACGTGGACTGGTACGAGCCCACGTCGACCTTCGTCGTCCATGTGTACGCCCCTTGCGGCGAGCTGCCGGACGGCTTCGACGCGTACGACTGGCCGCAGACGGACTGGACGCCCGCGTAGGCGCCTGCCCGAGCGCCCTGCTCATGGCTCCGCGTGGACCTCCACGCAGGCGTCCGCTGCGGGGCGGTCAGAGACCGGTGACCTTGGAGCTCGCCGACAACTCGTAGACCAGGGTGACCTTTCGGCGCCCGCCGGGCGGCAGGGCGACGTCCCAGCGGACGATGCCCTCGGCGTCGACCTCGTCCGGCACGGGCGAGCACGCGTCCGCCCGCAGACGCACCTCCACCGCGGCGACTTCGGAGACCGGGATCCGCTCCCGCAGCGCGACCACCCGGTCGTCCCGCTCGCCGGGGCCGGAGAACCGCGACAGGTACAACTGGACCGTACGGGTGACCACGGTCCGCTGGGTGATCCCGGTGGTGTCGCGCTTCTCCTCGGCCCGCCGGACGACCCGGTAGTCGTCACGGCTGCCGAAGGCCAGCTCGACGGGGGCGCCGGGAGCGGCGAACTCCAGCGTGCCCCGACCGCCGAACCCGCCGTCACGGACCAGGTCCACGGGGCCGGCCAGCAGCGCGTGGCCGGAGAGGTTGTCGAACCGCACGACCTGGGTCACCAGGGGGGACAGCTCGGGGGAGCAGGCGTACTCCCGGTGCGCGGCGGTCGTGAAGGCGGAGAGCGGCACGCGGTGGGCACGCCCGTCACCGGGCACCGAGACCGGCGCGGGAGACCTCAGCACCCGTGCCTCGCCGCCGTCGTCCACCCCCGGCAGACCGAGCACCGGAGCCGGGCCGAGGTTCCCGATCTCCTCCTCCCGCAGCTCGACGTCGACGGTACGGCGCTCCGCCGCAGAGCGGTCCTTGAGCGTCAGACGGTCCTCCGCGAGCCGGGGCGGCTCGGTGGCCAGCGCCGAGCGGGCCGTCGACAGGGTCAGGCGTACGTCCGACCAGTCCTCGCCCGTGCGCTGCCAGACCGTCGCCTCGGTCTCCAGCGTCAGCGACTTCCCGTCGAGCACGGCCCGATAGGCGGGCCGCCACAGCGCACACGAGGTCAGATGGCTCAGCCGCAGGCCGGCGGGCCCGGCGGCCGGGGCCTCCACGGTCAGCTCCACATGGCCGACCAGCTCGGCGGGCTCCTCCTCGGCGAGCTCCATGGCCCGTCGGCAGGAGACGAGTTCGGCGGTGACGGCGGACAACCGGGCCTCGACGGTACGGAGTCGCTCGCCGTGCTCGTCGCGCTCCTCGTCCACCCGGTCGAGCTCACGGGCCCAGCGGGGCCGCTCGCTCTCCCCGTGACCCGTGCCCTCGCCGATCTCCCGCAGGACGTCCGAGGCGAGGCGGCCGAGCAGGGCGAGCCGGGCGCCGAGCCGGTCGCGCCGCTGCTCCAGGGTGACCCGCTCCTCTTCGAGGGCGTGGACGCGGCGGCGCAGGTCCGAGTCGTCGTCGGCCGACGGCAGCGGACCGCGCGGCGTCCAGTCGCGGACGATCCGCACGTCGAGCACGGTCGCGGGACGACCGGCGGCCGGCTCGTCGGTGCGTTCGGCCCTGATGTCGGAGTTCACTCCGACGGTCGTCAGGGCGGTCACCTCGGCGTGGAGGGTGCGGTCGACGGCCAGCGCGCTGATGGGGCCGAGACGCAGCCGCTGGACCCCGGCCACCAGGTCGAGCACGGTGGAGCGTTCGACGTGGGCGCGGTCCTCCAGGCAGGTGACGGCGGTGACGGGGAGAGGTATCGGCTTCGGGTCCGTGGACATGAAGGGTGTCAGCTCCTGCGGTTGCCGCCGACCAGGGCCTTGCCGGTCGGGATGCGGATCTCGTAACCGCCGTCGAGGGCGGTGGTGGCGCCTGCGGGCAGGTCGACCCGCCAGACACGGGTGCCCGGTGCGTGGCGATCGGCCCCCGTGTCGGCGGCGGGCGTCGTCCAGTCGGCGCGCTCCTCGATCCGCACGTCCGACTCGGAGGTGACCGGCACCCGCTCGTGGACCTCGACCGTGACGGGCCTCGCGAGCCCGTTGGCCAGCTCCACATGGACGCGGTGGTCGAGGACGGTGGTGTTGTTGCGCAGGCCCGAGGTCGACTCGTGGACGTTCGTGCGCCGCGTGACCCGGATGCCCTCGGCAGGTCCGAGCCCCACCCGGCGGACTCCGCCCGGCGCGAGCGTGGGCAGGGCGGCGGTCAGCAGGAAGTCGTCGTCGACGGTGACCTCCACGGGCCCCGCGAGGAGGGCCTGAGGGGTGGAGTTGTCGAGGACCAGCGTCGCGTACACCGTCGGTTCCACGGACGGCACGCAGAGGTACTCGGTGCGCAGACCGACCGGGATCTCGCCGACGGTGACGGTGTGCCAGGTGCCGTCCGAGGGGATGTCGGCGCGGGCGGCGGCGTCGAAGCGGTGGTCGAAGGAACCGGCCGACTCGCGGGGCCGCCTGGCGTGCCCGGGCAGCGGCAGCGCGGCCACCGCCTCGGCGCGCCGGCGGTGCTCGGCCGCCACGGGATCGAAGGGGGCGTCGGGGAACAGCCGGCCCCTGCGCGAGCCCTGCTCCTCGGGGCCGGACAGGACGAGGGCGGCGTAGTCGAGCTCGGCGCCGCTCGGTCGCGGCGGACCGTTCACCGGCGCCGGAGGGGGCGCAGGCGCGGCGGGGGCGGGGGCGGGGGCGGGCGCGCCGGGTGCCGACGGCGCCGGCGGGGGAGCCATGCGGGCCAGGGGAGCGGGGGCGCCGGTGAAGGCCCCGCCGACGGCACGGCGGCGGTCCTCCGAGAGGCCACCGGCCGGTCCGCCGGGTGCGGGGAGCGCGCCGGGAGCACCGCCGTAACCCTGCGGCGCCGACGGAAGAGGCATCGATGGCGGCGGTGGGGGCGGTGGGGGCGGCGCAGTGAATCCGGGTGCGCCGCCGGCCGCCTCGCCCCAGGCCGCGGTCCCGCCGACAGCCGGCCGAGGCCCTGCCGCGTCGAAACCGGAGAACAGGTCGGCGAGCCCCGCCGGAGGCTCGCGCCAGCCGGACGGCGCGGCGGCTTCCTGACGGCGTCCGACCCGGATCGAGCGGAGCTGCGGCAGATCCGTACGGCGACGGAGATCGGCGGTGGCCAGCGCGACGCGCACGCCGGCCCAGTCCTCGCCGGTCCGCTGAGCGACCGAGGCGCGCAGCATCAGGCGCCCGGTGTCGTCGCCCTGACGGTGACGGAGACGGTACGTCGGCACCCAGACGGCACCGGGCACCCCGTACTCCACCTCGACCTCCACCTCAGGGTCACCCTCGACGTCACGGCCGGCCTCACCGGCACCGGCGACGTCGAGGGTCAGGACCGCGCACACCGAGGTCTGCACGTGCGCCTGAGGGGCGTCGGTGGAGGCGCGGTCGAGCCGGTCGGTGGCGACGGTCACCTCGTGCTCGGCGACGCGCAGCGCCTCCTCCAGCTCGACGAGGCGCGCGTGCTGAGCCGTCAGCCGGTCGTCGACGAAGTCGGCGAGCTCCAGCCAGGCGTCGACCGGGGCACGGCGGTGCGGATCCTCGCGCTTGCGGGCGGGTGCGATGGGGCGAAGGGCCTGGACCTCGTCGATGCGCTCCCGCTGCCGGTCCCGGCGCCCCAGCGCAGCCTTGTACACGTCGAGCAGCCGCTCGACCTCGCGCCGCGTCGCATCGGACGCCCCGGTGCCGATCGGCTCGGCCTCGACCTCCACCCGAGCCTCGGTCACCCGCACTCCGGCCGCTCCCCGGACACGAGCCCGCAGGGACCCGGGGTCCAGCGAGCGGGGCAGGCCCGTCACCCGTATCCGGCCGTCGGAGGGCAGAACACCCCGGGCGAGACGGACGCAGACCGCCCCCTGCGCGTACACGACGACCGAGTCGAGTGCCGACCCCCACCGCCGTACTTCCCCAGTCGCCATGTACTCCGCTCCCCACCGCGTCGATGCCGACCGAAGCCTACGTCGGCTGTCGGGGACGGTGGGCGGGGATCGGCGATGCCGACGCGCGCGGGGCGCTCGGCCAGACCCAGAGCAAGCTAGGGCTGGGCCAGCTTCCGGAAGAGCGCGTCGATCTCCGCCCGGTCGGCGACCAGCGGGAGGGTGCCGAAGGACAACTCCCACTCACCGCCCGGGCCGAAGCGCTCCACGATCCCGAAGGGATGTCCTTGCCCTTCGATCCGGAGACCGTGAGCCTCCCGGAGCCTCGATCAACCACCTACTCCCTCACGCTTCAGCGAGTCGCAGCCTTCGCCGAAGTTCGCCTACGTCCGCGGCGGTCAGGTCGTGGGTGTGTCCCGGCGTGGCCTGGGAGAACAAGAGCGGTGTGCCGTCGGGGCGGTCGAACGACCAGGGGTCCTGCCCTGTCACACCCCCGCCCACCAGGCCATTTCACACTCCCGGCACAGGATGAAAGAGGTCCACTCGTCGCCCGTCTGGCTGTGGGGAGTGGCGGGGGGAGAGGCTGCGCACGACTGTTGGTGAGGAAGGGCCATCGATTCTCTATTCGTAAAGGAGACCGCTATGGGTTCTGAAAGGGGCAGGAACCAGCCCTCGGTCGACGTCGAAGTCGACGACGCAGGCCGCATCATCGTCAATGCGCCGGAGATTGCAACGCAGCTACGAGAAGCAAAATCTTCCTCACCTGCCATGGCGCGAACCGTAATCAACAATGGTTGCAACCTCGTGCCCATGTGCGGCTTCACCCCGCAGGAGTAGCGAGCGGTCGACCGAGACCCAAGTGCCTGCGGCCGCGACTGGCCGGCCGCAGGTGGCTCCGACTCCTCTCCTGTCGAACACTGTTCGCCTTCGTCAACGCATCGGGGTGTGATCCATGAGTAATTCAGCCGGCTCGTCCAGTCGTGCGCAAGAAGCCTTCCAGGAAGAACTCGTCGCATCATTCACGGATGAAACCCTGCACTTGATCATCCTTCCAACTGAGCAATGCAATTTCCGTTGCACATACTGCTACGAGGACTTTGCGATCGGCCAGATGGATCCGACCACGGTGCAGGGCATCAAGCGGCTGTTGGACAGAAGGCTGGATGGGCTGCAGCGCTTGAGCATCTCGTGGTTCGGTGGCGAGCCCCTCTTGGGGCGAGGAGTGGTGGAGGATGTGTCGACCCACATCACCGAAGCAGCGGCTGCCAGGCCAGGACTGCGGTACGAGGCCGATATGACCACCAATGGCTATCTCCTCGATCTTCCGACGACGGAGAAGCTGGCAGCGCTTGGCATCCGCGCCTACCAGATCTCCCTGGATGGGCCGGAAGCCGTACACGACACCACCCGCGTCAGAGTCAACGGCAGCGGCACCTTTCAGCGCGTCTGGAACAATCTGTTGTCGATCCGGGCAAGTAGGGTCCCGGTGCGTGTCACTCTCCGAATCCATCTCGCGCCCGCCACCTTGTCGTGTATGCCGGACTTCCTCGTTCAGGTCCGTGACACATTCCTTGACGATGAGCGCTTCTCCGTCAGCCTCAGGCCGGTCGAACGAATGGGCGGCCCCAACGACGAGTCCATTGACATCATTTCAGGGAGCGCACGGGCCAAAATCATCGAGGACCTTGAGGAGGTACTCGGTGCCCGGCCATCCACCTCGCGAGAACCCAAATCCATGGATGTCTGCTACGCGGCACGTCCGAACTCGTTCGTCATTCGGTCCAACGGCAACATCGCGAAGTGCACCGTGGCGCTCAATGATCCGGCGAACAGCATCGGACACCTGCTGCCTGACGGCACACTCCGGATCGACAACGAGCACCTGATGCCTTGGGTGCGCGGATGGGCACGTCGCGACCGGAACTCCGTGCGCTGCCCCTACGTCGGCATGCCGCGTTCGGCACCGCAGCTTCTGCAGATTGGTCCCGGCCCTCGGCCACGAGTCGACGCGCGGAGCAACCCGAGCGCAGATCCGGTCCTGCGAGGGCGCGGCCAATCAGAAGTGGCAGCCGGTCGGTTGATGAGGTGAGTCACCTGTGCGGCGGATGCCTCGGCTCCGCCGGACACGCGCCCGGGGGCCCGTCCGGCGTCACGGTGCGGCTCGAAGCCGATGTCAGCCGGTCTCAGCCGATCCGGGCGGCGATGATGCGCGCGCAGTCCAGGGACTCGGTGTGCGTCGTGTCCACCTCCAGGTCGTAGAACACGTCCTTGTGCACCGACTCCGCCTGCGTCGCCGCCATGCCCTGGACACGGTCTCCCCGCGCGATCTCCCGGCCGGCGGCGGTCTCGCTCGCGCACCGCACGCCCACCCACAGCACCGGTACGTCGCCGAGTGCCGTCCGCCACCGCTGCTGTGACGCCGATCCGCCGAGGAAGACGTCGTCGATGATGATCCGCGCGCCCGCGCGCGCCATCGTTGCGACGCCTGCCCGCCAGGCCGCCTCCAGCGTGAGGAAGTCCGCCCCGATGCTGACCTCGCCGTCCGCCGCGAAGGCGATTCCGTCGTCCGAGGCCTGCATCCGCGCGGGCAGGGCGTCGACGAACGAGTCGCAGCCGAAGGCCAGCCAGGAATCGGGCAGCACCGATTGCAGACACCGCACGATCCCGGACTTCCCCGAGCTGGAACCGCCGTTGAGGATGATCATCTGAGTCGTCACCGCGTCACAGTAGGGCGCCGGGCGCGCGGCGCGAAACGCGTTTTCGCCGGAAGTGCGTCCGCTGCGGGCCCTACGCTTTGTCGAGTACGACAGATGCCGTCCGTCCACCCGTGGAGCAGCACCGATGATCACCTGGCGCAGGCTCGGCGAAGCCGACTTCCCGCAGGTGGGGGAGTGGCTGTCCCAGCCGCACGTCGCACGCTGGTGGAACCATGAGACCTCGCCCGAGGCCGTCGCGCGCGACTTCGGCCCGGCCGCCCGGGGCGAGGAGGCTTCGGAGGACCTGTTCGTCCTCCTTGACGGCCGGCCGATCGGCCTGATCCAGCGCTGCCGCTTCGCCGACTACCCGGAGTACGAGGCCGAGCTGAAGGCGGCCGAAGTCGCCGTACCGGACGGTGCGATGACCCTCGACTACCTGATCGGCGAACCCGTTCTGACGGGTCGGGGCCACGGTGCGGAGCTGATCCGGGCGATCGTCGCGGCGACCTGGACCGACCACCCCGGAAGCACCACGATCATCGTCCCCGTCCACACGGCCAACCGTCCGTCCTGGCGGGCCCTGGAGAAGGCAGGCCTCCACCGAGTCGCCGAGGCCTCTCTCGAACCCGACAACCCGATCGACGACCGTGCCCACTACGTGTACCGGATCGACCGCCCGATCGACCCACTGAGCGACCCCGCCGCGAGGTGACGGCAACCGGGCCGCCCTCGGACTACCCGCGGCCCCGTGGCCGCCGCCCGGCATCCGCCGACACGGACCGACGCCCCTCCTCGGCGAGCGCTTCGAGCAGCGTGGTGAGGGCCGGGTGGGCGGGCGCGCCCTCGCGGACGGCCGCTTGTACGGTCCTGACCGGGCGGGGGTTCCGTACCCTGCGCAGCACGACGTCCGTACGGCGGCCGCCCGTGCCGAGCCGGGGGACGAGGCCGACGCCGAGACCGGCCGCGACGAACCCCAGAGCGGTCGCGTAGTCCTCGCTGCCCGCCACGAAGTCCGGGCTGAACCCCGCCGCGGCGCACGCCCCGAGCACCACGTCGAGGCACGGCCCCTGAGGCTCGCTCCCGACCCACGGCTCGGCGGCCAGATCGGCCAGGTCGAGGACGCGCCGCGCGGCCAGCGGGTGCCCCGGCGGCAGCGCCGCGAGGTACTCGTCGTCGAGCAGATGGACGAGGCGGAGGCCGGGGGCCGTGTCCTCGCGCGGCCGGACCACGACCGCGACGTCCGCGTCTGCCCGGGCGACCTCGGCGAGCGCTTCCTGAGGATCGAGCAGTGTGAGGTCGAGCCGGACGCCGGGGTGCTCCCGGCGGAGCCGGGCCAGTGCGGGGGCCACCAGCGCGGGACCGACCGAGCCGAAGTAGCGGACGGCGAGGCTGCCGGTCCGGCCGGCCCGTAGATCGGCCAGGGCGGCTTCGGCCTCGGCGAGGTTCCGGCTGATGGTCGCGGTGTACTGGGTGAGGAGCAGGCCGGCCGCCGTCGGCCGTACCCCGCGGCCTGCCCGTTCGAGCAGGGCGGTCCCGGCCTCCCGCTCCAGGGCCGCCACCTGCTGGCTCACCGCGGACGGTGTGTACCCCAACTCCGCTGCTGCGGCGGTCACCGATCCGCTGGTGACCACGGCCCGCAGGATCTGCATCCGTCTCACGTCAAGCATGTAGTTCAGCTTAAGCGTGCTGAACCATCTTGTGATGGTGCTGAAGGGTGGTGAGGCGGCATCGTGGTTCTCCTCAGCCGGACGGGGTCCTGGGAAGGGGAGACCGAGAGTGAAGAGTGCCGAGAGCGGAGTACGGGCCGGGGCCCGGATGGGCGTGCTCGCCCTGTTGTGGGGGTCGACCTTCCTCTGGATCGAGCTGGCCCTGCGTGCCCTGTCCCCGCTCCAGGTCACCGTGGCCCGCTGCCTCCTCGGCGCGGGCACCCTGCTCGTCCTGTGCCTGGCGACAGGGCGGCGCCTCCCGCGCGGTCGCGCCGTCTGGGGCCATGTGTTCGTGGCGGCCTTCTGGTGCAACGCCCTGCCGTTCGCGCTGTTCAGCCTCGGCCAGCGGACCGTCGGCTCGGGACTGGCCGGAGTGCTGAACGCGACGACCCCGCTCTGGTCCCTGCTGCTCGGCCTCGCCCTCGGTACGGAGCGCGGTCTCCGCCCCGTCCGCGCAGGCGGCCTGCTGCTCGGCTTCGCCGGCGTGGTGGTGATCTTCGCCCCGTGGCAGGGCACGGGACAGGTCGGCTGGGGCGCCCTGGCCATCGTCGCGGCGGCGGCGAGCTACGCGGTCGGCTTCGCGTACATGGGCCGGCACCTTGTGGGGCGGGGCCACGCGACGCTGTCCCTCTCCTCCGCCCAGCTCGTCGCAGCGACCGTCCTGACCGGGCTGAGCCTGCCGTTCGACGGCCGGCCCCCGGCTCACATCCCCCCGGCGGGCCTGATCGCGGTCGTGGTCCTGGGGATCTTCGCCACGGGGATCACGTTCCACCTCACCTACCGGATCATCGCCGACGAGGGCGCCACCAACGCCGCGACCGTCGGCTATCTGCTGCCCGTGGTGTCGCTGGTCCTGGGATTCGTGGTGCTGGACGAACCCTTCAGCCCGCGCGCGGCGGCGGGCATGGTGGTCGTGTTGGTGGGTGTGGGCATGACGCGCCGCAAGAAGCCGCTGCAAGTTCCTCTGGCAAGAGGACCGCGTCGGACTCGTCCTGGCCTCCCCGATCCTCTGGCCCCGCGAACCAAGTGATCGCTCTTTGGCCAATCCTGTGGCCTGGTCCGGCAGGAGGACGGGTCCTTGACGACCGCCTCGCACGCCACCAGGCCCGCCGCGATCCGCACGGGGTTCGAGTCGCCGCTCACGTCGAGCTGTTGCACCGCGGCCCGCGCTGCGGACCGCGTCGCGAAGGAGAAGCAGTCCCCGTGCACCAACACGATGTCGGCCGCCACCCGAACCTGGCCCGACCGCCGCCCGTCGTCCGTGTCCGGCGACCTCGCGGTCTGTCTCGCTGCACGCGCGCAGGCTGCGCGCGCCGTCGTCCGTGGTGCCAGGCGACAACGCGTCGACCGGAGTTCACGTCGCCTCAGTCGTGGCAGGCCTCCAGGAGCGCGCGCCCGTGGCCGAGCAGCAGTTCGTCGTCGGCGCAGCGGTAGCGGATCCTGCCGGTGCCGCCCGTGTTGTCGTGGCGGCGGGCGGCGAGGAGCTCCTTGCGGACGACCGGTACGGCGGACCGTGCCGCGGTACCCATCTGCGCCCAGACGCCCGCCACGTCCGGCCGGTTGTCGACATGCGCGGACCAGGCGCGCAGCAGTACGGGCAGGGACTCCTCCTCGTCGCGGCCCGCCTCCCACAGGGCCGTGGCGAGGGCGCCCGCGACCCAGCCGCCGTTCTCCTCGGGTGACGCGACGAGCCCGCGCAGCTCGGGCAGCAGGCCCGCGGCCTCGGGCCCCATGCGGGCGATCACCCGCAGGGCGTCGATCCGCCCCGACCAGTGGTCCGCGGTGAGCCCCAGGGACAGGACGGGCAGGACGGCCTCCGTCTCGCCCCCTGCCGACCAGAGCGCCGCAGCCGCGTGGACACGGAGGTGCGTCTCGCCCTCCCGGGCCAGTCGCCGCAGCTCCGGCAGGGCCTCCCGTGCCGGCTCGCCGAGCTCGGCGAGTGCGCGCACGGCGTCGCGGAGCACGGGGCGGGCCACGTCAGCGGGTGCCCGCAGGATCCGCAGGGCGGGCCCGACCGCCTCGGCGACACCGGTAGCGGCCGCGGCCTTCAACAGGTGTTCCGTACGGCGGGGCTGCTTCCCGGGGACGATCCGGGACAGCCTCCCGAGCAGCACGGGCGCGAGCGCGGCGGCCGCCGCCGGGGCCATCCTGCCGATCCAGTCGCCGAGGTCCTCGGGCACCTCCCCGAACCGCAGCACGTCGCCGAGCGCGGGGACGGCCCGAGCGTCCCCCTGCGCGGCGAGCGCGCACAGAGCCGCCCCGTAGGACGTCTCGCGCCACCGGGCCTGCGGGAGGAACTCGGGTCCCCCCGCCACCCGCGCGGCCAGGGCCTCCACCGCCGGGCCCCCGATCGCGTACAACCCCTCCAGCTCTCCGGCAGCCCACCGGACGATGCGGTGGTCCGCCTCCCGGAGCTGCTCGCCCAGGAGCCGCACGGACTCCTCGTGAGGGCCGCGCCAGCCGGTGAGGAGCAGGCCGCCCATGTCGATCGCCTCGCGCCTCTGCCCCCAGTCGGGACTGCGCAACTGGTCCTCCAGGAGCGAGAAGCGCTCGGCGACCCGGTCGTCCAGGGCGCGGTGCAGCTCCCCGAGAAGCTCCGTGGCCCAGGGGGCCTTCACCGAGCCGCGCCGGGATGCCCTGAGCTGACGAAGGTAGGAGATCAGCGTCGGAGTCCCGGACCTGACGCCGTCACCCTCGGCCCCCTTCCCGGCACCTCCCTCGGCGCCCTCCTCGACATCCCGCTCGACGTCCTCCTCCGCCCCCTCCCGGGCCTCCCGCATGGCATCGAGGGCGATCCCGACGGCCCGCTCCGGAAGCGGTCCGGACGGCGAGCAGCGGGCGAGCTGCACGAGAGCCGACAACCGCAGCCCGGGGTTGTCCGGCCCGTCCCCGTGGTTGAGCAGGGCGGCCAGAACGGCACCCGACGCGTCCGCGAACTCCTCGTACCGGACGCCCAGTTCTCCCACAGCCGCGGCCAGGGCCCGCAGGGTGCCCCCGTCCCGCTCCACGGCGAGCCGCCGCCGCAGCACCGTCAGTACTTCCTCCGGATCGCCGTGCAACTGCACCAGCGCACCCGGCACCGCCCGCCGCAGCCGAGCGTCGGGATCCGCGAGGACGTCGAGGAGCACTCCGCTGCGCGCACGGGTGTCCGACTCGGCCCGCGCGAGGAGCTCCGCCCAGGCGGCGTACTCGTCCTCGTCGTCGGACCAGAAGTCCATCTCCTCGGGGTCGCGGCCGTCGCCGTCGATGCTGCGGAGCAGCTCGACGATCTCGCCCCGCCCCGGCAGCCCGGCCGTCGCGACCAGCTCGAAGAGAAAGGGGACGCAGGCCACCGTGCTGTCGTACACGTCCCCCTGGTGGTGCACCGCGCCGTACATCCCGTCGAGCGCGATCTCCCGCTCGGCCGCGTCGACCGAGGCGAGCCCCTGCAGGAGCTCGGGCACGTCGGAGGCGTTGCCGTACGCATGACCCATGGACGCCCAGTCGACGTCGTCGATCCCCGTGAACATGATCACCAGTCTGGAGCACGCCACTGACAGGCGGCCTGACCGCATTCGCACACACATTCGATAACGGGTCTATGCTGGACCCATGACGGCGCCACGATCCGATGTCCCCGGCCTCCAGGGCTCCCTGTTCGACCAGGGGGCCGACAGTGGGCCGGGCCCGCTGGGTGGCCTGAGGCGGATCGCGCTCGGCGGTGGTGGTGCGTGGGTGGACCACCTGCCCGGCTGGTTCCACGGCGCCGACGCGCTCTTCGAGGAGCTGGCCGGCTCCGTGCCGTGGCAGGCCGAGGAGCGCGAGATGTACGACCGGGTCGTCGCCGTGCCGCGCCTCCTGGCGTACTACCGCGAGGACGTCCCCCTCCCGCACCCCGCGCTCCTGGAGGCGCGCGAGGCCCTCAACAGTCACTACGCGCCCGAGCTCGGAGAACCGTTCGTCACGGCCGGGCTCTGCCTCTACCGCGACGGACGTGACAGCGTCGCCTGGCACGGCGACCGGAGCGGCCGCTCCGCCACGCAGGACACGATGGTCGCCATCCTCTCCCTGGGGGATCCTCGTGATCTCGCGTTCCGGCCGCGCGGCGGGGGGCCGGTCGAGCTGCGCCTCCCGCTGGGGCACGGTGACCTCGTGGTGATGGGCGGCTCGTGCCAGCGCACCTGGGAGCACGCCGTCCCGAAGACGACACGCGCCGTCGGACCCCGCATCAGCGTCCAGTTCCGCCCGCGAGGCGTCGCCTGAAGGTCGCCGCCCCCACCGTCCCCACCGTCCCGACTGATCCCCTTCGGTCGCGCATGATTCCCCGCTGCTTGGAATGGGCATGCCAATCGCGCCATCGCGCGCGCCGCACGCGCCGCCCAGTCCAGGTCAGGGAGTCGGAGTGAGGATCAAGCGCCACCTCGTCAAGGGAGCACTCACCCTCGGTAGTTCGCTCGCGCTGCTGGTCGCCCTGGCGGGCAGCGCGCTCGCCGCCCCGCCGCCGGCCCTGCCCGCCAACGCGGACGGTCTGGAGCAGACGTTCCAGCCGGCGTACGACTACGACACGGACGGCTGCTACCCCACGCCGGCCATCGGCGCCGACGGGACGATCAACGGCGGACTCAACCCCTCCGGCGCCCTCAACGGCCAGTGCCGCGACTCATGGGACCTCGCCAACACCAACGGGTACGCGCGGTACAAGTGCAACAACGGCTGGTGCGCCATCATCTACGGTCTGTACTTCGAGAAGGACCAGGCCGTCGCCGGCAGCGGCCTCGGGGGACACCGCCACGACTGGGAGCACGTGGTGGTGTGGGTGCAGAACAACCAGGCGCAGTACGTCTCCACCTCCGCCCACGGAGGCTTCTCGGTGTACGGCCGCGACCGGATCCGCTGGGACGGCACCCACCCCAAGATCGTCTACCACAAGGACGGCATCAGCACCCACTGCTTCCGCCCGGCGAACTCGAACGACGAGCCGCCCGAGAACCACCAGCACACCTGGCAGTTCCCGAGCCTGGTCGGCTGGAACGGCTACCCCGCGGGGCTCCGCGACAAGCTCACCCAGGCGAACTTCGGCAGCGCGGTCTTCGGTCTCAAGGACGGCAACTTCGCCGCCCACCTGGCGAAGGCGAAACCGTCGGGCATCCCCTTCGACCCCTACGCCTGAGCGCGGGGCACGGGGTCGCCGTCGAGCAAGGCGTACATGTACATGTCCCGGCGCTCGGAGCCGACTTCCTGCCAACCCCGCAGCAGCCCTTCACGCTGGAACCCCGCGCGCTCGGCGGTTCGTACGGAGGCCGTGTTCCACGGCTCGACGTACAGCTCGAGCCGCGGGATCCGCAGGTCCTTCAGCGCCCAGGCGGCGACGGCCCGCACGGCGATCCCGGCGGCGCCGCGCCCCCGCGCCGACCCGACGACCCAGTAGCCGAGCGTGGCGCGCCCCAGCGCGAGCTCCCTCAGCCACAGCCCCACGGTTCCGACGGGACGCCCGTCGGGGTCCACGATGACGAACGGATACCCGGCCCCCGATGCGGCCCGCCCCCACTGCCGCTCGACGAACGCGTGGGCAGCCGACTCGGACCAGGGGCTGGGGACCGTGGTGGTCAGCGGGATGTAGTCGTCGTCCGCCGCCTCACGGACAAGCGGAACGTCCGAAAGGCGCCAGGCCCGCAGGGCGAAACCACCACCGGCGGCAAGCTCGGGTACGACGAGAGGCTGCTCCATCACGCCATCCTGCCCGAGCCCGACCCCAGCAGCACGCGGATTCCGCGGTGGCCGGCCACCGATCGCCGCCTAGGACAGGGGTGGATCCAACAGCTCCAGCTCGGCCGGCGTCGGGGCCTCGAACCGGCTCCGGCGCTCTCCGAGCAGCTCGCCCGCCGCATGCCGAACCGTGGCGGGTTCCCTGGCGGGTGATCCGGGCATGAGTCACCATTGATCCGGTCGCGGAAGTGCTGGGAGCGGGGGAGGCGCGAGTGGCTGCATCGAGGCCGCCATGGCCGGTGTTCGCGAGTCTGGGTGTC
This sequence comes from Streptomyces gardneri, assembly GCF_006539185.1. GTDB lineage: Bacteria > Actinomycetota > Actinomycetes > Streptomycetales > Streptomycetaceae > Streptomyces > Streptomyces gardneri. Next base: position 163,431 of record NZ_BJMN01000002.1, read on the forward strand.
ACGGCTCTCGGCATCATCGTCGGACTGTTGGCCTGGTTGTTTCCCGTGGTCGACGGGGCGAGGTCGGACGGGCGGCGCCCCGGCGATTCGGCTGCGGCCGGGACAGGTGACGGCGCACCTTCCGGAGGTACCACCCGGCCCGCTGAACCGAAGGCGCCGACGACGACACCCGAAGCGGATGCTTCCTCGTCCGCGACGCCCGTCTCCCCGGCCCTCAGTGGCCGTACCCCCGAAGGCTGGGCAGGGAAGTGGCGCGGCTCCACCAGCAATGACGAGGAGCTGATCATTGTGAACCTGTGGGCGGGGAAGGAGGGCCAGGTGGTCGGCACGATCGAATGGCCCTTGGCGTCGTGCAAGGGCGAACTGACCCTGCTGGCTGTCATGTCGGAGAAGCTGGTCGTGCACGAGGTCATCACCGAGGACCCCAAGGAGACCTGCCGAGCCGAGGCGCAGATCGATTTCAGGCTCAAGGGGGTGACCCTGTTCCTCGAAGGGTCGGAGTGGGGCAAGGAGGCCACACTGCGGCGAGCGTGAAGCGCCGCGCCACCCGTGATCGCGTTGTCAGTGCCGGTGGCTAACGTGATCACATGAGTTCATCCCTGAGCGTGTACCTGATCGACCCCACGGCCGCGCGCGCCTTCGTCGGGTCGCGCGACGACCAGTTGCTCCAGGTCGTCCGCGACAGTTTCGGTGACGACCTGGCGTCCGACGACAGTTGGTTCTCCTCCGAGATCGAGGACGGCGCCCCCACCGCGTACGAGGCGCTGCGGACGGTCGTGTACGGCGGGCCGTTTCCCGAGGACCGTCAGTACGCCTTCCAGTACGGCTACGCCTACAAGCGCCTCTGCTCGCTGACCGGATCCTTCCTGGACAACTCCTGCTTCAGCCCGTTCCGGGGCGACTGGCTCGAAATGGTCGACGAGGGGCTGCGCGCCCTGCGGATCACCGCCGTCTCGGTGGCGGAGTTCGGCTACTCCAGCGGCTTCCCCGCGGGCGTCCCGTCCTCCGACCTGCCGCGCTGCGGCGAGTGGACGCACAAGCAGTGCCTGGAGGCCCTGGCCCAGTTCGAGGAGACCAAGCAGGCAGGCCACGCGCCGCCGCTGGAGCCCGAGGTCGTCGACGCCGTCATGGACGTCATGGGCTGGCTCCGTCACGTGGAGTCGCGCCCCGGGTTCGGCGTCGTGGGCTTCGTTTCGTAGGACGTGTGCCGGGCCGCCGGCGCGTTCGTCCCCGCCGTCTCGTACGACGCCCATGAGCAGCCATGAGCAGCTCCGCGACCGTGCTCATCGGGCCGTCCCCTCAAGCGACGAAGCTCGCCCCGCCCCGGTTTCAGGGTGCGTCGAACGGCCAGGCCTCGATGTCGCGGTATCGGATCGGCGCAGGGCCGCGGCCGAAGTTGCTCCCGACGAGGTGGAGGCGTTCCGTCCGCCATCTGCGGCCGGTGAAGCCGGCCAGCTGGGCGGCGACCTCCACCACACTCGCCGGATCGTCGCGGCGCGCCCGGGCCAGTGTCAGATGGGGGCGCAGGGGGCGCTCCTGGAACGTGATGCCGCACTCCCGCACCACGGTCCGCACCTCGGCGGCGAGCTCCTGCAGTCCCTCGACGTCTCCGTCGATCCCGCTCCACAGCACCCGCTCGTCGAAGTGCCCGCCGCCCACCAGCCCCAGCTCCAGGGGCCGCCGGGTCGCCGCGAGCCGCGCGAGCGGGGGGCGCAGGAGCGGCACGGCCGCGACCGGGAGCTCACCGAGGAACGCCAGCGTGATGTGCCAGTCCTCGATGCGGTTCCACCGCATGCGGGGGTACGTGTCGTAGGCGGGCCCCAGCGCGTGCGCCAGCTCGTCCTTCGCCTCGTCGGGCGGAGCGAGGGCGATGAACACGCGCACGGTCGCGGACTCGGCGTGGGTGTCCCCACCCGCTGGCTCAGTCATCTTCCGATCCCCGCTCGTGTTCCCGTCGTCGCACGAGGCTATGTGGTCTCCGGGGCGCGAGTGACGGCGGGGGCGTTCGGGGGTTCCGTGTCCGTACTCGACGGTCGAGCGCGATGGTCGAGCCTGGGGGGCGAGTCCGGGGCGAGTCTCGATGTCGCCGAGATTGTTTTTCCGTCCTAACGTTCAACAATATTGCATGAGTTGGAGTCAGGGGTGACCATGTGACCCCTAGGGTTCGTGCATCGCGTTCGAGTTGTCGGGGGGACACGTGTCGACGGGCGGGAACATGGCGACGACGCACAGACGCCGTCGCGTCGCGTTACGGGCGGCGGGAGCCGCCGCGCTGGTGGCGGTGACCGGGTGCTCGGGCGGTGGGGCGGAAGCCCCCGTCCGGCCAGGCGCGACGACGAGTCCGAGTACGACGGGAAGCGGCGCCGGCGAGCCGGCGGGACCGGCTCCGAAGCCCTCCTCGACCGCCACGGCCGCGCGAGACGACCAGTACACCTTTCCCGAGAAGGCGCTGCCCTCCTCCAAGACCGAGGCCCTCGCCTTCGTCCGGTCGGTCACGATCACGGCGGACGGCTTCGGGGCCGGCTTCCGCAGGGCCGATCCGTACGAAGGTGATCCCACGCGGTGGTCCGTCCTCGGCAGGGACTGTCTCTGGCGCCGCGAGCCGCTGCCCCCGCACGTACGGGCCAGCCTGACCCGGGAGTTCGTGAAGCCGGGCGCGGGCGGCAAGGAGGCGGCGCGGGTGAAGGTGACCGTGACCGTGCACGAGTCCGTCACCGCCGCCGACCGGGACATGGCGGTCTCCCTGGAGACCTCGATGCGCTGCCCCGAGCAGCGGCTCAGCACGACCGAGCGGATCCGGAAACTGTGGTCGCGGGGCGACAGCCACGGCGGAATGCGGGCGGCGATCTCCGACGACGACCTGAACGAGACCGGGGAGTACACGTCGGGGAACGGCGTGTGGAACGGCTTCTCCTGGTACAAGTACCGGCTCGGACCGATCACCCTCTCGGTCACCGCCCGATCCGGCGGAGGCGAGACCGAGGCCGAGGAGGCCGAGACCACCACCGGTGTCGCCTCCGGCATCGGCCTCGTCGGCGCGGACATCGACCGCCGCGGCGCGCAGCGCGGCAAGCAGCTCGACGACAAGGGGGCCGGCGATGAGTGAACCCCTGCTGCCGTCCGACCCGTCCCGGCTCGGCGGCTACCGCCTCCTGCGCCGCCTCGGCGCGGGCGGCATGGGCGTGGTCTACCTCGGACGTTCCGAGGACGGCGCCCCGGCCGCGGTGAAGGCGATCCGGGGCGCAGACGCCGACGATCCCGGGTTCCGGGCGCGATTCACCCGGGAGATCGAGCTGGCGAGCCGGGTCGACAGCCCCTGGGTGGCGGGCCTGATGGACGCCGACGCCGACGCCCCCACACCCTGGCTCGCCACCGTGTACGTGCCGGGCCCCTCGCTCGCCGAGGCGGTCACCGCGCACGGTCCGCTGCCGCCGCGCACCGTACGGGTGCTCGGCGCGCGCCTCGCCGACGCGCTGTATGCCGTGCACACCGCCGGATTCGTCCACCGGGACGTCAAACCGGGCAACATCCTCCTCGCCCTCGACGGGCCGCGTCTGATCGACTTCGGGATCGCCCGGTCGATCCGGGGCACCGGGCTCACCGCCACCGGACTCGTCATCGGCACGCCGGGCTTTCTCGCGCCCGAGCAGGCGACGGGCGACGGCTCCGCCGACGCCGGCGACGTGTTCGCGCTCGGCTGCGTCCTCGCGTACGCGGCGAGCGGCCGGCCCCCGTTCGGTACGGGCACGGCCGACGCCCTGCTGTACCGGACCGTCCACGACGAGCCCGATCTCTCCGGCGTACCGGACGGGATACGGGAACGGATCGCCCCGTTCCTCGACAAGGACCCGTACGAGCGCCCCGGCACCTCCGAGCTGATCGCCCTGTTCGGTGAGGGCATCGAGCGGGACGCGCCGCAGGACGCGGGGACGGCCGACCACTGGCTGCCGGACGCGGTCGCCAGAACCGTCGCCCGACGCGGCGCCGAGGGGCTCGCGCTGCCCGAGGTGGCACCGACGGCGGTCGACAGGCCCGTGGCGGGACGGGGCGGCGCGTCCCCGGAGGAGGAGCTCGTCGTCGAGCGTGACGGCGCGCTCGACGACGAGGCCGCCGAGCCTGATGCCGACAGCGACAGCGTCAAGGACGCGGCCTCCCCTCCCCGCCGTCGCTTCCTGGCCGCCGCCGGCGCCCTTCTCCTCGCCGCGGGCGGCGGCACCGGTATCGCCCTGTGGGCCTCGCGGGACGGGAACGACCCCGCCGCCGTGCCCCCGCCCGCCCCGCTCCGCCCGGTGTACGTCATCGGCGTCCACACCACGCGCACGGGCGACGCCGCCCGGCTCGGCCGCGCCTGTGAGCGTGCCGCGCACCTCGCGGTGGCCGGGCACAACGCGGACGCGCAGCGACGCGACCTGGAGGTGAAGGTCCTGGACGACGGCGGAGACCAGGACGGGGCCGTCCGCGTGGCCTCCGACTTCGTCGCCGACCGGTCCGTGGTCGCCGTCCTCGGCCCCGTCACCGAAATCGCGATGCGGCTCGCCGCACCGCTGTACGACGGGGCCTCGCTCACCCACGCCTCGGCCACCACCGGTCTCAGCGACTTCTACGTCACCTCCCGGAAGTCCTCGTTCCAGACGATGTACTCGCACGTCGCCCTCGGCAGCGGGGCCGCGCTGCACGCGTTCACGCTCGCGGCAGCCAGGGGAGCGACGGCGACGGGCCGCCTCGGCATCGTGCTCGACAGGTCCGGCGACACCGCCGTCGTGGAGCAGGGCGGCTCGCTCGCCGCCCAGTGGCGCAACACTCTCAAACAGCCGACGGCCCCCCGGGTGATCGCGGCCTCCGCGCCGGGCGACGCGGAAGCCGCCGTACGGTCCCTGGTCCGCGAAGGCATCGACGCGTTCGCGTACATGGGTCCGCCCGACCGCACCGCGCGAGCCGCCCGGACGCTCGCGGCCACCGGCTACCGCGGTCCGCGCTGGATGTCCGCCCAGCTGTACGGGAGCGACTTCCCCCGCCTGGCGGGCGCCGCGGGCTCCGGGTGGTACGTGGTCTCCTCGGCCGTCGACCCGGCCGTCCTCACGGACGCCAGGGCCCGTGCCTTCACGACGGCTTGGCGCGCGAGGTACGGCACGGCGCCCGAGCCGTTCGCCACGGAGGCGTACGACAGCGCACGGCTCCTGCTCACCGAGTTCGCCGCCACCGTCCCGGCGAAGCCGGGGGCGGACACGCGTCCGGCCCGCGGAGCGCTGGCCGGGCGGATGCCGAAGGCGACGTTCGAGGGCCTCGACCGGACGTACGCCTTCGGCGACTACCACCAGGTCCGGGTCGCCCTGACCGCGCTGTACGCGTACGAGGTGCGCGACGCGGCGTTCAGACAGCTCGGGCCGGTCTCCCCGCGCGGTACGTGAGCCGTGGACCGCCTGCGCGCCGCCGACCCGTCCTCGGTCGGCGGCCATCGCCTCGTCGCCCGGCTCGGGGCGGGCGGCATGGGCGTGGTCTACCTGGCCAGGACCCCGCTCGGAGGCTGGGCGGCGGTGAAGGTGATCCGCGCGGAGTACGCGGCGGACCCGGGCTTCCGGGCCAGGTTCCGCCGCGAGGCCGAACTGGCCGCGCGCATCACCTCCCGGTGGACGGTGCCGGTGCTCGCCGCCGACGCCGACGCGCGCGAACCCTGGTTGGCCACCGCATACGTCCCCGGGCTGCCGCTCTCCGAGGCCGTCGCCGTCCGCGGGCCGTGGCTGGCCGATCGGGTACGGACGCTGGCGGCGGCGCTCGTCGAGGCCCTGGACGCCGTGCACACGGCCGGGCTCGTGCACCGGGACGTCAAGCCCGACAACGTCCTGCTGGCCGCCGACGGCCCCCGTCTGATCGACTTCGGGATCGCGCGGGCCGTCGGGTCGACGGGTCTCACGGAGACGGGCTCGGTCATCGGCTCGGCCGGCTACCTCTCCCCGGAACAGGCCCGGGGAGGGCGGGTCGGACCGCCCGGTGACGTGTTCTCGCTCGGCTGCGTCCTCGCCCACACCGCCACGGGACGGCATCCCTTCGGCACCGGCAGGGCCCCCGTCGTCCTCTACCGGACCGTCCACGAGGAACCCGACCTCGACGGCCTGTCGGGGCCCCTCGCGGAGACCGTTCGGGCCTGCGTGGCGAAGGACCCCGAGGACCGGCCGTGCATGGGTGAACTGCGGGAGGCGTTCGGTGGCTTCACGGAGGACGGCTGGCTCCCGGAGGGCCTGCCCGCACTGGTCGCCGAACGCGCGCACCGCGTCCTGGACCTGCCTCTGCCCCGACCCACCCAGATCGACGGCGGGACCGGCGGGGCCAGCCAGCTCGACGGGATTGCAGACGTCGACCAGACCGCCGACGTCGACGAGACCGGCGGGACCACGGCCGGTGCCGGTGCCGGTGCCGGTGCCGACCCCGGCCCCGACGCGCCGACCACGCGGGCGGCCGTCATCCCGCCCTCCCGGCGCCGCCTGCTCGCCGCCGGCGCCGCCCTCGGAGTCACCGTCGTCGGGGGTGCGGGCGCCTGGTGGGAGTGGGGCCGTACCCCCGCCCCCACCGGCGGCGGGCGAAAGGAGCGGCGCGCCCTGCCCCAGCGCACGGTCGCGCTCCTCGGTACCTCCGCCGACCCGCTCGTCACCGCCCAGGCACGAGGTGCGCAGCTCGCCGTGGACCGGCACCGGCGGGATCCTGCCCGGACCATGGACCTCACCCTCCGTACCGTCCATGACGGCGGCACCGGGGCCGGGGCGGCGGCCGCCGTGACCGCGCTCGCCGCCGACCCCCGTGTGTACGCGGTGATCGCGGCCGGCACCAACACCACCGTGCCCGCCGCCGTCGCCGCCTGCACAGCCGCGGGGCTCACCGTCCTGGTGGTGCGCGCCGACACGGAGGACCTCAACACCGTCAACACCACCACGGCGCTGATGCTCCGGGCCACCGAGACCGTCGGGCCGCTCGCCGGAGTACGTCACCTCAACCGGGTCGTCGCGGCGGAACGGACGGTCGTGGTCCGGGATCTGGGCGACGGCGGGAGAGGGCTGCCGACCTTCCGGATGGCCGTCAGCCACGGAAAGCTGACCGTGGGCACGATCGTCACGGAGGAGGTCACCGCCGGTACCGGCTTCGATGCTGCGGCGGAGCGGATCGCCGAACACCCCACCGCCGCGGTGCTCTTCGCGGGCGTGACGCCCGCCCGCGCCGCGGCCCTCGCGCGCGCCCTGCGCGCCGCCGGTCACCGGGGTGTGTGCGTGGCCGGGGAGCACGTCCTGGCGGCGCCCTTCCTCAGGGACGGCGAGGGCTGGTACGTGGCCGCCTGCCACCTCGACGCCGCCGCCGACCTGCGCACCCGTGCCTTCGCCGTCGCCCACCGCGCGCGCTACGGAACCCCGCCCGCCTCATGGGCGGCCGAGGCGTACGACGCCGTGGGCTTCGCCGTCCAAGGGGTGACCCGGCTGGGGGACGAAGGCGGCCGCGACGAGCTGAAGGGCGCCCTGCTCGCCCGCCCCTGGCAAGGCATCACGCGACGGATGGCCTACGACTCGGCCGCCACCCAGCTCTACGACTCCGACGGCGACGGGGGCCACTTCCTCTACCGGGTCCAGCGGGGTGTGGCCCGGTACATGGCCCGGCTCGACGACATCGGCTGAGTCATCCGCGGGCGAGTGGTGCCGGTATGAGGGTGATTGCACCGGCATAGCCGAGGGGCTCGGGAGTCTCCGGAGAACTGGTGCCGCCGGAGGGGTTGTCAGTGCAATTTCACATTACTATGTTACAGCGCACACGGGGTGATGAACCGCCGTCATACACCGTGCGAACCAGAGCTGTTCTTGCTTGCCGATCCCCGCACTTACCCCCCTCAACAGCAGGAGTTCTGTTGTCCCTCCACCGACGCGTGCGCTCGTCCCTGCTCGCCTCCGCCATCGCGGTCACCCTCCTCTCCTCCGCCGGCCAGTCGGCCGTGTCCGCGGCGGACACGGAGAACTCGCCCGCACCGGCGTCCCCGGTGGCCGGTCCGGCGGCGCCGCAGGCCAAGACCGCGGCCAACCCCTTCGACGAGGTCGAGCACCTCGCCACCGCTCCCGGCACGACCTTCGGACCCGCGCCCGCCCCCGGCGGTCTCGCCGCCGGCCGCGTCGCCGGAAAGGCCAAGGCCACCGACACCGCCACCCCCAAGGCCGCCACCAAGTCGACGGCCAAGGCCACCGAATCCGCCGCGCGGACGACCGCCGCGGACGCCGGCACCACGGCCGCGGGCGTGCCCTGCACGCTCGACGGGATCACCGGTCTTTCCCCGGAGCGGTTCGCCGACTTCCTCGCCGACCCCGCGGTCACCAACGAGGGCTGTCTCAACGGCCTCATCTGGAAGTGGGACGCCCGGCTCACCCCCGTGATGTCCGACGCCCACGTGCAGGCCGTCGCCCGCCGTATATCGAGCCTGGCCGCCTCCCACGACGGCAAGAACTCCTCGCACCTGGAGGAGATGTTCACGTACCTGCACGCCGTCGTGTACCACGACTTCTCGCGCGGCGAGATCGACACCACCGACGCGCCCACCGTGAACGCGATCACCCAGGCCGTCACCGCCTTCGGCAACGCCCCGCGCACCTTCGACGTCACGAAGAGCAACGCGACCGCCCTGCGCGAGGCCCTCTACGCCGCGAGCGGCCCCGGCCTGCGCCAGCACCAGATCGGCCTGGTCAAGCGGGTCCTGGCCACCATGGACCCGTCCCACACCGCCACCAACCAGGACCCGGCCTGGGCGGGTGCCGCGCTCGCCGCGCTCTCCGTCAACTACCTCGGCATCTACCCGGGCAACCAGGACGCCGGCTTCCACGCCGCCGCGGCCGCCGACCCCTCGTACCGCGCCGCCTTCAAGGCCTTCGCGTCCTACGGACACCTGAAGGGCACCGCCAACGCCTGGGTGGCCCGTGACGCCCTCAGCGAGTACGGCCGCTTCGGCCAGATCGCGGTCCTGAAGACGGAGATCGTCGCCGGACTCGGCGAGACCTTCGGCACGGTCGTGAACACCTTCGGCAGCGGCAGTCCGCAGTGGGCGAAGGTCGTCTCGTGGCTCAACTTCTACGAGGCCTGCAAGCCGTACGGCGTGTGCAAGGAGGACATCGAGAAGCGGATCTTCCCGTACACGTACACCTACGACAACGGCGGCATCAAGGTCCGCACCGGACTCGACCGGGCCACCGTCGACCAGCTCTACTACGCCAGCAAGCTCGTCAAGGCGCAGTTCCACCGCGTCCTCGGCAGCGAGCAGCCGGTCACCGGCGACACCAACACCACCCTGAACATCGTCCTCTACGCCTCCCGCGCGGACTACGAGAACTACCACCCCGTCCTGACCGGCATGGACACCAACAACGGCGGCATCTACATCGAGCGCGGCGCCACCTTCTACACCTACCAGCGGCGCGTCCCGCAGGACTCCTCCCTCACCCTCGAGGAGCTGTTCCGCCACGAGTACGTCCACTACCTCAACGGCCGCTACGCCGTGCACGGCTCCTTCGGCGAGGGCCCGTGGTACCAGAACGACCGCACCACCTTCATGGACGAGGGCACGGCCGAGTTCTTCGACGGAGCCACCCGCGACAACGGCATCGCCGTCCGCAAGTCCCTCGTCAAGAGCGTCATCAGCGACACCGCCAACGGCGGCCCCCGCATGAGCGTGAGCCAGATCCTCAACGCCACCTACGCCGGCGACGGCTTCCGCTTCTACAGCTACGCCGGCACCTTCTTCGAGTACCTCTGGACCGAGCGGCCCGGCTTCCTGCGCGAGATGTACCGGCACCTGCGGGCCAACGACGTCCAGGCGTACGACTCGTGGCGCAACCGGATGGGCTCCGACGCCAACATCCAGCGCGAGTACAACCTCTTCCTCGACAAGCAGATCGCCAAGGTCGACGAGCTGTTCGTCCCGAACACCACCTACACGCCCAACGACCAGCTCCGCGACTCCGCGCTCGCGAACGTGAAGTCCGCGTTCGCCACCGCCACCTACAACACCCCCGACTGCGTCGAGAACGGCGACCCGGGCAAGCGCCGGTTCACCTGCACCGGCCGGATCACCGCCAACCTGTCCAACTCGGCCAGCGAGGACCAGAACTTCAAGGACATGTCCGAGACGGTCGACTACTTCATCCTCGACCGCGCGGGCACCGCGTCCAACAACCTCGCCGACATGAACTGCTCCTTCGGACCGATCGACATCTGGTCCAGCAAGGTCGCGGGCACGTCGAGCTTCAGCTGTGAGGGCCCCCTGCGCAGCTGACCCCCCGTCGTCCGGGCCGGCCTCACTCACGGGGGAGAGGCCGGCCCGGCTTCCGCGTTTCCGCATCACCGGCAAGTTCCCCCGAACCCGTTTCCCGGAGGCCGTACCTCGTGAGCACCACCCCGCACTCCGTGCGCACCACCGACTACCACGCCGCAGGCGAACCCTTCAGGATCGTCGACCAGGACCTGCCACCGATCCCCGGCGACACCGTCGCCGAACGGCGCGCCACCGTGATCGGCGCCGGCGGCACGGCCACGGACCCGCGCCCGGGACCCCTCGACGACGTGCGCCGCCTCCTCGTCCGGGAACCCCGCGGACATGCGGGCATGTACGGCGGTTTCGTCGTCCCGGCCGACGACGACGGCGCCCACTTCGGTGTGCTGTTCTGGCACAAGGACGGCTACTCCACGGCGTGCGGCCACGGCACCATGGCGCTCGGCGCCTGGGCCGTCGACTCCGGCCGCGTCCCGGCACCCGACGACGGCGACGTCCCCGTCCGCATCGACGTGCCCTCGGGCCGCGTCACCGCGACCGTGCACCGCACGGCCGGCCGCACCACGGGCGTCACCTTCCGCAACGTCCCGACCTTCGTCACCGCCCGGAAGGTCCACGTCACGACCTCCTTCGGAGCCGTCGAGGTCGACCTCGCCCACTCCGGCGCCTGTTACGCCTCCGTCGCGGCCCGCGACCTCGGCCTCGACACCACCAAGGCGGCCCTGCCCGCGCTCGTCCGCGCCGGCCAGGAGATCCGCGCGGCCCTCGCCGACCACCCGGCCACCCGGCACGCGGGCGACCCGCGCCTCTCCGGCGTGTACGGCGTCATCCTGTACGAGGACCTGCCCGACGCCGCCACCAGCGAAGGTCCGCGCCAGCGGAACGTCACCGTCTTCGCCGACGGCCAGATCGACCGCTCGCCCTGCGGATCCGGCACCTCCGCCCGGCTCGCCCTGCTCGCCGCGGACGGGCGCCTCGCCCCCGGCGAGACCCTGACGCACGAATCCGTCGCGGGCACCGTGTTCACCGGCCGGCTGCTCCCCGGAGGAGTCACCGAGGTCACCGGAACCGCCTACCGCACCGGCACCCACACCTTCCTCCTCGAACCTGACGACGACCTGGGGACGGGGTTCCTGCTGTGACGCACCTGACCCAGATCGACGCCGCGACCATGGCCCGCCTGCTGGGCCCGGCCGCGGCGATCGACGTCCTGGCCGACGTCCTGCGCGCCGGACTCGACCCCGAGGAAGGACCGGCCCGCACCTCCGTCCGCGTGCCCGCCGGCGAACTCCTCCTCATGCCCGCCGCCTTCGGCCCCTACGCCGGAGTGAAGATCGCCGGCGTGGCCCCCGCCAACCCCGCCGCGGGTCTGCCCCGCATCACGGGCTCCTACCTGCTTCTCGACGGCGCGAACCTGCGCCCCCTCGCCCTCCTCGACGGCGCCGCCCTCACCGAACTGCGCACTCCGGCGGTCTCCGCCCTCGCCGTACGCCACCTGACCCCCACCGGCAAGCCGCTGCGCCTCGTGCTCTTCGGTACCGGCCCCCAGGCGTACGGGCATCTGGAGGCCGTCCTCGCCGTACGCCAGGTCGCCGAGGCGATCGTCGTCGGGCGCAACCAGATCGGCGCCCGGGCCCTCGCCGGGTACGCGCGCACGCTCGGCGTCCTCGCCCGGACCGGCACGCCCGACGACGTGGCCAAGGCCGACCTCGTCGTCTGCTGCACCACCGCCCGCGAGCCCCTCTTCGACGGCGCGCTCGTCGCCCCCGGCGCCACCGTCGTCGCCGTCGGCTCGCACGAACCGGACGCCCGGGAGGTCGACAGCACGCTCGTGGCCCGGTCCGAGGTGTACGTCGAGGCGCGCGGCGCCGCCCTGCGCGAGGCCGGTGACCTGCTCGTCCCCACGGCCGAAGGGACGATCGAGGAGGACCACATCGTCGCCGGCATCGCGGACCTGGTCACCGGCCGCCGCACCCCCACGACCGAACGCCCGCGGTTCTTCAAGAGCGTCGGCATGGCCTGGGAGGACCTCGCCGTGGCCGGCGCGCTCTACGAGGCGGCACTCGCCGCGCCGTAAGGACGGCAGGTTCACGCCGAACGCCCCGGCCCCGCACACGCGGGACCGGGGCGTTCGGCATGCTCAGGCCGCCTCGGGGAAGTGGCAGGCGACCTGGCGCGCCTCGCCGGGTGAGGCGATCCGCAGCAGCGGTGCCTCCGTCCGACAGATCTCCTGCGCCTTGGGGCAGCGCGGGTGGAAGGTGCAGCCGGGCGGCGGAGCGGCCGGGCTCGGCGGGTCGCCGAGCAGCGTGATCCGCTCCCGGGCCCGCTCGGCCGCCGGGTCGGGCAGCGGTACGGCGGAGAGCAGCGCCCGCGTGTACGGGTGCGCGGGGGCCGCGTACACCCGCTCCTTCACCCCGATCTCCACGATCCGGCCGAGGTACATCACGGCGACCCGGTCGCAGACCCGCTTGACGACCGAGAGGTCGTGGGCGATGAAGAGGTAGGCGAGTCCCAGCTCGCGCTGGAGCCGTTCCATCAGATTGACGATCTGCGCTTGGACGGAGACGTCGAGCGCGGAGACGGGTTCGTCGGCGACGACGAGCCGCGGGCTCGTGGCCAGGGACCGGGCGATGCCGATGCGCTGCGCCTGCCCGCCGGAGAACTCGTGCGGATAGCGGTCGATGTGCTCCGGGATGAGCCCGACCAGATCCATCAGCTCCACGGCCCGCTTGCGGGCGTCGGCCGCCGAACTCCCCTGCACCATCAGCGGATCGGAGATGATCCGGGCCACGGTCTGGCGGGGGTTGAGGGAGGAGTGCGGGTCCTGGAAGACCATCTGGAGGTCGCGGCGGAGCGGCTTGAGCTGCCGCTGCGACAGATGCGTGATGTCGCGTCCGTCGTACGAGACGGAGCCGGCGGTCGGCTCCAGGAGCCGCACGATCATGCGCCCGGTGGTCGACTTGCCGCAGCCGGACTCGCCGACGAGGCCCAGGGTCTCGCCCGCCGCCACGTCGAAGCCGATGCCGTCGACCGCCCGGACGGGCACCGAGCGGGACCGGCGCCCCGGGAAGGTCATCGTCAGGTCCCGCACGCTGAGCAGGGGCGTGGACGTCGTGCTCGTGGCCGCGCCCGAGGTCGCGGTGGTGGTCGTGGTCATGAGGCGACGCCTTCGTACGCGGGGAACGCAGGGAAATGGCAGGCTGCCGGATGCCCCTCCGGGCCGACGAGCAGCGGGCGTTCGCCCGCGCAGCGCGCCCGCTCCTCCTCGGAGCCGGCGGCCGCCCGGGGGCAGCGGGGTGCGAACGCGCAGCCGGGAGCGGGGTCGAGCAGGGACGGCGGGCTGCCCGGTATCGCCCGCAGCGGCGCGTCGTCGTCATCGTCGAGCCGGGGCAGGGAGTCGAGCAGACCGCGGGTGTAGGGGTGGGCGGGGGAGGCGAAGAGGGAGTCCACCGGGGCGTGTTCGGCCGCCCGGCCGCCGTACATCACCAGGACGTCGTGGGCCACGCGCGCGACCACGCCCAGATCGTGCGTGATCATGACGACGGCGAGCCCCCGTTCCTGCTGGATCCGGGCGATCAGCTCCAGGATCTGGGCCTGGACGGTGACGTCGAGCGCGGTGGTGGGTTCGTCGGCGATCAGGAGGTCGGGCTCGCAGGACAGGGCCATCGCGATCATCACGCGCTGGCGCATGCCGCCCGAGAACTGGTGGGGGTACTCCCCGGCCCGGCGGCGCGGTTCGGGGATGCCGACCTCGCCGAGCGCCTCGACGGCCCGCTCGCGGGCGGCCGCGCGGCGGGAGCCGAAGTGGACCCGGTGGTGCTCGGCGATCTGCTCCCCGACGGTGTAGTAGGGGTGCAGGCTGGACAGCGGATCCTGGAAGATCATGGCCATCCGCCGGCCGCGCAGCCCGTTGAGCTCGCGGTCGGACAGGCCGATCAGTTCGCGCCCGCCGAGGGTGACGGAGCCGGTGACCTCGGCGCCCGTGTGCAGGCCCATGACGGCGAGCGAGGTCACGGACTTCCCGGAGCCGGACTCGCCGACGATGCCGAGGGTCCGGCCGGGCCGCACGTCGAACGCGAGGGAGTCGACGGCCCGGACCGGGCCGCGCTTCGTGGGGAAGGTGACCGTGAGGTCCCGTACCGACAGGAGGGGAGCAGGGTCGGCCATCAGTACCTCACTCGCGGGTCGACGACGGCGTACAGCAGGTCGACGGCCAGGTTGGCGACGACGATGAAGGTGGCGGCGAGCAGGGTGACCCCGAGGATGACGGGCTGGTCCCCGCTGGAGAGGGCGCCGTAGAACAGGCGGCCGATGCCGGGCAGTCCGAAGATGGACTCGGTGATCACGGCACCCGCGAGGAGTCCGCCCAGGTCCATGCCGAAGATGGTCAGGATCGGGGTCATGCCCGCGCGCAGCCCGTGCTTGACGACGACCGTGCGGCGCGGGAGACCCTTGGCGCGGGCGGTGCGGATGTACGGCTCCGCCATGCTCTCGATCATCGAACTGCGGCTCTGCCGCGCGTACATCGCGGCGTACAGGACGGCGAGCGCCAGCCAGGGGAGCAGCAGGTTGGTGGCCCAGGACAGCGGATCGTCGCCGAAGGCCACGTACTGCGGGTAGGGCAGCAGACCGGAGACCCGGATCAGCCCGAAGATCAGCAGCACCGAGGTGAAGTAGACGGGCAGGGAGGCCGCGGCGACCGCGCCGACCATCAGGGCCCGGTCGATGAGCGTGTCCTTGTGGAGCGCGGCGGTGACGCCCGCGGTGAGCCCGAGGACCAGCCAGATCGCGGCGGCGCCCAGGGCCAGCGAGGCCGAGACGGGCAGCCGGTCCACGAGCAGGTCCCACACGCTCTGGCTGTTCTCGTACGAGTAGCCCAGACAGGGGAAGTCGCAGGTCAGGGCGTACTGGCCGGTGCCCGTCGTGCGGCCGGTGAAGATGCCGGTGACGAAGTCGGCGAACTGCCGCCACAGCGGGGCGTCGAGGCCCATGTTGGCGCGGATCGCCTCCAGGCGCTCGGTGCTGCACGACTTGCCGCAGGCGGCGGCCGCCGGGTCGGAGGGGAGGACGTAGAAGATGGTGAAGGTGACGGCGGCGATGGCGAGAAGGACGCCGAGGACGCCCAGGAGCCGGCGGCCGAGGTAGAGGATCACGAGCCGCTGCCTCTCGGGTCGAGGATGTCGCGCAGCGCGTCCCCGAGCAGGGTGAACGCGAGCACGGTGAGGAACAGGCAGAGGCTCGGGACGAGAAAGTACATGGGGTCCGTGTCGTAGTACGCGACGCTCTCGGCGATCATCTGGCCCCAGGACGGGGTCGGCGGGCGCACACCGACGCCCAGATAGCTGAGGGCCGCCTCGGTGGCGATCATCCCGGGGATGATCAGCGTGGTGTACGCGATGACCGGCCCGGCGACGCCCGGCAGGATGTCGCGGGCGAGGATCCGCAGGGGGCCGGAGCCGCCGACGCGGGCGGCGTCGACGTACTCGCGGTGCTTGAGCGACAGGGTCTGGCCGCGGACGACCCGGGCGATGCCGGGCCAGCCGAAGAGGCCGATGACGACGGTCATCAGGAGGGTCCGGTTGACGTCCCGCGCCACCGACATCATCGCGATCATGAAGATGAGGGACGGGAAGGACATGGTGAGGTCCATCAGCCGGGACAGCACGGTGTCGGTGCGGCCGCCGAAGTAGCCCGCGGCGATGCCGGCCGCGGTCCCGGCGACGACGACGATCGCCGTCGCCGAGAAGGCGATGAGCAGGGAGACCTGCCCGCCGTGCACGACCCGGGCGAACAGGTCGCGGCCGGTGACGGGTTCGACGCCGAGCCAGTGCTCGGCCGAGACGCCGCCGAGCGGCCCGATGGGCAGGCCGCCCAGGTACGGATCGACGGCGCTCTTGTCGAACTCCTCGGGGCCCCAGCCGCCCAGCGAGCCGATCAGCGGTGCGGCGACGGTCAGGAGCGCGAAGAACGCGACGACGACGAGCGACAGCTTGACGGACGTGCGGCGGCGCAGCTCCGCTCGGGCGAGCTGCCAGGGCCCGCTGCCCGCCCGGACGGGCGGGGCGGCGGAGGTGGTGGTGGTGGTCATGGTCGTGGTCGTGGTCGTTCCGGCCTTCAACGGGTGCTCTTCGCGGGGTCCTTGAGGCCGATCGTCGCGTAGTCGATCTGGCCGCCGAAGGAGGTGTGGCCGTAGGCGCCGGCGACGTTGGTGCCGATGAGCAGGGGCTTGCGCTCGACGAGGGCGGGCGCGGTCGGGGCCTTGGCGAGGATCTGCGCGTCGAGCTCCTGCCAGGCCTTGTTCGCCTGCTGGGCGTCGGTCATCGCGGCGATCTCGTCCATGCGCTTCATCGTGACGTCGTCACGGAAGAGGGAGTGGTTGCCGGAGTTGCCCTTCTCCTTGATGTAGCGGCCGTCGAAGACGAAGGGGAGGAAGGTCGAGCCGGAGGGGAAGTCCGGGCACCAGCCGGTGTAGGCGAGGTCCGTGCGGTTCTTGGTGTCGCCGATCGTGTCGTAGAAGGCGGACGGGTCGACGGTCTCGATGGTGACCTTGATCCCGGCGCGGCCGAGGGACTGCTGGATGGCCTCGCCGACGGCCTTGTCGCCGGTGGAGACGGTGACGCTCGTGGAGAAGCCGCCGGCCTTGCCCGCCTCCTTCAGCAGCTGCTTGGCCTTCTCGACGTCGCCGGTGAGCGGGATCTTCAGGGTGTCGGGCTGCTTGCCGCCGGGGAAGAGCAGGCCGGGCATGAGCGCGGTGGCAGGGTCGTTGAGCGCGGGGCCGCCGGTGGCGGTGACGAGAGCTTCGCGGTCGAGGGCGTACTGCACGGCCTGGCGCACCTTGACGTCGTCGAACGGCGCGCGGCCGGTATGCATCTGGACCATCTCGGTGCAGCTGGTCGACTCGGCGAGGAGACGCGCCCTGACATCCGGCTTGGTGAGCACCTTGGGCGTGGACTCGGGGCGGAGCGAGGCCCAGGCGACGGCGGAGGCGTCGCCGCCGGTGGAGGCGATGAGGCGGTCGTCGATCTGGTTGGCCTTGAGGCCCATCGTGACGACGATCCGGTCCGGGTAGGCCTTGCGGACGGTGTCGGTCGAGGCGCTCCAGTGGGTGTTGCGCACGAGGACGATCTGCTTGTCCCGGGCGTACGTCTCGATCTTGTACGGGCCGGAGGAGAAGGGCCGGTTGTCGTACTGCGGGCCCTTGTCCTGGGACTTGGGCACGGGGCTGAAGGTGGGCAGCACGGTCGCGTAGGGGAACTCGGCGAAGGGCTTGCGGAGCTCGAAGACGATCGTGCGGTCGTCCGGGGTCTTCACGGAGTCGAGGTGCTTGCCCTGCGCCGGGCCCTTGTAGCCCTCGGCGCCGACGAGGTAGCGGGCCGCGTAGTCGGGGCCGCCGGGCAGGTCGGGGGAGAAGGACCGCTCCACGTTGTACTTGACGTCCTGGGCGGTGATCGGGGTGCCGTCCTCGTACTTCAGCCCCGGCTTGAGCTTGAAGGTCCAGGTCTTGGCGCCGTTGGAGGAGACGCCGAGGTCCTCGGCGAGGTCGGTGGTGAGCTCCCCGCCCTTCGCGCCCGGCTCGGCCTTGTACGTGAGGAGGGTGCGGTAGAGCAGGCGCGTGCCGAAGTCCATGTCGCCCATGACCCAGTTGCGGGCCGGGTCGAGGTGGGTGAAGTCCTGGTTGGACAGGATGGTCAGCGTGCCGCCCTTCTGCGGGGTGCCGCCGACCACCGCACCGTTGTTGGAGATTGCGGGGTTCTTGCCGCGGTCCCGGGTGCCGTCGGACTTCTTGCCGTCGGTACAGCCGGTCGCACCGAGGGCGAGGGCCGTCACGAGGGCGGTGGCCAGGGTGTAAGTGCGCTTGTTCATAGGTCACTCCGAGAGAGCGGTCGAACAGCCCGATGGCTGGAATGTGACCTGTAACATAGTAATGTGAAATTGCACTGACAAGGTATCGGGCGGTCCGTTACTCATCCGTGTCCGGGCGGTGCTCGGGGGAGCGCCCTGCGACTGGAATGCTCCGTTTCGGGGTCTTGGCAAGATCTAGTGCAATGTGAAATATTACTGACGTGCCCACGAGAAAACCCTCGGATGTCATCGTCGTCGGCGCCGGCGTCGTCGGCGCGGCCTGCGCCTACTACGCCGCCCAAGCCGGCCTCTCCGTCACCGTCGTCGACCGCGGTTCCGTCGCGGGCGGGACGACGGGAGCCGGCGAGGGAAACCTCCTGGTCTCCGACAAGGAGCCGGGACCGGAGCTCGAACTTGCCCTCCTCGCCAACACCCTGTGGCGGGAGCTGGCGGACGTGCTCCCGCCGCACGTCGAGTACGAGGCCAAGGGAGGCCTCGTGGTCGCCTCCGGCGAGTCGGGGATGCGCGCCCTGCGCGACTTCGCGGCCCGCCAGGAGAAGGCGGGCGTCACCACCCAGGAGGTCCCCGGGGACCGGCTCCATGATCTGGAGCCCCACCTCGCTCCTGGCCTCGCCGGAGGCTTCCTCTATCCGCAGGACTCCCAGGTGATGCCCGCCCACGCCGCGGCCCAGCTGCTGCACGCCGCCGGCGACCGCGTCCGGCTGCGTCTGGGGGAGGAGGTCACCGGCATCCTCACCGGCGCGGCCGGCGAGATCCGCGGGGTGCGGACCGCGGCCGGCGAGCTCCACGCCCCGTACGTGGTCAACGCCGCCGGCACCTGGGGCGGCGCCCTCGCCGAACTCGCGGGCGTCCACCTCCCCGTGCTGCCCCGCAGGGGCTTCGTCCTCGTCACCGAACCACTGCCGCGCGTGGTGCGCCACAAGGTGTACGCCGCCGACTACGTGGCCGACGTGGCCAGCGGCTCGGCCGCCCTCCAGACCTCGGCGGTCGTCGAAGGCACCCCGGCGGGACCGGTCCTCATCGGTGCCAGCCGGGAACGAGTCGGCTTCGACCGCACCCTCTCCATCGAGGTCCTGCGCCGGCTCGCCGCCGGGGCCACCGGCCTCTTCCCGGTCCTCGGCACCGTCCGGGCCATGCGGACCTACCCGGGCTTCCGGCCGTACCTGCCGGACCACCTGCCCGCGATCGGACCCGACCCGCGCGTCCACGGACTGCTGCACGCCTGCGGCCACGAAGGGGCGGGGATCGGCCTCGCGCCGGTGACGGGACAGATCATCGCCCGCTGCCTGACGAGTGGCGAACTGCCCCTCGACATCGACCCGTTCCGCCCGGACCGGTTCACCGCCCCCGAACCCGCGCCCGCACCCGGATCCGACCCGGCACCCTGACGCGCGCCCGAACCGCCGCCGTCACCGTCACCTTCACGAGAGGAGGGCCCGTGGCCCGCACGCCCGCCGACCTGGTCGGGGCACAGCCCGATCCGCCGTTCGAGATCACCTTCGACGGCCGGAGCGTCACCGCCCTGCCCGGCCAGACCGTCGCCGCCGCCCTCTGGGGCGCCGGCATCCTGGCCTGGCGCACCACCCGGGAAGGGGGACGGCCGCGCGGCGCGTTCTGCGGCATCGGCCAGTGCTACGACTGCCTCGCCACCGTCAACGGCGAGCCCAACCGGCGCGCCTGCCTGGTCCCCGCCCGCCCCGGCGACGCCATCACCACCCAGGAAGGCCACGGCCATGACCGCCTCGCCGTCTGAACCGTACGACCTGGTGGTCGTCGGAGCGGGTTCCGCGGGGCTCGCGGGCGCCGTGACCGCCGCCGAACTGGGGCTCTCCGTCGCCCTGCTGGACTCCACCACCCAGTCCGGCGGGCAGTTCTACCGGCACCCCGCCCCCGCCCTGGGCGCGGTACGGCCCGAGGCCCTGCACCACGACTGGTCCGCCTTCTCCGACCTGCGGCGAAGGCTCGCAGCAAGCACGGTCACCCATCTGACGGGCCACCATGTGTGGTCCGTCGTACGGGAGTCCGGCGAGTCCGGTGCGGCAGCAGGGGAAACCGGCGAGACCTGGGCGGTCCACGCGATCACCGGCGCCGACGGCACCGAGGAGCAGCCCGTCCGGATCACGGCCCGGGCACTGCTCCTCGCCACCGGAGCGTACGAGCGCCAACTCCCCTTCCCCGGCTGGACCCTGCCCGGTGTCGTCGGCGCCGGCGGGGCGCAGGCCATGCTCAAGTCCGGGCTCGTGCTGCCCGGACGGCGCATCGTGGTGGCCGGCAGCGGCCCTCTGCTGCTCGCCGTCGCCTCGTCGCTCGCCGCGGCGGGCGCGCGGGTCCCGGCCGTGGTCGAGGCCGCGGGCTATCTGCGGTACGCCCGCAGCCCCCGCGCGCTCGTGACCAATCCGGCGAAGGCCGCCGAAGCCCTGGTGCACGGGGCCGCACTGCTCAGGCACCGCGTGCGGGTGCTGCCGGGCAGCGCGGTCACCGAGGTGCACGGCACCGACCGGGTGGAGGCCGTCACCGTCAGCCGCCTGGACGGTGACTGGACGCCCGTACCGGGGACGGGTCGCAGGATCGCCTGCGACGCGCTCGCCGTCGGGCACGGCCTCGTGCCCCAGATCGAGCTGGCCACGGCCGTCGGCTGCGCCACCCGCGCACTGCCCGACGGGACCCTGGGTCTCGCCCTGGACGACCTCCAGGAGACCTCGGTGGCCGGCCTGTGGGCGGCGGGTGAGACCGGCGGTGTGGGAGGCGCCGAACTCGCCCGCACCGAGGGCGAGCTGGCGGGCCGGGCGATCGCCGCCCGGCTGCGCGGCCGCCGGGCCGACCCGGACCCGGGCCGGGGAGTGGGCCCGGGCCGGGTAGGCGAACTCCGGCGCCGGCGGGACCGGATGCGGGCCTTCGCGGACGTCATGTCCGCGGCGCACGCGCCGGGCCCGGGATGGCCCGCGTGGCTGGAGGACGAGACGGACGTGTGCCGCTGCGAGGAGGTGACCGCGGGGCGTGTGCGCGAGGCGGTCACCGAGCTCGGGGCGCGCGACGCACGGACCGTCAAGCTCCTCACGCGAGCCGGCATGGGCTGGTGCCAGGGGCGGATGTGCGGGACGGCCGTGGCGTGCCTCGCGGCGCGCGGCGGCACACCCGAACCGCCGGCGGAACGCCGTCCGTTCGCCGTCCCCGTACCCCTCGCGACACTTGCCGCGCTGGACGAGCGGGCAACCGAACAGAACCTCTAGAACCACGGGGGAGAGGCCCACGAGGCCTCTCTTCCTTCCCCTTCTATAAAATGTCACACATTACAGAAAGGCCGTCGACATGACCGCCACCACCTGGAACACCGACCGACCCTGGCGCGGCATCATGGTCGCCACCACCCTCCCGTTCCGCGAGGACCTGTCCGTCGACTACGACGCGTACGCCGAGCACGTGGCCTGGCTGATCGCCAACGGCTGCGACGGCGTCGTCCCCAACGGCTCCCTCGGCGAGTACCAGACCCTCACCGACGCGGAGCGCGCCCAGGTCGTCCGTACCGCCGTCGCGGCCGCCGGTGACGGGGCGCGGGTCATGCCGGGCGTCGCCGCCTACGGCAGCGCCGAGTCCCGCCGCTGGGCCGAGCAGGCCGCCGAGGCCGGGGCCGGATCCGTCCTGCTCCTGCCGCCCAACGCGTACCGCGCCGAACCGGCCGCCGTGCGCGCCCACTACAGCGAGGTCGCCAAGGCCGGGATCCCGATCGTCGCCTACAACAACCCGATCGACACCAAGGTCGACCTCACCCCCGAGCTGCTGGCGCGCCTGCACCGCGACGGCAGCATCGTCGCCGTCAAGGAGTTCAGCGGCGACGTCCGCAGGGCGTACGAGATCGGCGAGCTCGCCCCGGAACTCGACCTTCTGATCGGCGCCGACGACGTCCTCCTGGAGCTGGCCGTCGCGGGCGCGGTCGGCTGGATCGCCGGCTACCCCAACGCCTTCCCCACGAGCTGCGCCGAGCTCTACCACGCGGCCGTCTCGGGCGACCTGGCCACCGCCGTGCCGCTCTACAAGTCCCTGCACTCCCTCCTGCGCTGGGACTCGAAGACCGAGTTCGTCCAGTCCATCAAGCTCTCCATGGACATCGCCGGCCGCCGGGGCGGACCGACCCGTCCCCCGCGCCACCCGCTCACCGGCGAGATCGAGGCCGGCGTGCGGACCGCCACGGAGAAGGCCGTCGCCGACGGCCACCGCTGACCCGCACCGCCGACCGTCACCGCTGACCCGCACCGCCGACCACCACCGTCGGCGTCCACGCTGTCTCCACCGCATTCCGTCCCCGCTGTCGAGACCGGGACGGCGGCCCGCCCGCCGTCGTCCCGACGGCCACCGGCCGGGCCCGGACCACCGGCATCGCGCAGCACCTCCTCGACCCGGACGACCCTTCCCCGGAGGCTTCCTCCCGTGACCGACACACTCCCGACCGTCATCTCCCGCAACCCGGCCGACCCGGCCGACGTGCTCCTGCGGATCCCCGCCCCCGGCGCCTTCACGGCGGTCGACACCGTCGAGCGGGCGCGCGCCGCCCAGCCCGGCTGGCTGCTCGCCGGGGCCGCCGCCCGCTCGGCCGCCCTGGGAGCCGTCGCCGCCGCCGTCGAGGGCGCGGCCGACGAACTGGCCGCGCTCGCCGTACGCGAGGTGGGCAAGCCGCTCGCCGAGGCCAGGGCCGAGGTCGCCCGTACCGCCGCCATCTGGCGCTACTACGCCCAGGCGCCCTTCGAGCCCACCGGAGCGGTCCACGAGACCGCGGCGGGCCCCGGGCTGCTCCTGACCCGCCGCCGCCCGCACGGGGTGGCAGGGCTCATCACGCCCTGGAACTTCCCCTTCGCCATCCCGACCTGGAAGGCCGCCCCGGCGCTCGCCACGGGCAACACGGTCGTCCTCAAGCCCGCCCCCGAAGCCACGGCGTGCGCCCAGCGCCTGGGCGAGATCGTCCAGCGGGCCCTGCCCGAGGCGGTGTTCACCGTGCTGCCCGGCGGCGCGACCGAGGGCAACGCGCTCGTCTCCGCCGCCGACGTCGTCTCCTTCACCGGCTCCACCCCCGTCGGCCAGGCCGTTGCCCGGGCCGCGACCGCCCGGGGCATCCCGGTGCAGGCCGAGATGGGCGGCCTGAACGCCGCGCTCGTCCTGCCGGACGCGGACATCGAGCAGGCCGCCGCCCACATCGCCGCCGCCGTCTCCGGGTACGCCGGCCAGAAGTGCACCGCCACCAGCCGGGTCATCGCGGTCGGCGCCGCGCTCGACCCGCTGCGCGAGGCGCTCTCCGAAGCCCTGCGGGCCGTCCCCGTCGGCGACCCCGCCGACCCGGCCACCGTGTGCGGGCCGCTCATCCACGAGTACGCCCGCGACCAGGTCGGCGAGGCCTGCCGGGGGCTCTCCGTCCTCGCCGGCGGCACCGTGCCCGACCGGTCCGGCTGGTACGCGGCCCCGACCCTGGTCGAGAAGGTCTCCCCGGGGCACCGCCTGCTGCGCGAGGAGGTCTTCGGCCCCGTCGCGTCCCTGCTCGCGGCGGAGGACCTCGCCCACGCGATCCGGATCACCAACTCCGTGCCGTACGGTCTGGTCACCTCGGTCCACACCGCAGACCTGAACACCGCGCTGAGCGGCCTCGACCTGCTCGACACCGGCATGATCCGGCTCAACGCCCCGTCCACCGGAGTCGACTTCCACCTGCCCTTCGGCGGCTCCAAGGCATCCAGCCACGGGCCCCGTGAGCAGGGCCGGGCGGCCCTCGACTTCTACACGTCGAGCCGGACGTACACGCTGGCACCCGCGGGCCCCGCGGCGTGACATCGTACGGTGGTGATGTCAACCAGAACGAAGGGATCACCACCGTCATGGGGCACCTGACCCACCGCGACCTCAACGCCTCCCGGGAGCGGCTGCGCGACCAGGTCGCCCATGCCCTGCGAGCCGCCCTGATCTCGGGCGAGCTCCGCCCCGGGGTGGTGTACTCGGCGCCGACCCTCGCCGAGGACTTCGGGATCTCCGCCACCCCGGTCCGCGAGGCGATGCTCGACCTGGCCCGCGAGGGCCTGGTCGAGCCCGTCCGCAACAAGGGCTTCCGGGTCACCGAGGTCGACGAGCGCGACCTCGACCAGTACACCGAGATCCGCGCGCTCATCGAGATCCCGATGGTCGGCAGGGTCACCCGGATCGCCGCCCGGGAGGACCTGGAGGCGCTGCGGCCGGTCGCCGAGGACATCGTGCGCGCGGCCCGCGAGCACGACCTCATCGGCTATCTGGAGGCGGACCGGCTGTTCCACCTCACGCTGCTCGGCCTCGCGGGGAACGAACGGCTCGTCGAGACCGTCGGCGAACTGCGCAAGCGGTCCCGTCTGTACGGGCTCACCGCCCTGGACAAGAGCGGCGGCCTCGTCCCGTCGGCCGAGGAGCACCTGGAGCTGCTCGACCTGATGCTCGCCGGCGACGCCAAGGGCGCGGAGAAGTGCATGACCCGGCACCTCGGCCACGTCCGTTCCCTCTGGGCCAAGGGCGACCGCCCGACCGGGGAGTAGCGGCACCGGCCGACGGCCGGACAGTGGCTTCTCTCGACGGGCGGACGACGGCCACCCCTCGATGCAACGTCACATCCGACCGGCCGTCCGCGGCCGTGGAAGGAAGCCATGAACCCCGCGTACGCGACCATCGACCACACCTTCACCGTCCCTCTGGACCACGCGGTGCCCGACGGCCCCACCATCGAGGTCTTCGCCCGGGAGGTCGCCGACCCGGCCCGCGCCGGCGAGGAACTCCCCTGGCTGCTCTACCTCCAGGGCGGACCCGGCGGCAAGTCGCCCCGCCCGTCCGCCGGTTCGCCCGGATGGCTGGCCCAGGCGCTCAAGACCCACCGCGTGCTGCTCCTCGACCAGCGCGGCACCGGCCGCTCCACCCCGGTCACCGCGAGGTCCGCCGCCCGGTTCGCCTCACCCGAGGCCCTCGCCGGACACCTCGCCCACTTCCGGGCCGACGCGATCGTCGCCGACGCGGAGCTGATCCGCCGCGAACTCTGCGGCGACGCCCCCTGGGAGACCCTCGGCCAGAGCTACGGCGGCTTCATCACCCTCACCTATCTCTCCCAGGCCCCCGAGGGGCTGCGCGCCTGCTACGTCACCGGCGGCCTGCCCGGCCTCACCGCCACCGCCGACGACGTGTACGCCCGCACCTACCCCCGCGTCCGCGACCGCGTCCTCGACCTCTACGCCCGCTACCCCGAGGACGGCCCCCGCCTGCGGAAGATCGCCGACCTCCTCGCGGCCGACGTCGTCCGCCTCCCGAACGGCGACCGCCTCACCCCGCACCGCCTGCGCACCCTCGGACTCGCGCTCGGCATGGGCGACGGCTTCGAGCGCGTCCACTGGCTCCTCGACGAAGCCCTCGGCGAGGACGGCGAGTTGAGCGACACCTTCCTCCATCAGGTGACGACCCTGACCGGCTTCACCGACAACCCACTCTTCGCCGTCATGCAGGAGTCGCTGTACGGACAGGGGGCGGGCCCGACCGGCTGGGCGGCCGCCCGCGCCCTGGCCGACTTCCCCGAGTTCGCCGAGGACGCCGACCCCCTCCTGCTCACCGGCGAGATGATGTACCCCTGGATGTTCCGGGAGATCGCGGGCCTGCGCCCCTTCGCCGACGCCGCCGACCTGCTCGCCGCGCGCACGGACTGGCCGCCCCTCTACGACCCGAGCCGCCTCGCCGCCAACGAGGTCCCGCTCGCCGCGATCGTCTACCACGACGACATGTACGTCGACGCGGGCATCTCCCTCGCCACCGCCCGCCGCATCGGCGCCACCCGCGTCTGGGTCACCAACGAGTGGGAACACGACGGCGTGGCCGCCTCCGGAGGCCGCGTCCTCGCCCGCCTGATGGACCTGGCCGCCGGTCGCGCGTAACCCCTGAGCCGCAGCGCAGCCCTCCCGCTCCCGCACCACGGAGCCGGAGGGCTTTCGCGTTCCCCGACGAACGTGGCCGGAAACCGTCGACCGCCCGGTTAAACCTCCCGCGAAGCAAGATCACTTTTTCGGGGTAATGCCCTCGAACTGATGGGGTGAGCGGGGCTTACCGGCCGTTACTGTTCCCCGGGATCTGGACGAATTCCCAGAGATTGACCCCCTATTTCCTCTTTCACCGGCGGTGTCCGCACGCCGACCGTCGTCCACCCGAAGGAGAGCTCGCCCCGATGACCGTTGATACCGGCCCGGAAGTGCAGGTGGAGCCGCCCAGGCAGTCCAGCCTGAGCACGGCGGCAGCCCGTAACCTCGCCACCACGACCAAGTCCACCCCGCAGATGCAGGAGATCTCCTCCCGCTGGCTGCTCCGGATGCTCCCCTGGGTGGAGACGAAGGGCGGCGCCTACCGGGTGAACCGCCGACTGAGCTACACCGTCGGCGACGGCCGCATCGAGTTCGTCCAGGACGGCTCCCGCGTCCGTGTGATCCCGCAGGAGCTCGGCGAACTCGCCCTGCTGCGCGGCTTCGACGACGTCGAGGTGCTCACCGCGATCGCCGACCGCTGCGTCCAGCGCGACTTCCGCGCCGGCGAGGTGCTGGCCGCGCTCGGCACCCCCGCGGAGCAGATCCACCTGATCGCCCACGGCCGGATCAATCAGACCTCCGTCGGCAAGTACGGCGACGAGGTCGCGGTCTCCGTCCTCGCCGACGGCGACCGCCTCGGCGAGAACGCCCTCCTGGACGCCGACGCCAGGTGGGACTACACCGCCACCGCCGAGACCGCCGGCACCCTGCTCACGCTGTCCCGCGCCGACTTCGCCTCGATCGTGGACTCCGCGCCCGCCCTCCGGGCGCACCTCGACGAGTTCAGCTCGCTTCCCCAGCAGCGGCAGAACCGTCACGGCGAGGCCGAGATCGCGATGTCCGCCGGCCACGTCGGCGAGGTCGCGCTCCCGGGCGCCTTCGTGGACTACGAGCTCAAGCCGCGCGAGTACGAACTCTCCGTCGCCCAGACCGTCCTCAAGGTCCACACCCGGGTCGCCGACCTCTACAACGGCCCGATGAACCAGACCGAACAGCAGCTCAAGCTCACCATCGAGGCCCTGCGCGAGCGCCAGGAGCACGAGCTCATCAACCACCCGGAGTTCGGCCTCCTCCACAACGCCGACTTCAAGCAGCGGATCCAGACCCACTCGGGCCCGCCCACCCCGGACGACCTCGACGAGCTGCTCACCCGCCGTCGCGGCACCAAGCTCTTCCTCGCCCACCCGCGGACGATCGCGGCGATCGGCCGCGAGTGGAACCGGGCCGGGCTCTACCCGGACACGGTCCTCCTCGACGGGCACCAGGTCCCGTCCTGGCGCGGGGTCCCGATCCTGCCCTGCAACAAGATCCCCATCAGCAAGGAGAACACCAGCTCGATCCTCGCCATGCGCCTCGGCGAGGACAACCAGGGCGTCATCGGTCTCCGCCAGACCGGTCTGCCGGAGGAGTACGAGCCGGGCCTGTCCGTGCGGTTCATGGGGATCAGCGAGCAGGCGATCATGTCGTACCTGGTCACCACGTACTACTCCGCCGCGATCCTCGTGCCCAATGCGCTCGGCGTCCTGGAGAACGTCCAGATCGCCCGCAGGCGCTGACCCGCACCGGATCCGCACCCGTCCGGCCGACACCACAGCCCGGCCCCTTCCGGGCCGGGCGACCATGCCCGGGATCCGGGACGAACCACCCCACCCCCTCTAGGAGTCACGGATGCCCGAGCCCGGGCTTTCCCCTCTGCAGTCGAGCCTGCCCACCGCAGCGGCCCACTTCGGGGCGCACGTCCTCACCCAGGCCGGCTCCGTCGGCGTCGAAGCCGCCGACGCCGCGCCGTCGACCGTCCCCGTTCCCGCCGCGGTGGCGGAGCCGGAGCCGGGGCCCGACCTCGGCCGGATCCTCCGCGGGCCCAGTGGCCTCGGCACGGCGGGGCTGAGTCTGGCGGCCCGGCCCGTGGAGCCGCCCGTCGTGGAACCGCCGGTCGCGCCGGCCCCCGCGGCACCCGTCGACGCCCTGCACATCCCGGGTCTCTACTACCACCCGGTGGCGGAGCCCGATCCGGTGCGGGTGGAGGAGCTCAGCCGCCGGATCAAGGACTGGGCGCTGGACGAGGTGCAGCTGTACCCCGACGAGTGGGAGGGTCAGTTCGACGGCTTCTCCGTCGGGAAGTACATGGTCGCCTGCCACCCGGACGCCCCGAGCATCGAGCACCTGATGATCGCCGCGCGACTGATGGTCGCCGAGAACGCGGTCGACGACTGCTACTGCGAGGACCACGGGGGCTCGCCCGTCGGACTCGGCGGACGCCTCCTCCTCGCGCACACCGCCCTCGACCCCCTGCACACGACGGCGGAGTACCACCCGCAGTGGGCGGAGTCGCTCCACGAGGACGCCCCGCGACGCTCGTACCGCTCGGCCATGGAGTACTTCGTCCGGCAGGCCACGCCCTCCCAGGCCGACCGGTTCCGTCACGACATGGCCCGCCTCCACCTGGGATACCTCGCGGAGGGCTCCTGGGCCGAGACCGACCACACCCCCGAGGTGTGGGAGTACCTGGTGATGCGGCAGTTCAACAACTTCCGGCCGTGTCCCACCATCACCGACACCGTCGGCGGCTACGAACTCCCGGCGGACCTGCATGCCCAGCCCGCCATGCAGCGGGTGCTCGCGCTCGCCGGGAACGCGTGCACCATCGTCAACGACCTGTACTCGTACACCAAGGAACTCGCCAGCCCCGGCCGGCACTTGAACCTGCCCGTGGTGCTCGCCGACCGGGAGAACCTCTCGGACCAGGACGGCTACCTCAAGGCGGTCGAGGTCCACAACGACCTCATGCGCGACTTCGAGTCCGAGGCCGCCGCCCTCGCCGCCGCCTGTCCCGTCCCCAGCGTGCTGCGCTTCCTGCGGGGAGTCGCCGTATGGGTCGACGGCAACCACTACTGGCACCAGACCAACACCTTCCGCTACAGCCTGCCCGATTTCTGGTAAGAAATGGAAAACCTTGTGACCAGCACCGAGCTCACCTCCGCCAACGCCACTTCCGCGTTCGTGCCGGCTCCGGCGTCGCCCTACCAGAGCGACATCGCCCGTTACTGGAACCAGGAGGCCAGGCCCGTGAACCTGCGCCTCGGCGACGTCGACGGGCTCTACCACCACCACTACGGCATCGGCGACATCGACCACACCGCCCTCGGCGACACCGAGGACAGCGAGTACGAGAAGAAGCTGATCGCCGAGCTGCACCGCCTGGAGTCGGCGCAGGCCGAGGTCCTCCTCGACCACCTCGGCGTCATCGGGCAGGACGACACGCTCGTCGACGCCGGCTGCGGCCGCGGCGGTTCGAGCGTCATGGCGCACCAGCGCTTCGGCTGCAAGGTCGAGGGCGTCACCCTCTCCTCCACGCAGG
Organism: Streptomyces gardneri; assembly: GCF_006539185.1. Lineage (GTDB taxonomy): Bacteria > Actinomycetota > Actinomycetes > Streptomycetales > Streptomycetaceae > Streptomyces > Streptomyces gardneri. The sequence goes on from NZ_BJMN01000002.1 coordinate 192,991, forward strand.
CCGAGTTCGGCAACCGGCGCGCGAAGGAGCTCGGCATCGACGACCACGTCCGTGCCCAGGTCTGCAACATGCTCGACACGCCGTTCGAGAAGGGCAGCATCGCCGCCTCGTGGAACAACGAGTCGAGCATGTACGTCGACCTGGACGACCTCTTCGCCGAGCACTCCCGCTTCCTCAAGGTCGGCGGCCGCTACGTGACCATCACGGGTTGCTGGAACCCGCGGTACGGCCAGCCCTCGAAGTGGGTCTCGCAGATCAACGCGCACTTCGAGTGCAACATCCACTCCCGTCGTGAGTACCTCCGCGCCATGGCCGACAACCGGCTCGTCCCGCAGGCGGTCGTCGACCTGACGCCCGCGACCCTGCCCTACTGGGAGCTGCGGGCCACCTCGTCCCTGGTCACCGGGATCGAGGAGGCGTTCATCGAGTCGTACAAGGACGGCTCCTTCCAGTACGTGCTCATCGCGGCCGACCGCGTCTGATCGCGTCCCCTGCCGGGAAAGGCCGGGCCCGTCACCCGACGGGCCCGGCCCTCCGTCTTCCCACCACTCCAAGGATGAGTTAGGTTAGGCTTGCCTAAGTAGCGACTTGGGTATCTCCTCACCTCGCCCTTGGAGAGCTCGGATGCGCCCCTTCAGTACCCCCGTCACCCAGCCCACCCCCGCGGAACGCGTGCGCTCGATCCTGGCCTCGGCGCACTCGATGACGGTCGTGGCCGACGGACACCGCCAGGAGGTCCACCTCCTGGACGGGACGGGACCGATGGGCCACCTCCACCTCCACGACCCGTCCGAGGGAGTCCACGACGGCCGGGACGCGCGCATCCCCGTTCGCCTGGAGCTCACGGACATCGCCCCCACCGCCGTACGCGAACGCCTTCGGGCGCGCCTCACCCTCACCGGGCTGCTCGGCGCGGAGTACGCGCACGATGCGACCGAGAGCACGTGCCTGGAGTTCGGCCAGGCGCTCCTCGAGGACGCCGAGGGACGGACGTACGTCACCCTGGACGCCCTCCACGCGGCGGACGTCGACCCCATCGCCACCCGCGAGGCGGCCATGCTCACCCACCTCGTCGACAGCCACACCGAACTCGTCCCGCTGCTCCTGCGCCTCGTCCGGCCGCGCCCCGAGCGGCGCATGGTCCGCGTCCTGCCGGTCGCCCTGGACCGCTACGGAATCACCCTGCGCCTGGAGTACCCCACGGGCCACCAGGACGCCCGGCTGCCCTTCCCCACCGCCGTCACCCACATCGACGAGGCCGCCTCCCGGATCCACGCGCTCTTCGCCGCGGCGCGGCGGTCCTCGCACCCCAACAGCCTGCTGACCTGAGCCCCCGGGCCCCGGGCGGCTCCCTCAGCGCGGGCTGGGTAGGTAGTACGGGCGGTTGTGGGCGGCCACCGGAGGGGACTGGAACGTCCAGGCGCCGACCGCAGGGCCGGGGCCCACGAGGGCGGTGAGGTCCTGCCCGAGCTCCGACGTCCCGTCATGGACGGTCAGACGGATCCGGTCGGCATCGGCGACGGGGTCGAGCGCGTGGTGCCGGTAGGGCTGGTAGAGGTTCATCGGCCCGGCCAGCGCGCGCCCCTCGGCATCGGTGCCGTAACCGGTGACCGGGGCGTTGTTCGCCGGAACCGAGCCCAGCCCCGTGAGGTCGGCGGTGAGGGTGAAGACGTCCTCGTCGTGCCGGACCACGGTGTCCGAACCGTCGGCGGCCGCCGAGGCCCTGCGGCAGTGCACGGTCCAGGCGTCACCCGCGGGACCGTTGGGGGACGGCATCGTCGTCTCGAACCAGCCCGGACGCTTGGGCTCGGCGAAGAGACGCCGTCCCGCGTCGATGGCCAGCGGGTTGTCGCACAGGACATGGACACGGGCGATGCCGAGCAACCGGGTCTGGTCGACGCCGTGCGCGTACTCCTCGTAGGAGAGGTGCGGCAGCCGGTGGGCCTCCGCCGTCGGGTGGGCGATGATGTTGAACTCGATCTCCTGGGTGACACCACCGCCGAAGGCGTACTGGGCGAAGTACAGCTGGTAGTTGAGGGACACGACGGCCCGCCCGTCGAACTCGGCCGCGCTGAGGGCCGGATGACGCTTGGCCAGCAGATCCCGCACCGGCTCGGGATCCACGAGGAAGTCGACGCCGATCTGGTGCAGCGCTCCGTAGTGGAACGGCAGTTGGTACGGCGCGGGGACGGGCGGCAGCGGCAGGGGGGTCACGGGGCGGCTCCTGAGGTGAGGTCGGCGGGCCGGTCGCGAGCGGCGAGCTCGCGCGCGACGGCCTCCGCGCTGCGCAGCGCGAGGGCGGCCATGGTCAGCGTCGGGTTGGAGGTGGCGACCGAGGGCATGCTGCCGCAGCCCACGGCGTACAGACCGGGATGGTCCCAGCAGCGCTGGTGGGAGTCGACGACGGAGGTGGCCGGGTCGTCGCCCATGACGTGGGTGCCCGCTCCGTGGCCGGCCCCCCGATAGGCGTACGTCCTGCCCCGGTGCTCGAAGCGGCCCGGACCGGCCGCGGCGTCGGTGTGGTCCTCGGCGCCGAGCAGGGCGAAGATCCCGTCGGAGACCTGCCGCGCGGCGGCCATGCCCTCCCTGACGTGCGGGGACAGGTCGTACGTGACCGCCGGGCGCGGCAGGCCGAGCGCGTCGCGGCTGCGCGGGTCGAGGGTGACGCGGTTGGCCGGGTCCGCCTCCTGCTCCATCTCGAACTGGAGCGTGAACTGGCGCCCCACGCGCTCCCGCACGGCGGACCGCAGCGCCGGGCCGAAGAGCCCCCGGCCGCCCGCGCCCCCGGTGCGCAGGAGCGCGGCGACGTCTCCGTCGACGGGCCCCCTGGCCCACACCCAGCCCCAGTTGCCGATCTCGACGCGGAAGGGCGCGCGGGCGCGGCGAGCGGGGCCGAAGCGGAACCCTTCCAGACCGGAGGTGGAGCCCGGGCCCCGGTACGGGCCGACCTCCTCGGGCATCAGCCCCCAGGTGAGCAGCACCGGATGGTCCATCAGATTGCGGCCGACCTGGTCGCTGCGGTTGGCGAGGCCGGACAGGAGCAGCAGTCGGGCGTTCTCGACGGCGTGCGCGGCCAGGACCACGACGTCCGCGGAGACCGTGCCCGGCGTCGCAGGACCGGCACCCCAGCGCAGGTACTCGACGCCCGTCGCGCGGCCGTTGCCGTCGACGAGGACCCGGTGGACGACCGCCCGGTCGACGAGCGTCACCGAATCGCTCCAGCGGGCCTGGGTCTTGAGGGGTGTGTACTTGGCGTGGCTGGGGCAGATCGGGATGCAGCTGGCGCTGCCGAGGCACCGGCTGTCGGGGTCGGGCCGGCCGTGCGCGCCCACGGGGACGTACCCGGCGCCGTCGGCGTAGCGGGGATCGGGGATGCCGTTGCGGCCGTGCGGGGTGCCGGTGACCCGCAGGACGACCGGGTCACCGGTGGCCGGGTCGGGCAGCGTCCGTCCGTCGAGCCGCGCGGCGAGCATCCGGTCGAGGCGGCTGACGGGCAGGGCCTTCATCGGGAAGGTGTAGCCCTCCGGGAACGACAGCCCGACGTGCTCGCGCTGTTCGTCGACGTCGGCGGCGACCCCGATCTCGTACTCCGCCGCCCGGTAGTGGGGCTCCAGTTCGTCGTAGCCGATCGGCCAGCTGCGCCCGTAGCCGAACGCGGCCGTGCGGAAGTCCTCCGGGTGCATCCGCGGGGTGAGGCCGGTCCAGACGTTCCCGGTGCCGCCGTTGACGCGGATGTATCCGCTGGCGTACGGGAGGGGTCCCCGCTGGAGCAGGTGGCCCTCGGCCGTGTACCCGCCCGAGGGCGGGCCGGCCAGGTCGGTGACCTCCGGCCATGCCGCCTCGGGGCTCGGGACGTACGGGGAGCCGGGTACCTTGGCGCCGGCCGTGAGGAAGGTGTGGAGGGCGTGCCGGTGTCCGGACTCGGGGTCGGCCGCCGCGGGCCCGGCCTCCAGGACGAGGACCCGCCGCCCCAGCTCGCCGAGCCGCCGGGCGACGAGCGAACCGGCGATCCCGGCGCCGACCACGATCACGTCGTAGGGACCGGGACCAGGAGCGGCGGCGGGCCTCCTTCCGGCGCTCATCGGACGGCCCCGTCAGGAGCCTCGGACCAGCTCCCGAACCCGGGCCGGCCGGTGCCGGGCGCGTGCCCGCCGAGGGCCCGCCACACCAGCCCCTCCGCGTAGGCGCGGGCGGAGACGACGGTGGGCGCCGAGCCCGGCCGCCCCGGCCAACAGCCCGTGTACCAGAGACAGGTGAGGGATCTCGCGAGGTCGAGCGGCTCCTCCGCCATCCTCTCCGCGAGCTCCCCGACGGATTCCGGTGCACGGGGGAGCCCGGCCAGGGCGGCCCGCAGCGCGCGGCACGGTCCGGCGCCCACTTGCGCCGCGACGAACTCCGCGTACGCCTCGGCCATCCCCGTCTTCTCCAGTTCGGGCACGCTGAATCCGCTCAGCGCCGAGGACAGCGCGACGAACTCCTCCGTACCGCCCCAGGCCTCGGCCGCATTCGACAGGCTCACGTACCCGCACCTCTCCCTCGACGCACGTCGGTGATCGTTCCCCGACGCCGAGGGGCGGACGCGTCCAGTTCAGGACAACCGCGCAGGTGAGGTGGCCGACCGGCGGCGGCGCGCGGTGGGGCGTTGTGGGGGCGCGCGGCGTCAGCGCGCGCTGTCCGCCAGGGCTCGGTGCGGCTCCTGACCGAGACCCAGGCGTCGTGCGTCGCGCTCCGGGCGGATGGCCGTCACGGCGAGCAGACCGGCGAGGACCATGACCACGGCGGCGATCAGGAAGGCGGTGGTGTAGCCGGAGGCCGCGGTGTCCGCGCCGTCGATGAGGCGGCCCGTGAGGTAGGGCGCGACGAGTCCCGGAAGGGTGCCCGTGGCGGCGACGATGCCGAAGAGAGCGCCACGCTGTGCGGTGGGGACGACTTCGGCGGCGGTCATGTAGTGGAGGGGGATGGCCACGGCGACGGTGCCGAAGGCGAGCCCGATGAGCAGCAGGCGGGGCACGGCCGCGTCGACGAAGGGGAACACCGCCATCGCGCAGCCGGCGAGGCACACCGCGAAGCCCTGGGTGGCACCGCTCGACCAGCGGCTGCTGACGCCACGTGCCTTGAGCGCGTCCATCAGCGGCGAGACGGTCAGCAGCAGGACGAGGCTGAAGGCGGAGACGGTGCTGATGACGGTCGCGGACGTACCGGGGGTCATGCCGAGTTCGGTGCGGAGGTAGGAGGGCAGCCAGACGTGGCTGAGGGAGAGGGCCCACGCGGCGCCGAAGGCGCTGGAGATGCTGCCGAGCACCGTGCCGGACAGAAGGAGCTTGCGGTAGGGGAGGTGCGTGGTGCCGGGCGGCTGCTTTCCGGCGCCCGAGGGGCGGGCGTGGTCGAAGGGGCCGTCGTGCCCCACGCACCACCAGACCAGCGCCCAGGCCGCGCTGACGACGGCGAGTGCGGCGTAGGCGGAGCGCCAGCCGTGGTCGGTGATGAGCCAGGTGAGGACGGGCGCGGAGACGAGGGTCCCCAGCGCGGCGCCGCCGATCTGCAGGGCGGAGGGAACACCCCGGCGGTGCGCGGGGAACCACTTGTAGAGGGCGTGCATGGACATGGAGGCGGCCGGGCCTTCGGCGGCGCCGAGGAGCACACGGCCGGCTATCAGCGTCGGGACGGCCGCCACGATCAGGACGGGCAGCTGGGCGACGGCCCAGGTCAGCGTCATCACGAACAGCAGAGTTCGGCTGGAGATGCGTGAGGACAGGAAGCCGACGACGAGTCCGGAGAGGCTGAACAGCAGCGAGAAGGAGCTGGAGACCAGGCCGTAGGTGCTGTTGCTGATGCGCAGTTCGTCCATGATCGGAACGGCGGCGAGCCCGAGGACGGCCTTGTCGGCGAAGTTGATGACCATGAAGGCGACGATCATGGCGGTGACGAGCCAGGCCCTGCGCCGGTCGTACGGGGGAGCGTCGGCCGCATCTTCGTCGGAGCGCGGGGCGGCGGGCGCGGAAGGTAGGGGTGCCATGGGTGACTCCTGCGAGGTGTGGGTGGAGCAGAAGGCCGGGCCGGGGCGAGGCGGATCCCCTCGACCGGGCGCGGGGCGCGCCGGTTCCGCCTCGCCCGCCTCAGACGAGCGCCTTGACGATGGCGTTCTTGTGGATCTCCGTCGTGCCGGTGACGATCCGGAACATGCGCAGCGTGCGGAAGATCTGCTCGACCTCGTGGCCGCGCGTCAGTCCGGCCTTGCCGTGGATCTGGACGGCCTGGTCGGCGACGCGGAAGCACGCCTCGGAGGCGAACAGCTTGCACATGTTGGCCTCGACGGCGATGTTCTCGCCGCGATCGGCGCGCGCCGCCGTGGCCATGACCATGGAACGGGCGGCGTACACCTCCGTGGCCATGTCGGCGAGCTTGTGCTGGACGGCCTGGAGGGCGAGCAGGGGCTGTCCGAAGGCGACACGGCTCTTGGCGTGGGCGACCGACAGGTCCCAGGCGCGCCGGGCGGCGCCGATCAGGGAAGGGCAGTGCAGGAGCCGGTTGAGGGTGATGCGTCCGATGCCGATCCGCAGCCCCTGCCCGATCTCGCCGAGCAGGTTCTCGGCGGGTATCCGGCAGTTCTCGAAGACGAGGTCGCCCTCCATCTGCTGGCCGGACATGGGGACTTCGCCGTCGAACACCCGGCAGCCGGGGGTGTCGAGGTCGACGAGGAACGCGCTGTACGCCTCTTCCGTGCCGGCCATGCGGGCGACGACGATCGCGAAGTCCGCGAACGGTGCGGCGGAGCTGAACACCTTGTGTCCGTCGAGGACGTAGGAGTCGCCGTCGGGGGTCGCGGTGGTCCTCATCCGCCGCACGTCGGATCCGGCGTCCTCCTCGGTGATCGAGAAGCAGCAGGCGCGCTCGCCGCGGACGACAGGCATGAGATACCGCTCCAGCTGGTCGGCGGTGGCGTACTTCACGATCGCGCCGACCCGGAGCGGGCCGCCCATGTCGCCGAGGACGGAGTGGGAGAGCGCCGCTCCCGACGCGGTCAACTCCTCCTTCAGGGCGCACAGTTCGGTGAAGCCGATGCCCTGGCCGCCGAGTTCGGGCGGCAGGCTGATGCCGTAGAAACCGAGCTCGCGACTGCGCTTCCAGACGTGTTCGAGGGTCGGGCGGTCGACCCGGCTCTCCGGGGTGATGCCGCGCTCGCGCTCGTAGGGGAGGAGCTCGTCGTTCAGGTAGGCGCGGAGCCGGACGACCAGTTCCCGGAGGCGCGGGTCGTCGTCGTAGGAGGGTTCGAGGGAGTAGGGCATGGTGCGGGTTCCTGTTCCTGGGTCAGTGGACGCGGCGCTCGGTGCCGGCCCAGTACCGCTCGCGGATCGCACGGCGGTCGATCTTGCCGTTGGGGTTGTGGGGCAGCGCGCCGACGACATCGACGGAGCGGGGCTTCTTCATACGGGCGAGGTGCTCGGCGCAGTAGTCGATGAGTCCGGCCTCGTCGAGGACGGCGCCCGCGCGGGGGACGACGACGGCCTTGACCGCCTCGCCCCACCGCTCGTCCGGGACGCCGACCACGGCGGCCTCGAAGACGGCGGGGTGCTGGTGGAGGACGGACTCGACCTCCACGGCGTAGATGTTGAACCCGCCCGAGATGATCATGTCCTTCTTGCGGTCGACGATGAAGACGTACCCGTCGGACCTGCGGCGGGCGAGGTCGCCGGTGTGGAACCAGCCGTCGCGGAAGCTCTCCGCCGTGAGCTCCGGTTCGTTGTGGTAGCCGGGGACGACATCGGGTCCGCGGACGACGATCTCGCCGACCTCACCGTCCGCGACGGGTGCGCCGGCCTCGTCGACGATCCGCACGTCGGCCTCGGCCAGCGGCCGTCCGCAGGAGAGCAGCAGCTCCTCGTCCTCCCCCTCGATCGCCCGCCGGTGATCCTCGGTCGACAGGAACAGGACACCCGAGGTCGTCTCGCCGCAGCCGTAGCCCTGGGAGAGCACGGGGCCGAACAGGTCCCACGCCTCGCGGATGCGCCGCGGGGACATGGGCGCGGCGCCGTAGATCAGCTGACGCAGGCTGGAGAGGTCGTGGTCACGGGCGCCGGGCAGCGCGAGGACGGTGTTGACCATCGTCGGGACGACGAACGCGTGGGTGGCGCGCTCGCGCTCGACGGTGGCGAGGAACTCCTCCGGGTCCCAGCGCGGAAGGACGATCGCGCAGCCCCCGGCGAAGAAGATGCCCATGAGGGGCATGCCGGAGGCGTGGGTGACGGGCCCGGCGAGGATCTGCCGGCAGCCGGGGCCGATCCGGGTGTCGGCGCTCATGACCGACTTGCGCAGCAGGGTCAGGCGGTTGCCGTACGTCTGGACCGCCGCCTTCAGCTTTCCCGTGGAACCGGACGTGAAGTGCAGGACGGCGGCGTCGTCCTCCTCGCACTCCACGTCGACCGGGGCCTCACCCTCGGCCCCGCCCCGACCCTCGGCCTCGGCGAGGATCTGCGCGTAGCCGGGCCCCAGATCGCTCGGGCCGTCGTAGCCGACGACCGTCCTCACTCCCGTCCCGGGGACGGCCGCGCGGGCCGTCTCCAGGTGGGCCGCTTCCGTCAGCAGCACCCGGGCCTCCGACTCGCGCAGCAGGTGGGCCACCTCCGTGGCACCGAGCCGGGCGTTGATCGGCGCGCGTGTCAGCCCGGCCTTGTACAGGGCGACTTCCGTGACGACGAGTTCGGCGCGGTTGGCGGCGAGGGTCGCCACGCGGTCGCCCCTGCCCAGGCCGCGTCCGCGGAGCGCGGCGGCGAGCCGGTCGCTGTGGTCGTCGAGCTCCGCGTACGTCAGCCGGGTGGGGCCGCAGACCACGGCTTCGGCATCGGGTTGGTGGCCGGCGGTCCGGCGTATGTACCGCCCGAGGTTCATCGCACCTCCAAAGTTTCCGAACATTCTGTTCGGTATCAAGCTTGGTGTGCGGCAACGTAAGGGCAGCGTTAGGGTCAGGTCAACAGTCCGGAGGGGAAAGGGTCGACGTGGAGACGAAGCCGACGGGGGACCGCCGCGTCCGCAGGACCAGGGCCGCGCTGCGCCAGGCCCTGGTCGAACTGGTCCTGGACAGGGGGTTCCAGGCGATCACCGTCGAGGAGATCACCGAACGCGCCGACGTCGGCCGGGCCACGTTCTACGCCCACTACCGCGACAAGGAGGACCTGCTGGTCGGCATCGTCCGCGACCTCGCGGAGGACCGTGAGCGCCTCCTGCCGGCGGTCAGGCAGGCGCACGCCCAGGGCTTCACCGGCCTGCCGGTGAAGTACATCTTCGAGCACGCCGAACAGGAGAAGCCCGTCTACCGGGTCGTCCTGCGCGGCGAGGGCGACGGCCGGGCCCTGCGCGAGTTCACCGACCTGATCTGCGCACACGCGGAGGCGGCCTTCCGGGCGCGGACCGAACAGCTCGGGGTGACGCCGAGGATCCCGCTCGACGTGGTCGCCCGGGCCTGGACCGGCGAGCTCATCGGCCTGCTGACCTGGTGGGTCGAGAACGACACCGGCTACAGCGCCGCGGACATCACCGCCCACCTGCGCGACCTGTCCGTGTACGGCCGCGTCTGGGCCACCGGCCTCACTCCCTCCGACGCCCCCGGAGCCCTCGACCTCACCCCCTGAACCGCCGCGTTGCCAAGCGGGCTCTCCGGCTCTTCGACGCCCTTCCTGGTCGAGTTACCGAACACCATGTACGGTAACGAGCCCAGTAGGCGCACGACCTCTCGGAGCGGAGCGGACGCATGACCGGCATACCAGGCATACCCCCACTGGCCGACCTCGTCTGGGCGCGGGGATACACCGATCCGGCCTGGGCCCGTCGGCACATGACAGCGGCCCGGGAGCTCGTTCCCAGCCGCTGTGTCCGACGCGCCACCGGAACGCCCACCCCGCTGACCGCCGCGCCCCCCGGCGCCCTCGACGGCCTCGCCCTCGCAGGACCGGACGGGCGGCGGCTCCCCCTCGCCGAGCTGCTCGCCCGCGCCGAGACCGACGCCCTGCTCGTCATGCACCGCGGGACACTCGTCCACGAGCAGTACCTGCACGGATACGAGCCCCACGTCCCCCACTTCAACGCCTCGGCCGCCAAGTCCTACCTCGGCCTCCTCGCCGCGACCCTCGCCCACGAAGGGCTCCTCGACCGCGGCACCCGGGTCACGAAGTACGTCCCCGAACTGGCCGGCACCGCGTTCGGCGAGGCCCGGGTCGACGACCTCCTCCACATGGGCACCCGGATGAGCTACGCGGGCCGCCCGTACGACAAGGCCCTGGAGGCCCAGCGCTACTTCGCCGTCCTCGCTCCCCGGCTGCGCCCGTACGGCTACAGCGGGCCGGCGACGATCCGCGAGCATCTCTCCACCGCCCGGTCCACCGGCGCGCCGGGCGTCGAATTCCGCTACGAGAACGGCAACGTCGAAGCCCTGGCGGAGGTCCTGCGCCGGGTCACCGGCACGACCACCTCGGCGCTGCTCTCCGAGATGATCTGGTCCCGCATCGGCACCGAGGAGGACGCCTACTACCTCCTCGACGCGGACGGCACGGAGGCCGCCTCGGGCGGCTTCGGCGCGACCGCCCGCGACCTGGTCCGCCTCGGCGAGACGCTCCGCTGCGGCGGCGCGACGGGTGGCCGGCAGGTCGTCCCCGAGGCCGTGGCCTCGACGATCGTCTCCGGTGTCCAGGACGGCCACCCCCGACGCGTCCGCTTTCCCGGTGCACCGGCGAGCACGCCCGCCACCCTCTCGTACCACGACCTGTGGTGGATCCCGAACGACCCGTACGGATCGTTCATGGCCAGCGGCATCCACGGCCAGCGCCTCTTCGTCTCACCCGGGCTCGACCTCGTGATCGTCCACTACGCCTCCCAGATCGTCTCCCCGGCCGTACCGGCCGTCCCGCTCGTGCAGGCGTTCCTCGCGATCGGCACCCACCTCCAGGGCTGAACGGCCCGGCATCCGGCTCGCCGAAGTGGGCGGGCGAAAGGTGATCTCGCCCGCCCCCTTCGGCTCACCGGTCAGTGGGGACTACGACACCGCCGGGACCGAGTCCTCGAAGGCGGTGCCCGACGAGCGGTACGCGGCGACCTTGGCCGCCACCTGGGCCGGGGTCAGCACCTGGTCCTTGACGTGCAGGACGTAGTCGACCTTCTGGTCGTACGCGCGCGGGGTCGTCGAGGTCTGGCCGGCCAGGTCTATCAGCCACTGGTTGAAGTTGATGGACATGGGCCGTTCGGGCAGGTAGCGCGCGTCGTGGCGGCCGAACTCCTGGCCGTCGACGTAGTAGACGAGGGAGTTGTCGTCGATGGTCAGGACGAGGTCGTGCCAGCCGGCGTAGCTCGCCCGGACCTCCGAGTGCTGGTTGACGGCCTCCCACGGGTCGGGCCGGTACGTCTCCCACGACGTCGTGTAGAGGATGTTGGCGGGCTCGCCCCAGCCGCCGTTGGGCAGGTACTCGAAGTCGTACTCGGCGTAGTCGTCGGCCATCGGGGCCTTGAGGTCGTTGATGGTGAAGAAGGTCTGGACGACGCGGTCGCCGTCCGGTCCCGACAGCGGCGCGTCGGAGAAGCGCACGCGCGCCGCGTAGGTGCCGTTCCGGAACTTCGACGCGCGGGTGAGGATCTCCGTGTGCTTGGTCGACTCGCCCGTACCGGCGGTCGAACTCCGCAGGTTCATGAGGGAGTTCGTGCCCTCCTTGGCGAAGGTGACGTTCTCGGGGGCCCAGGTGGCGCCCGGCACTCCGGGGCCGCCGGAGTTGGACCGGACGCTCCAGCCGTGGGCCGCGATCGCCGGGTCGGTGTGGCCCGTGTAGTCGAAGTCGTCGAAGAGCGCGGCCCCGGTGGGCGGGGGAGTGGTCGGATCGGTCGGCGTCGGGGTGGGTTCGTTGCCCGCAGGGGCCGTCCCCCAGACCTGGACGCCGCCGACGGTCGCGGTGACCTTCGACCAGTTGGCGTACGTGGTCTGCGCGGGCCCGAAGGAGTAGTCGTCGCTCTGGTTCAGCGGCTGCCAGTTGGAGCGGTGGAAGCGCAGCTGCATGTCGCCGGTGTCCGCGCCGGGGGCGAGCGTGCCGGCGCCGGCGGTGAAGCCGACCTCCAGGTAGCGGTCGGCGGTCGCGGTCGGGGCGGCCAGGGTTCCGAAGGTGCCGGTGAGGTTCGCGCAGCCCTTCACGGCCCAGGAGCAGGCGTAGGTGTACGAGGCCCCCGCCTCGGCCTTGAAGTAGTAGCGCACCTTGACCTGGCTCAACGGCACGCTCGCCGTACCGGTGTTGACGACCTTGAGCCAGGGCTCGACCTGATCGCCGCCGGTGGCGCTCTGCCGGTACTGGACGGTGACGGCCTCACCGGCGGCCGCCGCCGGCAGCGCGGTCAGGGCGGTGGCGCCGAGCCCGGTCACCGCGGCGACGGCGAGCGCGGCACGGAGCCGCAGGCCGCTCCTGGTCCTCGTGGGGACGTTCATGGTGGTGGTTCCTCTCCTCAGGTGGGGACGGACACGGGTGAGAGACGGCGCGGCACCCCGAGGGCGTCGAGCCGGGTCCTGTGGTGGCGGAGGCGCTCCTGGAAGCCGGGCCAGTCGTGCCGGCCGGTCCAGACGACCTCGGCGAGGGCGCAGAGCCGGGGAAACGTGAGGTACTCGGCGTGCGCCGCGGTCGGCACGTATTCGGTCCACAACTGGGCCTGGGAGCCGAGGACCCGTGCCGACTCCTCGGGGCTCCACTCCGCCGGCGCCGGGTCGTTGCCGTGGACCGTGCGGAGGTCGACGACCTCGCCGGCCTGGCCGGGCGGTTCGGAAGGGCTCGTGGACTGGGGGTAGTCGAGGTAGGTCGTGCGGTGGGGTGCCATGACGACGCGGTGGCCGCGTTGCACGGCGACGCGGCCGTGGTCGGAGTCGCGCCAGGGCATGACGGTGAAGTACGGGGGGAGGTCGGCGCCGTTCTCGGTCCAGCTGAGCGGCTGCCGGCCCGCGTCGAGGAGGTGCCGTCCGATCCGCTCCATGAACCAGCCGTGCAGGGCGTCGGGACCCGCGAGCCCCTCCTCGGCGGCCCGCCGGAGCGCGGACGCCGAGGTGTGCCACTCGGTGGTGGGGCACTCCTCGCCCCCGATGTGGACGTACGAGGAGGGGAAGACGTCCATCACCTCGTCCAGGACGGTGCGGCAGAAGTCGAGGGCCTCGTCGTGGACGCCGAGAATCGTGTCGCAGACGCCCCACCGGTCCCAGACGTCATACGTACGCCCCGGGTGGTTGCCGAGCTCGGGGTAGGCGGCGAGCGCGGCGCGGACGTGGCCGGGCATCTCGATCTCGGGCACGACGGTGACGCCGCGCTCCGCCGCGTACGTGACGAGCCCGGTGAGTTCGGCCCGGGTGTAGGCGCCGCCGTGCGGCACCCCGCCGACCTCGGTGAGCCGGGGGAGGGCGGCGACCGGCATGCGCCAGCCCTGGTCGTCGGTGAGATGGAGGTGGAGGACGTTGAGCTTGTGGAGGGCGAGCAGGTCGACGTACCTGTGGAGGTAGGAGACGGGGCGGAAACGGCGGGCGACGTCGAGCATCGAACCGCGCCAGGGGAAGCGCGGGGTGTCGGTGATCTGGACGCAGGGCACGGACCACTCGACCCCGCGCGCGGGCTCGTCGCCGAGGGCTTCGACGGGCAGGAGCTGGCGCAGGGTCTGGACCCCGGAGAGGAGTCCACGGGGGTGGGCGGCCCGCAGCAGGATCGCTTCTGCGCCGACGGTGAGCCCGTACCCCTCCTCACCGAGGCCGGTGAGGGCGCTGTCGACGGCGAGGACGACGGAGCCGTCCGGGTGGGCGGGCAGCGGAAGCCCGGTGGCCGGCCCGAGCAGGGTCCGCAGCAGTCGCGCGGCGGGGTCGGCGCCGGGCGAGACCCTCAGCGCGGTCCTCGCGTCGAAGGTGAACCGGCCGGGCAGGGGCGAGAGGTGGGTGGGTGCGGGGACGAGTCGGGGCAGGGGCATCGAGGTGCGTTATCCCTTCACGGCTCCGCCGGTCATTCCGGCGGAGACCCGGCCCTGGAGGACCAGGAAGAGGACGAGTACGGGCAGGGCGAAGAGGGTGGAGGCGGCCATGGTGGCGCCCCAGTCCGTGCCGAAGACATTGGAGAAGGACGAGAGCCAGACGGGCAGCGTGCGGTCGTCCTGGTTCTTGATGACGAGCATGTTGGCGAAGGCGAACTCGTTCCAGGCGGTGATGAATCCGAAGAGCGAGGTCGCGAGCAGCCCCGGGGCGAGCAGGGGGAGGGTCACACGGCGGAAGGCGACGGCGCGTGTGCAGCCGTCGACCTGAGCGGCTTCCTCCAGCTCGGCCGGGACGGCCGCCAGGAAGGAGCGCAGGGTGACGACGGTGAACGGCAGGGTGATCATGAAGTAGATCAGGCTCAGGGTCGCCAGCCGGTCGAGCAGGTCGGCGTCCCGGGCGATGACGTACATCGGGATCAACAGCGCCTCCCAGGGTGCGACCTGCGCGAGGAAGACCATGAGGATGAAGCCGCGCCGGCCGCGCCAGCGCATCCGGGCGACGGCGAAGGCGGCGGCGAGCGCCACCACCAGGGCGAGCAGGACGCACCCGGCGGTCACGAGCAGGCTGTTGCGCCAGAAAGTCCAGAAGCCGTCGGCGGCCACGGCCTTCCCGAAGTGCTCCAGGGTGACGGAGACGGGGAGGAAGCCCGGGGTCTCGGACTGGATGTCACGGGTCGGACGGAAGGCGGTGAGGACCATCCAGTACACCGGGAAGACGGCCAGCACGAAGACGACCGCCGCCGCCGTGTTCAGGGGGAGTCGGCGCAAGGAGCGGGAGCGGGAACGGAGACGGGAGCGGGGTGTCACCGGTCGGCCTCCTGTCGGAGCAGCTGGCGGAAGTAGGCGATCAGCGCGGCCACGAGGAGGAGGACGGTGAGCGTGGAGACGGCCGCCCCGAGGTCGTAGCGGTGCAGGGACTGGGCCACGCGGTAGGCGTAGACGGGCAGGGTGGTCGTCGCCTCGCCCGGACCGCCCTTGGTGACGGCCCAGATCTGGGCGAAGCAGCGGAAGACCCAGATGACTTCGAGGCAGAGGACGAGGCCGAAGATCGGGCGGAGGAGGGGCAGTGTGATCGAGCGGAAGATCCGCCCGCCGCCGGCCCCGTCCAGCCGGGCCGACTCGTACAGCTCGGCGGGGACGGTCAGCAGCGCCGAGTGCAGGGTGATCGCGGCGAAGGGGACCGACTGCCAGACGACGAGCAGGACGAGGACGGTGAACGCGGCGGGGCCGTCGGCCAGCCACGAGTAGCCCTCGAAGGACTCGAACCCGAGCCGGACGAGGAGCCAGTTGACCACGCCGAGGCGGGAGGCGAAGAGCCACTGGAAGACGGTGGTGGTGGCGATGACGGGGCTGGCCCACGCGAGCACGAGCCCGCTCGTCACGAGGATCCGCATCCGCCGGCCGAGCTTCCGCATCATCAGGGCGATCAGCGTGCCGAACCCCATGATCAGGACGACGTTGACGAACGTCCACCAGAAGGTGCGCCGAACGACCGCCCAGAACTCGGGGTCGGTCAGGACGGTCCGGTAGTTGTCGAGGCCGACGAAAGGGGCGCCGCCGCGGATGAGTTCGCCCATGCCGTACTCCTGGAAGGAGATCAGCAGGTTGCGGACGAGGGGGTATCCGAGGAGGAGTGCTCCGCCGAGGACGGTAGGGGCGACGAGGAGGTACGGCCAGAGGGCGGACCCATGGGGGAGGCGGGGGAGGCGCTTCGGTCCTGGGCGGGGCTTCGGCCCTGAGTGGTGCTTCGGCCGCGGGTGGTTCTTCGGTCCTGGCCGAAGCTTCGGTCGCGGGTCGTGCTTCGGTCCTGGGCGACTCGTCGGTGCCGGTCGGCTCGTCGCCTCCGGCCCGGTCACGAGCCGAGGGTCTTCGTGATGCTCCGGGACGCGGTCGCGGCCGCCGTCGCCGGATCGCCGCCCGTCAGCACGGCGGTCATGTACTGCTTGATCGGGTTGGTGGCCTCGACGGCCGCCCACTGCGGGGAGTTGGGTGTGGCCCGGCCCTGGGCCGCGCCGGCGGCCATCGCGGCCGTGCCGGCGTCGTTCTGGATGACGCGGGCGAGTGAGGTGCGGTTGGGGACGTAGCTCATCGTTCTCGCCATGTCCGTCTGCCACTTCTCGCCCGCCAGGGCCGCGACGACCCGGTAGGCGGCCTCCGGGTGGGTCGACGCCTCGGGGACGAGGAGGTCGGAGCCGCCGGTGAAGACCGCACCGGGCCGGTCCGCAGACTTCCCGGGCACGGGGAAGAAGCCGAGCTTGCCCTTGAGCGCGGGGTTGATCTCCTCGACGATCTTCGCGCCGCCCGGCACGGCGATGATCTGGGCGACGTCGCCCTTGGCGAAGACCTCTGCCTGTGGCGGCTTCGCCTCGTCGGCGTCCTTCGGACCCTTGCCGAGGGACTGGAGGCGCCGGTAGAAGTCCATGCCGGCGAGGGCCTGCGGGGTGTCGAGCGCGCCCTTCCACGCCGTGCCGTCCTGGACGGCGAGGTCGCCGCCCTCCTCCCAGACGAAGCCGGAGAGGGTGAACCAGTTCTGGCCGGGGAGGTAGATGCCCTGGGTCCTGCCCCGGTTGAGCTTCGCGGTCACGGCGAGCCACTCGGCCTGCGTCTTCGGGGGCGCGGTGACGCCTGCCGCGGCGAAGAGGTCCTTGTGGTAGATCACGACACGGTTGGCCGCGTACCAGGGGACGCCGTACTGCTTGCCGTCGACCTTGCCCGGCTCGGCGAGCCCCGGGAGCCAGTCGGCGCCGTTCAGCTCGGTCACCTTGTCGCTGAGGTCGCGGACGCCGCCGCTCGCCGCGTACTGCGCGACCTGGGTGTTGCCCACCTCGATGACGTCCGGGGCGTCCTTGCTGGCGAGGGCGGCCGTGACCTTCTCGCCGATGCCGTCCCACTCCTGGATCTGGATGTCGAGGTCGATGTCCTTGTGCTCCGCCTCGAAGCCGGCACGGAAGCGGGTGAGGAAGGAGTCGGTGACGCTGTCCTTCATGATCCATACGGTCACCTTCTCCACCCCGCCGTCGGCGGCCGGGGAGCTCGGCCCGCCACAGGCCGTGGCGGCGAGGAGGACAGCCGTCGCGAGGACGACGGTACGGGGGAGAGTCTGCACGGGCACCTCGATGGATAGTTGACCAATTGGTTAGGTGGTCAGGTCTGTGTCCAGAAGGTGGCATGGACCAATCGCGCCGTCAATCCCCGGGAAAAGATGTGTTGTTCAGTCGATGACAGGTCAACTCGGCCGACTAGTATCCGACTTACCAGTTGACCAGTTGACGTCTGACGAGCAGGGGGCGTGGCATGAAGGGCGGCACGGCATGAACGACGACTCCTCCAGCGGGGTGCTGAAGCGGGAACGCGTACGGGAGCACCTCCTGGGCCTGATCGAAGCCGGCGGCCCCGGCGACCCGATCCCGTCCGAGCGCACCCTCTGCGCGACCCTCGGCGTCTCCCGCCCCACCCTTCGCGCCGCCGTCGACGAACTTGTCGCCACAGGCGCGCTCGTACGGGAACACGGCCGCGGCATGTTCGTCGCCCCCGCCAAGATCACCCAGCGCCTCGCCCCCGACGACGCGGCCTTCGCCGTCCCCCGGGCCTCCGGCACCTGGTCCAGCACGGTCCTGGAATCCGCCACGGTCCGGGCCGGCGCCCGCATCGGCCGCAGGCTCCGCCTCTCGCCCGCCGCCGAACTGCTCTACATCGCCCGCCTCCGCCTCGTCGACGGCGCCCCCATGGCCATCGAGCACCTGCACATCCCGGCGGACCTGGTCGGCGCCGCGCTCACCCCGGAGGAGCTCGAAGCGGGCGACCTCTACGACCACCTGCGGGAGCACCACGAAGTCCACGTCCAGGAGGCCACCCAGTCGATCGAACCCACCGTCGTCAGCGAGGACGAGGCGGCGCTCCTCGACGTCCCCGTCCTCTCGCCCGCCCTGCTGATCGAACGCCTCACCCTCGACACCGCGGGCCGTCCCGTCGAGTACGTCCACTCGGTGTACCGCGGTGACCGCTACCGCATCGTCTCCCGCCTCGACTTCACGCGCGACGGCCTCGTGACCTCCTCCACCGAGGGGGATGCATACTGACGCGCAACCGATCGGACGACGGGGAGAAGGGCCGGGATGAAGCCGCACGGAGAGGGCAGCGCGCAGCCGAAGGCGCAGGCAGGGACGCAGCCGGACGCGCAGGCCAGGACGCAGCCGGACAGGCCGGCCAAGGCGCGGCCGGACGCGCAGGCCGGGGCGCAGTCGGATGGCGCGGCCCGGCCGGAGCTCAAGCGCGAGCGCGTACGGGAGCATCTGCTCACCGTCATCGACGCCCGCCGCCCCGGTGACGCCATCCCCTCCGAGCGCACCCTCTGCGCCACCCTCGGCGTCTCCCGCCCCACCCTGCGCGCAGCGGTCGACGAACTGGTGGCCACGGGCCTGCTGGTGCGGGAGCACGGCCGGGGCATGTTCGTCGCCCCCGCCAAGATCACCCAGGAACTGGTCGCCGAACAGCACACGGCCGACGCGCCCCGCGGTCAGGGCGGCCGGGGCGGCTGGACGAGCAGGGTGCTCGAACTCCGCACCGTACGAGCCGGCGCGCGGATCGGCCGCAAGCTCACGCTCTCCCCGGCGGCGGAGCTGGTGCACGTGACCCGCCTCCGATATGTGGACGGCGACCCGATCGCCCTGGAGCACCTGCACGTCCCGGCGGACCTGGTCCCCGGTCTCACCGTCGCCGACATGGAGGGCGGCTTCTACGCCCACCTGCGCGAGAAGCGCGGCATCCGCACGGCCCACGCGGTGCAGTCCATCGAACCGACGGTACTGAGCGAGGAGGAGGCCGCGCTGCTGGACGTCCCCGTCCTCTCACCCGCGCTGCTCTTCGACCGGATCACCTCCGACACGGGCGGCAGACCCGTCGAGTACGTGCGCTCCCTCTACCGCGGCGACCGCTACCGCATCGTCTCCCGGCTCGCCCTTCGCGACGGCGCCGCCGACCACCCGGCGGCGGACGCCGGGCCCGCCGGGGCATGGTGGGGGACGGTGGAGTGACGTGAGGGGGCACTGGTGCCCCCGCCGCGATGCCCCACCCGCCGACTCGGGCAGGATGGCGCCATGGGGAACCGACGCGGGCGTACGAGGGCGGAACTGGCCGCACTGCTGGAGCGGGCGGGACTGGAGCTCGTGGGGGAGTGGGGCCCCGAGAACGTCCTGACACCCGCGGCCGCCTGGCGACCCGTCATCTGGTACGAGGCCGTGCCGACCGCCACCGTCCGTGAGGACCGACCCGACCTCGTCCCGGCACTCAACGTGCAGTGGCACCGACTCGCGCGCGAGTACGGAGTCATCGACGACAAGGGCGAGTTCCTCATCCATGTCGCGGACGACGACACCTGGGCCAGGGTCCGCCTCGCCGCGACCTGGGACCTCGCGGGCGTCCTCGGCGACCGCGCCGGGCAGCCCGAGTTCGTCACGCTCTCCGTGGACGGGGACGCACTCCTCGGAGTGACCTGTGAGGAGTACGAGGTCTGGCTCGTCGCCGTCGGCGGAGTCCGGGAACGACGCGAGGAAGAGGCCCGGGCGACGGCGCGGGAGACCCCCGAGGAGCGCGAGGCCGCATGGGACGGGCTGCGCAGCGCGCGGCTCCGGCCCACGAAACGGCTGTGGGGGACGTGGGTGGACTGGCTCGGCTTCAACGACGCCGCGAGCGACGAGGTGCTGATCCGGCTGCTCGACCTCGGAGCCGTCTCCTTCCTGCACCGCACGTCGTCCGCTGCCGTCCTCGACGCCGCCCTCGCGCACGCCGACCCGCAGATCCGTGCCGCGCTCGCCGAGCGACGGCGGCCCATGGCCCCCGAGCAGTGGACCGCCCTGGTCCTCGGCGAGGGCAGCCCGGCCCGGAGGGCTCTGCTCGTCGAGATCGCCGCCGCCAGGGGCGGCCTGACGGAAGCAGGACACGAACGGCTCGCCACCGACCCGTCCCCTCTCGTCCGCGCGGAAGCCGCCAGGACCCCCGGCCTCCCGGCACACCTCCTGTCGGCCCTCGCCGCCGATCCGGACCCGTCCGTACGGGCCGCCGCCGCCGGCGATGCCCGACCCCACCCGGGGGCTTCGCCCCGCCCGATGGACCGGGCCGCGTACGAGGCCCTGGCCGCGCACGACGACCCCCACATCCGACGGACCCTGGCCGCCGATCCGCACGCGCACCCCCAGGCGCTCGCCCTCCTCACCGCCGACGAACACGCGGACGTACGACGGACCCTCGCCGCGCACCCCCGACTGCCGGCCGCCGCCCTCGCCGCGCTCCTGGCGGACGAGAACGAGCCGGTGCGCCGGGCGGCGTCCGTCCACCCCGAACTCTCCGAGGAGCAGCGGGCGGAATGCCTGCCGGGCCTCGACCTCGACGGCATGCGGCACGACGTGCCCTGGGTGCGGGACCTCCATGGCGACCCGGAGGCGATGCGCCGGATCGCCGCCTCATGCCACCCGCTGCTGCGCGGCACCGTCGCCAGGGCCCGGCATCTCCCGCCGGATGTCGTCGAACGCCTCGCGCGGGACGAGGACAGGGTCGTACGCCTCTTCCTCGCGGAATCCTGCGACGACGCGCCGGCCGACATGCTGCTGGAGGTCTGGCAGTGGTGGAACGGCAGCTTCAGCTCACCCGGGCGCCCTCGCACCCACCCCAACTTCCCACGCGCGGGCCTGCTCCCGTACGCGACCGACCCGCACCCACGCCTTCGCCAACTGGCCCTGGACGACCCCGAATCCACCCCCGAGCTGGTGGAGCGGTTCAGCCGGGACGAGGACGGCGAGGTCCGGCTCCGGGCCGCCACCGACCCCCGTCTCTCGGCGGCCTCGGCGGTCCGCCTGCTCGACGACGGGAGCGCCGCCGTCCGGCATGCGGCGGCCCGTCATCCCGCACTGCCCGCACGGTCCTTGGTCCGTGCGCTGCGCGACCGTGACCTCGGGCGGGACGCCGTCATGAACCCGGCGCTGCCGGATTCGGTGATGCACTGGATGATCGACACCGCCGCGGCAGGACTGGAGGAACAGCGACCGTGACCGAGGAAGACGCCGGCCGCGCCTCCATGTGGCCGACACCGGTCGATGACGTACCCGACCTCCTCGCCGCGTACGCCCGCCCGGCGACTCTCCTCCGCCCGACGGCGGGCGACCCCGGCCCCCGTGACAGCTCCGTCGGCGGAACGCTGCTGTGGCCGGCGGACGAGCCGTGGCCGGTGTGCCGGGCCCCGCACGTGGTGGGGAAGCGGGAGAGGCTGTCGGACGGGGACCGCGAGCTCTGGCAGGAGTACGACCGCCGGATGAAGGCCCGCAGGCGGGCGCGGACCCGAGGCTCGTCCGTGATGAGGGCGGAGGAGGACGAGGCCAGGACCCGGATCATGGACGGGGCGAGCGCGATCGACCTGAAGACCTGGGAACGGATCCGAACCGTCTCGGAGCACCCCGCCACCCCCGTGCCGATGATCCCGGTGCTCCAGCTCCACGCCCGGGACGTCCCCGGCCTGCCCCTGCCGGAGGGGGCGGACCTGCTCCAGCTGCTGTGGTGCCCGGACGACCATGCCGAGCCGCCCGGCCAGCCGCACTACTGGGGACCGAACGTCGAAGTGCGCCACCGCGCAGCGGCGTCGGTCCGCACGGTGGCCGACCCTCCGCGGCCGGAGCACTCCAAGGGCGTCTACCTCCCCCGTCCCTGCGTCCTCGACCCGGTCCGCGTCGTCGATCTGCCCGCGGAGGACGAACTCCCGGCGGAGCTCGTCGGCACGGCACACGCGTGGGCGGATGCCCGGGCCGTCGCATACCGCCACCTGGCCTGCCTGCGCGGCTGGAAGGCCGGAGGCTGGCCGAGCTGGCACCTCACCGACCTCGTGCCGATCGACTGCGCCTGCGGGGCCCGCATGCGACTTCTCCTGACGCTGGACAGCGGGGGTGACCCGAAGCTCACCATGGGCCGCTCAGGCGAACTCCGCGTCTTCTCCTGCCCGGAGGACCTCACCCACCCGTTCCGACTGAACGTGCAGTGACTCCGCCCCGATGGCCGGGCGGCGGCGGTCACGGCTCGTGCCGAGGCGGAGCGAGCAGGGAGCGTGCCAGGACGAGGTGTCGGTGACCGGGTTCGAGGACTCGTCGCGCTTCCTCGAGTATCTCCGTGAGTTCGCCCCGCGCCTCCGCGCCGCGTCCGACGGCGATCAGCCCCTGGACTCGCTGGAGTCGGCTGTGCGTCACATGGGGGTGGTCGTGTCCGAGGAGGCGGCTCCGCTCGGAGACGAGCCGGGTGAACTCCGCGATCGCCTCTTCGGTGCGGCCCGCCTGCGCGGCGAACGCCGCCTGGGTGCTGCGGATGGCGAGGGTATGGGGGTTGTGCGGCCCCAAGGCCCGTTCGGCGTCGGTGAGGAGCAGGCGTAGCTCGCGTTCCGCCTCCGCGAGGTCGCCCCGCAGGCTGGAGAACCAGATGAGGCTGCGCCGCACGGCGAGGGCCTGCGGATGGTCGGCCTCCGCACGCCGCAGCCGAACGTCCAGGAGGGCGGCCAACTCCCGTACAGCTGTGTCGACTTCGCCCGCCTCGCCCGCGAAGTAGGCCTGCTGGTGCCGTGCGGCGAGGGTGTCGGTGTGTTCGGCGCCCAGTGCCGCCGTGGCGTCGGCGACGAGCCGTACGAACGCTGCCGACGCGGCCCGGGCCTCGCCGGACTCGCCCGTGAAGAACGCCCACTGGTGGACGGCGGCCAGTGTCTCCGGGTGAGCCGCGCCGAGTGCCGCCCTCCTCCGTTCCACCACGCGCAGGAGGTCGCGGGCCGCGTGCCGTGGCCTGCCGCGGTCGCCGGTCACGATCGCGAGGAGGAAGTCGGCTTCCGCCGCGCCTCCCGCGCGGGCCCGTTCGAGGGCGGCGGCGGCCCGGGGGAGCCTGCCTGCCTGATGCGCGACGAGCCCCATGTCGTAGGCGTCGGCGGGCTCGACGAGGGCCAGCAGCGCGTCCCACAGGTGGTCGGGCACGGGCGGCAGGTCCGAGGCTGTCAGCACGTAGTCGAAGGCGGTGTACCCCTGGCTGTAGTTCCCGATCAGCAGCCCGCTCGTCGCGTACGCGGCCTGGCAGGCCCAAGCCATCGCCTCGGCGAAGGGCTCCGGCTGCAGGTCGGGCCCTCCGCGCTCGGCGAGATAGGGACGGTGGAGGTCCTGGAGCCATTCCCTGCTGACCGGCCGCCGCAGTCCCGACCGGCGGCAGTCGACGGCGGCGGCCACGACCGCCGCACCCCGGGGGTTGGCTCCGGGAGCCCAGGCGTTCTGCCAGGCGGTGAGCAGCTCCGGTCCGGCCGCCACGACCTCGGCGAGTCCGAACCGGTCGCCGCTCTCCAGCGCGAGCCTGATCCGTGGATCCTCGCGATGCGCCGCGGCGCGCAGCTGCTCCGCTTCGGACCAGTGCCGTTCGAGCCGGATCTTCACCGCCGCGTTCAGCACGTCGCGTTGGACGCGCCAGGCGTCCCGGTCGGACCCCGTCAGCCGGCTCTCCTCGCGGGCGTCGTACCGCCGGAACTCCTCCGAGCGCATCGTCGCCAGGATGACGACGCGCCCGGGTCGACGCCCGAGGAGCTCGTCCACCATGGGCGCCGTCACACCGTCGGCGCCCAGGTAGTTCTCCAGATCGTCCAGCCACAGCACGGCGCGGCGACGCCGACGAGCCACCGCGACCGCCGGGGCCAGCGCGCTCCGGTCCATGGGTCGTACGAACGCGTGCCGGGGAAACCGGGACCGCGCGACCTCGTACGCCAGGCGCGTCTTCCCGGCCGTCGACTCGCCGACGATGAGAACGAAACCGCCGTCCTCCAGCGCCCGGCGAACCGAGGGCTCCGCGTCGCGCTCCACGTACGGCGGAGGAGCGCGACGGTCACCGGGTCCGTCGGCAGGGTGGACCCCCGCGAGCTCGGGCCGGTCCAGCCGACCGAAGCGGGGGACGCGTCCCGCCGCCGTACGGAGCAGGGCGCCGCCGGGAGCATGGACCCGCTGGGACGGCTGCAGGAGGTCCGCGACGAGCGCGTAGACGGCCGAGGCGGCCGCGCCGATCCCGGTGGCCAGCGGTCCCGAGGTCCAGGTGGCGGCCAGCGCCAGAGCGAAGGCACCGACCCCGACGGCCGCCACGTACCTGATCCACCCCCGGGCCCCACCGCTGTCGTGCTGCCTGCCGCTCGCCCGAATGAACAGTGACACGCTGCCCCCATCGCGTGGCGTGGAATCCCATTCTCGCCACGCCACCCCCGATGTCGAGGGGGCTGCCGGAAGTCCCGACCGAGGGCTTCCGGGGCTGAGGCGCGCAGACCGGTTGGCGGCCTCCTGAACCGTGGACGGGAGGTGGACCTCGTCAGGGTGTCGAGTGCCAACAATTGGTGTGTTTCCAAGAATTCAGAAGCGTCTCCCCCAGTTCACGGTTCCGGAGACGCAGTCGTTCCATCCGAAATTGCTCAGGTGGTAGCGTGTCCGACCGGCCGGAAGTTCGAGCCGCGAGCCTCCCCAATTGGGCCTGTCGAACAGCGTTATGTGCCATCGACACCAGTCGACCGACGAAATTATGTCATTCCAGTCCCCCAGGCCGAAGATTCCGCGGGGCACATTCTTGAGGTTACTCCATCCCCTTCCGGGGCCATTCTGCAGCCAGTCTCCACCGAGGTCGTCGTGCTCGTAGTAGTGCGAGTCGACCGAGAGTGAGTCCGGGTTGGAGGTGCCGATGTCGCCGTGGCGTGCATGAGCGACAAGGTGGTCCCTCATCCCCTCGAGTGAGGTGAACATGTAGAGAACTTCGTTCCCTTTCCCATCGAGACCAGGCGTCGAGTAGAGCGCTTGTCCATCGAATTCGTGGACCGTTTCGGGCTCGTTCGTCTCGCCGTCGATCACCACCATCATCTCGGGCGGTCGGTGTGGCCTCGGGGGCAGTTGGGCCTCGCCTTCGGTGTGGCCGATCATCATGAGGTGATCTTCATGCGTGATTCGAGGTGCGGTCGCAGCCAACCGTTCCACGATCGCATCGAAGGAGTCGATTCCGGACTTCTTCAGGCTTTCGCGAACCCGTGCCACCATTTCCTCGTGACCTGGTTCTGCGATGTTCCGGTTCATTTGCTGGGTCATGACGACTCACCATCCTCTGATCAGGGTGACGGCTCGGCGTGACGGCGCCTTACAGCACAGAGGGGCGTCCTGATGCGGCGGGTGGGCCTCCGACTGAGACATCCAGGGTGGGCCCGTCCGCTCGCAGGGCTCGCACGCCGAGTGACGCGACCGGCGATCTGCTCACTTCAGCGATCGCATAACGTCGCATTGGTGGGCCCTGCGTAAACTTCCACAAGGAAGCAGCGATTCCAGATTCACTGTCCGGAGCTGTGTGATCGAGGGGCAACTCACCTCTCTTCATTCAGGCACATGCGCATAAGAAACGCACGTGGATCACGTCGTGACGTCGGGGAAGCCTGCCATCGGCACGGTGACCGGCAGATGCCGGCCTTCACCCCGGGTGCCCCTGCGCCGCAGGGTCTGACGGATCGCCCCGGACGAGTACGCCTTGTCCGGGGCGATCGCGTCGGGCCTGCGGCGGGGCCGCCCGGCCCCGGCCCGAGGCGCCCTCGCCACG
This sequence comes from Streptomyces gardneri, assembly GCF_006539185.1. GTDB lineage: Bacteria > Actinomycetota > Actinomycetes > Streptomycetales > Streptomycetaceae > Streptomyces > Streptomyces gardneri. Next base: position 218,620 of record NZ_BJMN01000002.1, read on the forward strand.
ACCCACCACAAGATCGATTACCAGGCACCCCCTAGCGGCTGAGGATCCGTGAGGTGGGCAGGAAGAGGGTCCTTTCCTCCGGGTCGGCGATCTCGTCGATGTCGTCGAAGTAGTACGACGTCGTCGTGCCGGCGACCACATCGAGGACGAACCGGCTGCACGACATCGCATGGGCCTCCCAGTACGGGCCGCGGCCCTCGTTGAGGATCACGGTCCACTCCTCCGGCTCGACGCCGGGCCGGACCAGCCAGTACAGGACGTGGCCCGCGCCCTCCACGTACCCCCAGGGCACCAGCCGCACGTCGCCCGCTTCGAGTTCCGAAGGCTTCTCCTCGCCCATGTCCCAGAGACCGGCGAGGATCTCCTCGCGTTCGGCGGTCTGGGCGACGAGGTCGTACATCGCGTCGGGGCAGTCCGGCTCCAGGAGCCAGAGCAGCCCCGCGAAGACCCCGCCGCCGTAGGTCCGGACGAGCCGCTTGTAGTCGGCCGGCAGGACGAGGCCCAACTTCTCCTCGACGGCGTCCCATTCGACGGCCCGGCCACTGTCGTGCGGCGGCGGGCAGAGCCGTTCCAGCGGGCGGGTGTGGCGCAGGCCGCGGGCCGTCCGGATGTCACTCGGCAGGGCGCTGAACCGAGCCGGATTCCTGGTGGCGTCCAGCACCACGGCCCGCATGCGGTCACCGACTGCCGGGCGGGGCGCGTCCGACCACCATGAGGGGTGTTTGGCCTGGTCGATGAAGCCCTCGTACCCCTCGGTGCGCACGAGGGCCCCGACCGGAGCCACGCCGGTGACGACCACGTCGTACTCGTCATGATCAGCAAGCATGGGATCCACCCTGCACCATGCCGGCGGGCGGTGGCCCGGCGGGTGAGGTGAGGATGGCGTGCGCGCCCGCCTCACTGCATGGACGGCGTGCTCGTCACGATCTCGGGGTTCACGGTGTCGAAGTACACGTGGTCCGTCGTCGGGGAGAGGTGGAACCGGCCGATGTAGAGCGAGCCGGTGATGAGCTTGTCGTAGCGGACACTGCTCACCCACGCGGCGTCCTCGGGCAGGAACTCCGCCAGTTCCTCCGGAGGGTGAGGGAGCACGGAGGGCTCGAAGGCGTGCACCGGCTTGGCGACGATGGAGGTGACGGCCCCGGCGGGCAGCCGCGCCACCCCGACGACCCGGATCCGCGGATCCTGGTCCGGAATCCATTCGCGCCCCGAGTCGTTCGGGTTGTAGCCGAGCCAGTGGGGGTCGGACAGCCGGCCGATCGCTCCGAACCGGCGCTGCAACGGTTCGACGTCGGTGTTCACTTCCCGAAGGTCCGGCTCGGCCTTGCCGTCACCGGACGCGCACGCGACGGCGCCGCCCCCGCCCAGCACGAAGAGCCCGCCGAGCATCAGCCACCCACGTCGACTCACCGACCTCGACGTCCCCATGAACCCCGCCCCCGCCCCGTCCGCCCATCAGAGTCCTCGATAGTACGGGCGTACGCGCGCCGGCGTCCGCCTCGAACGGCGGCCCTCCCGAGGGTCGGCACGCTCTGAAATGATCAACGCGTGACAAGCGACTTCACCGAACGATCTGACGGACCGGCACACGAAGCCCTCGTCCCCACCCCCGACGGCGGTCGACTCTGGGCCGAGCGCAGCGGCACCGGAACCCCGGTCGTGCTCCTGCACGGCGCCGGCATGGACTCCCGTCTGTGGGACGCCGTCGTCCCCGAGCTGGCCCGCCACCACGACGTGATCCGCTACGACGCCCGCGGACTCGGACGCTCCACACCACCGAGCGAGCCGTTCGGCGACGTCGAGGATCTGCGCGCCGTCCTCGACCACTTCGGACTGCGCCGAGCCGCGCTGGTCGGCTTGAGCATGGGCGGGGAGACCGCGCTGGACTTCGCCCTCGCCCACCCGGAGCGCGTCGCCGCCCTGGCCCTCGTCGGTGCCTCGGTCAGCGGTCACGTCTGGCCGGAGAGCCCCGAGCTGTCGGCCTACTCCACGGCTCGGCGCGGGCGGGACACGGCCACCCTGGCCGAGCTGGAACTGTCGATCTGGGCAGCCATGGGCCGTACGGCTCCCGGGGCGGACCTCATCGAGACGATGGTCGCCTCGAACGCCGAGCGGCGAGTCGTGAGCGAACAGCACTGCGTCGTCTCCACGGGCCGTGATGCCGAACCGCACCTCGGAGCCATCACCGCGCCGACTCTGGTCGTCCACGGTGCCCACGACCACCCGGAGATCGCGGTGATCGCCGAACGACTCGCCACCGACATCCCCGGAGCCCGCGGCGAGACGATCCCGGACGCCGACCACTACCTGCCGCTCCGCACGGCCGACCGCCTCACCGAGCTCCTGCTGTCACACCTGCCCTGACGCGCGGCCCCCGGGACTCCGGTTGACAGCTCCCATGGCCGGGCGTAGTCCGGAAGAGGGGACCCATGCGTCGAATCCGCGGAGAGGAGTCCCATCATGCTCGGCGACCTGCTCGGCGAGGAACAAGGAGACACCACGGGAATCCGGGTGCTGTCCACCGACGGCGGCCACCCCGTAATGGAGGCGTCCTTCCAGGCGACCGGCACCCTCCTGGGCGTCGGGGTCAAGGACATGGGCACGTACGAGTCGGTCCTACGGGCCGACGGCACCCTCTGGGGAGAAGGCCAGGGTGTCCTGATGACCCAGGAGGGCGAGACGATCACCTGGCACGGCTCCGGCGTGGGCCGCTTCGACGACACCGGCGCGGTCGACTGGCGCGGTGCGCTCTTCTTCGAGACCGTCTCGGAGAAGTTCGCGCGACTCACCGGCATCGCCGGCCTCTTCGAGTTCCATGTGGAGGAGAGCGGGAAGGCCACCGCCAAGATCTACGAGTGGAAGTAGCCCCCCTGGAAGTAGCCCCCCGCACGCATCAGGTCGTACGGTCCGCCAGCAGCAGTTCGTTGAGCGTCGCGTAGTCGAATCCACCCTCCAGCGCGCCCGTCGTGCCCTGCTCCAGCAGCTCACGGGCGGCCCGTCGGACCAGTCCGTACGCCGCCTCGGCGATGGAGGATCCCGCGCTCACACGGGCGACCCCCGCTTCGGCGAGCGCCGAGACGGGCAGCGCGCCGGGTCCGGCGACGAGGTTCACCGGCAGGGGCGAACCGTCCACGAGCAGCCCGATCGTCGCCGTGTCCAGACCACTGAGGACGAAGATGCCGTCCGCACCGGCCGCCTCGTAGGCGCGGGCACGGACGAGCGTCTCCGCCAGCCATGCCGCCGGGTCGCCGGAGGGCATCCGGTGGGTGTCGATGCGCGCGTTGACGAACAGCGGGACGCCCGCCTCGTCCGCCGCCCGGCGCGCGGCCGCGATCCGCTCGACCTGTTCGGCGACGGGCCGCAGGCTGTCCTCCAGGTTGATGCCCACCGCTCCGGCCGCCAGGACGCCCCGCACGGTCTCGGCCACTCCCTCGGGGTCGGCCGCGTAGCCACGCTCGATGTCGGCGGTGACGGGTACGTCGACGGCGGCCGTGATCCGCGCGACGGCACCCAGAGCCTCGTCACGGCTCAGGTGATCCCCGTCGCCGTGGCCCAGAGACCACGCCACCCCGGCGCTGGTGGTCGCGACCGCGGGCGCACCGACCTCCGCCACGACCCGGGCGGACGCGGCATCCCAGGCGTTGGGCAGGACCAGGGGCTTACCGGGGACGTGCAGCGAACGGAACAGCCGGGCCTTCTCCACGAGATTCGTCATGCGCGCATTGCACCACGACAGCCCCCGGAACGATCACTGATTTCCCGGATCCCCGGCTCGCCGCTCCCGCACCGCCGAGTGACGATGGAGACGACCGGGACGACGGCGGGGGAGTCGGGGACCGACCCGGGGATCAGCCGCTGGGAGGCAGCCGTGGCGCGCACCCGCACGACCGATGTCCTCGTCGTGGGCGCAGGTCCCGTAGGACTGAGCGCCGCCGCCGAGCTCCGCCGCAGGCGCGTGCGCTGCCGCCTCATCGACCGGCTCGCGGCCCCCCTCCCGTACGCCAAGGCCGTCGGGATCCAGCCGCGCACCCGTGGAGATATGGGACCGGATGGGCCTGGCCCGCGCCGCCCTGGAGGCGGCGATCGACATGCGCGGGCAGCTGGTCTACGTCAACGGCCGGGAACGGGTGCGGATCGAGCTCACGCTGCCGCCCGAGGTGCCGTACGGTTTCGCCGCGCTCCCGCAGTACGAGACCGAGCGCCTCCTGGAGGAGTACGTCATCGGCCTGGGCACGACCATCGAGCGCGGCACCGAGCTGCTGTCGTTCACGCAGGACGAAGACGGGGTCACCGCCGTCCTCCGCACGGCCGCCGGCGCCGAGGAGGAGGCCCGGGTGGGGTATCTGATCGGCTGCGACGGCGCCCACAGCACCGTCCGCAAGCAGCTGGGCCTGACCTTCGAGGGCGGGGCCTTCCCCGAGGAGTACATGCTGGCCGACGTCGAGGCCGACTGGGACCTGCCGTACGGATACGGCGTACGGTCCAGCCACGTCGCCGACGACGGATCCACCGACGACCTGCTGGTCTGCATCCCGCTACCCGGGACGGGGCGCTATCGCATGTCGATGCTGGTCCCGCCCGGGCTCTCCACGGCAGCCACGGTCCCGGACGGCACGGGCAGCTCGGACGGCACGGGCGGCACCGCGAGGGGCGACGGCGTGGCGCACGGCCTGGAGGCGGGCAGGGCCCCGGAACTGCCCCACATCCAGGCCGTCGTGGATCGCCTCGGCCCCATGCCGGCCACCCTCTCCCGGATGCGCTGGTCCTCCGTCTTCCGGATCAGCCACCGGATCGTCGACCGCTACGGCGAAGGCCGGGTGTTCGTCGCGGGCGACGCCGCCCACATCCACCCGCCCACCGGCGCGCAGGGCATGAACACCGGCATCCAGGACGCCGGCAACCTGGCCTGGAAGCTCGCCCTCGCCTGCCGCGGCGAGGCGGGCCCCGACCTGCTCGCCAGTTACGACGCCGAGCGCCGCCCGGTCGGCGAAGAGGTCGTCGGCCGCACCGTTCGTCACGCCACCCAGGGCACCGACGCCGACCCCGACGACCCGCGGACCGTGATGCTCCGCGAGGCCCAACTGCTCGTCAGCTACCGGGGCGGCCCCCTCGCCCGAAGCACCTACGGACAGGCCCGAGCGCCCCGGCCCGGCGACCGGGCTCCGGACTGCGCCGGCCTGACGACCGCCGTCGCCGCGTACCTGCTACGCCTGCTCGACATCCTGCGGGGCCGCACGGAGCACGTCCTGCTCCTGTACGCGGCCGAGCCCGCCCAGCTGGCCGCGGCGGCGGTCGCCAGCGGGGTGGTGCGGTGGCCCGACGGCGGCCCGCAGGCGGAACACCGCCCGCAGACCCTCGCCGTCCTCGCCCGCGAGGCACCCCGGACGGGCCTGGACGGACTGGCCGCTGTCCCCGGATACCACGACGCCGCAGGGGAGTTCGCCCGGCTCTACGACCCGGACGGCCCGACCGGCTTCGTCGTCCGCCCGGACGGGCACCTGGGCGCCCGCTTCCCGCTCGCCGTCGCCGCGGCGGCCCTGCGCGACTACGTCGCGTCGCTGTCCATGCCCGCCGCCTCGCCGCGGGCGTGACCATGAGTGGACAGGGCCTTCGCCCGAGCCGAGCCGAGCCGAGCCGAGCCGAGCCGAGCCGAGCCGAGCCGAGCCGAGCCGAGCCGAGCCGAGCCGAGCCGAGCCGAG
>NZ_BJMN01000003.1 GCF_006539185.1 Streptomyces gardneri
GAGCCGAGCCGAGCCGAGCCGAGCCGAGCCGAGCCGAGCCGAGCCGAGCCGAGCCGAGCCGAGCCGAGCCGAGACGAGACGAGACGGTCTGAACGGGGGTCAGTTCAACTGCTCGGCCAGTCCGACGACGATGCCCTCGGGTCCACGGACGTAGCAGAGCCGGTAGTTGTCCTCGTACTGGGCCAGCTCGCCGACGAGTTCGGCGCCGTGGGCGCGCAGGCGGGCGACGACGTCCTCGATGTCGTCGACGGCGAACATGACGCGACGGATGCCGAGCGTGTTCGCCGGAGCGTCCTTCGGCCCGGCACCGACCGCCTTCGGCGTGTGGAACATCGCCAGCTCGATCCGTCCGTGGCCGTCCGGCGTCCGCAGCGTGGCGACGTCCTGCCGGACGTCGTCGATCCCGATGACCCGCTCGACCCAGCGTCCCTCGACGGGCATCCTGCCCTCCAGCTCCATGCCGAGTTCGACGAAGAACGCGATGACGGCGTCGAGGTCGTCGACGACGATGAGGACGTTGTCCATCCGCCGGATCGTCATGGTGTGTCTCCTCGGGTAGGGGTGTACGAGCCACGATGGCCGCACACGCCGGGGAAACGGGGCCGACGGGCCGCTTCCCTCCGAGAACCGACCGAACCGACGAGAGCCGACGAGAGCCGACGAGAGCCGATGAGAGCGGAGGAGAGCCGACGAGAGCCGCTCGACAACGGCAGCGGAAAAGGAGCGGGTCCGGGGGCGTAGCCTGCCCCCGGACCCTGTCGATGCCGCTCACATCACACGCCGGCACACTTGAGGACCCGGGTCATTCGTCATTGCGTCGCGTCCTGCCGTTGGACCACCGCCGATCGAGCTCGGCGGACCAGATTCGAACTGGCATTTCGACGCACCAGGGCCCGGGCCCGGTCGATCCGGCGATGAGCGGCGCATGCTGAGTCTGGAGCAATAGTCTGAGATTGACCGCGGTCTGCCTCTGCCTGCTTGGGCCATCCCGGCAGGAAGTGCCGGGAGGAGGACTCGAACCTCCACTGGAACCGCGGATGTCACGACAAGGCTCAGCTTCAGCTTTGCGCTCCTCGCGCACCCCGGCCGCATGCCGCGACCGGGGAGTCTGTGTGTCCCGGCTACCCGAAGAGGTAGCCGAAGACGGCGTCGCCGACCCGCTGGTCGGTGACCTCGGCGCTGTTCGCCTCCTCGCGGGCGAACTTCACCGCCTGCTGGAGCTTCTCCACCCGCTCAAGCAGCTCGTTGACCCGCCGGGCCGGCAGCGCGCCCGAGAACTTCACCGTGGTCCAGTAACCGACCGGCACGTCCTCGTAGTACACGTCGACCTGCGCCGGGTGCTTGTCCGTCGCCTCCGCCTTGACGTGGTTGCGCGGCACCTTCTTCGTCCGGACTGTGCGGACGACCTCGGTCTTCCACGCGTCGGTGGACGGGTCCTGCGTCCACGACTCGGCGGCGTCGAGGACGGGAAGCTTGCGGACGAAGGTGTTGATGTCCGTCAGCTGCTTCTCCAGGAACAGGAGATAGGCGACGGGCACCTGCCCCACGAGCACGCGTCCGTCGACGGTGATGTCGGCGCGCGCCGCGCAGTTCGCCCAGTCCTTGGTGGCCGTCACATCGAAGAGCCGGGTCAGCGCCCGCGCGGTGTCCCGCAGCACGTCCTCGGCCTTCACCTGCACGAGCGTCGACTCGGGCGGCAGCTGCTCACCCTCCTCGTCCTTCGGCTGGTAGGTACGGGAGATCCCGGCGAGCAACGCGGGCTTCTGCAGACCGTGATGCGCCGTCGTCAGGTCCTGGTGAGCCCGGGACTTGACGCCCTTCTCCACTGCGATGATCTGATTGAGTTTCGTTGCCACGTCGGCGACCTTAGTGCGGCGGACGATGCCGTATCGAATGATTTTCTGCCCGGAGGTCTCTCCGGGTCGGAGCCTCTCTGAGCTGCGCGGATGGGGCCGGCCGGGGTATGCGATCATGCGGAGGCCCCGCAAGAGGGGCAGAGAACGCACGGGGTTTGAGGGGTAGTTCGTGGACAAGGGTGGGGAGCGCGGCGGTTCGTCCGTACCGGACGAGGCATGGGAGGAGTTCCTGCGCAGCGCGGCCGACGGTGCGGGGGACGCGCCGACGGAGCCGTCGGCGCGGGCCCGCGAGGTGGCGGGCCGGCTGGGGACGGAGCCCGCGGAGCCGACGCCGTGGCGTGCGCACACTCCCGCCCGGCCGCGGCGGAAGAAGGGCTGGTACGTCGCCGGCTTCGTGGCCTCGCTGGCCCTCCTGGTCGTGGCGGTGGACCCAGGGGGCATCGTCGGCTGGTCCGACGGCAAGGGCCCGGCGGGGGAGCCCCTGGCACAGGAGTCGCAGCGACCGCGGGAGGCACCGGCCGACGAGCCGGGCGGGCGGGCCACACTCGCCGACCCCTTCCGGGGGTCCCCTGCGGCGCGCTGGGCGAACGGCTCGGCGGGGATCACCGTCCCGGCCGCCAAGGCGACCGGGTGGATGACGGAGGCGGAGGTGCGGCAGGCGCTCGCACGGACACGCGACTTCCTCGCGGCGTCCAACCTGGATCGGACCGTGCTGCGAGGTGGACGTCCGGAGAAGGCGATCACCTTGATGAACCCGGAGCAGGAGAGTGCCAGGACCTTCGTGTCGACCGCGCTGAGCGCACCCGACGAGGACAACGACCCGCTGGTGCTCTTCAGCCGTTTCGACCCGGCGCAGGCGCGCCTGGTCGGGGACGTGGTGAAGGCCCGCGGACGGATCACGTTCCGGGAGGGGAAGCGCGGGGCCCTCGAGGTGACGGCCGACGTCACCTACGTGTACCCGGTCGCACCGGCGGGCGGCGGCGACGAGGTCGTGCGCACCATCGTGCGGCGGGAGACGGTGGTCAGCTGGGACGACCCGGAGAAGGTGATCACCAAGGCAGGAACGTTCAGTCTTCTCTCGTACAAGACCGACATGACCAACGGCGGTTGCGGCGAGACGAACGGATTCTTCAGGCCGGTGTTCGGCGGCGGTTCGGACTCCGGAACGGACGAGGACCGGAAGGTCGATCCGTACGACCGCAGCAAGGCGATGGGGAAGGCGCACGGGGGCTGCGGGACCGCGACACGGTCGTAGCCGGAGCGGACGCGCCATGGCGTGACAGGAAGGCCGGCAGGCCTCGGGTGCCCCTTTGCCGGTTCGGCAACAGAAGTGGCGTGACCGGGGAACGGTCGGCGACCGTGGGGCGCATGACCGAAGACATCACAGCGAAATCGCCGAGCTCGGACATCTTCTCTGCCGGTGACGGATACCTCGGAGACCCGGCGGTGCGGGCGGAATGGGACAACCGGTACGCCGACCGCGGGCAACTGTGGAGCGGGCAGCCCAACGGCGCACTCGTGGCCGAGGTCGCCGGGCTCACCCCCGGGCGGGTGCTCGACGTCGGTTGCGGCGAGGGCGCGGACGCCGTCTGGCTGGCGCGCGGCGGCTGGGACGTGACCGCACTCGAGGTCTCGGGCGTGGCGCTGGAACGGGCGACCGGGCATGCGCGGGACGCCGACGTCGACGTCCGCTGGGTGCACGCCGCGCTGACGGAGGCGGGGCTCGCGCCGGCCTCCTTCGACCTGGTCTCCGCGCAGTACCCGGCCCTGCTGCGTACCCCCGAGGCCGCGGCCGAGCGGGCGCTGCTCGCGGCCGTCGCGCCCGGTGGGGTGCTGCTGCTCGTCCACCACGCGGGGATGGAGGCCCGGGACGCGGACGAGAGCGGCTTCGACCCGGCCGACTACGTCTGGCCGTCGATGGTCACCGCGCAGCTCACCGACGACTGGGTGGTGGAGGTGGACGAGCAGCGGCCGCGCGTCGCCCCCGACGGCGGCGCCGGCGCGCACCACACCGACGACGTGGTGCTGCGGGCCCGCCGACTGCGCTGAGCGCCCGGGGTTCGCCGGGCACCCGTGGTGGCCGCAGGGGCGATCGGTGATCTCAGTACGTGTGTCCCACGTGCGCGAGGGCCTGCTTCAGGAGCACCCCGCGGCCGCCCGGCATCTCGCTCTGCACCGCGGGGGAGGCCGCCTCCTGCGGGCTGAACCAGACCAGGTCCAGGGCGTCCTGGCGGGGGCGGCAGTCGCCGGCCACGGGCACGATGTAGGCCAGGGACACCGCGTGCTGGCGCGGGTCGTGGTAGGGGGTGATGCCTGCCGTCGGGAAGTACTCGGCGACGGTGAAGGGCTGCAGTGAGGCGGGGACACGCGGCAGCGCCACCGGACCGAGGTCCTTCTCCAGGTGGCGGAGGAGCGCGTCGCGGACTCTCTCGTGCTGCATCACACGGCCGGACACCAGGGTCCGGCTGATGGTCCCGTCCGCGCCGATCCGCAGGAGCAGCCCGATGCTCGTGACCTCGCCGCTGTCGTCCACGCGCACGGGCACGGCTTCGACGTACAGGATCGGCATCTGGGCCCGGGCCGTGTTCAGCTCGTCCGTGGTCAGCCAGCCGGGCGTGGTCTCAGTCATGTCAGACATCGCTTGATCATACTTACCTGACGGCCTTTCGGCCCAGATCGCGTGTCTGCCAGCCGGGTGGGAATCCGCATCGTCCGCGGCCGTGCACGTACTCGGACGGAACTGAGTATCAGGACTCTGACGGGTGTTCGGGCGGGCCGGAACACTGGAGCCATGAGCACAGGACAGCAGAGAAGAACCTTCCAGGTGTGGGCCGGCGTGGCGTTGGCGGCGGTGGCGATGGCGGCGTGGGCCGCCTGGCTGGGCTGGGACCAGCACCGCGATGTGCACCCCGACGGTTCGACCACCGGCCCGTACGAGGCGTGGCAGGTGGTCGGCCTTGGGCTGACGCTGCTGGCTCCGGTCTGCTGGGCGGCGTTCCGGGGGTACGCCGTGGCCGGGGTGGTCGGCACGACCGCGGGCCTGACCGTTGCCGCCTTCTACGACTGGTCGGACGACGCCAGCGGCCTCTTCGTGATCGGCACGATTCTGGTGATGATCGGGACCCTGGCCGTCACGAGTGCCGTCGCGCTCCTGGCCACCGCCTTGAAGCGCAAAGGCGAGTGACATCATGACCGGCGGGAACGTCGTCGTCCGGCGACGCGAGGAAGGGTGACCGAGCGTGGCCGAGGGCCGGATGACGTACAACGTGCGGTACGGGACGTCCTGGCCGGTCGTCGTCCGTCGAGGCGACGGCGCGGGCCGCGAAGGGGACATCGCGATCGGGCTGCTCTGCCGCGTGTCGGACGGCCGGGGCGAGGCCGCGGACTCCTCCGCCCGCACCTTCGACGTCGTCGGTGAGGGGCAGACCGCGATAGCCCGGGTGACGACCGAACAGACCGGCTCGCGCATCAGCGGACGCCCGGCCGTCTACCGCGTCGACGACCCGTACGGCGCCCCGCTCGGCCGGATCACCTACCGGCGCGGACGCGCTCTGCGCGGCGCCCGCGCGCGCTGGACCGTCGAGTCGGTGACCGGACAGTCGGTGCGCGGCTTCCGCGGGCGCCTGTTCTGGTGGGCGGTGTGGTGGCCCGTCGGCCTGCCCGTGAGCCTGCTGTGGCTGATCCTGTCCCTGCTGGGCGAGGGCGACGATGCCTTCGGCAAGCCGCGCAGGGTGATCTGGCGCGACTCCTCACGCCGGGCGCACCTCGTCTTCCGAGGGGTCGCGGACGAGTACCGCGTCCTCGACGGGAGTTGGGACCCCAGGCTGGTGGCCGCGCTGCTCGGACTCCACCAGTCGTACGACCCGTCGGAAGGCAGCGGCGCGAACGGCTGGTACGCCTCGTCCTGAGGCCGCGGTCGAGGAGGACGCGTGGGTCGGTCCTGAATCCCGCAATGCAGGTGGTGGCGTGACCCCGTGCGCATCGGGCTCCGGCGCGGACTGGCGCTACGGCGCCCACGGACCGAACCCCTTCATCTCCTTCGCGGCGTACCCCGTCCCCGCGACGACCCCCTGCTCCGAGTGGAGTCCTTGAGTGGTGGGCCTCCCGGCGCGGACGCAGGCTGGCGTACGCCGACCTCGCCGGACATGCGGTGGGCGGCCACGCCCTCGTGCCCCGGCACCCCGAGTGACCGGGGCCGTCCGAGAGACGGGATGACATGGCGGAACAGATCACCGGCCCGGACGACCTGCCGTCCGGGCACGGGACCGGCAGGACCGTACGGCGCCGGACGGCGCGACACACCCCCCTAACGGGGCGCCCCCACCGAGCGCGCACCAGGACGGCGCTCGTCGCGGCCGGCCTGGCCGTACTCGGCGCGCTCGGCCCCACACCGAGCAGCGCCCTGGCACCCTCCGCGGAGGGGCCCCGGCCGGAACACCCGGCTCGGTTCGTGCCCGGTCCGTGCCCGGAGACACCGGAGCCGATCCCCGGGCAGTGCGGCTTCCTTGAGGTGCCCGAGAACCGCTCCCGCAAGCACACCCGGACCATCCGGACGACCGTCGCGATCATCCCGGCCACGTCGGCGAAGCCCGCCGGGGACCCGGTCGTCTTCATGGAGGGCGGTCCCGGCGGCGACGCGATCGGGGCCATCCCCTTCCTGATCGCCTCCCAGGTGAACCGGGACCGCGACCTGATCGTCATGACCCAGCGCGGCGCCCTCTACTCACAGCCGAACCTCGCCTGCCCGGAGATGGACCGGTTCAACGCGTCCGCCGTCGGCATGCCCTACGACGCGCCGTCCACCGGGCGAGGGCTGGTGCGCGCGGCGAAGGAGTGCAGGGACCGCCTGACGGCCGAGGGAGCCGACCTCAGCGCCTACAACACCACCGAGAACGCCGCGGACTTCGCCGCCCTGCGCAAGGCCCTGGGCATCAAGAAGTGGAACGTCTACGGCTACTCCTACGGCACCGACCTGGGCCTCACCTACCTGCGCCGGCACCCCCAGGGCATCCGCTCGCTGGCGATCGACTCCGTCGTGCCGCCGCAGATCGTGAGCCTGCCGTGGGCCTGGGACAGTGCCCAGGAGGGGATCAACGCGATCTTCGCGGCCTGTGAGGCCCAGCCCGCCTGCAAGGCCCGCTACCCGGACCTCTCCCGCACGCTCACGGAGCAGGTCCGGCGGCTGGAGGCGAACCCCCTGAAGCTGACCGTGCCGCCGCCCGGTGGCGGAACCCCGGTGAAGGTCGTCCTCGACGGCGGCACGCTGGTGAACCTGCTGGTCACCAACGGCCGACTGGTCCCGTCCGCCGACGTCCCCGCGGCGCTCTACGAACTCGCCGCCGGCAATCCGGAACGCCTCGCCCGGGCCCAGGCCGCCGGCGCGACGCCCGCCATCGGCGAGTTCGCCCACGGACTCACGCACTCGGTGGCCTGCGCCGAGTGGGCCCCGGGCTACTCGAAGCGGGATGTGCTGAAGGCGGGCCGGCGGGCCTTCCCCGGCTGGCCGGACTCCGTGCTGGCCCACGCGCCGCAGCTGCCCTTCGAGCACGACCTGTGCCGCGCCTGGAACGTCCCGGACCGCACCGAGGTCCAGCGGGTGGCCACCCACAGCAAGGTGCCCACGCTCATCATCACCGGGACCTTCGACGCGAAGACCGGCGCGAGCTGGGGGCCGTTCGCCGGCCGCACGCTGCCCCGCTCCACCGCCGTGGTCATTCCCGGGATCACCCACTGGGTGGTGCCCCAGGAACCCTGCGCCGCTTCGGTCCTGCGCTCCTTCCTGACCCGGCCGACCGCGCCCGACACCCGATGCGTCGCAGGTGTCGTGCCCAAGCCGTTCACCATCATCCCCTGACCCGGAGGACGCACGATGTCCCCAAGAACGACCCCGCGCCGGAGCACTGCGCGACGGCTCCCGGCAACGCTGGCCGGAGCCACGGCCGGAGCCCTCGTCGTCGGCCTGGCCGCGATCCCCGCACACGCCGAAACCGGCACCGGCGGCCCGATCGGCACGGTCGCCCGTACGGTGGGCGACGCCCACTTCGAACCGGGCCCCTGCCCCAGGACGGCGGACCCGATCCCCGATCTCGCGCGCGCCCGCTGCGGCACCCTCACCGTGCCCGAGAAGCGCCGGCCCAAGGGACCCAAGGGGCCCAAGGAGCCCAGGGGTCACGGCGGACGCAAGATCACCCTCGCCGTCGCGATCATGCCCGCGGAGAGCAGCAGGCCGTCGCCCGACCCGATCGTGTGGCTCGCCGGCGGTCCCGGCGACGACGCGGTGTCCGAGATCCCGATGGCGCTGGCCGGCGACCTGAACCGGGACCGCGACGTGATCTTCATGTCCCAGCGCGGCACCTACTCGGCCGACCCGGTGCTCACCTGTCCCGACATCGACGAGTTCAACGCCCGCGCCCTCGGGCTCGTCTCCAACGCGCCGTCGACCGCCCGCCTGCACGTCGAGGCGACCCGGGCCTGCCGGGACCGGGTGGACGGAACGGGGGCCGACCGCAGCGCCTACAACGACATCGAGAGCTCGGCCGACTACGACGCCCTGCGAAAGACGCTGGGGGTCAAGAAGTGGAACGTCTTCGGCATCTCCTACGGCACCCACCTGGCGCTCAACTACATGCGCCTCCACCCGAAGGGCATCCGGTCGGTCGGCATCGACGGCGTCCTGCCGCCGTCCCTGGGCGGCGGGGCCGTGACCTGGAAGGCCGCGCGAGAGGGTTTCGACGGCCTGTTCAAGGCCTGCGCGGAGCAGGCCGCCTGCAACACCCGCTACCCGAACCTGAAGGCCACCTTCCTCCGCCTCGTCAGTGAGCTGGAGGCCAATCCGCTCACCGTCACCGTCACGGTCCCGGTCCACCCGGAGCCGGTGAAGGTCGTGCTGGACGGGAGCCAGCTCGTCACCTGGCTGACGTTCGCCAGCCACCTGGCGGAGGGAGTGCCGCGCTCCATCGACGAACTGGCCCACGGCAACGGGCAGCGCATCGCCGAGCAGCTCGCGGGCGGCAAGTACAGCCCGCAGGCCATCGGAAGGGTCGCCCACGGGCTGGTCTACGGCGTCTTCTGCAGCCAGTGGACCCCGTACGAGAGCCGGGCCGACATCATCCGGGGCGGACGCCGCGCGTTCCCGTCGTTCCCCCGCTCGATGCTGGCCAACGCGCCGCAGCTCGCCTGGCTCCACGACGACTGCCGCGCCTGGGACGTCCCCCCGGCGCCTCCCTGGATCAGGGACGTGACCCACAGCGACATCCCGACCCTCGCCCTGTCCGGCGGCTTCGACGCCCAGACGGCGCCCAGCAACGGGGCCTACGTGGCCCGTACGCTGAGCCGGTCCCACGCCGTCACGGTCCCCTACGTGGCCCATGTGGTCTTCGCCGACTCGCAGTGCGCGCAGACCATCACCACCTCGTTCTTCGCCGACCCGGCCCGCCCGGACACCCGCTGCCTGGCGGGCCTCCAGCCGCCGCAGTTCGAGATCGCGCCGTAGACACGCTCGACCGCACCGGAGACACCCCACCGCCCGGCCCCCCGCTCGCATCGGAGCGGGGGGCCGGGCGGTCGATGAGACACCACCTCGGCGACGATGGCATGGGTCCTGTGAAGCCGTCAGGCCGCGCCGGGCGTCCGGCGGTTCATCCGCCGAGGTGGTGAAGGCGCAGTCACCGCGCTCGTACGCCTCGAAGACGCCGTGAAAGAAAGGGGGCGCCTTCCACGCGGGAACACCCGCGCGCTCCGGTCTCGCCGGGGCGGGGCAGCGTCGTGGCCCGGTCGGCGTTTCGAGCTCCGGCCGGCATGGGCGGGCGTACGAGCCCGCGCGTCCGGTCCGCGCGACGAAGCGCGGGCGCGCGCCCATACTGAGGATGACGGCAGCCGACCAGGGCTGCGTAGGTACCGGAATCGCGGTGGCGATGGAGCAGGTGCCCTTCGACGAGATGACCACCGGCGCGGCCCGGGACGCGGGCGGCTGGCTGGGGGCCCTGCCGGTCGCCGTGGTCGCCACAGGCGCGGACGGGGCGATCGTCCGCTGGGACCACGCGGCGGAGGACCTGCTCGGCTACACCCCGCACGAGGTGCTCGGCCGGCACATCTCCGACCTGCTGCACCCGGGTGCGGACCGCAGTCTCGGCCGGTCGCTGTGGGAGGGCGCCGCCACCGGGCGCGGGGTCATGGGAATGGTGACCGCCTGGCACAGGGAGGGACGCCCGCTGGACCTGGAGATCTGGGCGTGCCCGGTGCCGGCCCGCCACCGCGGCGGGACGACGGTGCTGGTGTTCGCCGCGGAGGCGGAGGCCGCACGACGGATCCGCGGGTCGTCGGTGGTGTGGGACGGACTGTTCTCCCGCTCCCCGGTCGGCATCGCCGTTCTCGACACCCAGCTGCGTTTCCTCCGCGTCAACCCGGCGCTGGAGGCGATGAACGGCCTGTCACAGGCCGCCCACATCGGGCGCCGCCTCGTCGAGATCCTGCCCGACGTCAACGCAGCGGACATGGAACGCGCGATGCGCCGGGCCCTGGACGAGGGAAGGCCTGTGGTGGATTCCCGCCGTACGGGCCGCACGCCGGCCGACCCGGACCACGACCACGTGTGGTCGGGGTCGTACGTCCGGCTGGAGGACGCCGACGGACGTCCGATCGGGCTGGCCGCCACCCTGATCGACATCACCGCCCAGCAGCAGGCGCAGCTCGAAGCCGAGGCGGGCCGGCGCCATCTCGCCCTCGTGAACGAGGCCACGCTGAAGATCGGCACCAGCCTGGACCTGGAACGCACCGCACAGGAGCTCGCCGACGTCGCCGTGCCCGAGCTCGCGGACGTCGTCACCGTCGACGTCCTGGAGTCACTGGCAGCCGGCGGCGAACTCGGGGCCGGCCTGGTGGGCGGCGCCACGCTGCGCCGGGTGGCCAAGGCCCCGCTGACGGGATCGTCCGTCACGGCGGTCCTCGCCCCACTGGGACGCACACTGGTCTTTCCCGCCAACGCGCCGTACACCCGGGCACTCGGCGAGCGCCGCCCCTTCGTCGTGGGCGAGTTCGACGAGGAGTCCATCGCGCCGGCGGCCGGCCACTCCAGCGCCCCCGCCGAGCTGCTGGGGCTGGGAGTGCACTCGTTCATGATGACCCCGCTGCTCGCCCGGGGCGTGGTGCTGGGCCTCGCCACCTTCTACCGGACCCGTGCCGTCGGCCCCTTCACCAAGGGGGAGATCGACCTCGCCGGTGACCTGGCGGCGCGCGCCGCGGTCTGCGTGGACAACGCGCGCCTCTACCGCCGTGAACACGACACGGCCGCCGTGCTGCAGCGCAGCATGCTGCCGCAGCACATCACCCCTCCACCCGGGATCGAGGTCGCCCACCGCTACCTGCCCGCCAGCGACGTCAACGAGGTCGGCGGCGACTGGTACGACGTCATCGCCCTGGAGGACGGCAGGGCCGTGCTCGTCATCGGCGACGTGATGGGGCACGGCACCGCGGCAGCCGCGGTGATGGGGCGGCTCTCCGCGACCGTCAGGGCCCTCGCGCGCCTCGACCTCTCGCCCGAGGACATGCTCTACCAGCTGGAGGCCGCCCTGCACGATCTCGCCGAGCCGATGCTGGCGACCTTCCTGTGCATCGTGGTCGACCCGGCCACCGGCCGCTGCCGTATCACTCGTGCCGGCCATCCACCTCCTGTGGCCGTCTCTCCTGACGGCGTCGTCCGCCTGCTCGACGTACCGCCGGGTCTGCCGCTGGG
The DNA here is from genome assembly GCF_006539185.1 of Streptomyces gardneri. Classification (GTDB taxonomy): domain Bacteria; phylum Actinomycetota; class Actinomycetes; order Streptomycetales; family Streptomycetaceae; genus Streptomyces; species Streptomyces gardneri. The sequence goes on from NZ_BJMN01000003.1 coordinate 11,587, forward strand.
AGTCGGTGGCATCCCCTTCACGACCACCGAGGTCACCCTGCCCCTCGGCAGCCTCCTCGTCCTGTACACCGACGGCCTGGTCGAGTCCCGAAGCAGCGACATCGACGCCCGCCTCACCGAGCTGACCGACCTGCTCGCCGATCCCGGCCCGTCCCTGCCCGCCCTCTGCGACCGCCTGCTCACCCACCTCGTACCGGCCTCCGCGGACGACGACATCGCTCTTCTCGTCGCCCGCGTCAACACCGCGGCCTGAGAGCGACGGGACGGTCACCGGCCGTCGGCGCCGGAGCTTCCCGCTCCCCGCCGTGAATGTGCGAAGCCCTCTGCCGAATGCTGCAATGGAATCAGGACCGGCTCCGGCCGCGTCGCGTCCTTGGACATGCGACGGGGACGTGGACGGGGTCGGGCTCGGTCATGTCCTCCCGAAGGTGTCTGGAGCGGTGATGAGCAACGAATTCCAGGACATGGGGCCGGTCGACTTCGTGGTCATCGAGTTCCCGGGCAATCGGATGACGGGCAAGGCGCTGGCCCTTGTCCTCGACCTGGTCGACAGAGGCATCGTCCGTGTTCTCGACCTCACGTTCGTCCGGAAGGACACCGACGGCAGCGTCGTCGCCATGGAACTGCGGGATCTCGACGACGACGGGGAGCTGGACCTGTCCGTGTTCGAGGGCTCCTCGTCCGGACTCCTCGGGCAGGACGACATCGACGAGGCGGGGATGGCCCTCGAACCGGGCAATTCGGCCGGCATCCTGGTCTACGAGAACGTCTGGGCCGCCCCCCTCGCGCGGGAGCTGCGGCGCGGCGGTGCACAGCTCGTGGCCGGCGGACGTATCCCCGTACAGGCGCTCCTGGCCTCGCTGGACGCCGTGGAGGCGGAGGGCGGCAGCGCCGCTGCCTGACGTCTCCGGACTGCCGAGTAAACCGATCCACTCGAACAGCGGCCAAGGAGGGACGACATGCCAGGACTTCTTCGAGGCGTGGCGCGTACGGCAGTGGTGGCAGGGACGGCGACCGCCGTCTCCAACAGGGTCTCGCGACGGCAGGCGGGCCGTTGGGCCCAGCAGGAATCGGCCCAGACGGAACGGTACGCACCGCCACCGGCCGAGCCGCCCCCGCCCGCCGCCCCGCCGGCCACCGACATGAGCAGCAAGATCGAGCAGCTCAAGGAGCTGGGAGAGCTGAAGGAGCAAGGCATCCTGACCGAGGAGGAGTTCGCGGCGCAGAAGAGCAAGATCCTCGGCTCCTGACCCGGTCGACGACGGCTCCGTCGTCGCGCATCTCGGTCGCGCACCCGCTGGCCGGGAATGAGTCAGCGGCGTGAGGTGAGGATGCTGAGGACGTTGGCGCCGACGACGGCTCCGATGGCCGCCCCCTCGGTCCAGCCGAGGCCCTGGCCGAGCCCGATCCAGCCGACCAGGGCCGCGAGCACGGGGTTGACGCTCATGAACAGGCCGAAGGCGGCGGCCGGTACATGGCGCAGGGTGAACAGGTCCACCAGGTACGGCACTGCCGAGGCGAGGACGCCGGCCGCCACGGCGTACCCGAGGGACGCGGCTGTCGGCGGGTGGCGCAGTACGACGTAGAGCCCGACCGGCAGGAACATCACGGCGGACAGCAGCGCGGCGGCCGCGCTGCCCTGTGCGCCGGGGACACGGCTGCCCACCGTCCGGTTGAGCAGGATGTACGACGCCCAGCAGACGGCCCCGAGCAGACCGAAGCCCATCCCGACGTAGTCGGTCGAGGGCTGCGGGCGCATGAGGGTGACGACCCCGGCCGCCGCCATCAGGGCGCACAGCGCGTCGACCCGGCGGCGGGTGGCGGCCAGGGCGATGGCGAGCGGGCCGAGGAACTCGAGGGTCACGGCGAGCCCGAGGCCGACGCGGTCGATCGCGGTGTACAGGGAGAGGTTCATCGTGCCGAAGACGACCGCGAGCAGAATGACGGGCCGCCACTGCCACCAGGTGAAGCTCCGCAGCGCGGGCCGGCCGACGACCAGCAGCACGGCGGCCGCGACGTACTGGCGGACCGCGACGACCCCGACGGGGCCGAGGACGGGGAAGGCGAGCGAGCCGGTCGCGGCGCCGATCTGATTGGACATGCCGCTGCCGAGCATGGCGGCCACACCGGCCGGGGAGGTGCGGTGCGTCGGCTCGGTGTGCGTCGCCGGGGCGGGCCCGGCCGGGGCTGTGTGCATGGGCTGATCGTGGCGCCGGACCGTCCTTGCACAAAATGCATGTGCGCATCGGATCTATACGCTGAAGTCATGGATGTGGACCTGCGGCAGCTGCGCTGTCTCGTCGCGATCGTCGACGAGGGCACCTTCACCGACGCCGCGCTGGCGCTCGGCGTCTCGCAGGCCGCGGTCTCGCGGACCCTGGCGTCACTCGAACGAGCCCTCGGCGTACGGCTGTTGCGGCGCACCTCCCGGTCGGTGACGCCGACGGCCGCCGGGGTGCGGGTGGTGACGCACGCGAGGCGGGTGCTCGCGGAGGCGGACGAGCTGGTCCGGGAGGCGACAGCGGGGCAGCACGTCCTGCGGATCGGTTACGCCTGGTCGGCCCTCGGCCGCCACACCCCGGCCTTCCAGCGCCGGTGGGCCGCGGCGCATCCGGGGACCGAGCTCCACCTGGTCCGGGTCAACTCGGCGACCGCCGGGCTCGCGGAGGGCTCGTGCGACCTGGCCGTGCTGCGCAGACCGCTGGAGGACCGCCGCTTCGACTCGGCGATCGTGGGGCTCGAACGACGCCTGTGCGCGATGGCTGCCGACGACCCGCTGGCCAGGCGCCGGTCGCTGCGTCTCGCGGACCTGAGCGGTCACACCCTGCTGATCGACCGGCGCACCGGCACCACGACGCCGGAGCTGTGGCCGCCGGACTCCCGGCCGGCGACCGAGGAGACGTACGACGTGGACGACTGGCTCACGGCGATCTCTACGGGTCGCCGCATGGGCATGAGCGCGGAGGCCACCGCCAGCCAGTACCGCAGGCCCGGTGTGGTGTACCGCCCGGTGCGCGATGCCGAACCGGTCGCGGTGCGGCTTGCCTGGTGGCGCGACGATCCGCACCCGGCGGCGCAGCACGTGATCGAACTGCTCACCGCCCTCTACCGCGAGGCCTGACGCGACCCCGGCCGCGGTCCACGAGTGACGCGGACGCGGTCCACGAGTGACGTGGCCACGGCCCGTGAGTGGCCCGGCCGCAGTCCGCGTGTGACGCGGGCCGCCCGGCTCCGCCTGCCCGACGCGATGGCGCCTATGCCCCTGTCTGTGCCCGTTTCCGGAGTGACGCAGGACACTCTCCGTCATGCATTGCGCATGGATCCCGGGAGGCAGGGCAGGCGGCGGGTTCGCCGGTCCGACCGGCAGGGGGATCCATGGGAACGGAAGGCAAGACGCGACGTGACGGCAGCACTACAGACCATCCATGTGGGCGGAGAATGGCGCTCGGCCCTGACCGGGGCCACGCGCGAGATCATCGACCCCGTCGACGCGACCGCCTTCGCGGTCGTGGCGGAGGGTGACGTCCAGGACACCGACGACGCCGTGGCCGCGGCGCGAGCCGCTTTCGATGACGGGGCCTGGCCGCGTACGCCGGTCGCCGAGCGCGCCGCCCTGCTGCGCCGGGTCGCCGCTCTGCTGGAGCGGGACCGCGAGCGGATCGGGGCCCTGGAGAGCCAGGACGCGGGCAAGACGCTGGAGGAGGGCCGCGTCGACGTCGACTGCGTCCGTGACGCCTTCCTGTACTTCGCCGACCTCGTGGCGAACGAGAGCGGCGGGCGGGTCGTCGACGCCGGTTCGGACGAGATCCGCAGTGTCGTCGTGCACGAACCGGTCGGGGTCTGCGCCCTGATCACACCGTGGAACTACCCGCTGCTCCAGGCCAGTTGGAAGATCGCACCGGCCCTCGCCGCCGGCAACACGTTCGTGGTCAAGCCCAGCGAGATCACCCCGCTGACCACCGTCGTGCTGATCGAACTGCTCCTGGAAGCGGGTCTGCCGCTCGGCGCGGCCAACATCGTCACCGGTCCCGGCGCCACGGTCGGGGCCCGGCTCGCCGAACATCCCGATGTCGACCTCGTGTCGTTCACCGGCGGCCTGGCCAGCGGTACGAAGGTGGCGAGGGCGGCAGCCGACAGCGTGAAGAAGGTCGCCCTCGAACTGGGCGGCAAGAACCCCAACGTCGTCTTCGCCGACGCCTGTTCGACGCCCGACGGGTTCGACACCGCCGTCGACCAGGCGCTCAACGCCGCCTTCATCCACAGCGGCCAGGTCTGCTCCGCCGGATCGCGCCTCATCGTCGAGGATTCGCTGCGCGAACGCTTCGTCGCCGAACTCGCCCGCCGGGCCGGACTGATCCGCCTCGGCCGAGGCACCGACGAGGGCGTCGAATGCGGGCCGCTGGTCTCCGCGGCCCAGCTGGCGAGGACCGAGGAGTACGTGGCCTCCGCCCTCGGCGAGGGCGCGGTCCTGCGCGCGGGCGGCGAGAAGCCGGCCGGCCCCGGCTACTTCTACCGGCCCACGGTCCTGGACCGGTGCCACCGCCGTATGCGGGTCGTGCGGGAGGAGGTCTTCGGCCCCGTCCTCACCGTGGAGACCTTCCGCACCGAGGAGGAGGCCGTCGCCCTCGCCAACGACACCGAGTACGGCCTCGCCGGAGCGGTGTGGAGCTCCGACGAGGACCGCGCCCGGCGGGTCGCGGCCCGGCTGCGCCACGGCACCGTCTGGATCAACGACTTCCACCCCTACCTGCCGCAGGCGGAATGGGGAGGCTTCGGAAAGTCCGGCATCGGCCGCGAGCTGGGCCCCAGCGGTCTCGCCGAGTACCGCGAGGCCAAGCACATCTACCAGAACCTCGCTCCGCGCCCCGTGCGCTGGTTCGCGGGCACGGCGGCGAAGGACCAGGCATGAACGACCAGCACATGTACGACTACGTCATCGTCGGCGGCGGCACCGCGGGCTCGGTGATCGCGTCCCGGCTGACCGAGGACCCGGACGTCACCGTCGCCGTCATCGAGGGCGGCCCCAGTGACGTCGGCCGCGACGACGTCCTCACCCTGCGCCGCTGGATGGGCCTGCTCGGCGGTGAGCTGGACTACGACTACCCCACCACCGAGCAGCCGCGCGGCAACTCGTACATCCGGCACAGCCGGGCGCGAGTCCTCGGCGGCTGCTCCTCGCACAACACCCTCATCGCGTTCAAGCCCCTTCCCTCCGACTGGGACGAGTGGGCCGAGGCCGGTGCCGAGGGGTGGGACGCGGCGGCCATGGACCCCTACTTCGCCCGGCTGCGCAACAACATCGTCCCTGTCGACGAGGCCGACCGGAACGCGATAGCCCGGGACTTCGTCGACGCCGCCCGGACCACGCTCGGTGTTCCGCACGTCGAGGGCTTCAACCGGCAGCCCTTCCACGAGGGCGTTGGCTTCTTCGACCTCGCCTACCACCCCGAGAACAACAAGAGGTCGTCCGCGTCCGTCGCCTATCTGCACCCGTTCCTGGACCGGCCGAACCTGCACATCGCCCTGGAGACCTGGGCGTTCCGGCTGGAGCTGGAGGGCACCCGCGCCACCGGTGTGCACGTCCGCACCAAGGAGGGCGAAGAGCACGTCGTACGCGCCCGGCGCGAGGTCCTGGTCTGCGCGGGCGCCGTGGACACCCCGCGCCTGCTGCTGCACTCGGGCATCGGGCCGCGTGCCGACCTGGAGAAGCTCGGCATCCCCGTCGCGCACGACCTGCCGGGCGTGGGGGAGAACCTGCTCGACCACCCCGAGTCGGTCATCGTGTGGGAGACGCACGGCCCGATCCCGGAGAACTCCGCGATGGACTCCGACGCCGGGCTCTTCGTACGACGGGACCCGGAGTCCAAGGGGCCGGACCTGATGTTCCACTTCTACCAGATCCCCTTCACCGACAACCCGGAGCGGATCGGCTACGAACGGCCCCCGCACGGTGTGTCGATGACACCGAACATCCCCAAGCCGCGCAGCCGCGGCCGGCTCTACCTGACGAGCGCCGACCCCGAGGTCAAGCCCGCGCTCGACTTCCGGTACTTCACCGACGAGGACGACTACGACGGCCGGACCCTGGTCGACGGGATCCGGATCGCCCGGCAGATCGCGGCGAGCGAGCCGCTGGCCGGATGGCTGAAGCGCGAGGTGTGCCCCGGGCCCGAGGTCACCTCGGACGAGGAACTCAGCGCGTACGCCCGCCATGTCGCGCACACCGTCTACCACCCGGCGGGCACCTGCCGCATGGGGGCCGTGGACGACGAACTCGCCGTCGTCGCACCCGACCTGAGGATCCGGGGACTCGACAACATCCGGATCGCCGACGCGTCCGTCTTCCCGACCATGACCGCCGTCAACCCCATGATCGGCGTCCTCATGGTCGGCGAGAAATGCGTGGACCTGCTGGGAGGCACCCGACGATGAACGGCCTGACGCAGGACACCGCCGAACCCGTCTTCTCCGTACGCGAGCTGTGGAAGGTCTTCGGCCCGAAGGCCGACCGCGTGCCCTCCGACGAGGCACTCGCCTCCCTCGACGCCGCCGAGCTGCGTGAGCGGACCGGTTGCACCGCCGCCGTCCGGGACGTCTCCTTCGACGTCCGCAAGGGCGAGGTCTTCGTCGTCATGGGCCTCTCGGGCTCCGGCAAGTCGACGCTCGTCCGCTGCCTGACCCGGCTCATCGAGCCGACCTCGGGACGGATCTCCATCGACGGCGAGGACGTGCTGTCCATGGACGCCGGCCGGCTCCGCGAGCTGCGCAGGCACCGGGCGGCCATGGTCTTCCAGCACTTCGGGCTGCTGCCGCACCGGACGGTGCTCGACAACGTGGCCTACGGGCTCGAGATCCAGGGCGTGGCGCGCGGCGAACGACGCGAGCGGGCGGCGGAGTTCGTCACCAAGGTCGGCCTCGACGGCATGGAGCACCGCAGGCCGAGCCAGTTGTCCGGCGGCCAGCAGCAGCGGGTCGGACTCGCCCGCGCCCTCGCGGTGGACCCCGAAGTCCTGCTGTTCGACGAGCCGTTCAGTGCGCTGGACCCGCTCATCCGCCGCGACATGCAGGAGGAGGTCGTACGCCTGCACCGGGAGGAGGGACGCACGATGGTCTTCATCACCCACGACCTGAGCGAGGCGCTGAAGCTCGGCGACCGCATCGCGCTGATGCGCGACGGCCGCGTCGTCCAGCTGGGCACGCCCGAGGAGATCGTGGGCGCCCCCGCCGACGAGTACGTCAGGGACTTCGTCCGCGACGTACCGCGCGAGCAGGTGCTCACCGTCCGCTCGGCGATGCGCCCCGCGGTCGCCGACGAGTGCGAGACCGGCCCCGCGCTCGCCCCCGGCGCCACCGTCCACGAGGCCATCGAGGCCGTCGCCCGCACGGGCGAGAACGCGCGGGTCGTCGAGGACGGCCGCTGCCTCGGCGTCGTCGACCGGGCGGGACTCCTCGGTGTCGTCGCCGGGATCCCGGCCGCGACGGGGAAGGCGGTGGCCTGATGCACTCCCATACGACCTGGCCGCCGCCGGGCGGCACGACGGGCACCACCGTCCCGGGGCGCCCGACCGGCGCTCCCGGCCAGGGGCGGTGGGGCCGATGACCGCCACCGCCACTCCTGTCACTCCGGGCTCCACGACCGCCGTTGCCCCCGGGCCCGGTGCGCTGCGCTCCCTCGCGTGCCATCGCGGCCGACTGATCGGAGCAGGCGCGGTCGTCGCGCTCGTGCTCGGCGCCGTACTCCTGGGCGGCGGCAGCTGGCCCGCTTCGCTCTCCGTCGATCTGTCCGGGCCGCTGGACCGCACCAGTGACTGGATCATCGACAACCGCGACGGCCACCCGCTGTTCCTCTACTTCCTCGGGCACGTCAGCAACGTCGTGGTCGTGTCCGTCCGCGCCGTGTACCTGGTCCTGCTCGCACTCGGCTGGGCCGGCGTCACCGCCGCCGCCGGGCTCGTCGCCTGGCGTGTCGCGGGCGTGCGGCTCGCTCTGACCTCCGTCGCCGCCTTCGCCGTGTGCGGACTGCTCGGCATGTGGGTGCCCACCCTGCAGACGCTCGCCCTGATGGCGGTCGCCGTCGCCGCGTCCGTACTGCTCGGGGGACTCCTCGGCCTCGCCGCCGGACTGTCGGACCGCATGCACCGGATCCTGCGGCCGGTCCTCGACACCATGCAGGTGCTGCCGGCCTTCGCGTATCTCCTGCCCGTCGTCCTGGTCTTCGGCATCGGCGTACCCGCGGCCGTCCTCGCGACCGTCGTCTACGCCGCCCCGCCCATGGCCCGTCTCACCGCGCTCGGGCTGCGCGGCGCGGACGCCGGCGTCATGGAGGCCGCCGCGTCCCTCGGCGCCACCGGCCGGCAGCGGCTGCTGACGGCCCGGCTGCCACTGGCCCGCAAGGAACTCCTGCTCGGCGTCAACCAGGCCATCATGATGGCCCTCGGCATGGCCGTGATCGCGTCCGTCATCGGCGCGGGAGGCCTCGGCGACCGCGTCTACCAGGCACTGGGCTCCGTCGACGTCGGTGCCGCGCTCGCCGCCGGCGTGCCGATCGTGCTGCTCGCCGTCGTCCTGGACCGGGTCACCGCCGCCGCCGGGGAGCGGCTCGGCACGGCTCCGGCCCGCCGGGCCGGACTCGGCTGGGCCGTCGCTCTCGCGGCGACCTCCGCCGTCGCCGTCGCGGGCCGCCTGTCCGACCGGCTCGCCTGGCCCCCCTCCTGGACGGTCGACATCGCCGGACCCGTCAACGGGGCGGTCGACTGGATGACCGCCCACCTCTACTCCGGTGTCCCCCTCGTCGGGGGGACCGCCGACTGGGCGGGACGCTTCACCACCTGGGTCCTCAACCCCCTGCGCGACGGCCTCCAATGGCTGCCCTGGTGGGCGGTTCTGCTGACCGTCGGCGCACTCGCCCTGCTCATCGGCACCTGGCGCACCGCCGCGACCGCCGTCCTCGCGATGGCGGCGATCGGCGTGCTCGGTGTCTGGGACCCGGCGCTCGACACGCTGTCCCAGGTCCTGGCCGCCGTCGCCGTGACGCTGCTGCTCGGCGTCGCCCTCGGGGTCGCCGCGGCCCGCAGCAGCCGAACGGGACGCGCGCTGCGTCCGGTTCTCGACGTCTTCCAGACGATGCCGCAGTTCGTGTATCTGATCCCCGTCGTCGCCCTGTTCGGTGTGGGCCGCGCCCCGGCGGTCGCGGCCGCCGTGGTCTACGCGCTGCCCGCGGTGGTGCGGATCACCGCCCAGGGGCTGAGCGCGGTGGACCCGTCCGCGCTGGAGTCCTCGCGCTCCCTGGGCGCGACCGGGCGGCAGCAGCTCTTCCACGTACAACTGCCATTGGCCCGGCCCGCGCTGCTCCTCGCCGTCAACCAGGGCGTGGTCCTGGTCCTCGCCGTCGTCGTCATCGGCGGCCTCGTGGGCGGTGGCGCACTCGGGTACGACGCGGTCTTCGGCCTCGCCCAGGGCGACCTCGCGACCGGCCTGGTCGCCGGTGCCGCGATCGTCTGCCTCGGCCTGATGCTCGACCGCGTCACCCAGCCGACGGAACGCCGCGGCCTCACCGGAAAGGGGGCCTGAGATGACCCGTACACGCATCGCCGCACTCGTCACCGCGGCCGCCCTGGCGGCCGGCCTCACCGGTTGCGGCGCCGCCGACATGACCCGGCAGGCGTCCCCGTACGCCGACGCGAAGAGCTCCCGCACGGTGACCCTCTCCACGCAGTCGTGGGTGGGCGCGCAGGCCAACGTCGCCGTCGCCCAGTATCTGCTGGAGCACGAGCTCGGCTACCGGGTGGACACCGTCCAGATCGACGAGGTCCCCGCCTGGGACGCGCTCAGCCAGGGCCGGGTGGACGCCATCCTGGAGGACTGGGGCCACCCGGAGCAGGAGAAGCGGTACATCGACGACAAGGGGACGATCGCCCGGGCCGGAGACCTCGGGGTGACCGGCCACATCGGCTGGTACGTGCCGACGTACTTCGCCGAGCGACACCCGGACGTCACCGACTGGCGGAACCTGAACAAGTACGCCGACGAGTTCCGCACCGCGGAGAGCGGCGGCAAGGGCCAGCTGCTGGACGGCTCCCCGTCCTACGTCACGAACGACAAGGCACTCGTGAACAGCCTGGACCTCGACTACCAGGTCGTGTTCGCGGGCTCCGAGGCGGCGCAGATCACGCAGATCAAGCAGTTCGCCAAGGAGAAGAAGCCGTTCCTGACCTACTGGTACAAGCCCCAGTGGCTGTTCGAGAAGGTCCCCATGACGGAGGTGAAGCTGCCCGCCTACAAGGAGGGCTGCGACGCCGACCCGGAGAAGGTGGCCTGCGCGTATCCGCACACGCCGCTGCAGAAGTTCCTCAACACCCGCTTCGCCGACGGAGGCGGTGACGCCGCCGCCTTCCTGAAGAAGTTCCGCTGGACGACCGAGGACCAGAACGAGGTCGCCCTGATGATCGCGGAGCAGAAGCTGTCGCCGCAGGAGGCGGCGGGGCGCTGGGTGAAGGAGAACGAGACCACCTGGCGGGCATGGCTCCCGTCCTGACACCGGTGCGGCGGCCCGGACACGCACCCCGGTCCGCCGCACCCTCCCACCGTCCGGCCCCGCCCTCCACGCCTCATTCCGCGCCCCGCAGCTCCCGCGAGGCGCGCCGGCGGCGGGCGTAGAGGCGGCCGACGGGTTCGGCGCTCAGTCCGTGCAGCACGATGCTGACCATGACCGTGATCACCATCACCCGGGAGATGAAGTCACCGCCGCCGGCGGCGGGCAGCTCGATCGCGGCGAGCAGGCCGAAGACCACCGTGGTCGCTCCTCGGGGCCCCATCCACCCGAGGAACAGCCGGTCGGCCAGGGGCAGCTCCGTACCGATCAGCGCGAGCATCACGGGCACCAGGCGCACCAGGGTGACGGCGAGGACGGCGTAGAAGATGACGGAGAGGTGGAAACCGTCCCAGAACTCGTCGTTGACCATCTGGCCGAAGAGGAACCACAGGGCGAGCGTCAGCAGTGTCGACAGGTCGTCGGTCATCTGCACGGCGTCCTCCGGAAGATGACGCAGCGCCGGTGCGATGCAGACACCGGCCACGAAGGACGCGACGAAGCCGTTGCCGCCCAGGGACACGGACAGGGTGTACGCGGCGATCGGCACGCTCAGCACCGCGAGCCGCGTCGCGGCGGGCAGTGTCCAGCCCTTCGCCCAGGACCGGCGCAGCAGCCGTCCGGCCAGCCAGCCGACGAGCGAACCCGCTCCGACCGCCCAGCCCGCCGCTCCGACGGCGGTGAGGAGGGCCTCGGCGTAGTCGCCGCCGGCCGTGCGGGACGCGGCGGCGCCGGCGACGCAGAGCAGGAAGACCGGTGAGATGACGCCGTCGTTCAGACCGCCCTCGACGTTCAGTACGTCCCGGAGGCGAGCGGGCACGCGCCTGTCCCTGACCAGGGCACCGGCGAGCGCCAGATCGAGAGGGACGACGACGGTCGCCAGTACCGCCAGGACCCATCCGGGCTGGTCGGGGAAGAACGCGAGAGAGATCAGAAAGGCGGCGCCCAGGGTCAGCGGCAGCGCGACCCCCAGGAGGCGGGCGACGATGTTCCGCTCCCGGCGGATCACGCCGGCCGGCACCTCGGTCGCGTCGACGAAGAGCAGCAGGGCGACGATGAACTCCACCGTGCGTTCGAGGCCGCCGAGGTCGCCGAAGTCGAAGGCGAGCGGCGGGTCCGAACCGCTGGTGAGGGCGATGCCCGCCAGCATCATGGCGATCGGCGCGGTGATGCTCCATCGCGCGAGCCGGTACGACAGGACGCACCACATGAACAGAATGCCCGCGATGACGGTGCCGGCAGACAAGACCATCCGCGCTTTCGGAGGGGTTTTCTGACAGACGCAGCGTAAGGCGGGGCCGGCGCCGACACCCGCGAGCACGCCGACGGCGGCTCCGCTCACCCTCTGTCAGCGGCTGCGCGCCCTCCGTCGGAGCTTCGTCAGTGCTGCCGCTCGGACGGCGCTCCGGCTCCCTGATGGGTCCCGACGGGTACGGGCGGGGCCGTGGTGCCGAAGGTGCGCCGATAGGCGGCGGGCGAGGTGCCGAAGGCCGTACGCATATGGGCGCGCAGCGAGTTCCCGGAGCCGAGGCCCGCGCGGTGGGCGACGAGGTCGATGGGCAGGTCGGTGGTCTCCAGCAGCTGCTTGGCCAGTTCCAGACGCTGCGCCGTGAGCCACTGCACGGGGGTCATGCCGACCTCGTCGCGGAAGCGGCGGGTGAAGGAGCGAAGGCTCATCCGCGCGTGCTCGGCGAGCCGGGCGAGGGTGAGCGGTTCCCCCAGGTGCTCCAGGGCCCAGGCACGGGTGGCCGTGGTGCTGGCCAGGGTGGGCTCGGGGACGGGCCGGTCGATGAACTGGGCCTGTCCTCCGTCCCGCCACGGCGGCACGACGCACATGCGGGCCGCGCGGTTCGCCGCCGCCGCACCGTGGTCGCGGCGGATCATGTGCAGGCACAGGTCGACACCCGCGGCCACGCCCGCGGAGGTCAGCACGTCGCCGTCGTCCACGAAGAGCACGTCCTCGTCGACCTTGACCCGTGGGTAGGCCCGGCGGAACTCCGGCGCCAGGTTCCAGTGCGTGGTGGCCGGCCGGCCGTCGAGCAGTCCGGCGGCGGCCAGCACGTAGGACCCGGTGCAGATGGACACCAGACGGGTGCCGGGCCGGATGCCGGCGATGGCCGCGGCGACCTCGGGCGGGAGCGGGCCGCCGTGCCCGAGCTCCGGCATGGCGTGCGTGGGCGGGAGTACGACCGTGTCGGCGGCGGCCAGAGCCTCGGGACCGGCCGCGGGCTGCACGGTGAACCCGGCGTCGCTGAGGACGGGGGCGCCGTCGGCCGTACAGATCGTGACCTCGTACAGGGGGCGGCCCTCCGCGTCCTCGACGCAGCCGAAGACCCGGGAGGGGATGCCGAGCTCGAACGGCGGCACTCCGGGCAGCGCGAGCACGGCGACCCGGTGCGGTGTCACCCGCGGCTCCTCGTGGCTGTCCGGCGTCGTCCGGCCGACCGTTTCTCTCATGGCCAGATCCTGTCACATGCTGGCCGGACGGCCAATACCGTGGGAGGCCGGCGCACCGGATCGTGGACTCATCGCCGCCGGAGGAGTTCCGGGGCACGAGGATCGAGACGGAAACGAGGCGGACACATGCGTGCGGTGGTCGTGGAGCAGTGGGGCGGACCCGAGAACCTGGTGGAGCGCGAGGTGGAGCGCCCCACGCCCGGTCTGAACGAGGTCCTGGTGCGGGTCCACGCGGCCGGGGTGAACCCCGTGGACTGGAAGACCCGCGCGGGCGGGGCCCTCATCGAGTGGGGCGCCGTCCCGGCCGTCGGGTGGGACGTGTCCGGCACGGTGGAGGCCGTGGGGCCCGGCGTGGGGATCTTCCGCCCCGGCGACGAGGTCTTCGGCATGCCGCTCTTCCCCCGGCAGGCCGGCGGGTACGCCGAGTACGTCGTGGCCCCGGCCCGGCACCTCGCCCCCAAGCCCGCCTCGCTCACCCATGTGGAGGCCGCGGCGCTGCCACTGGCCGCGCTCACCGCCTGGCAGGCCCTCGTCGACACCGCGGACGTCCGCCCCGGGGAGCGGGTGCTGGTGCACGCCGCGGCCGGAGGGGTGGGGCACCTCGCCGTACAGATCGCCAAGGCGCGCGGCGCGTACGTCATCGGGACCGCGAGCGCCGCCAAGCACGACCTGCTGAGGGAGCTGGGCGCGGACGAGGTGATCGACTACCGCGAGCACCGCTTCGAGGACGTCGTCACGGGAGTGGACGTCGTCCTCGACGGCCTCGGCGGGGAGACGGCCGAGCGCTCCCTCACGGTGCTCCGTGAGGGCGGCAGGCTGATCACCCTGCCGGGACCGGACGACGTCCCCGCCGCCCCGGACGGCGTGCTGGCGGCCTGGGTCCTGGTCGAACCCGACCACCTCGGCCTGCGGGAGATCGCGGCCCTCGTGGAGCAGGGGCGGCTGAGGCCGGTGGTCGACACCGTCCTGCCGCTCGCCGAGGCCGCGAAGGCCCATGAGATCGGCGAACGGGGCCGCACCACCGGGAAGATCGTCCTGACGGTCGCCTGACCGGTCGGCGTGGACACGGCGCCGGTGGGCGACGGCGGTACCGCCCTCGCCCTCGGCGCACGACTCCTTTCCGCCCGCTGTGGAGAGGGGCGATGCCCGGCCTCCGGTGGTGGCCCCGGGCGAGTGGGCGCAGGGTGGGACGTGTGTGTGCGGGGCGGCGAGGACAGCCGCCCCGCTGTCGCGCGCCCGCCCGCACCCGAGGCCCCCCGATCGAGGGGCGCGTTACCGCCCGACGCGAGGAAAGGCAGTACGAGCGATGACCGACAGCCGACCCGCCACCACGACCGATTCCGGTGCCCCGGTGGAGAGCGACGAACACTCGCTCACCGTGGGCCCGGGTGGTCCGATCCTGATGCAGGACGCCTACCTGATCGAGCAGATGGCGCAGTTCAACCGCGAACGGATCCCGGAGCGCCAGCCGCACGCCAAGGGCAGCGGCGCGTTCGGCCGTTTCGAGGTCACCCACGACGTCAGCGGCTACACCAAGGCGGCGCTGTTCCAGCCCGGCACCCGCACCGATCTGGTCGCCCGCTTCTCCACCGTCGCCGGCGAGCGCGGCAGCCCGGACACCTGGCGCGACCCGCGCGGCTTCGCGGTGAAGTTCTACACCAGCGAAGGCAACTACGACATGGTCGGCAACAACACGCCGGTGTTCTTCGTCAAGGACCCCATGAAGTTCCAGCACTTCATCAGGTCCCAGAAGCGCCGCGCGGACAACAACCTGCGCGACCACGACATGCAGTGGGACTTCTGGACGCTCTCCCCGGAGTCCGCCCACCAGGTCACCTGGCTGATGGGGGACCGTGGCATCCCGCGCTCCTGGCGCCACATGAACGGCTACACGTCCCACACCTACATGTGGATCAACGAGTCCGGCGAGCGGTTCTGGGTGAAGTACCACTTCAAGACCGATCAGGGCATCGAGTTCTTCACCCAGCACGAGGCCGACCAGATGGCGGCCGTCGACACGGACTACCACACGCGCGACCTCTTCGAGCACATCCGCGACGGCGACTTCCCGAGCTGGACCCTGCACGTGCAGGTCATGCCGTACGAGAAGGCCGCGGAGTACCGGTTCAACCCCTTCGACCTCACCAAGGTCTGGCCGCACGGGGACTACCCGCTCATCCCGGTGGGCCGCATGACGCTCGACCGCAACCCGACCGACAACCACGCCGAGATCGAGCAGGCCGCCTTCCAGCCCAACAACCTCGTCCCCGGCATCGGACCCAGCCCCGACCGGATGCTGCTGGCCCGGCTGTTCTCGTACGCGGACGCCCACCGCCACCGCATCGGCGGCAACTACCAGCAGCTGCCCGTGAACGCGCCCGTCGTCGACGTCCACACGTACTCGAAGGACGGCGCGATGGCCTACCGCAAGACGACGGACCCGGTCTACGCCCCGAACTCCAAGGGCGGCCCGGCCGCCGACACCGCCCGCCACGGGACTCCGCCCAGCTGGGCGGCGGACGGCGAGATCACCCGGGCGGCCTACGTCTCCCACGCCGAGGACGACGACTGGGGCCAGCCCGGCACTCTCGTGCGCGAGGTCCTGGACGACGAGGCCCGCGACCGCCTGGTGGACAACGTCGTCGGCCACCTTCTCAACGGCGTCACCGAGCCCGTCCTGGAGCGTGCCTTCGCCTACTGGACGAACATCGACGGGACCCTCGGCAAGCGCATCGCCCAGGGCGTCCGGACCAAGGCCGACGAGAAGGATCCCAAGGCGGCCGAACAGGGCAACCCGGCGCGCCGTTCCATGCAACGGAAGGCCTGACGGAACCCGTCGCGGCGTCCGGCCGCGTATCCCGGCCGGTCGAACGCGACGGCCGCCGGAGCGGTGACGACTCCGCCGAAGGCGCCCGGGTGCTCCCGCGCGCCTTCGGCGGCCGTCCGTTCCGACACCACAGGTGCGGGAAGGCCAGCGCCGGATCCGTCCAGGCCGATCGCCGCATGGCCGTGTCTCAGGCCGGGTGCCAGTCGGGTCGGCGGCCGCTGAGGCCGATCACGCGGTCGAGCAGGGGAGCGCCGTCCGGTACCGCGACGACGGGGCCGAAGAACCCGTCGTCGGAGGCGTCGTCGGTCGGAGTCAGCAGAGCCTCGGAAACTCGTAGCTCCTCCTCGCTCACCTCGTACGCCTGACCGGTGGCCCGCGCCAGGTCCCAGCCGTGGATCAGCAGCTCGTCGAGCGCGATCCGCCCCATGACGGCGGCCGGCAGGTCGATCCCGCCCGCCTGTGTGTCCCCCTCCCAGGCGCCCGGCTCGCGCCAGGCGGCGGCCAGTTCGTCCAGCACCTTCGGCAGGGCCGCCCGCCAGTCGTCCGCGAGCACCGGACGGGACGAGCCGGGCGGTGTGCCGGTCGTCGGCCCGACCTGCTTGCGAGCCGCGTCGCAAAAGGCGACGCCGAGCCCGGTGAGATGGCCGAGCAGTTCCCGTACCGCGTACTCGGGGCAGGGCGTCGGGTCGTCGAGCCGCGCGTCGTCGACGCCCTCCGCGAGCCGGGCGACGCGCTCCGCGGCCGCTCCGAGATCGATCGGTTCCGTGAGTGACGTGTTCTCCATGCAGGGCAGACCGCTGGGCCGCCGGAAACTCATCGGTCGATACGGTGCGATCCTCGCGGAGAGCGAAGGCGGCCGGGCTTCCGGCACGCCTGCCTCAGGTGGCGACGGACAGCAGGTCCACCACGAAGACCAGGGTCGAACCCGCAGGGATCAACGGCGAGGGCGACTGCTTGCCGTAGCCGAGACGCGGGGGAACGATGATCTCGCGCCGACCGCCGACCTTCATCCCCCGCACCCCCCGGTCCCAGCCCTTGATGACCCTGCCGCCGCCCAGGGCGAACTTGAACGGCTGGCCCCGGTCCCAGGAGGCGTCGAACTCCTTGCCGGACTCGAACGTGACGCCGACGTAGTGAACCCGGACGACCGTGCCCGGCTTCGCCTCGGCTCCGTCCCCGACGACCAGGTCCCGAACGGTCAGCTCCGTCGGAGCGTCCCCCTCCGGAACGTTGACCTCGGGTTTCGTCGGTTCACTCATCGCAGCCTCATCACTCTCCGCCGGAAGCCCGGGCACAGCACTGCCGGACACAGGGAGCATAGGCAATCCGGCCGAGCACGGCGCTCGGCCGGTATCGGGTGGGGCACACTGGCGGCGTGCGCATCGTGATGATGACGGCGGGGTCGCGGGGCGACGTCGCGCCGTTCACGGGTCTGGGTGCCGGTCTCGTACGGGCCGGGCATGAGGTGACGCTGGCCGCGCACGGGGTGTTCGAGCCGCTGGTGGCAGGGTCGGGGGTGCGGTTCCGTCCGCTGCCGATCGACCCCCGTGCCGAGCTGCACTCCGCGCGGGGCCGACGGCTGAATGACGCCAGGACCGGCGCGGGAAAGCTCGTACGGCTGGCGTCCATGGCCCGGGGAGCGGCCGACGAGATGACGGCGGCGCTGGTGGACGTGGCGCGGGAGGGTGAGGTCCTGCTGGTCAGCGGGTCGCTGGGGCCGCTCGGGTACGCCATCGCCGATGGCCTGTCGGTGCCCGCCCTGGGGCTGCACCTTCAGCCGCTGCATCCGACCGGGGAGTTCCCCGCTCCGGTCCTGGGGGCGAGGTCCCTGGGCGCGGTGGGGAACCGGCTGAGCGGACGGGTCGTCATGACGTCGGTGGAGGTGCTGTTCTCCGACGCCGTACGGTCACTGGGGCGGCGGCACGGGCTCGTGACGGCGGGCAGGTTCCGGACTCGGCGTGTGCGGCCGGTGCTTCACGGCTACAGCGAGCTCGTCGTCCCCCGGCCCCGGGACTGGCCTGCCGGCCTTGAGGTGTCCGGGTACTGGTGGCCGCACGAGACCGGGCAGCTGTCCCGGGAACTGGAGGACTTCCTCGCCGCCGGGCCCCGACCGGTCTTCGTCGGCCTGGGCAGCGCCACCGTTCCTGATCCCGAGCGCGTGAGCCGCGAGATCGTCACCGCGCTGCGCGCGGCGAAGGTGCGGGGGATCGTCCAGCGGGGCTGGGCAGGACTGGGTGCCGTGGGCGACGACATCCTGACCGTCGACGAAGTACCGCATTCCTTGCTGTTCCCGCGGACGGCCGCCGTCGTCCACCACGCGGGGGCGGGCACGACCGGCGCCGTCCTGCGGGCCGGGGTGCCGAGCGTTCCGGTGCCGGTCCAGTTCGACGCGGCGTTCTGGGCGTCCCGGCTGACCGCGCTGGGCACCGCGCCCGGGGTGGTGCCGCTGCGCCGTCTCACCTCCGGGGCCCTGGCCGGGGCCCTGCACCGGGCCACGACGGACGAATCCCACTGTGTGCGTGCCCGCGCGCTGGCCGACCGCCTGGCCGCGGAGGACGGGGTCGCGCCGGTGCTCGCCGCGCTCGACCGACTGTCGCGCTGACCGCTCGACCGACTGTCGCGCTGAGCGCTCGACCGGCCGTCGCTCTGACCGCTCGCCCCCTGACGCGCTTTCGGCTCGCCTCCCGAATTGACCGCTGACCCACCGTATTTGTGCGTTGTGGGCACGGTCTTTCTGCCCGGCCACCGCCTGATTCATTGACAGGTCCAGGCCATCTTCGCCACTCTTGAGAGCGCTCTCACGAGCTCACGTCCCCCAGCACGGAGTCCCCACCTCCGAGGAGCCCTCATGTCCCCACGGCACAGGCGCACCCGCATCCGGCTCATCCCCCTGGCCGCCGCCGCGCTGATCGGCGCCACCGTCACCGTCGTCGGAGCCTCCGACCCGGACCCGGCCTCCGCCGCCGTCCCCGCGACGATCCCGCTCACCTTCACGAACAACTCGGCCCGTGGCGAGCAGGTCTACGTCTACAACCTCGGCACCGAGCTCTCGACCGGCCGGCAGGGGTGGGCGGACGCCAACGGCACCTTCCACCCGTGGCCGGCCGGGGGCTCCACGCCCGTGCCCGCACCCGACGCCGCCATCACCGGCCCGGCCACCGGCCGCTCGATCACCATCCGGATGCCGAAGTTCTCGGGCCGGATCTACTTCAGCTACGGCCAGAAGCTGGTCTTCAAACTGGCGACGGGCGGCCTGGTCCAGCCCGCGGTGCAGAACCCCAGCGATCCCAACAGGAACATCCTGTTCAACTGGTCCGAGTACACCCTCAACGACTCGGGCCTGTGGATCAACAGCACCCAGGTCGACATGGTCTCCGCGCCGTACGCCGTCGGCGTCAAGCGCCCCGACGGCACCGTCGCGAACACGGGCCGCCTCAAGCCGGGCGGCTACCGCGGCTTCTACGACGCACTGCGCGGCCAGCCCGGAGGCTGGGCCAACCTCATCCAGACCCGCGCCGACGGCACCGTGCTGCGCGCCCTGGCCCCGGGCCACGGCATCGAGGCCGGCGCGCTGCCCTCGGGGGTGATGAACGACTACATCAACCGCGTCTGGACCAAGTACGCCACCTCGACCCTGACCGTGACGCCCTTCGCGAACCAACCTTCGGTGAAGTACCACGGCCGGGTCTCGGGCAACGTCATGAACTTCACCAACAGCGCGGGGGCCGTCGTCACCTCCTTCCAGAAGCCCGACTCCGACAGCGTCTTCGGCTGCTACAAGCTCCTCGACGCCCCGAACGACCAGGTGCGCGGCCCCATCTCCCGCACGCTCTGCGCGGGTTACAACCGCTCCACCCTGCTCACCAACCCGAACCAGCCGGACACCTCGTCGGCCGGCTTCTACAAGGACGCGGTGACCAACCACTACTCCCGCAAGATCCACGCCCAGATGGCCGACGGCAAGGCGTACGGCTTCGCCTTCGACGACGTCGGCGCACACGAGTCCCTGGTGCACGACGGCGATCCGCGACAGGCCTACATCACGCTGGACCCGTTCGACTAGGCCCACCTCTGACGTGACCCGCAGACCAAGGCTCCGGCCCTGCACCGAGCTTGCCTCGGTTCAGGGCCGGAGTCGTCCTCGGTCAGCGGAAGCTCCAGCCGAACTCCACGCCCGCCGACACCCGTGGGCCTCCGATTCCCCAGGACATCCCGGTGCCGCCGGTGAGCGAGCCGTCGCGGGTCGACGTCGTGAGGGAGCCGTCGAGTCCGATGCCCAGGTGGCCGGTGGTCGCCGAGAGGTCTTTGCTGATGGTCAGCGTCCCGGGCGGGTCGATGTCGCCCTCGCTGCCCTTGACGGTCTTCGCGACGCTGACGCCCGGCAGTCCCCAGCCGCCCGACAACTTCACGGAGACGCTTCCGCCAGGTCCGGCGGAGTCATGGCCGCTGCAGTACTCGAAGCCGAAGCCGACGATGATGAGCGAGACGGAGAAGGACGTGCACTCCATGATGCTTCCCTGCATGTTCCGACGGGCGGCCTCGCGCTGCTCGGCGGCCTCGCGGGCGCGCCGCTGCTTCTCGGCCTCCTGCCGGGCCTCCCGGTCGCGGTTGCGCGTGGCGGCGCAGCCCACGGCGTAGGCCGACGCCCGCTCGGAGCAGAGGTCCATGCTCCCGAAGATGCCGGACTTCCTGTCCAGAGGGCTGTCGCAGCGCAGCGGCCCGAGGCAGCGGTGCCCGTCCCTCGACGACGGAGGCACGTTCTCGATCCTCAGCGGCGGGCGGGTCAGACCGGAAATGATGCAGCGGGCACCGCCGGGAGCGTCGACCAGCGCGCAGATCATCAAGCCGGTGCTGTCGTTGAAGCTGGCCGGATTGTTGTTCGAGTAGGCGAAGCCGTTCAGGGACTGCGGGTCCATCGGATTGACCATCGGGTCGACCGACAGGAACTTGCCGGTCCCGGGGTCGTAGTCGCGGGCGCCGAGCCGCGTGAGCCCGGTGACGGCGTCCTCGGTACCGCCGACGAAGCCACGGCGGCCCGGCAGCGCAGGCTGCGCGGCGTCCGGCCCGGCGGCGGCCTGCCGGGGAAGTCCGAACGGGTCGAGCCTCCGGCGGGTCGGCGCCAGGCTCGCCGCGTCGACGGCGAGGGTGCCCGTCCCGTGCAGATCGCTGACCTGGTAGCTGACGCGCGCGCCCACCCGGACCGCGATCGTGCGGTCCTTGCCGTCCGCGTAGTAACGGGTCCCGCGCAGCCGGCCGTCGGCGTCCGCTCGCAGTTCGCCGATCGGCAGGTGGAGGGAACGCCCGCCGGCATCCCGCGTGATCAACCGGACCCCTTCGGTGTCGTAGACGTACGAGGTCGTCCGCCCGTCCTGTTCCACGGAGGCCAAGCGGTCCTCCACGTCCCACGTGAGCTCTTGGGGCGTGCCGGAAGGGCCCGGCCGCAGCGTGGTGGCTCCGGTGGGGCTGTACGCGTAGACCTGCGTCTGCTCGTCGAGGGCCCCGGAACCGGAACCCGAGCCCGTGGCCGCCGTTCCCGAGGGACCGGTCGTGGTCACCGACCGGACGGTGTGCGGCTGGGCCGAACCCGGCTCCGGGTAGTGGTAGGTCCGGACCGTGTCGGCCGCGCCGGCGAGACCGTGCCGGGTCTCGGTGCGCCGGTTGCCCGCCGGGTCGTAGGTGAAGCCGGCCCAGTAGGGCGCGGGCCCGCCGACGGTGCTTCCCGGTGCACCCTGGCAGTCCCCGGACGGCGTCCACGCCTCCTTCGTGCGCCGAAGGTGGTCATGGGCGAAGCACTGGGTGTCCAGGCCGTCCGGGGCGTCGCTGCGGATCCGGGTCACGTTGCCGATCGGGTCGTACCCGTAGGTCGTCTCGTCGACCTTGAGCGAACCGCTCTCCCGCTCCGTCAGCGTGCGCTCGATCCTGCGCGTGCCGGGCTCGTAGTACGTGCTCTGCCACAGCGAGGCGCCCTCCGTGCCCTGCGACAGCCGGGCGGGCTCCCCGAACGCCGTGTAGTGCATGTTCGTGACGTACTCGCCGGCCGACGAGGTCAGCGACTTGAGGAGACCGAGCGCGTCGTAGCGGTACACCAGGCTCTCCGCCGGCAGGTCGCCGACCCGGGGCAGGCGCCTGCCGGCCAGGCTGCCATCGGGGTTGTAGGCGGTGACCGTCTCGTAGCTGCGCGGCAGGCCCGCCTCGGCCTCGGGCAGGGTCAGCACCGTGCCGGTGGTCCGGTTCCCGGCGTCGTACCCGGTCACGAGCGTGCGGTAGGCACCGTCGTCGGTGTGGCGGACGGAGGAGGCGAGCAGGCCCTTGAGGGGGCGCCCGCTCGCATCGGGGACGGTGTCGTACGTCCACTCCGCGAGCAGCGGTCCGGTCTCCGAGCCGGAACGGACGGCGGTCCGCCGGCCCAGGGCGTCGTAGGAGTGGACGGTCGTCTTCCCGCGCGAGTCGGTGCGGGTGCGCAGCTGCCCGGCGGCGTCGTAGGTCATCCGGGTGGTGCCCTTGTCCGGGTCGTGGGTCTCGACGCGGTTGCCGGCCAGGTCGTACACGTACCGCAGGATGTTGCCCCCGGCGTCGGTGACCGTCTCGGTCTCGCCGCCCTTGGTGTAGGTGTAGGCGGTGGCGTCGTGGGCGCCGAGCGGCTCGGCGCCGTGGAACTGCCGCAGCTGGGTGGTGCGGCCCCTGGCGTCGGTGTACGTGGACGTGGTGGTGCCGCCGCTCGGCGGGACGACCTCCGTGTGGTCCCCGTGGTGGCGGGTGACGGTCCGCCACTCGCGGCCGGGAGTCCTGGCGACCGAGGCGGTCACCCGCTCGGCGCCGTCGTACTCGGTGAGCACCTGTGACGGCACCGCGATGGGGTCGGCCTCGACCAGGTCGGGGCCGTGCTGTCCGGTCGTGTTGTACGGCTTGTTGGTGAGCACGACGAGCCCGCGCGAGTCGTACCGGGTGTCGGTGACGACCCGGCCGCCGCCCCAGGCCGGCTTCTGCGTCTGACGAGGCCGCAGCAGACCGTCGAACAGGGCGACCTCGGAGGTGTAGTCCCCGGAGCCGACGAGCTTCTCCGTGGTGACGGCGCTCGCCCCGTCCTTGCGCAGGAGGTACCGGAACCGCGTGTGCGGTTCCTCGGAGGCCTTGGCCCGGCCCGGTTTCCACACCGAGGTCAGCCGGCCCAGCGGGTCGTGCGACAGATCGGTGCGGCGGCCGTTGGCATCGGTCACGGTCTGCGGCTCGCCCCACTCGACCCGCAGGTCGGTGGTGGTCGTGTGGCCCAGCGGATCGGTGACGGTGGTGCTGAGCGCCGGTCCGGTCGCCGGCGTATGGACGGTGGTGGTCCGCCGGCCGAGCGCGTCGGTCGTCTCCACCGCCCGGCCGTGGACGTCGTACCGGGCCTGCTCTTTGACGGCGTACTCGGGAACACCGTCGCGGTACGACACGACCCGCTCGGTCCTGGTCGGGTCACCGGCGGTCGGCGGGGCACCGAACGCGCCTCCGTCGAAGAAGGTGCGCTCGTCCGACACGGCGTGCTCGGGGTAGCGGGCGGGCGTACCGCACGAGACGGCCACCGTCTCGGTACGGCTCACCGGCGACAGCAGCCAGCTCGTGGTGTTGCGGGCGTAACTCGTGCGCACACAGCGGTCGTCGGTGGCCGTCGCGGTGTCCCCGAGGTCGTCGGTCTCGGAGACCAGACCGTGCTCGTCGTAGCGGGTGTGCCGCTCGGCACGCCGCCACCGGCCCTCGTCGAGCGCCGTCTTGGTGACCACCCGGCTCGGCCGGACCATCACGGCGGTCCGGCTGCCGAGGCTCGCGGTCTGCTTGCGCCAGGCGTCCGTGATGACGTCGGTGACCACCGGCCCGCCCGGCCCCCGGCGGGTGATCTCCCCGCGGAGGAAGCCCTGGAGGCCTTCGGAGTCCTCGACCAGGCGGCCGTCCGTGTCCTCCAGCTGCACGGGTGGCTTGGTGCCCCCGGCCGGGTCGAGCCGGTCTCCGTGCATGCCCCGGAAGTAGCGGAACTCCTTCTCCGTGCGCGCCACGCCCGGATCGGTCGGGTCCCCCTTGCGCTCCAGCACCCTGCCGTAGCCCCGCCACTGGGACCACGTCCGGCGCTCCCGCGGGATCAGTTCGTTGTCGTTGTAGCGCCACGCGCCGCCGTCGAGGTAGTCGTAGGTGGTCACCTGACTCGGCGCGCCCTCGGCCCGGTCCGTCTGCACGACTTGTGAGACGACGTACTTGTGGAACCAGTCGTCCCGCGCCTGTCCCTGCTCGTGCGCCCAGTGGACCGGGAAGCAGCGCAGCGTGTTGGTCTCGGCGGTGGGCAGGGCCGAGGCCCGGCAGTTCGCCGGCGCGTAACCGAGACTCAGCACACCGCCGGCCTCGTTGTGCACCGCGTGGAGGCGGAACTTGTTCAGCGGCGGAAGTCCGTCGGGGCTGGAGTCGACGCGGTTGGGCAGCGCCTCGCCGTGGAACTCGACGGGCGGCACGCTCGTGCGTCCGCCCGCCAGCCCCGTGTGCGTGACGTCGCTCAGCCACAGTGCCGGGCTGGTCCTGTCACCCGGAAGCGGGAAGAGGTGATTCAGCGACCACGAGTCGACGTCGGAGTAGCCGGAGTCGCCGCGGACCTGGGTGGTGACCTTGGCGAGCCGCTTGGTGGTCCAGAAGGTGGGCGCGTACTTCTCCGGGCATGCCGCGGCCGTCGCCGCACAGTCCTGGTCCCAGGGCACGTCGGGATAGCTCTGCGGAGTGTGCTGCGCGCAGTCCGCCTGCGGTGCGCACCGGTCGGCCGACTCGAAGAGGACGCGGGCGGGGGCGGGTCCCTCCACGCCCTCCCTGGTGCCGTACTCGACCCGCTCCAGCTGACCGCCCCTGGTGTACTCGGCCTTCGCCTTGGCCATGTTCAGGCCGTAGGAGTTGGTCTCCTTGCCGTAGTGGTACGAGATCGTGCCGCCGTGCCGGTCGACGACGTGGTCGAGGTTCCAGCGCCACGCCCGCGGGCACCACGAGGAGGCGAACGTGCCGGTGTGGCAGGGCTCACCCGCGTCGTTGCCGAACACCGGGACCGTCCACGTGGACCGGCGCTCCGGGCGGGACCCGAAGAAGTACTGGGTGCCGTCCGCCGTGGTCACCTTCCAGTGCTCGCCGAACTTGTCGTCGTTGGAGGCACCGGTGAGCAGCTCGATCCTGGAGCCGTCGTCGTCCTTCGGCCGCCACGCGCCCGACCCGTCGTGGACGAACTCGGTCGCGCGGCCGCCGTTCACCATCGACACATGGTGGTCACCGGCCCAGCACAGGTCGCCGGTCTTCTTGCGCTCGTCGCTGATGTCGTGGGAGCAGGAGGCGAACGACCGCGTGATGTAACCGGGCCAGAGGTCCCACCCTTCGCCGATCCAGGACGGCTGGTTGTTGGAGGCGGCGACCCGTCCGTCGACCGCGCCGGTCGAGTAGCTCAGCGAGACCGTGGGCTGGAGGCCGCCCGGGACCGGCGGAACGCGCATCGGGTAGGTCCAGCCGAACGTCCCGCTGTTCGTCGAGACCTGCCAAGTCGCCGACGGCGACAGGGGAGTGGCCTTGTAGTCGCCGGTCGCCCCCTCAGGGGTCGCCGCCAGCGCGAACCGGGTGGAGGGCCCGGAGAGGTCCAGCCGCGCCGCGACCCGGCCCGCCGCGAGGTCGTTGCGGGTGGGGACCGGTGTCAGAGTGCGGCACTCCGCGCGTCGCGGGGTCCGGGCCGCGCAGGGCGGGAGGGCGGCCAGCCGGAGCCGGGCGGCCCAGTCCCCGCCGAAGGCATGACGGAACGAGGAGTAGTCCACTTCCACGGCCACCGAGGCGGAGTCGCTCCCGCGGTCTGCCGCGCGCAGGTCGAACAGCAGGGCGGCGGGCAGTCCGGCGTCGACGGCCGACTCACGGGGGAGCACCGTGACGCCGACCTCGGAGGGCGAAGGGGCGTCGAGCGCGGGGTCCACCTGGCCGATCCACACCGGAGTCCGGCCCGCGTGGACGAGGCCGGGCAGGCCGTCCGACGACCAGGCCGGCAGATCCACGTCCGCGGCCTCGGCCGCGGGCCAGGCCACCGGCGGAGTGCCCCTCTGCTGGGCGGCGGCGGCCGGATCCGGCGCGATCGGCCGCACTTTCACCGGGGTGACCTCGACCGGCGCGTCGTACTGCACGGGGCTGGGCGTTCCCCGTCGAGCCCTGTCCGGCAACAGCTGACCGGCATCCGCCGGCAGGGCGGCGAGCAGGGAGCTCAGCAACACGGCGGCCAGAACGGTCGCGCGGGCACGGTGCCGTGTCCGCGGCCTGCGTCGCATCGCAACGGCCCGGTCCATCGCAGTTCTCCGATCCAGCGTGTGCGGCCAAGGTCAGTGGCCATCGGTCATCAGTCGGGTGGTCCGGGCGGTGGGGTGTTCAGAGCCGGCGCAGCAGGTGCCCCAGCGACATGTCGACGGTCTGGCCTTCGCACGACGCGTCGGTCGAATCGAAGCGCTCCCCGGTGGAGGTCACCCGGCAGCGTCTGAGCTCGTAGCCCGTCTCGTCGGGCAGTGCCCGCGTACGGATCCATCCGAGCAGCCGGACCTGCCGGGCCCCCTCGCAGTCCGCGGCGAGGGAACTGAACGCGTCCACGCCGTCCAGGCAGGCGTACAACGGTCGGGTGTCGGGCCGTTCGACCAAGGAGAGGACACCGATGCGGCCCTCCGCCCGATAGCCGGAGGGGACACCGCCCACGCTGCTCCAGTGGTCGCCCGGCCGGTCCGGTTGTACGTGGCGCACCAGCGGTGCGTACGCCCGCACATGGCCCAGGAGGAACTCGGTCTCCTGGCCCTCGCATCCGGGGTGCCAGGAGTCGAAGTGCTCGCCGGCCGTGGTGCGGCACCGGTACAGCGCCACGGTCGCCTCGCCGGCCGGCGCGTTCCGGTACACGGGGCCGAGGACGGCCAGACGACGGTGTCCCTCGCACCGGGCGTCGACGGAGGTGAACTGGTCCTCACCCGTCAGACAGGAGTAGAGGAGAGTGGTGTCCGGCGCGCCCGCCGGTGCGAACCAGCCGAGCTCGTGCTCCATGTGGTAGCCGGGCGGAGCGAGACCGCCGCTGCCCGGGCCACCGGTGGTGACGTGCTCGCCGTTGTGTCCGAGGTAGCGGTTCAGCCCGTCGCGGGCGAAGGGCCGGCCCTCCTGGGGGTCCGCGGCCTCTTCCGCGATCTGACCCGGGGTACGCACCCCGGAGTGCACCCGGACGTCGTCGACCGATCCGGCCCAGTGCTCCGCCGCGGCTCCGCGCTCCTTGGCCCGGCCGATCCGCAAGGCTCCCGAGGCGTGGTGCCGGTGCTCACCGTCACGCCCCACCGCCTGGAGCGTGCCGTTCACGTACAACCGCAGCTCCCCGGCCGAGGCGTCGTACACCCCGGCGAGGTGGGTCCACTCGCTCGACACCGCCCCGGCCGGGGCGGAGGCCTCGTACCGTACGGGGTCGTCGGCGTCGGACCCGGCGATGGTGAACGCCCAACGCCGGCGCGGTCCGTCGTAGCCGAGCTGGAAGCCGCTGACACGGTCCCCGTCCTGGCTCACCGCGGTCATCGGGGCCGTGGCCTGCCCGCTCGGCCGGACCCGCGCGCTGACCGTGAAGCTTCCGTCCGTGCGCACCGCCGGTCCGGCGGTGCCGACGTGGTCGTCGACGCCGTCGAGCGCCACCGCGCTGCCGCCGCCGTGCCCGGGAGCCCACGCCGCACCGCCCTGCGGCTCGCCGTGCCGGCGCATGCCTGAGGAGTCCGCGGCGCTGTCGGCGGTGTTCTCCTCGAACGTCCAGCGTCCTTCCTCGACGGACGTTCCGGTGGCGAGCGCGTGGATGTCGCTGTCGACCGCGACCCGGTCTCCGGTGTGTACCCGGCCGTCGCTCAGCACCCGGTCGTAGAGCCGGACCTCGTCCAGCGCGCCGGGCCAGGGGTCGACCGGCGCACCGTTGAACCGGCCGCGGCCGATCTGTACCTGTCCGCTCGCGTGCCACGGGGAGCGGTGCTCGGCCTGCCCGGCGAACCGGCCGTCGACGTAGAGCTTGATCAGCTGTTCGCCCGCGTCGTACACCCCGGCGAGATGGGTCCACACACCCGCGCGCACGGGGATGTCCGAGGACACCCGGTCGCCGCCGAAGTGGTCCGTGTCCGACACCGGGACGGTGAAGGCCCACTGCCGGGTGTCGCTGCGGTACTGCAGGTAGAACCCGCTGGCGCGGACACCGTCCTGGCTGACCGCCGTCCGCCAGGGCCCGTCGAGCCGGTCCAGCCTCACCCAGGCGGCGACGGAGAAGCTGCCTCCGGTGTGCACGGTGGACCGCTCGCCCATGGCGACATGGCCGGTGAGGCCGTCGAAGCGTACGGCGTCCCCCTGCCGCCCGGTGGTCCAGCCCGTCGGGCCGGGCGTGAGGGTCCCGTCCGCTCCCGATCCGACGGCGTCCGGGACCGTGGTGGCGGACAGCCGCCCGTCCATCCGCCAATGGTGCACCGGTGGGAAGCGGGTGGTGCGGACGAGGAAGTGGTACGTCGTCGGGCGGCTTTCG
This sequence comes from Streptomyces gardneri, assembly GCF_006539185.1. GTDB lineage: Bacteria > Actinomycetota > Actinomycetes > Streptomycetales > Streptomycetaceae > Streptomyces > Streptomyces gardneri. The sequence continues at coordinate 39,997 of NZ_BJMN01000003.1, forward strand.
TTGCCCGCGCGGTCCACACCGACGACGTACAGGTCGTGCGGCTCGCCCCGGCCGGGCGTCACCTCCACCACGGCCTTTCCGTCGACCACCGCGACCTCCCGCGTCGGGGGAGTGACCAGGCCGTACCGGAAGCGCACGATGTCCGGATCGCCGTCCGTCGACAGCGTGAAGCCGCCGGTCCGGCCCACGCCGCCGCCCAGCTCGTCGGGCGGGTACACGGCGGAGGTGACCACCGGCTGCTTCCGGGGCGCGGTCTGGTCGACCGTCAGGTCGCACCACGGGGACCAGGGACCGTGCACCCGGCCGTCCCAGCCGCGTACCCGCCAGCCGACCCTGCTGCCGTCCGTGAACGTCCCGGGCGGGATCGTCACCGAGAACGGCGTACCGGACTCCTGCATCACGGTCGTACGGGAGTCCACCCGGTGATCACCGCGCACCCACCACTCGAACTCCGCGGCCAGCGGCCCCCGGTCGGGATCCGCCACGGTGGCCCACAGGACGGGGGTGGCGCTCCGCGTGTACGGCTCGTGGGGCTGCAGCCCGCAGCCGAGGTCTCCGGCGGACAGCCGCTCCGGCGGGTCGGGGAAGGAGTTGTAGGTGACGATCAGCGACGGGTCGGTGCGGAACTTCTTCCAGGCGTACCTGTCTCCCTCGTCCTCGGCCCGCAGCATCAGGGTCACGAACGACGCGCCGCCCACGGCGTCGACCGCCGCCGGGGTGACGTCGAAGCCGATCCAGTTGGCCGGGCAGGACGCCGAGTAGCCGTGCGCGACGTGTTGGGTGCCCAGATTCCGGATGCCGGGCGGCTGGTTCTCCCAGGTCGTCCACGGTTCGACGACACCGGTCTGCCACAACTCGACGCCCCGGGGCGAGCACGAGGGCGCGTAGGACTCGAAGACGTTGAACTCCGCCCGCACCACCTGCTTCCCGGCCAGCGCCCGGAGGTCGTACTGGAAGAACGACCGGGCGAGCACCGTCGGGCGCTCCCACGTGCTGTACCCCACCTTGGCGATGCCGTCGCCGTCCCCGAGCCAGTACGACTGGTTCCGGTATCCCTCCGGCACGCCGTAGACCAGCGCCCAGCCGCCCGGGCCGGACGACCACTCGGGGTCGATGGTGACCGGGAACCGGGTGTGCGGGTCGGAGAGCAGCTTCCTGTCGGGGAAGAGAGTGAGGGTCGTATCGGTCACCTTCACCGGCATCGTCGCCCGATGGCCGGCGGCGGCCTTGCCGGGTGCGTGCGGGCCGGCGAGATCGTCTTCCGTCGCGTCCCACATCTGCGGCGCGGGCGCGCGGAGCACCGGACGGCCGCTCCTGTCGGCGGCGGTGAGGTTCCCGGCCGCGTCGGTGGTGACGGCGAGCCCCTCGGTCCGCAGGCCGAAGCGGAGCTCCGCCAATGCCGGATTGCTCGCCGCCGACCGGTCACGCACGACGAGCACGTGGGAGAACCCGTCCGTGGTCGCCCGGACGCCGAGGTCCACGCCGGGCAGGACAGCCCGGTACGTGGCGGTGTCCCCGGTCAGTTCGGGCCGGGGCAGTGGCTTCGGCCAGCTCAGCTCCAGCCGTCCGCCGCCGGCCTCGTAGCGGACGAGCGGGGCGGTGCCACCGCCTGAGAAGGCGAGAGCGGCGGTGGTTCCCAGCGGCGCGACCGATCCGTCGGGTCCGGCGCGCAGGGTGGTGTCGAGATCGCGCCAGCCGGATGCGTCGCGGGCGCGGACCGGCCGGAGGTGCTGTTCGAGGGTGAAGGTTCCGTCCGGATTGGCGAAGACCTGCCCTGTCGTCGTGCGTTCGGCGACGACTTCCGCCCGTCGACCGGTCGACCGGGCCGATGCCGACGCCGAGGTGGCCGTCGCTTCCACGGTGGGACGGCCATCCGCCGCCGAGTTAGCGGGCAAGGACTCCGGACCGACGAGAAGGACCAGTGCCAGCAGGAGCGCATGGGTGAGACCCAGCCGAACCGTGACCATGCCGAACCCTCCTGCCGCTCGAACTGCCTCGAACATTGTTGTGACGACTCGTCACGCAACGTAACAGAGGCAGGTCGCAGGTGGGGACATCGTCTCCGAAACCACTCATTTCGGCGAACATGGTGGAGCGTTCGCCGGGGCCGGCCGGCTGGGTCCGGCCCCGGCGTACCGGATTACCTGGACTGCGTGGAGAGGCTCACACCGCTGAAGTCCTGTGCGGCGGCGAGGCTGAAGTAGACCCAGCCGGACGGCGGGTTGTCGATCGTCAGGGTCTCGCCGTTGCCGGCGTTGGTGGACTTGGCCTGGTAGCTGCCGGTGGTGGCCCAGCTGCTGCCGCCGTAGTACAGGTCGGCGTTGCCGGTGCCGCCGCTGCTGGTGATGGTCAGCTGCTTGACGCCGGCGGGCAGGTACACGAAGTGGTAGCTGTAGTTGCCGGCGGCGGCCGCGAGATTGTCCCGGCGACAGTTCTTGTCGAACTGACGGGGGTCGCTGATGGTGCAGAGCGGGGCGGACGCGGTCGCGGCGGCGTCCGGCAGCGGACCGCAGTCGGCGGTCGCGCAGGTGGTCGTCAGCCAGGTCGCGAAGTCCGCGTCGTAGCGGGTGCCGATGGTCTGCTTGAGGAAGGTGCGGGCCCCGGTCCAGTCACCGGCGCGGTACTTGTTGAGCACGGTCTCGACGTCGGCGGGGTGCGCCTGGAGCATGTAGCGGACCGCGAGGAAGCCCCAGCGGTAGACCCGGTTCGAGTTGACCTCGGGGTCCTCGTCCTGGCCGTAGACGGTGTCGAACAGGTCGCTGAGCTTGTACGTGTTCTTGCGGGCCTCGGCGATCGCGTCGGCGTTGCGCTCGCCCCGGTAGCCGAACGAGATGTTCTCGGCGATGCCCTCGACCCACCAGATGGTCGGCGTGGTCATGCCCGCCTCGAAGTCGCCGTGCATGTTGAAGCGGCCGTCGAGGTAGTGGGTGTACTCGTGGTTGAGGTTCCAGATCTGGAAGTCCGGGCGCAGCCAGTGGGCCTCGTGGGCGATGAAGCGGGCCTGGTTGCCGGCGGCGGCCGGGTTGCCCTCCTCGTACATGCCGCCGTTGTCGACGTCGATGTTGTAGATGGCCCAGGCGTACAGCGCGTACTGGGTGTAGTCGTCGAAGACGACGACCTCCAGGTTGGTGTTCACGTCACCGGGGATCGCGCCCTTGTCGCCGATGATCCGGTGGAAGTAGGCGTCCTGGTTGACCAGGCTGGTACAGGTGCTCGCCAGCTGACCGGGGGACATGTCCTGGGCGCGGATCTTCAGGCCCGGGGTGCACGTGTGCTGGATCGGCAGGATCGCCGGGAGCACGCGGTCGCCCAGGTCGCAGATGCCGTAGGCCGCGCAGTTGTTCCTGTCGTACTGGCGCGTGTACCAGCCCAGGTTCATGGTGATCGGCGCGGTGGGGCCGACGTTCGGGTAGCGGTTGATCAGGTCCTTCAGCAGCGGCCGGAGCCGGTCCTTGAGCTCGGGGACGTCGAGGCCGTGGCCGAGGTGGCGGCCGACGTTGCTGACGACGTCCAGGCGGTTCAGCTGCGCGCTGTTGCGCGTGATGAAGCCGGCCCAGGTGTCGAGGATGGTGGGGTCGGCCTTGAGGGCGGCCCGCCAGCCGCGGCCGTCGTCCTTGGCCTTGAAGCCGTTCTCGACGACCCACTCGACGTGCTGCATGGCGAGGTTCATCTGGCCGGGCCAGGTGCCGTCGTAGCCGCCGAGCATCCACTTGACGACGCCGGCGTACCGGCCGGCCGTGTGGGTGCTGTCGATCAACGTGACGACCTCGTTGAGGATCTCGCCGTTGGCGTCGGTGACGTCCTTGCTGCGCGGGGAGGCGAAGAAGGCGTCCAGGGCGCCGCGCGCCGCGCTGTCGAGCGCCGTGCCGTAGTCACCGACGACGTCCGCGTTGTTGTCCTGCACGTAGTAACCGGCGCGCAGGAAGAGGACCAACTGGCCGATGGAGGCACTGTTGGTGCCGGCGTACGTGGCGGAGGCGTCGCGCAGCGCGTTGGCGACGGTCACCATCTGGGCCTCGTGGAAGGCCTTGCGCGCGTTCTCCCCGGTGAGGCCGAACAGCGGGTAGGTGCAGTTGATCCGGGGGAGAGCCTTGAGCTGCTGGACGAGGGCGCTGCCCGTGGCGTTGACGACCCCGCCGAGGTCGGGGCACTCGTCGGCGGCGGCGGCCGAGGACTGCTTGCCGACCTTGACGGACGCGACCTTCGGGGCGGGTGCCGGGCCCGATTCCTCGGTGCTGTCCTGCGCGGAGATACGGAAGCGGGAGCTGTTGCTCATCGCGTCGGGCGACTTGGGCACCGGGATCGACCGCGGCGCCGAGGCCGCGGCTCCCGATGAGTTCGTACGGGCCGGGGTCGTGGCGCCGGCGGAGGCGGCCTGGGCCTGCGGCGCGAACAGGCCGAGCGCGATGAACACGGCTGCGCCGAGCGCGGGAAGTCTGCGCGCGTTGGCTCTCGATATCCGGAACGGGTGCATCTGTGGGGGCCTCCGGGGCCGTTGTGGCCGCGCTGGGACGCGCGGCCAATGATGTGTGACATGTAAAATTGCACAAGTCCTCGCCCGGTGGAAGCCTTCCGGCCAGATTGATCGGCCCCTACGACTGCAAGTTGGGCGTTCCCCCTGCCGGAGCCCCGTGGCGCGCGCCGTAGATTCCCGGGGCCGATCAGCGTGTGAAGGCGGCCCGGGTGGCGGTGTGTTCGGCCCGGGCTGCCACGCGTGCAGCGAACCGGCGCAACAGGTGCTCACCCGACCGGCTGAGCGGGGCGTCCTCCAGGAAGCGCACACCCCAGGTCGTGGACCCCAGGCGGAACGCCTGCTGCGGGCGTCCTTCGCAGTCGGCCAGGGTGGCGGCGCCGGCGGGCGGTGGGAACCGTTCGCCTGCCGGGCGCAGCTCGACCGGGAGAGGGTCGCACTTCGCGAAGAGCGGGTCGGTGTCGGCGGCGGAAGTCGGTACGACGGCCCGGTGCTTGGTCGGCGTGGTGGAACCCGAGTCCGCGGCGACGGCCTCCGGCCCCGCCAGCACCCAGGACGTTGACACCCTCGACGCCCGTCAGGTCAGGGGTGAGTGCCCCGTCGTCCTCCGGCGCGTCGGGCCGGATGGTCAGTCCGGCTTCGGCGAGTGCAGCGCTCACGTCGACCCGGGTCTCCGTCGCCGGGTCCCGCACCACGACCACCGACCATCGCCTACTCGTCGCATTCGAGCCACTTGGGGCGATCGCGGCAGGGCCCCTGTGAGCCGAACACCGCGAGCGGCGCGCAGGGGCCTCCTGGCCGGCCTTCCGTCGCGTCGAGAGCCACTCCTCCGCGCCGGGTCGGTGCGAGCAGTCAAACAGGCTTCACATCGAAGAGGCGATTGGACTGAGGCACGGAATGAGGCCCTCGCGGGCGGCTGACGTACAGAGAATCATCCAAGAGGTAAATCTGCGAGTAGGGGGCACATCTGCGAGGAGCAATACGGATTGGATCTCGCGGATGCGTTCGTGTGCTGGGCGGTCCGACGGTTCGGCTGCAGGCCGAAGGTCCGGCCTCGACGAGGGGCAGCAGCCCGATTGCGATCAGGGCGACCGGCCTATCGGGACGCACTCTCCTGGTACCCGGTGCGTGATCTTAGACATGAGTCCGCATGTGCGGCACCGATTGCTGTGAAGTCCGCTGATCTGCAATTTCCTGGAACCCTTTCCGTGCGGGGAACGGGATCAGCGGGGAAGGGTGTTGAGGCCCAGGTCAGGGCAGTGATGGGCCGGGCAGGAGAGGGCGAGGTCGGGACCCCTTCATGGAATGAGCAAGGGGAATTCGTCCATTCGGCTGGTGGATGCGACGCATGGTCCGGAAGGAAATTTTCTTTCCGGTAGCGTCGATCGAGACGCAGGTCACAGAAGTGACGACTGTTCGTTTCCGGCTTGGTGAGGCGTGTTTCCATGACCCTCCTGTCCATTCGCAACCAGCTCCCCGGCACCGTCACCGCCGTCACCACGGGTGAGGCCATGGCGTCTGTGAAGGTGCGCCTGGACGGCGGTCAGAACATCACCGCCGCCATCACCGCCGACGCGGTCAAGGACCTGGGCCTGGCCGAGGGTTCCGCGGTCAAGGCACTGGTGAAGTCCACCGAGGTCGCCCTCGCGACCGGCCCGGTGGAGGGCATCTCCATCCGCAACCAGCTCGCGGGTTCCGTCACCGAGGTGGCGACCGGTGGGGCCATGGGCTCGGTGAAGGTCTCCGTGGAGGGCGGCGGGCTGACCGCCGCGATCACCAAGGACGCCGTCGAGGACCTCGGCCTGAAGGCCGGCTCCTCCGTCGTCGCCCTGATCAAGTCGACCGAGATCTCGCTTGCTTCCGCCTGATTGCTCTCGCGCTGGTGAACCGGGCGTCAGGACCAGAGCTGACGTCGGTGCCAGCCGTCCGGCTCCCGCTCGTACCGGAGCCGGACATGGACGCGGGGCGCGGCGGCCTGCCAGAACTCGACGACGTCGGGCACGACCGTGTGCCGGCCGAGTTCTCCGGCATGAGGCTCTCCCAGTCTCCGGGCGTTGGTGTCGGGGCAATCAGAGGACTACGACCGTCGCCTCGGCCGGGTGGCGATGAGAGGGAGAAGACATAGGGGCGAGGGGCTGCCCGTTCCCCCGGGACGGGCAGCCCCTCGCGTCCTGAGTGATCCCGGATCCGCTACGGCTTCTGGAAGCCGGCGTCCTGGAGGATCTTCTGGCCCTCGGGCGAGGACAGCCAGGCGACGAAGGCGGCGGCGGCCTCGGCGTTCTTGGAGTCCTTGATCGTGGCGGCCGGGTACTTCGCGATGGCGTTCTGGCCGTCGGGGATCTCGACGGCGTCGACCTTGTCCTTGGCGCTCTCGGCGTCGGTCTTGTAGACGAGACCGGCGTCGGCCTCGCCGAGCTCGACCTTGCTGAGGACGGCGCGCACGTTGGGCTCCTGGGAGACCGGCTTCACCGTGACCTTCTGGGCGTCGAGGACCTGCTTGCTGTACTTGCCGGCCGGCACCTCGGGCGCGGCAAGCACGACCTTGAGCTTGGTGTCGGCGAGGTCCTTGAGCTCGTCGACCTTGTGCGGGTTGCCTTCGCCGGTGGCGATGACGAGCCGGTTCTTGGCGATGATCGCGGGGGTGCCCGTGTCGGCCTTGACCTTGTCCATGCTCTTGGTGTCGGCGGTGACCAGGACGTCGGCGGGGGAGCCCTGGGCGACCTGGGCCACGAGCTCCTGCGAGCCGGCGAAGGAGAAGGTGATCTTCGTACCCGGGTGGGACTTCTCGTAGGCGGCACCGGCGGTCTTGAAGACGTTGGTGAGGGAGGCCGCGGCGAGAACCGTCAGGTTCGCCTTGGGTGCGGCGCTCGCGGAGCCGGAGGCGGTGGACCCGCCGGTGTCCTTCTTGGTGTCGTCGCTCGAACACGCCGACAGCGGGACGAGCAGGGCGGCGGTGAGGGCGGCGGCGGCCGTGCGGCGTCTGACGGGGGTGAGGATGGTGGACATGAGGGTCTGATTCTCCTTGGGGACGAACGGAAAGTGCGGTGGGAGGCCTGCCGCGCCGACGGCCGATGTTCCTGCGGTACTGCGTGAGGGATGGTCAGGTGCGGTCGATGTGCACGCTGGTCGATTTCACGCGGGCGGTGGCCTGCATACCGACTTCCAGTCCCAGCTCCTCCACGGCTTCACGGGTGAGGAGGGAGACCAGGCGATGCGGTCCGGCCTGGATGGTGACCTGCGCCGCGATGTCGCCGAGCTTGATCCCCGTGACGATGCCCGGGAAGGCGTTGCGCGCCGAGGTGTACGACGCGTCGTCGTCGCCGCTCTGGGCGATCTCGGTGGAGAACGCCGCGAGCGACTTGCCGTCGATGACACGCCGGCCGCTCTCGTCCCGGTGGGTCGAGACCCTGCCTGCGTCCGCCCAGCGCCGCGCGGTGTCCGGGCTCACGCCCAGCAGCCGTGCGGCCTGCCCGATGGTGTAGGACTGCATGTGCGACACCGTAGGCCGCTCAGGCTCTCATCTGCAACAAGCCCGTAGGACTCTCCATGGCGAATGAGAGCGTAGTTGGAGAAAGGGACGAGGGGAGAGGTCTCGCGTCTCGCCGGTCGCGTCGGCGGGTCGCTGCAACAGCTGCGGCGCCACTTTCCTCCAGTCGTGACGCCCGCCCCCTGGGGGATCATCTAAGGGGCATTTCGCTTCATCGTCTTCGCACCTACGATGGCTGAACTCGCATTCACCTCGTGAATGTGAGGAGCGGGTCTGGCCCGTGCGTAAGCAAGGAGTCCCGTATGCAGGTCGATCATCTTCTCCGCCTGGTCCGGCCAGCGCGCTGGTCGTGGGGATCGAGGAGGTCTACCCGCACTGCCCCAAGTCGCTCCTGCGCAGCGGAGCCTGGAAGCAGGAGCAGTGGCTGCCGGCGGACGCCCAGCCGACCTCCGCCGAGGTGACGCTGGCCCAGCTGCGGATGCCGGAGCTGACGATCGACGACATCGAGCAGGCGGAGGCGGATTCGCTGAAGTACCGGTACGAGTGACGGGCCTAGCGGCGCTTGCGGAACCACCGGACCAGCTGGGCGCGGAGTCTTCACAGGTGCACGGCGTGGGCGGTGAGCCGGACGGCGCGTCCGGGAAATCCCCCGGGCGGCGACCGGAAACACCGAGGCCCGACACTGGGCGCCATGCCGCCCACGACGCATGCAACCCCCTCAGCGCCCGCCGGGCCTGCGCAGCTACATCCTCGGGCCGCCCAGGCGGTGACGTGGGCCGAGGCAAGGATGCTGGCGTACGGAGCGGCGCGGCCGATCGTGAGCCGGTCCGTCCCGCTCCATGACGCCGCGGGTCTGACGCTCGCCGAGGACCTGCGTACCCTCCGCCCCGTCCCGGCTTTCGACACGGCGGCCATGGACGGCTTCGCCGTGTCCGGCCCGGGGCCGTGGCGGATTCGGGGCATCACGCGGGCCGGGACGGCGTGGCGGGGGACGCTGGGCGCGGGCGACGGCGTGGAGATCTCCACCGGAGCCCTGGTGCCGTCAGGGGCGGTCGCGGTTCTGCCGAAGGAGCTGGCGTCGTTCGCCGACGGTCGGGTGCGCGGGCCCGAGCAGCCGGAAGGTCGGCACATCCGGCGCACGGGCGAGGACGCCGCCGCGGGCGACCGCCTCGCGCCGGGCGGAACGCGCATCGGCCCGGCACTGATCGGACTTGCCGCTGCCTGCGGCCACGACACCCTGCCGGTCCGTCCACGTCCGCGTGTCGGCCTGCTGGTCAGCGGTGACGAACTCGACCTCTCGGGCGTCCCGCGGTCTGGTCGGGTCCGCGACGCGCTCGGGCCGCTGATCCCCGCCCTGGTGGCCGAAATCGGTGGCGAGACGGTGTCATCGCGGCACGTCCCGGACCTGCCGGCGGGCGGCCTCGCCGCAGCCGTGCACGCGCGACACGACGCCGAGGTCGTCGTGGTCACCGGCTCGACCTCCGTAGGAGACACCGACCAGCTCCGACGGCTCCTCGCCGACGCCGGAGCCCGCCTGGTCATCGACACCGTCGCCTGCCGCCCGGGCCATCCCATGCTGCTCGCCCTGCTCCGCACCGGGCGCTGGGTGGTGGGACTACCCGGCAATCCGTACGCGGCCCTGGTCGCCGCCCGCACCCTCCTCGGCCCTCTGATCGCCGGACTGTCGGGGCGCCCCCTCGCGCCCCTCCCTCACCTGCCGGTCCGGGGCCGGGCGCAGATGTCGCCCGGGCTCACCCGTGTGGTCCCCGTCTCCTGGGCCGGTGGCGAGGCCTGCATCGTCGGCGGTCACGGGGCGGCCTTCCTCCGAGGCGCCGCCGTGGCCGACGCCCTGGCTGCGCTTCCGCCGGGCTGGATGGACGGGGACCCGGCGCCCCTGCTGCTCCAGGGCGGTTGAAGACGCCCGTCAGAGGGGGCGAAGGCGCCGGGCGACGGGTCAGCCCTTCGCGGCCTCCTCGATGAGCGCACGGATCCGCAAGGGCATCTCCTCGTAGAGCGAGATGGCCGTACTGGTCCGCACCACACCAGGCGCAGAGAGAATCCGACTGGTGACGCGGTGGAGGTCGGCGGTGTCGCGGGCGACCACCTTCACCAGCAGGTCCGCCTCTCCCGTGGTGGCATGCATCTCGATCACTTCGGGGAGGGATCGGAGGATCTCCACCGCGCGCGGCGTACTGGTCTGGCTGACCGCGATGGACACGAAGGCGACCAGCCCGCGGCCGAGAAGGGCTGGATCGACACGACGGGTGAACTCACGGAGTGCTCCCGACTGCTGCATGCGCTGCAAGCGGGAACTCAAGGTGTTACGGGCGATCCCCAGCCGCCTGGCGAGCGCCAAGGCCGTGGCGTCCGGCTCGTCGTCGAGAGCCAGGAGGATCCGTGCATCAAGACTGTCCATCTGAGCATTCTGCCTCCAATCTCACCCTTCATGCTTCACTATGCTCAACCCGAGGGATGAGCATTTGCGCTTGTGCAGCCCACTTCTGCAATCTGGCGACATGCGCCAGTCCAACTCAACGCGTCGAGTCCCCCAACATCCCGCACCCCCTGCACGCTCCGGGCGGCAGGTCGTCCCGTGCGCGAGGCAGCCCAGGAACAGCCAGACGGCCTTCGCCGGCGGCAGCCTCAACGACCGGGTTCTGCGCATACCCACCGGTGCCCAGAGCGGAGCCGCCCGATGAGCACTGCAGCCATCGACACCCCGCCCCCCAGCGCCGCCGTACGGCACAGCCCTGCCGAGAACATCGTGGGAATCCTCGTAGGAACGCTGGTCGCCTCCCTCGGGCTCTTCCTGATCAACAGCGCCGGCGCGGTCACCGGAGGCACGGCCGGACTCGTACTCCTGCTTGCCCAGGTGCTGCACTGGCCCTTCGCCGTCATCTTCGCCGTGGTGAACCTTCCGTTCGCCGTGCTGGCCTGGACGCGAAAGGGATGGTCGTTCGTGGCGAGTTCCGTGATCTCCGTATCGCTGTTCTCCACGTTCTCCCTCCTGCACCCCAAGTTCATCGAAGCGGCTCACGTCAATCCGCTCTACGCCGTCCTCGTGGGCAATCTCGCCGCGGGCATCGGCATCCTCATCGTCTTCCGGCACCACTCGAGCCTCGGCGGGTTCAACGTCGTCGCGCTCCTGTGCCAGGACCGCCTGGGATGGCGAGCCGGATACGTACTACTGGGCCTCGATGCCACCGTCGTCGCGCTTTCCGCTCTCACGGCACCGCTCCATACCGTTCTCCTCTCTGCTGCGGGCGTCGCGATTCTCAACGTGGTCCTGGTGATGAACCATCGCCCCGGCCGCTACCCGGCTGCGCTCTGAAAGATCGAAGGGCGCCGGCCGCTGGTATGCGTTGCAAGCTCCTATCCGACCCTTCGTACGGGTGAGCGCCTGTCCTCAGCTCTTGTGCAGGAACTCCCGCGCTCCGCGAAGTCGGGTACTCAGCCGTTTCTGCGTGGCGCGGCTGTCGAGGCGTACGTCGAGAGCTCCGGGCAGCCGGCTGTCTGCCCGGCGGCCGGCCGGAAGAAGGGCTGGGCCGAGTCCGTCCCGTCGGGCGAGGAGCACGCCGAGGGAGTAGCGGCTGACAGCGTCGGCGCCGGCCAGGTGGAAGACACCAGCGGCCTCGGAGGCAGCCAGTTCCCACAGAGCGGCTGCCAGGTCCTTGACGTGGACGGGGCAGCGGATGTCGTCCGTGAACAGGACGCCTTCGCGTGTTCCGGTGGCGAGTTCGTGCACGATCTTCTCGTGGACGGATCCGCCGTCGCCGATGATCAGGGACGTGCGGGCGACGACCGCGGTGGGGTGCAGGAGACGTACCACCGTTTCGGCGGTGGCCTTCGCGGCCCCGTACGGGGTGATCGGGTCCGGGAGTGCCGACTCGTCGTAGTGCACGTCGGCCCCGGAGAAGACCGCGTCGCTGGAGACGTGCACCAGCCGGATGCCCCGCCGCGCCGTCGCCTCGGCCAGGCGGACGGACCCGTCGGCGGTGACCGTCCAGTCGGCGTCGCCGCTGGAGGCGTTGATCACCACGTCGGGCGCCACCACGTCGAGGATCGTCTCGATCTGCTCGATGTCGCGGAGGTCCAGGCGGTGCCACGAGGCATCAGGGAGTTCGCCGGGACGGGAGTTGAAGGTCGCGGCCGTGGGGCGGCCCGCGGAGATCGCCTGCCGTACCAGCTCGGTCCCCAGGAACCCGCTGGCTCCGATGATGAGCGCCGTCATGCCGGTCCACGCTAGCGCAGCCGTGTGCGGAACGCGCCAGAGCAGGGAGGCAGGAGGGGGCGGGGCGGATCTCCCTCACTGCAAGGCGTCGCCCGTCCGCGGTTGCCCCGCGAGCTCTCCGGTTGTCGGCGATTCCGTCCCGTACATCGTCACCGGCGCTCCGTGTCTTGGTTGATACCTTTCACTTGTCGAGTGAAAGCAAACGGCTTCGCTCACGACGAGAGGGGCCCGTGAGTGCTGGCTGAAGAGCGGCGTGAGGTGCTCCTGCGCTTGGTCGAGCGTCGGGGAGCGGTCAAGGTGAAGGACGTCGCGGAAGAGATGGGGGTCTCCGCGGTCACCGTGCGCCAGGACGTCCGGGAGCTCGCCGGTCGGGGGCTGGTCGTCCGCGTGCACGGAGGAGTCATGTCGCTGACCGCGGCGCAGACGGCCGATGTGGCCGGCCCCGCCGCCCCCCGGCCCGCGACGCGGCATGGGGATGCCTTCGGGCTGATCGTTCCGCCGGGCGCGTATTACTACCCCGAGATCATCCGAGGGGTGCAGGACGCGGCGCGCATGCACGGCGTTCGCATCGTGCTCGCGGTTTCCGGTGAGACGCTCGCGGACAACCAGGAGCAGGTGCGACGGCTGACCGCGGCGGGTGTCGACGGTCTGCTGTTGATGCCGCGCGCAGGCCTCGAGCCCGTGGACCTGGCCGAGGAGTGGCTGGCCGGGCTCGACATACCGGTCGTTCTCGTGGACCGCAGGGCCGGTGCGTGGGCCGGGCAGCTGGAGCAGGTCGCGTCGGATCACGCCCACGGCGCGGGCCTGGCCGTGCGGCACCTCGCCGAGCTGGGGCACGAGCGGATCGCTCTGGTGGCCCGGGCGGAGAGCCCCAACACTCCTTTGATCCGCGAGGGTTATGCGGCGACCTGCCGGGCCTTGGGGTTGAAGGCAGGCCCGGAGTACGGCATCGATCCGACCGACGGGCCGATGGCGGCCCCGTGGTTCGAGGAGCTCGCGCAGGTGGTCGAGGCAGGTGAGGTCCGGGCCGCTCTGGTCCACAACGATCTCGATGCCGTCGCCCTGGTCGGCCTCCTTCAGGCGCGCGGTCTGCGCGTTCCCGAGGATCTGGCCATCGTGACGTACGACGACGAGGTCGCGGAGCTCAGCGATGTGCCGCTCACGGCTGTGGCGCCGCCCAAGAGGGCGGTGGGGGCATGGGCGGTGGACCTGATGCGGCGGCGACTCGCCGAGCCGAACGCACCCCTGGCCGAGCTGCTGCTCCGCCCCGAGCTGCGCGTACGGGACTCGAGCGGGGCTTCCCCTGCATCGGGCCGACGCGCGTAGAGACCGGCGGGGGAGAGCGGTGCCATGTGAAAACGCTTGCTTTCGCTTTCTTTCGAATGAAGCGAAAGCATTGACGAAGCATATTTACTGACGAATGATTCCGGTCAACGCCCCAGCGAACGATCGGTGCCCATCATGCTTCGCAGAACCACGGCTGCCCTGGCCTGCTCCGTCACAGCTCTCGCCCTGCTCGCCACCGCCTGCGGCGGCGAGGCGGACCAGGGCGCTCTCCCGGCCCCCGGGAAGACGGGAGAGGTCACCTTCTGGTCCTTCGTGAAGGGCTCGGACAAGGTGGCTGCGGCCTTCAACCGCAGCCACCCGGACATCAAGGTGACGTTCGAGACGGTTCCGTCGGGCCAGGAGTACTACTCCAAGCTCACCAACGCGGTGAAGGCCGGCACCGCGCCGGACGTCGCGGTGGTCGAGTACCCGCACCTTCCGGAGTTCGCCGCCCAGGGCAAGATCGAGGACCTGAGCGGCTCCCTCGGCCCGGTGGTGAAGGAGCGGTTCCCCGAGGCGGCGCGGCAGCTGGTGAACCTCGGTGACAGGACCTGGGCCGTCCCGCGTGACGCGGCGCCCCTGATGATGATGTACCGCAAGGACTTCTTCACCCGGCACAAGATCGACGTCCCCACGACGTGGGACGCGTACCGGAACATGACCGAGCAGGTGAAGAAGGCCGACCCCGCCGCCCGAGGCGGCGTCCTGTACACCGACAACCCCGGGCTCCTGAGCGCGCTCTCCTGGCAGGCCGGCGGCCAGTGGTTCTCGGCCGGGAAGGACTCCTGGAAGGTCACCGTCGACGACGCCCCGTCGAAGAAGGTCGCCGCCTACTGGGGCGACCTCGCCCGCAAGGACCTCGTCCGTCCGCTCAGCCAGCTGGACCCCTTCTGGACCAGCGTCCAGAAGGGCCGGACCGTCGCGTATGTCTGCGCCAGCTGGTGCGCCGGAGCCCACCAGGCGACCGTCCCCGACCAGAAGGGCAAATGGGCCGTCGCGTCCGTGCCCACCTGGGACGGAAAGCCGGCCTCGGCCATGTACGGAGGCTCGTCCTTCGTGATCCCGAAGGGGGCCGACAACAGCGGTGCCGCGGCCGAGTTCATCAAGTGGATCACCACTGACCCCGAGGGCATGAAGGCATGGGTGTCGTCCGGCACCAGCAGCATGTTCCCCGCCGATCCGAAGCTCGTGCCGGTCACGAAGGCGGCCTTCGCGACGGACTACTTCGGCGGGCAGGACATCTACTCCCTCATGTCGCGGTCCTACGACGCCATCAGGCCCGGCTGGACGTGGGGCCCGGTCATGGGTGCCACCAACACGGCCATCGTGGACCAGCTCCCCAAGGTCGCCGACGGCACGGTGACCCTGCCCGGAGTCCTCTCCACCGCCGAGCAGGCCACGGTCGCGCAGATGAAGCAGCGCGGCCTGACGGTCACCGCCCCGTAGAGGGCCGGAGCCCCGAGCCCGTAGGAGCCCGGAGCCCGCTGGAGCCCGGAGCCCACAGCCCCGAGGCCCGTAGGAGCCCCCAGCCCCCAGCCCCCAGCCCCCAGCCCACAGCCCGGAGCCCACAGCCCTGAGCGTCGGCCCCGCCCGCCCGCGCGGCGGGCCGGCCCCCGGCTCCCTCCCGCACCCGCCCCACCCAAGGAAGGCCGGTATGGCAAGCCCATCCGCCCGAGGACAGCGCCGGACCGCCGCACTGCTCCTCACACCGTTCTTCGGCCTGTTCGCGGCCGTCACCCTCGCCCCGCTGCTGTACGCGGCATGGCTGAGCCTGTTCACCACCCGCACCTCCGGCCTCGGGTTCGGCGGCACCGAGAACGTCTTCACCGGGCTGGGCAACTACGCCCGCGCGCTGTCCGACGAGGCGTTCCGTGACGGGTTCCTCGTCATCGCCGCGTACTGCGCGATCTACATCCCCGTGATGATCGGCGGATCGCTGGTCCTGGCCCTGTTGCTCGACTCGGGTCTGGCCAAGGCCAGGTCCTTCTTCCAGCTGGCGCTGTTTCTGCCCCATGCGGTGCCGGGCCTGATCGCCGCGCTGATCTGGGTGTACCTCTACACCCCCGGCCTGAGCCCGGTGATCGACCTCCTGGAGTCCGGCGGCATCGGCATCAACTTCCTGTCGGTCGACAACGCCGTTTTCTCCGCGGCCAACATCGCCGTCTGGGAATGGACCGGCTACAACATGGTCATCTTCTACGCGGCTCTCCAGGCGGTGCCCCGCGAGACGCTGGACGCCGCGAAGGTCGACGGCGCGGGCGCCGTGCGGACGGCGCTTTCCATCAAGGTTCCGATGATCGGCCCCGCGATAGCGCTCGCCGTCCTCTTCACCGTCATCGGCTCGATCCAGCTCTTCACCGAGCCGAAGGTCATCTACAACGCCTCCAGCGCGATCGGCAGCAGCTGGACCCCCAACATGTACGTCCAGACGGCGGCCTTCCAGAACAACGACTTCGGCCTGGCGGCAGCCGCCTCACTGCTGATCGCCCTGTTCGCCGCCGTGCTGTCGTTCGCCGTCACCCGTATCTCACGCCGCGGGAGCAAGTCGTGACCAAGTCCTCCACAGCCGACGCTCCGGCTCGCACACCCGTGACGCCGTCGCCGTCGCCGCCGTCGTCGTCCGGCCCTCGTCCGGCGCCTCGCGGACGCAGGCGTCCCGTCAAGTCCCCGTCCGTGCTTCTGTCCAAGGCCGGCGTCACGGCGATGCTGGGCCTCGCCACGCTCTACACCCTGCTGCCGCTGACCTGGCTGCTCCTGTCCTCCACCAAGAGCCGCGAGGACCTGTTCGGCACGAACGGCTTCGCACTCGGCGGCGAGACCCACCTCGCCGCCAACCTGAGCCACCTGTTCGCCGCCGACGGCGGAGTGTACGTGCGCTGGCTGATCAACACGGTGCTGTACGCCGGTGTGGGCGCCCTCCTGGCATCGGTGTTCGGCGTCGCCGCCGGCTACGCGTTCGACAAGCTCACGTTTCCCGGCAAGGAGCGCCTGTTCTCGCTCGTGCTCCTCGGCGTGATGGTGCCCGGCACGGCGATGGCGATCCCGCTGTACCTGCTCGCCGCCAAGGCCGGGCTGGTGAACACCTTCTGGGGCGTCTTCATCCCAGGGCTCGTCTTCCCGTTCGGCGTGTACCTGGCACGGGTCTTCAGCGCGTCCTATGTGCCGGACGAGGTCCTGGAAGCGGCACGGATGGACGGGGCCAGCGAGTTCCGGACCTTCTGCCGCATCGCCTTCCCGATGATCGCACCCGGCTTCGTGACCATCTTCCTCTTCCAGTTCACCCAGATCTGGAACAGCTTCTTCCTGCCCCTGGTCATGCTCTCCGACCAGGACCTGTACCCGGTCAACCTCGGGCTGTACGTCTGGTACTCGTCCGCGCTCACGCAAGGCCATCCCGAGGACTACCTGCTCGCCGTCGTCGGCTCGCTCGTCGCCGTGGCTCCGCTGATCGCGGTCTTCCTCATGCTGCAGCGGTTCTGGAAGTCCGGCATGACGGCCGGCGCCGTCAAGTAGGCGGCCAACGTGAGGAATTCACCCATGCTTCCGACCTCGACCACCCGCCCCCGCGCCCTCTTCGCCATGGGCCGTCACCACCGGGACACGATGTTCCCGCCCTCCGCGGTCCAGCGCCTGAGCACGTACGTCGACATCGACCCCGCACACGTCGCCGAGGACTTCACCGAAGAACCGGCCTTGGAAGACGTGGAGATCCTGATCACTTCCTGGGGCTGTCCCGTCCTCGACGAGGAGGTGCTGGCGCGGGCGCCGGCGCTGAAGGCCGTCGTCCACGCGGCGGGCAGCGTCAAGCACCATGTGACCCAGGCCTGTTGGGACCGCGGCCTGACGGTCTCCTCGGCCGCGGCGGCCAACGCCGTCCCCGTCGCCGAGTACACCGTCGCCGCGATCCTCTTCGCCAACAAGCGGGTCCTGGAGATCGGCGGCCTCTACCGCGACCACCGCTCTCCCCTCGACTGGTCCCGGCACTTCCCCGGGTTCGGCAACTACCACCGGACCGTGGGAGTGGTCGGAGCGTCGCTCGTCGGGCGCAAGGTGCTCGAACTGCTGCGGCCGTACGACATCGACGTCCTCCTCGCCGACCCGCACGTCAGCACGTTGCGGGCAGCGGCCATGGGCGTCCGGCGGGTGGAACTCGACGAACTGGTCAGCGCCTCGGACGTCGTCTCCCTGCACGCACCCGCGCTGCCCGAGACCCGTCACCTGATGGACGCGCGCCGGCTCTCGCTGATGCGTGACGGCGCCACGCTGGTCAACACGGCTCGCGGCTCCCTCGTCGACACCGAGGCCCTCACCGCCGAAGCCGCGAGCGGCCGCATCCACGCGGTCATCGACGTCACCGAACCCGAAGTACTCCCCGCCGGGTCACCGCTCTACTCCCTGCCCAACGTCCTGCTCACCCCCCATATCGCCGGCTCGCTCGGCGGCGAACTCCACCGGATCACCGGCAGCGCCCTCGACGAGATCGAGCGCTACTGCGCCGGAGAACCGTTCGCCCACGCCGTGCACCACGCCGCCCTCGCGACCTCGGCCTGACAGCTCCGGCCGGTCCCGGACGACGCCGATCCGGGAACCGGCCGGTCCCCGCCGTGCTCCCCGCAGCACGGCGTTCGCTCCTCCGCGCTCTGTGTCCCCGCACAACGAACAATGGAGTCTCCCCCCATGCAGCACTCTCGACCGGTGGGCAGGCGTCAGCTGCTCATGACAGGCGGCGCCCTCGGGCTCGCCGCCGCAGCGGCCCCGCTGCTCACGGCACCGGCGCAGGCCACCTCCCGCCAACCCTGCACCCGCATCACCGACCTCGGTCCCGGCATCGAGCAGTTCGCGCTCATGAGTGCGCTCCAGGTCGGCGACACCGTCTACATCGGCTCCCGCAACCTCGAACCGACTCGCGTGCTCGCCTTCCACCTCCCGACCCGCAAGGTGGTGTCCCAGACAGTCCTCGGCACGGGACACTCGATCCAGGCGCTCGCCGTCGACCCCACCGGCAGGTACCTGTACGCGGGCATCCTGGCGAAGGGCGACGAGGGCAGGCCGAACCTCTTCCGCTGGGACCTGACCACCCCGGAGAATCCCGCCGTGGGCATCGGCCGGACCGAGGACCGCGACATCCGGGATCTCGCCGTCGCCCCCGACGGCACCGTGTACGCGGTCGGCGGGATCCCAGGGAAGGCACCCGCGCTGTGGATGTACGACCCGGGCACCGGCAAGGTGACCAAGCTCGGCGTCCCCGACCCGAAGGCCACGCTGGCGAGGGCCGTCGCCGCCACCGACACGACCGTCTTCTTCGGAGCCGGCAGCACTCTGGCCGGCGGTGACGGAGCGAGCAAGGCGTCGCTGTACGCGTACGACCGGGCCGCGGGCACGTTCGGCAACGTCACCCCACCGGAGATGGAGAAGGACCCGAGTCTGCGCGACCTCGTCGTCCTCGGCGACCGACTCGTGGTCAGCACCTCGGGATCGACCGAGCCCGCCAAGCTGGCCGTGATGGACCTCGCCGACCTCTCCTCGTACAGCGTGACGACCACCAGCGGCAAGGTCGTCAAGAACCTGACCGCGAACGGCGACACGGTCCACTTCGCCACCGACACGGGCCTGTACTCCTACTCGACGGCGACCAAGGTCATCAGCCCCGTCGGGTTCGACGGCGACCTCGGCGAGATATGGGGCCTCGACCACGTCGGAGGCACCTTGACCGTCGTCTCGGGATACGGCTTCGTCGGCGAGATCGACCTGGCCACCGGTCGCTCCGTCGTCACCGACCTCGGCCAGGCGGGCGCGCCGGTCGTCCCGCAGACCACGATGGGCATCGCCGCCGACCACCGGTACGTCTACGTCGGGGGCAACAACGGCATCGCCCGGCACGACCTGCGCAACGGCACGGTGCTCAACCTCCGCGCGCCCGGCGAGGCGAAGGACGCGGAAGTGCTGAACGGAGTGCTCTACACCGGCCAGTACAGCTCGCAGGGCATGTGGACGTACGACCCCACGAAGGGCGGGCAGCCCCACCAGCTCGCGGCCTTCCCCAGCGAACAGAACCGTCCGCTCGACGTCTGCTACGACGCCGTCAACGAACTCCTGCTGGTCGGCGTCCAGTCCGACACCGAGGGCGGCGGCTCCCTGTGGACCTACGCGCCCGGGACGGGCAAGAAGGCCGCGTACATCAATCCGGTCGACGGGAACCAGCTGGTGCGGGCCGTCGCCACCCGGGACGGCGTCGCGTACCTCGGCGGCGACAACCCCACCACGCAGGGACCGCGTGGCACCCTCGTCGCCTTCGACCCGGTCGCCGGACGTGAGCTGTGGCGCATCGATCTCCCCGCCGCCCTGACCACGGGCACCGCCGCGCTGGCGGTGCGCGGCCGCCACCTGTACGGACTCACCAGGAAGGGCGGCTTCTTCGTCGTCGACCTCACCGTCCGCCGGGTGATCCACACCGCCGACCACCGTGCCGTCTGTCCCGGCTTCGCGGCCATGGTCACCAGCCGAGGCGTGGTCTATGGCGTCTCCGACACCACCCTCTTCCGCTTCGACCCCAGGACCTTCGCCGTCAGCACCGTGGTGGCCGGGATCAACGGCGCCTGGTACAGCGGTCCGCACGTCACCGCCGACCACCGCGGCCGGCTGTACACGATGCGCGGCCACAACCTCGTCCGCGTCGAAGACAGGCCGGTGAGCGGATCATGAAGACGTCGACGAGGCGGTCCGTGACGGCCGCGGCGATGGCGGGAGCACTCACCCTGGCGTGCCTGACCGCCGCGCAGGCGGGGCAGAACAGCGAGGACCGGGCCGCTTCGGGCCCGTCGTGCGCCGCCGCCGACGGCCCTTCGCCCCTGCTGACCATCGACTACAGGAACGGCAGGCTGAATTCCGGCATCCCGGACCTGACCACGACGCACGCGACGGCCGCCGACGCGTCGTACGTCGTCCCGTCCGGTGCGGACCACGCCGTCGCCCACAAGGTGACCCTGGGCGATCCCGGGTACGTCTCCGACGGAGCCCCGCGCAGCGAGAGCGCCACGAACGACGTCCACGAGGGGAAGTTCGTCGTGGGCGACGAGCAGCGGTACGAGTTCAGCGTGCTGCTGAACGACTGGCAGCCCTTCCGGCCCGGGGACTCGGAGAGCGGCGACATCATCTTCCAGGGGAAGCACGCCGGCGGGAACCTTCCGTCCTTCTACCTCATGGCCAAGCGGAACAGCATCGCCTTCCGCTCGCCGACCCTCGACCTCCAGTCCACCGTGGTCGACGACTTCCGCCCGCACATCGACCAGTGGATGCACTTCCGCGTGGACGTGCGCTGGACGGACGACATGACCGGCTACTACAAGGTCTCCACCCGGATGCCGGGCAGCTCGCAGTTCACGCTCCGGCAGACGTACGAGAACGTGAAGACCTTCCACCCCGTGAACCCGGCCGACTTCGGCTACCTGAAGTGGGGCCTCTACCGCCCCGGCCAGTCGCCGACGAAGGGAGACGTACCGACGCGGATCGTCCACCACGACGACATCCGCATCCTGGACCTTTCCCAGCCCTCCGGGCGATGAGCCCTGGCGATCTCTGACCGGCCCGCGCGCCGCCCCGGCCGCCACTGAAGGCCGGGGCGGCGCGCGGCTCTCGCCCTCTTTCCCTTCCCTGAGGGGAACGCCCTCTTCAACTGAGAGTGAATCGTGAGACATGTCATCGCCCTCGACGTGGGTGGCACCGGAATGAAGGCGGCTCTTGTCGGCCTGGACGGGGCGCTGTTGTACGGGACGCGGCGGGCCACCGGGCGGGAGCGGGGGCCCGCCGCCGTCGTGGAGTCGATCCTCGGCTTCGCGAAGGACCTGCGCGTCCACGGACAGACGCACTTCGGCCTGGCGGCGGAGGCCGTGGGGGTCGCCGTGCCCGGCATCGTCGACACGGAGCGGGGCGTCGCCGTCCACTCCGCCGAGCTCGGCTGGCGGAACGTCCCGCTGCGGGGGCTGCTCGGCCACCGGCTCGGGCGGATCCCTGTCGCCCTCGGGCACGACGTACGCACCCGCGGCCTGGCCGAGGGCCGCGTCGGCGCGGGCCGGGGCACCGGTCGGTTCCTGTTCGTGTCACTCGGCACCGGAATCGCCGGTGCGATCGGCATGGACGACGGAATCGAGGCCGGTGCCCACGGCTGCGCCGGCGAGATCGGCCACATCGTCGTACGCCCCGGCGGCCCCGCGTGCGGTTGCGGCGGGCGCGGTTGTCTGGAGGCCGTGGCCTCCGCCGCCGCGGTCGGTCGTGCCTGGTCCACCGCCGGCGGCGAGCGGACCGCCGACGCCGCCGACTGCGCCCGGGCCGTCGAGGCGGGCGACGAGGCCGCGTCCGGAGTGTGGCGAGAGGCGGTGGACGCCCTCGCGGACGGCCTGGTCACCGCGCTCACGGTCCTGGATCCCCGCACCCTGGTCATCGGAGGCGAACTCGCCGGGGCCGGCGACACCTTGTTCACACCTCTCCGCACGGCGGTCGGGGAACGTGTCACGTTCCAGAAGCTGCCCGCGATCGTCCCGGCGGCCCTCGGCGACGCCGCCGGCTGTGTGGGCGCGGGGCTGCTCGCCCGGGACCTGCTGGCCGCGGCGGCAGCCGGCTGACGGCCGTCGCCCTGACCTGGCGATCACCGGGATCGGCGGTGCGGGGGCCATGTCCGTCTCACGAACACCGCCGTCCGTCGCGGGTCTACAGCGGGCACCGGCCGGATACCTAGTGTCGTTCCCGAACCCGGCCGTACTCCGAACGGCCAGGACGGTGGAGGAAGACAGTGACGATGACGTGGGAAACGGCCGACCTCACGGCCCTGGCCGGCCATTACGGCGAGCACGGGTACGTGCTCGTCAAGGGGTTGCTCAGTAGGGAGGAAGCGGCCGCCTACCGCCAGTGCGCCCACGATGCGCTGGCCACCCTGGACGACGACGAGAACGCGACGTGGGACTCGGCGGCCGGCATCGCGGCCGGAACACCGACCCGGCTGCAGCACCTGCACGACGTGCAGTTCCACGCCGCCGCGTTCTCCCGGCTGCTGACGGACGAGCGCTTCACCCGTGTCGCCGCGGCGGTGCTGGGCGGGCCGAACGTACAGCTGCATCACACCAAGCTGTTCGTGAAGCCGCCGGAGAACGGGTCTCCGTTTCCTCCGCACCAGGACCACCCGTTCTTCCCGCACACCCACCACCGCGTCGGTGCCGCGATCTTTCACCTGGACGACGCTCCGGAGGAGAAGGGCTGCGTGCGGATCGTGCCGGGCAGCCACCGGCAGGGGCCTCTGGAGCATGTGGAGGAGGGCGGCCATCACCTTCCCGACGTCCCGTTCGACGCGACCGTGCCGCTTCCCGCCGAGGCCGGTGACGTGCTCTTCTTCTCCTACTTGACCGTCCATGCCTCCGGCGTCAACCTCAGCGGAGAGGCTCGCACCACCTGGCTGGTGCAGTTCCGGGACCCGGCGGATCCGCCGGCGATCCGGGCGCACGACCACTCACTCGGACAGGGCATGATGCTGGCCGGCGTCGACCCCACGGGCAGGAGAACCGGTTGAACCTGGAGAATGTGGCGCATGCCGGCTCGCTCACCGAGCTGAGCGGTGTGCTGCAGACCTGCCAGGCCGGGGCCTTCCAGGTCGACTTCTTCAGCTGGGGCTTCTATCCGACGTCGCCCTGGCGCAACTACTGGCACCGGCACTCCTTCTACGAGGTCTGCCTCGCCTACAGCGGCGCCGGGCGGTTCAGCACCGGCGCGGAGCACCACGACGTCGGTGCCGGTGATGTCTTCCTCGCCCGGCCCGGTGACGTGCACGAGATCGAGTCGAGTCATACGGACCCCCTGGGCATCGCCTTCTGGAGCTTCGCTCTGCGGGCCGGGCAGGACGGCCCGAGTCCCGGAGAACGGGGCTGGTGGTCGGGGCTCACCGACACCACGAGGCCGACGGTGTCACGGCGCATCGGTTCGCTGGCGTCCCTGGTCACCGCACTCGCGGAGCATGCGGCTCCGGTGCGGTCGGGATACGAGTCGGTACTCTCCGGCCTCGGGGCCGCACTCGTGGTGGACACCGCGCGAGCCTTCGCGGCCGAGGACGACCTGTGTACGCGATCCCCTGCGGCGACCCGGTTGTCGCCCGAGGTGGCGGCGATGCAGCGCTACCTGGCCGACAACCTGTCCCGGCCCGTGACGGTCCGGGACGTCGCGGCCGCCGTCCACCTGTCGGCACGCCATGCCGAAAGGCTGTTCCGGCACGAGACCGGTGGCTCGCTGATGGCGACCCTGCGGCGGATGCGGCTCGATCTGGGCGCGGCCCTGCTCCTCGACTCCGGCCCCTCGGTGACGGAAGTGGCCCAAGCCTGCGGTTATGCCGACGTCCGCGCCTTCAGCACCGCTTTCCGCCGCACGCACGGGCATGCGCCACTGGTGCACCGTGCCCTCCAGGGCACGCTGCACCTGTGACGACGCCGGCGGCGGGAGCCACCGGTTCTCAGGCCATCCGGCGAAGCCGGATCAGCCGGCTGGCGTAGTCGCCCTCGGGCAGGGCCAGGTCGATGCCGCGCCGGGCCAGGACGGCGCCGCTGTGGGCGGTGCCGTCCTCCAGGTCCAGGTACCGGGCCGCGGGGTCCAGGGCCGGCAGGGCGAGTGCCGTGGGTGGGTGGCCGAAGCGGGTCGTGGGGCGCCAGGCGAGAACGGCGTGCTCGGTGCCGTCCTCGGAGGCGTAGTGCATGCCCGTGACACCGCCGGGGCCGCTGAGGCGGTGCTGCCGCCCCCGCTGGACGAGCGGGCGGATCTCCTTGTAGCGGGCGACGAGCACGGCGGCCTCGTCGAGTTCCTCCTCGGACCAGTGGGTGAGGTCCCCGCCGAGACCGAGCGCTCCGGCCATCGCCACGTGGAAGCGGAAGCGCAGGGGAGTGGCGCGGCCGGTGGTGACGTTGGGGCTGTCGGTCACCCAGGCGGCCATGGCCTGCGCGGGGAAGAGCTGGCTGAAGCCGTGCTGGATGCCGATGCGGTCGACGGGGTCGGTGTTGTCGGAGGTCCAGGCCTGGTCGGTGCGGGCGAGGATGCCGAGGTCGACCCGCCCGCCACCGCCCGCGCATGCCTCGATCCGCAGGCCGGGGTGGTCGGCGCGGAGGCGGTCCATGATGCGGTACACGGCGCGGGTGTGGTCGATCCACAGCCGGTCCGGGTCGGGATGTCCGGGCCGACCCGCTTCGGTGACGACCCGGTTGGCGTCCCACTTGAGCCAGTCGACCGCATGGTCACGTACCAGCCGGTCCAGGGTCCGCAGTGCCCACTCCTCGACCTCGGGGCGAGCGAAGTTCAGCATGAGCTGATTGCGGAGCTCCGTGGCATCCCGGGTCGGTGTGTGGACGACCCACTCCGGATGGGCGCGGTAGAGGTCGCTGTCTCGGTTGACCATCTCCGGCTCGACCCACAGCCCGAAGTCCATGCCCAGGCGGTGCACCTCGTCGGCGAGCGGCCGCAGTCCGTCGGGGAAGGCCGAGGGCCGGGGCGTCCAGTCGCCGAGGCCCGCCCGGTCGCTGGTGCGGGCGCCGAACCAGCCGTCGTCCACGACGAAGAGCTCCGCTCCCAGGCGGGCGGCGAGGCGGGCCAGGTGCAGCTGTCCGGGGTGGTCGATGCCGAAGCCGGTGGCTTCCCAGGAGTTGTAGAGGACGGGCCGGTCCCGGTCGGGGGAGGGGAGTACATGGGCACGGAGATACGTGTGCCAGGCGCGGCTCACGGCACCGAAGCCGCCGTCGGTGTACAGGCCCGCGAAGACCGGGGAGCGCAGGGTCTCGCCCGGGGCGAGCGTCCAGCCGATCCCCTCGTGGCCGAGGCCGCCGGTCCAGGTGGTGCGGCCCACCGGATCCCGGTGCACGGTGATGCGCCAGCTTCCGCTCCAGGCCAGGGCGGTGCTCCAGACCTCGCCGTCCTCCTCGCCGGCGGTGCCGTCGTCGAGGGCGAGCCAGGGGTTGGCGTGGTGGCTGGTGACGCCGCGGCGGCTGGTGAGGACGGTCTCGGCGACCGGGAGCCTGTCGCGGTGCAGCTGGAACTCGCTGTTCCAGCCCCCGACGAGGTGGCTGAGCCGGTAGTCGGGGAGGGCGGGGGCCGTCCAGGAGGCGGAGTCGAACCGGTCGACCGCGATCGGGCCAGAGTCCTCGGTCCCGGTGTGGGTGAGTTCCGTCCAGCGTTCGATGACGTCGCTGCCCGGGCGGACCCGGTAGCAGAGCTCGGCGGCCAGCGGGTAGTGACGGTCGGTCAGGCGCAGACGCAGCTCACCGCCCTCGATGTGGTGGCCGGCGAAGTGCCACTGGGCGCCCCGTGTGCCGTCGGCGAAGCGGACCTGGAGGCCCGCGGGACCGAAGCGCGCTCCGGTCTGCGGCGCCAGTTCGTCCGGGGCGGCGTCGGCCTCGAAGCTGCTGTCCGCGGGGGAGGTGGCGTCGGGCAGCGCCTTGAGCTCTGTGTCGGCGAGGTCGGGCCCCCAGTACAGATGCCGGGGGCTGCCGTCGGCGCCGATGCGCAGGGCGTACGCGCTGTGGGGGGTCCGGAGGACCGCGAGCCCGAGGGCGCGGTCGAACGAGACGGTCGAGGACGTTCGAGGCACGAGTGGTCCCAGGGAAGTTCGGGCGAACGTGTGAGTCAGGCGCGCCGCGGAGGGGCGGTTGTCGCCGAAACCTCCGGAGGGGCACGCAAGTGACCCGAGAGTAGGGGCGCCACTTCGCGAAAATCAATACTGGACGAACTTATTTATTTACCGGTACGTTGCCGCCGTGTTTCCGAACCAGACAAGGCCGTTGGTCACCGCTCCGGCCGAAACCGCCATCCTGAGCCTGCTGTTGGCCGAGAGCCCGCTCAGTCGGGTCGAACTGGCCCGCCGCACCGGGCTGTCGTCGACCGCGGTGACCAAGGCCGCCAGGCCCCTGATCGACGACGGCTACCTGCACGAACTCCCACCGGAGCGCACGGCTCCAGGAGCCGGACGCCCGGTGAACCCCCTGTCGGTCACCCCCGACCGGGAGTTCTTCGTCGGAGTCAAGATCAGTGCCGACACGCTGTACGGCACGGTGTGCGACCTGAGATCCAGGCCCCGCTTCCACGCGAGCCGCCCGCTCGGGGACCGCGGACCGACGGCCGTGTGCGCCCTGATCGCCGACCTCGTCGACGAACTCCTCGACGCACAGCCCGAGTTCCGTTCCCGTACGCGACACGTCGGCATCGCCGTCTCCGGTGACGTCGACCGCCCCGGTGGGCGCGTGCGGTACTCGGTGCTCCCCGGCTGGCGCGATGTGCCGCTGGCCGAGATCGTCGCCCGTGCCACCGGGCTGAGCGTCTCGATCGCCAACGACGTCAAGGCCCTGACGGTCGCGGAGCACTGGTTCGGCGACGGCATCGGGACCGAGTACTTCGCGCTCGTCACGATCGGCGCGGGCATCGGATCCGGCATCGTCGTCAACGGCCAGCTGGTCGACGGCGCCTACGGCGTCGCCGGCGAGATGGGCCACATCAGCGTCGATCCGGCGGGACCGCGCTGTCACTGCGGCTCGATCGGCTGTGTCGAGGCGATCGCCTCCAGCGACGCCATCCTCGGCACGGTACGCCGGGCCACCGGCCACACCGACCTCGACTTCGACGGCACGGTCCGCCTCGCCCGCGACGGAGACCCCGCCGCGCGGGAGGCCTTCGCCCGGGCCGGAAAGGCCATCGGTGTCGGCATCGCCAATCTCGTGAGCCTCCTGGGGCCCGAGCGCGTCGTCGTCACCGGAGAAGGACTCGACACCTACGACCTCTTCGGAGTGCACATCAGGGAGGCGTACGCCGCGCACTGCTTCAAGGCGGCCGCGAAGTGCCCGCTGACCCTGAGGCCCCTGCCCTGGGAGGAATGGTCCCGAGCGGCGGCCGTCGTCAGCATCCAGGCGCTCTTCCCGTGAGGCGCCACTGACCGCGACGAGCGGTCACCCCACCGACGCCGTGTGACCGGGACCCCGGTCACCGGCCCGCGTCACCGACGCGACCGATGTCCGTCACCGCCTGCCAGCCGTGAACGTCGGACACCGGCCCCGCCGGACAACACAACCCGCACGCCCACATCACCACGCAAGGAAGCGACATGAGCGGACAGAGAGCCCAGCTTAGCCGTAGAGGATTCCTCGGCGGTTCCCTTCTCTTCGTCGCCGGTACGGCGATCGGCTGCACCAGCAGCCCGACCGGCGGCTCCTCGTCCGGAGCGAAGACCACCCTGAACGTCTGGTCCCACGCCTACGGCGAGGCCGGCACACAGCAGGCCCTGACCCGCTACGCCGCCGAATTCACCAAGGCGAACCCGGACATAGCGGTCAAGGTCACCTGGGTGCCCGGCGACTACACGGCCAAGCTCAACGCCTCGCTGCTCACCGACGCGGCGCCCGACGTCTTCGAGCACGGCGACTTCACCCAGGGGCTCGCCCGCCGCGGCCAGGTCGCCGCCCTGGACGCGGAGTACGGCAGCGTCAAGGACGACTTCAACCAGACCGGCCGCGACGGGGTGACCGTCGACGGGAAGCTCTACGGCGTCAAGATGATCGACGACGTCATGATGCTGTACTACCGCAAGAGCGTCCTCGCCAAGGCGGGCATCGCCCCGCCCACCACCTTCGACGCCCTCGTCGCCGCCGCCAAGGCGCTGACCACCAAGAAGACCAAGGGCCTGTTCGTCGGCAACGACGGAGTCGGCGAGATGCCGGCCCTCTCGCTGCTCTCCAACGGCGGCGAGCTGGTCGCCGACGGCAAGATCGGCTTCGCCGCTCCCCAGGCCGTCGAGGCCGTCTCGGCCCTCAAGCGCTTCCACGACGACAAGTCCCTGCTGCTCGGCTTCACCACCGACTGGTGGGACCCCTCGGCCTTCGTCCAGGGTGTCGCGCCGATCCAGTGGTCCGGGCTCTGGGCCATGCCCGCCATCGAGAAGGCGCTCGGCGACGACTTCGGCATCCTGCCGTGGCCCGCCTTCAAGGCCGGCGGCACCCCGGTCGTGCGCGTCGGCGGCTGGACGAGCTGCGTCAACGCCAAGGGCAAGAACGTCGACGCGGCCAAGAAGTTCGTCAAGTGGCTCTGGATCGATCAGACCAAGCTCCAGCAGGACTGGTCCGAGAGCTACGGCTTCCACGTCCCGCCGCGCAAGTCCGTCGCCGCCACGGCAGCCAAGCTCAGCAAGGGCACCGCCAAGGAGGCCGTCGAGCTGGCCGCCAAGTACGGCAGGATCAACCCCAACACCTGGGACTCCGCCTCCGGCACCCCGTTCGTCGCCGCCGCCTCGAAGATCGTCACCGGTCAGGGAGACGCCGCCGCACTGCTGGCCGACGCGGCCAAGCAGGCCCAGCTGGCCGTGGACAAGCAGCTGTCCTGATGAACGCCACCACGCACACCGCTCCACGCTCCGAGAGAGCAGGGCGCCCCGCGGACACACCGCGGGGCCCCGCCCGGGCCCGGCGCCGCCGCTTCGACTGGCGCACCTGGGGCGCGTTCGCCCTGCTCACGGCTCCGATGCTGATCGGCCTCGGAGTGTTCAAGTACATCGCCATCGGCTGGAGCTTCCTGCTCAGCCTCAGTGACGCCCAGGGCACCATCGCGCTCGGCGACTGGGTGGGGCTCGACAACTACCGGCAGCTGCTCGGCGATGCCGTCTTCCGGAACTCGCTGAGCAAGATCCTGCTGTTCACCCTCTTCATCGTGCCGATCACGTTCGCCGCCTCGCTCGGTCTCGCGCTCCTCGTGAACCGGATCCGACGGGGCCGGGCCGTCCTGCGGACCGCGTTCCTGATCCCGGCCGCCGTTTCCTACGTCGCGGCCTCGCTGGTGTGGAAGATGTCCCTGTTCAGCGGGATGCCGGCGGGCATCGCCAACATGCTCGGCGGCTGGTTCGGGATGGAGGCCGTCCCCTGGCTGCAGGCCGGTGATCCCCCGCTGTACTGGATCGCTCTGGTGACCCTGCGCCTGTGGCTCCAGGTCGGCTTCTACATGGTGCTCTTCCTCGCCGGCCTGCAGGCGATCCCGAAGGAGGTCTACGAGGCCGCGGCCCTGGACGGAGCCACCGGGCTGCGCCTGCTGCGCCGGATCACCCTGCCGATGCTGCGCAACACCTCGGTGGCCGTGCTGATGCTGATGTTCATCGCGGCGTTCCAGGCGTTCGACGAGTTCTACAACCTGTTCGGCGGCGGCATGTCCGGATCGGGCACCGCGCCGGTGAAGACCCCGCTGATGTACCTGCACGACACCGCGATGGGCGCCCAGAACTACGGTCTCGGATCGGCCGGCTCCTTCGTCCTCACGGCCCTGATCGTCGGAGTGACGCTGATCCAGGGGCGGATCACGGGCTTCGGAAAGAGCGAGGAGTGAGCCCGGTGACGACCGTACGAGAGGGAGCGCGCACCCTGCGGCGTCCCGTGCGCGGCCTGCTGGCCGGGGTCCTGATGGTGGTGTTCCTCGCCCCCTTCTACCTGATGCTGCGCAACGCGCTGATGGACACGCAGACCCTGACGTCGCCGGAGTGGACCTGGTGGCCCTCCACGATGCACTGGGAGAACTTCACCGACCTGTTCGACGACCCCACCCTGGACATGGGCCGGTCCCTGGCCAACTCCCTGCTGATCGCCGCGATCACGGCCCCGGTGTCGACCCTGCTGGCCTCGGCCGCCGGATTCGCGCTCGCCCGCATCCCCGTGCCCGGACGCGGCGTCATCCTCGGCCTCGTCCTGGCCACGCTCATGATCCCCGGCGCGGCGACCTTCGTGCCCACCTTCGTCGTCGTGGGCTCGCTAGGCGGCGTCAACACCCTGTGGGGCATCATCGTCCCCGGCCTGTTCAACCCCTTCGCGGTCCTGCTGTTCCGCAACTTCTACCTGCAGTTCCCCCGCGAGATCGAGGAGGCCGGCCGCCTCGACGGGCTCGGCTGGCTCGGCCTCTACCGCCGGATCGCCCTGCCGTCGTCCGGAGCCATGCTCGCCTCCCTCGGCGCGCTCGCCTTCATCGACAGCTGGAACGCCTTCCTGTGGCCGCTGGTCATCGGCCAGGACCCGTCCTCCTGGACGGCGCAGATCGCCCTGTCCAGCTTCCTCACGGCGCAGACCATCAACCTGCCCGGTCTCTTCGCGGGCGCCGTCGTGACCATCACCCCACTGGTGGTCATGTTCCTGGTCGCCCAGCGCCACATCGTCGAAGGCATCGCCCACTCCGGCCTCAAGGGCTGACGGCGCCTCCGGCTCCCCGACTCCGGGCCGTCGGTCCGGAACGCAGTACCTCCTTCACTCCCACACCTTGGAGGACAGCACCATGAGATCTCACATGCCCGAGGGCGCCCTGGCGAGGGCCGTCGCCCGGGCCCTGACCGCCGCGCTGGCCACGGGCGCCCTGCTCGTCACCGCACTCCCCGGCACGGCGACCGCCCTCGCACCCGCCGCCGTGGCCGACGCCCCCGTCGCGCTGACCGGCGAGCAGCTGGCCGCCTCCTGGACCGGCCCGCTGAGCACGCGGGGCCGGTACATCGTCGACGCCGACGGCGACCGCTTCAAGCTGAAGGCGAGCAACTGGGCCGGCGCCCAGGGCACCTGGGAAGGCAGCGGCAGCGAGAGCGATGTCGCCAACCACCAGGCGGACCAGAAGTCGAACAACATCCCGCTCGGCCTGGATCGCACGCCGATCAGCCGGATCCTCGCCGACTTCCACGCGCTCGGTCTCAACACGATTCGGCTGCCGTACTCCGACGCGATGATCGACGACGACACCCTCGTGCCGAACTACGCCGTCGCGGCCAACCCGCAGCTGGAGGACAAGACCCCGCTCCAGGTGTTCGACGCGGTCGTCGCCGCCCTCACCGCCGACGGCTTCGCCGTCATCCTCAACAACCACACCACCACCTACCGCTGGTGCTGTGGCCTCGACGGCAACGAACGCTGGAACACCAGCCAGAGCACCGAGAAGTGGATCGACAACTGGCTGTTCCTGGTGGAGCGCTACGAGTCGAACAAGCGCGTCGTCGGCGCGGACCTGCGCAACGAGGTCCGCCGGGACACCTGGAACGACCCCAACTGGGGCTGGGGCAACGAGCACGACCTGTACAACGCCTTCCAGCTGGCGGGCAACAGGATCCTCGAAGCCAACCCGGACATGCTCGTCATCATGGAGGGCATCAACTGGCAGGGCATCCCGCAGGGCATGTTCCCCCACGGCCGGCCGACGCTGACGCCGGTCCGCAACCTGTCCAACACGCTGATCAACTCCGGCAAGCTGGTCTACGCGGCCCACTTCTACGGCTTCACCGGCCCCAACCACACCGGTTCGAGCGGTGGTTGGCAGAACGGTGAGACCAACGACCCGCGCTACCGCGACCTCTCGCCCGAGGACCTCGTCCGGGTCGTCGACGACCAGGCCCTGTTCGTCACCGAGGAGGGCCAGCACTTCACCGCTCCCGTGTGGATCAGCGAGTTCGGCACCGGCGGACGCGGCCAGACGGACCAGAAGGAGATCGACTGGTTCGCCCGCTTCACCGACATCCTGGTGGAGAACGACACCGACTTCGCCCAGTGGCCGCTGGTCGGCTGGACCACCAACGGCAAGATCAACGACAACTGGGCGCTGATCTCCTACGACGACGCCGGCAACCGGCAGGCGATCAACGACCCCGGCGACTGGCGCGCCGCCCACTGGAACAAGCTGGTCAACGCCCCAGGCAAGACCGGCCGGGTCGCCGAGGTCGACCACTGGAACATGGTCGACCTCGACTTCGCCGACCAGAACCTCTCCGCCACCATGCGCCGACAGGCGGACTGGAGCGTCGGCAACCGGAAGGGCAACTGCCCCGACAGCCAGCGGCTCGTCGCCCTCGCCCGGAGCAACAACCGCGGCCTGTGCACCGACGCGGGCGGCGAGCTCGCCAAGGCCGACACCATGTGGATCACCGTCATCGACGAGCGCCACGTCAAGAGCGGCGACTGGGCGAGCGGCTACAACAAGCTCGAATGCCCCAAGAACACGTACGCCGTCGGCTACAGCGTCAACGGCAACGCGATGGCCGCCCTGCTCTGCGCACCTTCCGCCACACCGCTGCCCACCACGAACCGGCTGCTCTGGTTCGACCGCGGAGACAACCGGCCCGCCACCGGCGGCTCCACCAGGAGCGACTGGGCGCCCGGCGCCTACAAGGGCCAGTGCAGGGACGACGAGTACCTCGCCGGCGTCGCCTACACCTGGAAGTGGCAGCACGGTGGGGCCCCCGACGCACTCCTCTGCCGCCCCCTGAGCTGACCGACAGCCTCAGGTACCGGCACCTCAGCACCGAAACTTAGGAGCACCACAGCCATGCCTCGACTGGAGATCGCCGCAGACGGCTTCCGTCTCGACGACCGTCCGTTCCGCATCATCTCCGGCGGACTGCACTACTTCCGTGTCCACCCGGAGCAGTGGGCCGACCGGCTCCACAAGGCGCGGCTGCTGGGGCTCAACACGGTCGAGACCTACGTCCCGTGGAACCTGCACGCGCCCCGGCGCGGCGAGTTCCACGTGGACGGGGGCCTCGACCTGCCCCGCTTCCTCGACCTCGCCGCCGCCGAGGGACTGCACGTGCTGCTGCGCCCCGGCCCGTACATCTGCGCCGAATGGGAGGGCGGAGGCCTTCCCTCGTGGCTGCTCGCGGACGAGGACATCGAGATGCGCAGCCGCGACCCCCGCTACCTGAAGGCGGTGGACGACTACCTCGGCGCCCTCATGGCGACCGTGGGCCCCTACCTCGCGACCCGCGGCGGCCCCGTCATCGCCGTCCAGCTGGAGAACGAGTACGGAGCCTACGGAGACGACTCCGGATACCTCGCCGATCTGGCCGAACTGCTGCACCGGCACGGCGTGGACGTCCCGCTCTTCACCTGTGACCAGCCCTCCGACCTGAAGCGCGGCGGCCTCGACGGAGTCCTGCGCACCGTCAACTTCGGCAGCCGCGTGGACGCCGGACTCGCCGCACTGCGCACCCAGCAGCCCGAAGGCCCGCTGATGTGCTCCGAGTTCTGGATCGGCTGGTTCGACCGCTGGGGCGGCACGCACGTCACCCGCAGCGCGGAGGACGCGGCGGCCGACCTCGACCGGCTGCTCGCGGCCGGCGCCTCGGTCAACCTCTACATGTTCCACGGCGGCACCAACTTCGGCTTCACCAACGGCGCCAACGACAAGGGGACCTACCGCCCCACCGTCACCTCCTACGACTACGACGCCCCGCTGGACGAGGCCGGCGACCCCGGACCCAAGTACGCGGCGTTCCGCGAGGTCATCGCCCGGTACGCCCCCGTACCCGACGAACCGGTCCCCGCACCCGCACCCAAGCTCGCCGAGACCGTCGCCGAACTCACCACCTGCGCCGCCCTCCTGGACCAGATCGAGCTGCTCGGCGGCCCCGCGGTGCACGCCGACCACCCGGTCACCATGGAACGGCTCGGCCAGCCCTTCGGATTCGTCCTGTACGAGACGACCCTCCCGGACGCCGGCCGCACCGTGCTCCGCGTCGACGAGGTGCGCGACCGGGCCCAGGTCTTCGTCGACGGGCAGCCCGTCGGCGTCCTGGAGCGGGAGAACCACGAGCACGCGCTCACCTTCCTCGCCCCCCGGCGGGGCGCCCGCCTGGCCGTCCTCGTGGAGAACCAGGGCCGGGTGAACTACGGGCGAGCGATGCACGACCGCAAGGGACTGCTCGGTGCCGTCACCGCCAACGGCCTGACTCTCGTGGACTGGCACAGCCGTCCGCTGCCGATGGACGACCCGAGCGCGCCGTCCTACACGGCCCTGGAAACGTCCGCGCCCCCGGTCGGACCGGCCTTCCACCGCGGCCACGTGGACATCGACCGCCCCGCCGACGGCTTCATCGCCCTGGACGGCTGGACCAAGGGCCTGGTGTGGATCAACGGCTTCGCGCTCGGCCGCTACTGGTCACGGGGCCCGCAGACCACCCTCTACGTGCCCGCTCCGGTCCTGCACGCGGGACGCAACGAGATCACCGTCCTCGAACTCCACGGCTCCACCACCCGGACGGTGGAGCTACGCGGCACGCCCGACCTGGGAATCGTCGAGGACTGAGGGCGCGGACCGCCCGTCCTCCACCCTTCCCGAGGAGATCCACCGCTGTGGACCAGAACCCCGCCCCCGCGCCCCCCGGCCGTCCCCTGCGGCTGATCCTCGCCGGCGCCGGGCTGCGCGGCAGGACGTACGCCGACCACGCCGCGGACACCGGCCGGGCCGAGATCGTCGCCATCGCCGAACCCGACCCCGAGCGGGCCACCGCCGCCGGGATCCGGCACCCGAACGCCGAACGGTACGGCGACTGGCGCGAGCTGGCCGACAGGCCCCTCGAAGCCGACGCGGTCATCATCGCCACCCAGGACGCCGACCACGTCGAGCCCGCGATCCGATTCGCGGAACTCGGCTACCACGTTCTGCTGGAGAAGCCGATGGCCACCGGCGAGGACGACGTGCGCCGGATCGTTGCCGCCGTCGCCGGCGCGGGGGTCATGCTCGCGGTCTGCCACGTGCTGCGCTACACCCCCTACACCCAGGGGGTGAAGGCGATCGTCGACTCCGGGCGACTCGGCGACATCGTCAGCGTCGAGCACCTGGAGCCGGTCGGCTGGTGGCACCAGGCCCACTCCTTCGTACGCGGCAACTGGCGGCGCGAGGACCTGGCCTCCCCGATGATCCTCGCCAAGTCCTCGCACGACCTGGACTGGCTCTCGTACATCGTCGGCTCGCGGGTCACCAAGGTCTCCTCGTTCGGCTCGCTCAGTCACTTCCGCCCGGAGAACCGTCCCGCCGGCGCGGCGGACAACTGCCTGGACTGCTCCGTCGAGTCCACCTGTCCCTACTCCGCGCCGCGCCTGTACCTGGGGTGCCTGGGCGATCCGCGCCGGGAGCGGTGGCCGCTCGACGCGGTGACCCGGTCCCGGACGCCCGAAGGCGTGGTCCGGGCCTTGCGGGAGGGCCCGTACGGACGGTGCGTGTACGCCTGCGACAACGACGTCGTCGACCACCAGGTCGTCAACCTCGAGTACGCGGGCGGCGCGACCGCGTCGTTCACCATGACGGCCTTCACGCCGTTCACCCACCGCAAGACCCGGATCTTCGGCACCCGAGGCTTCTTGGACGGTGACGGCGAGCGCGTGACCGTCACCGACTTCGTCACCGGCGAGGAGGAGACCTTCGAGCCGGGCCTCGGCGGTCCCGACGCCGGCAGCGGCCACGGCGGCGGCGACGAACGCCTCGTCGACGCCTTCCTCGAAGCCCTCGCCACCGGTGACGCGGCCCACATCCTCTCCGACCCCGCCACCAGCCTGGAGAGCCACCTGGTGGCCTGGGCGGCCGAACGCTCGCGACACCGGGGAACGGTCGAGCACCTCCCCCTCTGACACCCCACTCAGGACGCCCGGGGAGCACCGGGCCCTCACAATCTGCGAGAGAGACAGTCGATGTCCCCTGATTTCTCCGCACCGGCATGGTGGCGGGACGCCGTCATCTACCAGGTGTACCCGCGCAGCTTCGCCGACGGCAACGGCGACGGCATGGGCGACCTCCCCGGCATCCGCGACCGGCTGCCGTACCTGAAGGAACTCGGCGTCGACGCCCTGTGGCTGAACCCCTTCTACGCCTCCCCCCAGGCGGACGCGGGCTACGACGTCGCCGACCACCGGGCCGTCGAGCCCGTGCTCGGCACCCTCGCGGACGCCGAGGGCCTGATCCTGGACGCCCACGAACTCGGGATGCGGGTGATCGTGGACCTCGTGCCCAACCACTCCTCCGACCGGCACGAGTGGTTCCGGCGCGCGACGGAGGAGGGACCGGGCTCGCCGTACCGCGACCGCTACCACTTCCGCCCCGGACAGGGCGAGAAGGGGGAGCTGCCGCCCAACGACTGGACCTCCGTCTTCGGCGGCCCCGCCTGGACCCGCACGGAGAACCCGGACGGCACTCCCGGCGACTGGTACCTGCATCTCTTCGCCCCCGAGCAGCCCGACTTCGACTGGGACCACCCGGCCGTACGGGAGGACTTCCACTCGATCCTGCGGTTCTGGCTCGACCGGGGAGTCGACGGTTTCCGGGTCGACGTCGCCCAGGGTCTCGTCAAGGCCGAGGGACTGCCCGACGTCGGCCGCACCGACCAGCGCAGGATGCTCGGCACCGAGGCCACACCGTACTGGGACCAGGACGGCGTCCACGAGATATACCGCTCGTGGCGCCGGATCCTCGACTCGTACCCGGGGGAGCGGATGTCGGTCGCCGAGGCGTGGGTGCCGACGCCGGAACGTACCGCCCTGTACGTCCGTCCCGACGAGCTGCACCAGGCGTTCGACTTCGACCTCATGGGTGTCTCCTGGGACGCCGAGGAGATCCGGCAGGCCGTCGACACCTCACTGGAGGCCGGACGGACGGTGGGCTCGTCGGCGACCTGGGTGCTGTCCAACCACGACACCTGCCGGCACGCCACCCGGTTCGCCGGTCCGCAGGCCGGGGGAGAGCGCCGGCGGGCGGGCGACCGCGAGCTCGGCCTGCGCCGGGCCCGCGCCGCCACGCTCCTCATGCTCGCGCTGCCCGGCTCCGCGTACCTCTACCAGGGCGAGGAACTGGGCCTCCCCGAGGTCGTCGACCTGCCGGACGAGGCGCGCCAGGATCCCGCCTTCGCCCGCCGGGGGGACATGGAGGGATTCCGCGACGGCTGCCGAGTGCCCCTTCCATGGACCGTCGACGGCCCCTCGTACGGCTTCGGGACGGGCGGCAGCTGGCTCCCGCAGCCCGAGGACTGGGGAACGCTCAGTGTCGAGGCCCAGACCGGCGACCCGGACTCGACGCTGGAGCTGTACCGTGCGGCGCTCGCCCTGCGCCGGAGGCATCCGGGACTCGGCGCCGGAGACACCGTCGAGTGGGACGACGCTCCCCAAGGCGTCCTCGCCTTCCGGCGGCCGGGCTTCGTCTGTACGAGCAACACGGCGGACCGGGCGCTGATCATCCCCTCGCCCGGGCGCCCGCTCCTCGCCAGCTCCCCGATCGAGACCGTCGAAGGCCCGCCCGGCGCGGCTTTCGCCCTGCCCGCGCACACCACCGTGTGGTGGACGACCTGACGTACCGAGGCCCCGTCGGCCCTTCGCACGTACGACAACGGAGACATCGATGCACAGCAAGCAACGCCTCACCGAGCAGCGGCTCGCCCGCGTCCTCGACCAGCGCATCAGGCCGGCCGTCCACGCCCTCACGGCCCCGCTCGACATCGCGATCTGGGACGTCCCCGGCGAACCCGTACCCGTCGCCGAAGGGCTGGCCGCACCGTACGAGCCGGTGACGCTCGGCCACCGCTGGGGGCCCGCGTGGACCACGAGCTGGTTCCGGATCAGCGGCAGAGTGCCGGAGGAGTGGGCGGGCCGCCGCGTCGAGGCCGTCGTCGACATCGGCTTCAACTTCACCGGCGCGGGCTTCTCCAGCGAGGGCCTGGTCTACCGCGCCGACGGCACCGTCGTGAAGGCCCTCAACCCGCGCAACGCCTATATTCCGGTCGCCGATCCGGCGGTCGGCGGCGAGGAGTTCACGTACTACGTCGAGGCCGCCGCCAACCCGAACCTGAACGACGACCACCTGCCCAGCCACACCGGCGACCGGCCCGCCTGGCTGACCGGCGGCGGGAGCGACCACGGCGGCCCTGTCGCCGGCGACGTCGGCAACCCGTACATCGGCCGCCCGCACGTGGATGCCCCGATCTATCAGCTGCTCCGCCTCGATCTCGCGGTCTTCGACACCGAGGTGTGGGAACTGGCCCAGGACCTGGACGTCCTCGGCGAGCTCATGCGCGAGCTCCCCGAGTCCGAACCGCGCCGCTGGCAACTCCTGCAGACCATCGAGCGGGCGCTGGACGGCATCGACCTGCAGGACGTGTCCGGCAGCGCCACCGCCGCCCGCGAGGTGCTCCGACCCGCGCTCGCGGCTCCCGCCGCCCCCAGCGCCCACCGCATGTCCGCCGTCGGACACGCCCACATCGACACCGCCTGGCTCTGGCCGCTGCGCGAGACGGTACGCAAGGTCGCCAGGACGCTGTCCAACGTCACCCACCTCATGGACGACCACCCCGACTTCCGCTTCGCGATGTCCCAGGCCCAGCAGCTGGCCTGGCTCAAGGAGCACCGCCCCGAGGTCTACGGCCGCGTCCAGGAGAAGGCGAAGACCGGACAGTTCCTCCCCGTCGGCAGCCTCTGGGTGGAACCCGACACCAACATCATCGGCGGCGAGTCCCTCGCCCGGCAGCTGATCCACGGCAAGCGCTTCTACCTCGACGAGTTCGGCGTCGAGACGGAAGAGATGTGGCTGCCCGACACCTTCGGCTACAACGCGGCCATGCCGCAGCTGATGAAGCTCGCCGGCGTGCGCTGGTTCCTCACCCAGAAGATCTCCTGGAACACCACCAACAAGTTCCCGCACCACACCTTCTGGTGGGAGGGCATCGACGGCACCCGCATCTTCAGCCACTTCCCGCCCGTCGACACCTACAACGCCGAGATCACCGGCGCCGAACTCGCCCACGCCGTAAGGAACTTCCAGGACAAGGAGGCGGCCAACACCTCGCTCCTCCCGTTCGGTTACGGAGACGGCGGCGGCGGCCCCACCCGCGAGATGCTGGCCCGCGCGGCCCGGGTCGAGGACCTGGAGGGCTCGCCGAGAGTCGCCATCGAGAGCCCGGCCGACTTCTTCGAGCGGGCACACGCGGAGTACCCCGACGCCCCGGTCTGGCTCGGCGAGCTCTACCTGGAGTTCCACCGCGGCACGCTCACCAGCCAGCTGCGCACCAAGCAGGGCAACCGACGCGGCGAACACCTTCTCAGGGAGGCCGAGCTGTGGTCGGCGACCGCGGCCGTCCGCACCGGACTCGCCTACCCTCACGAGGCTCTCGACCGGCTCTGGAAGACGGTCCTGCTGCACCAGTTCCACGACATCCTGCCCGGCTCCTCCATCGGCTGGGTGCACCGCGAGGCCGAGGCGACCTACGCCGCGGTGACCGCCGAGCTGGAGGCGATCACCGCCGCGGCACAGCACGCGCTGGCGGGGGAGGGCGAGGAGCGGGTCGTCTTCAACGCCTCCCCGTACACCCGAGACGGCGTCCCCGCCCTGGGCGCGGCGCCCCGCACGGACTCACCGGCCCGCCCGGTCGCGCCCGCGCCGGCCGAGGGCGGCCATGTCCTCGACAACGGGCTCGTCCGCGTCCGCCTCGACGACCGGGGCCTGGTGACCTCGGCGTACGACATCACGGCGGCCCGCGAGGCCCTGGCCCCCGGCACGACGGCGAACCTCCTCCAGCTCCACCAGGACTTCCCCAACGAGTACGACGCCTGGGACATCGACGCCTTCTACCGCAACACCGTGCACGACCTCACCGAAGCCGATTCGGTGACGGCGGAGGCGGACGGTGTGCGGATCGTGCGGACCGTCGGCGACTCCCGCATCGAGCAGTTCCTCTCCCTCGGGGAGGGATCCCGGCGCCTGGACATCGACACCGTGATCGACTGGAACGAGAGGGAGAAGCTCCTCAAGGCCGCCTTCCCGCTCGACGTGCGGGCCGACCACTCCAGCGCGGAGATCCCCTTCGGGCACGTCCAGCGTCCCACCCACACCAACACCAGCTGGGACGCGGCCAAGTTCGAGTTCTGCGCCCACCGCTTCCTCCACGTCGGCGAACGGGGCTGGGGCGCGGCCGTGGTCAACGACTCGACGTACGGGCACGAGGTGACGCGTGATGTCCGCTCCGAGGGCGGCACCACCACGACGGTCCGACTCTCGCTGCTCCGTGCCCCGCGTTACCCCGACCCGGACTCCGACCGGGGCCGGCACCACCTGCGATACGGGTTCGTGATCGGCGCCGACATCGCGGACGCGGTGCGCGAGGGATACGGCTTCAACGTGCCCGGGCGCTCCGTGCCCGGTTCTTCGGCGGAGGTCGTCCCCCTGGTGGCCACGGACGACGACGCCGTCGTCATCGACACGGTCAAGCTCGCCGACGACCGCTCCGGTGACGTCGTCGTGCGCCTCTACGAGGCACACGGCGGACGAGCCACGGCCCTGCTGAACACGGGCTTCCCGCTGGAGTCGGCCACCGTGACCGACCTCCTGGAACGCCCGCTCGCCCCCGGCGAGGACTCCGGTGCCGCCCGACAGACCGCCGCCGGACAGCTGTCCCTGACCCTGCGCCCGTTCCAGATCATCACCCTCCGGCTGAGGTCCACCTCCACGGCACAGCCGCACCGGCTGCCGGGGTGACGGACGTCGGGCCCGGTTCCTCGCGGTCTCTCGCGGGGAACCGGGCCCGGGGCACAGCGTGCACGAAGTGCGGAGTGGGTGAGCGCTCAGACCGCTGCCAGGGAAGGTTCGGTGGCCGTCGGCAGGTCGACACGGATCGTCCGGTCGCAGAGCCGTTCCACCTGTGCGGGGTCGTGGGAGACGAGCAGGACCGTGCGGTTGCCACGCAGGGCGGCCACGGACTCCTCGACCGTGTCGCGGCTTCGCTCGTCCAGGGCGCTGGTCGGCTCGTCGAGCAGGAGGGCGGCCGGCTCCAGGGCCAACGCCCGGGCCAGACAGAGCCGTTGGCGCTGGCCGTTGGAGAGGGTCTGGGCCGGTGTGTCCAGGCGGTGGGACACCTCGCTCCACAGGCCTGCCTCGCGCAGGGCCTGCTCCACGCGGTCGTGCATCTCGGTCCGGGAGGCCCGCACCAGGTGGCGGAGGCCGAACAGGGCGTTGTCCAGGATGCTGCCGCCGAAGACGACGGGGGTCTGCGGTACGAGGACGACCGTGCTGCGCAGACCGGAGTCGCCCTTGCCGTACCGGACGGGACGGCCGAGGACCTCCACCTCGCCCTGGCGGCGGAGACCGTGGGGCAGCAGGTCGACAAGGGCGCGGAGCACGGTGGACTTGCCTGCGCCCGACGGACCGCACAGGCCGGTGGTGGATCCGGCGGACAGCTCGAACGTGACCGGTCCGACGAGGCGCTTGGTGCCGGAGAGGATCTGCAGGTCGCGGACCGCGATGACGGTCTTGTCGACCGAATCGACCGAATCGACCGAATCGACGGTGTCGACCGAATCGACCGTGTCGATCGTGTCGTCCAGGGTCGTGACACCCGTTGTCACGTCGTCCATCGTCGTGCTCCTTCGAAGCGGTTGCGCAGGAGGACCGCCAGGCTGAGCAGGCCCGCGGTGATCAGGACCAGGACGAGGGCGCTGCCCCATGCCTGGGCGATCGCCTCGGGGGCGCCCGAGTCCTGGGACAGCGTGAAGATGTGTGTGGGCAGGGCCTGGACCGGAGCGTTGACGATGCCGGTCGGGAGGGCGGGTGCCCCGAAGAACACCGTGGCGGTGAAGATCAGGGGGGCCGTCTCGCCCGCCGCGCGGGCCAGGCCGAGCAGCAGGCCGGTGAGCGTGGCCGGCCACGTGTACGGGATGACCACGGAGCGGACGTACTGGGAGCTGGTGAGGCCGAGGGCGAGCGCGGCCTCGGTGATCTCGCCCGGCATGCTCCGGATCCGGCCCGCTGTGGTGAGGGCGACCACCGGCACCACCACCGGCACCAGGACCACGGCGCCGGCCAGCCAGGAACGGCCCCAGCCCATGGTCGTACAGAAGAGGACGTACCCGGCGAGGCCCAGCAGGATGGTGGGTGTCCCGCCGACCGCCACGGTCAGCGTCTCCAGCACGCGGGCGGTTCTCGCCGAGGCACGCGTGCCGATCACGATGCCCGCTCCGTACCCGAGCGGCAGCGCGATCAGGGCTGCGGTCGCGAGGAGCAGGAGGGTGCCGAGGATCTGGTCGCGGATGCCGCCACCCGACGCGCCTTCGGAGGCCGAGAACCAGAAGACCGGGTTGAGTGCCGCGCCTCCGCGGGCCAGCAGGATGCCGAGCATGCCGACGAGCAGGGCCCCCGGCAGCAGCAGGGCCCCGAGCCGGACCACGGTGGTGAGCCGGTCCTTCGGAGTGCGCAGCCACGCGGAGGACCGCCGGGCACGTGGAGCTCGCGCGGCCCGGCCCGTGGAGCCGCGGGTGCCCCACACGGTGGCGACGGCGACCAGCACCAGCAGGATGATGCCCAGCCCGCACAGGGCCGCGAAGTACGGGCCGGAGGTGCCCGCGAGCATCGGCTCGGGGCCGGCCAGCTTGGTGGTGAGCGTCTGGCCGGGGCGCACGAGGGAGGAGAAGACGTCTCCCGCTGACTCCGGGAGCCGCCCGTCGGCGCGGCCGATGACCATGAAGACCGCGATGGCCTCACCCAGTGCCCGGGCCAGTCCGAGGAGGACGCCGGCGCGCATGCCGGGACGTGCCTGGGGAAGGACGGCGGATCGGATGACCTCGCGGCGGGTGAGACCGAGGGAGTACGCGGCCTCGCGGTACCGGCCGGGTACGGAGGCCAGCGCGTCCACGCTGACGGCCACGATCGTCGGCGTGATCATCACGGCGAGCACGATGCCGGCGGCGAGCAGACTGTCTCCGCCCGGCACGTCACCGAGGTCCGCCACGAACGGCCGGATCACCATGATGCCGATCAGGCCGTAGACGATGGAGGGGACCGCTGCCAGGAGTTCGATGCTCAGGCGCAGCGGCTTGGCGAGCCGGGGCGGCAGGTACTCGGACAGGGCGACGGCCGCCGCCCAGCCGACGGGGACGGCGAGCGCCAGTGCCAGGACGCACACGACCGCCGAGCCGTAGATCATGGCCAGGCCGCCGAAGGCGAGGTTCCCCGGACTCCAGGTGGACGAGGTGAGCAGGGCCGTCCAGTCGACCGTTCCGCTCGCGATGCCCGTGACCAGGTAGCCGAGCAGGACGGCGAGGGTGAGCAGCACGGACAGGATGCCGCTGTACGCCCAGCTCCAGACCCATCTCGCCCGGCTGCCGCGGCCGCTCCCGGAGGAGGGCCGCGACACGGCGGGTCCGGGCGCCCGGGCAGGGCGCTCCAGAATGAGACCCATCGTCAGAGGCCCATCTGCTCGCGCGTGAGGTAGCCGTGCTTGGGCAGCAGCTTCTGGCCCTCGGACGAGAGGATGTAGTCGATGTACTGCTTGACGGTGCCCTGAGGCTTGCCGTTGGTGATCATGTACAGCGGGCGGGTCATCGGGTACGTGCCGGACGCCACGTTCGCCAGGGTGGGGGCGACGCCCTCCAGGGGTACGGCGACCAGGTCGGGGTGACCCTCGATGAAGCCGGTCGACAGCGGGGCGATGGAACCGCGCGTGGACTTCAGCTTGTTGCGGGTCTCCAGGTTGCCGCCGACGACGGCGTAGTTCGCGGACTTGGGCGGGGCCGGCGGCTCGCCCTTGCCGTAGATGAACTTGTCGAGCACCTCACGGGTGCCGCGGCCGGGCTCCTTGTCGTACACGAAGACCTGGAGGTCGGGGCCGCCGACCTCCTTCCAGTTGGTGATCCTGCCCTCGAACAGGCCCGCCACCTGAGCCTTGGTCAGGCCCTTGACGCCGCCGTCGACCACTTCCTTGGTGATGATGACACCGACGGCGTCCGCACCGATCTGCGTGGCGACGAAGTCCGTGTCGGGGTAGGCCTTGTGGTCCTTGTCGGACAGGGGCTTGGAGCTGAGGGCGATGTTGATCTGCCCGGTGCCGAGCTGGGAGATGCCGCCGGCGGAGCCGCCCTGGGTGGCGACGGTGATGTTCAGGCCCTTGGCCTTCAGTGCCTCGGCGGCGTCGGAGGCGACCGGGGCGACCGTGGTGGAACCGCTGGCCTGGATGGCATCCGAGCCGGCTTTCGCGGAGCCGGCGCAGCCGGTCAGGGCGGCGGAGAGCAGGAGGCCGGCGGAGGCGACGGAGGCG
Organism: Streptomyces gardneri; assembly: GCF_006539185.1. Lineage (GTDB taxonomy): Bacteria > Actinomycetota > Actinomycetes > Streptomycetales > Streptomycetaceae > Streptomyces > Streptomyces gardneri. The sequence goes on from NZ_BJMN01000003.1 coordinate 84,350, forward strand.
CCCTGGCGGACACGCCGTCCGGTGAGGGGTGGCGCTGCGCGGCGGGTTTCGGTGGACAGGAAAGACATGGCGGTGCCTTTGCGGTGAGAGATGGGGTGGGAATCGAGGAACGCGACAGCAGATCGCCGGCCCTTGGACACACAGGAGTACAGGTCGGCTGTCGGCCGTCGGGAGGGAGAAGAGGAGTACGAGGCCGCCGCATGGCGCTCATGCGCCTGGACGACCGGTGTGGGGCCCGCTCCCCTTTGAAGGGCCCAAGGCATCGGAAATCGGTACCCGTTCACCCGCTGACCCCAGGTGCGGACCGCGATGCCGTGGGCGAACGCTATCGCCTCCGTGTCCTCCTGGCGATATGTCGACGGGCTGAAATCATCGACGATCAGCGATTGAATTCGGGTCATGCGCGGGCGGAGCAAGTACGCCGGCTCGCCTCGGCTGCGGATTTCGAAGGCGTCTGTGTCGCCGTTCGAAGCCCTCGTCCCGGACGGCCACAAGCTGTGCAAACGAACCGAATCAAGGGATCGGCGTCTCTTCGCAACCAGCAACAGACGAGGGCGAATCGGGGCAGCCGCGTTCTGCGGCGACGGCGGGGTGGAGCAATGGCCTTTCCGTCATTCATCGATCTATTGACATACATCGCTCAACGCTGGCAGGGTTCCGGCCGTCGGTCGACAGCGTCGTTACCGACCGGGGCTCTGACCCGGCCCGATCTCGATCCGTCACGCACCTTGATCACTCCCTGGGGGGAAGTGTGAGAAGTCCCCGTGTTCTGGTTGCCTCCGCGTTCGAAGCGGAGCTCCAACCCCTGACGTCCGCGTGTGCGGCCGCCGCTCTGCAACACCACGGCGCCGATGTCGTCGGCTGGGACGCGCACCTGCTTCCGGACGCCATACCGGAAGGCCCCTTCGACCTCACGCTCGTGTCGGTCCAGCAGTTCGAAGGCCTCGAGCGCGGAATCGCCCTGGCCCGCAGGGTGTCGGAGGCGTACGGCACCACGGTCGTCACCTTCGGGCAGTACGCGCAGATGAACCACCGGGAGTTCCTCCAGGTCGCCGACGGCATCATCATGGAGGAGCCCGAGCTCATCAGCGAGGAGCTGGTCCAGCTCGCCGCCGGCACCGTCGCGCTCGACGCGGTGCCCGCCCTGATGACCCGGACGGGCATGCGGCCCAAGCCCCCGCGTCGGCGGATCTCGGTCACCAGGCCCGCCCGCGAACTCTTCCCCTCCCTCGTGCACTACCCCGCCCACCACTCGCCGTTCGGCCTGATGGGCAACATCGAGGCGTCCCGGGGCTGCCACCACAAGTGCACCTACTGCTCCGTCTACGGCGCGTACGACGGCGGTGTCGCCGCGTACGACGCCGACAGCGTCCTGGCCGACGCCCTGCAGCTCGCCGAGGAAGGCGTCCGGCACTTCTGCTTCATCGACGCCGAGTTCTTCAACTCGCGGACCATCGGCATCGGTGTCGTCGAGCGGCTCGTCGAGGCCATCGGCCCGATCACGTTCGAGTTCACCACCCGCGTCGACCACGTCCTCGACTACACCAAGGAACTGGAGAAGCTCGTCTCGCTCGGGCTGCGCCGCGTCACGTGCGCCCTCGAGTTCCCCTCGAACCGCATCCTGCGCATCTTCGACAAGCACATCGACGTCGACCACATGCGCGAGGCGGTCGCCGAGGCCGAGCGGATCGGCTTCGAGCTGTACCCCACCTTCATCCCGTTCACCCCGTGGATCGAGTACGAGGAGCTCCTCGGCTTCGAGGACTGGCTGGTCGAGACGGGCCTCGCCCGGGTCACCGACCCCACCGCCCTGCAGACGCGACTGCTGCTGTTCAAGGGCTCCCCGCTGCTCTCCTCGCCGTGGATGGAGGACATCGCCACCGTCGACCGAGGGTTCTGGGTGGAGTGGACGCACCCCGACAAGCGCGTCGAGGAGCTCTGGCAGGAGCGCCGTACCGACGCCGAGGACGCAGGCAAGATCCGCTGCTGCGTGAAGTGCTGACCCACCCGCTCACGAGACAAGGACACTGACATGGGTGGATCACCCCGCGTCGTCATCTCCACCGGCCAGGCACTCCCGGACATGGACTGGACCGGCGAGCTCGCCGGCCTCACCGACTCCTGGCCGTACCTCGGCCCCACCTGGCTGCGGGCCACGGAGAAGGTACTCCCCGACGTCCAGCCCTGGCACACCCTCGCCCACCGCGCCCGCGGCGAGCTCGCCCTCCTCCCCGGCTACATCCTCACCACCCCGCCGGTCGTCGACCACGAGCCGCGCACCTACCTGGGCTGGCAGGCACCCTCCGGCGAAGAGGTCTGCTGCGGCGCCGAGACCGACGCGGCGCGCAGCGCCGAGGTCGACGCCCTGGGAACCGAGCCCTTCTTCCCGACCCTCCTGCTCGGCTCCCCGCTGGGCTACCGCACCGAGGTCGCCTACAACTTCTGGACCCCCACCCTGATGGGGTCGATCGTCGACAAGCTCGTGCCCGCCGCGTTCGAGGCCGGCATCCGTTGCATCATCGCGCCCTGGATCCCCAGCCGGCGCGGCAACGACGCCCTGGTCGACGCGCTCGACGCGGCCGGCGCCTCCAGCACCTTCTGGGGCTACGAGGACTTCATGAGCCTCGACGCGCCGAACTGGGAAGGGCACCTCGCCGCCCTGCCGCTCAAGAAGCGCCAGCGCATCAAGGGCGACGTCCGCCGTGCCGAAGCCGCCGGCGTGACGATCGAGCGCGTCGACGGCACCGACATCCGCCCCTACGTCGACCGTATCGCCGAACTCACCTGCCTCAACCGGGAGAAGAACGGCGCCGGCGAGGAGCCCGCGCACATCGTCGGCATCCTCTCCGCGCTCATCGACGAGGGCGCGGACGTCCGCGCCTACCTCGGCTACAAGGACGGCGCGCTGGTCGCCACCTGCGTCACCATCCGCAAGAACCACCGTCTCTTCCCGAAGTGGGCCGGATTCGACTACGCCGCGATCGGCGAGCGCAGCGGCATCTACTTCGCGCTCGTCCTCGACGCACCCGTCCGCGACGCGTACGCCGAGGGGCTGCGCACCGTCGAGTTCGGCGCCGGCGCCCACCAGGCGAAGGCCCTGCGCGGCTGCACCCCGCGCGAGGTCACCACCTCGATGTTGCTGTCCGACCCGGCGCTGCGGCCGCAGGCGAGCGCCTGGCTCGACGCCTTCGGGAACAGCAGGAGCGTCGCGTTCGGCGCCGCGTCACCCGCACCGGCCCAGCCCGCGAACCTGCCCCTGCTGGGCGGCTCCGGCGACAGCGGCTGCTGCGGCTGACCCCGCCCGACTCCACGACAAGGACGAGAAGGACCACATGATCACCTTCATCCCCCTGACCGGATTCCTCGGGGCGGGCAAGACCACGACCATGACCGCCGCCGCGCTCGCGCTCCAGGAGCAGGGCCGCAAGGTCGCCGTCATCACCAACGACCAGGGCGTCGAACTGGTCGACACCAAGCTCGTACGGAGCAAGCTCGACAGCGTCGCCGAGGTCACCGGCGGCTGTTTCTGCTGCAAGTTCGAGGACCTCGTCGAGGCCATCGTCGCGCTGGTCGCCTCCGACAGCGTCGACACCGTGATCGCCGAGGCCGTCGGCAGCTGTACGGACCTCCAGGCCACCGTCGTACGGCCGCTGCGTCAGTACTACGGCGACGACATGGTCGTCGCGCCCCTGACCACCGTGGTCGACCCGCTGCGGCACCTGGCCTTCGCCCGTGCCGCGGAGCGGGGCGAGCCGGAGTCGGACCTGTCGTACCTCTTCCGCCAGCAGGTCACCGAGGCCGACGTCATCGCCGTGAACAAGCTGGACACCATCAAGCCGGACCGGGCCGAGGAACTCCTCGCCTCGCTGCGTGCGGGCAACCCGAAGGCGACCGTCGTCGGATACTCCGCCACCACGGGCGCCCACCTGGACACGCTGCTCGACGCGTGGCAGGCACCGGCCACGAACGAGGACGTCGTCCTCGACATCGACTACGACCGCTACGCGGCCGCCGAGGCCCAGCTCGCCTGGATGAACCAGGAGCTCGACCTCACCGCCGCCGAGGACGGATTCGACGCGACCGCCTGGGCCCGCACCGTCCTTCAGGAGCTGTCCGCCTGGGCCGCGGAGCACGACGCCGTGATCGGCCACGCCAAGATCACCGTGGAGACGGCCGACGGCGACTTCGCCAAGCTCAGCCTCACCGAGTCCGGCGCGCAGCCCACGCTCGACCGCGCCGCCGGCACGCAGGCGCCGTCCGGGCGCGCCGTCGTCAACGCCCGGGTCGCCTGCGAGCCCGAGGCTCTGGACGCGGCCGTGACCGCGGCGGTCAAGGCCGCCGACGCGGCCACCGCCGTCACCTCCTCGGCGACCACCCCGGTGTCGTTCAAGCCCTCCTACCCGCGCCCCGTCCACCGCCTCGCCCCCGCCGGCGCCTGACCGAGAAGGACCACCCGCCATGAGCGACACCACCACCGCCGGCAGCCTGCAGGAAGAGGTCCGGGAGTACTACCGGGCCAAGGCCGCCGAAGCCGAGACGAGCGGTGCCTGCTGCTCGCCCGACCCGCAGACCTTCGGCCCCGCCGCGTACGACGAGATCGGCCCCGGCACCGCCCCGGATGCCGCCCTCCTCGCCAGCCTCGGCTGCGGCAACCCGAGCGCCGTCGCCGAGCTGCGCGAGGGCGAGACGGTCCTGGACCTCGGCTCCGGCGGCGGCCTGGACGTCATCCTCAGCGCCCGGCGCGTCGGCCCCGACGGCCGAGTCTTCGGCCTGGACTTCCTCGAGGAGATGCTCGCCCTCGCCGCCCGGAACGTCGCCGACGCCGAGATCGACAACGTCGTCCTCCTCAAGGGCACGATCGAGTCGATCCCGCTGCCCGCCGACACCGTCGACGTGATCATCTCCAACTGCGTGATCAACCTGTCGCTGAACAAGCCCGCCGTCTTCGCCGAGATGGCGCGCGTCCTCACCCCCGGCGGCCGCCTCGGCATCAGCGACGTCGTCGCCGAGGACCGGCTCAGCCCCGAGGAGCGGGCCGAGCGCGGCGGACACAGCCAGTGCATCGCCGGCGCGCTGTCGGTCGCCGAGTACAAGGAACTCCTCGACGCGGTCGGTCTGAAGGACGCGGAGGTCGTCTTCACCCAGGAGGCGGCTGACGGCCTGCACGCCGCGATCATCCGCGCCCACAAGCCCGTCGACAGCCTCACCGCACCGTCCGAATGCGCCCCTGGCGGCACCTGCTGCTGACCCGGCCGCACCCCCGGGCCGTGGCCGGAGCCGAGACTCCGGCCACGGCCCGCACGGCGTGCGCGCAGGCATACCGATCCCTCCGCCGGCCGGAGCGGCGGCGGACTTCCCCATGGTCCGCAAAGGATTCCCATGTCCGAGACCTCGCTCGCTCCCGAGACCGTCGAGGAGTACGCCCGCTGGTTCCGGGCTCTGGCCGACCCCACGCGCATCCGCATCATGCGTTTCCTCAGCGGCCGTACGGACCCCGTGCCGGTGGGGGAGATCGTCGTCCACCTTGGACTCAACCAGTCGACCGTCTCCCATCACCTGAAGATCCTCCACACCGCCCGATTCCTCACCAGGCGCCGGGCCGGCGCCAGCATGCGGTACGCGGTCAACCCCCGCTGCGTCACCGAGTTCCCCAGCGCCGCCGACATCCTCCTCGGCGCCCCGATCCGCTCCTGTCAGGAGCCGGGATCCAGCTGACGCTCCCTCACTCCTGCATCGAGAATCGATGATTGGCGATGGAGTGGGGCGTGGCAACGGCTTCCTCCCGAAGATCGCCCCCTGAGGGGGAGCCGCCCCGGATCGCCCACGGTGCCGGTGACCTTCGGGGGTGTGCCACGGCATGCATGCCCGGAGATCGTCAAGAGCCTTGCTGAATGACACCGCCATCGAATATCATCGATGGATCATGAGTGGTTCGATGAATGCCCAGCTGATCGATCGAGAGACTGCCGAGTCCTACGCGACCTGGTTCAAGGCCCTCTCCGATCCCACCCGTGTGCAGATTCTGAACCTTCTGGCGCTGGCCTCCGAACCCATGAGCGTCGGCGAGATCGTGGACCGGATGAACATCGGGCAGTCCACGGTGTCGCACCATCTGAAGCTGCTCGCGGACGTCCGGTTCGTCCTTCGCGAACGCCAGGGCACCTCGATGCTGTACTCGATCAACGTCGCTTGCGTGGCCTGCTTCCCCAGCGCCGCGGACGCGGTCATGGGACGCCCCGCCGCTTCCGCCTGAGGATTTCGGACGTACTCGATCCGCCACTCTCCGTGGCGGATCCTTGGCGCGCTCCGGCCTCGGTGCGGCTCAGCGTGCGGTCCGGCCCCAGGTGAGGCCCAGGTTGGGGTCCAGCTCCTGCCTGCCAGGTCCGCCAACGCGGCGGGCAGAAGCTGGTGTTCATGGGTGGGCCGGCGGCGCGGAGGGCGTCCGGGATGCGAGCTCGTCGATGGCTTCAGGCCGTGACGGAGACGCCCGCGGCCAGCTTGTTCCTGTCGGCGAGAGCGGCGAGGTACCGCTCGGCGTCGAGCGCGGCCTGGCAGCCGGAGGCGGCGGCGGTGATGGCCTGGCGGTAGGTGTGGTCGACGACGTCGCCGGCGGCGAAGACGCCGGGGAGGTTCGTGCGGGTGGAGGGCGCCTCGACCTTGATGTAGCCCTCGTCGTCGAGGTCGATCCGGCCGGTGAAGAGTTCGGTGCGCGGGTCATGGCCGATGGCGATGAACAGGCCGGTGGCGTCGAGGTCGCGGGTCTCGCCGGTGAAGGTGTCGCGCAGCACGACGCCGGCGAGCATGCCGTTCTCGGCCTTGATCTCGGCGATCTCGCTGTCGAAGGCGAAGGAGATCTTGTCGTCGGTGAAGGCGCGGTTCTGCATGGCCTTCGAGGCGCGCAGGGTCGAGCGGCGATGGACGACGGTGACGGAGCGGGCGAAGCGGGTGAGGAAGGTGGCTTCCTCCATGGCGGTGTCGCCACCACCGACCACGACGATGTCGCGGTCGCGGAAGAAGAAGCCGTCACAGGTCGCGCACCAGGAGACACCCCGGCCGGAGAGCTCGTCCTCGTTCGGCAGACCGAGCTTGCGGTAGCCGGAGCCGGTCGCGATGATCACGGCCTTGGCGCGGTGGACCGTTCCCTCGCTGTCGGTGACTTCCTTGATGTCGCCCGTGAGATCGACGGAGACGATGTCGTCGTCGATCATCTCGGCGCCGAAGCGTTCGGCCTGGGCCCGCATGTTGTCCATGAGGTCGGGGCCGTCGATGCCGGTGGGGAAGCCGGGGAAGTTCTCGACCTCGGTCGTGGTGGTCAGGGAGCCGCCGACGAAGATGGAGCTGCCGAAGAGCAGGGGTCGCAGCTGGGCGCGTGCGGTGTAGAGGGCGGCGGTGTATCCGGCGGGGCCGGAGCCTATGACGATGACCTCGCGGACGTCGTCGGTGAGGGGCTCGGTCACTTCGGTCACGCCTCCTGCTTCGCGTCGATCTCGGCGATGAGGCCCTCGATGAGCACCTTGATCTCGTCGCGGATGGGGCGGACGGCCTCGACGCCCTGGCCGGCCGGGTCCTCCAGGGCCCAGTCGAGGTACTTCTTGCCGGGGAAGATCGGGCAGGCGTCGCCGCAGCCCATGGTGATGACGTAGTCCGACGCCTGGACGGCCTCGGTGGTGAGGACCTTCGGCTTCCGGTCGGAGATGTCGACGCCGACCTCGGCCATGGCCTCGACGGCTGCCGGGTTGACCCGGTCGCCCGGGACCGAGCCGGCGGAGCGGACCTCGATGCGGTCGCCGGCGAGGTGGTCGAGGAATCCGGCGGCCATCTGGGAGCGGCCCGCGTTGTGGACGCAGACGAAGAGCACGGAGGCGAGCGGAGCGGTGGTCATCGGTTCTTCCTTGCCGGCAAGAGGTCAGCCCCGGCTGGTATCAGCAGCGAGTGATGTGACAGTATCAGTCCATGATGACGTCAGTCGATACTGATCTGATCCGGGTTCTGGCCGATCCCCTCAGGCTCCAGATCGTGACCCTGCTCGCCCGCGAGACCCTCTGCACCACCCACCTCGTCGAGGAGACGGGCGCCAAGCAGACCAACCTCTCCAACCACCTGCGCGTGCTGCGCGAGGCCGGCGTCGTGGAGACCGAACCCTGCGGCCGATTCACGTACTACCGCCTGAAGCCGGACGTCATCGCCCAGCTCGCCGGCCAGTTCGCCGACCTGGCCGAATCCGCCCGTGCCGCCACTGAGAACAAGAGGGTCTGTCCGTGACCGCACCCCACGCGCCCACCGCCGCGGAGGGCTCCTCCGTCGTCGCGAAGCTGTCGACGCTCGACCGCTTCCTGGCCGTCTGGATCCTCCTGGCCATGGGTCTCGGGATCGGCCTGGGTCGACTGATCCCCGGCCTGAACGACGCGCTCGCCAAGGTCGAGATCGGCGGCATCTCGCTGCCCATCGCGGTCGGCCTGCTGATCATGATGTACCCGGTCCTCGCCAAGGTCCGCTACGACAGGCTCGACGCCGTCACGGGCGACAAGAAGCTCATGGTCTCGTCGCTGGTCATCAACTGGATCCTGGGCCCGGCGCTGATGTTCGCGCTCGCCTGGATCTTCCTGCCGGACCTGCCCGAGTACCGCACCGGCCTGATCATCGTCGGCCTGGCGCGTTGCATCGCCATGGTGATCATCTGGAACGACCTGGCCTGCGGCGACCGTGAAGCGGCCGCCGTCCTGGTCGCTCTGAACTCGGTCTTCCAGGTCCTCGCCTTCGGCCTCCTGGGTTGGTTCTACCTCGACCTGCTGCCCGGCTGGCTGGGCCTCGGCGAGGGCGAGACCCTCGACATCTCCATGTGGAAGATCGCCCTGAACGTCGTCATCTTCCTCGGCATCCCGCTGGTGGCCGGCTTCCTCACCCGCCGGATCGGCGAGAAGAGGATGGGCCGTGAGTCGTACGAGGCGAAGTTCCTGCCGAGGATCGGTCCTTGGGCGCTCTACGGACTGCTCTTCACGATCGTCGTCCTCTTCGCCCTCCAGGGGAAGACCATCACGTCGCAGCCGCTGGACGTCGCGAGGATCGCGTTGCCGCTCCTCGTCTACTTCGCCGTCATGTGGTTCGGTACGTTCGCCCTCGGCAAGGCCATCGGCCTGAACTACGACCGCACCGCGACGCTCGCGTTCACCGCCGCAGGAAACAACTTCGAGCTGGCCATCGCCGTCGCCATCGCCACCTTCGGCGTCACCAGCGGCCAGGCCCTCTCCGGCGTCGTCGGACCCCTCATCGAGGTGCCCGTCCTGGTCGCGCTCGTGTACGTGTCGCTGGCCTGGCGCAAGAAGTTCGCCTCCGTCGGGCAGTAGCCCCGCCGTGTCACCAGTCCGCGCCTCGCCCCTCACACGGGCGAGGCACGGCCGTACGAAGGGAAGTCAGGGAGATGAGCAGGGCAGTCGACGTCATCGTGATCGGCGGCGGTCAGGCAGGACTCGCCGCCGGCTACCACCTGCGTCGCCTCGGCGGCCTCGACTTCGCCGTCCTGGATGCCCAGCCCGCACCGGGCGGCGCCTGGCAGCACACCTGGGACTCGCTGCGCCTGTTCTCACCGGCCGCGTACTCTTCCCTGCCCGGCCGCCTCATGCCGTCGCAGCAAGGGGAGACGTACCCCGACGCCGCCCACGTCGTCGACTACCTGACCGACTACGAGCAGCGTTACGAGCTCCCCGTCCACCGGCCCGTCCGGGTTCAGGCGGTCCGCCGCGACGGCGAGCACCTTCGCGTCGAGACCGACTCCGGCACCTGGCGCACCCGCGCCGTCGTCAGCGCCACCGGATCGTGGACACGGCCGTTCCTTCCCTCCGTCCCCGGCCGCGAGGTGTTCCAGGGGCGGCAGCTCCACACCGTCGAGTACCGCACCCCCGGCGAGTTCGCCGGACTGCGGGTCGTCGTCGTCGGAGGCGGGAACTCCGGAGCGCAGGTCGCCGCCGATCTCGCGTACGGCACCGACCTCACCTGGGTCACCCAGCGACCCGCGCGGTTCCTCGCCGACGACATCGACGGCCGCGCGCTCTTCGACCACGCGACCGCCCGCCGCCGAGCCCTGGACGAGGGGCGGGACGACGTCGGGGGAGTGGCCTCGCTCGGCGACATCGTCGCCGTCCCGCCGGTGCGCGAGGCCCGCGACGCCGGACTCCTCAAGGCGCAGCCGATGTTCACGCGCCTGACGCGGACGGGTGTCGAATGGGCCGACGGTACGCGGGCGGACGCCGACGTGATCATCTGGTGTACCGGCTTCCGCCCCGCCCTCGCCCATCTCGCTCCGCTCGGGCTCCGCGGACCTCGCGGACACATCCCCACCGTGGGAACCGAAGCCGTCGGAGAGCCTCGTCTTCATCTGCTCGGGTACGGCGACTGGACCGGCCCTGCTTCGGCCACCCTCATCGGCGTCGGCCGTCCCGCCCGCGAAGCCGCCCGCAGCATCGCCGCCCTCCTGCACTGAGGCGTTTGCGGGTGAACAGAAGGTGAAGTCTGACGGAAATCGTCACCCGGATTCGCCGTGCGATCTTGTCGGCTCGTATGGTGTCCGGATGGCAATTCCGCTGGCGGGTGCACCGATCGAGGACGCGAGCAAGGACATCTGCGAGCCCTGCTCTCCGGGGACACTGATCGACCGCGACGAAGTCGAGACGCTGACCGCCCAGTTGAAGGCGATGGCCGACCAGACCCGTCTCCAGATCATTCACCTCATCGACCAGTCGCCGGCCGGAGAGCTCTGCGTCTGCGATCTGACGGAGTCGCTCGACCTCGCACAGCCCACGGTGAGCCGCCACCTGAAGATCCTCGCCACCGCCGGACTCCTGCGGCGTGAACAGCGAGGGACCTGGGCCTGGTTCTCCATCCGCTGGGAGGCTCTTCAGGAGCTCAGGGGGCGGGCCTTCCCACGAGCTATCGGGCCATGCTGACGTCGGTGAACGCGGAACTGCTCAGGGCCCTGGCGGACCCGCTGCGGCTTCGCATCGTGTGCCTTCTTGCCCGTGAGTCGCTGTGTACGACTCATCTCGTCGAGGAGACGGGTGCACGCCAGACGAACCTGTCGAACCATCTCCGGGTTCTCCGCGAAGCGGGCGTCGTGGAGACCGAGCCCTGCGGGCGCTTCACCTACTACCGGCTTCGTCCCGAGGCGCTGGTTCATCTGGCCTCGTTCTTCAACGGCCTGGGCGACGGGGGGCGGGAAACGGCCCCGGTGCGGCGGCCCTGCGGCTGAGAACCCGGACGCCGCTTCTTCGGAGCTCTCGGATCCCGACGCCGACTCGCCCGTGACCCGTCAGGCCGCGCATCGTGATCCGTGCGCGAACGCTACTCCGGTCGCTTGTCGCTCGCGAGGGTATCGACGACTGCCGATCGACATCCGCCCGTGTGTCACGCAAGGCGGGCGGCTCTCCTTGGTGATGACCCTCGACTGAGGGCGCCTCGTCGACCATTCATCGATCTATTGACATGCATCGCTTAATGCTGACAGGGTTCCGGCCGTCGGCAGACAGCGTAGTTGCCGACCTGGGCTCTGACCCCGCCCCGTCGGCCGGCCCCGGCCCCGACCACACGTCGACACGAAGGTTTCCCACCATGGCCGCCACGCCCCACCCGCACTCGCCCACCACCGAGGCACCGGTCCTGCTCGTCATGGGCAGCGGCGACCGCCGCTACCGGGAGTACATCGTGGCGGCCGTCTCCCGCCACTTCCGGCTGTGGCTCCTCGACGCGCACGAGCCGAGCTGGCAGCTGCCGTACGTGGAGGGGACCTCGCTCCTCGACACCAAGAACCTCGACGAACTTCTCGCCGAGGCGAAGAAGGTCATGCAACAGCTCCCCGTCGTCGGCGTCTTCACCTACGACGAGTCGCTCGTACACGCCGCAGCACGGCTGGCCGAAGCCCTCGGCCTGCCCGGAAGCGCGCCCGACGCGGTGCTCGCGTGCCGCGACAAGGCGACCACCCGGGCACGGCTCGCCGCCGCGGACGTCCCGCAGCCGGCCTGCACACCGGTCGCCACGGCCGCCGAGGCCCGCAGCGCGGCCGACAGGACCGGCTACCCCGTGGTGATCAAGGCCCGTGGACTCGCCGGAAGCCTCGGCGTCGTCCGCGCCGACGACGGCGACGCCGTCGAAGCGGCCTTCGAAGCCGCCAGCTCCGCCAACTGGCCCGGAGTGCCCCGCTACGAGGCCGACGTCCTGGTCGAGGAGTACCTGACCGGTCCCGAGATCAGCATCGACGCGGTCGTCGTCGACGGCGTGTGCACCCCGATGATCGTGGCGCGCAAGCAGGTCGGCATGGACCCGTACTTCGAAGAGACCGGCCACACCGTCGACGCCGCCGACCCCCTGCTCCAGGACCCGGAGCTCCTGGACCAACTGCACCGCATCCACCGGGCGCTCGGCTTTGGACACGGCGCCACGCACACCGAGTTCAAGCTCACCCCCAAGGGCCCCCGACTCGTCGAGATCAACGCGCGCCTCGGTGGTGACTTCATCCCTCTCATCGGCATGCTCGCCACCGGTACCGACCCCGCCGTCGCCGCCGCCCAGGTGGCGGCCGGGCTCACTCCGGACACCGCGCCGAAGGCCCGGAAGACCGCTGCCATCAGGTTCCTGTACCCGGAGAGCGACTGCGAGGCCGTCGAGGTGACCGTGCGCACCGACCTCTTCGGGCCCACGGTGCACAGCGCGGTCGCGACGGCCGGCCCCGGAACCACGCTGGCCCTCCCGCCCCGGGCGTACATGAACCGGTACGGCTACGTCATCGCCGTCGGCGAGGACCGCGACCAGGTGACTGCCGACGCGGATGCCGCGCCCGCGCTCGTCGAACTGCGCTCGCGTCCCCTGGACGCCTGACACCCTCCGCCCTGATGCCGGTCACCATGGTGACCGGCATCAGTCATGCGACCACCGGGCTACGGCGTTCCACGAGCAGCACGTCGCGCCAGACGCCGTGATGCCGGGCCACACGCTCCCGTCGGCCGAGAACGCGGAACCCCACGGACTCGTGCAGAGCGAGGCTCGCCGAGTTCTCCGGGAAGATGCCCGCCTGGATCGTCCAGATACCGGCCTTCTCCGTGGAGGCGACCAACGCTTCCAGGAGCGTGCGCCCCACGCCCGCTCCGCGTGCCGTGGGACAGACGTACACGGAGTGCTCGACCACCCCCGCGTAGGCGGGGCGAGCCGAGACGCGGGACACCGCCGTCCATCCGACGACCCGCCGTTCACGGCCGAGCGCGACGAACCGATGTGCGGGCAGCTTGGCGGTGTCGAAGGCGCTCCACGGGGGTGCGGCCGTCTCGAACGTGGCGTTTCCCTCGTCGATGCCCTGTTGGTAGATCGCCATGACGGCAGGCGCGTGATCGTCGGTCATGGGGGCGAGGGTGATGTCGGTGCGCGGGGATGTGGTCATGCTTGCTCCTTTCCGAGGTGCGCTCCAGGAAGCGGCGTACGGGCGGCCGGGGTACGGCGACGATCCTGTGGCGGCACAGGCCGCCACAGGATCGTGGGTGGGGGGTGTGGGGGGTGTGGGGGAGCGTTCGGGTCAGAGGAAGGGCAGTGCGACGAGCCCGATGCCCACGCTGCCGAGGAGACCGACGGTGAGGTAGAACGCGAAGACCTTCGCCTTGACGACGCTCTTGACGGCCACCATCGCCGGGATCGTCGTGATGGCACCGCCGAGGAGGAAGGTGACACCTGCGGCGGCGACCATGCCCTGGTTCAGAAGGCCTTCGACGACCGGGATGGCACCGACGCCGTTGAGGTACAAGGGGACGCTGATGAGTCCGGCGACCAGGACGGAGAGGGCGCCGTCAGTGCCCAGGACGCCCGACACGACGTCGGTGGGCACGTAGCGGATGATCAGGGCTTCGAGGACGATGGCCAGCAGCAGCCACTTGCCCAGGATCAGGGAGTCGCTGACGATCTCCTTGAGGATCTCGCCGGCGCGGAGGTTCTTGATGTCACGCCGGACGAGTACGCGCCACGGCGTGCCGTCGTCGTCCGCGTCGTTCCGCGCCGCGGCGGAGCAGCCGCCGGCCTCGGGCGCGGGCTCCTGGGCGGCGCCGCAGCCTCCCTCGGACGTGCCGCCGCCGGTGCCACCCCCACCGACGGTGACGGGCTCGGGGACGGTCGCCTTCGTCGTGGAGCACGCCGTCTCGGGAACGGTCACCGTCTCCTGCGAGCAGCTCTTGGCGGGCGTCTTCTCCTCGGTGGAGTCGAGCAGCGGATCGGCGAACCGTCCGCGCCGTTCGAGCGCCAGGACGATGAGACCCGCGCCGAAGCTCAGCGCCAGCGCGCCGATGAGGCGGGCCGTGGCGATGGGGATCCCGAGCTGGGCGGCGGAGAGGGCGTAGATCTCCGGGTCCATGGACGGGGAGGCGATCCAGAACGACATGACCGCCGAGAGCGGGACGCCGGCTATCAGGAAGCGGCGGATCAGGGGGATCACGGTGAAGGAGCAGAAGGGACTGAACGCTCCGATGGCCGTGACGATGGCGATGCCGAGGACGCCCTTTCGCCCGTGGGCGAAGCTGCGGCGCGCGACGACGTCGATGGACAGACGCTGGACGGCGATCCCCAGGACGATGGCTACCAGGAACCACGGGAGATAGTGCAGCACCTCGAACAGGATGAACAGGGCAAGCGCCCGCAATTCGTCCACAGGTGAACCTCTCTGAGACGGTGACACATGAGGGGAGCGGCGCCGTGCAGGGGCGTACGGGGAACGTGGCGAGCTGCGTGGGGAGGGTCGTTCGGCATCCGCTTTATCGAATATCGATGATAGACGATTAATGGGATGCCCTGCAATGGAGATCGGGGACGGGTGGTGACTGTGTCAGTGGTGGCGGAAGAGGCTTGTCGTCGCGGATCGTCATCGAATAGCATCGATGGATCATGAGCAGCGCGATGAATGCCCGGCCGATCGACCGACGTGCGGCCGAGTCCTATGCCACCTGGTTCAAGGCCCTCTCCGATCGCACCCGCGTGCGGATCCTCAATCTCCTCGCGCTCGCGGCCGAGCCGATGAGTGTCGGTGAGATCGTGAACCGTTTGAGCGTCGGACAGTCGACGGTGTCCCACCACCTGAAGCTGCTCGCCGATGCGCGGTTCGTCCGGCGTGAGCGCCGGGGGACGTCCATGCTGTACAGCATCAACGTCGCCTGCGTGGCCTGCTTCCCCAGCGCCGCCGACGCCGTCATGGGCCGCCCCGCGGCCTCCGTCTGAGGTCGGGCTCGTTGACCGACTCGACCCTTCGCGCAGCCGGCGCGCCGATCGGCGCCTGCTGCCCGCCCATCGTGACCGCCGCGCTCTCCGAACAGGACGCCGAGATCATGGCCGCGATGTTCAAGGCGCTGGCCGACCCCGTCCGCCTCCGACTCCTGTCCAGAGTGGCCTCACACCCCAACGGTGAGGCATGCGTCTGCGACATAGCCGACGTGGGCGTCTCCCAGCCCACGGTCAGCCACCACCTGAAGAAGCTTCGTGAAGCGGGCCTGCTCACCTCCGAGCGCCGCGGAACATGGGTGTACTACCGCCCCGCGCCCGGCGTCCTGGCCTCACTGGGAGCGTTTCTCGCCGACACCGAGAAACGCGGCGAGTCAGAGGTTCCGTAGGCGGCCCAGGCCTCCTGACACGCGGCTCCGTAGCCCTGCATCCGGGGCGGCGTGAGCTGTTCTGCCCCTGTCCGGGTCAGTCGATGTACGGGCTGCGACGCTCGATGAGGACGGTGTCGCGCCAGACCCCGTGGTGACGACCGACGCGCTCGCGAGTGCCGATGACCCGGAAGCCCGCACGGGCGTGGACGGCGAGGCTCGCGGAGTTCTCGGGGAAGACACCGGACTGAACGGTCCAGATCCCGGCCGCCTCGGTCGACTCGACGAGCGCCTTCAGCAGTACGGAGGCGACGCCCCGGCCGCGGGCGTCGGGGTGGACGTACACGGAGTGCTCGACGACGCCGGCGTACGCGCACCGGTCGGAGACCTTCGTGGCGGCCACCCACCCGAGCACCCGGCCGCTCTCGTCGAGCGCGGCGAAGCGGTGTTCGGCCAGCTTGGCCGCGTCGAACTGCTCCCAGGTCGGGGCGACGGTCTCGAAGGTGGCGTTTCCCTCGTCGATCCCGGCCTGATAGATCGCGACGACCTCGTCGGCATGGTCGGCGGTGAGCGGTACGACGGTGATGGAGCCCGTGGCTGATCCGGTCATGGGGCGGAGTCTCCCAGACGCAGCGCCGAGCGCCGGAACGTCCCTGGGCTGCCGAGATCAGGCGCCGTTCGGGAGGTGCACACCCCAGACATGGAGGACGTCACGGGACTCGGACACCGTCGACCACGTGCCGTTTCCGAGCGCGGTCGGCTCGCAGGAGACCGGCGAGGGGTAGGTGATCGGCACGAAGCCGGCCGCCCCCGCGGTGTCGATCAGCCAGTGCCGTCCCTGGCCCCACTCGTCGTCGCTTTCGGCAGTGGAGGCGACGAGGGTCGACTCATCGAGGAAGCCACCTGCCCAGTCCCAGCAGACGAGCATTTCGTCGTCGTCATCATCGTCATCCTCATCGGCAGAGGCGGCTTCAGGGTGTCTGGGGATGACAGCCTCGGCCTCCCATTCCAGCGCCTCCATGACGGTTCCGCTGGAATCGCGTACGGCGAGCGAGTCCTGGTCATGCGAGACGGTCATCAGCCGGTCGCCCGAGGGGCTGAGGCTCAGCAGGCAGAGGTCGCCTTCCAGGTGGTCCACCGTCAGCTCCTTCCCGTCCCATCGGCCCCAGCGCAGCGGCGCCCCGTCCTGCCCTTCGCCGATGCTCAGTCCCATCTGGCGCGGGTCGGTGGGGTGGGTCAGGTGGACGCTGCCCGCGGCCGCGGCCTCGGCGTTGGCGCGTGCGAGCACTCGACCGTTCTCGGCGTCGACGACCAGCCACTCGTCGACCGTGTCAGGGTTCAGTTCACCCTCGGGCAACGGGCCGCGTACGTGGGCCCATACGATCTTGCCGTCCGCCGAGAAACCCACGGAGCCGCTCTCCGGGTACCGATGGTCCGGCCGATCCGCGTACTCGTCGTACGACTCGTGCATCTCTCGGCACGCGCCGTACCAACAGCCGTGCCGGACCTCCCAGCGCGTCGCACCCGACGGCTCCACCGCCCGCACGGCGTGAACGCCGGCGAACACGGTCACACTCGCGTCCGGCGCCACCTCCCACGTCCCGCGATGGCGCGGCCAGGGCGCGGGAAAGCGGACGCTCTCTCCGGAGCGTGGGACGAAGGCATCGTCCAGAGGCTGGGCCACGACCTCCTCGTCGTTCCGCTGGACGAGCATCCTGCGCCCCGGCAGTCCCGCGATCTCCGGAGGGCCGGACCGTGACGCGGGCATGAGCGCGGGAACGGTGGCACGGAGCCGAGCGCGAGCGGACAAGCGAACCTCCCAGGGTGATCACACGCGGGGAAGACTACGACGCTCCTCGGACATCGGGCCGTGCGTCCCGCGGTTCGCCTGCCGGTGACGCCACTCGCCCGGGCCCGCGGGCAGCGGCGGCAGTGGCGGTGGTGTCAGGCCGAGGCCGCCTTGGTGAGGAGGGCTCCCATGGCGGCGAGGACGGCGGGCTCGACCCGGTAGTACACCCAGGTGCCGCGCCGCTCGGAGGAGAGCAGCCCGGCCTCCTTCAGCTTCTTCAGGTGGTGCGAGACGGTCGGCTGGGAGACGCCGACGTCGGAGATGTCGCAGACGCAGGCCTCCCCGCCCTCGTGCGAGGCGACGGCGGAGAACAGCCGCAGCCGGACCGGATCGCCGAGCGCCTTGAACATGACGGCGGTCCGCTCGGCCTCCTCGGCGGTCAGTGGCCGCTCGTTCAGAGGCGGGCAGCACGGCGCTATCTCGGGCTCCAGTACCGGCAACATCTTCACGTTCGACATCTATCTATGTTGACACATGTCGAACCAGCCGCCCAGGGACTCGCTCCCCTGGCGTTCGGCCCAGGGCTTCATGAATTCGATGAATGTCTATGTTGACGGCTGTCGAATCAGGTGCCAAGCTGAAGGTGCAAGACATCGACAAACGTCGAATCAAAAGGGGAAGAGCCGTGAACGTCACCGCCACCGACCAGCTGCCTGTCGTGATCGTCGGAGCCGGGCCCGCCGGGCTGGCCGCTGCCGCGCACCTCGTCGACCGGGGGCTGGAGCCGCTGGTCCTGGAGGCCGGAACCCGGGCCGGCGCGGCGGTACGCGAGTGGTCGCACGTGCGGCTCTTCTCCACCTGGGGCGAGGTCGTCGACCCGGTCGCCGAGAAGCTGCTGGCCCCGACCGGCTGGGTGAAGCCCGACACGGGCACGTACCCGACCGGCGCGGACTGGGCAGGCGACTACCTCCAGCCCCTCGCGGACGTCCTCGGCGACAGGGTCCGGCTCGACGCCCGTGTCACCGGCGTCTCCCGTACCGGCCGCGACCGCGTCGTCGACGCCGAGCGCGAGGAGCAGCCCTTCACCGTCCACATCCGGTACGGCGACGGACACGAGGGGCGCGTCCTCGCGCGGGCTGTGATCGACGCCTCCGGTACGTGGTCCACCCCGAGCCCCGCCGGCGGCGACGGCCTCCCGGCCCTCGGTGAGCGTGCGGCGGCCGACCGGATCTCCTACCGCGTCCCCGACCTCAAGGACCCTGCCGTGCGGGCCCGTTACGCGGGCCGACGTACCGCCGTCATCGGATCCGGCGCCTCTGCCTTCACCGCCCTCGCCTCCCTTGCCGCTCTCGCGAAGGCCGAGGACGGCACGAGCACCCACGCGACCTGGATCCTGCGCCGCGGCATCTCCGGCGCCACCTTCGGCGGGGGAGACGCCGACCAGCTCCCGGCCCGCGGCGCCCTCGGCCTCGCCGCGAAGGCCGCCGTCGAGGACGGGTACGCGGAAGCCGTCACCGGCTTCCGTACGGACGCCATCGAGCGCGCGGACCAGCAGCTGGTCCTCGTGGCCGAGGACGGGCGCCGACTCGACCCGGTCGACGAGGTGATCGTCCTGACCGGCTTCCGCCCCGACCTGACCTTCCTCGACGAACTGCGCCTCGGTCTCGACGAGCGGCTCCAGGCCCCCGTCGAGCTCGCTCCGCTCATCGACCCGAACCTGCACTCCTGCGGCACCGTCTACCCGCACGGTGTGAAGGAGCTGTCGCACCCCGAGGAAGGCGTGTACCTGGTGGGCATGAAGTCCTACGGCCGCGCCCCGTCCTTCCTCGCCCTCACCGGCTACGAGCAGGTCCGCTCGGTGGTCGCCGCGATCGCCGGCGACCGCGAGTCGGCCGAGCGCGTCGAACTCGTACTCCCCGAGACCGGAGTCTGCGGCGGCGCCGGCCTCTTCGACCAGCCTGCCGACACCGAGGCCGACGGCGGAGAATGCTGCGCGACCCCGACCCCGGCTCCGCTCCAGATCGGCGTCGGCATCGGTGCCGGCGTCCCGGTGGCCGCCTCCGGCGGCTGCTGACCCTGCCCCATCCACCTCACCACCACACCCACAGCCGGAGGAACACGATGTCCCGCATACAGCTCGCCCTGCGCGTACCCGACCTGGCGGCATCGGTCGCCTTCTACACCAAGCTCTTCGGCACCGAGCCGGCCAAACTCCGTGACGGCTACGCCAACTTCGCCATCGCGGAGCCGCCGCTCAAGCTGGTCCTCATCGAAGGCGCCGACGACGAGGACACCCGTCTCGACCACCTCGGCGTGGAGGTCGACACCACCGAGGCGGTCCATGCCGCCACCGCGCGGCTGGGCGAGGAAGGTCTGGCGACGAAGGAGGAGAACGACACCACCTGTTGCTACGCCGTCCAGGACAAGGTGTGGGTCCAGGGCCCCGGCCGCGAACCGTGGGAGGTGTACGTCGTCAAGGCCGACGCCGACACCCTGACCAGGCAACAGGGCAGCACCTGCTGCACCGGCACGACGGACACCGCCGGGCACGATGCCGGCGAACCGGTCGCCGCCGCCTCCGTCGGCTGCTGCTGATCACTCCATGACCGAACTTCACACCCGCGGAGCCGCGACCGGAACAGGGGACCGGTCGCGGCTCCGCGCCGTCCTGCCCGCGCTCTGCGCCACGCAGATCACCAGCTGGGGCATCGTCTACTACGCCTTCCCTGTCCTCAACCCCCAGATCGTCGCCGACACCGGCTGGCCCACCGGCGCCACGATGGCGGCCTTCTCGCTGGCCCTGGTCGTCTCCGGCCTGGCCGGAATCCGCGTCGGCCGGATCATCGACCACCGCGGCCCCCGCACGATCATGACCGCGGGCTCCGCTGCCGGGGTCCTGAGCCTCGGGATCGTGGCCCTGGCGCCGAACCTGCCTGTCTTCTTCGCCGGTTGGATCCTCGCCGGGCTCTCCATGGCGGCCACCTTCTACCAACCCGCGTTCGCCGCCCTCACCCGCTGGTGGGCTCCCGACCACGTCCGCGCCCTCACGATCGTCACCCTCGCCGGCGGTCTTGCCTCCACCGTCTTCGCCCCGGTCACCGCCGCGCTGGCCGAGCACCTGTCGTGGCGTGAGACCTACTTCGTGCTGGCCGCGATCCTCGCCATCGTCACCCTCCCGGCCCACGCCCTCGCCCTGCGCGCCCCCTGGCCGCCGGCGCCGTCCGCCCCGGAGGGTGCGGACACGAGCCCCGGCACGGTGACCCGCAGCCGGCCGTTCCTCCTGCTCGCGGTCGCGTTCACGCTTTCCGCCTTCGCGATGTACGCCGTGGTCGTCACCCTCGTCCCGCTCCTGCTCGAACGCGGCTACACCACAGCCCAAGCCGCCTGGGCCCTCGGCCTCGGGGGTGCGGGCCAAACCCTCGGCCGCACCCTCTACGCCCCGCTCGCCCGCCACACCGGCCCGACGCTCCGCACCACGACGCTCATCGCACTCGGCGCCCTGACCACCGCGGCCCTCGCCGTCACCCCGGGCCCGTACGGCCTGGTCATCGCCGTGTCGATCGTGGCCGGGATGGTCCGCGGCAACCTCACCCTCCTCCAGGCCACCGCCATCACCGACCGCTGGGGCACCCGGCACTACGGCCGACTCTCCGGCATCCTCAACGCCCCCGCCATGACGGCCTCGGCCCTCGCCCCCTTCGCCGCAGCCCTTCTCGCCGGCCCGCTGGGCGGCTACCCGGAGCTGTTCGCCGCGCTCGCCGGTCTCGCGGCGGTGGCGGCGCTGGTCGCGACGGCGACCTCCGTCCGGAGGGATGTGTAGGCCCCTGGGGTCAAGGGCTGGTTCGACACCGCGAGAACTGAGAACGGTCACGTGCGGGCGGCCGGGGCCTCAGGTGCCCGGGCCGCCGGGCCCGGACGACACGCCCGCGCCGAGGATGGGGGGGGTGGACTTACTAGGACGTCCAACTATATGTTCGTGACAAGCCCGCGGTGCAGGGAAGCCGGTGTGAATCCGGCGCGGTCCCGCCACTGTGACCGGGGAGTGTGCTCTTCAGCAAGAGAGGCCACTGGCGGAAACCATCCGTCGGGAAGGCCGGAGAGCGCGCGCTGATCCGGGAGTCAGGATACCGGCCGTGGGGTGTTCCGTGTTGTCCACGAGGATGGAGCAGACACGCATGGCACCGGTACGTGACCACGGCCCAGGTGATCCGGCGGAGTACCCGAACCCCGAGGCCCTGTCCCCGCGTTCGTGACTCGACGAAGGCGCCCTCGCCTTCCCTTGTCCCGCGGTCGGACCCGCGGCGCGCACCCCGATCGGTGTCGCGTCGCGGCCCCTCGCCGCGCCTTCCTCGGATCCTCACCTGACGAGAGCAGGCTTCGATGGTCCGCGAGCTCACCCATTTCATCGGCGGAAAGCACACCACCGGCACGTCCGGACTCTTCGCCGACGTCTACGACCCCAACACCGGCGCCGTCCAGGCCAGGGTCCCCCTGGCCGGGCGCGCCGACGCCGAGGCGGCGATCGCCGACGCCGAGGAGGCCCAGCGGGAGTGGGGCCAGTGGAACCCGCAGCGACGCGCCCGCGTGCTCATGCGCTTCCTCCAACTCATCGAAGGAGAAAGGGACTCCCTGGCGCGGCTGCTGTCCGCCGAGCACGGCAAGACCGTCGCCGACGCCCACGGCGACCTGCAACGCGGCCTGGAGGTCGTGGAGTTCGCCGCCGGTATCCCGCACCTGCTCAAGGGCGAGTTCACCGACAGCGCGGGCACCGGCATCGACGTCCACTCGCTGCGCGCCCCGCTCGGTGTGGTCGCCGGGATCACTCCCTTCAACTTCCCGGCGATGATCCCGCTGTGGAAGGCCGCGCCTGCCCTGGCCTGTGGAAACGCGTTCATCCTCAAGCCGTCCGAGCGCGACCCCTCCGTACCGCTCCGCCTCGCCGAACTCTTCCTCGAAGCCGGCCTCCCGCCCGGTGTGCTGAACGTGGTCAACGGCGGCAAGGAGGCCGTCGACACCCTTCTCGAAGACCCCCGCGTCCAGGCGCTCGGCTTCGTCGGGTCCACCCCGATCGCCGCGCACATCTACGCCACCGCCGCCGCCCACGGCAAGCGCGCCCAATGCTTCGGCGGTGCCAAGAACCACATGATCGTGATGCCGGACGCCGATCTCGACCAGGCCGCCGAGGCGCTGATCGGCGCCGGGTACGGCTCCGCGGGCGAGCGTTGCATGGCGATCTCCGTCGCCGTCCCCGTCGGGGAGGAGACCGCCGACGCGCTGGTGGCGAAGCTGAAGGAGCGCATCGCCTCCCTGCGCATCGGGACCTCCGACGACCCGGACGCCGACTTCGGTCCCCTGGTCAGCAGGGACGCCCTGGACCGCGTCAACCGCTACGTCGGGATCGGGGTCGGCGAAGGCGCGGAACTCGTCGTCGACGGAAGGGGGTTCACGCTCGAAGGACACGAGAACGGCTTCTTCGCAGGCGCCTCCCTCTTCGACCGGGTCACCCCGGCCATGCGGATCTACCAGGAGGAGATCTTCGGCCCGGTGCTGTGCGTCGCACGGGCCGCCGACTACGAGTCGGCGCTCCGGCTGCCGAGCGAGCACCCGTACGGCAACGGCGTGGCCATCTTCACCCGCGACGGCGACACCGCCCGCGACTTCACCCGACGCGTCAACACCGGCATGGTCGGCGTCAACGTCCCCATCCCGGTCCCCGTGGCGTACCACACCTTCGGCGGCTGGAAGCGCTCCGGCTTCGGCGACCTGAACCAGCACGGCCCGGACTCGATCCGCTTCTACACCCGGACCAAGACCGTGACCTCGCGCTGGCCCTCCGGGGTCAAGGAAGGCGCGAGCTTCACCATGCCGACGATGGGATGAGCGCCGTGACCACCCTCACCGAGGATCAGCTCGCCCTCGCCGAAGTCACCCTGGACTTCGCCCAGGAGCAGCTCGCCCCGCACGCCGTGGCCTGGGACCAGGACAAGCACTTCCCCGTCGACGTCATCCGCAGCGCCGCCTCGCTCGGCCTCGGCGGCGTCTACGTACGGGAGGAGCACGGCGGCTCCGGACTCACCCGGGCCGACGGCGTCCTCGTCTTCGAGACCCTGGCGACCGGCTGCCCCTCCATCGCCGGCTACCTCTCCATCCACAACATGGTCGCCTGGATGATCGACCGGTACGGAGACCAGGCCCAGCGCGCCCGGTGGCTGCCCGGCCTCTGCTCCGCCGAGACCCTGGGCAGCTACTGCCTCACCGAACCGGGCGCCGGCTCGGACGCCGCCGCACTGCGCACCCGCGCCGAGCGGCAGGGCGACCACTACGTCCTGAGCGGCGTGAAGCAGTTCATCTCCGGCGCCGGAGCCTCCGGCCTGTACGTCGTCCTGGCTCGCACCGGAGGGGCCGGTCCCGGCGGGATCTCCGCCTTCCTCGTCGAACGCGGTGACCCGGGAGTCTCCTTCGGCGGGAACGAACGCAAGATGGGCTGGAACGCGCAACCCACCCGCCAAGTCGTCCTCGACGGCGTGCGCATCCCCGCCGACCGGCGCCTGGGCGCCGAGGGCGAGGGCTTCCGCATCGCCATGCACGGCCTCAACGGTGGCCGCCTCGGCATCGCGGCCTGCTCGCTCGGCGGGGCGCAGAGCGCCCTCGACCGAAGCCTCACCCATCTCGCCGACCGTGAGGCCTTCGGAGCCCGGCTGCTCGACGCCCAGGGTCTGCAGTTCCGGCTCGCCGACATGGCCACCGAACTCGCCGCCGCCCGCGCACTGGTCCGACAGGCTGCCGAAGCCCTCGACCGCGGCGACCCGCAGGCCGCGCAACTCTGCGCCATGGCCAAGCGGTTCGCCACCGACACGGGCTTCTCCGTCGCCGACCGGGCGCTGCAGCTGCACGGCGGATACGGCTACCTCAGCGAGTACGGCATCGAGAAGATCGTCCGCGACCTGCGGGTCCACCGGATCCTGGAAGGGACCAACGAGATCATGAACGTCATCGTCGCCCGCGGCCTGACGGAGCACCTGCGATGACCGGGGACGCGACGACCGGGACCGAGGAGGTCCTGGTCCGCATCGAGGGGCGGACGGGCCGTCTCATCCTGAACCGCCCCGGCGCCCTGAACGCGCTCAGCCATCCCATGGTGCTGCGCATCGAGGAGGCGCTCACCACCTGGCGGGAGGATCCCGACATCGAAGCGGTCGTGATCTCCGGCGCGGGGGACCGCGGACTGTGCGCGGGCGGTGACGTCCGCGCCATCCACGAGGACGCGCGGACGGGCGGCACGGCCACGGCCGCCTTCTGGCGGGACGAGTACCGGCTCAACGCCCTCATCGCCCGCTACCCGAAGCCGTACGTCGCCCTCATGGACGGCATCGTGATGGGCGGCGGGGTCGGAGTCTCGGCCCACGGCACCGTAAGGATCGTCACGGAGCGCTCCCGCGTCGCCATGCCGGAGACCGGCATCGGCTTCGTCCCCGACGTCGGCGGCACCTACCTCCTGGCCCTGGCGCCGGGAGAGCTCGGCGTCCACCTGGCCCTGACCGGGGCACCCGTCGGTGCCGCCGACGCCCTGCTCTGCGGCCTCGCCGACCACTTCGTACCGGCCGAACGGCTGGACCGCCTGGTCACGGGGCTCGCGCACACGTCCGTCCACGACGCTCTGGCGGCACATGTCGGCCAGGCGCCGCCAGGGCAACTGGCGGCCCACCGCGAGTGGATCGACCACTGCTACGCCGCCGACACGGTCGAGGAGATCCTCGACCGGCTCATGGGAAGCGGAGTGCCGGCAGCCAAGGAGGCCGCCGCCACCCTGACCACCAAGTCACCGACCGCCCTCAAGGTCACGCTGACCTCGTTGCGCCGGGCCCGCGGGCTCGGACCGCTGGAGCGGGTCCTCGAACAGGAGTACCGCGTCTCGTGTGCGGCCCTGACCTCCCCGGACCTCGTCGAGGGCATCCGGGCCCAGGTCATCGACAAGGACCGCGATCCCCGCTGGTCCCCGGCCGACCTCGCAGACGTCACCGACGAGGACGTGGCCCGCTACTTCACCCCGCTCGGAGCCGACCGCGAGCTGCGGCTCGCGGCCCCCGACCCGCTTCAGGAGGTGCCCTGGTGACCACCGCCATCGCGTTCATCGGTCTCGGTCACATGGGCGGCCCCATGGCCGCCCGTCTCGCCGCCGCCGGCCACCGCGTGCTCGGATTCGATCTCGTCCCCGAGGCCCTGGCGACCGCCGCCGCGGCCGGGGTGGAGACGGCGGACTCGGCTCGGGCAGCCGCCGCCGCGGCCGACGTCGTGATCACCATGCTGCCGGCGGGCCGCC
>NZ_BJMN01000004.1 GCF_006539185.1 Streptomyces gardneri
GGGCCGCCATGTCCTCGCCCTCTACCAGGACGAGGGCCTCCTCGCGGCCGCGCGACCCGGAACCCTGTTCATCGACTGCTCCACCATCGACGTCGCCGACGCGCGCGCCGCCCACGACGCTGTTGTGGCCGCCGGGCACCGGGCCTTGGACGCCCCCGTCTCGGGCGGCGTCATGGGCGCCGAGGCCGCCACTCTCACGTTCATGGCGGGAGGCGGAGAGGCGGAGTTCGCCGAGGCCGAACCGCTGCTCGCGGCCATGGGGAAGCGGGCCGTGCACTGCGGAGGAGCGGGCGCAGGCCAAGCCGCCAAGATCTGCAACAACATGATCCTCGGCATCTCGATGATCGCGGTCAGCGAGGCCTTCGTCCTCGGCGAGAGCCTCGGCCTGTCCCACCAGGCGCTGTACGACGTCGCCTCCACCGCGTCCGGCCAGTGCTGGGCGCTCACCACCAACTGCCCCGTCCCCGGCCCCGTTCCGACCAGCCCCGCCAACCGGGACTACCGCCCCGGATTCGCGGCGCCGCTCATGGCCAAGGACCTGGGACTCGCCGCCGCCGCGCTCCGCGCGGGCGGCATCGACACCGGACTCGGCCTGCGCGCAGCCGAGATGTTCGCCGCCTTCGCCGATGGAGCAGGCGCGGCGCAGGACTTCTCCGGCATCGTCCACGTCCTGCGCGACACCGCCGCGCCGGCACCGAAGGGAACGACCACCGCATGACCGCCACCGACTACCGGACGATCACCGTCGAGCGCACGGGCGACCGTACGGCTCTGCTCACACTGAACCGGCCGAAGGCGCTCAACGCCCTGAACCTCCAGGTCATGGACGAGGTCGTCAGCGCCACCGAGGCCCTCGACCGGGACCCGGACATCGGCTGCATCGTCCTCACCGGCTCCACCAAGGCCTTCGCCGCCGGAGCCGACATCAAGGAGATGCAACCGCAGGGGTACATGGACATGTACCTCACCGACTGGTTCACCGCCTGGGACCGGCTCGGCAACCTCCGCACCCCGACCGTCGCCGCCGTCTCCGGCTACGCCCTGGGGGGCGGCTGCGAACTCGCCATGCTCTGCGACATCCTGCTCGCCTCCGACACCGCGGTCTTCGGCCAGCCCGAGATCAAGCTGGGCGTGATCCCGGGCATCGGCGGCTCCCAGCGCCTCACCCGGGCCGTCGGCAAGGCCAAGGCCATGGACCTGTGCCTCACGGGCCGGACGATGGACGCCGTCGAAGCCGAACGAGCGGGCCTGGTCTCCCGTGTCGTCGCGGTCGACGACCTCCTCCCCGAGGCCCTCGCCGTCGCCGAGACCGTCGCGGGGATGTCGAAGCCGGTCGCGATGATGGCCAAGGAGGCCGTCAACCGCGCCTTCGAGACCACCCTCGCGGAAGGCGTCCGCTTCGAACGCCGCCTCTTCCACGCGGTGTTCGCCACAGCCGACCAGAAGGAGGGCATGTCGGCTTTCGCGGACAAGCGGGCCCCGGACTTCACCCACCGCTGACCGCACTCTGCGCTAGAGCGACGGTGCGCGCCGTCCTGCTCCGTACGGGAGCGACGGTGCGCGCCGTCCTGCTCCGTATGTGAGGCATCACTCATAGTCACCCCGGGCCGGAAGTGACAGAGTCGCAGCCGCAAGGCGACGACGGATCGAGGAAGCCGGTGTGAATCCGGCGCGGTCCCGCCACTGTGATCGGGGAGCGACTCCCGCATTGGCCACTGCCCCTGCCCGGGGCGGGAAGGCCGGGCGAAGCGTTGATCCGAGAGCCAGGAGACTCACGTCGTCGCCACCTCACGAACCGGGGCGGATTTCCCCGAGAGGGTGGTGACCCACCATGTCCGGAGTCCTGAGCAGCGTCGTATCACCGGTCGATGCGGACAGCGACGACGCGGCGAGACCTTCCGCCGCGACGAGCCCGATACCCGCCCGGTACCACCGCACTCTCCTCACCATCACGGCCACGTCCGGCGTGGTGACGGTGTGGGCGTCCTGCAGGTGGATGTCCCTCCACCTGCAGGCCGACCCGCTGCTCCACATTGTCGCGCTGTTCGCCCACCTGGCTTCCTTGATCCTGGGCTTCGGCGCCGTCCTGGCGATCGACTACTACGGTCTGCTCTGGCTGCTCGGCCGCCGTAGCCTGCCCGACACCCTCGAGCACGCGGCCCCCTTGCGCGTGCCCGTCTGGCTCGGCGTCGGGGGCCTCCTGCTGACCGGCATGCTGCTCCACCCCGACCCGAATGCGCCCCTGACACAGGTCAAGTTGGTCCTGGTCCTGGTGATCGCGCTGAACGGAGTTCACGCCACGGCACTGCACCATCGCCTGACCGACCTCGGCCACCGGGGCCCGACGACCGGGTTGCTGGTGCGCGGCGGTGCGAGCGCCGTCGTCTCCCAGATGAGCTGGTGGGGAGCGGTCATCATCGGCTTCCTCAACAGTCGGCACTGACGATGCTGTGCCGCCGGGCCGCTGAGAACTCCTCATCGGCGTGCTTCAGTCGCTCTCCGATGCAGTGTCCTGTGTCGCGTCCGAGCCTGCCCGCTTCGCCCGCAGCGCGGCCTTCGCGGCAGCGGCCTCCTGTGTCACCTGCTCCGTCAGCAGACGTATCCGAGCGGCTCGCTCCGCACTGTTCAAGCCGGTGAGGCCCAGCCTGAAGTCACGCTCCTCCTGGGACATGGCGCCCCCTCCTCTCCTTGAACCCGAAGCCGGACTCGACTCACCCGCGCCAGAGGTTGGCGAAGGCCGAGTTCTCGATGGTCCTTCTCTGTCGTACGGCCTCCAGTTCCATCACCGCGTCGTGGACCGCTGCCACCACGGTCGTCACCGCTTCGTCATCGAAACCGGGCTCCTCCTCGGATCGTCCGCCGCCGACGCCCGCCGCCGAGGCGAGGGCGACCAGGACGGGTTCCTTCTCCTCCCAGCGGGCAGCCGCCTCGCGGCGACCGGGCGTGTCGACCGGCTCCACGACGTTCGAGCCGAAGGACAGCAGGCCGCTGCGCTTCCGCGTCAGCGCACCGTCCTCCAGCAGCGCGGTCTGGTAGGCCGCGGAAAGGTCTCGGCCCCGGCGCCACAGCCAGTCCTCGATCCGCTCGTGGGGCGGTTGCCGAATGAGTTGTGCCGCGGCCTCGTCGAGCAGTCGATCGTCGAGCGTCGGTGCTCCGCCCGGCACGATGTGATCGCCGTCCACGGTGACAGCTTCCGCACTGATGAGATCGATCAGCTCGGCTCCCGCGAGTGCGAGCGACAGGTCACCCTGTCCCACGGCTTGTTCGGGCCGCGGGTGGCCCAGGGCGATGATGAACAGGTCTTTCGCCGTGGTCATGAACGGCTCCCTTCGGAGGCATCGACAGAGGTTCATCCTCATCGGCCCGGTCCATACCTGGAGTTGGTGCGGCGGCGGGGCGACTTCCAGGAGCAGTATCGCCTCCGCCCGGGCGGCCCGAAGCCCTGCAGCAGGATCAGAATTCCTGCGGACGACGTCAGCGCGGAGCGCACCTGTGGATCGGACTGAGCAGGCCTCCTCGTAATCAGGAGGCAATCCGGGAGGGGGATGGGGAACACTTCGCCGGGTGATCGTGATGCAGCCCGTCCTGGAGATCTACACCCCTGGCGGCTTCGACCTCTGGCCTGTCGCCGAGATCGAGCCGTTCGGCTTCCTGCCCCTCAGCGGCGAACTCTCACCCGCTGAGGTCGGCACGGCGGTGATGCGCATCGCCGACTGCAACGACATCGACCCCGACGGCGACCGCCCGCCCCGTCCGTCCGACGCGCATGCCTCGTTCCTCCACGGACTGCTGACCTTCGACACACTCTTCGCGGCCGGCGGTCTGCGAGTCACCGACACCTCCACAGGCGTCACCTTCCTGCCGAGCTGCTGCGACGGACTGGAGGACTGGCGCGACTGGCACGCGTTCGTCCACGGCGAGCACCTGATCGGATTCGGCCACGACCCCGTGTCGCCGGTCGCGGAGCGGTCCGGTGACAGCATCCGGCTCACCGTCAACGCCGAGCAGAGCGACAGTCCGGTGATCGAGCTGCCCGCCACCGAACTGGGTCACCTGCTCACCGGAGTCGAGCAGGACCTGACCGACTTCCTCGCCCTGGCGGTCGACTGGGCCTCCCGGCAGCTGCCCGACCACTGCGCACCCGTCGCGGCCGCCCTCGCTCGCGTACTCGACCTTCCCCGGCCGACGGAGTCGTAGGGCGGCGGTACGACGTCGCCGGAGTGCAACGTGGTCGAGCTCGTCAATCCTTCGGGGGCTGATCAAGCCCTCGAAGCGCGCCCCGACGAGCAGGCGCGCGGCTGGACGGCTGTGGTCGTGGCCGGCCATGCCCCGCGGCCCAACAGATCGAGGACGAGTGCGGCGATGTTCCACGCGTCGTCCTCTCCGCGGTGATGGCGTCCTTCGAGCGGCAGTCCGGCCATCTGCAGAGCGTGGCTCATACCGGGTTTCCTGCGCAGCCCGTAAGCCGCGGTGAACACGGCCTTGGCGTTGGTGTGGGTGCGCTCGGTCGGATAGCCGAACGGATAGGCCACCCCGTCAGCCTGACTCTGCCGAGCGAATTGCCGACGGTCGTACTCGCCCCAGCTCGTCCAGGGGCGCTCCCCGGCCTCGTACTCCTCGACGAGGATCCGGCATGCCTCGGCGAAGGAGACGCCCCGTTCCACCTCGGCTTGCGTCAGTCCGGTCAGTTCGGTGCAGAAGTCGCTCACCGCCGACCGGACAGGGCGGACCAGGACACGATGCCGGGACACACGGCGCCCTGCCGACACGTCCACGACGGTGAGACCGATCTCGATGATCTCGTTCACAGAGCCGGGCGGCGGCTGCCCGTCCCAGCAGGTGGCTTCCACATCAATGACGTTCAGCAGGGCGGATTCGTGGCGCATGGGGCCGAGGGTAGGGATGCTCGCCCGGTGCCGGCACCTCAATTTCTTCCGGCGCCGACCCCTAAGCGCAGATGTGTTTGAAGGAGGTGGCGCCCGGGCGGGCACGGAACTTCACCTCGTGCCCGGCATCGTCGGTGAAGACGGCCTCCGTCGGGGACTTCAAGGTCATCCTGCCGCGCTGGTAGGGGTTGTCCCATCCGTCGGGCGGGTTGCCCGAGCCGTCGGAGAGCGGCGTCTCCGCTTCGAAGTACGTCGAGTCGATACGGGCCTCGCTGATTCCGCAGTGCGTATAGAGCTCGAACGGAATCGTCCGGGCCGACGGAGTCGCCGGGTCCGCTGGTTGCGTCCGGGCGGACGGAGTCGCCGGGACCGAGGGTTTCGCCCGGACGGGCTCTGCGCCCTCGTCGGCCTTTGCGCAGCCCGTGAGCACACCGGCGACCAGCGCGAGGGTGATGATCATTTGTCCAGCTCTCTCAGCCATGGCCTTTCGACGTTCGGACAAGGCCGGCGGTTCCGATGTCCGCCATCCGCCGGAGGAACTGACGCCTCGTCGAGAAACGCGCCACGGGGCACCGGCGGAGCCGTACACGCTGCCGCACGCGGGCCCGGCCCGTCGGCCTGACCGGGTGAATCCTGGGAGGCGCCGGCGCCGCCAGGGAAGTCACTCCCTGCGGGCCCCGGCCACGGGGCCATGGGGGACGCGTGCGTCCGCGGGCCGACCCCGG
Source organism: Streptomyces gardneri (assembly GCF_006539185.1). Taxonomy (GTDB): domain Bacteria; phylum Actinomycetota; class Actinomycetes; order Streptomycetales; family Streptomycetaceae; genus Streptomyces; species Streptomyces gardneri. The sequence continues at coordinate 5,612 of NZ_BJMN01000004.1, forward strand.
GCGCCGGCTGTGAGGAGCTCCGCTTGATCAAGCCCACCGCACTGACCGGCGGCACGGCGGGTCACGAGGGACCGGGCACCCCGGACTCCGCGACGTCCGGCCGGTTCTCGCTGCCCCAGGGCGGGGGCGCGCTGCGGAGCACGAGCGAGAAGTTCGCCGCCAATCCGGTGACCGGCACCGGCACCTTCGCCGTGCCGCTTCCCGTCAGCCCCGGACGGTCCGGATTCGGACCCGAGCTCTCCCTCACGTACGACTCCTCCAACGGCAACGGCCCCTTCGGCTTCGGCTGGAGCCTCGCCCTCCCGGCGATCACGCGGAAGACCGACCGGGGCCTGCCCCGCTACCTCGACTCCGGCACGCCCACAGACCCCCCGGACGTCTTCCTCATGTCCGGCGCCGAGGACCTGGTCCCCGTCCTGACCCTCCGAGGTCGCCGCTGGGAGCACCTCCCGCTCCCGCGCACCGTGCGCGGCACCGACTACCTCGTCCACGCCTACCGCCCCCGCACCGAGGGGCTGTTCGCCCGGATCGAGCGCTGGGTGCGCACCGCCGACGGCGACACCCACTGGCGCTGTGTCACGGCCGACAACGTCACCACGATCTACGGCGGCGACCCGGACGCCCGGATCTCCGCCCCGCACGACCCCGTCCGCGCCCCCGCCGGACGCGTCTTCAGCTGGCTGATCTCCGAGAGCCACGACGACCGCGGCAACTGGATCCGGTACGGCTACAAGCCCGAGGACGCGACGGGGGTCGACCCGGCCCGGCCGCACGAGTCCGGCCGCACGGTGGCCGACCGCTCCGCCCAGAGGTACCTGAAGACGATCCGCTACGGGAACCGGGCGCCGCGCCCCGACGACGGCGACGACCGGCTCGCCGACTGGATGTTCGAAGTGGTCCTCGACTACGGGGAGCACGATCCGGATGGGCCGCGCCCGGCCGACAGCGGGCCCTGGACATCGCGCCCCGACCCGTTCTCCTCCCGTCGCCCCGGCTTCGAGCTCCGCACCCACCGGCTCTGCCGCCGGGTGCTGATGTTCCACCACTTCCCCGACGAGGCGGGGATCGGCCGCGACTGCCTGGTCCGCTCGATGGACTTCCGGTACGAGGACCGGGACCGGCCGGAGGCGGACGGCCGCCCCGGGCGCCGTCTGCCGTCCTTCCTCGCCGCAGCCACCGAGTGCGGCTACCGGCGCCGCGCCGGGGGATACCTGCGTCGCACGATGCCGCCCGTGGAGTTCGAGTACAGCCGGGCACGGGTCGACGGCCGGGTGCGCGAACCGGACGCGGAGGCCTTGGCGAACCTGCCGGAAGGACTCACCGGCCCGTACCGGCTGGTGGACCTGGACGGCGAGGGCCTGGCCGGCATCCTCACCGAAGAGGGCGGGGGCTCCTTCTACCGGCGCAACCTCGGTGACGGCCGGTTCGGGCCCCTCCGCGAGCTGACGCGCATCCCGTCGGGCGCCGACCCGGGCGGGGGAGCGGTGCCCCTGATCGACCTCGCGGGGGACGGCAGCCTGGACCTCGTCCGGTTCGCGGGTCCCGCTCCCGGCTTCCACGAGCGGGTCACGACACGGTCGGCTACAGGCGTGGGCCAGGGCGCGGGAGCAGGCCCCCTGTCTGGTACGGCGGCGGGCACGAGGTTCGGGCCGGCCTCGGAGGAGGGGGACTGGGACCGCTTCACCGGCTTCCGCTCCCTGCCCGTCATCGACTGGTCGGCGCCCGGCCCCGTCTTCGCCGACCTCAGCGGCGACGGCCATCCCGACGTGCTCGTCCCGGGCGACGACCATGTCGTCTGGTACCCCTCGCTCGGCGAGGACGGGTTCGGGCCGGGGCGGCGCGTCCCCCTGCCGGCGCCCGACGGCGACGGCGGCCCCCGGCTGCTCGACGCGGACCCCCGGCACGCCGTCTTCTTCGCGGACATGACCGGCGACGGCCTGGCCGACCTCGTACGGGTCACCGACGGCGAGGTCCGCTACTGGCCGAGCCTCGGTCACGGCCGCTTCGGCGCCGCCGTGACCATGGACGACGCACCGCGCTTTGCGCAGGCCGGCCACTTCGACCACCAGCGCCTCAGGCTCGCCGACATCGACGGCTCCGGCACCTGCGACCTCGTCTACTTCGGCGGAGATTCCGTCGCGCTCTACTTCAACGAATCCGGCAACGGCTGGAGTCCGCCCCACCTCCTGCCGGGCTTCCCGCGCACCGACACCGCCGTCGCCGTCGACGCCCTTGACCTCCTCGGCAACGGCACCGCCTGCCTGGTGTGGTCGTCCCCGCTGCCCGGCGACTCACGGCGCCCCCTCGCGTACGTGGACCTGATGGGCGGCACCAAACCGCACCTGCTGACCGGGATCCGCACCAACCTCGGTGCCGAGACCCACGTACGGTACGTCCCCTCCACCCGCTGCTACCGCGACAGCGAGCGCGAGGGCAGGCCCTGGGCCACCCGTATCCCGTTCCCCGTCCATGTCGTGGAGCGCGTCGAGGCCCACGACCGCGTCACGGGCCACAGCTTCGTGTCCCGGTATCGCTACCACCACGGCCACTACGACGGCGTGGAGCGCGAGTTCTGCGGTTTCGGCATGGTCGAGCGGTTCGACACCGAGGAACACGGCCCCGCCGGGGAGGCGGAACCCGCCCCCGCGGCACCGGTGGCCGGAGAGCCCCAGCCGGACCCCGCCCCCCACCCGGACCCGGCCACGCTCGCACCTCCGGTGCTCACCCGCACCTGGTTCCACACCGGCGAGTGGAGCGAAGGAAACCGCCTCAGCGCCCGGTACGCGCACGAGTACTACCGCGAGGACCCCGCCGGGGACTCCGACTTGCTCTTGGAGGACACCCGGCTGCCCGACACCGTCCGCCTCCCGGACACGGACACGGACACGGACGCGCCGGACGACGTGCCCGGACCTCCGCCGGCGACCGCCCACCGCGTCCCCTGGTCCCTGACGCCGACGGAGATCCGCGACGCCTGCCGCGCCCTGCGCGGGATGCCGCTGCGGACGGAGACGTACGCCCTGGACGGCCCGGCCCGCGACCTGAGCGACCTCGACGACCCGAACGGTCCCGCCGCGCGTCCGTACCAGGTCAGCGAGCACAGCTACACCGTGGAACTGCTCCAGCCCGCCGGACCCCACCCGCACGCCGTCGTGCTCACGGCCCCCCGGGAGACCCTCACCTGCCAGTACGAGCGCGCCCTGTTCGGACCGCCGGGGGAACGACGCCCCGACCCCCGGGTGACCCACACCGCGGTCCTCGACACCGACTCCTTCGGCCGCGCCGTGCGCGAGGTCACCATCGGCTACGGCCGTCGACTCGACGACCCCGACCCCCTGCTCACCGACGAGGACCGGGCCCGGCAACGACTGACGGTGGTCACGTACGGGGAGAACCGCTGGACCCGCCCCCTCGACGCCGCCACCCACCCGGACGCCCACAGGCTGCCGCTGCCCTGCGAGAGCCACACCTACGAACTGGTCGGCGTCGTCCCCGACGCGAGCCCGCTCGATGCCCACGACCGGCCGCGCACCCCCCTGTTCCGCTTCGACGAGCTGCGTGCGAAGCTCGACGCCGCCGCGGACGGCGGTCACGACCTGCCGTTCGAGGACGTCGAGCACGCCGGCACGAGGGACGAAGGCCCCCACCGCAGGCTCCTTGCCCGCCTCAGGGCCCGCTACCGGGCCGACGACCTGAGCCGACTGCTGCCCCACGGCCGGCACGAGCCGCTGGCCCTGCCCGGAGAGACGCTCGTCCTCGCCCTCACTCCCGGCCTCGTCGACCGGGCGCTCCGCCGCGGCCAGGAGCCGCTGCTCCCCTCCGGGGAGGCCGGCCGAAGCCTCCTTGCCGAGGCGGGATACGTCCAGGCGGAAACGGCGGAAACGGCGGAGGCGGACGAGCCGGGCGAGCCGGGGGAACCCGGTGAGCCCGGTGCGCGTGGCGGCGGGTGGTGGATCCCCTCCGGGCGCGTGTACTACCACCCGCTGCCGTCGGCCACACCCACGGAAGAACTGGCCTTCGCCCGCGAGAACTTCTTCCTCCCGCACCGCTTCACCGACGCCTTCGAGCGCCCCGGCGAGGACGGCCGCCCCGCGCCCGGTCCGCAGCGGGCGACCGTCGTCGGTTACGACCGGATCCACCGGCTGTTCGCGATCGAGAGCCAGGATGCTCTGGGCAGCATCGAGCGGGCCGCATACGACTACGTGGTGCTGCAACCGCACACCGTCACCGACGCCAACGGGAACCGTACGGGGGTCGCGTTCGACGCCCTGGGGCAGGTGACCGCGACCGCCGTGCTCGGCAAGGACGGCGCGGACGGCGGCAGCGAGGGCGACTCCCTCGCCGGCTTCCGCACCGCCGCCGACACCGGCGCGCCGTTCGACGCGCCGACGGCGGACACCCTCACCGACCCGGACACCGCCACCCTTCAGGCCTTCACCGCCGACCCCGTCGGCCAGGCGCCCGCCCTGTTGGCCGGCGCGACCACCCGCACCCTCTACGACCTGCACCGGTTCGCCCGCTGCGGGCAGGCGCCGTACGTCGCGACACTGGTCCGCGAAACCCACGTGGTCGACACCGAGCCCGGCGCGGAGCCCGGCATCCAGCTGGCGTTCTCGTACTCCGACGGTCTCGGCCGGCAACTCCAGACCAAGACCCGGGCGGCCCCCGGCGAGGCGGCCCTGCGCGCCGCCGTCACCACTACCCCCTCCGGGGACGTGCGCCTCGGCCCCCTCATCCTGACCGATGCCGATGCCGATGCCGATGCCGACCCGGACGGCGGCGATGACGCCGACGGCACCGACGGCACCGGCCGCCCGCGCCTGGGGCCGGCGGACCCGCGCTGGATGGGCACCGGCCGGACCGTGTACGACAACAAGGGCCGGCCCGTCCGCCAGTACGAACCCTTCTTCTCCTCCACCCACCTGTGCGAGGAGGAGAAGGAGATGACCGACACCGGAGTGTCGGGAGTGACCTTCTACGACCCTCTCGGCCGCCCCGTCGCAGCGCTCCACCCCGACCACACCTACGTCAAGACGGTCTTCGACCCCTGGCGGCAGCACTCCTGGGACGCCAACGACACGGTCGCCCTCGACCCGCGCACCGACCCCGACGTCGCCGCCCACACACGGGCCCACTTCGCCACCGAACCGCCGACCTGGCGGACCTGGCACGCCCTCCGCGCCGACGGAGACTTCCCCGGCCCCCTGGGGCTCCCCGAGGCCGAGCGGGACGCGGCGACGAAGGCCCTCGCGCACGCCGGCACCCCGACACTGAGCGTGGTCGACTCCCTCGGCCGCGTCTTCCTCACCGCGGCCGACAACGGCGACGGCGAACACCACACGAGCCGCGCGGTGATCGACGTCCAGGGCAACCAGCGCAGCGCGCGGGACGCACGCGGACGCACCGTGATGACCGCCGAGTACGACCTCCTCGGCCGGCACCTGCACACCGGCTGCGCGGACGCCGGCGATCGATGGACACTCCCGGACGTGACCGGCAGACCCGTCCGCACCTGGAACGGGCGCGGCTTCACCCACCGCGTCACCTACGACGCACTGCGCCGCCCCGTCGAGGTGTTCGTCCGTGACCCCGGAGACCAGGCGACCGAACGCCTTGTCGAACGCACGGTCTACGGCGAGGAACGCGGCACCGCCCAGAACCACCGGGGGCGCGTCGCCGAGGTGTACGACGAGGCGGGCCGGCTCACCCATGACGCCTTCGACTTCAAGGGCAACCTGCTGCGCAGCACCCGCAGGCTCCTCAGCGCACACCGCGCCCCCGTCGACTGGCCCCAGGAGCTCGGCGCGGCGGCCGACGCCCTGCTCGCCGACGAGTCCTTCACCGCCGGCACCACGTACGACGCGCTCAACCGCATCGTGCAGAGCAGCTCGGCCCACAGCGATCGCGACGGCGCGACCGTCGACGTGACCCGGCCGCGCCACGACGTCGGCGGACGGCTGACAGGCATCGACGTCTGGCTGCAACGCCCCGGCGAACCCGCCGGACCCCTGCCGCCGGAAACCGCCGACCTGCACGTCGTCACCGGCATCACCTACAACGCACGCGGCGAGCGCACCGCCGTCCGTCACGGCAACGGGACCGAGACCACCTTCACCCGTCATCCGCGCACCTTCCGCCTGATCCGGCAGGAGACGACACGCGGCAACGAGGCCGTCCAGCGCCTGGAGTACACGTACGACCCCGTCGGCAACCTCACGAGCGTGCGGGACACCGCCAACGACCGGGTCTTCCACGACCAGGAATGCGTCGACCCGTCGTCCGGCTACCTCTACGACCCCACCTACCGGCTTGTCGCGGCCTCCGGACGGGAACACCGCGGCGGCGACGCTCAGGTGGACCACGACCGGACACCTCGCACCGTGACCGCGCTGCCGACGGACTGCCAGGCCCTCCGCGGATACGTGGAGACCTACCGCTACGACGAGACCGGCAACCTGCTCGCCGTACGGCACCACCGCGGCGCCGACGTGACCCGCCCGGGCGAGATCGTGTGGCACCGCCGCTACCAGTACGCCACCGCCGGCAACCGGCTCCTCGCCACCAGCCTGCCTGCCGACCCGACCGGATTGCCCGACCACACCGACGCCCCCGGCTACAGCGCCCGCTACTCCTACGACGAGCACGGCAACACGACGGCCATGCCCCACCTGCCCGACCTCGGCTGGGACCACCAGGACCGGCTGCGCGAGGCCGGACTCGGCGGCGGCGGACGGGTGTTCTTCGCCTACGACGGCGCAGGCCGGCGGCTCCGCAAGGTCCGCGAGAAGGGCGCCGGGGTCATCGAGGAACGGATCAGCTTCGGCGGCAGCGAGATCTTCCGCCGCATCGAGGGCGGCCGGGTCACCCTGGAGCGCGAGACGCTGCACATCGAGGACGGCGACCGGCGTGTCGCCCTGATCGAGACCCGTACGCGGCAGCGCGGCGGCCGCGACCGGGCCCCGCGCAGACTCGTCCGCCACCAGTACGGCGACCACATCGGATCCACCGCCCTGGAACTGGACGAGGACGCCCGCGTCATCACGTACGAGGAGTTCCACCCGTACGGCAGCACGGCCTACCAGGCCGCCCGCAGCCGCACCGAGACCCCCAAGCGGTACGGGTACGCAGCCCGCGAACGCGACGAGGAAACCGGGCTGTCCGTCCACGGACTGCGCTACTACGCCACCTGGCTCGGCCGATGGGCCAGCTGCGACCCGGCCGGCCTGATCGACGGGGCGAACCTCTACCGGTACGCGGGCGGCAACCCCGTGGGCCGCGTCGACATCACCGGCACGGAGTGGCAGACCACCCCCATCCTCTCGCCCAACGGCGCGCCCACCAGCCAGGTCTGGGTCGGCGAGGCCGAACCGGAAGCCCCCAAGGACGGCATCCCCCAAGCCAGTCTCACGGGTCCCAGCAAGGTCACGAGCCGGGCCGCCCGCGACGCGGCGGCCGCCCCGTCGGCCGCGCCCCCACCGGTCAAACGCAAACCGGCCCACGCCACCCCGAAACCCGCGCCCCCCGTGATGTCCGACGCCGAGAGCATGCAGAACCTCAAAGCGATGGCCGAACGCTTCCAGCCCACCCTCACCTACGACCCGATGGTCACCCGCTTCATGGGCGTGGTCCAGCTGATCGGCGGCGCCCTGGAGGTCGCCGGAGGTCTCGCGGCCGAGGCGGACAGCGCCGGAGTGTCGACCCTCGTCGTCCTGAACGGGCTCGACACCAGCCAGTCCGCCGCGCGGATGATCGCGACGGGCAAGCCGGCGAACTCGATGAAGTACGAGCTGTCCAGGTCCGCGGCCTCCCGTCTGGGCGCGGACGACCGGCTGGCCAACGCCTTCGGGGTGCTGGGCGACACGTTCGGCAACGCGGCCGGAGCCGGGGCGTCCATGCACATGGCGGGCAAGCCGGCCGGAGCCCCACCGGTACGGGGCTCCATGACGGGTCCGGGGATGGCGGCGGGGGCGCGTCGCAGGCTCTCGCCCGGTACACGGGCCCGGTTGAGGAGGGCGATCAACACCGAGGCCCGGAGGTACTTCACCGACGCGGAGCTCGGAGGCCCCCCGGAAGGCGGCCCCTGGCCGCCGCCGCGTGAGGCCTTCTACGAGCAAGGCGGGCAATTCGGCGGCAACACGGAGGTGAGTGGCGTCTGGATCGAGGGGAACATCCTCGACCGCTGGCCCGATTCTCCTGCGTTCTCCGCCTTCAACCGGGCGCCCCTGCGCACCAGGGTGCGGGCGATCCTCGCCCACGAGTGGATCGAACGCAACGTCGGCAGCCATGAGCTGGCCGTCCAGATCGGCAGGAACCCCGCCGACCCCCGCTACTGGCAGTACCTCCAGCGATTCCCTCAGGACGCCAGGGACCTCCTGATGACCATGCCCTAGCCCGAGAACCCAGGCCGACCGCGGCAGCCGTGCCCACCCCCGGAGAAACCCCCGTGCAGCAGATCCTTCCGCCCGTCACCCCCGCGAGCACCGCCTACGCGGTGCGCAACCTCCAGGACGTCCTCCTGTTCCTCCTCGACCGCGGCGCGTTCGAGATGGGGCCCGAGCAGCAGCGCGGCGTCGTCGCCGGGCTGAGGGCCGAGCACGCGGTGCCGGAGTACGGAGTGACCACCCTGGGCCTCGTACGGCACTTCCAGGAGAAGGGTGAGCTGCAGTCCGTGACCGGTGAGGTCGACACCGTCACGGCCCTGGCGATGAACCAGCAGCTGATCCGGCTCGGAGGTATCACCCCGCAGGGAGTCACTCCCCGGGGCGACACCCCGCAGGGCGTCACTCCTCAGGGCGACACCCCTCAAGGCGCCCCCCAAGGAGTCGCTCCCCAAGGCGTCACCCCCCAGGCCGGCGCCCCCCAAGGAGTCACTCCCCAAGGCGTCGCCCCCCAGGCCGGCGTCCCCCAAGGCGTCGCCGCCCCTCCGACCGTCGTGGCCGCGGTCGGCGAAGCGCCCTGGATCGTCCGGGGTCAGGTGGTCGGACCGGACGGCCCGATCGACCAAGTGTTCGTCAGTGCGTTCGATCGTGACCTGTTCTTCGGACGCGAGGGGGACGAGGACAGCGGACAGCGGCTCGGCAGCACCTTCACCCGCCCCGACACGGAAACCGGCGAGAGCGGCTGGTTCGAGATCCGCTACACGCCCGCACAGTTCGGCGGCGCCACCGCTGCCGGCCAGGACGGGGAGGCCGCACCCGACCTCGTCTTCCTCGTGAACCGCGACGAGGTCGACCAGCACGTCCCCTTCCGCGTCCTGCGCCTGCCCGACGGTGAGCTCTTCTCCGAAGAGCACCCGGTCAGCGAGGACGAGCTGCTCCTCGGCATCACGGCCCGCCGCGTGGAGACCGTGCGCCTGCTCATCGACGGCGCGACCCCGGCCGCCTCGGGACCGTCGGAGTACGAGAACGCCTGGCGCGCGCTGGCGACGCTGATGCCCCACCGCCTGCCGGCCGACGGGGACGACACCGCCCGCGAGGAGGCGGTGTGCACCGCTGCCGCCGGACTCGACCAGGACGGGCACCGCGACGTCACGTTCGCCGCCGGCGAGACCGGCCTCGACGACGGCCTCGTCGAACAGTTCGTCGTCGCCTGCCGCCTGGCCCGGCAACTGCCCGAGCAGCCCGTGCCGACCCCCGTCCTCTACGCCCTGGTGCGAGCCGGTGGCTTCACCGACATGCGCGGCCTCGCCGTGGCGGAGGCCACTTCCCTCACCGCCGCCGTGGACCGGGCGATCGCCCTGGGCTGGATCCCGCGCCTCGAACCGGCCCTGGTGACCTCCTCCGTCGCCACCGTGCAGCGGCTCGCCCCGGTCCAGGTCCTCGAAGAGGCGCCCGCGGGCCGGGCCTCGCTGAGGGAGGTGTTGTCCCTCACGGTCGACGACGAGGACCGTCGTACCGAACTCATGGGCTTCGCGGCCAACTTCACCGGAACGCACACGGACTTCGCCGACGCCCTGCGCACCCATGAGGAGTTCGGCGAGCACCACGAAAGCATCGCCTTCGTCACTCAGCTGGCCTCCCTGACCGGCGACAACATGCCCATGATCAAGGCGTTGTCCGAGGTCCCCGGCGCCACGTCGATGCGCTCCCTCGCCCTCGGCCTCGACTCCGCCACCGTGCGCACCCTCGCCGCCCGGCCCGAGGTCCAGGTGCCCGACGACCTGCCCGCCGAGGACGAGGCGGCCCGCCGCAAGCTCTACGCCGACGGCGTGCTGAGCCTCCTCCGCAACGCCTTCCCCACGGCCGCCGTGGCCCGCAGGGCCGCCGAACTCGCCGACGAGGGCGAGGAGTCCGTGATGTCCCCCCGGACCGCCGCCTTCCTGAAGAAGGCGGTACTGACCCGCGACGACTTCGACCTGGCCACCTCCCCGGTGGCCGAGTTCGCCTCCCTCGCCGCCGGAGACGAGACCGAACGCGCCTCCGTCCTCACCGAAGCCGCCCGTCTCCAGCGTCTCTTCCGCATCAGCACCGGCGAAGCCGCCGTGACGAACCTCCTGCGGAGCGACTTCCGGTCCGCGTACGACATCACCAGCAAACTCACCCTCCGTGGCTTCGTCCGCGCCCATCAGGAGGACCTGGGCGGCAAGTCCGAGGCCGCCCTCACCTACCGGCGGGCCGAGATGGTCACCGCCGCCAACATGCTGCTGGCCCTGAACGCCCACCAACTCGGCACCGACGCCACCCCGCTCGCCGTCCCGGCCGCGATCAAGGAAGTCCCCACCTGGGCGCAGATGTTCCCCGGCTCCGGCGGCTGCGCGTGCGGCCACTGCCGCTCCTGGCTCAGCCCGGCCGCCTACTTCGTGGACCTGCTGCTCTTCCTCGACCGACGCAACGCACTGGACCAGGCCAAGACTCCGCTGGACGTGCTCCTGGGCCGCCGTCCCGACCTCGCACACATCAAACTGTCCTGCGAGAACACCGAGACCACACTGCCCTATCTCGACCTCGTCAACGAGATCCTGGAGAGCGCCACGGTCGAGGACGGCCGGCCCGCCGCCTCCGCCGCACACGACGTGACCGACGAGACCAGCGAGGAGCTGCGCGCCACACCCCGTCATGTACGGAAGGAGGCCTACGACCGACTGGCCAAGGCGGCGTTCCCGCCGTCCCTGCCCTACGACCGCGCGCTCGACACGACCCGCACCTACCTCGGCCACCTGGGCGTCCACCGGGCCGAACTGCTCGAGACCTTCCCGCCGGACGAGCCCGACGCCACCCCTGGGGCAGGCGACACCGACGCCACCCCCGGGGCCGACGGCACCCGCGAATCCGCCCGCCGCGCCCGCCACCGCGAAGCCCTCGCCGAACGGCTCGGCATCTCCGCCCGCGAACACGAGATCATCACGGGCCACGACTTCTCCGGCAAAGCCCGCTTCGTCGAACTGACCGAGCTGTACGGCCCCGCCGACGGCGACGCCGCGGTCGCCATGGAAGTCCCCGCCTTCCTGAACCGCACCGCCCTGAACTTCACCGAACTGATCGCCCTGCTCGGCTGCCGCTTCATCAGCCCCGCGCAACCCCTCTACGACAGGCTCGCCGCGCTCTACGCCGACTTCGGCATCACCAGCTCCGACCTCAGACAGTTCCTGGCCGCCGACCGGGTCGCCGGCCCCGAGCTCACCGCGAAGCTCACGGCGGCCGGAGACCGCACGGCGGAGGAGCTCGCGGCCCGACTCGACGCCGACTTCCCGCCCGAGCGGATCGCCCAGCTGATCGTGGTCCACTCCGACCGCGGCCAGGACTGCGACGTCGACAGCCTGCGCCTCCAGCATCTCGACGGCACCTCGCTGACCGGGGACGAACTGCGCCGCATCGCCGTCTTCGTACGGCTGTGGAGGAAGCTGGGCTGGACGACCGCCGAACTCGACACCGTACTCCTCGCCTTCGGTACCGACCGCGGCGAAGTCACGCCCGAGATGCTCGCGGAGATCGGCCGGATGCTCCGCCTGCGCGCGGAACACGACACCGACGTGACCGCACTGCTGAGCCTGTGGCGTCCGCTGGACACCCAGGGGCCGACCGCGCCCTACCTCCGGCTGTTCCAGAACCCCGCCGTACGGAACCCCCTCGACCCCGACTTCCGACTGCGCCCCGGCGGCGACGAGCTCGCAGCCATGGACGAGCCGGAAGAGACCAGGCTCCGCCTCCAGGAGAAGGTGCCGGCGATCCTCGCCGCCCTGCGGATCACCGAGACCGAGCTCGCCGCCGTCACCGCGGAGGCGGCCAGGCAAGGCGCACTCGACCCGGATCCGGAACGCCGCTGGCTGTCCCTGGCCAACCTGTCCGTCCTGCACCGCCACGTCCTGCTGGCCCGGCTCCTCGACCTGCGCGTCACCGACCTCACCGTCCTGCTGCGGCTCTCCGGCGCGGACCCCTTCGCAGCGCCACAGGCCGCGCTCGACTTCGCGGTGCTCGCCGAGAACTGCGCCAGCTCCGGAGCCACGATCCCGCAACTGGACTACCTCTACGGCGAGCCGCCCCCGGGTCCCGACGCCCTCGCCCCCACGGCGGCGGAGCTCGACGCGCTGGCGGCCGCGCTCGGCGCCGCCTGGACGGAGATCACCAGGGAACACGCCCTGCCCGCCGAGCCGACCGCCGACTGGCTGCGCACCAAGGTCACGCTCCTCGCGGGAGCGGAGGCGGCCACGGCCGCGCTCGATCTCGTCGAGGGCCGTTGCGGTCGCCCGCAGACCGCGGCTCCCGACTCGGGCTCCGGCCCGTACCCGACGGGGCAGTACGCGCAGGGCCAGTACTCACCCGGGCAGTACTCGCCCGCGCAGGAACCCCCGACCTCCGCGGCGCAGAAGCCCGAGCGGTATCCGGCCCAGGGCAAGGGGCAGGGCCCGGACCAGGAGCAGGTCCAGCAGCTGCGTGACGCCCTCGTCGCCGCCCACCCCGACGAACCAGACCTCGCCCGCGCCGCGGCCGCCGCCGTCTTCCCCGATCCCACGCCACTCGGCGACTCCCCGTGGGACGAGGAGGCGAAGGCATATCGTCGGCTCGCGGCCGCCGAAGCGCTGCTGCCGCTCCTGCACCGGAGACTCGCCCGCACCCGCGTGCACCAGACGCTCGGCCAGTCCCTCGGCACGCCCGCGGACGTCCTGCGCACGTTCCTCGACGAGCCGGCCGTGCTGGAGTCCCTCGACCGGCCGGGAGAGAGCGCGATCGGCGACTTCCTGCGCCGCATGACCCCGGCGGCCGCTGCGCCCGATGAACAACCGGGCAAACTCTCCGCCGCCCAGCAGAGCACGGCCCAACAGCCCGTCGAAGAACCTCCGGGCCTCGACATCGTCTACATCCGGCTGCACCGGCTGGCACTGGTCACGCGCACCCTCTCCCTCACCCCCGACGAACTGCGCCGACTGAGCGCCCAGGGCGACGGAAGCGCCGGATTCGACCCCGCCTCCCTCGTGACCGCCCCCAACCCCGAAGGGCTCGCCGCCCACCTGCGGCTGGCGGAGTACGCCGGCCTGCGCGACCGGCTGACACCGGGCCCCGTACACCTGGCCGATGTGTTCGCCGCGCCCCCCGAGGAGCGCGTCAGAGCCCTCGTCGAAGCGTGCGCATGGGACGAGGCGACGGTGACGGAAGCGCTCACCGCCTGCGGACGGACACCCGCGGACCTGACCACGACAGCGCCCCTCCTCGATCTGGAGAAGGCCATCGGGCTCGCCCGCCGGACCGGAGTGCCTCCGACCGTGCTCAAGGCCTGGGTGCGCCCCGACGCCACCAGCGGGGAGCTGCTCCCGCAGGGAGCCGTAGACGCGGTCAAGGCCAAGTACGACCACGAGGCCTGGCTGGAGGTGGCGCGCACCCTCAACAACCCCCTGCGCGAACGGCAGCGCGACGCGCTCGTGGCCCATGTGTCGGCGACTCTCGGCACCCGATCGCCCGGCGAGCTCTTCGAGCACCTCCTGATCGACGTCGAGATGAGCGCCTGCATGCTCACCTCGCGTCTCAAGCAGGCGATCTCCTCCGTCCAGCTCTTCGTCCAGCGCTGTCTGCTCAACCTGGACCCGGACGTCAGGCCCGGGGACATCGACGCGCAGGAGTGGGAGTGGCGCCGGATGTACCGGCTGTGGGAGGCCAACCGGCGGATCTTCCTCTTCCCCGAGAACTGGATCGAACCCGAACTCCGCGACGACAAGAGCCCGTTCTTCAAGGACCTGGAGGCGGAACTCCTCCAGACGGACGTCAGCCCGGACACCGTCCGGCGCGGTCTCCTGGGCTATCTGCGCAAGGCCGAGAGCGTGGCCAACCTGGAGGTGTGCGGATTCCACTCGCACACCCAGGACGAAAAGGCCGTCCTGCACGTCTTCGGGCGCACCCGCACCGGCGTACCCCGCACCTACTACTACCGCCGGCAGATCGACGGCACCGAGTGGACACCTTGGGAACCCGTGCCCGTCGACATCGAAGGCGTGGAGAAGGAGGACGCCGCCGGACTGAGCGGCGTGCACCTGTTGCCCGTCGTGTGGCGGGGCAAACTCTTCCTCTTCTGGCCCCAGTTCGTGAAGAAGACCCGCAAGAGCAAGCTCATCGGCACCACCGTCACGTCCGACAAGATGGAGCTGGCCGAGCCCCTGGTCTACTGGGAGGTCAAGGTCGCCTGGAGCTGCTACGAGAACGGCAATTGGTCACCCAAGCAGGTCACCACGGACCTGATCGAATGGCCCGCGCCCCCGGCGAGACGGGTCAAGCGGATCGGAAGGATCGGGGGGAGGAGCTCCGGCCCGCCACGTCAGCCCACCGTGGACGATGTCGCCGGGCTGCCGATGAACATGCGGCTGCGGTCCCGGATCGACGGCGACGTCCTCAACGTCGAAATGGTCATGCGCGGTAACGACACCGCGAGCTATCCCTTCGACGCACACGGCTTCGACCTCGTCTTCAACGACCCCAGCGCGGCACCCCTCTTCGTCTTCCGCGCATCCACTGCCCGCCGCCCCCTGAACGTCGGCACCGGAAGATTCCAGCGGCAGCACTCGGCCGGGTCGCTGAACGTGGGATCGACCGAACGCAAGCTGATGCCCTTCGTCCGCATCCTCAACCAGGCCCCCTGGTTCAGCGTGACCCCCGCCGCCCAGCACGACCTGCCCCCGCTCGACACGGTGCTCTTCTACCAGGACGACCGGCACGGCTACCTGGTCCACCTGCGAGAGCGGACCGACTCCTCGCTGCTGCGCGTCCCGCCGGTGCGGCTCGACCCCGGCGGAGGCCTGCCCCTCGGCGACCTGCTCCGCCGCCGGGCCAACCGCCCCCGCCCCGTCCTGCCCCGCCCGCCGGCCCTCGTGATCGACTCCTCCCCGTGGCGGACCGCCGACCGTCTGCTGCTCCCCGGCACGGTGCGCAGAGCCGTGTCCGGGCTGGAGCCGGTCGAATCGATCACCACGGTGGCCGCCGTCCGCCCCTTGATGGCCCTCACCGCCCTGCCGGTCGTGGGGGAGGGACTCCTCGCCTCGCTCGCAGACGCGCCGCCCGCCGAGGAAACCTTTCTTTCTGTCGTGGCAACCTTCATGGAAAGCCTGCGCCCCGAAACGCGCGGAGCGCTCGCCGCCGCGGCCATCGGCGACCTGCAGGTGCCGAAGACGGTGGACACCCGCTTCGTCACCTTCTTCCACCCTCACCTGAGCACCTTCGTCGAGCGGCTCGAACGCCTCGGCCCGGCAGGCCTGTTCACCCTCGACACCCAGTCCCTGACCAAGCCCGCGTTCGCCGAGACCTTCCTGCCGGTGGCCGAGCGGGTGCTCGAACCGCACCCCGGTCACGGCGTCGACTTCGACCCGGGAGGCGCCTACTCCGGCTACAACTGGGAACTCTTCCTCCACGTACCGCTGCTGCTCGCCACCCGGCTCAGCCGGCATCAGCGCTTCGCCGAGGCACAGCGCTGGTTCCACTACGTCTTCGACCCCACGGACAACTCGCCCGAGGGAGGGTCCCGCCGCTTCTGGCGCGTCAAGCCACTGCGTGAGACCGGACCCGAATCCCTCGAGGACCTGTTCTCCCGCATCACCCCGGGGGAGCAGAACACCCCCGAGGAGCAGCGAGTCGTCGACCAGCTGCGGGCACTGGCCGAGCACCCCTTCCAGCCCCACCGCGTCGCGCGGCTGCGCCCCACCGCGTACCAGAAGTACGTGGTGATGAAGTATCTGGACAACCTGATCGCCTGGGGCGACCAGCTCTTCACACGCGACACCATCGAGTCGATCAACGAAGCCACCCAGCTGTACGTCCTGGCCGCCCGGCTCCTCGGCAAGCGACCCGAATCCGTCAACCGGACCGCCCGCAGCGCCGCACAGAGCTTCGCGGAGCTGCGGCCCCACCTGGACGAAGCGGGCAACGCCCTCGCCGACCTCGAGAACCGCCTGCCCTTCGCCTCCCTCATCCCCCCACTGCCGGGAACCGCATCGACCGGAGTGTCGGTCCTCCTCGGCATGGGCCGGGCGCTGTACTTCTGCATCCCGCAGAACGAGAGAGTGCTCGGCTACTGGGACGTCGTCGAGGATCGGCTCTTCAAGATCCGCAACTGCATGAACATCAGCGGCGTCGTGCGCCAGCTCCCTCTGTTCGAACCCCCCATCGACCCGGCCCTGCTGGTCCGGGCCGCCGCGGCCGGCGTCGAGATCGCCGACGTCGTCGCCGATCTCGCCGCCCCGGCACCCCGGCACCGATTCCGCGTGCTGCTGCGCAGAGCCATCGAGATGTGCTCCGAGGTCCAGAGCTTCGGCGCGGCGATGCTGGCCGCCCAGGAGAAGAAGGACGGCGAGGCCCTCGCCGTGGTGCGTGCCCGGCACGAACGCTCCGTCGTCGAAGCCATGACGCTGGTGAAGGACTGGCAGGTCGCCGAGGCGGACGCAGCCGTCGGGGCGCTCCGGGCCGCCAGGGACACCGCGATCCACCAGCTCTTCCACTACAGCCGCCTGCTGGGCGAACAGCCCCCGACGGTCGCGGAGGAACCCCCGGCACCCGACACCCCGAAGACCCGCCCGTCCGTCGGCGGAACACCGCTCTACACGCCGACCGGCAGGTTCGAGCTCTCGGACGGCGGCAAGATCTCCGTCGCGGGCGAAGCGGTCGGGGCCGCCGCGGGCCAGCTGGTCGCCGGACCGCTCGGAGCGGCCGTCGGCGCGGCGCTCGGCGCCGCCGCCGGGTCCATCGACGTGGTCTCGCTGCAGAGCGGTGCGAAGATGCTCACCTACGAACAGGACGAGCTGTTCCAGGCCTTCCTCGCTACCACACACGCCATGGCGGGCGCCGTGGCCGAGGGCATCGCGCCCCTGCTGAACCTCATCCCTCAGTTCGAGATCGCCGTCAAGCCGGTCGGCGTGGGCGGCGGCGCCGTGCTCGGCGGTATGGCCCTCGCCGCCGGCGCCACGTCGGTGGCCAAGGTCCTCGACGCCGTCGGGCGCTGGCACGCCTTCAAGTCATCGCTGGCGCAGAAGCTGGCCGGAGTCGTCTGGCGCGAGCAGGACCACGCCTTCCAGCGGAACGCGGCCGTGCACCAGATCGCCCAGACCGACCGGGAGATGATCGCCGCACAGATCCGCAAGGCACTCGGCGAGGCCGACCGCGATGTCCACACCAAGCAGGTCGAGCAGGCCGCCGAAGCCGAGCGCGTCCTGAAGGACAAGTACACCGACGAAGAGCTCTACGGCTGGATGGAACGCGAAAGCGCGGCCCTGTACCTGCGCGCCTTCCAACTCGCCCAGGACCTCGCCAAGCAGGCCGAACGCAGCTACCGCTTCGAGCTGGGCATCACCGACGCCACGGGGCCCCAGTCGCCTCCGTCGCCCATCGCCGAGGCGGGCAGCTGGGACAGCCTGCGCAAGGGCCTCCTCGCCGGAGAACGGCTGCACCTCGCGCTGCGCCGGCTGGAGCGCGCGTACGAGGAGCAGGGCACCCGGGAGCTGGAGCTGACCCGGCACATCTCCCTGCTCCAGCTCGACCCCGAGGCACTACTGCGGCTGCGGGCCACCGGCGCCTGCGAGTTCGAGGTACCGGAAACCCTCTTCGACCTGGACTTCCCCGGCCACTACTTCCGCCGGATCAAGACCGTCTCGATCAGCGTCCCCTGCGTCGTGGGCCCCTACATGGGAGTCTCCGGGACTCTCACCCTGCTGGGAAACCGCGTCCGGACCACGACCACGGGCGGGAGCGCGTACCCCGAGCGCACGGACGAGAACGACGCCCGCTTCGTCCGCGACCTCGTGCCCATCCAGTCGATCGCCACGAGCGGTGGCCAGAACGACAGCGGCATGTTCGAGCTCGACTTCCGCGACGACCGGTACCTCCCCTTCGAGGGAGCCGGTGCGGTCTCCCGTTGGCGCTTCGAACTCCCGCAGGAATTCCGTCAGTTCGACTACGAGAGCGTCTCCGACCTGATCCTGCACCTGCGCTACACCGCCCGTGACGGCGGAGCCCCGCTACGCGCCAAGGCCGTCGACTCGCTGCGTGCGACCTTCTCGGGACAGAGTGCGGAGCCGGGCGCCCCCGCCCCCCTCACCCGCATGATCAGCGTGCGCCACGAGTTCCCGGACGCCTGGCACCGCTTCCTGAACACCCCCACCGGAGCGGACCGCGTCCTGGCCCTGCCCATCTCGAAACGACGTTTCCCCTACTTCGCCTCCCGAGGCGAGGTGCACGTGACCCGCCTCGCCGTCTTCTCCGTCGGCTCCGACACCGCCCTGTCGGAACTACGGCTCTCCGTCAAGGACCCCACGGCCGACGACGGACCGGCCCGGACCACCACCCTCACGCCGAGCGGGGGCCCGACCGCGCCGGGCCTGACCGTCTACCGCCACCAAGGAGACCTGGACGAGGCTGTCACCGACAACGAGGCCACCGTCTGGGAGATCGCCGTACGAGCACCCGCCGACCCCTTCACCCCACCTCAGGACCTGGTACTGCTCTGCGACTACACCTTCACGCTGGCTCCGTAGGCAGCCCGACGAAACGTGCTGAGCTGACACCGTGAGGCCGAAGAGCAGTACCGCACAGAGGACCCGGAAGCCCATGGGCCACCATCCTGTACCTCGGGATTTCAGACTGACCGACCCCGCCCCGTCGCCGCCTACTCGTCGCGGACGAGCCCGAGCGGGAACCGAACTGATCCTTCCCCGGTCAGTGTGAGTGCAGTACTTCGGTCGCTGCGGGGGAGGCAGGCCGGGCCGCTTGCTCGGTCGCTCTGCGGTGCGGTCTTCAGGGGAGGGGCAGGGATGCACGTGTCGAGGGCGGAAGGCGGGGAGTCCGCTGTTGTCGTGGGGATCGGCTGGTATTTGCTGGCTCCCGCCTTGGCCGCCTTCGGCGCGTACGGCGGCACGGTGTGGACCGTTCGGTCGTGGGCGAGTTGTCCCCTCGGGAACGACGCCAGTGGCAACGTAGGGCTGCTGATGACGCTGCCCGTCGTGTGGCTCTGCATGACCCTGTTGCTGCTTCTGATCCAACTCGCTATGCGGAGGTGGCCCCTTCGGGGCGGGCGGGCAGCCGTGTGGCTGGCACCGCTTGCGGCAGCCGTCGCACTGACGCTGCTGTACCGGCTCGGGATGGATTGGCCGTACGACCCGCCCGGTGGCGCATGTATGGAGGGCTATCCGCTCTTCCCGTTCACGGGCAAGACGGGCCCGCACTCCGCCGAGTAGCCGCCTGCGGGTTGACGCTCCTGGTGAAGGTGCAGGTCGGTGCCCGGGCGGCGGTCCGTCTCCGGGCCTAGGACCTGCGCCCCATGCGCACCGTGAACCGGCTGGCTAACGTCGGCGCACATGCAAGCTACGGAGATCATTCGCCGCAACACGGCCGAGCGCAGGCGGGACACCCTGGAACGGCTCGGCTCGGAGCGTGACATATGGGTGTCGACGGCCCACCCCGAACACGGCCCGCATCAGGTGCCACTGTGGTTTCTGTGGGACGGTCGGGCGATGTGGATGTGTACCAGCGCGGACTCCGCGACCGTGCGCAACGTCCGCAAGGAACCCCGTGTACGGCTGGCGCTGCCGGATACCGTTGACGTGGTGCTGCTGCAAGGGGAGGTGAAGTGGTATCCCGCGCGGGAGGTGCCAGAGGATGCCGCAGATGCGTTCGCGGACAAGTTCGGCTGGGACCCGCGGAGGGAAGAGACCCCCTTCGTCTACCTGTGCGTGGAGCCGCGGACAGTGCGCGCCTGGCGCGGAGTCCCGGAACTCGGTGGCAGGGTCGTGATGGGAGTTCGAGGAGAAGCTTCGGACCGGATGGGTGGCGACCACCCTCCCGGAAGGCGCTGAGGCATCCGCGCACGATCTGGCGCACTGGAAGTTCAGCGAGCCGCGGAGTTGGCTCACTCCTGAACTGCTGGTCGCCGAAGTCCGCGACACCATCGACCAGCTGAACAAGCGGCCCGACTCGACCGGCCGTTGCCTGGCCGCCGTCGATGTCTTCCTCGCGGATCGGACAGAGGACAACAGGGCTGCGGCACACACCGCGTTCCTGGCCATCCCGTCCTCACAGCGCCGCTACGCGCTGGGCGACATGGACAGCAAGGACTGGCCGCTGCGGGTTCTGGTGGCAGGGCCCGGAGGCCGGACCTACCTGCCGAGCGACCCGCCGGTCTCGCAGAAGAACTACGACAGGGCCCTCGCGTACTTCGAGGAGCGCGCCCGCTGGAGCGCGGAGCGCGAAAAGCGCGTCCCCGCAGACGGACCGGCGGCCCCGTACGCCCCGGCGGTCCAGCTCTACCACTCGTTTCCGAACAAGCAGGTGGCCGATCCCGGCCGCCTCGGACTGCGCAACGACTACCCCGCCCCGATCACCGTCGGCAAGGTCGTCTACCCCTCCGTCGCCCATGCCTACTGGGCCCTGTCGGTCGCTCAGCCGGAGGCCCGCAGCGAGATCACGGCAGCGGACACCGCTGCCGCAGCACGCAAGCTCGCGGCCGCGACAGCTCGCCGTGAGAGCTGGGAGCACGTCCGCGCCGCCGTCATGACCAGCCTGCTCCGCGCCAAGTACGACCAGCATCCCGAGCTGGCCGAGATCCTGCTGGCGACGGACGACGCCACCGTGATCTACGACGACATGGACTCGGCCTTCTGGGGTGACAACGCCGGCCGCGGCCGCAACTGGACCGGTCGTCTCCTCGAACTTGTCCGCTCCGAACTGCACCTGAGGCGAAACGGCATCCCCGGGCTGTGACCGGGCCGAGCGTGCCACTGTCCCGCCGGCCGGGCCGCCGTCCTCTCGGCGGGCAGTGCCCTCCCCGGGAGCTCGGCCGCGGCTCCGGCGTGACGGGCCGGCGGCTAATTGCCACACGGAACGAGGTCGGCGTCTGGGGCTGACACAACATCGGGCTGCTGTACCAACGACAAGGCCGCTACGACGAGGCCGGGCGCCATCGCCAGCGGGCCGTGGAGCGCAGCCGCTAAGCGGCCGTGACCGGGAGGCTTCATTCGTTCGTGCGGTAGGTCATGAACCAGTGGGTGTCGAAGTAGCGGGCCATCGTGAAGGGATGGTCCTTCTCAAGGAGGATGCGGCAGACGAACTCCGCGGTGGAACAGGCGAAGGGGACGTTCTCGCCGTCGACTGTCTGCATGGTGACGGGCCAGTGGTCAGGGTCTCCGTCGTCGATCTGCCAGCAGTACAGATTCTCGTGCTCGGTGCCTGCCCAGATGAGCAGGCCGTCCTTCTTCAAGTCGGTCCACGGTTCCTGGTTCAGATGGAGGTAGGCGTCGAAGGCGCCCTCCCCGAACGTCTCCACCATGCGCTTGTAGTCGCGGGGAAGACGCGTGCCCATGCGCGCCTCGATCTGCGCCCAGTCGACGTCCGGTCGCTGGGGCGGCAGGACCCAGCCGGTGATGCCGATGAGCCGCTCGACCCAGTCCTCGTCCTGCCCGGCGATCCCCGCGGGCAGCACTTGTACCCGCTGCGGGGTGACCACCAGCATCGGCACGATGTCGCCCTGCGTATCCAGTGCAGTCCCCGCGCCGAGCCACTGCCCTGCATGGGCCCAGGCCACTACCGTCTCGGCACGGCCTTCGAGGAGGTCGAGGAGATCTGCGCCATGAACCTCGCCCACGTCCGGGTCGGTGATGCCGTCCAGGACCAGGGTCCGTGGTTCCCCGTGGCGGGAAGCCAGGTTCTCGACCAGCGCGTGAGGGTCGATGTCCTGCGAGAGGTACAGAACCCCGCTCGGCCGAGGTATCCGGTCCAGCAGGTTGTCGAGCATCGAGTGAGTGAACTCCATGGAGGACAGGAAAGCGCACTCCACTGACAAGAGCCCGAGATCCAGCTTCGATGACCATCGGTCCAAGTAAGCGGTGTCACCGTGCCGTCGAGCTCAGGGGGTGAGCCCTCCGTTCACGGCGCGGAGGTGGAGCCGTTGGTGCCACTCGTCGGCGTCCGGTCCGGGGGCGATGGCCCCGACGCCTTGCCCGCGAGGTCACCGCTTCGCTGGGGCCTGGGTCAGCGCGTGCGTACGCCGTCGATGGCGATCGCGAGCAGGAGCTCGGCCTCGGCCGCGCCGTCGGGGTCCTGTTCGGTGGCCAGTGCGATGGCGCCGACGAGTTTCAGCAGCCGGGTGATGGTGACCTCGGGGCGCACGGCGTCCGCCGCTCGGGCGCGGATGAGGAGGGCGTCTCCGGCGCTGGTGATCATGTCGTGGCAGGTCTCGCCCAGGGACGGGTCCGCGTCACGCATCAGGGACGTCCCCAGCCCCCGGTTGGCCACGGCGTGTGCGCCGACGGCGCGGAGCCAGGTGGACAAGGCCTGGCCCGGATCGGGTTCGGCGAGCAGATCGCCGGCCCTCGCGCACAGAGCCTCCACCCGGTCCTTGAAGACCGCCTCCAGAAGCGCCTGCCGGGAGGGGAAGTGGCGGTGCAGGGTGGCCGACCCGACTCCGGCGCGGCGGGCGACCTCCTCCAGGGAGGCGTCGGCGCCGTGCTCGGCGATCAGCTCTCCCGCGGCGGCCACGATCCTTTCGAGGTTGCGGCGGGCGTCGGCGCGCATAGGCCGGCGCGGCGGGGTGGCGGCGTCCTTGGGCACGGGCACTCCTGACGGCTTGAAAAGTGGGGTGGTCCTCCATATCGTAGCGAAAGAGAAACGGGGGGCCACCCCGCTTATGGGTCACCCCTCTTCCGTACGGACGTGATGGAGAAGTACGACATGAAGCTGACGCGGAAGACCGTCGTCGTTGTCGGAGCGACCGGCTTGCAGGGCAGGGCCGTGACGCGGCATCTGCTCCGCGACGGTTGGCAGGTGCGCGCCTTGACGCGAGATCCGGACGGGACTCAGGCCATCGCGCTGGCGCAGGCCGGGGCGGAGGTCGTGCGGGCGCGGATGGAGGACGTCGACTCCCTGACCGCCGCGGCCGAGGGCGCCTGGGGCCTGTTCAGCGTCCAGCCCACCGTCGGCTCGCCCGGCACCGCGCCGGAGTTCACCGCCGAGGACGAGGTGCGCTGGGGCGTCAACGTCGCCGAGGCCGCGCACGCCGCCGGCATCGGACACCTCGTCTTCACCTCGGTCGCCGAAGCGGACCGGCACCTGGAGGAGAGGCTTCCGGTGAACCTGGTCAGCAAGTGGCGGATCGAGCAGCACATCGCCGCGCTCGGTCTGCCCGCGACGATCCTGCGGCCGGTGTCGTTCATGGAGAACTTCACCGGCGGATACGCGCTGCGGAACGGGACCCTGTCCACAGGGCTCGCGCCGGAGATCCCGCAGCAGATCATGGCCGTCGACGACGTCGGCGCCGTGGCCGCGCTGGCGTTCTCCCGGCCGGAGGAGTGGATCGGCCGGGAGGTCTCCCTGGCGGGGGACGAAATCGCGCCGGTGCGGATCGCCGCGGCCATCGGGAAGGCCCTCGGCATACCGCTGCCCTACGTCCAGGTCCCCATCGAAGCGATCCGTGCCCTGAGCGAGGACTTCGCCTACGCGAACGAGTGGCTCAACACCCGCGGTTACCGCGCCGACATTCCCGCCACCCGCCGGATCCACCCCGGCACGATGGACTTCGACACCTGGCTGGAGCGAACCGGCGCGTCGCAGATCGCAGCGTTCCTGGATTCCGCGCGCACCACGGGGCAGGACGCGTGAGCGCCCGCAGCCGTGACCTCGGACGCGTCGGGATCTGGGCGGGGGACTTCGACCGTCTCTCCGCACCCGAGGTCCGTAAGGCCGCTGCCGTGATCGAGAACCTCGGCTACGGCACCCTGTGGTTCCCGGAGCTCACGGGACGGGAGGCCATGGCGCAGGCCGCGATCCTCCTGTCGGCCACCCGGCACATGACCGTCGCCGCCGGCATGACCGACATCTACGCCCGAGACCCGGTCACGGCCGCCGCCGCGCAGCGCACCCTGGAGGAGGCCTTCCCCGGACGGTTCCTGCTCGGCCTGTGGGACAGCCACCCCAGCCTGGCCGAGGACATCCGAGGCCATCGCTTCGGCCCGCCACTGGCCACCATGCGCTCCTACCTCGACGCGCTGGACACCGCTCCGTTCGGGCCACCCGATACTCCTGCCTCACCGCACCGCGTACTCGCCGCCCTGGGTCCCGACATGCTGGCCCTCGCCGCCGAACGCGCCCGGGGCGCAACGGTGCTGGGCATGCCCGTCGCGTACACCCGTACCGCCAGAGCGATCCTCGGAGACGACGGCCTGCTGGCCATCACCCAGATGTGCGTGCTCGGCCACGACCGCGCGGATACCGCCGACCTGGCCCGCACCACAGCCGCAGCAGCCCTGCCCAACCGCCGCGAACTGCTGCGGGGACTGGGACACGAGAACCCGGAGGCGCTCGACGACCGGCTCGTCGACGCGCTGGTGGCCCACGGCGGTGCTGCAGACATCGCTCACCGTGTCAAGGAGCACTTCGACGCCGGAGCCGACCACGTCAGCCTCCACCTCATGACCTCCACGCCCGACGCGCCGCCCGTGCGGCAGTGGGAGGAACTCGCCTTGCACCTCCCCGTCTGACCGGGTGGCAGCCTCCCACACCACAGGGGTGACAATGACGCCGTGCAGTCAACCGATCAGATCATCGTCGCTCTGGATTTCGACAACCGCCGTGCCGCTGAGGAGTTGGTGGACCGGCTCGGCGAGGAGTGTCGCTTCTACAAGGTCGGGCTGGAGCTGCTCACGGCGGCCGGGCCGGACCTGATCGAACACCTCGTGGCCAAGGGCAAGGAGGTCTTCCTGGACCTGAAGCTCTTCGAGATCCCGAACTCCGTGGCCGGCGCGGTCCGCGCCGCAGGCGCCCTGGGTGTCTCCATGGTGACCGTCCACAGCATGGGCGGCACCGGCATCATGGCCGCCGCTGTCGCCGCGGCCCGCGACTTCCCGCGCCTTCGCGTGCTGGCACTGACCGTCGTCACCAGCATGACGAGTTCCGATCTCGCGGACGTCGGCGTCACCGGCGCTTCGTCGACCGAGGAGCAGGTGATGCGGCTGGCCCGGCTGGCGGAAGGCGCCGGTTGCCATGGCGTGATCGCAGCGCCGCAGGAAGCCGGTCCCCTGCGTGGGCTGCTGGAGGCGAGCGCCCTCATCGTCACGCCGGGAGTCTCGCTTCCCGGCGAGTCCGCGGGTGAGCACGCGCGTTCCGGCACGCCGGGTGGTGCTGTCGCCGCCGGTGCGTCACATGTCGTCGTGGGCCGGACGGTCACCCGTGCCGCAGACCCGGTGGCCGCGTTCCGGATGGTCCGCGCCGACCTGGAGCTGTCAGGCTCCCGGCAGACCTGACCGCGGCCGGGTCACCGGCACAGGGGCGAAGGTTCAGGGAGCGGACGGTTCTCCCATGACGTCCGTGCGTGGTCGACGTCCTGCTCGAAGGCGTCGTCGCAGGAGGCCCGGTTCCGGGCCCGGCGGACGGCGGTGGTGATGCGATCGACGTCGCCGCGTTCCGCGGGGGGCAGGGGAATGCCGACCGCCCTGCGCTCCGCCTCGGCCGTACGGAGCAGCCGGGCGGCTTCCTCGTGGTCACCGGCGAGGGCGTGAGCACCGGCCAGCCCTTCGAAGGCGCGCGCCAGCGCCCGTCGGTCACCGGCGCGCCGGGCGTGGTCCAGCCCTTCCTGATGCAACGTCAACGCCGCGTCGGCGTCGCCCCGCTGCTCGGCGATGAAGCCCAGCTCGGCCAGGATGAACGCCAGTCCGAGGTCGCCTTCCCACCGGCGGCACCAGTCGAGCCATGCGCGCAGATGGCTCTCGGCGTCGTCCAGCCTGCCCTGCCGCCGCGCCACCAGGGCCAGGCCGACCTCGGCGAATTCCTCGCCACGCTGGTAGGAATGCGCGGCCGCGAGCCGCTGGGCGCGCCTGTGGAGCTCCTCGGCGTGATCGAGGTCGCCGGTGAGCAGCGCGGTACGACCCAGACGCGCCAGCATCTTGGACGCCTCGGGCCACAGCTTGAGCTCTTCGGCGAGCCGGAGCCCCTCTCGGCGCAGCCTTCCCGCGACGTCGTAGTCGCCGGTGATCTCGGCCAGGTCGCCGAGCGTGACGGTCGTCTGCAACTCACCCCAGCTGTCGCCGAGTTCCCGGAACAGAGCTCCGGCCCGCTCCGCGTCGGCGCGCGCTCCGAGCGGCTTCCCCCGGTAGAGGGCGACCTCGGCGCGCACGCTGAGTGCGGCGGCCGTTCCCCAGCGGTCTCCCAGGGTCCGGAACTCGGAATGGGCCCGGTCGGCGAGGTCGAACGTCGCCTCCGGGTCGCCGTACCCTGCCTTGCCCAACGCGAGGAACCACCGGGCCCGCGCCCGACCGGCGGGATCGTCCCCCTTGTCGTAGAGCTTGAGTGCGGGTGGGCTCTCGACGTCGGGAGCGTCGAGGAGCAGCAGCGACATGCCGGCCCGCCACGCGCGGGCCGACGTCCTCAGCCTGGGGTCGCCGCCGGTCGACAGCGCGAGGTCGAAGGAGCGTCGGGCCTCGGCGAAGCGGCCGCGCAGGAACCAGAACCAGGCGGTCGCGTTCGCCAGCCGGAGCGCCGTGTCCGCGTGGCCCCTGCGAACGGCGTACGCGAGGGCGGCGCGCAGATTGCCGGCCTCGGCGTCCATGCGCTGGAGCCAGAGCCGCTGCCGGTGGCCCCGCAGCAGGGGATCGGCGTGCTCGGCGAGGCCGAGGTAGCAGGTGAGGTGGCGGTCGCGCACGCTCTGCTCGTCCCCGGACTCGACGAGCCGTTCCAGGCAGTAGGCCGCGACCGACTCGAGCAGTCGGTACCGGCCGTCCCGGTGGACGACCAGGGAACGGTCGACCAGTCGTCCGAGCAGGCCGAGGACGTCCTCGGTCCGCACGGTCTCGCCCGCGCACACCGTCTCGGCCGCCGCCAGAGTGCAGCCGCCCGCGGGCACGGCCAGGCGGCGCAGCGCCACCTGCTCGGTGTCGGTGAGCAGTCCCCAGCTCCAGTCGATCATCGCGCGCAGTGTGCGCTGCCGTGCAGGCACTCCGCGAAGGTCCGCCGCGAGGACCCGGAACCGGTCGTCGAGGCGGTCGGCGAGGTCTCCCACGCGCATGACGCGTACCCGGGCGGCGGCCATCTCCAGGGCGAGCGGGATTCCGTCCAGGCGGCGGCAGATCGCCGTCACGGCTTCCGTGTTGCCGGGGTCCAGGGCGAAGCCGGGGGCGGCGGCCGCGGCGCGGGCCACGAAAAGCCGTACGGCGTCCGACTCTTCCGGCCGATCATCGCCCGGTTCGGGCAGGTCCAGCGGAGGAATGGGCCAGGTGTGTTCACCGGTGACCGTCAGCGGTTCCTGGCTGGTGGCCAGGACGCGCAGGTCAGGTGCGGCGCGCAGTAGCCGCGCGGCCAGTTCGGCGACCGGTTCCACGACGTGCTCGCAGTTGTCGAGGACGAGCAGCATGTGCCGGCCCGCGACGGCGTCGGTGAGCCGGTCGGCCAGCGACCGGGCCGGGGCATGGACGTCGTCCCGTAGCTCCAGTACCGCAGCGACGGCCTCCTGTACGTCGATGCCCGTACGCGCGGCGGAGAGCTCCACCAGCCAGGCGCCCTCCGGGAGGTCCTCGGCCCGGCGCGCGGCCACCTCCAGTGCCAGCCGGGTCTTGCCGACGCCACCGGAGCCGGTCAGGGTCACCAGCCGCTCGGATGCGAGCAGTTCACCGATCCGCCGTACTTCCTCGGTACGGCCGATCAGGTCCGTGAGCGGCGCGGGAAGGTTGCCGCGCGGCCGCCGTGCCGGAGCCCTGCCGGGGGACAGGGCGGCGTCCTGCCGCACGATCGCCTGGTGCAGCTCGGCCAGCTCACGGCCGGGGTCGAGGCCGAGGTCGTCGCGGAGCCGGTCGCGCAGCTCACCGAGGCTCGCCAGCGCCGCATCCTGCCGGCCCGACCGGTACAGGGCGCGGACATGAACGGACCGCAGGCCCTCGTGCAGCGGATGTGCCGCGACCAGTTCGCCCAACTCTCCTGCGAGCGGACCGTGCTCACCCAGCTCGAGGCGCGCCTCGGCAAGCTCTTCGAGGGCGACCAGTCGCTGTTCTTCGAGCCGCCGGGCCTCGGCACGGACGAACGGCTCGTCCGCGAAGTCGGCGAAGGCGGAAGGCCCCCGCCACAGTGCCAGCGCCTCGGTGAGCAGCCCGGCCTTCGCACGCGGGTCGGCGGTGAGCATCCGAGCCCGCGTCAGAAGCCCTTCGAAACGCCCGGCGTCGACCGCGTCGTCGTCCACGCGGAGCAGGTATCCCGGAGGTCTGGACACCACCAGGTCCCGGCCGCCCGGCTCGGCGTCCTCCAGGGTCCGCCGCAACAGCGACACCTTCGACCGCAACGTGCGGACGTCGCCGGCCGGAGGTGCGTCGCCCCACAGGTCGTCGATCAGCCGGTCCACCGAGACGACCTGCCCACGCCGAACCAGCAGAGCGGTGAGCAGCGTACGGATCCTGGATTCGCGCACCCGCACGAGCCGGCCGTCCGCCGTCCACACCTCCAGCGGACCCAGCACCCCTAAACGCATGCGGTCACGGTACCCGCAGCCCGGCCGCAACCTTTCCGGAGACCGACCGGAACCTCCCTCGCGCACAGTCGTCCCATGAACAACGCACCTGCCACCAACACCGCACCTGTCACCAAGAACGCACCCGCTGCCAACACCGCACCTGTCACCGACGACGCACCCGTCACCGTCACCGTCATCGGACTGGGCCTGATGGGCCAGGCCCTCGCCACCGCATTCCTCAAGGCGGGCCACCCGACGACCGTCTGGAACCGCACACCCGCCAAGGCGGAGGACCTGGCGGCCCGAGGAGCCGCCGTCGCTCCCACCGTCGGCGAGGCCGTCCTGGCGAGCTCACTGATCGTGGTCTGCCTCAGCGACTCCGCCGCCGTCCACGACACGGTCGGCCCGCACCGGGCCGAACTGGCCGGCCGCACCCTGGTCAACCTGACCTCCGGCACCTCCGACGAAGCCCGCGAGACCGCCGCGTGGGCGACCGACTTCGCCTACCTGGACGGCGCGATCATGGCCATCCCCGAGGTGATCAGCCGCCCCGAGGCGTTCCTGCTGTTCAGCGGAGCGCCCGAGGCGTTCGAGCGCCACGAGGAGACCCTCAAGACGCTCGGCAACGCGGTCTTCTTCGGGGAGGACCCCGGCCTGGCCTCTCTGTACGACGTGGCACTGCTCGGCGTCATGTGGGGGACGCTGAACGCGTTCCTGCACGGGGCCGCCCTGCTGGGCGCCGCCAAGGTCGACGCGTCCGCCTTCGCGCCGTTCGCCAACCAATGGCTCTCCAGCGTGACCGGGTTCGTCAGCGCCTACGCCGAACAGATCGACCGGGGCGCCTACCCGGCCGAGGACGCCGCCCTCGAAACCCACCTGGCCACGATGAAATACCTGGTACGCGAGAGCGCTGCCGCGGGCATCGACACCGACTGGCCCGCCCGCATCCAGGCCCTGGCCGAGCGCGCCATCGAAGCGGGCCACACCGGCGCCGGTTACGCCGGTCTCATCGAGGTCTTCCGAGGCCAGGCGTAACCACCACTGCCGACGGCCGGCTCGCCGAGGTCAGAGGGCCGGCGTCGCCACGCGTCCCTCGCTCAGAGGGCCGGGCGGCCGTTCCACGGGCGTACCGCCTCGATGGCCGTGGCCACGCGGAACACGGCGGCATCGTCGTAGGTGCGTCCGACGACCTGGACTCCCGTCGGCACGCCGGTCGAGGCGAACCCGGACGGCACGCTCAGGACCGGGCAGCGACTGGCGATGTTGAAGACCGTGGTCATCGCGGCCTCCAGATAGGAGTCCAGCTCGACGCCGCCGATCACGACCTTGGTCGAGAGGTAGTCGTCGTCCGCCCTCAGCGCCGGGATGGCGGTCGTCGGGCAGAGCAGGACGTCGTAGCGGTCGAGCAGTCTGCCGAGCGTCGTCTGCACCGCGGCCTCCAGTTCCAGACCGCGCATGATGCTGCCGGGCTCGCGGACGGCCTCGGCGGTCCGCTCGGCGAAGTCGAGCGCGTACGCGGTGAGGAGGTCGCCGTGCTCCGCGGCGACCGACGTGACGTACGGGCCGAAGACGGAGCCGAAGTGGATCATCGCCGCCTCCATCACGTGCGCCCGCGTGATCGGGACGTCCACTTCCTCGACGACGGCTCCGGCCGCGCGCAGGGCTTCCGCGACGGCGCGGGTGTTGGCCTCGACCTCGGGATCGACCGGCCAGTCCCCGAGGGTGACCGACAGCGCCACCCGCACGCCTTCGACGCCCTCGAAGCGTTCGGGCAGCGTGAACTTGGGTCGCAGGGAGACCGCGTCGAGCGGGTGGGGTCCCGCGATGACGTTCTGCAGGAGGGCGGTGTCACCGACGGTCCGCGCCATCGGACCGTCGTGGCAGTACGTGTCGAGGTTGAACGGTGCCATCGCCGGCACGCGACCGTACGGCGGCTTGTATCCGACCGTGCCCGTGAACGAGGCGGGAATGCGGATGGAGCCGCCGATGTCGGAGCCGGTCGCGAGCGTCGTCTCCCCGGCCGCGAGCGCGGCGCCGGCGCCGCCCGACGAACCGCCCGGGCTGAACTCCAGGTTCCACGGGTTGCGCGTCACACCCCACAGCCGCGACTGCGTGAAGGCCGCGCAGCTGAACTCCGGCGTGGTGGTCCGCGCGTGCACGATGCCGCCCGCGGCCTGGACCCGCTCGACGACCGGGTGCGTCTCGTCGGCGATCTCGTCCCGGAAGGCCAGCGAACCGTCCGTGCTGCGGCGGCCCTTGAGGGGCTGCTCCTCTTTCGTCGCGACCGGGAGCCCCTCCAGCGCACGGGGCGTCGCCCCCTTGCCCCCGTACCGTGCCTCGGCCTCGCGCGCGGCGGCGAGCGCCTGCTCGAAGGTCCGCTCGGCGAGGGCGTTGACCTTGGACTCGACGGCTTCGGCGCGGGCGATGACAGCGGTCATCAGCTCGACCGGTGACAGCGAGCGGTCCCGGAAGCGGCGCAGGGCTTCGGTGGCCGGCAGATAGGCGAGGTCGGTGGGGCTGGTGGGGCCGGTGGGGCCGGTGGGGTCGGTGCGATCGGTGAGGTCGGTCATGGGCGGGGCCCTTCCTGAGGCGACGGAGGCGACGGAGGCGACGGAGGCGACAGAGGCGTCGGGTGGACGGGCGGACGACCGCCTCGATGGCAGCATCGAACCGTCGCCCGCTTTCCGGGTCAACGGTGTTGACGTAAGCGCGGAACGGGGTCCGCCTCCGTCCAGGCGGACGCCAGGGGGCGTGGCGTGCGCTCGCGTCGCCGACACCGCGTCGAGCACGTTTCGCCTCTGATCCCCTTACGCGCAGGAGGGTTTGCCCATAGCCTCTCCACAGCTCGCAAGTTACCCGCCGGTCAATGAAGCGTTGACGGGTGTCCTGGGCCCGGAGGTCGACATGAGTTCCGCGCAGTACCTTCTCGAAAGCCGCCCGCACTCAGTGGCGCACCTCTTCCTCTCACGGGTCGAGGCCACGCCCGACCGGGAGGCCTACCGCCATCCGGTGGCGGCCGACCACAGTGCTCCCGGCGCCGAGGAGTGGCGCTCCCTGACATGGGCCCAGACCGCGGAGCGCGTGAAGGCGATCGCGGCCGGCCTGCTCTCCCTCGGGCTGCGGCCCGAGGAGCGGGTGGCCATCTCCTCCTCGACCCGGATCGAGTGGATCCTCGCCGATCTGGGGGTGATGTGCGCGGGCACCGCCGCGACCGCCGTCTACCCGAGCACCAACGCCGAGGAGACGGCGTACATCCTCGCCGACTCCGGCAGCCGGGCGATCTTCGTCGAGAACGCCGCCCAGCTGGCCAAGGTGACCGCCCACGCGGAGGGCCTGCCCGGGCTCGACCACGCGATCCTCTTCGACGCGGAGACGGACACGCCCCGCGTCAAGGGACTTGAGGTGCTGACCCTCGCCGAGCTGGAGGAGCGCGGCGCCGCGTACCTGCGGGAGCACCCGGACGCGATCGACACGGCGGTCCAGGCCATCGAGCGGGACCAGCTCGCCACCCTGATCTACACCTCAGGCACGACCGGCCGCCCGAAGGGCGTGCGCCTGGTGCACGACTGCTGGTCCTACCAGGCCGTCGCGCAGGAGGTCAGTGGACTGCTGCTCCCCGACGACGTGCAGTTTCTGTGGCTGCCGCTGTCCCATGTCTTCGGCAACGCCCTGATCTCCGGTCAGGTGAGGACCGGAAGCGTGATCGCGGTGGACGGGCGCGTCGACCGCATCGTCACCAACCTGCCCCTCGTCCGGCCCACCGTGATGGCCTCCGCACCGCGGATCTTCGAGAAGGTCTACAACGGCATCGCGGCCAGGGCGAGGGCCGAGGGCGGCGCCAAGTACAAGATCTTCCAGTGGGCGGCGAAGGTCGCCCGCGACTACGCCAGGACCGGGCAGGAGCAGCTGGTGGCGACGGGAAGTCGCAAGGTGCCGCTGTCGCTCACCGTGCAGCACGCCGTCGCCGACAAGCTGGTCTACGGCAAGATCCGCGCCGCCTTCGGGGGCGAACTCCGCGGCAGCGCGTCGGGAAGCGCCGCACTCGCCGCCGACATCGGCTACTTCTTCGCCGGCGCCGGTGTGCCCGTCCTCGAAGGCTACGGGCTGACGGAGACCAGCGCCGCCGTCACGGTCAACCCGGTCGACGACTTCCGGGTGGGCACGGTCGGAAGGCCCCTGCCCGGCACCGAGGTCCGCATCGCCGAGGACGGGGAGATCCTCCTGAAGGGCCCCGGCGTCATGCGCGGCTACCACAACCTTCCGGAGAAGACCGCCGAAGTGCTGGAGAGCGACGGCTGGTTCCACACCGGCGACATCGGCGAGGTCGACAAGGACGGCTTCGTCCGGATCACCGACCGCAAGAAGGACCTGTTCAAGACCTCGGGCGGCAAGTACATAGCACCCACGGAGATCGAGAGCCGCTTCAAGGCCGTCTGCCCGTACGTCAGCAACATCCTGGTCATCGGCAACGGCCGCAACTACTGCACCGCCCTGATCACGCTCGACGAGAGCGCGATCATGCCCTGGGCGGCATCCCACGACCTGGGGGGCCGCAGCTACGCCGAGGTCGTCTCCTCGCCGGAAGTGCACGCGCTGATCGAGGGCTTCGTCCAGCGCGTCAACGGCGACCTGCAGCGGTGGCAGACCATCAAGAAGTTCTCGGTGCTGCCGCGCGACCTCGACGTCGAGCACGGCGAGCTCACCCCGAGCC
Source organism: Streptomyces gardneri (assembly GCF_006539185.1). Taxonomy (GTDB): domain Bacteria; phylum Actinomycetota; class Actinomycetes; order Streptomycetales; family Streptomycetaceae; genus Streptomyces; species Streptomyces gardneri. The sequence continues at coordinate 39,201 of NZ_BJMN01000004.1, forward strand.
TCAAGGTCAAGCGGCCCGTCGTGGAGCGCGAGTACGCCGAGGTCATCGAGACGATGTACGAGGGTGCCCGCGAGGCGTGATGCCACCCGCCGGGTACGGGGCGGCAGGTTCCCGGATCCGCATGACGGGGGCGGATCATGGCACATGGCCGGGTCGTGCCTGTCGAGGTGGCGTCGGCCGTGCCGACGGTGGCTTCATGGTGGTGCGCGGTACGTCGTTCACGCTGCCGCGCGTCCCGTACCACCCCGAAGCACGCCGAGGTGATCTCTGATGGTGACAGACCGGTACGGCAACCCCCTGCACGAGTGCACACGGGAGACGGCCGCCCACCTGGACCGCGCGGTCGAGGCCCTGCTCCACTTCAGCCCCGAGGTGGAGCAGGCTGTCGGCGACGCTCTGGACAGTGGGCCGACCTCGCCCGTCGCCCAGTCCTTCGCCGCCTATCTGGGGATGCTGGGGACGGAGCCGGGCGACGCCGTCGCCGCACGGCAGAGGTTCGACCGGTACGCGGCCGGCGTCGACGTCTCGTCCTTGCCCGCGCGTGAGCGCCTGCACGTCGCCGCGGCCGGGGCATGGCTGGCCGGAGATCTGCGGCGTGCCGGCGGACTGTTGGAGGAGTTGTCCCTGGTCTGCCCGACGGATGCGCTCGCCCTGGCCGTCGGGCACCAGCTGGACTTCTTCACCGGTGACGCCGTACGCCTGCGCGACCGCATCGGTGGAGCCCTCTCGGCCTGGGACACCGCCGAACCCCACCGGGGTCTGGTGCTGGGAATGTACGCCTTCGGGCTGGAGGAGTCGGGCCACTACCGGCTGGCCGAGGAGGCGGGGCTCGCCGCCGTGGCGCAGAACCCTCGCGACGTCTGGGCGATCCACGCCGTGGTCCACACGTACGAGATGCAGGGACGTGTGTCCGAGGGCATCGGCTACCTCGACGCCCGCCGTGACGACTGGGCGCGAGGCAACTACCTCGACGTCCACAACTGGTGGCACTACGCCCTGTACGCGCTGGAGGCCGGAGACACCGGCACCGCCCTGAGCGTGTACGACGCCGCCCTGCACAACGACGCGTCGGCCGGGCTGGCCATGGAGCTGCTGGACGCCGCGGCGTTGCTGTGGCGGATCCGCCTCGCTGGGGCGGAGCCCACCGCCCGCTGGGAGGCGCTGGCCGACGCGTGGGCTGCGCGGGCCGATCCTCCCTTCTACGCGTTCAACGACGTCCACGCGGTCATGGCCTACGTCGGCGCCGGGCGGTTCGGGGAGGCGGCGCGGCTCATCGCCGACCGACGGCGATGGCTGGCCCAGGAGGGTTCGGACGCCGTCACCAACCGCCGGATGACCGCGGACATCGGCCTGCCCGTCTGCGAGGCGCTGGTGGCGCACGGGCAAGGGGAGTACGACACCGTCGTGGAGCTGCTGTGGCCGCTGCGCCGCAGGCTGCACGAGTTCGGAGGAAGTCACGCGCAGCGCGACGCCCTCCAGAAGACCCTGCTCGACTCCGCGCTCGGCTCCGGACGGCACGAACTGGCCCGTGCGCTCATCAGCGAGCGGATCGGGCTTCGGCCCGACAGCTCCTACAACTGGTCGTCCCGGGCTCGCCTCGCCGACGGCCTGGGCGACGCCGCCCTGGCCGCCGCCGCTCGCGATCACGCGAGGGACGCGGCGGCGGCGAGCCGTGGCGGAGACCGGAGTCGTCGGGGCGTGGAGACGCTCCCGTGAGGTGAGCCGCGTCTCACCGGGGCGAGCTTGCTATGCAACGAAGTGCATAGCAGGATCGGGCGCATGGCGCTCGACCACGCGATCCTCGTGTCCCTGCTGGAGAAGCCCGGGTCCGGCTACGAGCTGGCCCGGCGCTTCGAGCGGTCCATCGGGTACTTCTGGACCGCCAGCCACCAGCAGATCTACCGCGTGCTCAAGCGCATGGAGGGCGACGGCTGGATCGACGTCCGCGACGTGCCGCAGCAGGGGCGCCCGGACAAGAAGGAGTACTCCGTCGCCGCCGCCGGGCGGGACGCGCTCTCCGCGTGGTTGGGCGAACCGATCGAGCCCGAGAGCGTGCGGCACGACCTGGCGGTGAAGATCCGTGGAGCCGCCTTCGACGACCCGGCGGCCCTGATCGGCGAGGTCCAGCGGCACCGGCAGGCGCACACGGACCGGCTCGCCCACTACCTCGCGGGTGAAGCACGGGACTTCCCGGGGCACGCGACGGCCGGTCCGCTGGACGCCGAGCGGGAGCTCCAGCACGTCGTGCTGCGCGGCGGCATCGCGTACGAGCGGATGATGATCGCCTGGCTCGAGGACGTCCTCGCCACTCTCGGCCGGTTCCAGGCCGGGCACTGACCCAGCCGTACCACCGGCACCTCGCGAACCACGGACCGCGAACCACGGACCGCGAACCACGGACTGTGGACCGCGAGATCACGCACCACGGTCCACGGGCCGCGAACCACGGACCACGGACCACGGACCACGGACCACGGACCACACCACCACCCTCACCTCTAGCCGGAAAGGCGGACGCCATGGCCGACCCGCTGCTGTTCAACCCGCACACCTACGACCCGGCGCACTTCGACCCGGAGACCCGCCGGCTGCTGCGCGCCACCGTCGACTGGTTCGAGGCGCGCGGCAAGCGCCGGATTCTCGAGGACTACCGGACCCGGGCCTGGCTCGGGGACTTCCTCGCCTTCTCCGCCGAGGAAGGACTGTTCGAGACCTTCCTGACGCCGTCCTCCGATGCCGCCGAGGGGCAGGGCGACAAGCGCTGGGACACCGCCCGGATCGCGGCCCTCAACGAGATCCTCGGCTTCTACGGTCTCGACTACTGGTACGCCTGGCAGGTCACCATCCTCGGCCTCGGCCCGGTCTGGCAGAGCGACAACGCCGCCGCCCGCGCCCGCGCCGCCGAACTGCTCTCCCAGGGCGAGGTGTTCGCCTTCGGCCTGTCGGAGAAGACCCACGGCGCCGACATCTACTCGACCGACATGCTCCTCGAGCCCACCGCGGACGGCGGCTTCCGGGCCACCGGATCCAAGTACTACATCGGCAACGGCAACGCGGCCGGGCTCGTCTCCGTCTTCGGCCGCCGCACCGACGTCGAAGGGCCCGACGGCTACGTCTTCTTCGCCGCCGACAGCCGTCACGAGGCGTACCACCTCGTCAAGAACGTCGTCGACTCCTCGAAGTACGTCAGCGAGTTCCGCCTGGAGGACTACCCCGTCGCGGCCGAGGACGTCCTGCACACCGGCCGCGCCGCCTTCGACGCCGCCCTCAACACCGTCAACGTCGGCAAGTTCAACCTGTGCACCGCCTCGATCGGCATCTGCGAGCACGCGATGTACGAGGCCGTCACCCACGCGCAGAACCGCATCCTGTACGGCCGCCCCGTCACCGCCTTCCCGCACGTGCGGCGCGAGTTGACCGACGCGTACGTCCGGCTCGTCGGCATGAAGCTGTTCAGCGACCGTGCCGTCGACTACTTCCGCACCGCGGGCCCCGATGACCGCCGGTACCTCCTCTTCAACCCGATGACGAAGATGAAGGTGACCACGGAAGGCGAGAAGGTCATCGACCTGATGTGGGACGTCATCGCCGCCAAGGGCTTCGAGAAGGACAACTACTTCGCCGAGGCGGCCGTCGAGATCCGGGGCCTGCCGAAGCTGGAGGGCACGGTCCACGTCAACCTGGCGCTGATCCTCAAGTTCATGCGCAACCACCTCCTCGACCCGGTCGCGTACGAGCCCGTCCCGACCCGTCTGGACGCGGCGGACGACACGTTCCTCTTCCGCCAGGGGCCCGCCCGCGGCCTCGGATCGGTCCGCTTCCACGACTGGCGCCCGGCCTACGACACGTACGCCCACGTGTCCAACGTCGCCCGCTTCCGCGAACAGGCCGACGCCCTCTGCGAGTTCGTGCTCAAGGCCGCCCCGGACGAGAAGCAGAGCCGCGACCTCGACCTCCTCCTCGCCGTCGGCCAGCTCTTCGCGCTCGTCGTCCACGGACAGCTGGTCCTGGAGCAGGCCGCCCTGACCGGACTCGACGAGGACGTGCTCGACGAGCTGTTCGCCGTCCTCGTCCGCGACTTCTCCGCGCACGCCGTCGAGCTGCACGGCAAGGACTCCGCGACCGAGCAGCAGCAGCTCTGGGCGCTCGGTGCCGTCCGGCGCCCCGTCGTCGACGAGGCGCGGTCGGAGCGCGTCTGGCAGCGTGTCGAGGCCCTCTCGGGCTCGTACGAGATGGCTCCCTGAGCCCTGACGCATGTCGCTCCCGGTGCCGGCCGACTCCGTCCGCCGCACCGGGACGCCGGCGGGGGTCAGAGCATGCCCTGCGTGAGGGCGGCGGAGTCCGGCACGGTGATCACCTCCGGAACCGTGCGGGGCATGACGCCGAGGATCTGCTGCACGACGTACTGGGCCGACATCATGGCTCCCTCCTGCCAGCCGGGCAGGGGCGAGATCTGGTCGCCGGTCATGTGGAAGGCGTCGCCCTCGGGCTGGAGGAGCTGCCGGTACGCGGCGCGGTGGTCCTCGCGGTCCGGCTTCCAGTCCGCCCAGCCGCCGAGCTGGTAGGGGACCTTGTGCCAGGCGATGGTGACGCCCTTGTCCTGGGGTACGAGCTCGTCGTCCGCGAACTCGGGGTGCAGTTCGACGGCGCCCTCGCGGGCGAGGTCGAGCCGTTCCCGGATGGGCAGGCGGCCGAACCGCTCGGCCTTCTCCGTGAAGTTGTAGGCGCCGGTGAGGGTGCCCTTGTCGGAGAAGTATCCGTGGGACGGGTACCAGAGCTGGGTGATGTCGTGGGACGTCCAGCTGATACCGCCGTAGATGTGTCCGGCACCGCCTGAGGCGTCGGCGGGACCGTCCTCCCAGAAGCGCCGCTCGGCCTGCCAGCCCACCTTGCAGGTCTTCGCGAACTCCACCACGTCGACGGCGGACTCGAACGCCTCGGAGAAGCCGCTCCGCCGGACGCCCTTGAGTACCGGGACGGGGATGCTGCTCACGCAGTAGCGGGCGTCGGCCCGCAGCAGCTGCCCGCCCTTGCGGTAGGACACCCGGACACCCGGCCGGATACCTGGCCGGACGCCGGGCCCGGCCTCGCCGAGCGTGATCCCGGTGACCTCGGCGCCGAGCACGATCCTCGCGCCCGCGAGCTTGGCCCGGTGTGCCAGTGCCTCGACGATCCGGTCCATGCCGCCGACCGGCTGGAACATCGTCGGCTGCCACTCGTGGTCGAGCGGCTGGTAGAAACGGGTCTTCCAGAAGCCCGACTCCACCAGCTCCTCGAAGGTCAGCGGCGGCGCGGGCTCCGGGAACGGATCCCCGGCCGACGGGTCGTGGAGGTAGCCGGACCGCGGGGCCACGGTGTACTTCCCGTCGACGTCGAGTGCCCCGAACATCCGCAGGAGATCGCGCACCTCGTCGGTGAAGGCGTCGTCCGCCTCCAGGGCCTCGGTGAGCTTCGCCGCGATGTGGCCCCGGGTGTCGTTGGCCACCCGGCGGTTGGGCAGGGCGGCGGCGCGGTTCGGCGGACGGACGAGGTTCGCCGTGGTCTCCATGACGTACGGCTCCAGCGCCACCCCGAACGCCCGGCAGTACGAGAGCACCCGCCGGTGGTGGTGGGGGATCCGGCCCGGCCCGAGGTTGACGTACAGCCCCTCGTCGAACCGGCAGGTGTGGGTGCGGACGGCCGCTCCGGTCCCGTCGTCGACCTCGTAGAGCTCGTCGCCCCCGCGCGCCGTGCGGTTCCGCCCGCCGACCCGCTCCTGGGCCTCCAGGACGGTGCAGTCGTAGCCGAGCACACTCAGCTCGTACGCCGCGGTCAGACCGGCGACTCCGGCACCCAGGATCAGCACGCTCTCACCCTGTCGTGCGGGCCGGGGGAGCCGCGGCGGGCCGGTCCATCCGGTCGCCGCCGGCCCCGCGGCCCCGATCATGGCGTCGTACAGCGCCCGTGCCGAGACCTCCTCCGGGGCGACCGTCGGCGGCCCCTCCCTGTCCGTACGGTTCTGCTGGTCCTTCCGGTGCTTCTGGTTCCTCTGGTTCCTCTGGTTCCTCTGGTTCCTCTGGTTCCTCTGGTTCGCCTGGTTCTTCTGGTACTTCGAAGAGGTCATGTCACTGCCTCATCTCGTGACGTGCGACGGGCACTCTCGTGCTCATGACGGACGCAGCTCCAGCGTGCAGCACTTCACGCTGCCGCCCGCCTTCAGGAGCTCGGACAGATCGACCCCGATCGGCTCGAAGCCGCGCGCCGCGACCGCCCGGGCCAGCCGGCCCGCGGCCGACGGCAGCAGCACATGCCTGCCGTCCGACAGCGCGTTGAGCCCGAAGGCCGCGGCGTCCTCGGGCTCCGCCAGGATCGCCCCGGGGAAGAGCATCTCCAGGACCGCGCGGCTCCCCTCCGAGAACGCCCCCGGGTAGTACATGATCTCGGTGTCGGAGAGCACGCTCAGGGCCGTGTCGAGGTGGTAGTACGCCGGGTCGACCAGGGTGAGGGTGACCACCGGCAGGCCGAAGAACTCCTCGGCCTCCTCGTGCGCCCGGGGCTCCGTGCGAAAGCCCGTACCGGCCAGGATCGTCCGGCCCGCGAGCAGGTAGTCGCCCTCGCCCTCGTTGATGAAGCGCGGCGCACGGGTCGTCGCGTAGCCGTGGTCCGCGAACCAGGACAGGTACGCCGGCCCCTCCGCGGCCCGCTCCGGATGGCGGAAGCGGGCGCCCAGCACCCGGCCGTCGATGACCGTCGCACCGTTGGCGGCGAAGACCATGTCCGGCAGGCGCGGGTCGGGAGGTATCTCCTCCACGGTGTGACCGAGTCGGCGGTACAGATCGCGCAGCGCGGCCCACTGCCGCAGTGCGCGCGCCCGGTCCGCTCCCTCCTCCGGCCGCATCCACGGGTTGATGGCGTACGTGACGTCGAAGTGCGTGGGCCTGCACATCAGGAACCTGCGCGTGGTCGCCGTCCGCTGCGGCCTCCGGCTCGCCGGGACACGTTCGGCGAGCGTGCGGCCCGCGGGCCGGGTGCCCGTCACCGGTGCGTGGTTCATGTCCATGACGCGCCTCCTCGGCGCAGGCCCGCCACACGGGCGGGCATCGACCAGATGTACGAGAATCCTTCGCCCGCTCGCTGGTCGAACTCGTTCTCCGCCTCGTAGGAGGCGTAGTCCGGGTGGTAGAGCGAGTGCGGGGAGGAGCGGCTGACCGTCGTGACCGAGCCCTTGAAGAGCTTCACCGTCACCGTGCCGCCGACCCGTTCCTGGACGTCCGTGAAGAACGCGTCCAGGGAGGTGCGCAGCCCGGTGAACCACTTGGCGTCATAGATGAGTTGGGCGTACCGACGGCCCATCTCCGCCTTGTACTGGAACAGTTCGCGCTCCAGGACCAGGTTCTCCAGTTCGCGGTGGGCCTCGTAGAGGACCGTGGCCGCGGGGCTCTCGTACACCCCGCGCACCTTCAGGCCGACGAGACGGTTCTCCATGATGTCGATACGGCCGACGCCGTGCCGTCCGGCGCGCTCGGCGAGCCGTTCCACCAGCTCCACCGGGCCCAGGGCCTCTCCGTCGAGATGGGTGGGCACGCCCCGCTCGAAGGTGAGGCGCACGAGCTCCGGGTCTTCGGGGGCGGACTCGGGCGACACGGTCGCCGTGTACACCTCCTCCGGCGGGGCGAGCAGGATGTCGTCCAGCGGGCCGCATTCGACGCTGCTGCCCCACAGGTTGGTGTCGCGGCTGTACGGGCTGGACTTGAAGGCCGGGGTCTGCACCCCGTGGGTACGGGCGTACGCGATCTGAGCGGCCCGGGTGTGCAGGTCCCATTCGAGGACCGGGGAGATGATGCGCATCCCCGGGTCGAGGGCGGTGATGCCCGCGTAGAATCGGACCTGGTCGTTGCCCTTGCCGGTGGCACCGTGGGCGACGGCCTGCGCCCCCTCCTCACGGGCGATCTCCACGAGCCGCTTCGCGATCAGCGGCCGGCTCAAGGAGGCCGCCATGAAGTACTTTCCCTCGTAGACGGCGTCGGCGCGCAGCGCCCGGAAGGCGTACCGGGCGAGGAACTCGTGCCGCAGGTCCTCCACGTACACCTTGGCGGCGCCGTTCCGCTCGGCGCGGGACCGGGCCTCGGCGAGGTCCTCGCTCTGTCCCAGGTCCGCGCAGAAGGCGATGACCTCCGCGTCGTAGGTCCGCTGGAGCCAGGAGAGGGCCAGCGAGGTGTCGAGGCCGCCCGAATAGGCGAGGACGATCTTCATCACAGCCTCCCTGCAGCCGTGTCGGGGGTCGTGCGGAGCCGCTGGAGCATGGCCCGCGTGTAGAGCCGCTCGCCCCACTGCTCGTCGGAGACGGGGAGCTCCCGTCCTTGCGCGATCATTCCGATCACCTCGTAGAAGAGCACCAGACAGTGCGCCGCCGTACGGGCGCTGAGCGAGGCCGCGCTCTCGCCGGGGACGATCGGGAAGCGGGTGACCTTCACGATCGGTCCGGCGTCGATCCGCGGAACGATGTGGTGGCTGGTGGAGCCGAACTCCGCGCCGCCTTCCCGGAGGACGAAGTCGTAACCTCCGACGCCGCGGAACTGGGGTGTCGCCGGGTGGAAGTTGAGGGCGCTGACGGCGGCCCGCGCGAGCGTCCGGGGCTTCAGGAGCAGATCCGCCTTGAAGCAGAAGATGTGGTCGCCGTGCCAGCTCTCGTGGGCCCGGGGCGGAGGGTCGCCGTAGTCCCAGAGGATGACGGAGACGTGGTCGAAGACGTCCCGGAGGTGGGCGGCGGCGAGCCGGCTCCAGTGGGAGGTGTCCCCGATGAAGAGCACCTTCCTAGCCCTCGTGCTTGTCGTGCGCATCGCGAAGCTTCCTTCCTATGAAGATGAACCGGACGGCGAGCAGGACCGCCGCCACGGCGAGCACGGTCAGGACGCTGACCCGCTCGGAGAGGATCCAGGCGCCGAGCAGCACGGCCACGGCCGGAGTGACCAGGGTGTAGCTGGTGGCGATGGAGGTACGGACCGTGGTCAGCAGGTACATGTACGCGCTGTAGGCGAGGAGCGAGCCGAAGACGACGAGGTAGCCCCAGGCCCACAGCGCCGCCGCGTCCGGTGTCCGGTCGAGGCTCTCCCCGGCGAGCAGTCCGACGAGGGTGACCAGCGTGCCGCCCGCGAGCATCTCTCCGGCGTAGGCCATCGGTCCCTTGGGCAGGTCCAGGTGCTGGCTGAGCACCGAGCCGAGCGACCAGCTGATCGCGGCGACGATGATCACGACCGAGCCCTTCGTCCCGCCGCCGAGTCCTCCGTCGACGGCGAGCAGGACGACACCGACGAGGCCGAGACCGATGCCGTACACCTCCAGGCGGTTCGGCCAGCGGCGGGTCGCGAGGCCGGCCATCAGGACCGTCCACACGGGGACGGTCGCGATGCCGACGGAGGCCAGTCCGCTGGAGATGTACCGCTCGGCGATGGCGATGCCGCCGACGCAGCCGCCCTGCATGAGTCCGCCGACGACGGCGCAGTGGAACCACTGCCGGCGGGTCGGCAGCACGTGTCCCCGGGCCAGCAGGAACACGGCGAGGACGATGCCGCCCGCGAGGAAGCGGGTGCCCGTCATGAGCAGCGGCGGCATGGTGTCGAGGGTGTAGTCGATCGCGAGGTACGTGGATCCCCAGACGACGTAGACGGAGACGAGGCAGAGGACCACGGTCGAGGTGAGGGTGGAGGTGGGTTCGCGGGTGTGCGTGGTAGTCATGTCCAGGGCTCCTGTCAGTCGCTCGCGCGGAGTCCGGGCGAGCAGGTGAAACCGAGGATGAGGATGTCCCGCGTGGCCGGCCGGCCGGGGTCCACCGGAGCGGTGGGCGTGACGGAGTGGAGCACGTCGCGATCGGCCCAGAACATCGTGTCGAGGGGGTCTTCGAGCCGGAACTCGGCGAGCACGTCGCCGGATTCGCTGTGGACCCGTGAGTCGCCGCCGCGGGTGTTCGCCCGCTCCATCAGGTGGATGGCGCCGAAGTCGATCTCGTCCCGGTGGATGCCCTCGGGAGTGGGCTCGCCCGCCTCCCGTGCGGTCGCCCGGGTGCGGAACTGATGACAGTCGACCTCCCAAGGGTGATCGAGGCTGTCCTCGTCGACGGGGAACTGGGAGAAGTCGAAGCGGATCAGCTCGTTGAGGAGGGCGTTGGCGACGGAGCCACGGGTGAGGGGGGCCACCTCGCGATGGATGCCGCCGGCGTAGCGGTTGGCCTCGGGCGACTGGAAGTACGGCCGGTGTGCGAGGAGTTGGACGGCGCGGGTGCGCGGCAGGTACCGGAACCGGTCGTACCGGCGCTCCCTGAACGAGGCACCGTTCTTGAGGTAGCGGTCGGGCTCCAGCCGGTTCCATTCGTCGGCCAGCGCCCCCTGGGCGTCGCGCGCGGCCGGGTCGACGTCGAGGTCGGCGCCGCGGACGAGTGCGTAGCCTCGGTCGCGCAGCCCGCCGTGGGGCTTGTGCGACCAGGTGATCCTTGGCATGTCGGTTCTCCAGACGTGAGGGTGGGGGGTCGTGCTCTGTCATCGACTCTCCGGCGCCCGGCGCCCCAGGGGCATGAGCGAGTGGTCCTGTCCCGGCCCCTGTCCCGCTCCCTGTCCCAGTCCCGGGGTACGCCCTGCGGGGGCGGGAGCGAACGCTTCGAGGGCGGCACGCAGGACATCGACCCCGACGGGGGTGACGGCCCGGCCGCGCTCCAGGTGCGGGGTGCCCAGGCCGTCCAGCAGCACCATGCCCACCCGGTCGGTCCCCGCGCGGGCGGCCCGCCGGCGCGGCAGCCGGCGCCCGGTAGGGCCGTGTACCAGCTCTGCCAGGACGTTCTCGGCGTCGGCCCCGAGGAGCAGTGCGGACGGCCCGCCCGCCCGTTCCACGAGCTCGGTGTGCGCCTGTTCGCCGGCCGCGTCCAGGAGCCCCGACAGACGTGCGACGCGCGCCGCGACCCGAAGCCCGAGCAGCGCGGCGTCGCCGTGGGGCGGGGCACCCGGGCGCGTGCTCGCGCGGAGGGCGCGAGCGAGGGCCCGCCCGTAGTGCAGGACCATCGCCGGGCCCGTTTCGAGGGGGTCGTAGCGCAGGAGCGCGGAGCGGACCTCCACGCACAGCGAGAGGAAGGAGACGAGGGTGCCCGGGTCGTAGTGGCCGTCGCGCCGGAGCCGGGCGGCCACCTGGTCGTACGACCCGGGGACGACCGCGAGCACGTCGCGTACGAGGGCGCACACCCCGGCCCGCAGCGCCCAGGCGTCCAGGGTCTCCAGGAAGTCGAGCTGATCCCGGACCAGGATCGTCCCGGGGCCCGCGCCCGCGACGCCGCCCCGGCCCGCGACGGAGAGCGCCGCGTCCGCCATGGCGCGCAGAGTGGTCGGCAGGCGGAGCAGCGGGGGAGGTGTCCCGTCGGCGTGGACGAGACGGTCGGCCGCCTCGACGATCCGTGTGCCACCGAGGGCCACGAGAGCCGAGCCGTCCGGCACGGCGCGGAGGCCCTCGGCGGGCAGCCGCGTGCCGGCCGTCAGCCATCGCACCTCGGTGGGCGCCGCGCTGTCGAGGGAGGCCAGCACGCGGGCGAGGAGAGCGGTCGGCAGCGAGGGGTCCGTGAGGACGACGAGCCGGTCGGCTCCCATCTGCCGCAGGGTCGAGGTCACTTCGTCCGGCCACCCCGCCCCGCGGCAGACCTGGACGGGAACGTGCACGGGCCCGGCCTGGACGGACCGGTCGAGGGTGAGCGCCGACGTGGTGGGGCACATGACGGATCCACATCCGTGAGTCGGGCGGGTTGCCCCTTCACGATCGGCGGCCGGTGCTCCCAAGGGCATGAGACGGTCGCCCCCTTCGCGCCCCGCCCGTACGCGGGAACACGATCCACTACCGTGCGTAACCGAATGTTACTGATAGTGTCGATTTGTGCGCGAAGAAGACCGCTCCGTTCCCCGCGTCCTGATCGTCGATGACCATCCACTGTTCCGCGAGGGGTTGAAAGCCGCCCTGGAGAGCACCGGCGGCGCACTGGTCGTCGCCGAGGCCACGACAGGCGGAGAAGTGCCGGAGGCCGTCGCGCAACACCAGCCCGACGTGGTCGTCATGGACCTCTCCCTGCCCGACGTCTCGGGCATCGAGGCCACCCGGCGGCTCGCCGAGGAGCACCCGGGGCTGCCGGTCCTCATGCTCACGATGTCCGACGACGACGCCAGCCTCCTCGCCGCGCTCCAGGCCGGTGCCCGCGGCTATGTGGTCAAGGGCGCGGGTTCGGACGAGGTCCTGCACGCGCTGCACACCGTGGCCGGCGGGGGCGCTGTCATCGGCTCCGACATCGCCGCCCGGCTCTCCCAGCTGCTCTCCGGCAACCGGCAGCGCGACGCGGAACAGCTCTTCCCCGCACTGACCTCCCGCGAGGTCGAGGTCCTCGGACTGATCGCCCGGGGGTACGACAACCGACGCATCGCCCGTGAACTCGTCCTGTCGGAGAAGACCGTGCGCAACCACATCACGCACGTCTTCGACAAGCTCCAGGTGACCTCCCGCGCCGAGGCCGTCGCCCGCGCCCGCGACGCGGGCCTCGGGGAGGACACCTCCGGGCACTGAGACGGGGCCGGGCCGGGACACGCGTCTCATGCGCCCGGGACCACGGGCGTACGACGCTGGGAACCACCGCCGAACCGGCGAGGAGGCCGAAATGCGCGCAGGCCGCGGAGAAGCGCGGGACGCCCCCCTGTTGAGACCGGACATGGTGCCCGCCTACGCGGTGTGCGTCCTCACCATGGTCGCCGGTGTCGTCTGGGCGGGCGTCACCCTCACCCGCCTGGACGACCCGGCCCTCCAGGGCGTCAGGCTCCATCTGGCCGCCGACCACACCCTGCTGGGACTCGGCCTCGCCCTGACCGGCATGGTCTTCGCCGCCCGTCGCTCCGCACACGCCCTGGGCCTGCTGCTGCTCGCCGCCGGCTGCGCCCTGACCCTGGCTCAGACGCTCTCCCTGGTGGCCGTGACCGCCCGGGTCGGCCCGGGCGCCTTCGCCGCCGTGCTGCTCTTCGCCCTGTTCGCCTACACGCTGCTCGGCGTCGTCATCTATCCGCTGCCCCTGTGGCTGCCGAGCGGCCGCCTGCCCGCGCTCTGGGGCCGCCCTTACGTGGCGGTCATCGCGGTGTGGAGCGCCCTGCAGCAGTTCTACGCCTTCGCGAACCCGGAGTTCACGTACTACGGGCGGCCCACCCCCCTGACGGGCGGCGCCTGGACGTGGCTGGAGGACCTGCTCACCCCGTGGATGGACACCGCGGTCCTCTGGGTGCCGCCGGTCATCGTCGCCCTGGCCGTGCTCCTCATGGCGGCACGCTGGAGCCGGACACCCAAGCAGGAGCGGACGTACGCCATCCTCACGGTCCCGTACGGACTGTGGATCACGATGCTGTACGTGCACCGGTTCACGGCCGCCCCCGAAGGTCTCACTGTCATCGCCTTCTACATCGCCGCGGCCGCCTGGCCCGCGACGCTCGGCTACATCCACGTCAGGGAGCGGACCTGGGCCCTCGACCGGGCCGGGCGGCGGATCCTGACCAGCTTCGTCCTCACCTTCGTGCTGTTCATGGCCTACGTGGGCGGCGGCTTCGTCCTCTCGTACTTCGCACCGGGCTCCACGACCCCGAAGTCCGCGCTGATCGCCTCCGCCGCCCTGCTCGTGGGCGTCCTGCTGCGCCCCACCTCGCGCTGGGCCGCGCGCCTCGTCGACCGCTACTACTACGGCGAGCGCGCCCAGCCGTACCAGGCCGTACGCCAGCTCGCCGACCGGCTCGGGCACGCCCTCGACCCCGGCGACATGCCGCGGCTGCTCTGCGACACCGTGGTCCACACCCTCAGGCTGCCCGGCGCCCGCCTCGTCATCAGCACCCGGCACGGACAGCGTGAGCTGGCCCGCAGGGGCGACCCGGGCCGTGGGCAGGAGCGGTTCCCGCTCGTCTACCAGGGCGACGTCATCGGCCACCTCCTGGTCCCGCCCCGCCACGGAGAGCTCGCGCTCGACCACCAGGACCGTGAGGCCGTACGCCTCCTGGCCGACCACAGTGCCCCCGCCATCGCCTCCCTGCGGCTCTACGAGGAGTTGCAGACCAGTCGCGAACAGATCGTCCTGGCCCGGGAGGAGGAACGGCGCCGCCTCCGGCACGACCTCCATGACGGACTCGGTCCGGCCCTGTCCGGACTCCGGCTCCAGGTCGACGCCGTCAGGTCGGTCATACCGACCGAACCCAAGGCACTGCGGTCGCTGACCGCCGTCTCCGAGGGCATCGGCCGGGCCATCGACGAACTGCGCCGGATCACCGGCGGCCTGGCCCCGGCCGCCCTCGACAGCGCCGATCTGCCGCGTGCGCTGCAACGGCTCGCCGAGCAGCTCGGCCGTACGGTGCGGATCACGGTGGGCCTGTGCCCCGAGCCGTTCCCCAAGCTTCCGGCCGCGGTGGAGGTCGCCGTCTACCGGATCGCGGCGGAGGCGCTGAACAACGCGGTCCGCCACGCGCACGCCGACCGGGCCGAGGCCACCGTGGTCCTGACCGGCGAGGCGGTCTCCATCGAGGTCCGCGACAACGGGGACGGCATTCCTGCGGAGCGCGACGAAGGGGTCGGCCTCCACTCGATGGCCGAGCGGGCCGAGGAGCTCGGCGGCACGTTCGAGCTGGTCAACACGGGTACCGGCACGCTCGTGCGGGCAGTCATGCCGTGCGGGCAAGGTGGGACACGTGTGGGACCTGAGGATCAGGCGCCTGGGACAAGGATCTGGCGAGACTGAGGTGGTCAGAACGGCCCGCCCGGCCAACCCGACCACCTCGATTCCCCTGGAGGAACCGACATGCCCCAGGCCAAGTCCCCTCTCCGTACGACGCTGAAGGTCCTGGCCGTGCCGGCCGTGGCCGCGGCCGCCCTCGCGGCCCTCCGGAAGTTCCCGGGCGGTGGCACCCCGACGGCCTCCTCCGCCCGGCGCTTCCCGGGTGGCGGCACCCCGGCCGTCAGCGACGAGCAGCGCAGGTTCCCGGCCGACGGAACGCCGTAACCTCCGCCCCTTCTCGCCCTTCGCCCCGGCCACACGACGGCCGGGGCGTCGTCGTTTTTCGTGCTGATTCATTTCACGGGAAGGCGTTATGTGTACGGCGTATGAAATTGCCACACGCTTTCGCGCATACCGATATCAGGGCCGTTGACAGCCCTTCTCCGGGCTGCCTAGCTTGCGTCGCGGAAAACGACATCAGCGGTCGACCCGCCGGGCCTGCCGGTGACCCACTCCGGAATCCCCGCCCCGCGGACCGCGCCATGGACGGAGAGCCCCGCCGCATGACCACGAACGCAGGTCCGAGCACGAGCACGAGTACGAGTCCGAGCACGATTGCGAGTCCGAGTACGCGCCTGGGTACCGTCGTGTCCCCGCACGTCCTGGACAATCCGGCCTGGGCCGCGTTGTCCGGCCCGCACGCCGCCTTCGCCGAGCGGGCGGCCCGCCCCGAGACCGGCCTCTTCCCCTCCCGGGCCGCCCGCTATCCGTCGGACGTCTCGCCGTTCGCCGCCCTCGCGGACCCGGCCGACCCGGACTCCTGGGCCGACCTGCACAGGCTGATCGGCAACGGTGGGATCGCCACGCTCTCCGGCGTCCCGGCCCCGCCCGACGGATGGGAGGCCGTCGGTACGGTCCTCGGCGTCCAGCTGGTCGACACCTCGCTGCGCGTCGAACCCGCCCCCGAGGCGGTGCGGCTCGGACCCGACGACGTACCCGAGATCCTCGATCTGATCGGGCTCACGAAGCCCGGGCCGTTCCTGCCCCGCACCGTCGAGCTGGGCACGTACCTCGGCATCCGGCATCAGGGCAGGCTGATCGCGATGGCGGGGGAGCGGCTGCGGCCGCCCGGCTGGACCGAGATCAGCGCGGTGTGCACCCATCCCGAACACCGGGGCAGGGGGCTGGCGACACGGCTGGTCCGCGCCGTCGCCGCGGGCATCCGGGAGCGCGGCGACGTCCCGTTCCTCCACACCTCCGCGAGCAACACGACGGCGATCCGACTGTACGAGTCGATCGGCTTCACCCTGCGTCGCCGCCCGTCCTTCACGGCGGTCCGCGCGCCCGGCAACACTTCTGCCAAGTCCTCTTAATATTCCGGTCATTGTATGGCGCTGCTCTCGGGCGTAGCGTTTCGAAAAGATACTGGTGAAGGGCGCCTTTTCCCGCTCTCTCGTACGCCCTCACATTCGCGACGCGCATCGGCCTCCTTTTCGTGCGGCCGATCAGGAAGGCGTAATTCGACATGTCCGCATCCCCGCCCGAATCCGCACGCGCATCGGCGTCTTCCGAACCGCTGCACCTCGCCGTCGCGCTCGACGGCGCGGGCTGGCATCCTGCCGCCTGGCGCGAGCCGGGTGCCCGGCCCGGCGAGCTCTTCACGGCCCGCTACTGGTCCGACGTCGTGACCGAGGCCGAGGCCGGACTGCTCGACTTCGTCACCTTCGAGGACGCCCTCGCCCTCCAGTCGTCCTCGGCGGACGGGCCCGACGGGCGCACGGACCAGGTCCGCGGGCGGCTGGACGCGGTACTCACCGCCGCCCGCGTCGCCCCGCTGACCCGGCACATCGGCCTGGTCCCGACCGTGACCGCCACCCACACCGAGCCGTTCCACATATCCAAGGCGATCGCCACCCTGGACCACGTCAGCCGAGGACGTGCCGGTCTGAGCATCCAGGTCTCACAACTGGACCACGAGGCCCGGCACTTCGGACGCAGGGCGGTCTCGCTCCCCGACGCGGAGGCCTACGAGGAGGCCGCCGACCACGTCGAGGCGGTCCGCCGACTGTGGGACAGCTGGGACGACGACGCCGAGATCCGGGACGTGGCCACCGGCCGGTTCGTCGACCGCGACAAGCTGCACTACGTCGACTTCCAGGGCCGCCACTTCAGCGTCAGAGGGCCGTCGATCACTCCCCGCCCGCCGCAGGGGCAACCCGTTGTCAGCGCGGCCAGCGCTGCCGGCACCGACACGGCGTACGGCCTCATCGCCCGGTCCACGGACGTCGGGTACCTCGGCGTGCGCGACGCCGCCGGGGCCCGGGCCGCGGTCGCGGAGATCCGGCAGGCCAGGGAGTCCGCCGGGCTCTCGGCGCAGCCGCTGCACCTCTTCGCGGACCTCACCGTGTTCCTGGACGAGGACGCCCGGGCGGCCGACGCGCGCCGCAGTCGCCTCGACGCGCTCGCGGACGCCCCGTACAGCAGCGACACGGCGGTCTTCACCGGGACGCCCGCGGAGCTGGCGGACCTGCTCCAGGACTGGCGGTCGGCCGGTCTGTCGGGATTCCGGCTGCGACCGGGCGTGGTCGCCCACGACCTGCCCGCGATCACCCAGGGCCTGGTACCGGAGCTCCAGCGGCGCGGGGTCTTCCGCCGCAGCTACGAGGCGGACACCCTGCGCGGGCTGCTGGGCCTGGAGCGCCCGGTCGGCCGCTATGCCGCCCACCCCGCCGCCTGATCCCGGACCCGGAAGGACCCACCATGAGCAGCAAGCCACTCAAGCGCATCCATCTCGCGGCCCACTTCCCCGGAGTCAACAACACCACCGTGTGGAGCGACCCGGCGGCCGGCAGCCACATCGACTTCGACTCGTTCATCCACTTCGCGCAGACCGCCGAGCGAGCCAAGTTCGACTTCCTCTTCCTCGCCGAGGGGCTTCGGCTGCGCGAACAGGGCGGGAAGATCTACGACTTGGACGTCGTCGGACGCCCCGACACCTTCACGGTGCTCGCCGCCCTGGCGGCCGTCACCGAGCGGCTCGGGCTGACCGGCACCATCAACTCCACCTTCAACGAGCCCTACGAGGTGGCCCGCCAGTTCGCCTCACTGGACCACCTCTCCGAAGGCCGGGCCGCATGGAACGTCGTCACCTCCTGGGACGCCTTCACCGGCGAGAACTTCCGGCGCGGCGGCTACCTGCCGCGTGAGGAGCGCTACTCCCGCGCGAAGGAGTTCCTGGCGACCGCGACGGAGCTGTTCGACTCCTGGGACGGCTCGGAGGTCGTCGCCGACCCCGCGTCGGGCACCTTCCTGAGGGACGCGAAGGCCGGGGCCTTCACCCACCACGGACAGCATGTCGACATCGAGGGCCACTTCAACGTGCCGCGCAGCCCGCAGGGCCGGCCGGTGATCTTCCAGGCGGGCGACTCCGACGAGGGCCGGGAGTTCGCCGCTTCCCAGGCCGACGCGATCTTCGGCCGGCACGCGACGCTCGACGAGGGCCGGGAGTTCTACGCCGACGTCAAGGGCCGCCTTCCCCGGTACGGCCGCTCAGCGGACGAGCTGAAGATCCTGCCGGCGGCCACCTTCGTCCTCGGCGACACCGACGCCGAGGCGCACGAGATCGCCCATGAGGTCCGCCGCCTCCAGGTCAGCGGCCAGACCGCGATCAAATACCTGGAACACGTCTGGAACCGGGACCTGTCCGCCTACGACCCGGACGGCCCGCTGCCCGACATCGACCCCGAGGTCGGCGAGAACACGATCGCCCTCGGCCGGGCGAGCGTCCGCCAGTTCAGCGACCCGCTCGACACCGCCCGGCAGTGGCGCGAGCTCGCCGAGGCCAAGAACCTGTCGATCCGCGAGCTCGTCATCGCGACCACGTCCCGGCAGACCTTCGTGGGCTCCGCCGCCACGGTCGCCGAGACGATCAACGACCTGGTGCAGGCGGACGCGGCCGACGGGTTCATCCTGGTCCCCCACATCACGCCGGGCGGCCTGGACGAGTTCGCGGACACCGTCGTCCCGCTGCTCCAGGAGCGCGGCGTCTTCCGCTCCGAGTACGAGGGCGTGACCCTCCGCGACCACCTCGGGCTCTCGACGCCCGGCACCGGGCGGTGAGCCTGTACGCCTCGCCGGTCCGTTGACCCGTCGAACGGTTCGGCGGTTGGCAACAGTACGTTTCCACCGTGGCAGCGATTTCTGGCCAACATCCCGACACTTTCGACCCTCCGCACAACCGGGCATCCGGTCCCCTCATCTCTCCGCACGGGCGCAGCGAGTGCCTGTCACCGCTCCGGCCGGACGTGTTCACGTCCCGCCGGACCGGGTGGCCCGCTGTCCGCTTCCTTGTCACAGCATTCGGAGAACGAGGGATCGATGACCACTACGCGCACCACTCGGCTGCGGCGTCCGCTGCTCGCCGGTACCACGGCTGTCGCCGCCATGGCCGTGACCGTCGGCTTCATGGCCGCCACGCCGGACCAGGCGAAGGCAGCGACGGGGCCCAAGCTGAGTCTCATCGCGGCGACCGACTCGGTCACGCTCACCTCGTGGAAGGAGGAGCCCGGCGTCTACCTGGACCTGGGCACCTACCTGACCGCGGAGGGAACACCGCTGGAGTTCAAGGTGACCCGGAAGTCCTACAAGGACCCGGTGACCATCACCCAGACCGTGTTCCAGGGCGGCAGGGCCAAGACCAAGACGCTGCCGCCGGGCACCGTGAAGGACTTCTCCGGGCTGCCCGGCTTCGCGGAGATCACGATCACCGACAACACGGGCAAGAAGGTCGTCAGCAAGACGGAGAGCTTCTGCCCGAACAACGCCAGCGGACGGGTCCGACCCGACGCGCCCTCCACCTCGAAGTATCCGGAGAGCTGCCCCACCAACGCCTTCACCCTCGGTTCCGTGTGGGGCGTCGAGAAGGGGTGGGCCGCCAACACCTACGGCGGTTCCTACACCCAGCCGGTGAAGCTCGCCGCCGGCACGTACACGGCCAAGATCGGGGTCGCCAAGAAGTACCGCGACCTCCTCGGGATCGCCGACAAGCCCGCCACCGTGAAGCTCACCATCCAGGAGCGCAGCTGGGAGGACGGCGCCGGCGCCGAACCCGCCCGGTCCGCCGCCGCCGGGGGACACGCCGGGCACGGCGCTGCCCACCAGGCCCCGGCCGGTCACGCCGGGCACGGGGCGGGACACGCTCCGACCCCCGCCCAGGCCGGCGCACCGGAGACCAGCGGCGCGGGTCCCTCGTACAACGTGGGCCACGGGCCGCTGAAGGCCGCGCCCCCGGCCGTGCCGTGGGCGGTGAAGCGGCAGCAGGCCGCACGTGCCGACATGCAGGCCGGTGACACCGCCGGGCAGACCGACGGCTCGCGCCAGGCGCCCGCCCTCACGCCGCGGTCCCAGCGGCCCAGCGGGACTCCCACCGTCCCGAACGTCCCCAAGCCCGACCTGCGGTCGCTGCCGGCCTACGGCATCACCATCAGCGACGGCGGCCAGAACGTCCCGGGCAAGGACTACCTGGCGTTCAGCGCCAACGTGTGGAACGCCGGTCCGGCCCAGCTCGTGGTGGACGGCTTCCGCTCGCCCGGCAAGGCCAAGATGGACGCCTACCAGTACTTCTACGACGCCGCGGGCAAGCAGGTCGGCTACACCCCGACCGGCACCATGGAGTGGGACCCGCGTCCCGGCCACGTGCACTGGCACTTCACCGACTTCGCCAGCTACCGGCTTCTGAAGGCGGACAAGAAGGAAGCGGTGCGCAGCGGCAAGGAGGCCTTCTGCCTGGCCAACACCGACGCCGTCGACTACACGGTGAAGAACGCCAACTGGCACCCGTTCAACACCGACCTGTCCACCGCCTGCGGCCAGGAGAACTCCATCTCCGTCCGCGAGGTGCTGGACGTCGGCTCCGGCGACACCTACACCCAGGACCTGCCGGGCCAGTCGTTCGACATCACGGACGTGCCCAACGGCACCTACTACATCCAGGTGCTGGCCAATCCGGCCAAGCGACTGAAGGAGACCAACCTCGACAACAACAGCGCCCTGCGGAAGATCGTCCTCGGCGGCGCACCCGGCCGACGGACCGTGACCGTCCCCGCGCACGACCTCGTGAACGCGAACTGACCTGAGAGCGGGTGGCACAGCAGCCGCTGTGCCACCCGGGTGAGCGTCGGCGCGGCGCTCGCAGCGCGGGGCTGTACGGGGTCGGCGATCGGCCAGGATACGGCCGTGATTGTTCGCGAGGAACCTGTCGTGGACGGCTCGGATCCGGACCGGTCCGACCCCGTACGGCTTCAGCTGTTGCGCCTGCTCTTCACCCTGGCCGACACGGAGAAGGCCCGCCGCGCCAAGGAGGACCCACTGCCCCCGACGGCAGGGGACCACGATGCCGCACGGTCGACGACCGCCGGTGGGCTCGGGGCCGCCGTCACCGCGAGCATGGCTGCTCTCGGGAACGCGGAGCTGGAGCGGGAGCACCGACGGCTGGCCAGGTGCTTCCTCCAGGAGGTCGACCGGCTCATCGCGGGATCCGGCAGCCTCCCCGGCCAACGCGTCGACTTCCCGGGGCTCGCGGCCCGGGAAGCGCAGACGAAGGGGACGGACACCACCGGCGCCCGGGTGGCGCTGGTCTCGCTGCCGTGGATGTCACCCACCCTGCCGTCGATCCAGCTGGCGACGCTCGCGTCGGCACTGCGACAGGAGGGCGTCGCGACCGACGTCCACGAGATGTACGTCGACTACGCGGCACGCATCGGACTCAACCTCTACAACGTCCTGGGCAACCTGCTCGGCCCGCTGCCGGAGTGGATCTTCTCCCAGCACTACTACGGGCCCGAGCACGGCGACCACCTCACGGACATGCTGGAACAGCGTCCGCTGGGCGTCGGCTTCCCGTGGCCGGAGCTCGCCGACACGATCCTGGCAGCGCTGGCACCCGTCACCGAGGAGTACCTGGCCGACCTCGTCGACGAGGTCGACTGGTCCGCGTACGACGTGGTCGGCTTCTCGCTGACGATCTCCCAGCTCGGCGCCTCGATGGCGTTCGCGCGGCGGCTCAAGCGCGCGTACCCCTCCCTGCGCATCGTGTTCGGCGGGTCGCAGTGCGCGGGTCCCATGGGCAGCACGATCATGCGGATCTGCCCGTACGTCGACGCGGTCGTGCACGTCGAGGGCGAGCAGGTACTGGGCGAGCTGGTGCGGCGGTTCCGCGACGGCCGCTCGCTGAGCGGCCTGGCGGGAGTGAGCCGGCGGACCGAGGACGGCGAGGTGGTGACCGCTCCCGCAGCGGAGCTGGTCGTGGCGGGCAGCCGGAAGCTGGACCTGGACTACGACGCCTACTTCCACCGGCTTGCGCGCCTCGGGCTGACGGAGAAGATGAACCCGTGGCTGCCCTTCGAGAGCAGCCGCGGCTGCTGGTACGGGCAGAAGGTGCAGTGCACGTTCTGCGGCCTCCACGACATCATGGACTTCCGGGCCTGGGACGCGGACGTCGTCCTGGCGCAGTTGGAGAGCCTCCAGAAGCGCTACGGCGTGGGGCGCTTCTACTCCATGGACCTCATCATGCCCCGGGAGTACCTGCGGAACCTCCTCCCCGAGATCGCCGCGCGCGGCCACGACTGGATGTTCTTCTACGAGATCAAGGCGAACATGCGGCGCAGCGAGCTGGAGACGCTCGCCGCAGCCGGGGTCCGCTGGGTGCAGCCGGGCATCGAGAGCCTCGACGCCGACCTCCTGTCGCTGATGCGCAAGGGAGTCAAGCCGTACCAGAACGTTCAGCTGCTCAAGTGGTGCCAGGAGCTGGGCATCTACTGCGGCTGGAACCTGCTGTTCGGTCTTCCGGGGGAGGGTCAGGCGTCCTACACGCGGATGGCGGAGCTCATTCCCAAGCTCACGCACCTCCAGCCACCGTCCGGGGGCGGCCGGTTCCAACTGCACCGCTTCAGCCCGTACTTCGAGCAGCCGGAAGCCCACGGGGTGCGGTGGGAGGGGGCGCACCGGATGTTCGCGTACGCCTTCCCCGTCGACCAGGCGGACCTGGACCAGCTCGTCTACCTCCACGACTTCACGCTGGACCCGTCGTTGGGCGCTCCCGTGGACACCTCGGAGGTGGAGGCGGCGGTCGTGGAGTGGCGGCGGGCCAACCAGGCGGGCGCGCGCCTCGACTTCATCGAACGGCCCGACGAGGAGGGTGTCATCGTCGATCACCGCGACGTCGAGAGCCCGCCCGTCCGGTATCCCCTCGACCGGTCCGGAAGCGCGCTGTACCGGCACCTCGATGCCGGTGTGGCGGAGAGACTGCTCGCCGAGAAGTTCCGGGACGAGGACCGCGACGCGTTCGAGGCGCTCGGCGGGGCGAGCGGGCTGGCGGAGCTGGTCGAACAGTGGCTGTCGGACGGCCTGGTGATCCGCATCGACGGGAAGATCCTCGCCGTCGCCCTCCGCGCGAGCCGGATGGCGGAGCGGAATCCCGAGCCGGTAGAGGCCCTGGTCGGGACGGTGCCCGAGGCTCCTCTCGACACCCGGACAGCAGTGATGGCGTAGTCGATCTTCGTTCCCACGAGCAGGAGGAATCATGGCCTACGAGCCGAGCGAGCCCAGCGAGCAGGACGCGCAGCGCGAAACCGAACAGGCGATTCTCGATGTCATCCGGACGATGCGCGAGGACCCCGAGCAGTACAAGTCCGTCATCCGCGAGCTGGAGGCGATGAAGACGGACGAGGAGCGGGCGCACCGGCTGATCAGCTTCGCGACCGGCGAGCGTGAGCTGGCCGCCCTCCTCCCGGCCCGGTCCGGGGCGGATGCGGAGGCGGCCAGCCCCACGATCACCACGGTGACCGTGACCACCGTCCTGGTGGAGTGCTGAGGGCCGGACCCGCCGTGGGGCGCGGCGCGCCGGCGGTGGTCTCGCAAACACCCGCCGTCCCGGCGATGTCCGCGCTGCCCCACCCCCGCGAGCTCGGCGCCGGCAGCTCCTTCAACGAGTCGGCCCTCTGGTACGCGTGCGGGGTTCCGGCCCCGGGCATCCGCCAGGGGTGGAAGCTGTACGTGCCGATGACGCTGCTCAACGCCCGGGAGATGCTGCACCGGGTGGCGCCGCTCCTGCTCGGGGCCGGCCTCCACTTCAAGTACGTGAAGGACCTCACCACCCTCCAGCACCTCAACGCGGGGGTGCACGGCTACTCCCAGATCGGGAAGTGCCTGGTCGTCTACCTGGCGGATCCGCAGGCGTCGTTCCTGGGCGCGCTCAAGGAGGCGCTCGGGCCGTACCGGGACCAGTGCCCCGCGGTGCCGTGTGCCCGGCCCTTCGGCGGCCGGCTGCCGCTCTTCTACCGCTACGGCGCATACGTGGGCAGCACGCTCGCCCTGGACGGCCGTGAGGTGGCCGACGACCGCGGCAGCCTCGCGCATGCCGTGCCCGAGGGCGTGAGGGACGCCCTCGTCGGCTTCACCGAGCCGGAGGCCGAGGACCCCACCGTGGGCCGCTTCCTGCGCCGCTACCCCGCCTTCCGCGCCCTCGCCCAGCAGGGCAAGAGCGGGGTCTTCCACGCCATGGACGCGACGGCGCCGACGCTCCGGCAGGTCGTACTGAAAGCCGGCTACCACCGCGGACAGCTGCAGCCGGACGGCACCGACGGCTGCGATCTGCTGCGCCGGGAAATCGCCTGTTACCGGCTGCTCGCCGCACGCGGACTGGAAGGGATGGCCCCGGCGCTGCTGGACACGCTGGACGTCCCGCGCAAGGTCGCCCTCGTCCTGGAGTACGTCGACGGGCCGAACTTCCTGCACCACAAGCTGAACGGGCGGCTGCGCCCGCGACACCTCGAACAGGCATGGCGGCTGCTCGAACGGTTCCATGCGGAAGGCGTCTACCTGGGCGACGCCAAACTGGCGAACTTCCTTGTGGGCCCGATCGACGAAGCCGAAGCCGATCCCGACGAGCGTGTGCGCGTGATCGACCTGGAGGCCGCGGGGACGATCGGCGATCACGCTCCGCCGATCCGCACGTTCTTCATCTCCCCCGAGCCGGAGGACCCCCGGCGCTCGGACCTGGCGCACTTCCTCGTCTCCGTGCTCTATCCGTACGACCAGGCAGGGAAGACCTGGACCAACAGGCGCGTCGACTTGCGCGCCTGTCTCGAACGGGAGCCGGCAGACGATGCGGAAGCGTGGGCGCTGGAGCGCCTGCGCGTCCTCCTGGACGGGGCGGGGGAGTAGGTCCGGCTCGCGGCGGATGACGTCGGCGCTGGCGCCGGAGGACGGGCGAAGGGGTGAGGGCCGACGGCTCAACGCCCATCGGCCCTGCCCGGATACCGCCCCACGACGGGCGCGCGGTCTACGTCAGATGCCGAGAGTGGTGAAGAAGCGGCACCGGAACGGCTCGGAGCCCTCGGGGTCGAGCCGGCCCAGGACGAGCTGGGTGATGTTCGGATCGACGGCCAGTCCGAGGTGGCCGGCGAAGTCCAGGCCGCACCGGTCCTGGAGCACGATGTTCGTGACGTTGGGCGCGGGGGCGAGCAGACCGCTGGTGTACGGGGTGACGACCGTGTCGTAGCGGGTGACGATGCTGGTGTACGTCGGTCCGGGTACGGCGACGGGGCCGTCGTTGAGCTTGGCGAGGAACGCCGAGCCCGGCAGGTAGTCGGTGCAGGCCCCGCAGCCGACGCCGGTCAGCAGGCCCTGGAGCTTCAGGGCCTCGGCGAGGGTCGCCAGGCCGTTGAGGCTGGTGCCCTTGAAGTTGGAGCCGAAGCCGATGAAGTCGTCGACCTTCGTGGCTCCGCCCAGGTGCTTCATGTAGTACGCGGGGACGGTGGTGCCCTCCGAGTGGCCGACGATGTCGACCTTCGCCGCCCCGGTCGCCACACGCACGCGGTCGACGAACGCACCCAGCTCGGCGGCGCTGTCGGCCATCGGCGCGAGGCCGCCGGCGAGGCCGCCCAGGAGGGTCTTGCCGTACGTCTCGGAGTAGACGCAGTAGCCGTTCGCGCTGAGCGTCGGCGCCAGCGTCAGGAAGTTGTCCCAGTGGTTGCCGCCCATGCCGTGGACGAGGATCACCGGCTCGGGGTGCTCGGCGCCGGGCCGGCAGGACCAGTTGTTCCACCCCGACTGCGGTGCCGTTCCGGCCGAGGCGGTCGAGGTGAGGGTGGTCGATGCGAGGACGGACAGCAGGAGTGCTGCCAGGAACGTACGGAGCTTTGCCACGGGGCGACTCCTTCTTCGCGGGTGAGTTACCGGGAAGTAGGGCATGAGCCCTTGTTAGGAACAAGGCATCGTTTCCAAAAAAGACATGCCGATTCGACACGCGCCGGAACGGGGCTGGTCGGGGGTGGGGTGACGGAGGAGTCGGGACGTGACGTGCCGTCAGGAAGCGTTCAGGCCCGCGCTGATGACGATGTAGAAGCGGTCGAGACCGTCCTGGAGAGCGGCGCGGTCGGCGGACTGCTCCGACTCGGCGTCGAGGAGCCAGTCGGCGATGATGTCGAAGAGACCGCCGATCAGTCCCATGGCCACCACGCGCGCGTGCGGCCCCGTGGAGACGCCGAGCCGCTGCCAGACGGTCTCCACGAAGGACGCCGCCCAGCGGCGGTTGGTACGGCGGTGCACCTCGGCCAGCGGCGTCACGGCACGGCCCTCGCCGAACGTCACCCGCGCCACCCGCACGTCCTCCACGAAGGCGTCCGCGAAGTGCCGGATGAGGGCCCGAGCGGCGTCGCTCTCGTCCTGACTGTCGTCCAGCGAGTCCAGCGCCTCCGTGAGGCGTCCGGTCACGCCCACGACGATCCGGTCTAGCAGCGCCAGGTACACGGCCTCCTTGCCGGTGAACACCTCGTAGAAGCTCTTCGTCCCGACGTACGCCTGCTTGCAGATCTGCTCGATCGAGGTGTCCTGGTACCCCTGGGCGGAGAACAGCTCCAGCGCCGCGTCCAGCAGGTCCTCACGGCGCCTCGCGCGCCGCTCCTCGGCGTCCAGACCTCGGATCCGCCGGCCCCCCGGGCCCTTGTCGCTCATCTGTGCACCAACCACCGGCTCAACATACAGGGGTCCCGCGATGCCACGAGGGGCGCCCGATCCTCCGGTGGATCGGCCGTCGGCCTCGATACCGGCCCCCTCGCGGCGGAACGGCTCCTCCGTACGGCGGCTCACCGCGGGTGCATACTGACCGCATGGGATGGTCGCCTCCCACCGTGGACGGCCTGAGGGAACGGCTCGGCAGCGAGCTCTTCCGGCGCGTCGCCGGCCCTTCGGGCGAGAGGACGCGGGCCCGCATCCACGAGACGCCTGGGCCCCGGTGGTTCGGCCCCGACCGTCCGATCCGTACGGTCCACGGCGACGCGGCGATGTTCGCCGGGGGACTGTCGGCGCTGCTGCTGCAGTCGCTGCATCCGCTGGCCATGGCGGCCGTGGCGGCCCACTCGGGATTCCGGGGCGACCCGTGGGGCAGGCTGCAGCGGACCAGTACGTTCCTCGCGGTCACGACCTTCGGTACGGCCGATGACGCGCGGTGCGCGGTGGAGCGCGTCCGTGCGGTCCACGAGCGGGTGCGAGGGACGACGCCGGACGGTCGGGCGTACCACGCGGCCGATCCGCATCTCTTGGGCTGGGTGCATGTGGCCGAGGTCGACAGTTTCCTGCGGGCGCACCGGAGCTACGGGGCGCACCCGCTGGATCCCGCGGGCTATGACGGGTACGTGGCGGACGCGGCCCGGATCGCGGAGGAACTGGGCGTGGAGCGACCGCCCCGGAGCCAGGCCGAGCTGGCGCGGCGGCTGGAGGCGTACCGCGGCGAGCTCGACGGGACCCGCGAGGCCCGGCAGACCGCCCGGTTCCTGCTGTTGCATCCCCCGATCCCCTGGCAGGCCCGGGCTCCGTACGCGCTGCTCGCGGCGGGTGCGGTGGAGCTGCTGCCGTCGTGGGCGCGCGAGCAGCTGGGTCTTCCCTCGCTCACCCGGCCGGCGAGGGCGGCCGCGCGGGCGGGCGGGCGGCTCGCGACCGCGGGGATCCGCTGGGCGATGTCGCCCGCCCCGATCCGTTCGGGCTGATGCCACCGCTTCGGCGGAGCGCATTGCGGTGATGTTTTCGGCATCCGCCTGAATCAGTCGGGATGTCGTTGAGGGAGATCGTTTCTGCATGATGCCCTCACCGGCGTGAGCACACGTACCAGACTCGCTCTCACGAGCGCTGCCCTGACCGCGCTGGCCCTCACCGCTCCGACGGCGTCGGCGTCCGCCACCGGTCCGGAGCCGACCCCGGCGCCGTTCTTCACTGCCGCCAACGCGGTGCCCGGCAAGTACATCGTGACCCTCGACCAGACGGTCGACGCGGCCAAGGTCGCGGAGAAGCTCAACCTGAAGCCCTCCTTCGTGTACGAGAAGGCCCTCAACGGCTTCGCGGCGCCGTTGACCGTGCTGCAGTTGGAGATCGTCAGGAAGACCCCGGGGGTGACATCGGTCGAGGAGGACGCGGTGGCACTCACCCCGCCCCAGCCGTCTGCGCCGGCCACCGCCCCCCGGAGCCCGGCCGCCACCTGGGGCCTGGACCGGATCAACCAGTGGAACCTGCCCCTCGACAACGACTTCACCACCCGGGGCAACGGCGCGGGGGTGACCGCGTACATCCTCGACACCGGCATCGACTACACCCACGACGAGTTCGGCGGCCGCGCCACCTTCGGCTTCGACGCGATGGGCGACGGACGCTACGGCCAGGACTGCAACGGGCACGGCACACACGTCGCGGGCACGGTCGCCGGCAGGACGTACGGTGTCGCCCGCAAGGCCGACCTCGTGAGCGTCCGCGTGCTCGGCTGCGACGGCCGCGGTGCGTACTCGGGCATGATCGCCGGCCTCGACTGGGTCGCGAAGAACGCCAGGCAACCGGCGGTCCTGAACGGCTCACTCGGCGGGGACAAGTCCGTCACTCTGAACAACGCCGCCACGGCCCTCGCGAACGCGGGTGTGCTGCCCGTCATCGCGGCGGGCAACGACGCCAAGGACGCCTGCAACGTCTCGCCCGCGTCGGCCACAGGCACCGTCACCGTCGCGGCCTCCAACGCCTGGGACGAGGAGACGTCCTTCTCCAACCACGGCCGGTGCGTCGAACTCTTCGCGCCCGGCCAGGACATCGTGTCGGCGAGGATCGGCGGCGGATCCATCGCCCAGAACGGCACCTCCATGGCCGCCCCGCACGTCGCCGGTGTCGCCGCGCTCTACAAGGCCGAGCACCCCACGGCAGCCCCGGCCGAGATCAGCGCGTGGCTCGACGGCAACTCCACCAAGGGCCTCCTGACCAGCATCAGCTCCGACACCCCCAACACCGTCAGCACCCCGGCCGGGCTCGGCACGTTCACGTACACCGACACCCTCTCCACCACCGCCCCCTGGTCGGTGACCGTTGCCACCACCGACCTGGTCAGCGGCACGGACACCATCGGGTGGAACAATCTGAGGATCACGACCGGCGGACACCTCAACGGGATCGGCGGCCAGTGGACGGGCATCGCCAAGCCCGGCCCGGGCGGCCACTTCCCCGAGGGCGCCGACCCGCAGCCGGGCACAGCCTCTCTCCGGCCGTGACGATGGCGACCGGCGACGGCGGCACCCGCGGTGTCTTCACCCACGACGGGTCGACGGCGCAGTGGAACATCCCCGCGGAGACAGTCCCCGGCTCGTACGGCGGCACCCTCCAGTACACGATTACCGGCTGATCCCATCAATAGCTGTCTGCGCGCCCAGGGCGGCGCCACCGCCACCCACCGGGCACGGTTCCCCGCCCTGTGGAGCCTCCTCCTCACCGGCCTCGTGCTCGCTCTGGCGCCGGGCGTGCAGGCAGCGCCGGGCGCCCCCGTGCCATCGTCCACTCCACCGGAATCCGCTGCGGGCGCGCCGTTCGGCGTGCAGGCCGGGCTCCACGGTCTGACGACGCTGACCGGCGGGCACTTCGGATACGCACTGAAGGCCGGCGCCCGGATCGAGGATTCCGCGGTCATCCACAACACGAGCGACGAGGCCCGGACCTTCCACGTCTATGGCGCCGACGTCACGAATGCGGCCGGCGGCGGCCTGGCGCCCGCGCAAGAAGGCCAGAAGATGGCCGCGGTCGGGGCCTGGCTGAAGCTGGGCTCCGAGGCCACCGTCACCGTCCAGCCGAAGAGCAGCGCCACGGTCCTCTTCTCCCTCGCGGTCCCCGTAGGCACCCCGCCGGGCAGCTATCTCGGCAGCCTGGTCACCGCGCTGCGCACCCCCGCGGTCAGCGGCGGGGTGAACACCGAGACCCGTATAGCCCGGCTCGTCGAACTCACCGTCCCCGGCACCGCCGACCTCCAGGTCACCCTCACGGAACTGGAACACCGGCCTGCGGACGGAGGCGAGGCGTTCACGGTGACCGTACGCAACACGGGCAACGTCCTCTACACCTTCGCCGGAACGCTGAACGTCATCGGCGGCAGCTCAGCCCGTACCGTCCCGCTCACCCCCACGGGGATCTACGTGATCCCCGGCGGCAGCGCCACCCTCACGGGCCGCCTGGCCGACCTCCCCGCTTTCGGCCGCCGCGCGGTCACGGCCTCGGTGACCGCCACGGTTCCCGGCGGCGCGGCGAAGACCGTGGACAGCAACACGGTCCGGCTGTCCTACTTCCCCTGGCTCATCGCCACCCTCGCCGCCTGCGGCCTCCTAGCCCTCGGCCTCCTCCTCGTCATCACGCGCAAGCGACGGCGTGCCTGGCTGCGGCGTCGCGCGGAGGAACGTACCGCGCTGCGCGCACTGCGGAGGGAGCTGCGGGCGGGGAACCCGCCTGCCGACGACCCTGATGAAGCGCAGGCAGGCGGCACCGGACACCCGTAACCGTTGCGTGCGCACGGGGCATCAGCAACGAGCCACCCTAGGCGTGCGCGCGGCAGAAGGAGCGAACTGCCGCCGTGAAGGCCTCCGGCGCTTCCAGGTTGCTCATGTGCCCCACTGAGGGGATCACCACCAGCTCGGCGTGCGGGATCGCGTCCTGGAACGCGTGGGCGACGCTCAGAGGGGAGCGGGCATCGCGCTCGCCCCACAGGAGGAGGGTCGGCACCGTGATCCGGGGCAGCAGGTCCGTCTCGTCGGCCTCGGCCATCAGGGAGAGCTGCGCGGCCATGGTCTCCGGCCGTACGTCCCGGCTCATGGCGTCCAGCAGCACCGCGAAGCGCTCCGGCGGGCCGGCGGCGTAGAGCCCAGGCAGTGTCGGGTCGAACTCCTCCCGAGGCGCAGCGAGCATCCGCCGTGCCCCCTCGACCCGCGCCGCGACCTCCTCCGGCGGCAACGAGCCCTTCCAGCCGGCGTACGTGTCCACCATCAGCAGCGACCGCACCAGGTCCGGCCGCCACCGGTACAGCTCCAGGACCACCGTCCCGCCCCAGGACAGGCCCGCGACCTGGGCGGGCCCGAGCCCCACGTCCTCGATCACCGCGGCGAGAGCGCGCGCGAAGTCCGCGAGCCCGAAGCCCGCCGGCAGCGCGCCGGACCGGCCGGACCCCGGCTCGTCCCAGGCCACCACCGTGAACTCGTCCGCCAGCGCTTCGACTTGCGGCTGCCACATCCGCCCGTCGATCCCGGCCCCGTGGACGAGGACCACGACCGGCCCCCGCCCCTTCCGCGTATAGGCGACGTCGACGCCGCCGACCCGCACCACTGCCATACCTGCAGGGTATGCGCGTCCCGTGGATCGAGGCCGCAGGCGCACGCACGGCCTACGGCCGGCCGACCGACATGTAGGTGAAACCGAGCTCCCGCATCCGGACCGGGTCGAGCAGGTTGCGTCCGTCGAAGAGCACCGGCTGCCGCATCGCCGTGGCCGCCCGCGTCCAGTCGACGTCCTTCAGCTGCGGCCACTCCGTGACCACGACCGCCGCGTCCGCACCGCCCATCGCCTCCTCCGGGCTCGCGTACCGGGTCGCGGACAGCCACGGTTCCGCCTTGTCGTGCCGGGCCAGCGGGTCCCAGCACCGCACGTGCGCGCCCTCGGCGGCGAGCCGCGACGCCAGGACCGTCGACGGGGCCTCGCGCATGTCGTCCGTACCCGGCTTGAACGCCATCCCCAGCAAGGCGATCTCCCGGCCGGCCAGATCCCCGAGGACGTCCTTGAGCCTCTGGATCGCCCGCCGCTTCTGGATGTTGTTCACATCGATCACCGCCGACAGCAGCATCGGATGGAAGCCGGTGTTGCTCGCGAGCTGCCGCAGCGCCTCGGAGTCCTTCGGGAAGCACGAGCCGCCCCACCCGATCCCCGGACGCAGGAAATGAGGGCCGAGCCGGTGATCGAGCCCGACCGCGCCCAGGACTTCCGTCACGTCCGCCCCGGTGTTCTCGCACAGGGTCGCGATCTCGTTCGCGAAGCTGATCCTCGTGGCGAGCAGCGCGTTCGCCGCGAGCTTCACCATCTCGGCCGAGCGGACGTCCATCGTCACGACCGGCGCGTCGATGCCCTCGTGGAGCTCCGCGACGAGGGCCCCGGCGGCCGGGTCGTCGGCCCCGATGACGATCCGGTCCGGGTGCATGAAGTCGCTCACGGCGCGGCCCTCGGCGGTGAACTCCGGGTTCGACACGTAACCGGTGCCCGTGAGTCCGGCCTCGTCGAGCGCGGCGCGGGCCCGGGCGCCCGTGCCGACCGGCACCGTCGACTTCACCACGACCGCGCGCAGGTGCGCGGCGCCGGCCAGGGACCTGACGACCGACCACACCCTCGACAGATCGGCGTCACCGGACACCGACGGCGGAGTGTCGACGCATACGTAGGCGACCTCGGCCCCCTCCAGCGCCTCGCCGATATCGAGCGTGAACCTCAGCCGCTCCTTGTTCCTGGCGATCATGTCGCCCAGGCCCGGCTCGTAGATCGGTACGTCACCTGCTTGAAGGGTCCGGACCTTCCCGGGGTCGATGTCGCGGACGACGACCCGATGGCCGAGCTCCGCCAGGCACGCGCCCGTCACCAGTCCGATGTACCCCGCGCCGAAGACCGCGACCCGCCGGTCCTGCCGGTCCGCCATGCTGCCCCGACCAATCTCGGCAGCCCGAATCGGCCCGCTGCCGGGGGAAGTTCCCGCTGAAGCCGCGAGAGAAAGCCCCCACCCTAACCCGCTGGCACGCCGCCCCCGGGGCTGCCGCCGCGGACCGCCGGACCGCCGGATGCCTCGCCTCCGGGAGGCATCCGGCGCGACCGGGTGAATCGAAGGGCCCCGGCTCGGACAGCGCTCGAAGCGGGGCGCCCCAGGAACCTGGACGGCGTGAACCCTGATCTGCGTAGGTGAGCGCCTGGGTCGGTCAGGCGTCGAGCAGCTCGGTGACGAGCCGGACGGCCTCGGGAACCTCGACGTGGTCGTCCGGGGTGGCTCCGAAGTGGGCGCCGGTGGGCGTGACGACGGCGGTCGCGCCGAGACCCTGGACGAACAGGCGGACGTGCTCCGTGGGGTCGGGCTGGTTGACCGGGTCGTCCATGGCCTGGAGGACCCGGAAGTTCCGCGCCGAACGGCGGATGCGTTCCCAGTCGAAGCCGCCCTCGAAGAACTCGGCGAGCTCGTCGTAGCCGACCTCGTGGGCGGAGGCGGCCACCAGGAGGACGCCCGCGAACACCCCGTGGACGGCCGGGTCGTGCTGCTCCAGGAAACGCAGCACGTTCACCGCGCCGATGCTGTGTCCGACGAGCACGGTGGACTCGGCGGGGCCGGCGGCCAGGACCGCCTCGCCGTAGGTCTTGCGCCACGGCTCCAGCCGAGGGGCGGCGGTTTCCGGCAGCCGGGGCACGGTGACCCGGTGTCCGGCCTGCGCCAGCTGCTTGGTCAGGTACGGGAACCAGACGCTGTCGTCGCTCGCGCCGTAGCCGTGCGACACCACGATCTCGCTCATGATCGATCCATCCCCCTTATTCAAAACGCGCCGTAGCGTTTTGAATAAGGTAGCACGCTGCTAGCGTTAGCGGGTGCCCACCGGAGAAACCCACAACCGCCGGACCGGCGGACGGACCCGCAGCCAGGACGCCCACCACGCCGTCCTCACCGCTGCGATCGAACTCGTCGAGGAGATCGGCTACCAGGCCGTGACCATCGAACGCATCGCCGCCCGCGCCGACGTCGCCAAGAGCACCATCTACCGCTGGTGGAAGTCGAAGGCGGTCCTCGTGATGGACGCCTACCGCACGGCCGTCGAGCAGCGCATGCCCGAACCCGACACGGGCTCG
Organism: Streptomyces gardneri; assembly: GCF_006539185.1. Classification (GTDB taxonomy): domain Bacteria; phylum Actinomycetota; class Actinomycetes; order Streptomycetales; family Streptomycetaceae; genus Streptomyces; species Streptomyces gardneri. The sequence goes on from NZ_BJMN01000004.1 coordinate 73,138, forward strand.
CTCGCGGGCGACCTGACCGCCTTCGCCACCGCCCTCTACGGCGTGTCCGAGCACTCGCTACGCATGAGGACCCTGCGCGGCCTCATGGCCGAAGCCCAGCTCGACCCCGCCTTCGCCGATCACTTCCGTGAGTGGGTGGAGAGTCGCCGCGCCGTCGTGCTCGCACTGCTCGACCGCGGGGTGCGGCGCGGCGAACTCCCGCCCACCGCCGATCTGGAGGCCGCCACCGACCAGTTCTTCGGCCTCTTCTGGTATCGCCTGCTGGTCGGCCACCAACCTCTCGACCCCAGCCAGGCCCCGGCCCATGTCGACCAACTGCTGCACGGACTGGGCACGGGGCACGGCCGGTAGGGCCGCCGAGGGAGGCCCGGTCAGGTGCCGCCTTTCCTGACCTCCCGCGCGGATCGCACGTTCATCGCCGGTTGCCCATCGCGTCACTGTGCAAGGAGCCAGCGGCCTAGGCGCCCGGCCGCTGGGCGTTCTATGCCCGTACTGAATCAAGCCAGTTCAACGCTGCTGACGAGAGCGCCACGCCCGGCACCTGGGCATCGCTGATCTTCTCCGCGGACGCATACGGGACAGGCTGGGGCCAGGCGCGGTGATCGACCCCTACGTGGTCGAAAGCGCGCTGGGCACCGGAGGCACGGGTCGGGCGCGCTCGGCGGTCTCGCCCACCGGCCGCCGGGTGTTTGCTTGTCGGCTAGGTGGCGTTCCGGATCATTGCGCGCTTGGATAGGGACATGTCGGAAGGGAGGTGGGGCTGGGCCCGTTGGCGGTATGGCGTGTTGAGCGTAGTCGTTTGCGCGATCTTGGCGGGTGTCGCCGCCTGGCTACTGCTTCCTGGTGAAGCAGACCCGCACGACTATCTCCGAGAGCGGGGCGACGTGGTTTATGGCGACGGTTCGCTGGCAACCGTGCTTGCGCACTACGACGTGAGCCTGCCCGACGAGGCGGCGGACGTGCGCTTCCATGACGAGGAATCGCTGATCGGTTCCGAAGGGACCCTCTTCCTTCACTTCAAGGTTTCCGACGCCGGCTTGACGTCCTTCCTTCAGACCCTCAACGTGGGGCCACTCATGCCTGGCCTACCTGCCGGCTGGGACGGCAGTGAAGGGCAGCGTTTCGGCTGGAGCTTCCCGGGCAGTTCCTGGCGCGCAGCACAGGGACCGGCCGAGGGAACCGTCACCGCTTCCGTCGCTGTCGCTCGGGCGGGGTCAACTCCGTCTATGTGATCGCCGAGCACGTCTGATCCAGTGCGAGAAGAGGTGCCACGGAGCTCTTTCCAACTTCACGCTGAGCTGGTCAGATGTAGGGCGAGGACGGCTTGGACGAGTGCGGTGATGCGGACCGGACGGCGGCGTGCACGAGCGCCGAGTTGGTCACGGGTGGACGCCCGCCTGCGCAGCCAGATACTCGACGCCGCGGTGGCCGGACTGCTTGGACACGTGGACGTGGACCGCGTGCCGGCCGGACAGCAGTGCAGGGTCGGCGTGGTCGCCGCGGAAGGCGACCTGTACCGCGTCGTGGCGGGAGCCATGCAGGCCATGCTCGGGTCTGTCCGGCCAGCGACCTGACCATACGAGGAAGACCGCGTTGCCGTTGTCGCCCAGTGCCGCGATGACCCGGCCCTCGGCCGTCCCCTGTGCGAACCGTGCCGACATTTCGAGCGGCAGGTGTGCCTCCAGTTCACGGTCGTCCATGACCGGCACGTCCGGTTCGCAGCCGCCGGCGCCGCAAGAGGGTCGGGCGCCAGGGTAAGGGCGGTGCACAAAGCGGGAGTTCGGTAGCGCCGCCGCCATTCGGCGGACCTCGTCGACGCTCTCCAGGTGCGTCAGCAGTTCCGCCTCCTCGCCGCGGTGTTCCATCAGCGCGCACAGCCGCATGGCCTGGTGGTACGCGTCGGCGGCGTCAGCGGTGACGTGGACACAGCGTGTGTAGCCGGCCAGGCAGTCTTCGCACATGGCCGAATGGTGCCACCCACTGGTCCGGACTGTCGCCCGGAATGATCGGCGGACTCCGATGGCGAGGGGATGCCGTCGGCATGGCTCCCACGATGCCTTGACGAGCAGGGCGCACAAGCGGTGCAGGCCGATGGAGTCGAGGTGGAGAAAGGCCGTCGCGAGCAGGCCGCCGACCTGGGCCTTGAGGAACTGAATCGAATCCCAACTGGCAACTGTGTAGCCCAGTTGGACTGACAGACAGTCAAGCCCCTGCTAGACGGGTCTTCGACCGAGGAATCCGTCTTCTACAGAGGCTTCGCGTGCTTGTGTACCCGTCCGGGGTCGACGTGTCCAGCTCTGCCCTGCGCTTCCTGTCCGCCAAGCTCCGCCAACACCGCCGGGAGCTCGGCACCCGGTGGCGACGCCTGAGCCCAGGCCGGCAGGCCCTGATCACACTCGCCCACCTCCGCAACGGCCACCCCTACGCCCAGCTCGCGGCCGGGTTCGGCGTCGGCACCACCACCGCCTACCGATACGTCGCCGAGGCTGTGGACCTCTTGGCCGCACTCGCCCCGACCCTCGAGGAGGCTGCCCGTACGGCATCGAGGAAGGCGTTCATACTGCTGGACGGCACCCTGTTGCCGATCGACCGCATCGCCGCGGACCGGCCGTTCTACTCCGGCAAGCACAAGAAACACGGGATGAACGTGCAGATCCTGGCCGACCCCTCCGGCCGGCTGCTGTGGGCCTCACCTGCCCTGCCCGGAGCCGTCCACGATGTCCGGGCCGCCCGCGAACACGGCATCGTCCGCATGCTCACGGACGCCGGCATCAAGTGCTGGGCCGATAAGGGATACCGAGGCCCCGGAGGCACGGTCCGCATCCCGTACTGGGGACGCTGGGAAACACTCTCCCAGGGTCAGAAGGCCGTCAACCGGTCCCACGCCAAAATCCGAGCCCTCGTCGAGCAGGCCGTCGCCACCCTCAAGTCCTGGCGACTCCTCCGCAAACTGCGGTGCTCGACCGCCCGCATCACAAGCCTGGTCCAAGCCGTCCTAACCCTGTATTTGGCCAGCTCAGACCGATGATGGAAAGAGCTCACGGACTCACGGACGTGGCTTTCTGGTGAAGTTGCCGGTGTCGGCTTCGGCGAGGATGCCGAGTCTGACCATACGCTTCAGCTTGAACCGGGTGCCTTCGATGTTCTTCGGAAGCAGCTCGCGGCTGAGGGCCTGGCAGACATCCTTGGCCCGCAAGGGGCCGGTCGCCTCATTGAATACGGCGAGTATGCGCGGGTAGTCCGGGTGCTCGGGCGGGGATGCGGGGATCCGGTCGGCGAGGGCGGTGACGGTCTTTCGGGTGATCGCCAGGTGGGGGCGTTCGCGCCGGTGAGGCGGCGGGCCATGACGTGGGTCATCGCCCAGTAGACGCGGGAGGCGGAGGAGGCCGGGCGGTGCTCGTAGTCGCGGACCAGGCGCCGGTGCAGTATCAGGATCCCGTAGGTCTGCTCGACCCTCCACCGCTTCGGCTGAGGAACGAACCCCGACTCCTGCGGATTGCGTACGACGATCTCGACGTCGATGCCCAGGCCGGCCCCATGAGCGATGACCTGGTTCTTGAAGCCCTGGTCGACCAGGGCCTTCTCGACTGTGCCGCCGGCGTGCCCGGCTACCTGGTCCAGCAGAGCGATGCCCGCGGCGTTGTCGTGCGTGTTCGCGGCCAGCACGATGACGGCGATGACCAGCCCGAGCACGTCCACGGCCAGCCCCCGCTTGCGGCCCGGCACCTTCTTCGCCGGGTCTGGAAGCGGGAACCCCGGCGGCCTGGTGGAGACTCTGCGTGTCCAGCACCACCAGGGTCGGGTCCTCTAACTGGCGGGCCCGTTCACGGACCTGGCAGCGCGGGAGTTCGTGGATGACCCGGTCGGTGCCGTCGTCGCGCCAGGCGGCGAAGTGGTAGTACGTCGCGCTTGGCTGCGGACCTACGGATTCCGCCCGCACCCACACCATCAGGCGACGACAGAGACACTCAAAGACTCACGAACCACCCTCCAAGACCCTGCGATTGCGGCCCCGTCATCCGGTCAGGGCGATGGTTGTGAGTCTCCCCGACGACCGGCGGCGGTGCGGCTCGAAGTGTCCTGACGCGCTTCATGCCTCGGTTACGCGGCTCCGTGGAAAGCCGCGAGTGACCGACACTGCACCGCGTCACCGAAATCGCTCGACGGTCTGCGCTTCATTCGAGTCTCTGACGAATTCGGAACGCCACAGAGCTCTTGAGACTGCTGGCCAACGGGATGGGGCTCAGTGGATCGGGATGCTACGCGGCACATTCTGGATGATGCGATCGGTCGTGCGAAGATCAAAGGATGGATCATGGCCTCGGATGTGGCACGGAGCCGGCCGAAGAGGGTGCGGAGTACGACGGCTTGATGTCGCTGGTAGAAGGGACTGTGCGGGCAGAGACGGGCGAGCGGGTTGTGGCCGTTTCGGTGGCCTGCCGGTTGTGCGACTCGGACGGTGTGGACGAGTTCGAGGTGTGGGCCGGGGACTGCTACTGCGTGGGCTGCCTCATAGCTATCGGGGTGTGGGATGGGGTCGACCCTGCGACGTTTCCCTCACCGACACGTGTCTTCCCATGGAGACTCGTACCGTCCATGACCCCGCTTCCTTCGCTGTCGTCCGGGGACTACTTCAGATGCTCCGCCGGAAGCATGGTGTTTCAGGTGGCTGTCGCCATGGTGCTCGGCCAGGACGATGCGGTGCGGCGTATCTCCGTCGGCCTGAAGTGCTCGGATCACGGTGGACTGCATCTCTACATCGACAACGCGCATGTGGAACCGAGCGAGTGAGGTTTTCTCACTGAAGACCACTTCCCGTGGCAGTCGAGAGCGAGGGCGGCGGTGATGTCCGTGGGTGGAGCCTGGCTCGGCATCGGACCAGGGGCTTCAGGCGCATCCACCATCGGGCTCGTCGAGACCGATCCGACCATGGATGCGCGAATCAACCCACTTCCATGAACACCGCGCCTCTGCCATCGGACAGGGCGTTGCTCGAGATGGTCTGTTCAGGATGCCTTTCGGTCGGCGGGCTTCTCGATCTCGGTGGTCACCCGCGCCCCTCGGAAGAGCACCGGGAGCCACAGGAGACATGCCAGCAGGGGGACCGCGGCGTAGGCGGCCATGCCCACACTGGAGCCCAACCCGTCCATGAGCGCGCCGAGGACGAGATAGCCGATGCCGATGAGCACCGACTCCACGAACGCGATCATCGACAGCAGACTCGCCCGGTGGCGCGAAGGCACTGCCTCGTTGAACGCGTTGTCCACGAGCACGGCGGTGATCTCGGGAATTCCGACCAGGACCAGGAACGCGGCGACGGTGACCCAGACAAGGCCGAGGCCGGTCAGGCCGAGCGCCACGGCGAGGGCCAGGAGAGACACCGGGGCGATGACCCGATACCCGATGCGCCGGTTCGCGCGGTCCGACAGCAGGGGAGTGAGTCCGCCGACGAGGAATCCCGCCGATATCACCACGCTGACCAATCCGGTGTTTGCTCCCTGATCGGAGAGGGTCTTCTGCGTAAAAATGATGTACGGAGTCAAAGTCGCATGCATCAATCCGGACACCACGACAAGCGTCACGAGCGCCGGCGTGGCGACCCGAAGCATCGCCCGCCATGCTGTGGTGTCGCCGTGCTCCTTCTCGGCTCCGTCCTGCTCGTCCACCGCGTCCGCGCCGCGGATCTCGGGCACCCGTGACATCAGCACCACCACGGCCAGGACGAGGCACGACGCAGAACCGACGTAGACGATTCCCCAGGAAAACTGCTGGAGTTGTCCGCCGAGGACGATGGCGACTCCCGAGGTGACCGTCCCGAGCATGGTGAACCGGGATCTGATCCTGACGTAGCCGGCCGTTGCACCGCGACGCACGAGCAGGTCGTACAGCAGGGCGGTGTCCGAACCGGATACACATGCCATGCCCACGCCCTGGCCGATGAACAGTGCCAGGAACACCCAGTAGTTGGAGGACGTCACCTGACCGAGCAGGCAGCCGGCTACCAGCACCTGGCCGATCACGATGCTGGCGCGCCTGCCTATTCGGTCGGCGATGATTCCCGTCGGCAACTCCGCAAGTCCGCTGACCAGGAAGAGCAGTGTCTGAAGGAGGGCCACTTGCCCGGCGGAGAATCCTTGCTGATAAAGGAAGATGACGAATACGCCACGCTGAAAGAGCGAGTTGGCGAGGACGGCGTACGCGTAGAACGGGCGAGTGACGCTTCGTGCTGCATCGTCGAATGCAGCCGACCTGCCAACGGCCTCCGTGGTGTCGGTCATGCTGCGGGCTCCCTGGTGACTCCGGTGATCATTGGTGTTGGGCCTCCGCCGCCGACCGGAACCTCCAGTCCGTACTTCGTGCAGGATATTGGGCCGACGTTCCGCTCGTCGAGGACGAATCGGGCATCGCCGAGGCGCGCTTCGGCCGCCTTCCCCGGCTGGTCCTTGGGGATCTCAACGGGGTTCTCGACCCCTCCGCCCGGGAACTCCATGGCGGTCTCAAAGCCTTCGCTCTCAACTGCCACGGGAAGTGAACAGGGCGGCGGCCATGGCCAGGCCGCGGCTCTGCCAGTCGTTGCGGACCACGTAGCGATCTTGAGACCACGAGCAGACCATGGCAGGCTCATGCCGCATGATCGATGAATTCGCGAAAGACAACCTGCACGGGAGGCTCCGGCGGGACCGCCAGGCGCTGCTCTGGAAGCTCGACGGCTTGTCCGAGTACGACGCCCGCCGGCCTTTGACAGCGACCGGGACCAACCTCCTCGGCCTGGTGAAACACGTGGCCACCGTCGAGGCCAGGTACTTCGGCGAGGTCTTCGACCGCCCTTCCCCGGAACCGCTGCCCCGGTGGCAGGACTCCAACGGCAGCGATCTGTGGGCGACCGAGGACGAGACCCGCGATCAGATCATCGGGTTCTACCGGCGCACGTGGGAACACTCGGACGCGACGATCAACGAGCTTCCCCTCGACGCCCCCGGCCACGTGCCGTGGTGGCCGGAGCCCTATCTGAACACGAACCTGTTCGCCATCATGGTCCATGTCCTCGGCGAGTCCATCCGGCATGCCGGGCACGCCGATATCCTGCGCGAGGGCCTCGACGGCCGGACCGGGGTGCGCGCCGAAAACGAGAAGCAGATCGACGAGGAAGCCCGTGCCGCCTACTGCGCGAAGATCGAGCAGGCCGCCCGGTCGGCCGCATCGATCAAGGCTTAGTACTCCAGCCGTAGATCGTGATCTTCATGGCTGGGCGGCTGCTTGCCGTCGGTAGTGGCAGTCGCGGGCGCGGGCCTGGTGTCGGCGTCGCCAGTGTGACCAGCGGAGTCGGTGCGCGAGGTCGTGGGCCCGGCTGGTCAGGGTGGTGAACAGGCGTTGGATCTCGGTGCAGGTCGGTATGGACCGAGGCCGGCCTGTGGCGTCGGCTGCACCGGGCGGTGCTGGACGAACTCGGGAACGAACGGCTCGTTGGATCTCGAAGGATGTGAGGGCCGTCGGGAGCGGCCCGGAACTGAACTGGTGCAGCACACGTCTCCCGCACCATGATCTCAAGTGAGCGCCAAGAGCACGCGATCTCCACCAAGCTGGTCTCGCCGTCCGCAGTGAGTGCGGAACCGTCGAAGACCAACGACTACAACAGCTTCGCCGAGGCGTACGCGGCCGCAAACGAAACCAACCTGGTCAATGCCTACTACGAGCGGCCCGCGATGCTGGCCCTCGCTGGAGACGTGGCCGGCCGACGGATTCTCGACGTCGGCTGCGGCTCGGGGGCCCTGTTTGCCGCGCTGCGCGACCGTGGCGCCGTTGTGAGTGGCTTCGACACGAGTGCCGGGATGCTGGAGCTGGCTCGGCGGCGGCTCGGCGACGGTGCGGACCTGCAGGTGGCGGACCTGGGCAGCCCGCTTCCTTACGCTGATGACACATTCGACGATGTAACGGCGTCCCTGGTGCTGCACTATCTGGAGGACTGGGGGCCGGCGCTGGCCGAGCTGCGACGCGTACTCAGGCCCGGCGGTCGGCTGATCGCATCTGTCGACCATCCCTTTGCCATCAACCTCATACACCGCGAGGCCGGTCGCGAGGCCGAGCACAACTACTTCGACACCACCAAATGGACCGTGGAGTGGACCATTGGCGGCCATACCGCCCTGGTGAGCAGGTGGAACAGGCCGCTGCACGCGATGATCGAGGCTTTCATCGGGGCCGGTTTCCGGATTACGGTCATCAGCGAGCCGGAGCCTGATCCCGCCGCCCGCGAGATGTTCCCCGAGGCCATCGCGGCCAAGCCGCGCTTCCTGTGCTTCCTGTTCTTCGTCCTGCAGGCCGACTAGTACTCCAGCCGTAGGCCGTGATCTTGCCGGTCGGGGCCGGTGCGGAGACGGCTGCGGCCACCGTTGATCATCGTGAGTTGTGTCGACCAACGAAGATCAGGCGGTGGCCGCAGGTCACAGCCTAGTGCCTGCCCGGTGGCGGTCGATGTTCGACCAGCTGACGGGCCGTATCGCGGGCCGGTTCGCGCGGGTCGAACCATGCCGCCACGCAACGGCGTTGGTGCTGGGCCTGCTGGCGGACCTGCCAAGGAAGAACTGCTGGACGCTGGCCGAGCACGCGGGCGACTCCACCCCGGACGGCATGCAGCACCTGCTGCACCGCGCGAAGTGGGACGCCGACGCGGTCCGCGACGACGTACGCGCCTACGTGGTCGAGTATCTGGCCGATGACGAAGCCGTGCTGGTGGTCGACGAGACCGGCGACCTGAAGAAGGGCACCGCCACGGTCGGCGTCCAGCGCCGGTACACCGGCACGGCGGGCCGGATCGAGAACTCCCAGGTCGCCGTCTACCTCGTCTACTCCGCCGCCTGCGGGCATGCCGCGATCGACCGGGCCCTGTACGTCCCGCGCTCGTGGACCGACGACCTCGACCGCTGCCGGACCGCCGGCATCCCCGAAGACCTCACCTTCACGACCAAGCCGGTACTGGCGGCTCGGATGATCACCCGGGCCCTGGATGCGGGAACGCCCCCCGCTGGGTCGCCGGCGACGAGGTCTACGGCGACAACCCGCACCTGCGGGCTGCGCTGGAAGACCGCCGGACCGGCTACGTCCTGGCAGTCTCCAGCACCCACCAAGTCACCACGGTGGCAGGGAAGTTCCCGGCCAAGGCCATCGTGGCGAAGATCCCGAAACGGGCCTGGCAGCGGCGCTCGGCCGGAGCAGGCGCCAAGGGCGAGCGGTACTACGACTGGGCCCAGGCCGACATCCACGGCCCCGCCGACCGGCCCGGGCACTGGTGGCTACTGGTCCGCCGCAACCGGAGAAGCGGCGAACTCGCCTTCTACCGCTGCTTCTCACCCCACTCCGTCCCGCTGTCCGACCTGGTGCGGGTGGCCGGACGGCGCTGGACGGTGGAGGAGACCTTCCAGGCGGGCAAGGGCCTGGCGGGGCTGGACGAGCACCAGGTCCGCCGCTGGACCTCCTGGCACCGCTGGGTCACCCTCGCGATGCTCGCCCACGCCTTCCTCGCCGTCACCGCAGCCGCCGAACGCCGCGACCACCCCCCCCGACGACCTGATCCCCTTGACCTGCAAC
>NZ_BJMN01000005.1 GCF_006539185.1 Streptomyces gardneri
CTCTCCCGGTGGCGGGATCCGTCGCCTGCTTGCCGCGTCGGCCCGTGATGATGAACGCCTCGCTGGGCCCGGCGACCTTGTAGCGGGTGATGACGGTGAGGCCGAGGAGCACGACGAGGACGACGATGCCCACGACGGCGGCCAGGACAGGACTCATGGTGAACTCCCCTTGGATGGAAGGAAACGTGAAGAGGGCGGCAGCGGGGCCGGGGCAGGCCTCGACGGGCCGAGGTTCGACGGGGCCGGGGTCAGCGTTCGACGGGCCGGACGGTCACCGACGTCGGCGACAGCACGGACTCCACCCACACCTCGGCGCCCCGCGCCACGGGTTCCGCGGCCTTCGCCGCGTACTTCACCGGCTGCCCGGCCAGATACAGCAGGACCTCGCCGTAGCCGTCGGCGGGAATGGCCGTGACCACGGCGCCCGACGTCCCCATGAGGTCCTCGCCCCGTGGCGCGGGCGCCGCGCCGTCCCGGAGCAGCGCCCGGCTGAACCGCCAGGTGAGCCAGGCCACGAGCACGCCCACGGCGATGCCCGTGAGGGTCGCGGCCACCACACCGGCCCCCGCGGCGCCCGTGGCGATGGCCCCCGTGAACCCGAGGGCCGAGACGAAGCCGGCGATCACCGGGAGCGAGAGGACCCCGTCGAGTACGTCGAGCCCGCCGCCGATCGAGTCGAAGAACCCTTCGAGGAGGCCGTCGAAGACCAGGGAGAGAGCCAGCAGGACGAGACCCGCGCTGCCGAGACCCAGAAACCACCCCATGCGCGCCACCCCGTTCCGTACGACCGTTCCGCCCCCGGAAGGAGGCTTTCACGGAACGGCACGGATGTTCATTGCCGGATTCCGGCAATCTTTACGTGTTCTTGATGCCGTCGGAAATGAGGAACGAGGAACGAGGAACGAGGAGCGGGGAACGAGGAGCGGGGAGCGGGGAGCGGGGAGCGAGGGGCGGGGCGGGAAGCTCAGGGAGCTACAGCGGCTGGTCGGGCCAGCCGAGGAGCCGGGCCCCGACGGTGGCCGTCTGCAGGGTGTAGCGCTGGACCGGATCGCCGGGGTCCGAGCCCGTCAGACGGTGGATGCGGTCGAGGCGGTACGTCATCGCCCGCACGCTCAGGCTGAGGCGCCGGGCCGCCTGCGCGGTGACGCAGCCGGTGTCGAAGTACGCGGTGAGGGTGTCGAGCAGGGGCTTCGGGCCCCCGCGCGCCTCCTTGAGTGGGCCCAGCACGGTCCGGACGAGATCGGCCATGGCCTGCCGGTCGCGGGCGAGGACCGGGTAGACGAGGAGGTCCGCCGCGTGGAGGACCGGGGCGTCCAGGTCCATGTGGACGGCGAGGTCCAGGGCGTTGAGGGCCTCCTCGTAGGAGTGGACGACGCCGCCGGCGCCGGGGTGCGCGCGGCCGACCGCGACCTGGCCGCCGTCGGTCGCCGCGTACGCCTGCTTGGCGAAGTGGGCGAGCACCTCGGGCTCGTCCGCCGGGGCCAGACAGACGAGTCGCCCGTCCTTGGTGGTGAGCAGGATGCGGCGGTCGCCGAAGCGGGCGAGGAGCGAGGACTCGACGGCCCGGGTGACCGCGCAGCCGTCGTCGTACGGCTCCGGGCCCCGCGCCACGGCCACGGCGTGGGCGTGGGACAGGAGCAGCCCGAAGCGCACGGCGCGTTCGGCGAGCCTCCCGAGGTCGCTGCGCCCGTAGAGCAGGTCGTCGACGAACTCGCGTCGCGCGGCCTCCTCCTGGCGGATCGCCAGTCGCTGTGCCCGCTCGTGCCCCTCGGCGAAGGCGTCGACGGCCTGCTCGACGGCGCTCAGGAGGTGTCCGACGGCGGAGTGGGGCACCTCGGGGAGGACCCCCTGTGCGGCCGAGAGGTGGGCGCGGACGAGGACCCGCAGGCCGATGCCGACCTCCGCGGCCCGCTCCCCCCGGGAGCGCAGGGCCTCGCGCTCGTCACGGGTGAGCCTGCGGCGCTCCGCGCACACCCCGGTCAGGATCTCGGCGTACCCCTCCAGGTACCCCTCGACCGGCTCCCTCTCCCTGTCCGTCTCCGTCACGGCCCCTCCCGCCCTGCCCTGCGCGTCCTGACGAGTTCTTGACGCGCGCGGGGATCAAGGGTGACACGCCACGCGCGAGGCCGAGGAACGGCGGAGGCACGGAGGTGGTCCCCGAAGACGTATGCAAGCGGCCCCCGGACACCCCGCGCAAGCGGCTCCGAACACTCCACGGAAGTGGTCCCCGATGATGCGGGGAAAGTGGACCTCCACCAGGACCGCGCCGCTTCCTAACGTCGGGACCATGAACGCGAACTCCCTGCGCGGCGTCCTGCTCGTGACCCTCGCCTACGCCCTCGTCGGCGCCTCCTTCACCGCCAACAGCCTCCTCGGCGCCTATCCGTACGCGGGCGGGCAGGCGCTGCGGTACGCGGCGGCCTGTCTGCTCCTGCTCCCGCTCCTCGGCCGTGGCGGACTGGCCCCGCTCCGGGTCCTGACGCCCCGCCACTGGCTGCGGCTCGCCGCGGTCGCGGCCGTCGGCATGGTCGGCTTCAACCTCGCGGTGCTCGCCGCCGAACGGACCGCCGAACCGGCCGTCCCCGGCGTCCTGGTCGGGTGCGCCCCGGTCGTCGTCGCCGTCCTCGTCCCGCTGACCGAGGGCCGCAGGCCCGCCCCCGCCGTCCTGTACGGGGCGCTGCTCGTCGCGGCCGGTGCCTTCACCGTGCAGGGCTGGGGGCGGACGGACCCGGCCGGGATCGGCTGGTCGGTGGCGGCGCTCGTGGGCGAGGTGGGGTTCACCGTGCTCGCCGTACCGGTGCTGCGGCTGCTCGGGCCGAAGCTGCTGACCGCCGCCGTGTGCGGGATCGGCGCGGTCGAGGCGACACTCCTCGGCCTCGTCGTCGACGGGGCCGGATTCGTCCGGATGCCGACGGCCGTGGAGACGGGCGCCCTGGTCTGGCAGGCCGCCCTGGCCACCGTCGTCGGATTCGTCCTCTTCTACATGGGCGTCCAGCGGATCGGCATGGAGCGGGCCACCCTCTACACCGGGGCGATCCCGGTGGCCGCCGCGCTCAGTGCCGCCGTCGTCGCGGGCGCCGCCTTCGGGCTCCCGCAGGCGGCGGGCAGTCTCCTCGTGGGGGCCGGGGCCGCGCTGGGCACCGGTCTGTTCGGACGTGCGGGATCAGCGGCTGCCGTCCAGGACGACGCGGGCGACGAGAGCCGGGTCGTCGTTCATGGGCACGTGGCCGCAGCCGGGCAGCCGCACGAGCCGGGCGTCGGGCAGGGCGTGCTTGGCGCGGACGCCCTGGCGGCGCAGGAGCAGCCGGTCCCTGGTGCCCCAGGCGACGGTCACCGGGACGGCGGGCACGTCGTCGCGGAAGCGGGCGGCCCGGCCCGCGGCCAGGGTCTGGTGGAAGCCGGTGGCCTCGCGCAGCGCGAGGGTCTCGGCGACGACCGCCTCGGGTGAACGGCGGCCGGGGCGCGCGTAGATGGTGCTGGTGAGCACGGTCCGTCCGGCGGGCGTACGGGAGAGCCGCTCGATCAGCGGCACGGGCAGCGACAGGGCCGCGCCCCGCATGGCCCGCAGTGTCCCGAAGGCGTACCGCCGCTCGGCCTCCGACCAGAAGCCGGCGGGGGAGAGGGCGGTCACCGAGCGGACCAGCTTCTCCCGGCCGAGTTCGAGCGCGAGCAGTCCGCCCAGGGAGTTCCCCGCGACGTGCGGCCGGTCGAAGCCGACGGCCTCGCAGAAGGCGCCGAGCACCGGGACGACGGAGGGCAGGTCGTAGGGGCAGTCCTCGGGGAGACCGTCCGAGGCGCCGAAGCCGGGCAGGTCGACGGCGATCACCTCGCGCTCGCCGGCGAGGATGTCGAGCACCGGCTCCCAGGCCTGCCAGTGGTGCCCGATGCCGTGGAGGAGCAGCAGCGGTTCCCCCGCGCCCCTCCGCTCGTACGTCAGGGACGTCGTACGGGGACCCGAAGGGGTCTCGATCGAGAACGCGATCCGTGCGGGCATGCCGGCTCCCTGCGGTTACTTAGACGACTCGTCAGCTAGAATTACCGTTCGGTAGCCGGTAGTTCAAGACCAGGGGCCGAAACTGGACAGGGCGGCGGTGGTCGGCTGGGATGGACCGGTGCCCACCGATACCCCGACCACGTCGACCGACACCCTCACCGACCTCTTCGAGGAACACCGCCGGATGCTCCTCGGTGTCGCCTACCGGATGCTCGGACGCGCCGCCGACGCCGAGGACGTCGTCCAGGAGGCCTGGCTCCGCTGGACCGCCGAGGACCGCGCCGCCGTCCGCGAGCCGCGCGCCTTCCTCGTACGCATCACCACCAGGCTCGCCATCGACCGGCTGCGGCAGGCCCAGGCGCGCCGCGAGTCCTACGTCGGCCCCTGGCTGCCGGAACCCGTCGTCACCGACTTCGGGTCGACCGCACCCGACACCGTCGAGCGCGCCCTGCTGGCCGACTCCGTCTCGCTGGCGGTCCTCGTCGTCCTGGAATCCCTCTCCCCCCTGGAGCGGGCCGTCTTCGTGCTGCGCGAGGCCTTCGGCTTCCCCTTCGCGGAGATCGCCACCGCGCTCGACCGGTCCGAGGCGGCCGTGCGCCAGCTCGCCGGCCGGGCCCGGCGGCACGTCGACGAGGGCAAGCCGCGCTACGACGTCGACCCGACCGAGCGCCGCGACCTCACCGAGCGCTTCCTCGCCGCCGCGGCCGGCGGCGACCTCGCCGAGCTCCTCTCCCTGCTCGCCCCGGACGCGCGCCTCGTCGGCGACAGCGGAGGCAAGTCGAAGGCCCCGCTGCGGATCATCGACACCGCCGACAAGGTCGGCCGCTTCCTCTGCGGCGTGGCGAAGGGGTCGGAGAGCGTGTACGAGTACCGCTTCGCCGAGCTCAACGGCGGCCCCGCCGTGGTCGCCTTCCTGGACGGCAGGCCGGACTCGGTCTTCCAGGTCGAGGTGCGCGACGGTCGCGTCCAGTGCGTCTACATCATCCGCAACCCCGACAAGCTCCAGAGCCTCGCCACCGACCTCTGAGGATCACCAGGTCCCGGACCCCCCCCCGGACCACCCCGGCTCTGCCTCCGGCCCCGTCTCCCGTCCCCCCGGAGACGGGGTCGTTTGCTGCGCCGGGCACACAAGGGCGCGAACGTCCTGTGAACGATCTAGGTCAGAGGGTCACATTCGGGGTCGTTTGACGGAGGATTGGTCTTGACCAAGGGGGTGGCTCGCCTTATGGTCGCAGAGTTAGTGCAGGAACCTTTAATAAACAAGGGCGCGGAAAAACGCCGCGGGACACGGCGAATTGCGGAGGATCAGGGTGGGGACCACGCAGCTGGAATCGGTACCGGAGCCGAAGTACCAGCACCTCAAGACAGTGATCGGCGAAGCGCTCGACTCGGACTTCGCCGTCGGAGAGATCCTGCCCAACGAGCGGGAGCTCGCGGCGCGCTTCGGCGTCGCCCGTGCCACGC
This sequence comes from Streptomyces gardneri, assembly GCF_006539185.1. Classification (GTDB taxonomy): domain Bacteria; phylum Actinomycetota; class Actinomycetes; order Streptomycetales; family Streptomycetaceae; genus Streptomyces; species Streptomyces gardneri. The sequence continues at coordinate 5,459 of NZ_BJMN01000005.1, forward strand.
TCCGCCAGGCCCTGGAGCAGCTGGAGCTGGAAGGCCGCCTCCAGCGCCGCCGCGGCGTCGGCACCACGGTCGCCCCGCCGCGCGTCGGCGTGGACGTCTCCACCGCCCAGCACGCCTGGCCCGGCGTCGGCGACGAGACCTGGCAGCCCCAGGACTCCGCCTCGGACGTCGTTCCGGCCGCCGTCGCGCGCGTCCTGGAGACCGAAGCCGGCGAGCGCGTGCACATCGTCCGCCGCATCCGCGTCACCCAGGGCCAGCCGGTCGCCGCCGAGCTGCTGTACGTGCCCGCCGCGTCCGTGCCGGGCCTCAGCGCCATCGACGCCCCCGCCGGACCCGCCCGGGCCCGCACGGTGCTGCGCGAGCTCCAGCACCTCGCGCTCGACGGCCAGGACCGCTCCGTGGAGCTCGGTTCGGCCCGCGCCGACGACGCCAAGGAGCTCGACCGGCTGCCCGGCGCGCCCGTCCTCGTCGTGACGACCCGCTACCTCTCCGAGGGGCGCACCGCCGCCGTCTCGGTGGCCACGTACCGCGCCGACACCTGCCGCCTCACCTTCGGCGACTCGGTCGACCTGGTGATGGCCTCCTGACACCCGCGCTCCGCGCGCACCGGCCCGTCGAGGGACCGCCACGACCGGCGGTTCAGCGGCGGGCCGTCACCGTTCCGTCGACCGCGAAGAGCTGCTCCTCGACGTGGTCCAGGGCGAGGCGCAGCGCACCCGTGCCCACGGCGGCCTCGCCCAGCAGCGAGAGCACCACGCGCGGCGGCCGCAGGCAGAAGCGCGCCAGCTCCTCACGGAGCGGCGGGAGGACCCCGTCGAGCCCGGCGGCCCAGCCGCCGACGACCACCAGCTCGGGGTCGATCGCGAGCACCAGCGCCGCGACGTCGTGCACGAGCCGCTGGATGAACCGGTCCACCGCGGCCTCCGCCCGCGCGTCGCCCTTCCGGGCCAGCGCGAACACCTCGGCGACCGCCTGCTCGTCCAGCGGGTGCAGCGGCTCGTCGGTGGTCGACAGCAGGTGCTCGGGGGTGACCCCGCGGCCCAGGAGGTGCAGGGCGCCGATCTCCCCGGCCGCGCCGCCGTAGCCGCGGTGCAGCCGGCCGCCGATCAGCGAACCGGCGCCCGGGCTCAGCCCGGCAAGGACGAAGACGATGTCGTCCGAATCGGTCGCGGCACCCTTCCAGTGCTCGGCGACCGCCGCCGCGTTCGCGTCGTTCTCGACGATCACCGGGCAGCGGAAGGAGCGGCGCAGCCGCTCGCCGAGCGCGAGGCCCGTCCAGCCGGGCAGCGCCGTGCCGAGGCGAACCGTGCCGTCGGCCTCCACGATGCCGGGCGTCCCGACGCCGACGGCCCGCAGATTGGACCGGGCGACCCCGGCCCTGCGCAGCACGTCAGCGACGACCGCGCGCACCTTGTCCAGGCGCTCGTCCTCGGGGGCGGTCTCCGAAACCTCGCGGGAGCCGGCGCCGATGATCCGGCCGTCCAGACCGGACAGCAGCGCGGCCACGCGGTGCGGGCCGATCTCGATGCCGAGGAGGTGGCCGGCCTCCGCACGGAAGCGGAACCTCCGCGCCGGACGCCCCTGGCGCCGGGCCTCGCCCTCCTCGGGCGCGGACTCGACGACGAGCCCGCCCTCCATGAGTCCCTCGACGACACCTTCGACCGTCGGCCGGGACAGACCCGTGATCCGGGTCAGGTCCGTGAGCGTGGGCGCGTCGGCGCCGCGCAGCGCATGGAGTACCACCGCGGAGTTGATCCGCCGCAGCAGAGACGGATCCCCGCCGGTCAGCCGCCCCACAGTGTGTCCTCCCAGCTCGTGCACCTCTTCGGCGGATGGTACTCAATGGGCCCCGGCGCGGCGAGTGCCGCCCCCATCACGCTGTGGATTCGCCCGCGGTCCGTCGGCCCCCTTGCTTTCTGACGCGACGCCAACTGTCAGTGGTGGGGGCTTTACTGGAGCCATGACCACGGCAGACCATCTGGCAGCGATCGACTTACTCAGGGCCCGGGGGTTCGGAGGCGGCCCGGACCACCACCTGGCGGAGCTCGCGACCAGCGAGGACTTCTGGGAGGACGACGGCACGCGCCGCCCGATCGTCGAGGACCAGTACGAGGCGGAACGGGACGGGCTCGGCGCCCTGCTCACCGCGCGCTGGGGCGAGCCCCGGGAGCTCGACCTGGGGCCCGTCCTGGAGCGGAGCATGGAGGACGAGTCGATACCCGAGCCCTGGTCCACCCTCAGCTGCCACACCCCGGACCTGCGCCTGTGGCGGGCCGACGGGCTGTGGATCGGCCTCGGCGTCTCCCAGTGGGACAAGGAACTGCCGTTCCAGCTGCTCGCCGTGCTCACTACAGTCGACCCGCCGGCGTGACGGTCGGCGCTCAGGCGTACAGGACGGCCGAGTCGACGAAGTTCCGGAAGCTGCCCCGCGCGTCACGACCCCCGAGCGAGCTGCCACCCGTGCCGACCGCGAAGGGGAACGGGTCGACGTTGTAGCGCTTGTTCCGGAGCCGGGTGAACCCCATGATCACCGGGTGCTGATGCGCGACGTCGCGCGCTCCCGCCCGCGACCTGTAGAAGGTCCAGGAGAGCCCGGGAGCCCGCGCGATGATCGTGTCGCCCAGGTGGAGTCCCAGGTCGTAGGCGACCGCGATCCACAGCGGTCGTGGCCGTGTGGCCCCCTCTGCCTCGGGCTCGACCTGGGCGAGGTACCAGCCCTCCAGCGAGTCGAGCGCCTCGTCGTCCGTGCCGAGCCGCAGCCCGTTCGCGCCGACCAGAGTGGCGAGCACCGCGAGCCGCTCGTCCTTGGTCGCCATCCGGTGCTCGTACTCCCGGCGCGCGGCCACCGGGGCCATGCCCTCCATCGGACCGTCCTCGACCGGCTGGAACGGCCGGTAGTCGCCCCACTCCACGGGCGCTCCCTTCACGGACCGGGCGCCCGCGCGGCCTCCCGGAGCCTGGCGTACTCCTCGGCCATCGTCGCCGCCGTCCAGTGGGCGTTGAGGCCGCTCGGGTTGGGCAGGGCCCAGACCCGGGTGGAACCGATCATGCGCTCCTGCGGCCCGATGACGGCCTTCGGCTCGCCGAAGGCCGTGCGATACGCCGTGACCCCGACGACCGCGAGCCACCGCGGCGCGAGGCGCTCGACCTTGGCGGTCAGGATCCGGCCGCCCTCGACGTACTCCTCCCGGCTCAGCTCGTCGGCCCGCGCGGTCGCCCGCGCCACGACGTTCGTGATCCCGAGCCCGTACGACAGGAGCTCCGCCTGCTCGTCCGGCCGCAGCTGCCTCGGAGTGAACCCGGACAGGTGGAGGACCGGCCAGAACCGGTTGCCTGGGCGGGCGAAGTGGTGGCCCGTCGCCGCCGTCATGAGACCCGGGTTGATCCCGCAGAAGAGCACGGAAAGGCCGCCCGCCACCACGTCGGGAACGACGCGGTCGCGGGCGGCCTCCAGCTCGGCCTTGGTGAACCGGGGGGTTCGGGTCAGAGGATCGCGCCCGGGGCGTAGGCGGCGGCCTCCGGGTGCTGCTTGAGGATCTCCTCGATACGGGAGACCACGACCGCGACCTGGTCGGCGGCCGCGCCCGTGAAGGACAGCTTGTCGGCCATCAGCTCGTCGAGCTGCGCCCGGTCCAGCGGGATCCGGTCGTCGGCGGCCAGCTTGTCGAGGAGCTCGTTGCGCTCGGCGCCCTGCTCGCGCATGGCGAGGGCGGAGGCGACGGCGTTCTCCTTGATGGCCTCGTGGGCGACCTCGCGGCCGACCCCGGCGCGCACGGCGCCCATGAGGACCTTGGTGGTCGCCAGGAAGGGGAGGTACCGGTCGAGCTCGCGGGCGACGACGGCCGGGAAGGCGCCGAACTCGTCGAGCACGGTCAGGAAGGTCTCCAGGAGGCCGTCCAGCGCGAAGAAGGCGTCCGGCAGGGCGACGCGGCGGACCACGGAGCAGGACACGTCGCCCTCGTTCCACTGGTCGCCGGCCAGCTCGCCGGTCATGGACGCGTAGCCGCGCAGGATGACCATCAGGCCGTTGACGCGCTCGCAGGAGCGGGTGTTCATCTTGTGCGGCATCGCCGAGGAGCCGACCTGGCCGGGCTTGAAGCCCTCCGTGACCAGCTCGTGGCCCGCCATCAGGCGGATCGTCTTGGCGATCGACGACGGCGCGGCGGCCAGCTGCACCAGCGAGGTGACCACGTCGTAGTCGAGCGAGCGCGGGTAGACCTGGCCGACCGAGGTGAAGGCGTTGGCGAAGCCGAGGTGACCGGCGATCCGCTGCTCCAGGTCCGCCAGCTTGCCGGCGTCGCCGCCGAGCAGGTCCAGCATGTCCTGGGCGGTGCCGACCGGGCCCTTGATGCCGCGCAGCGGGTAGCGGCCGAGGAGCTCCTCAAGACGCGCGTACGCCACGAGCAGCTCGTCCGAGGCGGTCGCGAAACGCTTGCCGAGGGTGGTCGCCTGGGCGGCGACGTTGTGCGAGCGGCCCGCCATGACCAGCTCCGCGTACTCGGCGGAGAGCTTGCCGAGGCGGCCGAGTACGGCGACCGTACGGTCGCGCATCAGCTCCAGGGAGAGGCGGATCTGGAGCTGCTCGACGTTCTCGGTGAGGTCGCGCGAGGTCATGCCCTTGTGGACGTGCTCGTGGCCGGCGAGGGCGTTGAACTCCTCGATCCGGGCCTTCACGTCGTGCCGGGTGACCTTCTCGCGCTCGGCGATGGAGCCGAGGTCGACCTGGTCGAGAACGCGCTCGTAGTCGGCGAGGGCGGCGTCCGGAACCTCGATCCCGAGGTCCTTCTGCGCTCGCAGCACGGCGAGCCACAGCTGACGCTCCAGCTTCACCTTCTGCTCGGGGGACCAGAGGACGGCGAGCTCCGCGGAGGCGTAGCGGCCGGCCAGAACGTTGGGGATGCGGGGCTTCGCAGTCACAGCAGTCACGTGGAGAGAGTCTACTGGCGGTTTCTGCAGGCCAGCGCCACGGTCCTATGTGGAGCTTGCTACGAGACGCAGGTCACGGAGGTGACCCGCCGTCGGCTCACGGACCGGCCGGCGACTCGTAGGGCAGCAGCTGGGGGCGCTTGGGCGCGCGGCCGTCGCCGGAGGAACGGCCGGTCAGTCGCCGTCCGATCCACGGGCCCAGGTGCTCCTTGGCGAAGCGGGCGTCCGCGATCCGCCGGCTCGCCCAGGCGGGCCGCCCGGCCGCGGGCAGCGGGACCCGCCAGTCCTCCTCCGCGGGGAGGCCCAGCGTCTGCCACACGGCCTCGGCCACCCGCCGGTGCCCGTCGCCGGTCAGATGGAGCCGGTCCACGTCCCACAGCCGGGGATCGCCGAGCGCCGGCGTCCCGTACAGGTCGACGACCAGGGCGCCGTGCCGCGCGGCGAGCTCGTCGAGGTGGATGAAGAGCTCCTCCATGCGGGGGCGGAAGCGCTCCATCACCGGCCCCTCGCGACCGGGGCTGCGCATCAGGACCAGCTGCTTGCAGGAGGGTGTGAGGCGTTCCACTGCCTCGGTGAGCAGGTCCCGCACGCGGACCATGTCGACCTTGGGCCGGAGGGTGTCGTTGAGGCCGCCGACCAGGGTCACCACATCGGCCTTCATGCCTGCGGCCAGGTCGACTTGTTCGTCGACGATCTGGCCGATGAGCTTTCCGCGCACGGCGAGGTTCGCGTAGCGGAAGTCGGGCGTACGGGCGGCGAGCCGGCCCGCGAGGACGTCGGCCCAGCCCCGGTACGAGCCGTCGGGCTTCAGGTCCGACATACCCTCGGTGAAGCTGTCGCCGAGGGCGACGAGACTGGTGTAGGTGGCATTGATCTCCATGGCGGAGAGATCATACCGCGCGGTATGCGCGGGATGCCGTGGAGGACCCGGAGGGGAAAGATCCGATGAGCGACGCGCTCCTGAGCACACTGGCGGAGGCCCTGGCCGAGCTGGTGACGGCCGTCGAGACGAGCGACGACGAGGTCCTGGACCCCGACACGGCCGTGAAGTGGCTGGAGGGCACCGCGGCCACGCTCTCCGCGCTCCCGGCGGCCGACCGCCGCGCCCTCGACGGGCACTTCCGCGCGGCGGCCCTGCGCCACCCGGAAGGCCCCTGGCGGGACGAACTGCTCAAGGTCTCCGAAGGCTTCGGCCTCACCGAGGACACCCACGCCGCCGCCTGCGAGGCCCTCGCCCGGCAGGCCCGCCGCTTCGTCGCCACCGTCCGGGACGCCGACCCCGCCACCCCCGTGCCCACCTGCCCCGGCTGGACCCTCGCCGAGCTGACCCGGCACCTCGGCACCGTCCACCACTGGGCCGAGCACCTCGTCCGCACCCGGGCCACCGCCCGCGTCTCCGCCCAGGACGTCCCGCTCGACCTGCCGGGGCACCCCGCCGCGTACCCCGGCTGGCTCGCCGCCGGCGCCGAGGCCCTCGTCACGACCCTGCGCGCCGCCGACCCGGACACCCCGCTCTGGTCCCCGGGACCCGAACCGCGCGCCGGCTACTACCCGCGCCATGTGCTCTTCGAGGCCGTCGTGCACCTCGCCGACGCCCAGATCGCCCTGGCCGGGACGGCGGAACCGGTCGACCCCGACACGGCCGCCGAGGGCATCGAGCACCACCTCGCCACCCTCCTGTACGTGCCGTGGACCGCCGAGCGGATCGCCCACCTCGACCGCGACGCCGACCTGCTCCGGCTCACGGCCCGCGACACCGGGACCGTCTGGACGCTCATGCTCGGCGGGGGCGGCTTCACCTGGCGGCGCGGAAGCGAGGCGTCCGCCGCCCGTACGGAACCGACCGCGAGCGTCACCGGCGACAGCGGCGACCTGCTCCTCCTCCTGCACCGCCGCTACGCCGCCGACGACCCGCGCTTCGCCCACACCGGCGACCGCGCCCTCCTCGACGCCTGGCTGACCGCCACCGCGCTCTGAGCCCTCGTACGCCCCCGAGAACCCCGAAGGGCCCCGGAAGAAATCCGGGGCCCTTCGTCATGGCGCGCAGTCGGCGTTCACACGGCTCACGGTGCCGCCGGGCGCCCCACCAGTTCGCGCAGCACGTCCTCCATCGTCACGAGACCGCTCGGCTTGCCGTCCTCGTCGAGGACCGCCGCCAGATGCGTCCGGCTCCGGCGCATCGCGGTCAGGACGTCGTCCAGCGGCGTCTCCGCCCGGACCCGGGCGATCGGCCGCAGCGCCGACACCGGGAACGGCAGATCGCGCGGGGTGACGTCCAGGGCGTCCTTGACGTGCAGATAGCCGAGGATCCTGCGCTCCGCGTCGACCACCGGGAAGCGCGAGTAGCCCGTCGAGGCCGACAGGACCTCCAGCTCCTCCGGAGTGGTGCCGACCTGCGCGTACACGACCTTCTCCGCCGGCATCACGACGTCCCGCACCGGACGGCGGCCCAGCTCCAGGGCGTCGTGCAGCCGCTCGGCGGCCCGGTCGTCCAGGAGCCCGGCATGACCCGCGTCGGTGACCATACGGGCCAGCTCGTCGTCCGAGAACGTCGCGGCGACCTCGTCCTTGACCTCCACCCGCAGCAGCTTGAGCAGCGCGTTGGCGAAGGCGTTGATCGTGAAGATCACCGGCCGCAGCGCCCGGGCGAGCGTCACCAGCGGCGGGCCGAGGGCCAGCGCGGTGCGCGTCGGCTCGGCGAGCGCGATGTTCTTCGGGACCATCTCGCCGAGCAGCATGTGCAGATAGGTGGCCACGCTCAGCGCGATCACGAACGAGATCGGGTGCACCAGGCCGTGCGGCACGCCCACCGCGTCGAAGACCGGCTCCAGGAGGTGCGCGATGGCCGGCTCGGCGACGATGCCGAGGACCAGGGTGCAGAGCGTGATGCCGAGCTGGGCCGCCGCGAGCAGCGCGGAGACGTGCTCCAGGCCCCAGACGACGCTGCGCGCCCGCCGGTTCCCGGCCTCGGCCAGCGGCTCGACCTGACTGCGGCGGACCGAGATCAGGGCGAACTCGGCGCCGACGAAGAACGCGTTGACGACCAGGGTCAGCAGACCGATCAACAGCTGGATCACGATCATCGGCCGGCCTCCCCGGTCTCGTCGGAGTCGTGCGAGGCGGTGTGTGCGGGGGCGTGCATCAGCACGCGCGCCGCGCGCCGCCCGGAGGCGTCCACGACGTCCAGCCGCCAGCCCGCCAGCTCCACGGTGTCGCCGACGGCCGGGATACGTCCCAGCTCGTTGGCGACGACACCCGCGAGCGTCTCGTACGGGCCGTCCGGCACCCGGAGGCCGATGGCCCCCACCTGGTCCGTACGGGCGGCGCCGTCGGCGGACCACAGCTCGCGGCCGTCCGCGTCCTCGCCCGCTCGGGCCAGGTCGGGCGTCTCGTGCGGGTCGTGCTCGTCGCGGACCTCGCCGACGACCTCCTCGACGATGTCCTCCAGGGTCACGACCCCGGCCGTGCCGCCGTACTCGTCGATGACGACGGCCATCGTCTGCTTGCCGGAGAGCCGGTCGAGGAGACGGTCCACGGTCAGGGTCTCCGGGACGAGCAGCGGCTCGCGCAGCATCTCGCCGATGCGGCGGCGCGCCCGCTCGCCGGCCGGTATGGCCAGCACGTCCTTGATGTGGGCGATGCCGACGACCGAGTCGAGGTTGCCCCGGTAGACGGGGAAGCGGGAGAGGCCGGTCGCGCGGGTCGCGTTCGCCACGTCCTCGGCGGTGGCCTGCACCTCCAGGGCGGTGACCTGGACGCGGGGCGTCATCACGTTCTCGGCGGTCAGCTCCGCCAGGTTGAGCGTACGGACGAACAGCTCGGCCGTGTCCGCCTCCAGGGCGCCCTCCTTCGCGGAGTGCCGGGCGAGCGCCACGAGCTCCTGCGGGGAGCGCGCGGAGGCCAGCTCCTCGGTCGGCTCCATGCCGAGCCGGCGCAGGATGCGGTTCGCGGTGTTGTTGAGGTGGCTGATCAGCGGCTTGAAGGCGGCCGTGAACACCCGCTGCGGGGTCGCCACCACCTTCGCGACCGCGAGGGGCGAGGAGATCGCCCAGTTCTTCGGGACCAGCTCGCCGACGACCATCAGGACGACGGTCGACAGGGCGGTGCCGAGGACGAGGGCGACCGAGGAGGCCACCGCGGGGGAGAGGCCGAGGGCCTCGACCGGGCCCTGGATCAGCTTGGCGACCGAGGGCTCGGCGAGCATGCCGACGACCAGGTTGGTGACGGTGATGCCGAGCTGGGCTCCGGAGAGCTGGAAGGTCAGCGAACGGACGGCCTTGAGGGCGCCCGCCGCGCCGCGCTCGCCGCGCTCGGCGGCGGCTTCGAGCTCGCCGCGCTCGACCGTCGTCAGCGAGAACTCGGCCGCGACGAAGGCGCCGCACGCGAGCGAGAGCAGGAGCGCCAGCACGAGCAGAAGCACTTCGGTCATCGGTTCACCTCCGTCCCATGATCAGCCAGAGGGGAGAGGATCGCTCGATGTCGGAACGTGGAACCAGTGCTACTGGGAGGCTCGCCCATGGGCGGACGCTCACACCTTTCGGTCGTCGGGATGAAGAACCATAGTAAAGGACGGGCAAAGTGCAGTCGTGATCAGCCGTTGAGCGGTTTCACCCACCGGCGCCAGCGCTCCTCGCGCTCGTACCCGGAGGCCGCCCACAGTCGTCGGCCCGTCTCGTTCGCCTCCAGGACCATCGCGTCCGCGCGCCGGCCGCCGAGCGAGGCGAACCGCTCCTCCGCCGCGCGCAGCAGTGCGGTGGAGATCCCGCGCCGACGCTGGGAGGGCAGCACGGCGAGCCGGTAGAGGGAGGCGCGCCAGCCGTCCCAGCCGGCGATCACGGAGCCCACGATCACCCCGTCGGCGACCGCGAGGATGAGCGCGTCCGGATCCCGCTCGACGAGCCGGGCGACCCCGTGCACGTCGTCCGAGATGGACGTCCCCTCGGCGGACTCCTGCCAGAAGGCCAGGACGGCTTCGGCCTCGTCGGGCCGGGCGGAACGTATCTGCGGATCGGTCATGGCCGGATCCCATCACGCGCGTCGGAGCCGGTGCCACGGAGTTCCGGCGGGTGGGACGGCGCCGCTCACCGTCGGGCCGTGCCCAGCACGCACGGGGAACTCGGCAGGCGCGGCCCGCTCTCCGGGAGGTCGAAGGAGCGGTACGGGCCGAGGGCGAACCCCGCCGCCCCGATCGCCGCGACCGCATCCCGCGAGGTGTGGCAGCCGCCGAAGAGCAGCGGCCAGACCGTACGGTCCAGACCCCGTTGTACGCGCGCGAGCCCCGGTGTCCCCGCCGCCACGTGTTCGAAGAAACGGAGCTCGCCGCCGGGACGCAGGACGCGCCGCGCCTCCGCGAGGGCCTGCGGCACGCTCCGTACCGTGCAGAGCACCAGCGAGGCCACGGCCGCGTCGAAGACACCGTCCTCCGCGGGCAGGGCCTCGGCCGTGCCGGGCCGGACGGTCACCGGGACGGTCGCCCGCCGAGCGGCCTCCTCGGCGAGCCGTCGCAGCCGGGGTTCCGGTTCGACGGCCACGACCTCCGAGACGCCGGCCGGGTAGTACGCGAAGTTCAGCCCGTTCCCGGCCCCGATCTCGACGACCCGGCCGGTGAGCCCGGAGAGCAGCTCCCGGCGCAGGGCGGCGAGCCCGCCACGCGCGTCGGCCGACACACTGACGCGGGCGTAGAAGCGCGCGAAGAGCGGGTGGTGGACCCGGGGCGCCGGGGGAGTCGGAGAGGTCGTCATCGGACGTCCCTCACCCGGTCACGAAGCAGAACTCGTTGCCCTCCGGGTCCCGCATGACCTGGAAGGAGCCCTGCTCGTCGGTCACGAGACCGCCGACGCGGACCGCACCGGCGGGACCCGCCTCCGTGGCGGCCCGGTCCGGGTCCGCCACCTCCAGGTCGAGATGGACCCGGTTCTTCACCGACTTGCCCTCCGGCACACGCTGGAAGGCGAGCCGGACGAACTCCGGCGGATCGACGTACGACCAGTCGCCGGAGCGGTCGACCGGGTCACCTCCGAGGAGGCCCGCCCAGAAACGCACGAGGGCAGCCGGATCGGCACAGTCGAAGACGATCTCCTGAACACGAGCGCGCATGCGCCCAGCCTAGAGGGTGCCTCGCCGATCAGGCCCGGCTCGCGGGGCCCTGTCCCGCGGATGACGGCCGGACAGGGCCTCGGGGTGCCTCGCCGATCAGGCCCGCCTCGCCGGGTCTCGACTGATCCACAGGACACCCCCCCTTGGAGTCCGCCGCCGGATCAGCCCCGGAGGCCGTCGTCCCCGGAGTCGGCGGCGGATTCCGCCCGGAACTCGGCGGCGAACTCCGTACGGAACGCCTCCGCGTCCCACGCCCCGCCGAGCGCCGGGGCCAGCCAGTCGGCCGCCGCCGCGCGGAACTCCGCAGGACCGAGCGACCCCGAACCCTCCGGTACGGCCCCGAGCAGGGGCGCGCCCGCCGACTCCGGCAGGTCCGCCAGGTTGCAGCGGGCCGCCAGGTCCGGCTCGGCCGGCCAGCTGCCGACCACCACGCCGAGCTGCTCGATGCCGCGCGCCGCCAGCGCCTCGGCCGTCAGAGCCGTCGTGTTGAGCGTCCCGAGACCCGCGGGGACCACGCACAGGACGGGGGCGCCCATCAGCGCCGCCGCGTCCGCGAGCGTGCCGCCCGCCTCGTCGAAGCGGACGAGCAGACCGCCCGCCCCCTCCACGAGCACCAGATCGTGCGAGGCGGCCAGCGCGTGGGCCGCCTCGGCCACCTGCCGGGGTCCGACCGGGGCGAGCCCGGCCCGCTTGGCGGCCGTGCCCGGAGCCAGCGGCTCGGGGAAACGCCCCAGCTCGACCGAGGCCGCGGCGCCGGACAGCCGGACCACCTCGTCCGCGTCCCCCGTCTCGTCCGGCCCGACCCCGGTCTGCGCCGGCTTCAGAACCGCGACCGACCGGCCCGCGGCCGTGGCGACGGCGGCCACCGCCGCGGTCACGACCGTCTTGCCGATCTCCGTCCCCGTACCGGAGACCACGACGATTCCCACTGCTGTCCCTGTCCTTCCGTCCGTCTGTCTGTCGTTCAGCCCGCCGCGGCGGCCGCGTGGACCCCCGCGCAGATCCGGGCCAGGTCCTCGTCACCGGTCACGAACGGCGGCATCGTGTAGATGAGGTCCCGGAAGGGGCGGAGCCACACGCCCGCCCGGACCGCCGCCCGCGTCGCAGCCGCCATGTCGACGTCGTGGTCGAGCTGGACGACCCCGATCGCGCCGCACACCCGCACGTCCTTCACGCCCGGGAGGTCGGCGACCGGAGCGAGGCCGTCGCGCAGCCCCGCCTCGATCCGCTTGACGTCCACGGCCCAGTCCCGCGAGAGGAGCAGGTCGATCGAGGCGAGAGCCACCGCCGAGGCCAGCGGGTTCCCCATGAAGGTCGGCCCGTGCGCCAGGACCGGGACCTCGCCCTGGGAGATCCCGTCGGCGACCCGGCTCGTGCAGAGCGTCGCCGCCATCGACAGATAGCCGCCGGTCAGCGCCTTGCCCACACACATCACATCGGGGGAGACCCCCGCCTGGTCCGCGGCGAACAGCGTGCCCGTGCGGCCGAAGCCGGTCGCGATCTCGTCGAAGACGAGCAGGACGTCGTGCGCGTCGCAGGCCTCGCGCAGCACCTTCAGATACGCCGGGTCGTGGAACCGCATCCCGCCCGCGCCCTGCACGACCGGTTCGACGATCACCGCGGCCAGCTCGTCCGCGTGCCGCGCGATCTCGGTCCGCAGCAGCTCGGCGTAAGACTCCTCGTACGCGACCGGAGGGGCGTCCACGAACACCTGCCGCTGGAGCACCCCCGACCACAGTTCGTGCATGCCGCCCTCGGGGTCGCACACCGACATCGGCTGCCAGGTGTCCCCGTGGTAGCCACCGCGCCAGGTGAGCAGCCGCTGCTTGCCGGGGCGGCCCACCGAGCGCCAGTGCTGGAGGCACATCTTGACCGCGACCTCGACGGCGACCGAACCCGAGTCGCTGAGGAAGACGTGCCGCAGCGGCTCGGGGGTGATCTCGACGAGACGGGCGGCGAGGCGGACGGCCGGCTCGTGGGTGAGCCCGCCGAACATGACGTGGCTCATCCGGTCGAGCTGGCCGCGCACCGCCTCGTTGAGCACGGGGTGGTTGTAGCCGTGGATCGCCGACCACCACGAGGACATGCCGTCGATCAACTCGTCGCGGCCCTCGGCGGCTTCGGCGAGCCGGAGCCGCACCCCGGACGCGGACGCGACGACCAGCGGGTCCGTGCGGCCCGGCATGGGGCCGTACGGGTGCCAGACGTGCGCCCGGTCCAGGGCGAGGAGTTCGTCGTTACGCATTCGGCGCCAGGTCCGTGCCGGCGCCCCGGCGGCGTACCGCGACCAGGTCGGTCCGCGCCGTGTTCGCCGCGGGGACCGTCTCGGTCGTCGCAGCAGCCTCGGCCGCCACCGGCTCGGCCGCCGGCGCCGCGTGGCCACCGCAGGGACCGCAGCCGCCGCCCGCGTGCGAACCGCAGCCGCCGCCCTCCGCCGGAGCCTGCGAGCCGCAGCCCGCGCCCTCCGCCGAGGCGTGCGAACCGCAGCCGCCGGCCGCGGCGGCGCCCGCCGCCGCGAGCGCGTCCGCCCGGTGCGCGGGCAGCGTCGTCGTGCCCGCGCCCTCCACCTCGAAGCCCGCGTCCGCGATCATGTCGAGGTCGGCCTGGCCGGCCTGGCCCTCGCTCGTCAGGTAGTCGCCGAGGAAGATCGAGTTCGCGATGTTCAGCGCCAGCGGCTGCATCGAGCGCAGGTGCACCTCACGGCCGCCGGCGATGCGGACCTCGACGTCGGGGCAGACGAACCGCACCATCGCGAGGATCCGCAGGCAGCGCTGCGGGGTGAGGTTCCACTCCTTGGCGAGCGGCGTGCCCTCGAAGGGGATGAGGAAGTTGACCGGCACCGAGTCCGAGTCGAGCTCGCGCAGCGCGTACACGACGTCGACCAGGTCCTCGTCGGTCTCGCCCATGCCCGCGATCAGACCGGAGCAGGCCGACAGACCGGCGGCGTGCGCCTTCTGCACGGTGTCCACCCGGTCGGCGTACGTGTGGGTCTTGGTGATCCCCTCGTACGTCGCCTCGGAGGTGTTCAGGTTGTGGTTGTACGCGTCGGCGCCGGCATCCCGCAGCCGCTCAGCCTGGCCGTCCGAGAGGAGACCGAGGCAGGCGCACACCTCGATGCCCTCGTTCTGCTCCTTGATCGCCTCGATGGTCTTGCCGACCCGCTCGACGTCGCGGTCCGTCGGACCGCGCCCGCTCGCCACCAGGCAGACCCGCTTGGCCCCGCCCGCGACACCCGCGGCGGCGGCCTGGGACGCCTCGTCCGGCTTGAGCCACGTGTACTTGAGGATCTCGGCCTTGGAGCCGAGCCGCTGCGAACAGTACGAGCAGTCCTCGGGGCACAGCCCCGACTTCAGGTTGACCAGGTAGTTGAGCTTCACCCGCCGTCCGAACCACTGACGGCGCACCTTCCCGGCAGCCGCCACCACATCGAGCAGCTCGTCGTCGGATGTCGCCAGTACGGCGAGCGCTTCTTCACGGGTCGGCAGCTCGCGCCGCAGCCCCTTCTCCACCAGCGTGTTCAGCAGGTCCATAAACGCTGATCCTTGCCTACCGCCCGCCCTCGGGCCAAGGAGGATCCGAACAAACGCCTCCGAACGAGGTGTGTGGATGACCACATCACGACCTCGGCGGACTCCGGTTAGGGTCTGTGGGCTGCCTACAAAAGGATCGCCGCATGCCACAGGCCGACGACGCCCGGGCCGAGGGCCCGCGCCGGACCGCGTTCGACTGGACCGACGCCGAGGCGCGCCGCCGGGCGGAAGCCGGTCTCGTCCGTACGCTGCGGCCCCGCGCCGCCGAGTCGGAGCTCCTCGACCTGGCGAGCAACGACTACCTGGGCCTCACCCGCCGTGCGGAGGTCACCGAGGCGGCGGCCGAGGCGGCGAGGCGCTGGGGCGCGGGCGCCACCGGCTCACGGCTCGTCACCGGAACGACCCGGCTGCACACCCGCCTGGAGCGCGAACTCGCCGATTTCTGCGGCTTCGAGGCGGCCCTCGTCTTCTCCTCCGGCTACGCCGCCAACCTGGCCGCGCTCACCGCGCTCGGCGGCCGGGACTCGCTGATCGTCTCGGACGCCTCCAACCACGCCTCCATCGTGGACGGCTGCCGGCTCGCGCGCGCCGAGACGGCCGTCGTGCCGCACGCCGACCCCGAGGCCGTGCGCAAGACCCTGGAGGCGCGGCCGGCGCACCGGGCGCTCGTGGTCAGCGACTCCGTCTTCTCCGTCGACGGCGACAAGGCGCCCCTGCCGGAGCTCGCCGACGCCTGCCGTGCCCACGGCGCCGGGTTCGTCGTCGACGACGCCCATGGCTTCGGTGTCCTCGGCGAAGGCGGCCAGGGCGCTCTGCACGAGGCCGGTCTCGCGGGCGACGAGGACGTCGTCGCCACGCTCACCCTCTCCAAGTCCCTGGGCAGCCAGGGCGGCGCGGTCCTCGGCCCGGCCCGTGTCATCGAGCACCTGGTGAACGCGGCGCGCACCTTCATCTTCGACACCGGGCTCGCCCCGGCGGCCGCGGGCGGCGCGCTCGCGAGCCTGCGGCTGATCGCCGCCGAACCGGCGCTCGCCGGGCGGGCGCGGACCGTCGCCACCACGCTGTACGAGCTCCTCACGGCGGCCGGGCTGACCGCGGCGCGGCCGGACGCGGCCGTCGTCTCGGTGCGCGCCCCCTCGCCCGAGGCGGCGCTGCGCTGGGCGGCGGACTGCCGCGAACAGGGCCTGGCGGTCGGGTGCTTCCGTCCCCCGTCCGTCCCGGACGGCATCTCGCGACTGCGGCTCACGGCCCGCGCGGACCTGACGGACTCCGAACTCGACCGGGCGGTGCGGACGATCCTGCGTACCGCACCCGCCGCCTGACCGCGTCGACTCGACTGCCCAAGAGCGTTTCCGGGCAGCAGAGTTCACTGCTTCGGGCGATAGATGCGCACATATCGTGGTGGAACGCCGTACGGGGCGGCACGATCGGTGGCACTCTGACGCGAAGCGCAATCCGGGGTGGTGTCCCCGGCGGGAAAGGGACAGCGCCGCCATGGCAGACCATCAGGAAGTATCCGTCACTCTGCCGAGCGATCCCGCCTCGGTCCGCACGGCACGCAGATACGTCGCGGACGTGCTGGGGGACTGGGGGCTCGACGGCGACGCGGAGATCGCGGACTCGATCCGGCTGATCATCTCGGAGCTGGCAACCAACGCCGTCCAGCACACCTTCGGGCAGTCGCCGACCTTCACGGTCGACCTCCGCCTGGAGCGGGAGGAGCGTCTGCACATCGGTGTGACGGACAGCCATCCCCGCTGGCCCCGCCGCCTTCCGGCGGCGGTCCAGCAGGACAACGGGCGGGGCATGGTCATCATCCGCGTGCTCGCGGCGGAGGCCGGTGGCCGCCTTTCGGTCACACCGACCGAAGAGGGCGGCAAGACGGTCTGGATCACCCTGCCGTGGACGATGGCCCCGCTGTCGGGCTCGTACCGCTGAGGCGAGGGGTGTGGCGGCGCCACCGCACCCCTCGTCGGAGGTCAGCGCCCGGGGGCCGTCACCGGACGCGGCCGTAGTAGACCTTCGACGACCAGATCTTGTCGAGCTTCACCCAGGAACCCGTCTTGGGCGAGTGCCAGATCTTGCCGCTGCCGGCGTAGATGCCGACGTGGTACACCTTCCCACCGGAGTGGAAGAAGACCAGGTCCCCCTTCTGTCTGCTGGCCTTGGAGATGTGCCGGGTCTTGTTGTACTGCTGCTGCGCGGTGCGTGGCAGCGACTTGCCCGCCTTCTTGTACGCGTAGAGCGTCAGGCCGGAGCAGTCGAACCGCGAGGGTCCGGCGGATCCGTACCGGTAGGGCGATCCCTTCTTGGACACGGCGACGCTCAGTGCCTTGTTCGCGTGCGTCGTCGCTGCCTGGGCCTCCGGTGCCGCACCTGGTGCGAACAGCGTGCCGCCGACGGCGGCGAGGGTGAGAGCCGAGACGGCTCCGGCCCGGGACAGCAGGGACGGGACATGCATCTGCGCGGTCATGCGCAACCCTTCGTCAGCCGCCTGCGAAGGATGACCTGTCGGGTTCGGGCTGGCGAAGATGCCCGGCCGCGGCTGCGGCTTCACCCCAAGGGACGGCCCTCGCTGTCGTGACAGCGCGAACGCCCCGTACTGATTGGGTCCTCCACTCCTGCCGATCCACTCCTGTCGACCAGACGTCCGGGACAGCGGCAGGACTCGGCGTCCGCCCGGACCGCCCCGCCGCGGTGGCGGGGGCTTGTCGTCGACAGGGATCTTGACCCACGACATGGGCGAAAACCGAGCTGAAACGGCGATATGTGAGGCTCCTCACGACTGATCCGTTCGGGTGGACAGACCGCCTTTGTGATCTTCGGAGGTTTGGCCTACGAGCCGCGTACCAGCGATGGAACGTTCGATTCCGCCAAATGCGTACACCTGTTGCGCAACTTCCCCGCTTCATGTGTCGACTCATCGACTACGCCGAACGAGGGAGGGATTCTGCGGTGCGTGTCGGCCGACCGGACCTCGACACGACACGCGTTTATGTCAACTCGCCGGGGTACGGGGGACGGTGACCCGGTCGGCCCGGCGCTCCCCGTCCAACACCCTTAGAGCACGCGCCAATGTGTCCGCGTGGACCTCGGCCTCGCCCCGCATATGCATGAGCGTCAGGGCCTCGCGCAGCGCCTCCGCGCGTCCCACCAGGGCCTGGGCCGCGCGCAACGCCCCATAAGTATGCGTGCTTCTGGATGGATTGATCTTCCCCAGGAGGTCGACGACTGCGAGGTACGCGTCGACGAGTTCACCCTCGGCCCGCGTCAGGGCCGGCAGCGGCGGCAGTTCCGGGACCACGGCCGGCTCACCGCTCCGTACCGCCGACGGTGGCCCGCCGGTTCACGACCACGTGGTCCGCCAGGCCGTACGCGACGGCCGCCGGTGCGTCCAGGACGGTCAGCCGGTCGGTGTCGGCGTCGATCCGCTCCCGGTCCTGTCCGGTGTGCTCGGCGAGCATCCCGGCGACCAGTGCGCGCAGGCGCAGCAGCTCGGCGGCCTGGAGGTCGAGGTCGCTGAGCTGACCCTGGAGGGGTTCTTCCAGGGTCGGCTGCCGGAGCGTGACCCGGGCGCCCGGCAGGATCAGGCGCTTGCCCGGGGTGCCGGCCGCGAGCAGGACGGCCGCGGTGGAGACGGCCTGGCCCAGGCAGGTGGTCTCCACGTCGCAGGAGAGCGTCCGCATCGTGTCGTAGATCGAGGTCATGGCGCTGATGGAGCCGCCGGGGGAGTTGATGTAGAGGGAGATGTCCTGGCCGGGTGCCGCGTGGTCGAGATACAGGAACTGGGCGATGGCGTCGTTGGCCGAGGTCTCGTCGACCGGCGTGCCGAGGAAGACGATCCGGGACTCGAGGAGCTTCGAGTACGGGTCGAGGGTCCGGGTCCCGAAGCTGGTCCGCTCCGTGAACTCGGGCAGAACGTAGCGCGCGTCCATGGCTGAGCACCTCCATCGAACTGTCTGTAAAAAATGTACAGGACGTACAGGCCGTAAGATGGGGAGCATGACCTACGAGATCCCGGTGACGCAAGCGCGGGCTGAGCTCGCCGACCTCATCAACCGCGTCGTGTACGGCGGTGAGCGGGTGGTCGTCACCCGTCACGGGAAGCCCCTGGTCGCCCTGGTCTCGGCCGCTGACCTGGAGGCTTTGGAGGCGGAGGGCGAGCCGGCGGCGGAGCAGGTGATCAGTTCGGTCTCCGCGCTGCGGCCCGTCGACTCCGCCACGGGCGAACAGCGCCGCTTCGGCATCGCCGCCCACCACCGCGACCCGGGCGCCTCCTAGAGCTCCGCCGCCGCGCCCTTCGCCGGCCTTCCTCCGCGCGCACGAAAGAGCCGCGTGCCCCCGTCCGCTACAGCGGGGGCACGCGGCCGTCTTTCGTCGCCCGCGGGCTCAGCCCACGGGCGCCGGCACCGGAAGGGGAGCCGCCGCCGGCTCCGTACGGCGTCCGCGGGCGCCCAGCAGGGTCGCGGTCAGACCCGCCGCCGCCCAGACGGCGAGCACGAGGAGCGGACCGCCGACCGCCGCGCCGTCGAAGAAGGAGACCGACCGCAGGGCCGAGCCCCCGGCGCCCGGCGGCAGCAACTGCCCGAGCGAGCCGACCGCGGTGGGCAGCAGCTCCGGTGCGCTCGCCACCCCGGAGAAGGGGTTGCCGATCAGGATCATGAGCAGCGCCCCGAGCCCGAAGCCCGGCTTTCCGATGAGCGCGGCGAGCCCCGCGAACGTCGAGCCGATCGCCAGGACGGTCAGGGACAGGACCCCGGCCTCCGCCCACCAGTCGCCGGTGAGCGCGCCGAGCCAGCTGTCGGCGAGGGCCGTGCCGACCAGCCCCGCGAGCACCGAGGCACCGACGAGGGTGGCCACCGCCCGGGTCCCGCGCAGCCCGAGCAGGGTCGTGACGACACCCGCCGCAGCCCCCGCCAGGGCGAGCGGCAGCAGGCTGGAGGCGAGCACGGCCCCGCGCGGGTCGCCGGCCGGGGCGGCGACCACGTCCGTGACCGGGACGGTCGTGCCCTCCGGGGCCTGCGCGGCCACGGCCTCCCGCAGCAGCCCGGCCGCCACCGGGCTCGCCGCCGAAGCGGTGAGGAGCTCCGTACCGCCCGGCGTCACGACCACCGCTCCGTATACATCCCGGTCCGCTATCGCGGCGCGGGCCGCGGCGGCGTCCTCGTACCGGTGGACCTCGAAGGCCCCCTCGTGGCGGCCGAGCTCCCGCTCCACGGCGGTGACCGCCGTGGCGGGGCCGGCGACGCCGATCGGCAGATCGCGGGGGGCCGTCCGGGCCGCCGGCCAGGCGAAGGCCCAGAGGGCCAGGGCCACGACGGTCGGGATCAGCACCATCACCGCGATGGTTCTGCGCCCCGCGCCGAGGGCGGGGGCGGTGGTGGTGGCGGACATGGCGTCCTCGATTCAAAGAGAAGGATCGTTCGTTTTTCTTGTTGCCACTGTCCTGCGGAGCCCGGGAGTTGTCAAGAATGAATATTCGTTTTAGGTTCGACGCATGGCTCGTGTCTCCCAGGAACACCTCGACGCCCGGCGGCGGCAGATCCTCGACGGCGCGGCGCGCTGCTTCGCCCGCAACGGCTTCCACGCGACCTCGATGCAGGACGTACTGGCCGAGGTCGGCCTCTCGGCCGGCGCGGTCTACCGGTACTTCCGCGGCAAGGACGAACTCATCGCGGCCATCGCCACCGAGGCCTTCGCCGGCATCCGCAGCGCGTTCGAGGAGGCGTCCAGGGCCACCCCGCCGCCCACCCCCGACGTCCTGCTCGGCGCGGTGCTCCGGCTCTTCCTGGAGGAGCGGATCGAGGGTGCCGACCGGCAGGCCTTCGCGCGCCTGATCATCCAGGTGTGGACGGAGACCCTGCGCGACGAGGAGCTGGCGAAGACCCTCGCCGAGGGCTACAACGGCATGCGCGCCGCCTGGACCGACCTCGTTACCGCCTACCGCGAGAGCGGCATCCTGAGCGCCGACGTCCCCGCCGACCACGTGGCCCGCACCCTCATCGCCGTCGCCCAGGGTTTCATCGCCCAGCAGGCGCTCTTCGGGGACGTGGCCGTGGAGATCCTGGAGGACGGGCTCAGGGGTCTGATGTCCATGACCGTCGATCCGGTCTGATGATCATGGAAACGCAAAGCCGGAGTTAACGAGCCGGAAAAACTTCCGCCCTAACGTGCAATGTCTGGCCGCTGACCGCTTCTGCGCAGCTCAACAAGGTGTTGACGCTGGGTAGGGTCCGCAGCTGTCCGGGTCCCGTCCCGGTCGACGACTGTGAGGTGGAAGAGTGCAACTGAGCCCGCACGAACAGGAACGTCTGCTCGTCCATGTCGCCGCCGACGTGGCGGAGAAGCGCCGAGCGCGGGGTGTGAGGCTCAATCACCCCGAGGCCGTCGCCCTGATCACCTCTCACATCCTGGAAGGTGCCCGGGACGGCCGCACCGTCGCGGAGCTCATGGCCTCCGGACGCAAGGTGCTCTCCCGCGCGGACGTCATGGACGGCATCCCCGAGATGATCCACGACGTCCAGGTCGAGGCCACCTTCCCGGACGGCACCAAGCTCGTCACCGTCCACGACCCCATCGTCTGAGCGGGGGCGCCGATGATCCCCGGAGAGATCCTCTACGCGGAGGACCCCGTCGCCCTCAACGAGGGGCGCCCCGTCACCCGCCTGACCGTGCTCAACGCCGCCGACCGGCCCGTCCAGGTCGGCTCCCACTACCACTTCGCCGAGGTCAACCCGGGTCTGGAGTTCGACCGCGCCGCCGCGCGCGGGCAGCGCCTCCACATCGCCGCCGGGACCGCCGTCCGCTTCGAGCCCGGCATCCCCGTCGAGGTCGAGCTCGTCCCGATCGCGGGCCGCCGGATCGTCCCGGGTCTGCGGGGCGAGACCGCGGGCCCTCTCGATGCCGATGTCACCGCTGCCGATGCCACCGCCCCCGAAGCCGTCGTCGCCACCGCCACCGCCACCGCCACCGGGGTCACCGGTCCGAACGGAGGCCCCCGTGCCTGACCTGCACCGTGCCGTCTACGCCGATCTGTTCGGCCCCACCGTCGGCGACCGCATCCGGCTCGCCGACACCGATCTCCTCGTCGAGATCGAGGAGGACCGCTGCGGCGGTCCCGGCCGCGCCGGCGAGGAGGCCGTCTTCGGCGGCGGCAAGGTCGTCCGCGAGTCCATGGGCCAGGCGCGCACCACCCGCGCCGAGGGCGCCCCCGACACCGTGATCACCGGAGCCGTGATCATCGACCACTGGGGCATCGTCAAGGCCGACATCGGCATCCGGGACGGCCGGATCACCGGCATCGGCAAGGCCGGCAACCCCGACACCATGGACGGCGTCCACCCCGCCCTCGTGATCGGCCCCGAGACCGAGATCATCGTCGGCAACGGCAAGATCGTCACCGCCGGTGCCGTCGACGCCCATGTCCACTTCATCTCCCCGACCGTCGTCGAGCAGGCGCTCGCCACCGGTGTCACCACGCTCGTCGGCGGCGGTACGGGACCCGCAGAGGGCACCAAGGCGACCACCATCACGCCGGGCCCGTGGCACCTGGCCCGGATGTTCGAGGCCCTGGACACCTTCCCGGTCAACATCGGCCTGCTCGGCAAGGGCAACACCATGTCCCGGGAGGCCATGCACTCCCAACTCCGCGGCGGAGCCCTCGGATTCAAGATCCACGAGGACTGGGGCGCCACCCCGGCCGTCATCGACGCCTGCCTCGGCGTCTGCGAGGAGACCGGCGCCCAACTCGCCATCCACACGGACACCTTGAACGAAGCGGGCTTCGTCGACGACACCCTCGCCGCCATCGCGGGCCGGACCGTCCACGCGTACCACGCGGAGGGCGCGGGCGGCGGGCACGCTCCCGACATCATCACGGTCGTCTCCGAGCCGTACATCCTGCCCAGCTCGACCAATCCGACCCGTCCGCACACCGTCAACACCATCGAGGAACACCTCGACATGCTGATGGTCTGCCACCACCTCAACCCGGCCGTCCCCGAGGACCTCGCCTTCGCCGAGTCCCGCATCCGGCCCTCCACGATCGCCGCCGAGGACGTCCTGCACGACCTGGGCGCCATCTCGATCATCTCCTCCGACTCCCAGGCCATGGGCCGTATCGGCGAGGTGATCATGCGGACCTGGCAGACGGCCCACGTCATGAAGAAGCGGCGCGGCGCGCTGCCGGGCGACGGCCGCGCCGACAATCACCGGGCCCGTCGCTATGTCGCCAAGTACACGATCAACCCCGCCGTCGCCCAGGGCATGGACCATCTCATCGGCTCCGTCGAGACCGGCAAACTCGCCGACCTCGTGCTCTGGGACCCCGCCTTCTTCGGCGTGAAGCCGCTCACCGTCGTCAAGGGCGGCCAGATCGCGTACGCGCAGATGGGCGACGCCAACGCCTCCATCCCGACCCCGCAACCCGTCATGCCCCGCCCCATGTTCGGCGCGCTCGGCAGAGCGGCCGCGGCCGGTTCCGTCAACTTCACGGCCCGGGCGGCGATCGAGGACGACCTGCCCCGGAAGCTCGGCCTGCACAAGGAGTTCGCCGCGATCGGCGACACCCGGCGGGTCACCAAGGCCGACATGCGGGAGAACGACGCCATGCCCCGGGTGGAGGTCGACGCCGACACCTTCTCGGTGACCATCGACGGAGAGGTGGTCGAACCGGCACCGGCCACCGAACTCCCCATGGCTCAGCGCTACTTCCTCTTCTGAGGGCGCGGAACGATGACACGCTCCGCGCTCCTCGTGCTCGCCGACGGGCGGTTCCCCGCCGGCGGGCACGCCCACTCCGGCGGCGCCGAGGCGGCGGTCAAGGCCGGCCGCATCAAGGACGCCGACGACCTGGAGGCCTTCTGCCGCGGCCGCCTCCACACCGCCGGCCTCACCGCCGCGGGCCTGGCCGCGGCCGCCGCGTACGGACTCGACCCGCACGAGCTCGACGCGGCCGCCGACGCCCGCACGCCCTCACCCGCGCTGCGCGCCGCCGCCCGCAGGCTCGGCCGCCAGCTGATGCGGGCCGCCCGCGCCACCTGGCCGAGCCCCGAACTCGACGCGCTGGCGGCGGCCTTCCCGCGCGGCGCCCATCAGCCCGTCGTCCTCGGCGCCACCGCCCGGGCCGCGGGGCTCGGCCCGGAGGACGCCGCCCACTGCGTCGCCTACGAGACGATCGGCGGCCCCGCCACCGCGGTCGTACGCCTCCTCGGCCTCGACCCGTACCGGGCGACCGCCGTCCTCGCCCGTCTCGCACCGGAGATGGACCACGTCGCCGCACGCGCGACCGCCGCGGCCCGCGAGGGCGTCGAAGCGCTGCCGGCCGCCTCCGCGCCGCTGCTCGACCTCACCGCCGAACAGCACGCGTCCTGGCCCGTCCGCCTCTTCGCGTCCTGACCCCCGTCCACGACTCGTACAGGAGCCGTCCCATGCACCTCGACCACGGTCACACCCACCACGGAGCCGTGTCCGCCGACGCCCGGCGCCCCGACGGAACCCGCCGCGCGCTGCGCGTCGGACTCGGCGGACCGGTCGGCTCCGGCAAGACCGCCACCGTCGCCGCCCTCTGCCGGGCCCTGCGGGACACCCTCTCGATCGCCGTCGTCACCAACGACATCTACACCCGCGAGGACGCGGAGTTCCTCCTCCGCAACGCCGTCCTGCCGCCCGAGCGCATCCAGGCCGTGGAGACCGGCGCCTGCCCGCACACCGCGATCCGCGACGACATCTCCGCCAACCTCGAAGCGGTCGAGGAGCTGGAGGAGACGGTCGGGCCGCTCGACCTCATCCTGGTCGAGTCCGGCGGCGACAATCTCACCGCCACCTTCTCCAAGGGGCTCGTCGACGCCCAGATCTTCGTCATCGACGTGGCGGGCGGCGACGACATCCCCCGCAAGGGCGGACCGGGGGTCACCACCGCCGACCTCCTCGTCGTCAACAAGACCGACCTCGCCCCGTACGTCGGATCCGACCTGGAGCGCATGGCCCGCGACGCGAAGGAGCAGCGCGGCGAGCTGCCCGTCGCCTTCACCTCCCTGCGCGCCGAGAACGGCGTCGGCCCCGTCGCCGACTGGGTCCGCGACCGGCTCGACGCGTGGACCGCGGCCGGGGCGCCGGCCGCGTGAGCCTGAGCGCCACCGCACGGATCGCGGCCGCTGCCGACGGCGGGTTGCCGCTCCTGGAGAGCGACGGCCCGCTCGCCCTGCGCCGCACCAGGGCCGCCACCGGCTGGACCCGGGTCACCGTCGTCGGGGCGATGAGCGCCCCGCTCGGAGGTGACCGGCTCGCGATCGAGGCCGAGGTGCGGGACGGGGCCCGGCTCCTGGTCGACTCGGCCGCCGCCACGCTCGCCCTGCCGGGCCGGAGCGCCGAGCCCGCCGCGTACGACGTCCGGATCGCCGTGGGGGAGTCGGGCGTCCTCCGCTGGCTGCCCGAGCAGCTCGTCTCCGCCCACGGCTCGGACCTGCGGATGCGCACCACCGTCGAGCTCGCCGCCACGGCCCGGCTCGTCCTGCGCGAGGAGCAGATCCTCGGCCGGCACGGTGAACCGCCCGGCACCCTCGTCACCCGCCTCACCGTCCGCCGCGCCGGACGCCCCCTGCTCGACCAGGAACTGGCGTACGGCCCCGGGGCCCCCGGCGGCTGGGACGGCGGCGCGGTCCTCGGCGGCCACCGGGCCACCGGGCAACTCCTCGTGGTGGATCCCGACTTCACCGACAAACCGGTGGAAACAAGACTCCTCGGCGAAGGGGCCGTGATCGCCCCGCTCGCCGGGCCCGCGGCCCTCGTCACCGCCGTCGCCCCCGACGCCCTCGCGCTCCGCCGCCTCCTCGACGCGGCCCTGGCCGAACTCGCCCCGCTCTGAGGCGAATCCGGGAGATCACCGCTCAGCGGGACACCGTTCACCGGTTATTGGTTCGGTAAAGAACACGTGTGCGGACTTAACACGCGTGTAGGGGAGCGATAAAGATCAACCGGACAACCTGACACACGGGGCTGCGACGGGGGCAGCGCCCATTCTGGGGGAGACACGTGAGACGTACGGCAATGCTCGGCTCGGCCGGCACCCTGATAGCGGGCACCCTTGTCGCGGGCGCCATCGCGGCCCCGGCGGCCAACGCCGACAGCAACCGGCACCTGCGGGACGCGGAGTCGATCGGCGTCGCCGTCGCCGCGGCCCGGGCCGCCCAGACGGGCATCGACTGGCAGGACTGTCCGGCCGACTGGGGCCTGGAGAAGCCGATCCAGTGCGGCTGGGTCACCGTCCCGGTCGACTACGCCAAGCCCCACGGCAAGAAGATCAAGATCGCGGTCGACCGCGCCAACGCCACCGGCACCCCCGCCGAGCGCCAGGGCGCGCTGCTCTACAACCCCGGCGGCCCCGGCGGCTCCGGCCTGCGCTTCCCGCGCCGCGTCACCACCAAGAACGCGATCTGGGCGAACACCGCCAAGGCCTACGACTTCGTGGGCTTCGACCCCCGCGGCGTCGGCAAGTCCGCCCCCATCTCCTGCGTCGACCCGACCGCGTTCGTCAAGGGCCCCAAGCCCGACCCGGTCCCCGACAGCGAGGCCGACAAGCGCGCGCAGCGCAAGCTCGCCGCCGAGTACGCCCAGGGCTGCCAGGAGAAGAGCGGCGACCTCCTGCCGTACATCAACACCCTCAACACCGCGCGCGACCTCGACGTCGTCCGGGCCGCCCTCGGCGAGAAGAAGCTCAACTTCGTCGGCGTCTCCTACGGCACCTACCTCGGCGCGGTCTACGGCACGCTCTTCCCGACGCACGTCCGCCGCATGGTCCTGGACAGCGTCGTCAACCCGTCGAAGCGTTCGATCTGGTACGAGGCCAACCTCGGCCAGGACATCGCCTTCGAGGGCCGGCTCACGGACTGGATGACCTGGGTCGCCCAGAACGACGCCACCTACCACCTGGGCGACACCCTGGCGGAGGTCCGGCAGCAGTGGGAGACCCTGCGCGCCGCCGCCAAGAAGGAGCCCCTGGGCGGCAAGGTCGGACCGGCCGAGCTCATCGGCTTCTTCCAGAACGCCCCCTACTACGACTCCATGTGGGCCCCGGTGGCCGAGGCCTGGAGCGCGTACGCCGCCGGTGACCCGCAGCCGCTGATCGAGTCGGCCGCCTCGGACCCCACCGACACGGCCGGCAACATCGCCTCGGAGAACGGCAACGCCGTCTACACCGCGGTCGAGTGCAACGACGCCCCCTGGCCGACCAGCTGGAAGAAGTGGGACCGGGACAACTCCCGCCTCCACGAGCAGTACCCGTTCATGACCTGGGCCAACGCGTGGATGAACCTGCCCTGCGCGACCTGGTCCGGCCCGCGCCAGCGCCCGACCGAGGTGAAGACCGGCAAGGGCCTGCCGCCCGTGCTCATCGCCCAGTCCGAGCGCGACGCCGCCACGCCGTACGAGGGCGCGGTCGAGCTGCACAAGCGCTTCAAGGGCTCGCGCCTGATCACGGAGAAGGACGCCGGCTCGCACGGCATCACCGGCCTGCTCAACCCGTGCGTCAACACCAAGGTCGAGGCCTACCTGCTGAGCGGCAAGCTGGACGCGACGGACCAGACGTGCGCACCGCACGCCACTCCGAAGCCGTAACCGCCTTCGCGGAGCGATGAGGAGAGGGGCGGCCGTCCGACGGCCGCCCCTCTTCCTCGTACGTCAGCCCCGGGCCTTCAGCCAGGCGTCCTCCGCCGCGTAGTCGAAGAAGTCGACGCCGTACTTCGCGAGCCCCGTGAAGGCCTCCCGCCAGTCCCGGTCGCCCAGGTGCTCCGTCAGCCACGCCACCGTCTCCGGCAGCGTCTCGGCGTACGACACCACCGGCCGGTACCCCAGCTCCCGCTCGGCCGCCGTCATGTCGTAGACGACGGGATGCGGCGCGGTCCACGGAGTGGACCCCACCGTGCCGTCCGGCGCCCCGTCCATCAGCACCGTCTCGCTCGTCACCCCCATGACCGCGTCGATCGCCGCCCCGATCTCCGCCACCGTCGGCGCCTCGGGGTCGGCGCCGTTGAGCACCCGGCTCCCCGGCTTCGACGCCGCGAGCCGGACGAGCTCGGCGAGGTTGTCCACGTGGGCCGGATGGAACCGCGAGGCACCGCCGTACGCGAGGACGCGCACCGGCCGCCCGTCGAGCGCCCGCTTGACGAACCACAGCTCGCGCGGGCCCGGGCTGAACCGCCCGTGGATCGCGCCCGCGCGCAGCAGCGTCGTCGGCAGCGCGTCGCCCGCCGCCAGCAGCTCCTGCTCCAGGGCGATCTTCCGCGTGCTGTACGTGGTGTCGCCCGGCGCCACGGTCCGCCAGTCCTCCGGGGTGGGCAACGGGAAGGCGGGGAAGCCGTCGGGCCGGTCCTGGGTGTCGAAGCTGCGGCCCTCCTCGTCCTCGTAGACGGCGCCGCTCGACACCACCACCGCCGAGCCGATCCGGTCGGCGAGACCGGTCAGCTGCCGGCCGTGCCCACCGTCGTACGCGACGATGTCGACGAGCACGTCACAGCCGTCGCCGAGCCCCGCCGCGAGCGCCCCCTCCTCGGTCCGGTCGAGCCGCACCGTCCGGACCTCGTCCGGCCACCTCTCGTCCCGCGCGCCGCCCCGCGAGGCGGCCGTCACCTCCCAGCCGTCGGCGACGAGGGCCCGCACGGCCGCCCGCCCCACCTGTCCCGACCCACCCAGTACGAACGCGTTTCCCTTGGTCATGATCACGACGCTACGGGCACCGGGACCGCAGCCACCGGCGATTGCGCCGTGCGCGGATCCGCCCTCAGCGTTCCCGGCGGCGGAACTTTCTCGCGGGCACGTCGTTCCCCGCCTCCGCCGCCTTCACCACCGCCGCGTACTCGTCCACGTACTCCTGACCGGACAGCCGCAGGATCTCGTACATGATCTCGTCGGTCACCGCGCGGACCACCGCCCGCTCGTCCGCGGACCCCGCGAAGCGGGAGAAGTCCAGCGGCGCCCCGAAGCGGATCGAGACCCGGCGGATCCGCGGCACGACCTTCCCCGGCGGCTGGATCTCGAACGTGCCGACCATGGCGCACGGCACCACCGGCACCCCGGCGGTCAGTGCCATCACCGCCACCCCGACCTTGCCCTTGTAGAGCCGCCCGTCGTGGGAGCGCGTCCCCTCGGGATAGATCCCGAGGAGCTCACCCTTGCCCAGGACACCGAGCCCCTCACGGATCGCCGCCTGCCCGGCCTCCTTCCCGGACCGGTCCACCGGGATCTGGCCGGCGGTCCGGAAGAACGCGGCCGTGAGCCGCCCCTTGATGCCGGGCCCCGTGAAGTACTCCTGTTTGGCGAGGAAGGTGATCCGCCGGTCGAGCACGACCGGCATCAGGAAGTGGTCGGAGAAGGAGAGGTGATTGCCCGCGACGATCGCCGCGCCCTCCTCCGGGATGTGCTCGAGCCCCTCGATCCGCGGCCGGAAGAGCAGCCTGAGCAGCGGCCCCAGCAGTACGTGCTTCAACAGGTGGTAGAACACCCGCGACCCCCGTTCGTCGTCCGTCATGCCCGTTGTATCGGCGCGAGGGCCCGTGGTCCACTGGTGGGGGAGCGTCACGATGACGGGCGAACGCGGAACGAGACGTCCCGGCCGTGTCCTCACCGCGCTGCTCTGCGCGGCGACGGCGGCCGGTCTGTACGGCTGCTCCGACCCAGGACCACGCGAGCCGAGCCCCACACCGACGCCCCCGCCCGCCACCACGGCCCCCCGCACCACGACTCCGGCGCCCGTCACCACGACCCCGGTGCCCGCCGGCCGGTCACCGCTCACCGGACTCCCCGCGCGGCCCGCCCCCGTCGTCGCCGTGAAGATCGACAACGTGGCGGCGGCCCGCCCCCACACCGGCCTGGGCGCCGCCGACCTCGTCTACGTCGAACAGGTCGAGGGCGGTGTGACCCGGCTCCTCGCGGTGTACTCCTCCCGCCTCCCCGAGCTCACCGGCCCCGTCCGCAGCGCCCGGGAGTCCGACATATCGCTCCTCGCGCCCTTCGGCCGGCCGGTGCTCGCCTACTCCGGTGCGCAGAGCGCCCTGAACCCCCTGCTGGACGCCGCACCGCTGCACCTCGTCACCGAGAGCACCGCCCCCGGGGCCTTCCGGCGCTCCCCGGACCGGGCCGCCCCGCACAACCTCTACCTCCGCCCGGAACGCGCCCTCGCCACCGATCCGGCAGCGCGGAACGCCCAGGACATCGGCTTCCGCTTCGGGGCCGCGCCGCCCGGCGGCACCCCGGTCGACACCTCGACCGTCCGCTTCCCGGCAGCCCGCTACACCTTCACCTGGTCCGCGGCCGACCGCGCCTGGCGGGTCGCGATGGACGGCCGCGAGGCCCGCGCCACGGACACCGGACCGCTCACCCCGGAGACGGTCGTCGTCCAGCGCGTCACCATCCGCCCGTCCGAGTTCCAGGACAAGTTCGGCTCGGTCTCCCCGTACACCGAGACCACCGGCAGCGGCACCGCGCTGGTCCTGCGCGACGGCCGCTCGTACGAGGCCCGCTGGTCCCGGCCCACTGCCGACGCGGGCACCACCTTCACCACCCCGGACGGGGCGCCCCTCACCTTCGCCCCGGGCCAGACCTGGGTCGTCCTCGCCCCGCGCGGGTAGCGATCAGGGGCGCCCGGTATCAGGGGCGCCCGGCACATCAGGTGGTCAGGGCTGTGTCGTGCCCGGCCGGCCGGGACCGCCCGGTGGGCGACGGCGCGGAGAGGCGGGGACCGAGCTGTCCGCCGCCGCCATGCCGATCGTGGCCACCACCAGCACCACGAGGCCGAACCACAGCCAGCCGCTGCTGCCGAGCGCCACCGTGTACGTCGTCGTCAGAACCAGTGCCGCGCCGGTGAGCGCCGCCATCGTCTTCGTGGGACCGGACATCGGTCCGCCTCCTCCCGACCGGGGCCGCGGAAGTCGCCGTCCCTATCGTGACCCCGGAAGGGGGGCGCGCGCTACTCCCTGGACGCTCCCGCGTGCGCCGGTGCCGGAAGCGGGCCGGTCGTCACTGGCTCCTGGCCCGGAGCGAGGCCAGGTAGGCGTTGTACTCCTCCAGCTCCTTGTCCCCGTTCCGGTCGGCGGCCCGGTCCATGCGGACGGCCTGCCGCTGCTCGGAGTGGTACCACTGGTAGACCAGCGCGATCAGGACGAGCACGGACGGGATCTCGCTGAACGCCCAGGCGATGCCGCCCGCCGCGTTCTGGTCGGTGAGGGCGTCGATCCCCAGCGAGGCGGGCGGGCTCTTGTACGTCCCGACCATCGGCTCGCTCGCCATCATCAGCGCGATGCCGAAGAACGCGTGGAACGGCATGCCCGCGAACAGCTCCAGCATCCGCATCACGTAGCCCGGCCGGTGCGGGCCCGGGTCCACGCCCATGATCGGCCAGAAGAAGACCACGCCGACCATCAGGAAGTGCACCATCATCCCGATGTGCCCCGGCTTGGAGCCCATGAGGAAGTCGAAGAGCGGCGTGAAGTACAGCGCGTACAGGCTCGCGATGAACATCGGGATCGTGAAGCCGGGGTGCGTGATCACCTTCATGTACCGGCTGTGCAGCAGCTTCAGGAGCAGCTCGCGCGGCCCGACCGAGCCCCGGTCCGCCACCGGCAGCGCCCGCAGCGCCAGCGTCACCGGCGCGCCGAGGAGCAGAAGGATCGGCGACAGCATGGAGATCACCATGTGCTGCACCATGTGCACGCTGAACATGACCATGCCGTAGTCGTTGAGCTTGGTGCACGTCACCAGGGCGATGGACAGGACACCGACGGTGAAGAACACCGTCCGGCTCACCGGCCACGCGTCACCGCGCCGCCGCAGCCGCGCCACACCCCAGCCGTAGAGGCCGAGCCCCGCGAGGCAGCCGATGAGGAAGAAGAGGTCGGGAGAGAACTCCAGGCCCCGCGCCAGCGTGAACGGCGGCAGATCCGTGGTCATGCCGTGCCCGCTGTGATCCATCTGCATACTCCTGGAGCCCGATTCGCGCTTGTTGTCCGCACCAGACTAGAACCGCCCCCGGTCGCGATCGCGACCGGGGGCGGTTCTGGACTCATGGCGTCGTCAGAGCACGCACTCGGCCTCGCTGTAGCGGTCCTCGGGGACCGTCTTGAGGGACTCGACGGCCTGCGCCAGCGGGACCATGACGATGTCCGTGCCGCGCAGCGCGGTCAGCATGCCGAACTCGCCGCGGTGCGCCGCCTCCACCGCGTGCCAGCCGAAGCGGGTGGCGAGGACGCGGTCGTACGCGGTCGGGGTGCCGCCGCGCTGGACGTGGCCGAGGATGACCGGGCGGGCCTCCTTGCCGAGGCGCCGCTCCAGCTCCACGGAGAGCTGGTTGGCGATGCCGGTGAACCGCTCGTGGCCGTAGATGTCCGTGCCCGCGGACTTGAAGTCCATCGAGCCCTCGCGCGGCTTGGCGCCCTCGGCGACCACCACGATCGCGAACCGCTTGCCGGCCTCGAACCGCGCGCCGACGCGGGAGGTCAGCTCGTCGATGTCGAAGGGGCGCTCCGGGACGACGACGGCGTGCGCGCCGGCGGCCATGCCGGAGTGCAGCGCGATCCACCCGGTGTGGCGGCCCATGACCTCGACGACGAGGACCCGCTGGTGCGACTCGGCCGTCGTCTTCAGCCGGTCGAGCGCCTCGGTGGCGACGGTGACGGCCGTGTCGAAGCCGAAGGTGACGTCGGTGGACGCTATGTCGTTGTCGATGGTCTTGGGGACCCCGACGATCGGCAGGCCCGCCTCGGAGAGGAGGTTCGCCGCCTTCAGGGTGCCCTCGCCGCCGATCGGGATGATGGCGTCGAGGCCCAGGTCCGCGACATGGCCGCGGGCGCGCTCGACGCCGCCGACCAGGTGCGCGGGCTGGACTCGGGAGGAGCCGAGGATGGTGCCGCCGCGGGCGAGTATGCCGCCCACCGCGTCGAGGTCGAGCTTGCGGTAATCGCACTCCAGCAGGCCCTTCCACCCGTCGTGGAAGCCGATGACCTCGTCACCGTGGTCGACGACGGCGCGGTGCACGACGGAACGGATGACGGCATTCAGACCGGGGCAGTCTCCGCCGGAGGTGAGCACACCAATGCGCATAGCCCAAAAACCTTTGCAACGTGGGCCGACTCCCGGACCACGTCGTCCGGCTGGATCCCCGCCACCCTATCGGTGCTGGG
Source organism: Streptomyces gardneri (assembly GCF_006539185.1). GTDB lineage: Bacteria > Actinomycetota > Actinomycetes > Streptomycetales > Streptomycetaceae > Streptomyces > Streptomyces gardneri. The sequence goes on from NZ_BJMN01000005.1 coordinate 38,178, forward strand.
TGGCGGGGCCGAAACGGATGTCCGCACAGTGGACACCGTAGTTTCCTACGAGTTCGTGAGCGTGCGTCAGGCGGGCTGCGTGGCCGCCGCGATGCGCTCGGCGCGCAGCGCCTCGTACCACCGGTCGTCGGTCGGCGGCAGCGCGTTCACATCGAGGGCCAGCTTCAGGAGCAGGTCCGCGATCTGCGGGTTCCGGGCCATGACGGGGCCGTGCATGTACGTACCGAAGACGGTGTCGTTGTACGCGCCCTCGGTGCCGTCGCCGGTGCCGTTGCCGTTGCCGAAGACGGTCCGGGCGAACGGCCGGGCCGTCGGGCCGAGGTGGGTGATGCCCTGGTGGTTCTCGAACCCGGTCAGCTGGGGCAGGCCGAGGCGCGGGTCGATGTCCGCGAGGACGTCGCCGACGCACCGCGCGCCCTCGCCGCGGGTGGAGATCACGTCGATCAGACCCAGGCCGGTCTCGCGCTCGCCGAGGTCGTTGATGAACTCGTGGCCCAGGATCTGGTAGCCGGCACAGACCGAGAAGATGATCGCGCCGTTGGACGCGGCCCGGCTGAGCCCGCCGTCACGCCGCAGCCGCTCGGCCGCCAGCCGCTGCGGACGGTCCTCACCGCCACCGATCAGGTAGATGTCGCCCGAGGTCGGCACCGGCTGGTCGCTGCGGACGTCGACGCGCTCGACGTGGAGGCCGCGCTGCTCGGCGCGGCGCTGGACGACGAGGACGTTGCCCTGGTCGCCGTAGGTGCTGAGCAGGTCCGGGTAGACCCAGACCAGGCGCAGGCTGCTGTCACTCATGCTGCATGTCCTCTACGGGTCAGTTGCCGACGCGGCGGCGGACGTCCTGGAAGGCGGTGTAGTTGGCGATCAGCTCGATCTGCCCGGGCGGGGCCATGGAGACGGCCTCGTCGAGCGTCTCGCAGACGCGGAAGTCCACACCCGCGACCTCCAGGCGGACCGCCAGGTCCAGCTTCCGGTCGCCGATCACCATGATCGGGTGGCCCGCGAGCCGCCCGTAGTCCACGTCCCACAGCCAGGAGGTGTCCGTGCCGTCGGCGCCGCGCGCGTTGACGGAGAGGATCACCGGGGTCGGCGGCTGGTCGATGAGGGAGAAGGTCTCCAGCCAGCCGGCCGGGTTCTTCGCGAGCAGCAGTCGCAGGTCGCGGCCCTGGAACGAGACGACGTCGTAGCGTCCCGCGACGGCCTGCACCTGGTACATGCGCTCCAGGGCCACCTGCGGCGGCACACCGAAGACGGCGGCGACCGCGGCCGAGGTGGCGGCGTTCGCCTTGTTGGCGCGGCCGGGCAGCTGGAGCCGGATCGGCCAGGCCGAGCCGTGCGGGTCGAGCACGTGGTCGCCGTTGAGCGCCCAGCTCGGCGCGGGACGGCGGAAGCCGCACTCGCCGCAGAACCAGTCGTCGCCCGGACGCTGCATCACACCGCCGCAGGCGGGGCACGACCAGGCGTCGTCCTTCCACTCCTGGCCGGCGGCCACCCACACCACGTTGGGGGAGGAGGAGGCGGCCCACACGATGAGCGGGTCGTCGGCGTTGGCGACGACGACGGCCTTCGTGCCGCTGAGGCCCTCGCGCCACTTCTCGGCGAGCATGCGGGTCTCGGCGGCGCGGTCGAGCTGGTCGCGCGAGAGGTTGAGCAGCGCGATGACCTTGGGCGTGGTGTCGCGGGCGACGCCGGCGAGGTACTTCTCGTCGACCTCGATGACGCCGTACTTGGAGTCCGAGCCGCCGGCGAGGGCCGAGGTGATGCCCGCGGGCATGTTGGCGCCGAGGGCGTTCGAGACCACGGGGCCGGCAGCGCGCAGTGCCTCGGCGATCAGCCGGGTCGTCGTCGTCTTGCCGTTGGTCGCCGACACCAGGACGACGTCCAGATGCTGCGCGAGCCGACCCAGGAGGTCCGGGTCGAGCTTCAGCGCGACCTTGCCGCCGATCACCGATCCGCTGCCGCGCCCCGCCGCCCGCGACACCGCGGCCGCGGCCCTGCCCGCCGTCACGGCCAGCTTGGCACGCGGCGACAGCGGCTCTGGATTACCGGGGTGTCCTGACATCGTTCTTGTTCCTCCTTGCGTCGGTCCGGGCTCAGCCTATCGAGATCCGGCCAGCAGCCCGAACAGCGGCACCGTGAGAGGCCGTGCGAAACAGCCTGGTCACGGCGGACCGTACCCTTACGGCCATGCGAAACCGCCCCATCCCCGGCAGTTCCGGCCTCGCCCGAGCGATGACTCTGCTCGGCGACCCCGTACTGCACACCCCCTGCGCGCCCGTCACCGACTTCGGCCCCGAACTGGCCCGCCTCGTCGAGGACATGTTCGCCACGATGTACGCGGCGCACGGCGTGGGCCTGGCGGCGAACCAGGTCGGTGTGGGCCTGCGGGTCTTCGTATACGACTGCCCCGACGACGAGGACACGCGCCACCTGGGCCATGTGGTGAATCCGACGTTGGTGGAGGCCGACGGCGACGTGATCCGGGGCCCCGAGGGCTGTCTCTCCCTGCCGGGCCTGGAGGCGCCGACGCCCCGTTTCGACCGTGCCGTGGTGGAGGGCGTCCGGCTGGACGGCACTCCGGTACGGATCGAGGGCACGGGTTTCTTCGCCCGCTGCCTCCAGCACGAGACGGACCACCTGAGGGGCGGGGTCTACGCCGACCATGTGACGGGGTGGCGCAAGTCACGTCTGCTGCGGACGATCCGCAAGCAGCCGTGGGGCGGTGACGCGTCCGTGCTGGAGGGTTGAGCGTCCGGTCAGAAGCCCGGACCGCCGGGCAGGTCGTCGGCCATCGCGAGCCGGCCCCACAGGAGGTCGGCCAGGCTGCTGACCAGCTCGGCGCGGGAGCAGGGGCGCTCGCCGAGCCACCAGTCGCCGGCCGCGTGCATCATGCCGACGATGCCGTGGCCCCAGATGCGGGCCTGGACGTCGGCGGCGGGTCCCAGGTCGACGCGCTCGGCGATGACCTGGCCGAGCTCCTCGCCCATGCGGCGCAGCAGCGGGGCCGAGTGGCGGCCGACGTCGAAGCTCTGCTCGGACTGGTGCGACTCCTCCGCCGGGTGCATGAGGAAGCGGTAGACCTGGGGCATCGCCTCGATCGAGGCGAGATAGGTGTCGAGGGTGGACTCGACGCGGCGGCGCCGGTCGGAGGGGGCGTCGAGCGCGGCCCGGAGCGCCGACAGGAGCGCGTCCGTGTGGCGGGTGGCGAGGGCGCGGTAGAGGCCGCCCTTGTCGCCGAAGTGCCGGTAGAGGATCGGCTTGGTGATGCCGGCCTCCGCCGCGATGGCGTTCATGGACGCCTTGGGCCCGTCCCGGAGCACCACCCGGTCCGCCGCCTCCAGCAGTTCGCGCCGGCGCTGTTCCGCGGGCTTCTGCTGGTCGGTGGTCCGGTGTGTGATGTCCATAAGCGTGTCTCCCCGCCCGTGCGATTCCGTGAGGCTGTCGCAACGTAACACCCGCCCGGCACTCGGTGCCGGGCGGCCCGAAGTGCTCCGCCGCAGGTTGACAGCCCGTACCCACCGGTAACAGACTGCTGTTACCGCAAGTAACGTACTGCTGGGAGGGAACTATGGCCGAGTTCACGCTCGAACTCAACGACGACCAGAAGCAGGTCCGCGACTGGCTGCACGGTTTCGCCGCCGATGTGATGCGTCCGGCCGCGGCCGAGTGGGACGAGCGTGAGGAGACCCCCTGGCCGATCATCCAGGAAGCCGCCAAGCTCGGAATCTACTCCCTCGACTTCTACGCCCAGCAGTTCTTCGACCCGACCGGCCTCGGCGTCCCCATGACCATGGAGGAGCTCTTCTGGGGCGACGCGGGCATCGCCCTCTCCATCGTCGGCACCGGCCTCGCCGCCGTCGGCGTCCTCGCCAACGGCACCGAGGAGCAGATCGGCACCTGGGTCCCGCAGATGTACGGCGACGCGAACGACGTGAAGGTCGCCGCCTTCTGCTCCTCCGAGCCCGACGCCGGCTCCGACGTCGCCGCCATGCGCACCCGGGCCGTGTACGACGAGGGCAAGGACGAGTGGGTCCTCAACGGCACCAAGACCTGGGCGACCAACGGCGGCATCGCCAACGTCCACGTCGTCGTCGCCGTCGTGGACGCCGAGCTCGGCTCCCGGGGCCACGCCTCCTTCATCGTGCCGCCGAACACCCCGGGCCTCTCGCAGGGGCAGAAGTTCCAGAAGCACGGCATCCGCGCCTCCCACACCGCCGAGGTCGTCCTGGAGGACGTCCGCGTCCCCGGTCACTGCCTCCTCGGCGGCAAGGAGAAGCTCGACGAGCGCCTCGCCAGGGCCCGGGAGAAGGCCAAGGCGGGTGGCGGCGGCGCGAGCGTGAAGAACGCCGCCATGGCCACCTTCGAGGCCTCGCGCCCGGCGGTCGGCGCCATGGCCGTCGGCACGGCCCGCGCCGCGTACGAGGTCGCCCTCGACTACGCGAAGACCCGCGTGCAGTTCGGCCGCCCGATCATCGAGAACCAGGGCATCGCCTTCCAGCTCGCCGACATGCGCACCCAGATCGACGCGGCACGGCTCCTCGTCTGGCGCGCCTCCTGGATGGCGACCGCCGGCAAGCCCTTCACCTCGGCCGAGGGCTCCATGTCCAAGCTGTACGCGAGCGAGGTCGCCAAGCAGGTCACCGGCCAGGCCATCCAGATCCTCGGCGGCAACGGCTACACCCGGGAGTACCCGGTGGAGCGGATGCACCGCGACGCGGCCATCTACACGATCTTCGAGGGCACGAGCGAGATCCAGCGGATGGTCATCAGCCGCGCGCTCGCGAAGTAGCGGACCGATCGATGCGCACAGGGCCTGTACCCCTTCGGTACGGGCCCTGCCTCGTTCGTGTCGATGCACCCGAACGGCTTCTGGCACAGGAAGGCAGGGGCAGGGACTTCATCCTTCAGGCGTTTCTCGCCATTCCTCTACCGGCTGGCTGGATTCGGGTGCATGCTGTCGCCACGGCCTCCCCGCCACCCCCGTCGGGGGGATCCGCTACGGCTCCGCCTGCTGCTGCGATGCAGGCGGGGCCGAGCACTGCCCTCAGGCGGCGAGTTCCTGCTCGGCGTCCTTGGCCTCGGCCCAGGCGGCCACGAGTACCTGATAGATCCGCTGCTCGTCGGTGGTCAGCGAGCGGCGTTGTTCGCCGGCGCGGGCCCACAGGGTGCGGATGGCGTCGTTCAGGGCTTCGGGGCTGGGGGTCTCTCTGTGGTGATCGGACATGTATTCAAGGCTAGGGCCCGGGTCTGACATAGCGGGCATCCGGCGGGCGTGCGATCCGCCACGCTCTCGGCCTGGACGGTTGCGTTCTCGGCGGGGCGCATCTCCGGCAAGCGGTGCCGGGGCGGGGCGCGGGGCGCCCCGCCCCGGACGTCGTCATACGAGACAGAATTCGTTGCCCTCCGGGTCCTGGAGCACCACCGCGTAGTAGTCCATGCCGTTCGGCTCGTCCATCGCGTACAGGATCGTGGCGCCCAGGGCCGTCAGGCGGGCCACCTCGCCGTCCACCCGCTCCCGGCGCAGCGCGAGCGGGACCTCGCGGCCGCCGCCGACCTTGAGGTCGAGGTGGACGCGGTTCTTGACGGTCTTGGGCTCCGGGACCTGCTGGAACCAGACGCGGGGGCCCACGCCCTTCGGGTCCACGATGGACTCGGGCAGCTCCCCGGCGTCCTCGCCCAGCTCGTCCTCGGGCACCCCGATCGCCTGCCAGTACTCCCGCCAGGAGGCGTGTCCGGCGGGCGGCGGGTCGGGGACGTACCGCAGGGCCTCCAGCCAGAAGGGCACGAGCCGCTGGGGGTCCGCACAGTCGATCGTCAGTTGCAGCGTGAGCTCGGGTCGGTCCATGCAGCGAGCCTTGCAGACACCACTGACAGTCGCCCGAGCCGGACCAACCGGCCGTATTCGGACGGGTGTTCAGCCCGGTCTACTTGTGGGTTACTTCCTGGGGGAGAATCACCCCGCCGGTGACGATCAAGGGGGAACCGATCATGGCCACCACCACGGGGGCGGAAGCGCCCGAGCTCGCGGGACGACCGCTGCTCGGCTCCCTGCTCGACCTCAAGAACGACTCGCTGGGCACCTTCCTGCGCGCCCAGCGCGAGCACGGCGACGTCGTCCGGATCACCGCCGGGCCGCCGGGGATGCGCGCCACCGTCTACGGCGTCTTCTCCGCAGCGGGCGCGCAGCAGGTCCTCGCCGGCGAGTCGGCCAACTTCCGCAAGGACAACGCCTTCTACCAGGAGATCCGCGAGTCCTTCGGCAACGGCCTGCTCACCAGCCAGGACGAGGACTATCTGCGCCAGCGCCGACTCGTCCAGCCCCTCTTCACCAAGCGCCACGTCGACGGATACGCCGCCGCCATCGCCGCCGAGGTCACCGCCCTCACCGCGGAGTGGGACGAGGACGGCGCCTTCACCGTCGACGTCCTCCAGCAGATGGCCCGGCTCGCGCTCCGCGCCGTCGCCCGCATCCTCTTCGGCACCGACGTCGACGCGGCCGTCGAGGTCGTCGAGCGCTGCTTCCCCGAGGTCGGCGCCTACGTCCTCCGCCGCGGCTACTCGCCGCTCAAGACGCCCCGCGACTGGCCCACCCCCGGCAACCGCCGGGCCGCCGCCGTCCACCAGGCGCTGTACGAGGTCTGCGACCGGATCATCGCCGACCGCCGGGAGTCCGGCCGCGCCCCCGGCGACGGGCAGGACCTCCTCACGCTCCTCGCCGAGGCCGAGAGCGCCGAGGACGGCAGCTTCAGCGCCACCGAGCTGCGCGAGCAGGTCCTCGTCTTCCTCGTCGCCGGCCACGAGACGACCGCGACCTCCCTCGGCTTCGCCCTCCACCTCCTCGGCCTGCACCCGGAGGTCCGGAAGCGGGCGCACGAGGAGGTCGACCGGGTGCTCGCGGGACGTACCCCCGGCGCCGCCGACCTGGACTCCCTGCCGTATGTCACCCAGGTCCTCAAGGAGGCCATGCGGCTCTTCCCGGCCGCGCCCGCCATCGGCCGCCGAGCCGTCGCCGCCACCGAGATCGACGGCGTCACCGTCCCGGCCGGCGCGGACGTCATCGTCGTGCCCTGGGTCACCCACCGGCACCCCGCCTACTGGGAGGACCCGGAGCGCTTCGACCCCGACCGCTTCACGCCCGAGGCGGAGGCCGCCCGCCCCCGGTACGCCTGGTTCCCCTTCGGCGGCGGCCCGCGTGCCTGCATAGGCCAGCACTTCTCGATGCTGGAGTCGGTGGTCGCCCTGGCGATGCTCCTCCAGAAGTACGAGTTCGAGGCCGTCGACACCGAGGTCCCGGTCGCCCCCGCGATCACCCTCCAGGCGGCGGGCCCGGCCCGCTGCCGGCTCCGCCCCCGCACCGCCTGAGCGGCCCGGCACCGAAACGCCCCCGGACACCGTCACCCGACGGCGCCGGGGGCCACGGCCCGCCTCAGGCGAGCTGCGCCTCGATCGCGGAGAGGACCTCCGGGGCCTCCGGCTCGGTGCGCGGACGGAAGCGGGTGACCCCGCCGTCCTTGCCGACGAGGAACTTCTCGAAGTTCCACTGCACGTCGCCGGCCTCGCCGTCGGCGTCCGCGACCTTGGTCAGCTCCGTGTAGAGCGGGTGGCGGCCCTCGCCGTTGACGTCCGTCTTCTCCAGGAGCGGGAAGGACACCCCGTAGGTCACCGAGCAGAAGGTCTGGATCTCGTCCGCACCGCCCGGCTCCTGGCCCGCGAACTGGTTGCAGGGCACGCCGAGCACGGTGAGGCCACGCTCCCCGTACTCCTTCTGCAGCCGCTCCAGACCCGCGTACTGCGGGGTCAGACCGCACTTCGAGGCCACGTTCACGACGAGGACCGCGCGGTCCCGGTAGTCGGCGAGGGAGACGGCCTCCCCGGTCAGGGTCTTCAGGGGGATGTCGTACAGGCTCATGGACCGCTCCTGGTCGAAATGGGGTTTGATCTCAGCATGGGTGAAGAACGACTGGCGCTCGCGATCGATTCCGCGACGGAGGAAGAGCCCCACCGGGTGTGCTGCCGACTCTGCGGCCGCCCGCTCACCGGCGCGGACTCCCGCCGCACGGGCCTCGGCCCGACCTGCGACGCCAAACTCCACCCGCCGGGCCCCGACATCCGCTCCCGCCGCCACGAGGTCGTCCAGGACGCCCTCCCGGGGATCGACGACACACCGTAGCGAAGGGGGTGGCCACGGTACGGGAACCCGGCGACGCTACCAGGCGAGAAAACGATGGCCCAGGGAAATTCGCGTCGGCACAGTGATCACCGATGAGAACGAAACCCGAGCCACCGGAGTCCTGACATGTCGACCCTGCGCGTCACCGCCGAAGTCCTCACCGTCCACCCCCACCCCAACGCCGACGCCCTGGAACTCGCCCAGGTCGGCCTCTACCGCGCCGTCGTCGCCAAGGGCGCCTACCGGACCGGCGACGCGGCCCTCTACATACCGGAGCAGGCGGTGCTGCCCGCCCCCCTCGTCGACGAGCTCGGGCTGACGGGCCGCCTGGCAGGGAAGGACTCCGACCGGGTCAGGGCCGTACGACTGCGCGGCGAGCTGTCGCAGGGCATCGTGTGCCGCCCCGGCGCGCTCGCCGACACCGACCTCGCCCGGGCCGCGGCCGAGCGGACCGACTTCGCGGAGACGCTCGGCATCACCAAATGGGTCCCACCGATCCCGACCACCATGAACGGCGACGTCGAGTCGGCACCCGACCTGCTGCCCTGGGTCGACATCGAGAACCTCCAGCGCTACCCGGACATCTTCGAGCCCGGCGAGCCCGTCGTCCTGACGGAGAAGCTCCACGGCACGGCCTGCCTGCTGACCTGGCACGCCGAGGACGGGCGCGTCCAGGTCTCCTCCAAGGGGTACGGGGCGAAGGGCCTCGCGCTCCAGGAGGACCCCCGCAACCTGTACTGGCGCGCCGTCCACGCGCACGGACTGCCCGCCGTCGCGGAGCGGCTCGCCGAGCGCCTCGGCGCCCGGCGGATCGGCTTCTTCGGCGAGGTCTACGGAGCCGGGGTGCAGGACCTCACCTACGGCGCCGACGGCCGCTCCGGGACCGTCGGCTACGCGCTCTTCGACCTGTCGGCCGAGATCGACGGCCAGGTCCACTGGCTGACCCCCGCCGAGGTCCTCGAACCCGGCGAGGTGCCGCTCGTCCCGAGTCTGTACAGCGGCCCGTACGACCTGGACACCGTCCTCGCGCACGCCAGCGGCCGGGAGACCGTCTCCGGGCGCGAGGCGCACCTGCGGGAGGGTGTCGTCATCCGCCCCGCCACCGAGCGGTACAGCCCGGTCGTCGGCGGCCGGGCCATCGCCAAGGCGGTCAGCCCGGCCTACCTGACCCGGAAGGGCGGCACGGAGTACGAGTGACCGGACCGCTCAGAGCTTCCTGAACAGGCCCTCCTGGACCACCGACACCAGGAGCTGCCCCTCGCGGTCGTAGATCCGGCCCCGGGCCAGGCCGCGTCCGCCGGTCGCGATCGGCGACTCCTGGTCGTACAGGAACCACTCGTCGGCCCGGAAAGGCCGGTGGAACCACATCGCGTGGTCCAGCGACGCCATGTCGAAACCGCGGGGGCCCCACAGGGGCTCCACCGGGATGCGGACCGCGTCCAGCAGGGTCATGTCCGAGGCGTACGTCAGGGCGCAGGTGTGGATCAGCGGGTCGTCGCCCAGCGGCCCCACGGCCCGCATCCACACCGCCGAGCGCGGGTCCGCGCCCTTGACCTCGTCCTGGGTCCAGCGCAGCCGGTCCACGTACCGGATCTGGAACGGTTGGCGACGGGCCATCCGCTCCAGGGCCTCCGGCAGCGCGCCGAGGTGTTCGCGGATCTCGTCGGCGAGGTCCGGAAGGCTCTCCGGGTCGGTCAGGTGCCGGGGCGGCAGCTGATGCTCGAAGGCGCCCTCCTCCGGCTTGTGGAAGGAGGCCGTGAGATTGAAGATCGTCCGGCCCTCCTGCACGGCCGTGACCCGACGGGTCGTGAACGACCGCCCGTCCCGCACCCGCTCCACCTGATACACGATCGGCACGCCCGGCCGGCCCGGCCGCAGGAAGTAGGAGTGCAGCGAATGGACCGGCCGGTCGCCCTCCGTGGTGCGCCCGGCCGCGACGAGGGCCTGCCCGGCGACCTGCCCGCCGAAGACCCGTTGCAGCGACTCCTGCGGGCTCCGCCCACGGAAGATGTTGACCTCGATCTGCTCCAGGTCGAGCAGATCGACGAGCCTCTCGGCGGGATTGGTCACGTCAGGTCTCTCCTCTACAGCTGTCCGACGGACGTCACGCGTACGACCGCGCGGCCCTCCTCGTCGGAGGCGGCGAGATCCACCTCCGCGCTGATGCCCCAGTCATGGTCGCCGTTCGGGTCGGCGAAGGTCTGCCGGACGCGCCACAGGCCGTGCGCCGCGTCCTCCTCGATGGCCAGCAGCTTCGGGCCGCGCGCGTCCGGGCCCGTACCGAGATCGTCGTACTCGTCCCAGTAGGCGTCCATCGCCTCGCCCCACGCGTCCGCGTCCCAGCCGGACTCCGCGTCCAGCTCGCCGAGCGCGTCCACGTTGTCGAGGGCCGCCAGCTCCACCCGGCGGAACATCGCGTTGCGCACGAGGACCCGGAAGGCGCGGGCGTTCGCCGTGACCGGCTTGACCTGGTCGGCCTTCTCCTGGGCCTCCTCGGCCGTCTGGATCTCCGGGTTCGCCAGCTGCTCCCACTCGTCGAGCAGCGAGGAGTCCACCTGTCGCACCATCTCGCCCAGCCAGGCGATCAGGTCCTCCAGGTCCTCGGTCTTCAGGTCGTCCGGGATGGTGTGGTCGAGCGCCTTGTACGCGCTCGCGAGGTAGCGCAGGACGATGCCCTCGGTCCGCGCCAGCTCGTACCAGGACGTGAACTCCGTGAAGGTCATGGCGCGTTCGTACATGTCACGGATGACCGACTTCGGCGACACCGGGTGGTCGCCGACCCACGGGTGGGACTTCCGGTAGACGTCGTACGCGTGCCAGAGCAGCTCCTCCAGCGGCTTCGGGTACGAGATCTCCTGGAGCCGCTCCATCCGCTCCTCGTACTCGACGCCGTCGCGCTTCATCTGCCCGACGGCCTCCCCGCGCGCCTTGTTCTGCATCGCGGCGAGGATCTGGCGCGGGTCGTCGAGCGTCGACTCGACGACCGACACCATGTCGAGGGCGTACGACGGGGACTCCGGGTCCAGCAGGTCGAAGGCGGCGAGCGCGAAGGTCGACAGCGGCTGGTTCAGCGCGAAGTCCTGCTGGAGGTCGACCGTCAGCCGGATCGTGCGGCCCTCGGCGTCCGGTGTGTCCAGCTGCTCCACCACACCGCCGTCGAGCAGCGAGCGGTAGATCGCGATGGCCCGGCGGATGTGCCGCAGCTGCGCCTTGCGCGGCTCGTGGTTGTCCTCCAGGAGCTTGCGCATCGCGTCGAAGGCGTTGCCCGGCCGGGCGATCACCGAGAGCAGCATGATGTTGGTGACCTTGAAGCGCGAGGTCAGCGGCTCGGGCTCGGAGCCGATCAGCTTCTCGAAGGTGGTGTCGCTCCAGGCGACGAAGCCTTCCGGGGCCTTCTTGCGGACGACCTTGCGGCGCTTCTTCGGGTCGTCGCCGGCCTTTGCGAGCGCCTTCTCGTTCTCGATGACGTGCTCGGGCGCCTGCGCGACCACGTAACCCGCCGTGTCGAAGCCGGCCCGTCCGGCCCGGCCCGCGATCTGGTGGAACTCACGGGCCCGGAGGGTGCGCACCCGGCTGCCGTCGTACTTCGTCAGCGCCGTGAACAGCACCGTACGGATGGGCACGTTGACACCGACGCCCAGCGTGTCCGTCCCGCAGATGACCTTCAGCAGACCGGCCTGGGCCAGCTTCTCGACGAGCCGCCGGTACTTGGGCAGCATGCCCGCGTGGTGCACGCCGATGCCGTGGCGGACGTACCGCGAGAGGTTCTGCCCGAACTTGGTGGTGAAGCGGAAGTTGCCGATCAGCTCGGCGATCCTGTCCTTCTCCTCACGCGTGCACATGTTGATGCTCATGAGCGACTGGGCCCGCTCGACGGCCTGCGCCTGCGTGAAGTGGACGATGTAGACCGGAGCCTGCTTGGTCTCCAGGAGCTCCGTCAGGGTGTCCGTGATCGGCGTCAGCTCGTACTCGTAAGAGAGGGGCACCGGCCGCGTCGCCGAGCGGACCACCGAGGTCGGCCGTCCGGTCCGCCGCGTCAGGTCCTTCTCGAACATCGACACGTCGCCGAGCGTCGCCGACATGAGGACGAACTGCGCCTGCGGCAGTTCGAGGATCGGGATCTGCCAGGCCCAGCCGCGGTCGGCCTCGGCGTAGAAGTGGAACTCGTCCATGACGACCTGGCCGATGTCGGCGTACTTGCCGTCCCGCAGCGCGATCGAGGCGAGCACCTCGGCGGTGCAGCAGATGACCGGCGCGTCCGCGTTCACGGAGGCGTCGCCGGTGAGCATGCCGACGTTCTCGGTGCCGAAGATCTTGCACAGGTCGAAGAACTTCTCCGACACCAGCGCCTTGATCGGCGCCGTGTAGAAGGTGACCTGGTCGTTCGCGAGCGCCGTGAAGTGCGCCCCCGCGGCGACCAGCGACTTCCCCGAGCCGGTGGGGGTGGACAGGATCACGTTCGCCCCGGACACCACCTCGATGAGCGCCTCCTCCTGGGCCGGGTAGAGCGTGATGCCCTGGTCCTCGGCCCATGAGGAGAAGGCCTCGAAGAGGGCGTCGGGGTCGGCGGTCGGCGGAAGACGATCGATAAGGGTCACGCCCCCCATCTTGCCTGGATTCCGCTCGGATGAGGGAACCGGCCGGAGGCCTTCTTGATCACGGACGGTAGGCTCGTCCGTCGACCGGTCGTCAACTGAGCGCCGGCGCACGAGAAACGGGGCGGCAGCGACCATGATGGGACCGGCGCACTCACTGTCCGGAGCGGCGGCCTGGCTGGGTGTCGGAGCGGCGGCCGCCGCCTTCGACCGTCCCATGCCCTGGCCGGTCCTCCTCGTCGGCGCGCTCATCTGCGCCGGCGCCGCCCTCGCCCCTGACCTCGACCACAAGTCGGCGACCATCTCCCGCGCCTTCGGGCCGGTCTCCCGGCTCCTCTGCGAGGTCGTCGACAAGCTCTCGTACGCCGTCTACAAGGCCACCCGCTCCGCCGCCGACCCCCGCAGGTCCGGCGGGCACCGGACGCTCACCCACACCTGGCTCTGGGCCGTCCTGATCGGTGCCGCAGCCTCCGCCGCGGCGGTCACCGGCGGCCGGTGGGCGGTCCTGGCCATCCTCTTCGTCCACCTGGTCCTCGCCGTGGAAGGGCTGTTGTGGCGGGCCGCCCGGATGTCCAGCGACGTCCTGGTCTGGCTGCTCGGCGCCACCAGCGCCTGGATCCTCGCGGGCGTCCTCGACAAGCCCGGCAACGGCGCGGACTGGTTCTTCACCGGCCCCGGCCAGGAGTACCTCTGGCTCGGCCTGCCGATCGTCCTCGGCGCCCTCGTCCACGACATCGGCGACGCCCTGACGGTCTCCGGCTGCCCGATCCTGTGGCCCATCCCGGTGGGCCGCAAGCGCTGGTACCCGATCGGCCCGCCCAAGGGGATGCGCTTCCGGGCCGGCAGCTGGGTCGAGCTCAAGGTCCTCATGCCTGCCTTCATGGTGCTCGGCGGCGTCGGCGGGGCCTCGGCGCTCGGCTTCTTCTAGGGCCGGACACCCCCTAGCCGCCCGGCGGATTCGGGGACGGTTTCGGGAGCGCCTCGCGCAGACGGTCGAGGAGTTTCCGGGCCGCGGGGCTGGAGGGACCCGTGGCCTGCCATGCGAGCGCGACACGGGCCCGCATCTCGGGCCGGACGATCCGCAGGGTGCGGAGGTGTCCGTCGAGCGGGGACCCGTCCTCTCCGGCGGGCAGCACGGCGATGCCCAGGCCCCGCGCGGCGAGTTGTACGAGCAGGTGGGGGGCTGCCGCCTCGAAGGTGACCCGGGGGCGGAATCCTGCCTGCGAACAGCCGCGTTCGAGCGCCGCGCGCACCCCGGTGCCACGGGGCAGGCAGATCAGCGGCCGATCGCGGAGTGCGGCGAGCGGGATGCTCGTGCCGTCGAGGCTGTCGAGGCCGTCGAGCAGCGGACCGCCAGGTGCGACAACGGCGACGAGCGGGACGTCGATCACCGTTTGGAAGGCCGTTCCCGGTGGTGGCACCTCCTCTGCCGTCCCGAGTACGGCGATGTCGAGCTCGCCCGTCACGAGCGCGGCCTGCATCCGTTCCGTGCTGTCCTCGGTGAGCGCCACCTCCACCGAGGGGTGGTCGTCGTGGAAGTCCGCGAGCAGGGCGGCGATGTCGAATGCGTGACCGGCGGCACCGGAGACCATCCCCAGCGTGACCCGGCCACGCAGCAGGCCCGTGTACGCATCCACCGTCTGCTGCACCGCGTCCGCCGCGGCCAGTGCGGCGCGGGCGTAGGGAAGGACCGCCCTGCCCACCTCGGTCGGCGTCACCGATCGGCCGGAGCGGTCGAGCAAGGGCTGCCCCAGCTCCTTCTCCAGCTGGCGGATCTGGGCGCTGAGGCCGGGCTGCGACAGATGCAGCCGGGCGGCGGCGCGGGTGAATCCGCCTTCCTCCACCACGCAGACGAGGTAGCGCAGCTGACGAAGCTCCATAACTCGTGATTCTAGGTGGCAGTACAACTATCTATTGGAGATATCGCCCGGTCGGCCGCAGGCTTGATCACATGGAGAACGGGACAGCCCGCAAGGGCACGAGGGCCGCGATCAGGGCCGCGATCGCGGCGGAACGCCGAGAACTGGCCGACCTGTTCGACACGCTGCGAACCGAGCAGTGGGACGAACAGAGCCTCTGCACGGGATGGCGAGTGCGCGAGGTCGTGGCGCACATGTCGATGGGGTTCCGGCTCTCCCTGCCCGCCACGTTGGGCGAGTTGGTCAAGGCGCGCGGGAACCTCCACCGGATGACCGACCGGGTCGCGCGCAGGGATGCGGAAGCCCATTCCACCACCGCGCTCTCCGCCTTTGTCCGGGACAACGCCCACCACCCCTGGACCCCACCGGTCGGTGGCTTCGCGGCGGCGCTCGGCCACGACGTGGTGCACGGGCTGGACGTCACGCTCGCCCTCGGCCACGATCGGCGTGTCCCCGAGGACCGGCTGCACATCCTGCTCGACGAGATCCGGCCCAGCGGCCTGAGGTTCTTCGGCTGCGACCTCGACGGTGTGCGGCTGTGCGCCGAGGACCTCGACTGGTCGTACGGCTCCGGTGCGCCCGTGTACGGCGCGGCCCAGGACCTCCTGTCGGTGGCCTACGGCCGCAGACTTCCGGTCGGCCGACTCCGGGGCGAGCCGAGCGACCGTTTCACCCGACCCGCCGAGGAGGCATGAAAGCGTCAGCGAGCCGTGCTCCGGCCGCCCTGTCCTCGTCCTTGCGACGGGCCGTCGGTCGGCGCGTCGGTGCGCGGGACGCCGAGGGTGGTCACGAGCCGGGTCAGCTCCTCCTGGAAGAGCTTGTCCGGGCTTGTCGTCTGGCGGCCGAGATGCCCGTACACCTCCAGGGCGACGAGCCCGTGCAGGTGCCCCCACAGCCGTAGCGCGAGGGCGACTCCGGCCGGCGGGAGGTCGGGGAAGGCCGGGCGCACCTTGTCGAGGAGTCCGGCGTCGAAGTCGGTCCAGGTGAACGCGCTGTCCCGGTAGAGGGGTTCGGCGTACGGCCAGGCCGCCGCGGCGAGTCCGGCGAGGCCGGTGCACACCCGGCGGGCCGCGTCCGGGGCGGGACCTTCCTCGGGGGCGCGGTAGCCGGGGACGGGGTCGCCGTACACGAGCCGGAAGCCCTCGGGGTTCGTCAGGGCCCAGGCTCGGAAGGCGCGGGTCCAGGCCAGGATCCGGGCGGCCGGGTCCTCGGCAGGGGTGTTCGCCCAGGCGGCGTCCACGGCGTCGGCGAGCGCCGAGTACACGTCGTCGATGAGCGTGGTGACCAGGTCGTCGCGGGTGGCGAAGTAGCCGTAGATCGCGTTGGCCGTCATGCCCATCTCGCGGGCGATGGCCCGCAGTGTGATCGCGTCGGGCCCGCCGGAGGCCATCAGCCGCAGAGCCGTGTCCTTGATCTCCGCCGTGGTCTCGGCCCGTAGCCGCTCACGGCGTCCCCGGCCGGCCGGCGGCGTCCCTGTCCGTGCTTCCGAAGTCCCGGTCATCCGGGAACCCTACCGCTCCGCTGAGGGGTGTAGGAAAACTGCACGCCGTGAACTTCACGGCGTATAGTTTTCGCACGGCGTCACGTGAGTCGCGTCGTGGATGTGATCACAGGGGAGAGTCATGCGCATCGGAGTCATCGGAGCCACCGGCACCATCGGCAGCCGCGTCGTCGCGGAGGCCCTCGCACGCGGGCACGACATCAGGGCCTTCGGCCGCGACACCACCGGGGCCGCGGCCGCCGAGACCCGCGAGAACATCACCTGGACGAGCCTCGACGTCCTCGACCCCGAGGGCATCGCCGCCGTCCTGCCGGGACTCGACGTCCTGATCAGCGCCTTCCAGCCCGGAAACGCCGCCCGGGACCTCGCGGACACCATCGAGCGCTCCATCGCCGACGCCGGCGTCTACGCCACCGCGGCCCGGGCCCTGCTCAAGGCCCTGGAGACCCATCCCAGGACCCGGCTGATCGTCGTAGGCGGCGCCGGCAGCCTGGAGATCGAGCCCGGAGTGGTGCTCGCCGACGCGGAGGAGCGTCTCCACGAGACCCTCGACTCCGTCGGGCTGCCCCGTGCCTACGCGGCGGCGGTACGCGGCCACCGGGACGCCCTGAACGTGCTGCGCACCTCGAACCGTCGATGGACCTACTTCAGCCCCGCCGAGGACATCGCGCCCGGCGAGCGCACCGGCCGCTTCCGTATAGGCGAGGACCAGCCGGTCAGGGACGCCGAGGGACGCAGCCGCGTCTCGGCCGAGGACGCCGCCGTGGCGCTCGTCGACGAGGCGGAGCTGCCCCGCTTCGTCCAGCGCCGCTTCACCATCGGTTACTGAACCATCGGCTCCTGAGCGATCCGCTGCCGAGAGGAATGGGGGCGCGCCGGCCGGCGCGCCCCCACCGCGCGGGTCAGCCGTGCCAGGACCGCCACAGCGCCGCGTACGCGCCGTCCGCCGCCACCAGCTCGTCGTGGCTGCCCAGCTCGCTGATCCGGCCGGCCTCGACCACCGCGATCAGATCGGCGTCGTGCGCGGTGTGCAGCCGGTGCGCGATGGCCACGACCGTACGCCCGTCGAGGACCCGGGCGAGCGACCGCTCCAGATGCCGGGCCGCCCTCGGGTCGAGGAGCGAGGTCGCCTCGTCCAGGACCAGCGTGTGCGGGTCCGCCAGGACGAGCCGGGCCAGCGCCACCTGCTGGGCCTGCGCCGGGGTGAGCGAACGGCCGCCCGAGCCGACCTCCGTGTCCAGGCCCTCGTCGAGGCCCCGGGCCCACCCGTCCGCGTCCACCGCGGACAGGGCCTCCCACAGGTCGGCGTCGGCGGCGCCGGTCCGGGCGAGCAGCAGATTGTCCCGGAGCGAGCCGACGAAGACGTGGTGCTCCTGATTGACCAGGGCCACGTGCTCGCGGACCCGCTCGGCGGGCATCCGCGCCAGCTCGGCGGCGCCGAGGGTGACCGAGCCCGTCCTCGGGGCGTAGATGCCCGCGAGCAGCCGGCCGAGCGTGGACTTGCCCGCGCCCGACGGGCCCACGAGGGCGAGCCGGGTGCCCGGCGCCACCTTCAGGGACACCTCGTGCAGCACGTCGACGCCCTCGCGGTAGCCGAACCGGACCTCGTCCGCCCGGACGGCCCGCCCGTCCGGGCGTACCTCGTGGTCGCCCGCGGCCGGTTCGATGTCCCGGACGCCGACCAGCCGGCCCAGCGAGACCTGCGCGACCTGGAGCTCGTCGTACCAGCGGAGCACGATCCCGATCGGGTCCACCAGCATCTGGGCGAGCAACGCACCCGTCGTCAGCTGGCCCACGTCGATCCAGCCCTGGAAGACGAAGACCCCGCCGAGGAGGAGGACACCGCACAGCACCGTCGTGTGGGTGAGCGTGACGACCGGGAAGAGCACCGACCGCAGGAAGAGCGTGTACCTCTCCCACGCGACCCACTCGGTGATGCGCCGGTCGGAGAGGGCGACGCGCTCCGCGCCGAGGCGGTGCGACTCGACGGTGCGCCCCGCGTCGACCGTCTCGGCCAGCGCGGCGGCCACCGCCGCGTACCCCGCGGACTCCGAGCGGTACGCGGACGGCGCCCGCTTGAAGTACCAGCGGCAGCCCACGACGAGCACCGGCGCCGCGAGCAGCGCCGCGAGCGCGAGCGGGGGCGCGGTCACGGCGAGCCCGCCGAGCAGCAGTCCCACCCAGACGACGCCGATGGCCAGCTGGGGCACGGCCTCGCGCATGGCGTTGGCGAGCCGGTCGATGTCCGTGGTGATACGGGAGAGCAGGTCGCCCGTGCCGGCCCGTTCGAGGACGCCGGGCGGCAGGCCGACGGAGCGGACGAGGAAGTCCTCTCGCAGATCGGCGAGCATCTCCTCGCCGAGCATCGCCCCGCGCAGCCGGACGAGCCGGACGAAGACCGTCTGGACGATCAGGGCGACCGCGAACAGCGCGACCGTCCGCTCCAGATGGAGGTCGCGGGCCCCGGCGCTCAGCTCGTCGACCACCGAACCGAGGAGGTACGGGCCGGTCATCGAGGCGATCACGGCGACCGCGTTCACCCCGATGAGCAGGGCGAACGCCCTGCGGTGACGGCGCAGCAGCTCCCGTACGTAGATCCGTACGGTCGGGCCGGCCGCGACGGGCAGCGTCGTCGCCGTCGTGGGGGCCGCCGGGTCGTACTCCGGTGGCGCCAGGCCGATCATGCCGTTTCCCCTTCCAGTGCGTCGAGTTCGTCCGTGTCGATGCCGTGGAGGCGGCTGCCCGCCGCGGCGAGCTCCTCGTCCGTCTCGCGGGTGACGACCGCGCGGTAGCGGGGCTCCTTCGCGAGCAGTTCACGGTGGGTGCCGACGGCGACCGCCTGCCCGTCGTGGACCAGGACCACCCGGTCGGCGCGGTCGAGGAGCAGCGGCGAGGAGGCGAGGACCACGGTGGTCCCGCCCTCGCGCAGCCGGGCGATGCCGTCCGCCACCCGGGACTCGGTGTGCGAGTCGACCGCCGAGGTGGGCTCGTCCAGGACGAGCACCTCCGGATCGGTCACCAGGGAGCGGGCGAGCGCGAGCCGCTGGCGCTGGCCGCCGGAGAGCGACCGGCCCCGCTCGGTGATCCGCGTCCGCATCGGGTCCCCGTCGGTGTCGACGGAGGCCTGGGCGAGTGCGTCGAGGACGTCGCCGCACTGGGCGGCGGCGAGCGCGTCCTCGGCCCGGACCGCGCCCGAGGAAGGCACGTCGAGGAGCTCCCGCAGGGTGCCCGAGAGCAGGACCGGGTCCTTGTCCTGCACGAGGACGGCCGTACGGGCGGCCGCCAGCGGCAGCTCGTCCAGCGGGACCCCGCCGAGCAGGACGGAGGTGTGCCCCTCGGCCGGTTCGGTCGGGTGTCCGCCGAGCCGGTCCGCGAGCCGTCCGGCCACGTCCGGGTCGCCGCAGACGACGGCGGTGAAGCGGCCGGCCGGGGCGACGAGCCCGGTCAGCGGGTCGTACAGGTCGCCGGTCGCCTCGCGCTCCTCGCCCGCGGCGTCGGTGGTGGTCGTGGTGCGGGTCAGCGCGAGAACCCGGGCGGCCCGCTTCGCCGACGGCCGGGAGAAGGAGAAGGCCATCGCGATCTCCTCGAAGTTCCTCATCGGGTGATGGGTGAGGGCCACGGCGCCGTAGACGGTGACGAGTTCGCCGACCGTGATCCGCCCGTCGAGCGCGAGCCGAGCGCCGTACGCCACGACGACGATGAGCAGGACGCCGGGCAGGAGGACCTGGATCGCGGCGATCAGCGCCCACATCCGCGCGCTGTGCACGGCGGCCTTGCGGACCTCCTGGGAGGCGGCGCGGTAGCGGCCGAGGAACAGCTCCTCGCCGCCGATGCCGCGCAGGACGCGGAGTCCGGCGACGGTGTCGGAGGCCAGCTCCGTGGCCTTGCCCGCCTTCTCGCGCTGGACGTCCGCACGCCGCGTCGCGCGGGGGAGGAGCGGCAGCACGGCGAGGGCGAGGACGGGGACGCCGATCGCGACGACGATGCCCAGGGCGGGCTGGTAGACGACGAGGGCGACGCAGACGATCAGCAGGGAGAGGGCGGCGGCGGCGAACCGGGACAGCGCCTCGACGAACCAGCCGATCTTCTCGACGTCGCCCGTGGACACGGAGACGACTTCGCCCGCTGCGACCCGTCGGGTCAGGACCGAGCCCAGCTCGGCGGTCTTGCGGGAGAGGAGCTGCTGGACCCGGGCGGCGGCGGTGATCCAGTTGGTGACGGCGACGCGGTGGAGCATCGTGTCGCCGACCGCGATGGCGAGCCCGCAGCCCACGAGCAGCCCGGCGGCGAGTGCGAGCCGCCCGCCGTCACGGTCCACGACCGCCTGCACGGCGACGCCGACGCCGAGCGGCAGTCCGGCGATGCCCAGCTGGAGGAGCAGCCCCCAGAGCAGGGCCTTCACCTGTCCGCCGAGCTGGTTGCGGCCGAGCCAGAGGAGGAACCGGGTGCCCGAGCGGACATCGGGTGCCCCTGGGTCGGCGTAGGGAAGATCTCGAATCTGCATGGCGTCCCAGGATCTCCGGGTCTGTCTGGGTGGGGGATCGCGCGCCGGGGGTGCGACGGCGGAGTGGAAACCGTGCAAGGTTCGCTTTTTCCCCAGGGAGCGGCAATCGATTTTCCCCAAGAGGGAACAGATCGCGCCATGTCCGCTCATCGTCCTCTGGACCGCGCCGCGGTGACCGCGCTTCACTTCCGCCCCATGAGATCACTCAAGATCATGAGCATGCTCAGCGGTCTGGTCCTGGCCGCCGGGGCGCTGCTCACCGCCCACCCGGCCGCCGCCGAGGGTCCGAACGGCCCGACGCCCCCGGCCGAGTTCGCCAGCGACTGGCACGACCCGGTCACCGCCGCCCCGCCCGTCGAGACCCCCGGCACCCGCAGCTGCGAGGTCACCCTCGCCGCCGCGCAGTTCCGCGACTTCACCCCGTACCAGGGCCGGTACACCCCGCCGAAGGAGTGCGGCACCCGCTGGAACAAGGTCGTCCTCCGGCTCGAAGGCAGCGTCAAGGGCCGTCAGTACGACCGGCTCGGCTACCTCACCGTCGGCGGCGTGGAGATCCTCCGCACCTCCACGCCCCAGCCCTCGCCCGACGGCATCTCCTGGTCCGTCGAGAAGGACGTCACCCGCTACCGCGACACCCTCAGCCGTCCGCAGCCCGTCGAGATGCTCATCGGCAATGTCGTGAACGAGACGTACACGGGCGTCCTCGACGTCCGGGTCACCCTCACCTTCCACACCGCCGAGGGCCGCGTGAAGCCCGCCGCCGGCACCCCCGACCGGGTGATCCCCCTCACCGGCCCCACCCTCACCACCCCGCGCAACACCGAACGGCTCCTCGCCGAGGTGTACGCCACCGGCTCCGGCGGCGGCTGCGAGGAGTACTGGTACCTCTCCGTCCCCGACACCGCCCCCTACTCCTGCCGGGCGACCGACGGCCCGCACCGCGAGGTCCGGATCGCCGTCGACGGCCGGCTCGCGGGCATCGCGGCCCCCTTCCCCACGGTCTGGACCGGAGGCTGGTCCAACCCCTTCCTCTGGTACGTCACCCCCGGCCCGCGCGCCTTCGACGTCCAGCCGGTCGTCTACGACCTCACGCCCTTCGCCGCCCTCCTCAACGACGGCCGGGCCCACCGCGTGGAGGTCTCCGTCGCCGGCGTCCCGGCCGGCCTGAGCGGCTGGTCCGTCCCCACCAACGTGCTGCTCTGGCAGGACGAGGGCAGTCGGGTCGTCACCGGCGGGCTCGACCGGCACGAGGAGAGCGTCCCGCGCAACTCCTCCGTGTACACGGCGGCCTCCGGGACCGCCCCGCACACCGTCGACACCGGGGCGGGACACCGGCTCACCGTCGCGGGTCACCTGAACACCTCGCACGGCCGGATCACCACCACCGTCGACCGGACCGTCGGCCACACCTCGGTCCACCGCTGGGGCGAGGGCGAGAACCCGGACGCGTTCACCGGGCGCTGGACGGACGACGAGACCGTGACCAGCGGCCGTACCGTCACCCGCGTCCAGCGCGCGTACACCATGGACGGCGAGACGACGATCGGCACGGGCGACCGGCTGCGGACGGTCCTCACCCTCGGGGACCGCGCCGACACCCTCGTCCTGCGCGACGGGCGACGCCTCTCCTGGTCGCGCCTGGACGACACGTACACCGGGGACGCGACCTACACCACCGGTGTGCCGCGCGACCAGCGGCACGCGGTCGGCACCACCACCGAGCGCTACCGGCTGTACGGCTCCGAGGGCTGCTGGGACCGGAGCCTGACGACGGTTCAGGGGACGCTCACCGAGGACCGGCGGCGCTGCTGAACACGGCGGTGCCCGGCCCCCGCACTCGGAGGCCGGGCACCACACACCTCAGGCGGGCTTGACCGAGTCCACGCCCGAGCGGGCGTTGCTCCACTCGCCGCGCGTGAAGTCGGGGATCGCCTGCGGCGCGCCCTTCGCCTTGATCGAGGCATGGCTCAGCGGCACCGGAGCCGTCCACGTGGCCGCGTCGTACACGTCGAAGTCCGGGACCAGGCCCAGCTGCACGCACTGCATCAGCCGGTAGATCATGATGTAGTCCATGCCGCCGTGGCCGCCGGGCGGGTTGGCGTGCTCCTTCCACAGCCAGTGGTCGAACTCGGCGGCGTACGACGAGAAGTCGGCCCACTGGTCGTTCGTGTGGTCCGGCTCCAGGTAGATCCGGGCCGGGTAGTCCTCGAAGACGCCCTTCGTACCGCCCAGGCTGTTGATCCGGCTGTACGGGTGCGGGGTGGAGACGTCGTGCTCCAGCCGGATGAGCCGTCCCTTGGCCGTCTGGACCAGACTGATCGTCCGGTCGCTCTCGATGTACGTCTCCTTCCAGCTCGGGTCGCCGGGCGGCATGTGCTCCGCGCGGTACTCGGCGAGCCCGAGCGCCGGCGTGCCGAAACTGCTGATGCTCACCACCCGGTCGCCGCGGTTGACGTCCATGTAGTTGGCGACGGGCCCGAAGCCGTGGTTGGGGTAGAGGTCGCCGCGCAGCCGCGTGTGCCACAGCCGGCGCCAGGGCCCCTCGTAGTAGGTCGGCGAGAACATCAGGCCGCGCAGGTCGTGGTTGTACGCCCCCGCGCCGTGCAGCAGTTGGCCGAACTTGCCGGCGTGCGCCATGCGCAGGACCCGCATCTCGTTCCGCCCGTAGCAGCAGTTCTCCAGCTGCATGCAGTGGCGGCGGGTCTGCTCCGAGAGGTCGACCAGCTCCCAGAGCTCGGCGATCGTCATCGCGATCGGACACTCGACGCCGACGTGCTTGCCGTTCAGCATCGCCGCCTTGGCCATCGGGAAGTGCTGGTCCCAGGGGGTGGCCACGTAGACGAAGTCGAGGTCGGAACGGGCGCAGAGGTTCTCGTAGTCGTCCTCGCCGTTCGTGTACACGGCGGGCGCGGGCTGACCGGCGGCGACGACCTTGGCGGCGGCCCGCTCGGCCTTCTCCCGCACCGGGTCGCAGACGGCCACCACCCGCACCCAGGGGAGCGCGAGGAAGAGGCCGATCATGCCGTTGCCCCGGTTGCCGAGGCCGACGATCCCGACACGGACCGTGGAACGGCCGTCGAAGGGAACCCCGGCCATGGTCTGTCCGCGACGCCTGGGCGTGCCCCCGGCGGCGGTCTCCGTCGTCGCTTCCGCCGTGGTCGTGGTGGCGGCCGACGCGGTGGCGGCCTGGGCGGCCGGCGCTCCGACGGCGGCGATGCCGAGGCCTGCTCCGGCCGCGCCCGCGGTGGTCCTGAGGACCTTGCGACGGCTCGGGCTGGGCGGTACCTGCTCGTTCATGGAACCTCCAGGAGCTGTGTGCACGGCTGTTTCATGAATCCCGCACAGGACCCTGGCCCCGGTGACCGATGGTGCGCAAGGGCGCGGATAGGACTCTTGCGACGGGTAGTTGGACTTTACTGTTCCGGATATCGCACGGAGTCGTACACGACACCGTGTGATCACCCGAACATACGAAGGACCCCTCACCGGCCGGGGTGAGGGGTCCTGCGGGGAAGGGCTGACGGAAGGTCAGGGACGGGTCGCGCGCTCCAGGGCGAGCAGCACCGACTGATAGGTGCGGCCGGTGGCCCGGTCCATCCCGATCTCGCACATCCGGTTGGCCGACAGGTGCGCGTCGAAGGAGCGGGCCGTGACCTCGGCCGCCTCGCGCGCCGTCGCCGAGGCCGTCAGCTCCGGATGCAGCATGCCGCGGTCGCCCGCGAAGGCGCAGCAGCCCGCGTCGGCGGGGACGACGACCTCCTCGGCGCACGCCTCGGCCAGCCGGGTCAGCTGCTCCTCGTCGCCCAGGTGGCGCATGGAGCAGGTCGGGTGGACCACGGCGGAGGTGACCCGGCGGCGCACGTCGAGCCGGGGGAGCAGCTCGTCCGCCGCCCAGACGAGGGAGTCGAGGACGGTGAGCTCGCCGTGCAGCTCGCGGTTGTCCGCCGTGAGGTACGGGACGACCTCCTGCGCGATACCGAGCGTGCACGAGGAGGCGTCGACGACGAGGGGCAGTTTCCCGCCGGCGGTCCACCCCCAGGCGGCCTCGACGATCCGGTTGGCCATCACCTCGTTGCCCCGCTCGTACCCCTTGGAGTGCCAGATCGTGGCGCAGCACGTGCCGGCCACGTCGTCGGGGATCCACACCGGCTTCCCGGCCCGCGCCGACACGGCGACGACGGCCTCCGGCAGGGAGGGGCCGCGATGGCCGTCGGGCCCGCCGAAGATCCGGTTCACACAGGCCGGGTAGTAGACGGCGACGGCCGCAGGACGATGGGTGCGGGGCAGCCGGCGCGCGGCCGCACCCGGGATCTCGGGCAGCCACTCCGGTACGAGATCGGGGCGGACGGCCTTGCGGGCCAGGCCGGTCACCCTCTCCAGGACCCGGTCGCCGATCCGGTCGGCGGCGGCCACCGCGAGCCGCGCCGAGGCCTCCACCGCGCGGAAGTTCCTCGCGGCCAGGGCGGCGATCCGCTCCTCGCGCGGCGAGTGCCGCTCGTGCCGGAACTCCTTCATGAGCGCGCCCGTGTCGATCCCGACCGGGCAGGCCAGCTTGCAGGTGGAGTCGCCGGCGCAGGTGTCGACGGCGTCGTAGCCGTACGCCTCCAGGAGGCGGGCCTCGACGGGTGAGCCGTCCGGCTGGCGCATCATCTCCCGGCGCAGCACGATCCGCTGGCGCGGAGTGGTCGTCAGGTCCTGGCTGGGACAGGTCGGTTCGCAGAAGCCGCACTCGATGCAGGGGTCCACGATCCGCTCCACCGTCGGGATCGTCTTCAGGCCGCGCAGATGGGCCTGCGGATCGCGGTCGAGGACGATCCTGGGGGCGAGGACCCCGTCGGGGTCGATGATCTCCTTGACCCGCCACATCAGCTCGGTCGCCTTCGTCCCCCACTCCAGCTCCAGGAACGGCGCGATGTTGCGTCCGGTGGCGTGCTCGGCCTTCAGCGAGCCGTCGAACCGCTCCACGGTCAGCTTGCAGAACTCGTCCATGAAGGCCGCGTACCGCTCGACGTCGGCCGGGTCGCCGGCGTCGAACGCGAGAAGGAAGTGGAGGTTCCCGTGGGCCGCGTGGCCGGCGACGGCCGCGTCGAAGCCGTGCCGGGACTGGAGGTCGAGCAGCTCGGCACAGGCCTCCGCGAGCCGGTCCGGCGGCACCGCGAAGTCCTCGGTGATCAGGGTCGTCCCCGAGGGGCGCGAGCCGCCGACGGCCGACACGAAGGCCTTGCGGGCCTTCCAGTAGCCACTGATCCGCTTCGGGTCCCGGGTGAAGGCGTTCTCCACGGAGGGCACCGGGGCGACCAGGGCGAGCCCGGCCAGCACCGCCTCCGCCGCCCGCTCGTACGCCTCCCGAGCCGCCGCGTCCGGGGCCCGGAACTCCACCAGGAGCGCCGCCGTCTCCTTCGGCAGCTCGGCCCAGTCGGCGGGGACGCCCGCCACGCTCACCGAGGCCCGCAGCGTGTTGCCGTCCATCAGCTCGACGGCGAGCGCCCCGGCCTCGTTGAACAGCGGCACCGCCGCCGCCGCGGCCGGCAGGGAGGGGAAGAAGAGCAGGGCCGTGGAGACCTCGCGGTCCAGCGGGAGGGTGTCGAAGACGGTCTCGGCGATGAAGCCGAAGGTGCCCTCGGAGCCGACCATCAGACCCCGCAGGATCCGGACCGGCGTGGCACCGTCCAGGAAGGCGTCGAGCCGGTAGCCGTTGGTGTTCTTGATGGCGTACTTGGCCCGGATCCGGGCCGTCAGCTCGGCGTCCGCCTCGATCTCGGCCTTGAGCGCGAGGAGCCCCGCGCACAGCCGCGGCTCGGCGCGCGCGAGCTCCTCGTCGGCCGCGGGGTCCGCCGTGTCGACCACCGTCCCGGACGGCAGCACGAAGGTGAGCGAGGCCAGTGTCCGGTACGAGTTCCGGGTGGTCCCCGCGGTCATCCCCGAGGCGTTGTTGGCGACGACCCCGCCCAGCGTGCAGGCGATGGCGCTGGCCGGATCGGGACCCAGGACCCGCCCGTGCGGGGCGAGTGCCGCGTTGGCCCGGACGACGGTGGTGCCGGGGCGGATCCGGGCGCGGGCACCGCCGTCCAGGACCTCGACGCCCGCCCAGTGGCGACGGACGTCGACGAGGATGTCCTCACCCTGCGCCTGCCCGTTGAGGCTGGTCCCCGCGGCCCGGAAGACGACCTCGCGGCCCTTGCCGTGCGCGTACGACAGGACGGCGGAGATGTCGTCGATGTCCTCGGCGACCACGACGACCTGCGGGACGAAGCGGTACGGGCTGGCGTCGGAGGCGTAACGGACCAGGTCCGAGAGGCCGGACAGGACCTTCTCCGCGCCCAGGAGCTCGGAGAGTTCCTCGCGCAGCCGCCGCGGCGTGCCCTTCGTGAGCTCGGGGACCCGGTCGGGGGCCGGACTCCGCTTCGTACCGGGACGGAGTGCCTGCGGGTTCGGCTCAAGCAGCGGCATGTCACGGCTCCCCTTCGGCGCGCCCCCTGGGGATCAGCAGCCGCTCTCCGGGACACGGTCGACCAGAGCGGACAGCAGACCTCCGAGCACCTCGCGCTGATCGACGGTCAATGGAGCAAGGATGTCCTCTGCGGCCGCCCGGCGCGCGCTGCGCAGCTCCCGCAGCGTGGCGCGCCCCGCGTCGGTGAGCTCGATCCGGACCACGCGGCGGTTGCTCGGATCAGGGACCCGGCGCACCCGCCCGCCCGACTCCAGGCCGTCGACGAGACTGGTCACGGCCCTCGGGACGACCTCGAGCCGGGTCGCGAGATCGGCCATCCGGGGCGGCTCCCCGAAGTGCGCGACCGTGCGCAGGAGCCGGGACTGCGCGGGGGTGATGCCGACCGGCTCCAGGTGGTGCTTCTGGATGCGGTGCAGGCGCCGGGTGAGCCGCAGCAGCTGCTCGGCGAGGAGGCCGTCGGCGTCGGTCCCGCTCGGCCGATCGGTCCCACTCGGGTGGTCGGAGGTGCTCATGCCGGGAACAATATCAGGACCATGTTCATTGTGAGTATAGGTAACAATGAGCTAAGGTCTCTGTCGACCGACGTACGCCCGTCTCCCGAAGGAGCCCATGCGCCCCCACGACCAGTCCGACTGGACGCCCCCGCCCCGCGACTCCGGCCAGCCCAAGGAGCCCGCACAGCTGCGGCGCATCCTGCGGCTCTTCCGTCCCTACCGCGCCCGCCTCGCGCTCGTCGGCCTCCTGGTCGGTGCCGCCTCGCTGGTATCGGTCGCCTCGCCGTTCCTGCTCAAGGAGATCCTCGACACCGCGATCCCGGAAGGCCGGACGGGGCTGCTCAGCCTCCTCGCCCTCGGCATGATCGCCACCGCCGTCCTGACGAGCGTCTTCGGCGTGCTCCAGACCCTGATCTCCACCACGGTCGGCCAGCGCGTCATGCACGACCTGCGCACCGGGGTCTACGAGCAGCTCCAGCGGATGCCGCTCGCCTTCTTCACGCGCACGCGCACGGGCGAGGTCCAGTCCCGCATCGCCAACGACATCGGCGGCATGCAGGCGACCGTGACCTCCACGGCCACCTCGCTCGTCTCCAACCTCACCGCCGTCGTGGCGACCGTCGTCGCCATGCTCGCCCTCGACTGGCGGCTCACCGTCGTCTCCCTGCTCCTGCTGCCCGTCTTCGTCTGGATCAGCCGCCGGGTCGGCCGCGAGCGCAAGGCGATCACCACCCAGCGCCAGAAGCAGATGGCGGCCATGGCCGCGACCGTCACCGAGTCCCTCTCGGTGAGCGGCATCCTGCTCGGCCGCACCATGGGCCGCGCCGACTCCCTGACCACGTCCTTCGCCGAGGAGTCCGAGCGCCTCGTCGACCTCGAAGTGCGCTCCTCCATGGCCGGACGGTGGCGCATGTCCACCATCGGCATCGTCATGGCCGCCATGCCCGCCCTGATCTACTGGGCCGCCGGCATCGCGCTCCAGTCGGGCGGCCCGGCGATATCGCTCGGCACGCTCGTCGCCTTCGTCTCGCTCCAGCAGGGCCTCTTCCGGCCCGCCGTGAGCCTGCTCTCCACGGGCGTGCAGATGCAGACCTCGCTCGCCCTCTTCCAGCGCATCTTCGAGTACCTGGACCTGCCCGTCGACATCACCGAGCCCGCCGAGCCCGTCCGGCTCGCGAAGGTCCGCGGCGAGGTGCGCTTCGAGAAGGTCGAGTTCCGCTACGACCCCGAGGGCCAGGCCCGCCCGACCCTCGACGGGATCGACGTCACGGTCCCCGCCGGCGGCAGCCTGGCCGTCGTCGGCCCCACCGGCTCCGGGAAGTCCACCCTCAGCTACCTCGTGCCCCGGCTGTACGACGTCACCGGCGGCCGGGTCACCCTCGACGGCGTCGACGTGCGCGACCTCGACTTCGACACCCTGGCCCGCGCCGTCGGCGTCGTGTCCCAGGAGACCTACCTCTTCCACGCCTCCGTCGCCGACAACCTCCGCTTCGCCAAGCCGGACGCCACCGACGAGGAGATCGAGGCCGCCGCGCGTGCCGCGCAGATCCACGACCACATCGCCTCCCTGCCCGAGGGGTACGACACCCTCGTCGGGGAGCGCGGCTACCGCTTCTCGGGCGGCGAGAAGCAGCGGCTGGCCATCGCGCGCACGATCCTGCGCGACCCGCCGGTGCTCATCCTCGACGAGGCGACCAGCGCCCTCGACACGCGTACGGAGCACGCCGTGCAGCAGGCGATCGACGCCCTCTCGGCCGGCCGCACCACCATCACCATCGCCCACCGGCTCTCCACCGTCCGCGACGCCGACCAGATCGTCGTCCTGGAGGCGGGCCACATCGCGGAGCGCGGGACGCACGAGGAGCTGCTCGCCCGGGACGGGCGGTACGCGGCCCTGGTCCGCAGGGACGCCCGGGCCGCCGTGACGGGCACCGTCGAGGGCCCCGCTGAAGGCCGCCCCGAAGGCCGCCCCGGAGGCGAACAAACGAACGTGGGAGCGGTTGTTCCCCAGAACGTGTGATCGTCTCGGGAATCGTTGCCCAACTCCCGTACGGCATCGGATGATTACGGAGTGCGAGCGACGGGCTGCAGACCGCGACCGCACAGTCCCACTGATGTACCTGTACGAGGAGAAGCACCACCATGAACGTCATCACCGATCTGCTCGCCGGCGTCTTCCACTTCCTGGGTTGGCTCGTCTGACGATCGCAGTGCCCGGCGCCGTCGGTTCCCCGTCCCAGGGAACCGGCGGCGCCGCCGCGTGCGCGGGGCTCCCCGGAATCCCGTACGGCGCGGGTTAGCGTGCGCCCATGACGTACCGGCAGGCGTCACCGTACGCACCCCCACGCCGCCCCCGCCGCCCCTCACTTCCCCGGTCACCCCGGCCACCTCGCCGCGCCCGTCTCACGCGACGGGGCCGGCTGGCGCTCCTGCTCGGCGCCGTCGTCGCCGTGGCCGCCGCGATCTCCGTCCCGCTCCTGTTGCTTCCGGGCGACGAACCGGCCGTCGAACAGCCCCGTACGCTCCTCGTCCCGGAAGGGTGGCGGTCGGGGCAGGTCTACAAGGCCGTCGACCGGGCGCTCGGTCTGCCCGAGGGAACGACGCGGAAGGCCGCGACCGCGCCGGGCGCCGTCCTCCCGCTCCCCGCCGCGGCCGGGGGCAACCCCGAGGGCTACCTCTTCCCCGCCACGTACCCGGTCGTGGCCGCCACCACCCCGGAGGGCCTCCTCCGCTACATGGCGCAGACCGCGGGCGAGCGGTTCGGCACCGAGCGGATCGCCGAGGGCGCGCGGGCGTACGGGATGAGCGTCCACCAGGCCGTGATCGCGGCCAGCATCGTGCAGGCGGAGGCCGACAGCCCCGAGGACATGGCCAAGGTCGCCCGGGTCGTGCACAACCGGCTCGCCCGGGGCATGGCTCTGCAGATGGACTCGACCCTGAACTACGCGCTGGGCCGCAGCACCGTCGACACGAGCTTCGCGGACACGAAGATCAGGAACCCGTACAACACCTACGAGCGGAAGGGTCTCCCGCCGACACCCATCGGGAACCCGGGGGAGCAGGCGGTGGACGCGGTGATCCGCCCGGCGGACGGTGACTGGCTGTACTTCGTCACGGTGGCCCCGGGGGACACCCGCTTCACGGCCGACTACGCGCTCCACCAGGAGAACGTGGCGGAGTTCAACGAGAACCGGCGCGCGGCATCCGCCGGCTGACGGTCGCGGCGGGCGGCGCCAGGGTCTGTCCGGCGGGTCAGACCGTCGCGGCGGCGGTCTCGCGGGCCAGCAGGCGGCGGATGTCGGTGACGGCCGCGCGGCCGGCCCTGTTGGCGCCGATCGTCGAGGCCGAGGGGCCGTAGCCGACGAGATGGACGCGCTCGTCCCGGACGGCGCGCGTCCCCTCGACCCGGATGCCGCCGCCCGGCTCCCGCAGGCGCAGCGGCGTCAGATGGTCGATCGCGGCACGGAAGCCGGTCGCCCAGAGGATGACGTCCGCGTCGACGGTCCGCCCGTCGTCCCAGGCCACCCCGGTCGGGGTGATCCGGTCGAACATCGGCAGCCGGTCCAGGACGCCGCTCGCGCGCGCCTCGCGGATCGCGTCGTTGAGCGGGAGGCCGGTGACCGAGACGACGCTCTGCGGGGGCAGTCCGAGCCGTACGCGTTCCTCGACGAGCGCCACGGCGGCGCGGCCCTCGGCTTCCCCGAAGGGCCCCTCGCGGAAGACGGGCTCGCGCCGGGTCACCCAGGTCGTCGCGGCGGCGACCTCGGCGATCTCCATGAGGTGCTGGGTCCCGGAGGCCCCGCCGCCGACGACGATCACCCGCTTCCCGGCGAACGCCTCGGGGCCCGGGTAGCCGGACGTGTGCAGCTGGCGGCCCCGGAAGGTCTCCTGGCCCTGGTAGCGCGGCCAGAAGGGGCGGTCCCAGGTGCCGGTCGCGTTGATCAGGGCGCGCGTCGCGTACACGCCCTCCGAGGTCTCGACCAGCAGCCGCCCGCCGTCACCGTCGCGGGCGCCGTCTCCGTCCTCGTCGCGGAAGCCGTCGCGGACGGCGGTGACGTCGACGGGCCGGTGGACGCGCAGGTCGAAGGTCCGCTCGTACGTGTCGAAGTACGCGCCGATCACCTCCGAGGAGGGGCGCGTGGGGTCGGCGCCGGTCAGCTCCATGCCGGGCAGCGCGTACATCCCGTGCACCTTGCCGTACGTGAGGGACGGCCATCGGAACTGCCAG
Source organism: Streptomyces gardneri (assembly GCF_006539185.1). Taxonomy (GTDB): domain Bacteria; phylum Actinomycetota; class Actinomycetes; order Streptomycetales; family Streptomycetaceae; genus Streptomyces; species Streptomyces gardneri. The sequence goes on from NZ_BJMN01000005.1 coordinate 70,040, forward strand.
GCGCCGCCCGCGCGCGGGGAGTGGTCGAGCACGACGAAGTCCCGGTCGGGTTCCAGGCCGGCGCGCCGCAGGTGGAAGGCGGCTGAGAGGCCCGCCTGCCCGGCGCCGATGACGACGACGTCCATGGTTGTGCCCTGCGCCCCTGCTCCACCGAATTCGTTCACGGTTCTACTAACCCTTCGGGGGCCGCAGATCTTCCCGCCGGGTGACGAGCCCGCGCGCCACGAGCTCCGGCGTCACGCCCTCGCCGAACCAGTACGCCTCCTCCAGGTGCGGGTAGCCCGACAGTACGAAGTGCTCCACGCCCAGGGCGTGGTACTCCTCGATCCGGTCCGCGACATCGATGTGGCTGCCGACCAGCGCGGTTCCGGCCCCGCCCCGGACGAGACCGACCCCCGCCCAGAGGTTCGGCGAGATCTCCAGCTTGTCCCGGTCCAGGGAGCCCCGTCCGTGCAGGGCGAGCATCCGCTGCTGGCCGACGGACTCGGTGCGGCCGAGGAGCTCCTGCGCGGAGGCGATCGTCCCGTCGTCGAGGTCGGCGAGCAGCCGGTCGGCCGTCGCCCAGGCCTCCCGCGCCGAGTCGCGTGAGACCGTGTGCAACCGGATGCCGAAGCGGACCGTCCGGCCGCGCTCCTCCGCGAGGCGCCGGATCCAGTCGATCTTCTCCTTCACCTGCCACGGCGGCTCGCCCCAGGTGAGGTACACGTCCGCGTGCTCCGCCGCGACCGGACCCGCGGCGGCGGACGAACCGCCGAAGAAGACCTCCGGCAGCGGGTCCGGCGGCAAGGCGGTCAGGCCGCCCTCGATCCGGAAGTGGTCGCCGTCGAAGTCGTACGGCCGCCCGCTCCAGACGCCCCGCACGACCGACAGGAACTCGGCCGTGCGGGCGTAGCGCCGGTCGTGGTCGAGGCGGTCGCCGAAGCGGCGCTGCTCGGCGGAGTCGCCCCCGGTCACCACGTTGAGCAGCAGTCGGCCCCGGGTGATCCGCTGGTACGTGGCCGCCATCTGGGCCGCGAGGACGGGGGAGATCACCCCCGGCCGGAACGCCACCAGGAACTTGAGGCGTTCGGTGTGCTGCGCGAGCGCGACCGTGGTCAGCCAGGCGTCCTCGCACCACGTGCCGGTCGGGGTCAGTACCGCTTCAAAGCCCAACTGCTCGGCTGCTTTGGCTATTTGGATCAAGTAGTCGATGTCGGGGGCGCGCAGCCCCGGCACGGAGCCGTTCCGGGTGATCCCGCCGTCCGCGTAGGCGTGCCGGTCGACGAGGGTCCTGCCGTCGCCGCCGGTCGGCAGGAACCAGTGCAGGTGGACGGTCATGAGGAGGCCTTTCGTAGCCACGTCACAGGTGCGCCTCGGCGGTCGTGGGCGCGGGGCGGGCACGCGCGCGCACGACGATCAGGGCGTCGGAAGCGTGGGGGAGAGGGAGAGAGGGTGAAGGGGCGTCAGCAGCCGCGGCGACACGCCGCGGAGGCCACTCGCAGCAGGTCGATGTGACCGCGCGTCGTGAGCAGGGCTGTACGCAACATGGCGCGAACGTAGCCGCCACGGCGGAGGGGGTCAACGACCGCGTCGGAGCGTGGACCGGTCGGCTTGGCCGGAATTCGTCTTGCGGTCGGCCGCAGGCCCCCCTTTTGTGGCTAGCTAAGGTTAGGCTAACCTTCGGGTCGTGCAAGCAGGTGAACAGACCTCCGCGGCCCCGGGCCCCCACGGTCATGAACTCTCGGCCATGGGCGTCACCGTGGCGTACGAAGGCGTCGACGTCGTCCACGACGCGGCCATGACGCTGCGCCCCGGCGAAGTGACCGTCCTGGTCGGCCCGAACGGCAGCGGCAAGTCGACGCTGCTGCGCACCCTCGCGCGCCTCCAGCAGCCGAAGACTGCCACCCTGGTCCTCGACGGCGACACCGACGCCCTCGCCCTGAACCCCCGTGAGTTCTCGCGCCACGTCGCGCTGCTCACCCAGGGCCGCCCCACACCCAGCGGCCTGACCGTGCGGGACGTGGTCGAGTTCGGCCGCTACCCCTACCGGGGACGCTGGGGCAAGGCGGACCCGGGCGGCAGGGAGGCGGTGGACCGCGCGCTCGCCATGACGGGCGTCACCGAACTCGCGGAGCGCGGCGCCGAGCACCTCTCCGGCGGCCAGCTCCAGCGCGTCTGGCTCGCCGGCTGCCTCGCGCAGCAGACGGGCGTGCTGCTGCTCGACGAACCCACGACCTACCTCGACCTGCGCTACCAGGTCGAACTCCTCGACCTCATGCGCGATCTGGCGGACGACCACGGCATCGCCGTCGGCGCCGTCCTCCACGACCTCGACCAGGCCGCGGCCGTCGCCGACCGGATCGTCCTGCTCGACGCGGGACGGGTCGTCGCGGACGGAGACCCCGAGGACGTACTGACTCCCGAGCGGCTGACCGGCACGTACGGCATCCGCATCGACGTAGACACCGACCCCCTGACCGGACGGCTGCGCACGCGCGCGATCGGTCGGCACCACTCGCGAAGCGAAAGGCTCAGCACCACCTCATGAAGCGCCTCCTCCTCACCACGGCGATCGCGACCACCGCGGCCCTGGCCCTCACGGCCTGCGGCACCACCGAGCCCGCCGCCGACGACGCGAAGAAGTCCGCCGAGCCCATCAGCCTCACCGACTCCGCGGGCGAGAAGATCGAGCTCGACGGCCCCGCCAAGAAGGTCGTCGGGACCGAGTGGAACGTCGTCGAGCACCTGATCACCCTGGGCGTCGACCCGGTGGGCGTCGCCGACGTCAAGGGCTACAAGACCTGGGACACCGCCGTCCCGCTCAAGAACGAGCCGAAGGACATCGGCACCCGCGGCGAGCCGAGCGTCGAGACCGTCGCCTCCCTCAAGCCCGACCTCATCGTCGCCACCACGGACCTGCCGCCGGCCGCCGTGAAGCAGCTGCGCAAGGTCGCCCCGGTCCTGACGCTGAAGTCCGCCGACGCCGCCGACCAGATCGGCCGCATGACCGCCGACCTCGACGCCATCGCCAAGGCCACCGGCACCACCAAGAAGGCCGAGGAGCTGAAGACGCAGTTCCAGGCGAAGCTCGACGAGGGCAAGAAGGCCCTCGCGGACGCCGGTCTCGCCGGGACGAAGTACGCCTTCGCCGACGGCTACGTCATGTCCAACCAGGTCTCGATCCGCCCCTACACCAGCGGTTCGCTGATCGGCGCGGTCAACGAGAAGCTCGGTCTGAAGAACGCCTGGACCGTCAAGGGCGACCCGGCCTACGGTCTCGGCGCCACCGACGTCGAGGGTCTCACCAAGCTCGGTGACGTGCAGTTCGCCTACGTCGGCAACGACGGCGACGCCGGCAGCACGCCGTTCACCGGGGTCCTCGCCAAGGACAAGGTGTGGACGTCCCTGCCGTTCGTCAAGAAGGGCAACGTGCACCGACTGCCCGACGGCATCTGGATGTTCGGCGGCCCCCAGTCGATGAGCAAGTACGTCGACTCCGTCGTCGCCGCCCTGACGAAGTAACACCATGGCCGTCACCGCAACCACCCCCGCCACCCGTCCGCCGACGGCCACGTCCCGGACGGGCGCGGCCCCGGTGACGGCCGCCCTGGTCCTCCTCGTCGCGGCCCTCGCGCTCGTCGACATCACCCAGGGCACCGCCGCGGTCGGCGCGCCCGAGGTGTGGAAGGCGTTCACGGGCCAGGCCGATCCGGCCGACGCGTCCGTGGTCGTCGCCTCCCGCCTGCCGAGGATGACCGCCGGCCTCCTGGTCGGCGCCGTCCTCGGCATGGCGGGCGCCGCCCTCCAGGCCGTCAGCCGCAACGTCCTCGCCTCGCCCGACACCCTCGCCGTCAACGCGGGCTCCTACTTCGCGCTCGGCCTCACCGCCGCCTTCGGCCTCTCGCTGCCGCTGTTCGCCTCCTCGGCCTTCGCGTTCGCCGGAGGTCTCGCGGCGGCGGCCGTCGTCCTCGTCCTCTCGGGCCTGGGCGCCGGAACGGTCCGCCTGGTCCTCGCGGGCAGCGCCCTCACCCTCGGCCTCACCGCCGTCACCGAGGGCCTGCTCCTGCTGTTCCCCCGGCAGACCGAGGGCCTCTACCAGTGGAACCAGGGCAGCATTGCCCAGAGCGGCTTCGACGGCGTCCTGCAGATGGCCCCGATCGCCGTCGTCGGCCTCGTCGGCCTGCTGCTCCTCGCCCGCCGGGTCGACGCCCTCGCCCTCGGCGACGACGCCGCCCGCGGCCTCGGCGTGCCCGTCCGGGCCACCCGGATCACCGCCGTCGTCCTCGCCGCTCTGCTCTCCACGGCAGCCGTCACCCTCGCCGGACCCGTCGGCTACGTCGGCCTCTGCGCCCCCGCGCTCGTCCGGCCCCTCGCCCGCAGGTTCCGGGGGTTCACCAAGTCCCGCGGCTTCCTGCCCGCCGCCGGTCTCACCGGGGCCGCCCTCGTGCTCGGCTCCGACGTCCTGCTGCGTGCCCTCGTACCGTCGGACGTGGTGGTCTCCGTGCCGACCGGTGTGGTCACCAGCCTCGTCGGCGCCGTCTTCCTGATCATCATGGCCGTCCGCGTCCGGGACACGGCCGGAGCCACCGCCACCGAGCGGCTCCACATCAGGAGCCGGGCCCGCTTCCTCACCGTCACCGCCGTACTGGTGGCCGTGGTGATCGGCGTCGCCATCGCCGGCGTACTCCTCGGCGACAGCAAACTGCTCCTCGGTGACGTCCTGAACTGGGTGCAGGGCCAGGCCGGCCGGACGGTCGGTTTCGTCCTCGACACCCGGGTGCCCCGCGTCCTCGCCGCCCTCTTCGCGGGAGCCGCGCTCGCCCTGGCCGGCACGGTCGTCCAGGCCGTCACCCGCAACCCCCTCGCCGAACCCAGCATCCTCGGCATCTCCGGCGGCGCCGCGCTCGGCGCCGTGCTCCTCGTCACGACCGTGCCCGTGGCCGGCTCGTGGGGCATGGCGGGCGCCGCGTTCGCAGGCGCCGTCGTGAGCTCGGTCCTCGTCTTCGGGCTCGCCGCCCGGGGCGGGTTCCAGCAGAACCGGCTCGTCCTCGTCGGCTTCGGCGTCGCCACCGCCGCCGCCGCCCTGATCAGCCTCCTCATCATCCTCACTGACCCCTTCAACGCGACGAAGGCCCTCACCTGGCTCTCGGGCTCCACCTACGGGCGGTCCCTGCCCGACGTGGTCCCCCTCGCAGCCGTCCTCGCCGTGGGCGCGGCCGTCGCGTTCGCCCGGCGCACCGAACTCGACCTCGTCTCGCTCGACGAGGACACCCCGCGCCTCCTCGGTCTCGGCCTGGGCCGCACCCGCCTCGGCTTCCTCGCCCTGGCCGTGCTGCTCACCGCCACCGCCGTGGCCGCCGCGGGCACGATCGGCTTCGTGGGACTCGTGGCACCGCACGCGGCCCGCGCCCTCGTCGGCCGGCAGCACGCCCGCGTCGTCCCGGTCGCCGTCCTCCTCGGCGCCGTCCTCGTCTGCACCGCGGACCTGGTGGGCCGCACCGTCATCGCACCGGCCCAGCTCGGCGCCGGCCTCATGACGGCCGTGATCGGCACCCCGTACTTCCTCTACCTGCTGGTACGCAGCCGGGGATAGCCACGGGCGGCACCGCCGGTCGAGGGAGGCGAGAACCGCGACCGGCGGCCCGGCGACTCGGGGGGTGTCCACCGGACACCCCCTAAGCTGCCATCCGGCAACAGGTCCCGACCCAGGAGCGCACCTCATGTTCGACCGCGACCGGAAGCACCCCTACCCCGACGCCCTGCGCGCGGACGAGGCGCCCGCGCCGCACGCGCTCCTCGCGCCGGTCACCGGTCTCCTGGGCACCTGGACCGGCCGGGGCCACGGCTCGTACCCGACGCTCGCCGAGGAGTTCGCGTACGAGCAGGAGGTCACCTTCAGCCACGACGGGCGCCCCTTCCTCCACTACGAGGCCCGCGCCTGGATCATCGACGCCGACGGCACGCCGATGCGCCCCGCCGCCCGCGAGAGCGGCTGGTGGCGGATGCAGCCCGACGGGCGCGTCGAGGCGCTGATCACCCAGCCCACCGGCATCGCGGAGATCCTGGTCGGCGGCGCGGCGGACGGCGGGGTCGACCTCGCCACCCACCAGGTGGCGCTCACCCCCACGGCCAAGGAGGTCACGGCCACCCGCCGCCGCTACACGCTGACGGACGAGGACACGCTCGACTTCCGCCACGACCTCGCCGCCGTCGGCCAGCCCCTCCAGTACCACCTCTCGGCCCACCTCCGACGCCAGAACGGGAACTGAGTCCATGCAGCGTGTGAGCGACGACGACCCCTACCTGTGGCTGGAGGAGGTGACCGGGGAGCCCGCGCTCGCCTGGGTCGCCGAGCGGAACGCCGAGACGGCCGAGGCCCTGGCCGCCGACCCCGCGTTCGCCCCGCTCAAGGAGCGTGTGCGCGACGTCATGGACGCCGCCGACCGCATCCCGTACACCGTCCGGCGCGGCGCGCACCTCTACAACTTCTGGCGCGACGCCGACCACGTGCGCGGAGTCTGGCGGCGCACCACCCTGGAGCAGTACCGCAAGGACGTCCCCGAGTGGGAGGTCCTCCTCGACGTCGACGCGCTCGCCGAGGCCGAGGGCGAGAAGTGGGTCTGGGACGGGGCCGGCGTCCGCCGCCCCGACCACGACCGGGCGCTGGTGCGGCTCTCGCGCGACGGCGGGGACGCCGTGGTGGTCCGGGAGTTCGACCTCGACACCCGGCGGTTCGTCGAGGACGGCTTCCGGGTCGCGGAGGCGAAGACCCGGACCGGCTGGATCGACGACGACACCGTCTTCGTCGGTACGGACACGGGGCCCGGCTCCCTGACCGACTCCGGCTATCCGCGCCAGGTCCGCCGATGGCGGCGGGGCACCCCGGTGGAGGAGGCCGAACTCGTCTTCGAGGCCGGGCAGGCGGACGTGTCGGCCTGGGGATACCACGACGACACGCCCGGTTTTGAACGGGACTTCGTCGGGCGCGCCCTCGACTTCTTCCGCAGCGAGACCTACCTCCTGCGGCCCGACTCGACGCTCGTCAGGATCGACGTTCCCGAGGACGCCGTCGCGTACGCCCACCGCCGGCACCTGATCGTCACCCTGAAGTCCGACTGGCTCGGGCAGCCGACGGGCTCCCTCCTCGCCTTCGACTTCGACGCCTTCCTGGCGGGCGACCGCACCCACGAGGTGCTGTTCACCCCGGACGCGCGGACGGCCCTCGCCGGGCACGCGTGGACCCGTCACCACCTGATCCTGGAGACGATGCGCGACGTCAGCACCCGCATCGAGGTCCTCACGCCCGCCCCCGAAGGCGGCTGGACCCGCTCACCGCTCGTCGGCGTACCGGAGCTGTCCGCCGTCAGCGTCGTCGACACCGACCCCGACGTCTCCGACGAGTACTTCCTCGACGTGTCGGGCTTCCTCCAGCCCTCCGGCCTCCACCGCGGGGTGATCGGCGACGACACGGAACTCCTCAAGCAGGCCCCGGACCGCTTCGACGCGGCGGGGCTCACGGTGCGGCAGCACTTCGCGACCTCCCCGGACGGGACGCGCGTACCGTACTTCGTCATCGGCCCCGACCACGCCGCCACCGGCCCCGGCCCCACCCTGCTCTACGGCTACGGCGGCTTCGAGGTCTCCCTCACGCCCTCCTACGCCTCCGTGACCGGCCGGGCGTGGCTGGAGCGCGGCGGCACGTACGTGATCGCGAACATCCGCGGCGGCGGCGAGTACGGCCCCGACTGGCACCAGGCAGCGCTGGGCGCCGAACGGCCGCGCGCCTTCGAGGACTTCGCGGCCGTCGCCGAGGACCTCGTCACGCGGGGCGTCACCACGCCGGCCATGCTGGGCGCCTCCGGAGGCAGCAACGGCGGCCTGCTCATGGGCGCGATGCTCACCCGCCGCCCCGAGCTCTTCGGCGCGATCGTCGCGCAGGTGCCGCTGCTCGACATGACCCGCTTCCACAAGCTCCTCGCGGGCGCCTCCTGGATCGCCGAGTACGGGGACCCCGACGACGAGGCCGATCTGCCGCACCTGCGCGACATCTCCCCGTACCACCGCCTCACGGCGGACGCGGCCTACCCGCCGGTGCTCCTGATGACCTCGACCCGCGACGACCGCGTCCACCCGGGCCACGCCCGCAAGACGGCGGCGCGGCTGCGGGAACTCGGCCATCCGGTGCTGTTCCACGAGAACACCGGCGGCGGACACGCGGGTGCCGGCGACAACGAACAGGCCGCGCACAACAGCGCCCTCGTGCACACCTTCCTCTGGCAGCGGCTCGCGGGCCCGGCCGCCGGCTGACCGACGTCCCTTTCGGGCCCGGTGTCACAACCAACCGTGACGCTGGGCCTGGAGGGCCATCTGGAAGCGGCTGGAGGCGCCGAGCCGGGCCATGAGGATCTGGATCCGGCGGAACAGCGTGCGGCGGCTGACGCCGAGCTCCCGGGCGATCACGTCGTCGCTCGCGCCGCCCGCGAGCAGCCACAGCAGCCGCCGGTCGGAGGGCGGCAGGCCACCCGGGCGGGCGGTGTGGCCGTGGAAGGGCAGGGCGTTCTGCCAGGCCTGCTCGAAGAGCGCCACGAGCGCCGAGAGCAGTCCGCAGGGCTGGACGACCAGCATCGTGTTGTGGACGTCCGCCTCCTTGATCGACAGGGACACGAGCGCGTACGCCTCGTCGATGATCACCAGCTTGACCGGCACCGACGGAAGCACCCGCGCCTGCTCGCCCGCCTCGACGCAGGGCTCGATGGCCGACTCCAGATTCCCCGGCAGCTCCAGCGACTCCCGCGAGTACACGACGCGTTGCGTCACCCCGCGGGCGAGGGTGGCCAGCGCGTCCTCGGTGGCCTCGGGCAGCGGGAAGTACGGCGGGGAGTCGAGCTGCCGGATCTGCCGGCGGGCACTGGCCCAGGCCTGACGCATCCGCAGGCCGATGGCGTCGCCGGTGACGACCTCCACGAGATGGTCGGTGTCGACGGCGAGCCGCTGCCGCCGGAACGACTCGAACGCGCTCCCGACGGTGATCCGGGACTCGTCGAGCTCGGCCGCCCGGTGCCGGCCGAGGATCTCCAGGCCCGCGGCGGGCGGCACGGGCGCCACGACGTCCTCGCCCTCCGCGGCGGCGCTCGCGAGACCGGCGTCGACGAGCGCGCCGTACGCCGCCGACAGCGCCGCACCCCCCACACCGGCCGCCGAACCGACCGCGCTCAGCGGCGCGGGCGCCAGCTCCAGGAGCGTCAGGTAGACCCGGACCGCGTCGTCACCGATCCCCAGGACCCGCAGGGCCTCACCGAGCTTCGCATTCGCCATGGGCCGCATTATCGACGGCCCGGCCGCCGCTCCGCACCCGTGGGAGGGGTGCCGGATGGCCGATCTGTGCCACTGGCGGTCCTGGGCACCCAGCGGGCGCTGAGCGCAGTACTGTCCGTGAGCCGCCGATGACCGGTGGCTCACGGAGGACCCCTCCGGGAAGAACCGACAAGAACCGAGAAGAAGGTGCATCGCATGGCGAAGCGTCGAAAGAACGGGCTCTACGACGGCGTCTCCGCGGAGCTGTCCGCCCTGATGCGGACGGGCTGGGCCGACACCGAGCGCCACGGCCTGGAGGCCGACGAGCAGGCCCCGTACGCGGCCGCCCGCCGCGCGGCCCTCTCGGCCCTCTTCCCGGGCGAGCGCCTGGTGATCCCGTCCGGGAACCTCAAGACTCGCTCGAACGACGACACCTACCCGTTCCGCCCGTACACCGGCTACGTGCACATGACCGGCGACCAGGCCCGCGACGGCGCCCTCGTGCTCGAACCCCGCGCGGACGGCGGCCACGACGCGTACTGCTACCAGCTGCCCCGGGACAGCCGCGACAACGACGAGTTCTGGATCGGCTACACGGCCGAGCTGTGGATGGGCCGGCGCCGTTCCCTCGCCGAGTCCGAGATCGTCCTCGGGCTGCCCTGTCGCGACGTCCGCACGATCGCCGAGGACCTCGCCGCCGCCTCCTCAGAGGTCCCCACCCGGATCGTGCGCGGTCACGACCCGGCCCTGGAGGCCGCGGTCACCACCGACGAGGACCGCGACTACGAACTGGAGGAGGCGCTCAGCGACCTCCGGCTCGTCAAGGACGACTGGGAGATCGGCGAGATGCGCAAGGCGGTGGACTCCACCGTGCGCGGATTCACCGACTGCGTCTCCGAGCTGTCCCGCGCCGTCGCGACGTCCGAGCGGTGGATCGAGGGCACCTTCTTCCGCCGCGCGCGCCTGGAGGGCAACGCCCTCGGCTACGGCTCGATCTGCGCCGCCGGCGAGCACGCCACGATCATGCACTGGACGGACAACGACGGACCGGTCCGCCCCGGCGAGCTGCTCCTGCTCGACGCCGGCGTGGAGACCAACTCCCTCTACACCGCCGACGTCACCCGCACCCTCCCGATCAGCGGCACCTTCAACGACGTGCAGCGCACGGTGTACGACGCGGTGTACGAGGCCCAGGAGGCCGGCATCGCCGCCGTCAAGCCGGGCGCCCGGTACCGCGACTTCCACGAGGCGTCCCAGCGCAGCATGACGGCGAAGCTGGTCGAGTGGGGCTTCATCGAGGGCCCCGTCGACCGGGCGTACGAGCTCGGCCTCCAGCGCCGCTTCACGATGGCCGGCACCGGTCACATGCTGGGCCTGGACGTCCACGACTGCGCCCACGCGCGGAACGAGGAGTACGTCGACGGCCTCCTGGAGCCGGGCATGGTCCTCACCGTCGAGCCCGGCCTGTACTTCCAGCCGGACGACCTGACCGTGCCCGAGGAGTGGCGCGGCATCGGCGTCCGGATCGAGGACGACCTGGTCGTCACCGAGAACGGCAACGAGAACCTGTCCGCCGGCCTGCCGCGCTCCTCGGCCGAGGTCGAGGCGTGGATGGCCGAGTTCGCGGGCTGATCCGCGCCCGGCCGGCCCGCGTCGGCGGGCCGGAGCGACACGGCACCCCCCTACCCCGCGATGTCCTCGAAGAGGGCGAAGAGGCGGGGAAGGGGGGTGCCGTCGTCGGATACGGGGTGGTGCGCGAGGGCGGCCCAGGAGGTCGCCATGAGGTGGCGGGCGCGCGTGCCGGGCCAGGGCCGCGGGAGGAGTTCGGCGGGCAGCAGCGGGTCCGGCGTCATGGCGTACGAGAAGGCCGCGGCGAGTCGGACGGCGAGGCTCAGCCGCTCGGCGGACGTGACCGGCTCCGGGCCGGCGAGCCGGTCCAGACAGGAGCGGGCGAAGGCGGCGAGCTCGTCGTGCCGGGTCGCGATCTCGGCCAGGGGCCAGAGCGCGGCGGCGAGGGCCACCGGGTCGGCGACCTCGCCGACGCGTAGATCGGTGCTGGTCAGACAGGTGACCGAGGCATGGACACCGAGATGGCGGGCCTGGGCCTCGACGAGCGGTTCGATCGGGTTGGCGCTCACGTAGAGACCGCCCTGGACCGGGGCGGCCCCCAGGTGGAGCAGGGTGTCGCGGAGCGCGTCGCGCGCGGCCCGCTCGGACTCGGGGACGGCGAAGGCGAAGAGGTGCCACACGCCGTCCCACGGAGCGAGCCCGTGGTCCTGCCGGTAGGCGAGCCGGACATGGGCGGCGTCCGGGGCGAGCGCGCCGGTGGGGTCGGCGACCAAACGGAGGACCGCCTTGCGGCCGCGGCCCTCGTGCGTGAACCGTCCCTCGGCGACGAGCCGCTTCACACAGAGCCGCACCTGCTGGTCGGTCATGCCGAGCAGGCCCGCCACCGTGTAGAGCTCACCGGCGTCCACGGTGCCGTCCTCGCGGACGAGGGCGTGGACGAGGGTGCGCGTCGGGACGGTGACGGCGGCGGTGCCGGAGTCGGTGCCGGTGTGGGAGTCGGTGCGGGAGCCGGAATCGGACCGGGTCATCGTGCCTCCCGGCCGGTGGACGCGTCGGCCGCCGTGACGGGCCGGTGCATGGTGGTGACCGCGCCGAACCCCATCAACTCGCGCAGGTACGGGGTCGGTTCGGTGCGTACGGCGGAGAAGCCGTGCCGTTCGTACAGGGTGCGGGCCCGCGGGTTCACGTCGATGACGTCGAGCCGGATCCGGTGACAGCCGGCCTCGGCGGCCACGGCCGCGACCTCGCGCAACAGCATCGTGCCGAGGCCCGCGCCGCGGTGCCCGGAGGCGACGGCGATGCCGTCCATCACGAGTTCGCCCGGAGCGGCGCTCCGTTCGAGCAGGGCCAGGAGAGCCACGCGGTGCAGCCCGCGCAGGAACCCGTACGCCGACAGGACGTCCCCCGCGCCGCCGCCCGTCAGCCCGCGCCCCTTCAGTTGGTAGCCCGCCACCCCGGCCACCTCGCCGTCGACGAGAGCGGTGACGCCCCGGTCGTGGTGGAGGTGGGCGGCGATGAACGCACGGGCCTTGTCGGGCGGGTTGAGCGCGGCGCCGAGCTTCCGCCCGAACGCCTCCCAGTAGAGCGCGGCGACGCGCGCCTCACCGCCCTCCGGCACGCCCCGGCGTACCTCCGTCGTCGCGTCCATCGGCGCACCTCGTCCGTCGTGGGGCGGGTCTTCCGTACCCCTTGCCTGATCGAGTCTATAACGTTCATTCTGAATACGAGCGTTTTTGATTCGATAGTTTTCTGTTCCGCCGTCTCCGAGGAGTCCCGTGACCACCACATCCGACGCAGTGACCGATCCGCCGGCCGAGACCTCACCCACCCGGGCCGCGCCACGGCTCGCCCACGTCGACGCCCTGCGCGGATTCGCGCTCCTGGGCATCCTCGTCGTCAACATCGGCTACCTGGCCTCCGCCTACCACGGGACCGGAGTCGAGGACCCCGCCTTCGACTCGCCGCTCGACGAGGCCGTCCGGTGGTTCGTCACCGTCTTCTTCGAGGCCAAGTTCTTCCTGCTGTTCTCGTTCCTCTTCGGCTACGGCTTCACCCTCCAACTCGACTCCGCCGAGCGGAGCGCCGCCGCCTTCGCCCCCCGCTTCCTGCGGCGCCTGGCCGGACTGTTCGTGCTCGGCGCGGTGCACGCCGTCCTCCTCTTCCCCGGAGACATCCTCACCACGTACGCGGTCCTCGGCCTCGTCCTGCTCGCCGTCCGACGGCTCCGGCCCCGTACCGCCGTCCGTACCGCCCTCGTCCTCTTCGCCGTGACGGCGACGGCGTACGTCCTCCTCGCGTTCGCCTTGCACGCGGCGGGCGGCGGGGGAGTGGACCCCGGTGCGGCGGACGGTGCCGAGCGGGCCGCCGAGGCGCTGCGCGGCGGGCCCGCGTCCGTGATCGGGGCCCATCTTGACCAGCTTCCCGGCGTGGCGGTCCTGCTCGTCTTCTTCCAGGCCCCGGCCGCGCTCGCCGCCTTCCTCCTCGGTCTCGCCGCCGGGCGGGGCCGGGTGCTCGGCGACCTCGCCGCCCACCGCCGGACCCTGGTCCGGCTCCAGTGGGCGGGGTGCACGGTCGGGCTGCTCGGCGGCCTGGTGTACGCCCACGCGAGCCTGGTGCGCCCCGGCGGCGCCTACCAGGTCCTGGCCCTCGGGATCGACGTCGTCACGGCTCCGCTGCTGGCGGCCGCGTACGCCGCGACCGTCCTCCGGCTCGCCCTGGGACGGCACGGCGAGCGGACGACCGCCGTGCTCGGGCCCGTGGGCAGCGTGACCCTGACCGGCTACCTCACCCAGTCCCTCGTCTGCGCCCTGCTGTTCACCGGTTACGGCGCCGCCCTGGTGGGCCGGGTGCCGCCGCCGGGAGTCCTCGCGATCGCCCTGGCGCTCTTCGCCGCGCAGGCCGTCGGGGCGCGATGGTGGCTCCGCCGGTACCGGTACGGCCCCCTCGAATGGCTGCTGCGGGCATGGGCGACGCTGACCCGGCCGCCACTCCGGCGCTCCTGACGCCGGTGGTCCCCTCGCGCCTCCGTTCGACCGTGCGTTCGGAAAGGGGGAGTTCGGTGGCTCCGAGCGGCCTCCGAATTCACCGGTTCAGGTGACAGGGGTCGAGGCGAAACGTCCCTCCCGGTGCGGACGCGGCCACGCTCGACGGGACACATGGACCCACCCTGTGGAGCGTCCGATGCAGCTGATTCCCCGTCACGACCCGCACCTCGTCGTCCACTCGACCGGCGGACCGACCGTCGCCGCGCTCCACGGCGAGCTCGATCTCGTCCTGGTGCGGCACCTGAGGCCCGAGCTCGACGCCCTCGTCCGGGAGTCCGAGGCCCTGACCGTCGACATCCGGGGTCTCACCTTCTGCGACGCCACCGGTCTCGGCCTGCTCGCCCACTGTGCCGGCCGGGTCCAGGCGCGGGGCGCACGCTGGCGGCTGATCTGCGACCAGCCGTGGATCCTCCGGCTCATCCGACTGACGGCGCTCGGCGAGCTCCTCCGCCCCGAGGCGGCGGCGCCGGGGGATCAGCCGGCTGTCCGGCCCTCCGAGCCCGGGGTGACGAGCCCGGTCTCGTAGGCGGCGATGACCGCCTGGGCGCGGTCGCGGAGGCGGAGCTTCGACAGGATGCGCGCGACGTGCGTCTTCACCGTCGCCTCGCTCAACCGGAACCGCGCGGCCAGCTCGGCGTTGGTGTGCCCGCGCGCCAGCGCTTCGAGGACCTCCAACTCGCGCGGGGTGAGCGTGGCGAGGTCGCGGTGCAGGGGAGCCGTCCGCGCGCCGGCCCCGGCGAAGCGCTCCACGAGCCGGCGCGTGATCGTCGGTGCCAGCAGGGCGTCGCCGGAGCGGACGAGCCGCACGGCGGCGGTCAGATGCTCGGGAGTGACGTCCTTCAGCAGGAAGCCGCTCGCGCCGGCGGACAGCGCCGCGTACACGTACCGGTCGAGGTCGTACGTGGTGAGGACGACGATCCTCGGCGGCGCCGCCTCCTCCGCGAGGATGCGGCGGGTGGCCTCCAGGCCGTCGGTGCCGGGCATCCGGATGTCCATGAGCACGACGTCCGGCCGGGTCCTGCGGACCGCGGAGACCGCTTCGTCGCCGTCGGCCGCCTCCGCGACCACCTCGATGCCGTCGGCGGCGAGGATCATCCGGAAACCGGTCCGCACCAGGGCCTGGTCGTCGACGATCACGACGCGCGGTGCTGCGTCCGTCACGGGGCCTCCAGAGGAATCACCGCGCGGACCCGGTAGCCCCCGCCCGGGCGTTCGCCCGCGTGCAGGCTACCGCCGTAGAGCGCGAGCCGCTCACGAAGACCGAGCAGACCGTGCCCGCCTCCGGGAGCCGGCTCCGCCGGCCGCCCGCCCGTGTCGTCGACCTCCACCACCAGCCGCTCGTGGCCGTACTCCACACGGACGGAGACCCGGGCGCCCGCCGCGTGCCTGACCACGTTCGTCAGCGCCTCCTGCACCACGCGGTACGCGGCGAGGTCCACCCCGGCCGGCAGTGCGACCGCCACGCCCCGCACCTCCACCTCCACCGGCACCCCCGAGGAACGCACCCGGTCCGTCAGCTCCGTCAGCCGGTCCAGGCCCGGCTGCGGGGCGAGGTCCACGTCGATCGCCGGATCGGGGCCGTCCGCGGCCATCGTCAGCAGCCCCATCACGTGCCGCAGTTCGGCCATCGCCGCCCGCCCGGCCTCCTCCACCGCCCGCATCGCCTCCCGGGCCTGCTCGGGAGAGCTGTCGAGGACCATCCGCGCGGCACCGGCCTGGATCGTCATCATGCTCACGTTGTGCGTGACCACGTCGTGCAGCTCCCGGGCGATCCGGGCCCGCTCGGCCTCCACCGCCTGCCGCAACGCCACCTCCTGCTCCGCCCGCTGGGCGCTCGCTTTCTGCCGCCACACATGGACGCCGTTCGTGGCCAGGGCCAGCGGAAGCAGGACGACGACGAGGACCAGGCCGTTGTCCACGTCGGGAACCAGCGGGACGACCGCGTACAGCACGACCCCGACCGCAAGGGAGGCCAGGACGGCCTTCCGGTGCGGGCTGTACATCGCCGCGCTGTACGCCGCGACGAGACCGGACACGAAGGTGACGTTCGTCGCGTCCGCCGAGACATCGCCGAGGTGCAGCAGGACGGCGGCCCCGGTCACCATCCAGTGGACGGCGAGGGGATACCGGCGGCGGAGCACCAGAGGCAGGGCCGTGAGCAGGGCCGCGATCACCTCCCAGGCATCGATGGGAGGCAGGACGTGTTCGACGGCGGACACCGGATGAGACGGCGGCGTCTCCCCGATGATCGGGGGCGTCGGCGGGGCGGGCGGGGACGGCAGTACCGGTGGTTCGGGCGGCACCGGCGATGCGGGCGGTGCCGGCGATACAGGCGGTACGGGCGATACGGGCGGCACCGGTGACACGGGCGGCACCGGCGGTACGGGCGGTACCGGTTCGCCGATGATCCGATCCGGGCTCGGGAACGGGGCCGAAGGGTCGGCCGGGTTCGGCAGCACCTCCACGTACCTGCGGTTGAGGTCGCCGATGACCGTCGCGATCGCGAGCGACAGGGCGAGCAGCGCGTCGCCCGCCCACGCCCAGCGGGACAGCGGGGGCGGCGCTCCCGGGGCCCACGGCCCGCGTATCCGGGCGATGAACGTCTCGTACCTGGTCACCGGACCAGTGTGGCAACAGCGGCGGGATCGTGGATCAACCCGTGGGCCCAGGGCCGCGCCCCGAAGACGTACATCGCTGGGATGACGCCGTCCGGCCTCCGCCGCACACGGTACGGAGCTTCCGCACCGCGGCCGACGCGCGGGCGGCACGGCCGCTTCTAGCGTCGGAGCCGCGCCGGAAGTGCCGTACGGGCCCCGGCGGTCGAACCCGTCCGGCAAACCCCGTCAGGCAGACCCGGTCAGGCAAACCCCGTCCCGTGAACCCGTCCCGTAATCCGTCCCCCCGTCCCGTCCGTGACCGAACCCTGGAGCACCCATGCCCGAGCCCGACCCCGCCCACCTGATCGACCTGAGCGACGTCGGCAGGACGTACGACGACGGCCCGGCCGCCCTGAGCGGACTGACCCTGCGGGTGCGGCGCGGCGAGGCGCTCGCCGTCCTCGGGCGCTCCGGCAGCGGCAAGTCGACCCTGCTCAACCTCCTCGCCGGACTCGACCGCCCCAGCACCGGCCGGGTGACCGTGGACGGGCTGCGCGTCGACCGGCTGAGCGAGGCCGCGTGCGCCAAGTACCGGCGCAGTCACGTCGGCATGGTCTTCCAGTTCTTCAACCTCCTCGACGACCTCACCGTCCTCGACAACGTGCTTCTCCCGGCCCAACTGGCCGGCGCGGACCGGACCGCGGCGGCGGCCCGGGCCGCCGAACTCCTCGACCGGCTGGGCATCGCCCGCCACGCCCGCGCCCATCCCGGCCGCCTCTCCGGAGGCGAACGGCAACGGGTCGCCGTCGCCCGGGCCCTGATGAACCGTCCGCCGCTGCTCCTCGCCGACGAGCCGACCGGCGCCCTGGACAGCGCGTCCGGCGCGGACGTCCGCGAGCTGCTGCGCGAACTCAACGCCGAAGGGCAGACCATCGTCCTCGTCACCCACGACCTGGCCCTGGCCGAGGCGTGCGCCACCCGCACGATCGAGCTGCTCGACGGCCGGATCGCCCGGGACGTCGCGGCGGTGACCCGATGAGCGGAGCCCTCGGTCGGGTCGTCCGGGCCGGGGTCGGGCGGCGCCGGACGCAGACCGCCGTGATGGTCCTGACGACGCTGCTCTCGGTCGCCGCGGCCGTGCTGGCCCTCGGCCTCCTCGTCGTGTCGTCCGCCCCCTTCGACCGGGCCTTCGCCCGGCAGCACGGGGCCCACCTGACCGTGGAGTTCGACGGTTCCGCCGTCACCCGGGACCGGCTGGCCGCCACGGCCCGGGCGCCCGGCGTGGCCGAGACGGCCGGTCCCTTCGCCCTCGTCTCCGTACGCCTGCGGGGCGAAGGACCCGTGCCGCCCGGCTTTGAACCGCCACCCCTGACCGTGGTCGGCCGGTCCTCCGCCGACGGACCGGTGGACGCGGTGAGCCTGAACGAGGGCCGGTGGGTCCGCTCGGCCGGGGAGATCGTCCTGGAGGCGAGGGCCCTGCCGCCGGGCCTCGTGCTCGGCGACCGGGTGACGTCCGGCACGGCCGAACTCACCGTGGTCGGCATCGCCTCGACCGCCGGCGCGAGCGCCGACGCCTGGGTCGTACCCGACGGGCTCCCGGCCCTCGCCGGAGCGCGGCAGCCCGCGTTCCAGATGCTCTACCGGCTCACCGCGGCCGCCACCCGTGCCGAGGTCGCGGCGGGGCGGGAGGCGGTCGCCGCCGCCGTCCCGGCGGACGCGGTCGCCGGCACCCAGTCCTACCTCGACGTCCGCGAGGCCGCCCAGGAGGACAGGGGGGCCTTCGTCCCCTTCGTCGCCGCCTTCGCCCTCCTCGGGCTCGCGATGTCGGTGCTCGTGATCTCCGTCGTGGTGAGCGGCGCCGTGAGCGCCGCGACCCGCCGGATCGGCATCCTGAAGTCCGTCGGCTTCACCCCGTCGCAGATCGGGCGGGCGTACGTCGCCCAGGCGCTGCTCCCGGGCTCGGTGGGAGCCGTCCTCGGCGTCGCCCTCGGCAACGCCCTCTCCGTCCCCCTCATGGCGGAGGTGGCGGCGGCGTACGGGACGGGCATCGAGCCGATTCCCCTCTGGGTGGACCTCGTGGTGCCCGCCGCCGCCCTGGCCGTGGTGGCCGTCACCGCCTTCGGGCCCGCGCTGAGGGCGGCCCGCCTGCCGACCGCGACGGCCCTCCGCGTCGGTCCGGCCGCCGGCGGCGCCCGGGGCCGCCGGATCCGCGGCCTCCTCGGCCGGCTGCCGCTGCCCCGCCCGGTCACCCTGGGGCTCGCCGCGCCGTTCGCCCGGCCCGCCCGCTCGGTGACCACGGCCGCGGCCGTGACGTTCGGCGCCCTCGCGGTGACCTTCGCGGTGGGGCTCGGCAACACCCTCGTCGCGGTGAAGGCCGACGGGGATCCCAACCGCGGGGGCGACGTGACCGTCCGCACCGTGGCGCCGCCGGAGCCGGGCGAGCAGCTGCCCGGGAAGCCCGCCGACCCGGTGGCCGTGGCGGCGGCGACCGCCGCGCTCCCGGGGACCGGGTCCGTGTACCGGACCACCCGCACACAGATCGGCGTGGCAGGGCTCAAGGGCGGCGCACCGCTCGTCGCGTACGAGGGCGACACCGCGGGCAGCCGGCACACGATGGTCGCCGGCCGCTGGTTCGAAGCCCCCGGGGAGGCGGTCGCCCCGACACGGTTCCTGCGCGCCACGGGCCTGCGGGTGGGGGAGTCGGTGGCCCTGTCCGAGCAGGGGCGCACGGTTCGCGTCCGGCTCGTCGGCGAGGTCTTCGACCTGGGGGGAAACGGCATGGTCCTGCGGACCGCGGCCGCCTCCGTCGCCTCGCTCGACCCCCGCTACATGCCGGCCGTCTTCTTCGTCACCGTCGCCCCCGGCACGGACTCCGCCGCGTACGCGGAGCGCCTGAACACCGCCGTGTCACCCCTCGGCGCGCGGGCCGCCGTGACCGAGGTGGGCAAGTCGAGCGTCATCCTGGCGATGCAGGCGCTGATCGTCATGCTCACGGTGATGCTGGTCGTGGTGGCCTGCCTGGGGGTGTTCAACACGGTGGTCCTCGACACCCGCGACCGGGTCCGCGATCTGGGCGTCTGCAAGGCCCTGGGCATGACCCCGCGTCAGGCGGTCGCCCAGGTCCTCACCTCGGTCGCCGGCATCGGCCTCGTGGCGGGCGTGGTCGGCGTCCCGCTGGGCGTGGGCCTGCACAGCTGGGTGATGCCCGCGATGGGCCGCGCGGTCGGCACCACGATCCCGCCGGCGGACATCGACGTGTACGGGGCGCCGCTGCTCGCGCTCCTCGCCGTCGCCGGCATGGTGATCGCGACCGCGGGCGCGCTGCTCCCGGCGGGCCGGGCGGCCCGTACGAGCACGGCGCACGCCCTGCGGGCGGAGTGACCGCACGACGGCTCGCGGGGGCCGGGCGTGCTCCCCGCGATACCGTCGCGGCATGTCTGAAGTCCGGTTGACCACGCCTTCCTTCCTCGTGCTCGGCATCATCGACCACCTGGGCGAGGCGAGTCCGTACGACGTGAAGGTCGAGGCCGCGCGAACCGTGGCCCCCTTCTGGTCGATGCCCCACGCTCAGGTCTACGCCCAGTGCGACCGGCTCCTGGAGGCGGGGCTGCTCTCGGAGGTGCGGCAGTCCGGTGGCCGCAACCGGCGGCTGATGAAGCTGACGGAGGAGGGGACGGCGGCCCTGCGGAGCTGGCTCGCCGACTCCTCCTTCGTCCCGGTCGAGGCCCGTGAGCGCGGCATCCTCAAGCTGTGGTTCGGCGCCAGCCCGCGCGTCCACGCCCCCGTCCAGGTCGAGGAACACCGTCGGACCCTCGGCGAGTACGAGGAACTGGCCGAGGGTGTGGGGGAGTTGCTGACGCGCGGGCAGCGCGAGGCGCTGGAGTTCGGCATCCGGTACGAGCGGATGATGGTCGACTTCTGGCAGTGGGTGGAGACCCGCGAGCCCTGACCGGTCGCCGGCTCGCCTTCCTCTCCGACTTTGTTACCGACCGGTTGACCCCGGCCGTCTCCCGTCCTACCTTCCTCCATAGTCCAGAAAGGACTATCGCGCGTTCGGAGGGGGATCCGCCGTGGGGCGTCCGACAAGCACGAGACGGGGAAGGGCGGCCGCACTCGCGGTCACGGTGGTCTGCCTGGCGTACGCGCCGATCGCGGTCACCGAAATCTGGCCGTACGCGAGCCCCGGGGCACCCGCCCTGGGCGAGTGGCTCCTCGGCCGGTCCGTCTCCCCGGAGTTCGTGGCCGAGGCCGTGCGCGACCGGATCGGCCCGTACAGCCGCAGCCTGGCCCCGCTGATCGTGCACTCCGTCCTCGGCGGCCTGTTGATGCTGCTCGGCCCCGTCCAGCTGCTCTCGGCCGTGCGGCGGCGCGTCCGGCTGCACCGGATCGCGGGGACCGCCTTCGCCGTCACCGTGTACGTGTCGATGGCCGGCGCCGCCCTCTACCTCGTCCGCACCCCGCCGGAGCAGGCGTTCAGCGGGGCCGCGTTCTGGATCGTCCTCGCCACGATCCTGGTCGGCACCGTCGGCAGCGTGACCCTCGGCGTCCTCGCCGCCGTCCGCGGCCTCCCGGACCTGCACCAGCGCTGGATGTTGCTCTGCTACGGCTTCCTGATGACCGCTCCGCTGCTCCGCCTCGAATGGGGATTCCTGCCCTCGCTCTATCCCGGGCTCTCGATCCAGGACATCAACCGCGTCGCGATCATGCACCTCGGTTCCCTCGTCTCCTTCGGCGCCCTGCTCGCCTCCCGCGCGCTCGACCGGCGCGCCACCGTCCCCGGCCTGACCGGCACCTGGTGCCCGGGGCCGGTCCTGGTCGCCGCCCACCTCGCGGGCGCCGCAGGACTGGCCTGGATCACGGTGGCCTTCCTCGGTCAGGGGACGGGCGGACGCCGACTGCTCCTCGCCTACGTCGTCCCGTACGCCGTCACCTACGCCGTCATCGCGGTGCGGGCGGCACGCGCGCGCGTGCGGGGTGCCGAGTGGGCGCGCGAGGAGTGGCGCCTGCATCTGGCGGCGCTGCTTCTGGCGCCCGCGTTCTCGGCGGTGGCCGTGCCCGTACTGGAGAGGACCATGGGCCTCGACCGGCTCACGGCCCTGACCGCCGGCGTCGGCATCGGCTGCGGGATACTCGCCTACGCGGCCGTCACCGTGGTGAGCCTGCGCGTGCTGTACGGTCGCGAACTCCTCAAGCGGCAGCAGGCGTCGGCCGAGCGGCCGACCGGTCAGGAGGCGGCGATGGCCACCCCCGGCGCGGTGTCCGCCGCGGCCGTCTCAGGGGAAGGCGACCGCTGATGGGTGCCCCGGAGACACCTTCGCCTCAAGGCGCCGGTGCCGAGGTCGAGGCCGGTGCCGGTGCCGGTGCCGGTGCCGGTGCCGGTGTGGATGACGGCGGTGGCACGGTCGGCGGCCGGGAGCTCTCGCCCGCCGTGGTGATCCTGAGCAGCGTCGTGGGCGGCATCAGCCTCACCGTGGGCGCCCTGCTCGCCGTCACGAGCCTGGCTGGATACGCGGCCGGCGCGTGGGTGTCCCTGGAGCCGCTCAGCCCCGGGCTCCTGGGGGCCGCCATGGCAGGGGTCGCACCCGCGCTGTTCGGCCTCGCCAGGGCCCGTTACTGGGAGGAGGCACGCAGCCTCGTCCTGCCGCTCGCGATCGTCCTCGTCGGCCTCTTCGCGGTGAGCCTGCTCAACGGCGGCACCCTTCAGGCCGTGCACGGCGGCCCGTTGTTCCTCGCCCTCTTCAGCCTCGGCTGGGTCGCCACCCTCGGGCTGCTCGCGCTCGCCGCCGTCGTGTGCCTCGCCGCGCAGTACCGCAGGCCGGCCCCGCCCGGGGCGGCCGGGCGTTTGCGCGTCGCCCCGCTGCCCGGCTGGTCGAAGCCGCTCCTCGCGGTCCTCGGCTCCGGATGGCTCGGCATCGGCGCGGGTCTCCTCGCCTTCCCCGCCTTCTGGGGCCCGCTCCTGCCGTGGACGGTGAACCGCGCCGACGCGCAAGGCCTCGGGGTGTGGGCGCTCGCGCTCGGCGTCGGCGTCCTCGGCTCCCTCGCCGAGGACGACCTGGCCCGTATCCGCCCGGCCCTCACGGCCGTGCCGTCGGTGGCACTGGCCGTCGCCGTCCTCCTCGCCGTCCACGCCCGGTCCGTCGACTGGACGTCCGGCCCGGGTGTCTCGCTTCTCGCCCTCGTCGCCGGCCTGTTCACCACCGGTGTCGCGGGCCGCCGGCTCCTGTCGAAGGCGGGTGGCGGCAGCGAAGGGGGCCCAGGGTCCAGCCGTGGAGCGTGGTCTTCACGCGTCGGGGCGGGCCGGTGACGCACCCCCGTTCATCCTGTGTGGATCAGGTGCGTCGTGCTGCGGACGGTTCACCACGATGGGCGGGACGGGCCTGCCGCCAGGAATGTTGATGCGGATGCGGACGGTACCCGCCCTGCCGGACGGCGTGGGGACCGTGCTCGGCCGGGGCGGCGTGTGAGCGGTTCGCGGCGGCGCGAACCAGTCGGTGGCCGGGGCGCCGGGCTCGGCGGGCGCCGGTCGGTCGGTGAGGGTCGGGCGGTCGGTGAGGGTCGGGAGGTCATCGGCCCTCAGCGACAGCGTGGGCGGCCCTTCCGTAGGACGCGGCCAGGACGTGCGGGGCGCCCGTCGCGGGAGCGGGGTCCGGTCGGGGGCCGTGGGCAGCCTCAGCATCAGCGTCGGGGTGTCCGGCGCCAGGCCCGGGGGTGTAACGGCACGGTCGACGGAGCAGTCCCTGCACGGGGCCGCGATCCATCCCCTCGTACCGTCGTAGCCGAACGACGGCCGGCGGCACTGCGGGCAGGCGAGCTCTCCCCGTCGCTGCGCCTGGTCGACGAGCAGCTCCCGGGTCATGCGCGCGGACTGGTCGGGGCGGGCCTCGTTCGGGTCGGGCACCGTCACGAGGAGCTTGAGCCCGGGCTCCTTGCGGGCGGAGGCCTCCAGGTCGCTCATCAGGAGCTGCAGGTCTCGCGGTGTGACCCGGTCGTGGGTGTGGAGGTCGGCGGTCGGCCGACTGCGGCGCGCGCGGGTGGTGCGGCGGTCGGCATCGGCACGGTCCCATGCCTTGCCCCACTCCGCGAGGTCGGCCTTGCGTACGCCGCAGGCCTCGGCGAAGGCGAGGACGAGGGCGCGGCCGGGCGTCGACCGGCCGGCCAGAACACGTCCGACCGTGCTGTGGGGAAGGCGGCCCACTCCGCCGATGCGCTGGTCCAGGCTGCGCAGTGGAGGGCCGCCGTCGTGCTGGTAGAGGTCGACGATGGCGGAGCGCAGGTCGGCGAAGTCCTTCACGACGCTGATGTGACCTCCGCTGCGGTGTCCTCGAAGGACGCCCTGGGCGTGGGCTTCGTCGCGGCGGGCCAGCTTCCACAGCCGCTCCGCCTCTTTGGTGCTGCGGCCGCAGGCCTGAGCGTAGGCGACGACGACGCTCGGGCTCTGCGGCACATGGCGTCCCGAGGCGGCGCGCGCGAGAGTGTCCGCGCTGAAGTCGGTGCGGGCGGCGAGCTGACCGTAGGTCAGCCCCACCTCCGCCCGGCCGTCACGCAGCCATGTGGCGAGGATCCGCAGGGATTTGCTGCACTGCGCGATCGGATTCTCACGGCGCCCCATCGCTGGCTAGACCTCCGTGAGCCCCGGCGCGGGCCGGCCACCGCCGCCTCGCAGGCGGCGCAGGAAGCGCACACCGAGCGTCGCCACCTCGGCGGTCAGGACGAGCATGCTGACGATCTGCCAGCCGGCGTACGCCAGTAAGGCGGCGGTCACGATGATGACGATCACGACCGCGGTGTCCCGGGCGGAAAGGCGGCGCGGTGCGGTGCGGGATGTGCCGCACGTGGAGTCGTTCATGGGAAGAACCTCTGTTTCCGGTGGACTGCGGGCGACGTGCTACGGGTGAACTGATCGGTCGTTCAGGGCGGTTGCCGCCGCCCTCGTGGTGAGTGATGTTGCAGCATGCGGAGCCTCCGCACGAACTCCCGACCGGTCGAATCCGCGTCCGTGTCCCTGAGGGGAGCGCCCTCCGGGGACTGCCTCAACCGGACGTTCTCCCTGCTCAGGTGAGAGACGGGGGACGAGTATCCGCAGGTGCGTCCCACCTTTTCGCGGGCCCGTCGCCGATATCCGCAGGAGCGTCCCTTGCTTCCGAAGGCCTTCCGGGTGCGGCCGTACCTGTAGGAGCCCAGGTCAGAGGGCATGAGCGCCGAAAGTATCCGCATCAATGTCCCGCTGTTGACGTCCGTTGCGGCATGCCCGATCTTTGTCCCTGCGCCCGGCTGCGGATTGTGCTCGTGCCGGGCGTTCTTCGAGGTACTGCGGGCAACTCAGACACCGGAGAGAGCCGACTCGTTGCCGCGGGTCCGCTCAAGGTCCTGGCGCCGGTTCCCGGCGCCGGGACCTGCCCACCGCGCCGCACACGGCGGGCGACCGTGTCCATTCGGGACGCGCCCCAGGCTTCGTGTCCCCGATGCGAGCAGACGTCATCAGGCCCGCGATCGGCCGAAATCCTGTGGAGCGGCGGGGCACATGGGCGCGATCATGGCGGGATGACCCAGCACACGCAGCCCGTGGACGCCCTGATCGTCGTGGACGTGCAGTCGGCCTTCGTCGTCGGTGACGGGGCCGTGCCCGCGGCCGACCTGATCGTCGAGCGGACGACGGACCTGATCGCCCGGGCGCGGAGGGACGGGGCACTCGTCGTCCACCTCCAGAACGACGGGCCGCCCGGAGCGGAGGACGAGCCCCACACGCCGGGCTGGGAACTCCACCATCCCGTCCTGCCCGGCCCCCGGGAGCTGGTGATCCGCAAGCCCCGGGACGACGGCTTCCACGCGACCCCGCTGGGCGAGGTACTCGCCGGCGCCGGGGTCAGGGCGGTCGCCGTCTGCGGTGTGATGTCCGAGATGTGTGTGCAGGCGACGGCCCGTACGGCCCTGGAGCGCGGCTATCGCGTCGTCGTGCCGTACGACGCCCACGCCACCCAGGACTGCCCTGCGGTGCCGGGCATCTGCGAGGCCGTACCGGCGGCGACGGTCTCCCGCGTCGCGGCCTACGCCCTCGGAAGCGACGCGGAGGTCACCGTCCCCACCGCCGACGTCACCTTCACGGCTCCCGAGATCGAGGCCCCCGAGGCGGGCCGAGCCGACGCAGCCGCGAGGTCCTGACCCACGACCGGAGCGGCCCGTCCGCGACCCCCATCCGCTCCGTGAGATGGGATATTGCACAATCCTGCAAATCGTTCCATCCTGGTCCGGCCCCCACGCCCTCCCGCCGCCGCACCCGGCGCCACCGCCGAACGACAGGGAAGACGACGCGCATGACGATCGAATGGCGTTACACGGTCCAGCAGGAGCTGGGCGTGCTGTCCCTGGCCGGGTTCCTCGGTGCCGACGCGCTCGGCCGGTTCACCGGCGCCGTGGGCTGGGCGGTCGCGCGCGGCACGGGACCTGTCGTCCTCGACCTGAGCCGGCTGCGCGGCTGGTCCACGGGCGGGCAGCGCGCCGTCTCGGAGGCGGCCCACCGGCTCCGCGCCGCGGGCCGGAGTCTCGAACTCGCCGCGATCCCCGCCGAAGGCTCCCTCGCCGCCACGGGCGACGACCCGGTGATCCCGGTCCACTGCGACCTCGACGCGGCGTTCGCCGCCCACCTCGACGCGGGTGCGGAACAGCGCGCCTGGCGCAGCGACGCGTGGCCGAGCGAGTGAGACGGGCCCGGCGCTCCGCGCGGACCAGCTCCGGAGATCGCCAGGGCCTGTCTTTCGGATCATGCCGGGCTCGTCCAGAAGACAGGCCCTAGTCCGCGCACCCCGGAAGGCGCGAGTATGGGGGGCATGGTGCACGGTGCTGGTCCGACGCGAGGCGCGGGGTGGGTGCGATGAGCGCGCCGCTCTACCAGTCGAAGGCGGAGTTCTTCAAAACGCTGGGACACCCCGTCCGGATCCGCGTCCTGGAGCTGCTGAGCGAGCGTGAGCACGCGGTCGCCGAGATGCTGCGGGACACCGGCGTCGAAGCGGCGTACCTCTCCCAGCAGTTGGCCGTGCTGCGCCGGGCGAACCTCGTCGTCGCCCGGCGCGAGGGCGTGGCCGTCTACTACACGCTGACCGGGCCACGGGTCACCGAACTCCTCCTCGTGGCCCGCTCGATCCTGTCCGACGACGCCCTCGCGGGGCGGGCGGTCACGCCTCCGGACCGGACTCCGGCTGGATGCCCGCGAGGAGATTGAAGGCCCCGGTCAGCAGGTTGAGCGTGACCACCCCGACCACCTCCGCGATCACCCGGTCGCTCCAGCCGTGCGCCCGTACCTCGGCGACGTCCTCGTCGGAGAGCGAGCCCGGCTCGGCGAGGACCCGGAGCGCGAGGCCGATGAGCGCCGCCTCGCGCGGATCGGTCGACGTGCCCTGGCGGGCCAGTTCGATGTCCGTCTCGCTCAGCCCCGCCGCGCGCCCGGCCGAGCGGTGGGCCTCGCGGCAGGTGCCGCAGCCGATCCACTCCTGCACGGCGAGCGACAGCTTCTCGCTGAGGGCGCGGGGGATCTTCACCCGTTTCATCGCCCGGGACAGGCTCAGATAGCCGTCGAGCAGCGCGGGCGAGTGCGCCATCGTCGACACCATCTCGCCGACCGAACCGTGCCGTTCGACGATGTCGGTGAGCACCTCGCGTGCCCGGCCCGGCGCCTGCTCGGGGGTGAGCGCGGTCAGTCTTCTCGTGGTCACGGAACCTCCTCGTTATACCCGTGGGGGGTATAACGAGGACTGGGGTGCGGGAGTTCCCGGAGGCCTCCCGGGGCGTCAGGGAGGCGAAGCCGGCGTCAGCGTCAATCGGGACGGGCCGTGGAACACCCAGTCAGGGGCGTACTCCACCTCGACGCCCGGCCGGGCGCCCGGGGCGAGCGCGGGCAGCCGGTCGAGCAGGACGCCGAGTCCGATCTCCGCCTCCGCCCGCGCGAGCGCCGCCCCCGCGCAGTAGTGGATGCCCAGACCGAACGCGCAGTGGCGGCCGCTGTCCCGGTGGATGTCGAGGACGTCGGGGTCCGGGAAGCGGTCCGGGTCCCGGTGGGCCGAGCCCAGGACCAACTGCAGGCGGTCGCCGCGGCGGACGGTCCGGCCCGCCAGCTCCGTGTCCCGCTGAGCCCATCGCGTCACCATCTGCACGGGCGGATCGTGCCGCAGGAACTCGTCCACGGCGTTCGGCAACAACCCCGGATCGGCCCGGAGTTCGTCCGCCACCTCCGGGCGCGCGAGCAGCGCGAGCACCGCCTTGCCGATCAGCCCCGTCGTCGTCTCGTGCCCGGCGGTCAGCAGATGCGTGCAGGTCGCCGCCAGCTCCGAGCCGCTCAACGACGGATCCTCCGCCCCGGCCCGGGCCAGCGCCGAGAGGAGGTCCCCCCGGTCCTCGGTACGCCGCGCCGCCAGCTCCCGGTGGAAGTACCCGTCCAGCTCCGCCGCCGCCCGCTCGGCCCCGTCCAGCGCGGCCGGCGTCCGGTCGCCCCGGGTACCACCCGCCTGCTGGAGGGCCAGCGCCTGCGCACGGAACCACGGCCACAGCTCGGCCTCCACCCCGAGCAGCCCGCCGATGACCAGCAGGGGGTACGGAGCCGCGAAACCCTCGACGAGCTCCACCGCCGACCGGCGCGCGAGCGGCGCGACGAGCTCCTCCGCGATCTCCCGTACGCGCGGACGCAGCGCCGCCACCGCGGCGGCCCCGAGCGGCGGCGTCACCCGGGCGCGCAACCGCGTGTGCCGGGGCGGGTCGAGGAAGACGAGCCAGTTCTCGACGACCCGCCGCAGTGTGACGTACCCGTCCGGGACCGGCGCCGCTCGCGCCGTCAGTGGGGAGGACCGGGCGAAGCTCCGGCCCGCCAGGACGTGCGCCACCTCCGCGTGGCCGAAGAGATACCAGGTCGTGGGCGCCGCATCGCCGTGCGCGTCCGGCCCGCCCCGCACGGCGTGCACCGGGTCCGTCTCGCGGTAGCGCCGGTAGACGGGATAGGGGTCGGCCAGGTCGAGCCGCGCCGGGTCGAAGGGTTCCGGCGCCCCGCCTGCTGCCCTAGCCGGCCTGCCCGCTCCCGTGCCCGCCCCGCCCGTCCGCCCGCTCATCCGCCGGCCCCGCGCACCAGGTCCGCGATCCGCAGCGGATCGGGAGGCGGGGCGGCCCCGCGCCACGCCACGTGCCCGTCCGGGCGCACCAGCACATACGGCCGCTCGTACCTCCGCGCCACCCGAGGGTCGCGGCAGTGTCGTACGCGGAGGGGCACCCGGCGGTCGGCGAAGGCGCGGACGAGACCGTCGGGAGAGCCCCCTCCGATGCCGATGCCGCCACCTCTGCCGATACGGCCTCCGGTGCCGCCTCCGGCGTCGAAGCAGAGCAGGACGAACTCCCCTCCGTACAGGTCGAGTGTCGACCGGCCGGGGCCGAGCCACGCGTGGGGAGCCCGGACCCCGGGCAGCGTCGTACGGTTCCAGACCGGCCCGTCCGCCTCGTCCGCCCCCTCCGGCACAGCGTCGACCGAGCCCTCCTCCCGTGCGATCGCCGTGGACACGTACCGGTGCGCGAAGTGCAGGTCGGGTGCGTCGAACTCCCTGAGCGGATCGGAGTCCGCGATCTCCCGGCCCAGTTCGGCGCGGGCCCGCTCCCCGTCCTCCGTCGCGTGGAGCAGCGTGGGGGAGAGGCGTCGGTCGACGGTCCGCCGCAGATTGAGGTGGCTCTCCTCCATGCTGCTGACGGCGACCGGCCGCCGTTCGCTCTCGTACGTGTCGAGCAGCCCGGCCCCGGCCCAGCCCGCCAGCTCCGCCGCCAGCTTCCACCCGAGATCGGCCGCGTCGCCCACGCCCGTCGCGAGCCCGAAGCCGCCCGACGGCGACAGCGTGTGCGCCGCGTCCCCGGCGAGGAAGACCCGTCCGTCGCGGTAGACCGACGCCACCCGATGGGTCAGGTGCCAGGTGGTGTCCGAGAGGATCTCCACCGGCACGTCCGGTGTGATCGCACGCCGCACGACGCGCTCTGCCTCGGCGGGTCCGGCGGGACACGTCAGCCGGTACAGATCCCGGCCGTCCATCGCCCGGAGCGGATAGCGCAGCCCGCCCGGTTCCGTGACGAAATGGACGAGCGCCGCGCGCGCCCCGAGCACGGCTCCGAGCCCGGGGGCGCGGAAGAGGATGTTCCGCAGGGTGCGGGTGCGGTGCCGCTCGGGCACGGCGATCCCGCAGGCCTTGCGGACGAGGGAGGAGGCCCCGTCGCAGCCCACCAGATACCGGGCGTGCACCGTCGTCCGCACCCTCGCCCCGTCCACGAGGACCGCTCCGACCCGGTCGGGCTTCCGGACGAGATCGACCAGACGAGTGCCGAGCCGGACGGGCCCAGCCGGCCGGACCCCCAGGCGTGCGGTGAGCAGGGGGGCCAACCAGTGCTGCGGGCAGATCGACTCGGGTTCCGGTGTGTACGAGGGCAGGGGCCGTTCACCGGCCGTGCCGAGCCGCAGCCGGTGCAGCTCGTACCCGCCGACGGCCGTCACCCACGCGATGTCGAGGGTGTGTTCCGCCGGCCAGCCCGCGCCCCGGATCGCGTCCGCGACGCCCCAGCGCCGGAACGCCTCCATGGCGCGCGGGCCGACGGTGGAGACCCTCGGGTGCGTGACCCGCCCGTCCCCGGCCTCCGCCAGGACGAAGTCCACGCCCCGGTGGGTGAGGTCGAGGGCGAGCGCGAGTCCCACGGGCCCGCCGCCCACGATCAGCACCTCGGTCTCCTCGACCGCGGACCGGGCCGCCGCTCCGGGCGCGCCCGTACCCCTGCCCCCGACGCCGCTCGCGCTCCTGCTGCTCCTGCTGCTGTCCGACACGGTCTCAGCTCCTCCCTTCGTGCGCGAAGCGCTCCGCGTACCAGGCCATCAGCTCCGGCACCCTGTCCGGCACGCCCTCGCACTCCCGGGCCATCGCCGCGAGATGTCGGAAGCGCATCGCGAACCCGCGCCGGGCCACATCGGGGCGCGCGATGTACGCGGGCGGCTCCTCCAGCTCGAAGGAGGGCCCGGCCGTCCGTCCCCGCCACCCCGACTCCAGCGGCATCAGCTGCTCGGCCAGCGGGCGCATCATCCCCGTCATCACGTCGATGGCCGCGTTCATCAGCTTCGAGCGGCGCAGGCTCCCGTCCGGGCTCTCGCCGAAGTGCTGCACGATCAGCTGGAGCATCATGAAGTAGCAGCGGTTGAAGAGCCGCATCACCTGCCGTGCGTGCGGATCGCTCACCGCCGCACGCCCGGGGTGCCCGTGGTCGAGCGTCGGATTGCGCAGCGACGGGTACGCCGGGTGCCACGGCGACCCTTCGCCGTGCGGCCCGTCGGCGCGCTCCGTCATCAGCAGCTCGGCGAGGCGCACGAACGTCTCGTGATGGGACTCGGAGCCGGCCCTCTCCGTGTCGAGGACCCCGCCCTCGCCCTGCTCCGTCACGAAGTCGACGGCGAAGAGCGCGCTCGACAGGTCGTCCACCTCCAACTGGTAGTCCGGATGTACGGCGTTGACCGTGCCGCCGATGAAGAGGTGGTGCTCGCCCCCGCCGCGTCCCCGGTCCACCGGGAACAGGTCGGGGACCCGGGTCAGGCCCTCCCGGATGCCCGCGTACAGCTCGCTCGGCGAGCCGAACGGGCCGGGCCCGTCCATCGCGCCGGTGCCGCCCGCGAGCCGCTCGGGCCGCTCGATGGCGATGAACCGTTGGAGGCTGCCCAGGTGCAGCGGTTCGAGCGCGAAGTCCAGCGGCAGCGGCAGCCTGCCGGGAGTGCCGAAGTCGATCGCGGGGACGTGGAACGGCTCGCCCATCGCCATCAGGATGTTGTTGACGACCAGGAAGTGCATCATCTCCTCCCTGGCGACGTCGAAGAGGCTGTCCCGGACGCCCTTGGCCAGGCTCTCCCCGCCGTCGCCGCAGGCCAGCCGCAGCTGCCGCGGGGTCCACACCCCGCTGCGGACGTACTCGAACCCGGTCCCGTGCGTGGGCACCGAGTACCCCGCGTAGAGGTACTGGAGCGAGGTCGCGAGCTCCACCGTGACGGCCTGCCAGAGCGCCGACCGCAGCTGGGCCCGGGTGGTGATCTGCGGAGGGGAGCTGACCGGTGACGGGACGGCGGCCGGGGGCACGGCCGCCGCCGCGCTCTGCGCCCGCAGGTACTTCAGGAGCAGCCGCGCCTTGGGCAGGGACAGGTCACGGGTCGGCGGCATGTAGTACGTCCGGTCCTTGTTCGCCGGATCGCACATCTGCCAGATGAGCTTCGCGTACGTCTCCACCTTGCAGCGGTCGGCCAGGCTGAACACCTCGTCGCGCATGAACGGGAACAGCTGCTCGTAGTACGCGAACACCTCGCGGTGCAGCAGCTCGAAGGTCACGTCCTGCTGGAGGACGGCGTCCAGCTGCCAGTCGTCGGGCAGGACGCGGACGGCGGCGGAGCCCGCCCAGGGCCAGAAGCCGAGGGCGTCCCCGTGGTCGTAGCAGGCCTCGGCGGAGCCCGGGGCCCCCGGGTCGTGCGGTGGCAGTTCCTCGGGACCGGCCGCGAGCAGGAGCCGTGCCGTGCCGGCGCGCGCACCGGAGACGGTGAACCAGCCGCGCCCGTGCGCGTCCGTGGCGAAACCGCACCAGGAGGACGGCACGGCATCACCGGGCTTCTCCCCGGCGGTCCGGCCGGCCCGGAGCCGGACGATCTCGAGGTCCCCGCAGCGGGCCGTCGGGGCCGAGGCCACCGGATCCAGCGGGAGGGCGCGGGGGTTGGGGAACTGCCGGACGACGATCTGATCGAGTGCGGCCGGAACACCCCGCAGGAAGGTCCGGACCGGGACCTCGACCGCGTGCTCGTCGCCGCGCTCCGGGTCGGGGTGTTCCAGGATCAGGCAGGCCTCGTCGGTCAGGACGACGGCCTCGCGCTCCCGCAGCAGCACCGTGCTCGCGTCCTCGCCGTCCGTCGTCGGGCGCACCAGGGCGAGCCCTTCCTCCGCGGCCCGCCGCACCCCCTCCGCCGATGCGGCCGGCACGGTCACGATCCGGCCCCCCTCGGGTGCTCCTGCCGGCAGGACGGCGACCGGCAGGCCCGAGCGGGCGGTCCGCAGCTCCAGGGCGGGTCCCCCGTCCCGTACCACCGCGCCGGTGGCGTCGAGGCCTGGCGCGAAGGGCCAGTTGAACGCCACCGTGTCAGGGGAGACCCGCACGGTGCACGGTCCCGGGCCCCCGCCGGCGCGGACTTCCCTCCCGTACGGGACGAGCAGTCGTCCCGCCGGGTGTGTGCGCGGCTCGTCGGGCCGCCAGGGCGCGATGGTGCCCCGCAGCCGCCACACCCCCGGAGCGTCCTCGGCCTCTGGCCCGTCGGCCCCTACGCCCTCGAGGGACGCGGCCGGCGCGGCCGGTCGCTCCAGGGTGAACTGCACCACGATCCCGCCGCCTTCGCCCTCCTCCACGGCGGCCCGCAGGGCGCGGACGGCGGGGGAGTCCACCGCCCCCGCCGGCCAGTCGAGCCCCTCTCCGGCGCCGATCGCGAACTGGTGGAGCGTCCGGCACACCGGCGCGAAGCCGTGCCACCGGGGCGGCATGAACCCGGCCACGTCCCCGACGCACAGGTAGCCCGCGTCGTGCGAGCGCCCCTCCCGTCCGAACGCGAACCGGCCGCCCATCAGGGTCGTCGTCCACGCGGAGGCGGGATCGACGTCGAAGACCCGGGCGCGGTTCACCGTCGTGCCCAGATACGGGTTGTAGTGGCCCCACAGGTCGACGGCCCGCCCGACGACCGGATCGGCCGTCTCGACGGACCCGTCCGCCCGCTCCACCCCGGTCACGCGGGCGTCCAGGACGAGATGGCCGTTCCCGGAGAAGTGCCCGCCGCGCGCGCCGTGCTCCGCCAGGTGCTCGTGATAGGCCTCGGCGGGCCCGTCCTCCCCGAACGGGCCCACCGCCGACGGGTGTTCGGACCCGCTCGTGGCGCCCGTACCCCGCAGGGCGGTGTTGCGCGCCAGGTCCACGAGTCCGCCGCGCGGCCCCGTGGGCAGCCGGGTCACGGCGGTGCCGCCGAAGTACAGCCGGGGCAGGTCGAATACGCTCATGCCGCCTCCAGCCCGACCCGCGGCGCCACGCCCCGGCCCGGCGCGTGCCGGGCGATGAGGTCCACGGCCTCAAGGGCCGATTCGACGGCCCCCTCGATCCACGCGGGCTCGGTCGCGCAGTGCTCCCCGGCGAAGAACATCCGGCGCTGCGGCCGCACGGCCCGCCGGCGCTGCTCCTCGCAGGCGGCGGGGTCCTGCCCCCAGCGGATGGTGCAGCCGCCCTCCGTCCACGGATGCTCGCCCCACGCGAGGCTCGCGACACCCCGCACCATCCCGCGGCGCAGCAGCTGCGGATGCATCCGGCCCAGCTCCTCGACGACCGTCCGGTGCCGCAGGGGCGGCGGCATCCGGCCGAGGTGGTCGGCGTCCTCGCCGATCGTGTAGCTGGCGAGGAGGGCCGCGCCCTGGGCCGGATCCGTGGCCCCCTCGGCGGCCGAGGGGGGATAGTACGTCTGCCGGATGCGGCCCCCGCTGAAGGAGGCGCCGCCCCGGATCCCCTCGCGCTCCCAGAACGGCTCGCGGCAGTGCACCGCGACCTTCGTCGCCGGGCAGTAGTCCACGTCCCGCACGACCGCGAGCTTGTCC
The DNA here is from genome assembly GCF_006539185.1 of Streptomyces gardneri. Classification (GTDB taxonomy): domain Bacteria; phylum Actinomycetota; class Actinomycetes; order Streptomycetales; family Streptomycetaceae; genus Streptomyces; species Streptomyces gardneri. The sequence goes on from NZ_BJMN01000005.1 coordinate 104,171, forward strand.
TCGTCGAAGCCGGTCAGCGTGAGGCCCCGCAGCACGGAGAACGGCACGGTGCACAGCACGTAGTCGCAGCGCCGTACGGTCGCTCCCGGCCCGCCCCCGATCCGTACGAGGACGTGGTCGGCGGCCACCTCGAAGCCGGACACCCGCTGCCCGAACCAGATGGGACCGCGCACGCGGGCGGCGAGCCGCTGCACCAGCTGGTCCATGCCGCAGGCGAGCCGCACCAGTTCGGGACTGGTCTCGGTGAGGATGTCGTCGAGGAAGCTGTTCAGCCGGGTGCCGCAGCCGGCCCGGATCCCCGGATGGGCGGCGAACAGGCCGTGCACGTCTATCCGGTCCTTGGCGCTGCCGAGGAGGTGCGGGGACACGTCGACCTCCTCGACGAGGTCGAGGAGGTTGCGGGCGAGATCGGCGCGCAGCCCGTCCCGCAGCCCCGGCGGGGCCACCGCGTCGACCACGGCCGCGAGCCACGCGCCGAACACCACGGTCTCCTCGCGGTGGTCGGCGCCCGGCAGCGAGGCGCGGACGTCGGCGATCAGCGCGTGGGGCGCGTCCCGCAGCCGGACATGGCCGGTGCTGGTCGCCAGGAAGGCGTTCTCCTCGGACAGGAGGGTCGTGAACGGGCGGACCTGGTCGGCGAGGCCGAGGTGCTCGACGTACCGCATCGTGCGGTGGTGCGCGGTCGGGATGCGCATCGCGCCGAGCTCCACGAACGGGGCGCCCTCGGACGCGCCGAACCGGTGCGTGTGGACGCGGCCGCCCAGCCGGCGACTGCCCTCGATGACCTCGACGCGGAACCCGAGCCGCTCCAGCTCGTACGCGGCGACCAGACCGGCCATTCCCGCGCCCACGACGCTGACCGTGCTGTTGGCGCGGGTACGGCGGCGGGCGCGGGGCAGGAGCGTCGGCACATGGCCGGGCCGGGTGACGGCGGTGGGCCCCGCCACGGCCGCGGCGGTGGTCTGTGGTGCGGTGGCTCCCGGCACGGTGGCGGGCTGCGTCACGGCGGTGGCCTGCGTGACGGTTGCGGTCTGCATGTCGGTCCGACTCCCCCTCGAATCACTGCGGATCAATGCGGACGGTGCGGCGGGTGCTCCTGGGCACGCCGGACGGGTGTCCGGCCCTCGGCGGCGAGCGCCACGAGGTAGGAGCGGAGCAGAGCGGGACGGGCCAGCGGGGCGACCAGGCCGACGTATCCGTCGGGCCGGACGAGCCGCAGGTCGTCGGGGTGGCCGAGGCGCCGGGCCTCGGCGGTGTCCCAGGGCGTCACCGGGAGGACGCGGACCGGGGCCGGCAAGCCCTCGCAGGCCTGCCGCAGGGCGTCGAGCACCCCCGCGCCGGCCCGAGCGGCGTGCAGGACCAGCGTCCACCGCTCGTACCCGAGCAGGGTGTGCAGCCGGACGGCCGCGGCGCCTTGGATGCCGGCATCGGCGGTGAGCGCGACGTCCGGCATCCGGTCGCCCGCGCGCGGACCGGCGCGGTATCGGCGGCCGGGCCGGTGCCGGGACAGCGCGCTGTCCCGGTGGCTCCGGCTCAGGTCGCTCAGTCGCAGGTCCAATCGGCGCTGGAAGCCGCGCCGGGCGAGGGCCGCGGGCACGGTGGCCGTGAACGCCCGGAAACCGAGCGGCGGGAGCGGCAGCTCCATGAAGTTGAACCGCATCTCGCGGATGTACCGCACGGCCAGGAGCCGCTGTTCGTCGCTGTACGTGTCGAGGAGCGACTCGCCCGCCTGCCCGTGGTGCACGGCGGCCAGCTTCCAGGCGAGGTTGTGGGCGCCGAGGATGCCGACGTTCATGCCGTGGCCGCCGACCGGCGCCCAGGCGTGCGCCGCGTCCCCGGCGAGCAGCCCGCGCCCCGAGCGGAGCCGAGCGGCGACCCGGTCGCTGAAGCGGGCCCGGTTGAGCCAGAGATGATCGGTGGCCTCCAGGCGCAGACCGGGCATCAGGGCGGTCTCCGCGACCAGGTCACGGAGTTCGCCGATGGTGGGGGCGGCGGTCAGCGTGGGGTCGGGGTCGTCGCGGAAGCAGAAGAAGCGGAAACCCCCGCCGGGCAGCGGGAAGACGAGCAGGGAGCGGTGCGGAGCCAGGAAGATGTGACCCCGGCCCGGCTCTTCGCCCAGCCGCCAGGTCGGGTGGGCGTTGCCCTGGACGACCTGGAGGCCCGTGCGACGGCGCCCCTCGAAGGCGATGCCCAGCCGGTCCCTGACCACACTGGCGGTGCCCTCGCAGCCGACGATCCACGGGGCGACCGCGGACTCCACCGTGCCGTTCTCGTGCCGCAGGGTGAACTCGGCCCGGTCGTCGTGGACCTTGACGTCCGTCAGCTCCGTGTTCCACTCGACCCGGGTGCCGAGCCGGGCCAGCTCCTCCGAGAGGAGGCGCTCGATGTCGTGCTGCTCGATGTTGAGGGGCCGGGCGTGGGCCGACCGTGCCCAGCCGGTGGTGAGTTCGCCGAGGGCCCGGTCGCGGGCGTGGACGGTCACCGCCTCCAGTTCCACCCCGCGGTGCCGGAGCGTCTCGCCGACGCCCAGGGCGTCGAGCGCCTCCCTGGCCCGCGCCCACAGCACCAGCGCCCGTGCCTCGCGCTTGGTCGCGGGCGCCTTGTCGACGATCCGGACACGGACCCCGAGGCGGCGCAGGCCGATGGCCAGGGTCAGGCCGACCGGGCCCGCCCCGACCACGCACACGTCCACGTCCACGTCGCCGGCTCCTTCGCCTGTGCCCAACCGGGCCACCCCCCGCTCTCCGTTCGCCGTTCCCGGTGTTCAGAGTGCTTGCGGAAGATCACCTTCAACAGGGCGTGCAGAGGGGCGCTGGGATCAGTGCCACCAGGGAAGATGACTACCTGTGCATCATTCGGTCCGTTTGAGTGACGATGGGTGGAATCAAGCCGCCCGCGATGATCCATCGCCGTGGGCGGTCCGCGCGGAGCCACGGCTCCCTGGCCGGATCAAGCCCTTCGAACTCCACTCAACGGCAGCCGAGTTGACAGAGAAACGCCATGCCGAGCGGGAACGAATCGCGTGGCCCGCTCTCCCTCGGTGGACGCGCGTGGCAAGTTCTGGACAGCCGAAACGGGAACTCTCCCCACCGGCATCGGCCGGCCGGTGTCCGTCAGCCCGCCGCCGCGCGCCGCGCGCACTCCAGGAGAGTGGGCAGGGCCGCCTCCAAGGCCGCCGTCCCGTGGGCGTACGGCAGTCTGAGCCGGTCCCGGAAGCCGTCCACCGGGGAGAAGGCCGACCCCGGGACGACCGAGACCCCACGGCGCCGCGCCAGCTGCGCGAGGGTCTCGGTGTCGGTGCCCGGCACGCGTACCCAGAGGGCGGCGCCGCCCGCCGGCCGGGTCCACTCCCAGTGCGGAGCCCCGGAGCGCAGCAGCGCCTCGGCCGTGTCCCGGTGGGCCCGCAGCTCTGCCCTGCGCCGGGCCCGCGCCTCGGGCAGCCGGTCGAGCAGCCGGACGGCCACGAGCTGGTCCACGACCGAGCACGACAGGTCGACCGACGTCTTGATCTTCGCGAGCCGGGCCACCACCTGGGGGGAGGAGCGCACCCAACCCACCCGCAGACCGCCCCAGAAGAGCTTCGACAGCGTGCCCACGGTCACCGCCGACGCCATGGGAAGCCCCGCGACCAGCGGCCCCGGAGCACCGGACGCCCCCTCCCCGAGGGCGAGTTCGGCGCAGGCCGTGTCCTCGACCGTGAACAGCTCCAGGTCCTCCAGGACCCGCCGCCACTCCCGGCGCGCCGCGCCGTCCAGCGTCCGGCCCGTCGGGTTGTGCACGGTCGGCTGGAGGTACACCAGCCGGGGCCTGCCGTGGGCGCTCAGCCGCCGCACCGCCGCCGCGCCGGAGCCCTCGCCCCCGCCGGCGCCGTCCGAACCGACCGGCACCAGCCGGGCGCCCCGTGCCCGCAGCGCCTCCAGGGCGCCCCGGTAGGTCGGGTCCTCCACGACCACCGTGTCGCCCGGCTCCACCAGCGCCTGCGCCACCAGCCACACCGCCTGCTGCGAGCCCGCCGTCACCAGGATCTGCCCGGCCTCCGTGGGCACGCCCGCGGCCCGGTAGTACGCGGCGATGCCCTCCCGCAACGCCGGGATGCCGTACGGGTGGTAGCCGTCGGCCACCAGCAGCCCGCCGAGGTCGCCGGAGGTCAGCGCCCCCACCGCCTCGCCGACCGCGTCGAGTCCCGGGAGCGCCCCGCTCGACAGGTCCGCGACACCCGCCGTCCCCGTACCCGCGCGGGCGTCGAAGCTCACGAGCCGGCCCTCGGTGACGTACCGGTCGAGCGCCCCCGAGGCCCGCAGCCGCGAGCCGCTGCCGCGCACGCTCTCCAGCCACCCCTCCGTCTCCAGGAGGCCGTAGGCGGAGGTGACCGTGGACCGGCTGACGCCCAGGACCAGCGCCAGTTCGCGCTGCGAGGGCAGCACGCTCCCCGCCGGTACGTCGCCGCGCTCGGCCAGCTCCCGCAGCGCGTCCGCCAGTCGGCGCGGGAGAGGCCCGGGCCCCTCCGAGGACCAGCCGGTGAGGAGACGGGACAAACGGGTCGAAGCAATCCTGGCCATGGCTCCCATAGTGCGCCACGACGCAGGCCAATTCGCCCGGAGTGGTCGTTGTCGCCGCAGGTCGCGCGACGGAGGATCGACGAGAACGGGACCGGACCGCGGTACCTGACGCGGGGCCGGGAGAAGGGTGTGGGCATGGCGACCGTCGTGCTGGTCGGGACGCTGGACACGAAGGGGGAGGAGTACGCCTGGCTCCGGGAGCGGCTCAGGGAGTACGGCAGCGACGTCCTCCTCGTCGACACCGGCGTCCTTCCGCCACCCGCGCACGCGCCCGTGCCCGACGTCCCCGCCGACGTCGTCGCGCGCGCCGCCGGCCACGACCTGGCCAGGCTGCGGACCGAGGGGGACCGGGGCGCCGCCGTCGCCGCGATGGCGCAGGGCCTCTCCCGCGTCGTCCTCGACCTCTACCGCAAGGGGAAGCTGCACGCCGTGCTCGCCGCGGCCGGCAGCGGCGGTTCCACGATCGCCGCCCAGGCGATGCGGGCCCTGCCCATCGGCGTACCGAAGGTGCTGGTCAGCACCATGGCGGGCGGGGACGTCTCCCCGTACGTCGACAGCAGCGACCTCACCATGATGTACAGCGTCGTCGACATCTCCGGCCTCAACACCGTCTCCCGCCAGGTCCTCGGCAACGCCGCGGCGGCCGCCGCCGGGATGGCCCGCCGCCACGAGCGGAACCACGACGAGCAGGCCGGCCGGGGGCGCCCGGTCGTCGCGGCGACCATGTTCGGAGTGACCACCCCCGCCGTCGACGCGGCCCGCGCCCGGCTCGCCGAACTGGGCTACGAGGTCCTCGTCTTCCACGCCACCGGCGCGGGCGGCCGGGCCGTCGAGAAGCTCGCGAGGGACGGCGTCCTCGACGGCGTACTGGACCTGACGACGACCGAACTCGCCGACGAGCTGGTCGGCGGCGTGCTCAGCGCGGGCCCCGCCCGGCTCACCGCCGCCGGAGCCATGGGCATCCCACAGGTCGTCGCCCCCGGCGCCCTCGACATGGTCAACTTCGGCCCGTCCGCGACCGTGCCGGAACAGTTCACCGGGCGCCGGCTGCTCATCCACAACGCGACCGTGACCCTCATGCGCACCACCGCCGGCGAGATGGCCGAGCTCGGCACCACGATGGGCCGCAAGCTCCGCGCCGCACGAGGCCCCGCCGAGGTCTTCTGGCCCCTGCGCGGCATCTCCGCCGTGGACACGACCGGCGGCCCCTTCGACGACCCCGAGGCCGACCGTGCCGGTCTCGACGCCCTGCGCGCGGCCGTCCGGGGCGGCGAGGTCCGCGTCCACGAGCTCGACGCGCACGTCAACGACGCCTCCTTCGCGGTCGCGATGGCCGACCGCCTCCACCGGCTCATCGCCGACGGCACCCGCGGACCGGGCCACTGACCGGCCCGCTGACGGAGCCGCCGACCGGGCCACTGAACGGCCCGGTGACCGAGCCGCCGACCGGACACCCACCCTTCGAGGAGTCACGACCGTGAACACCCGATCCACCGTCAGCCGCCAGGACGTCCTCGCCCGGCTGCGCGCCCAGGTCTCCGCCGGCCGGCCGATCGTCGGCGCCGGGGCGGGCACCGGTCTCTCCGCCAAGTGCGCCGAGGCCGGCGGGGTCGACCTGCTGATCATCTACAACTCGGGCCGCTACCGGATGGCGGGCCGAGGTTCGCTCGCCGGACTCCTGCCGTACGGGGACGCCAACGCGATCGTCCAGGACATGGCCCGCGAGGTGCTGCCCGTGGTCCGCGAGACGCCCGTCCTCGCCGGGGTCTGCGGCACCGACCCGTTCCGCCGCATGGACCTCTTCCTGGACGAGCTGAAGGCCATGGGCTTCGCGGGCGTGCAGAACTTCCCCACGGTCGGCCTCTACGACGGCACCTTCCGCGTCAACCTGGAGGAGACCGGCATGGGGTACGGCCTGGAGGTCGACATGGTCCGGGCCGCCCACGAGCGGGACCTGCTCACCGCCCCGTACGTCTTCGACCCGGAGCAGGCCGCCGACATGGCGGCGGCGGGCGCCGACGTCCTCGTACCCCACGTCGGGCTCACCACCAAGGGCGCCATCGGCGCGGGCACGGCCATGACCCTCGACCAGGCCGCGGCGGCGGTCCAGGAGATGCACGACGCGGCCAGACGAGTGAACCCCGACATCCTCGTCCTCTGCCACGGCGGCCCCATCGCGGAGCCGGAGGACGCGCGGTACGTCCTGGAGCACACCACCGGCGTCGTCGGCTTCTTCGGGGCCTCGTCGATCGAGCGGCTGCCCACGGAGCGGGCCGTCACGGAGCAGACCCGCGCCTTCAAATCCCTCGCCCTCGGCTGACGACCACCACTCGGGGCCTCCGGCCGACGGGCCTGTCGGTGACGTGCCGTACAACTGAGAGCGGGGAAGAAGCACGACCGCACGGCGGCACGACCGTACGACGGCGTGACCGCACGAGGGGACTGTACGTGGACACTTTCGCGGACCGGGGGTGCGCCGACCGCGCGCCCCTCGTCGGGCGAGCCCGGGAACTGGACCGGCTGGACGGGCTGCTGGGCTGCCGCGCAGAGGCCGTCGGCCCGGTGGCCGTGGACGTCACGGGCGAGCCCGGCATCGGCAAGACCCGGCTCCTGACCGAGTTCGCGGTACGGGCCAGGCGCCGCGGAGCGACCGTCCTGCGCGGCCGGGCCGGAACCGCCGAAGGGGACGGCGGCACACCCTTCCAGGCCGTCCTGGACGCGTGCGCCGACCTCGACCACGGGAAACGGGCCGCCGTCCCGGCCCTGGCCGAACTGGCCAGGCTCGTCGAAGAGGCGAACGGCTGGGAGGCGCAGCAGGGACACGGCGCACTCGTACGGCGGATCGGCGCCGCGCTGGGGCGTGTTCCGGCGCCCGGGCTCGTCCTCCTCCTCGACGACCTCCACCGGGCGGACCCGGCGACCGCCGCCCTCCTCGACCACCTCCTCCGGCACCCGCCGCACGCACCCGTCCTGGTCGTCACGGCCCGCCGCGAGCGACAGACCCCGCCCGCCCTCGCCTCCTCCCTCGCCAGGGCGGTCGACTCCGGCGCCCTCGCGGGGCTGGACCTCGGCCCGCTGGAGCCGGAGGACTGCGCCGGGGGCCTCGCCCCCGGGGTGCCGCCCGAAGCGGTCCAGGAGCTCTACGCGGCCAGCGGCGGCAACCCGCTCTACTTCCGGGCCCTCGCCCACACCCGTCACCGGCGCGACGAGGCGCCCGGCACCGGACCGGTGGCGGTCCTCCTCGACGAACTGACACCGCTCGGCCCGACGGAGCGGGCGGTCGTCGAGGCGGCGGCCGTGCTCGGCGGCCGTGTCACCTCCGAACTGGTCACGGCCGTCGCCATCGATCGGCGAGGCGGTGCACCCGGCGACGGCCAGGAAGCGATCGACGCCGCCCTGCGCGCGCTGGCCGGCCGCGACCTCGTCCGGCCCGACCAGGACGGCCGTACGCTCGGCCCGCGCCACCCGGCCCTCCCGGAACTGGTCCGCGGCGCGCTCGATCCGTGGCGCCGCCGCGAGCTGCACCGGCGGGCGGCGGCCGCGCTCGCCCGGGCCGGCGCGCCCGCGACCGCCCGGGCCCCGCACCTGGTCGGCGCGGCGGCCGGCCCGGACGCCGAGACGGCGGCCGTGCTCGTCGAGGCCGCCGAGCGGACCGGGACCGTGGACCCCGCCCGCGCCGCCCACTGGCTCCAGGCCGCCCTCGACCACCTCCCCGACACCCCCGAACACCACGCGGGTCGACACGAGCTGACGCTCCGGCGGGCCCAGGCCCTCGGCGCGGCGGGACGCGTCGCGGAGAGCCGTGACGTCCTCCACCACCTCATCGACACCTGCCGCCCGGACCCGGGACGTACGGAATACATCGAGGACCCCGAGGACCCCGACGGCCCGGACGACACCACGCGCGGTGCGGGAAGCGAGCACACGGCCGGGATCCGGACCTCCGCCGTCCTCCTCTGCGCGTTCATGGAACGGCACCTCGGCCGCTACCCCGAGGCGGACGCGCTGCTCCGCCGCGAACTGGAGCGCAGCCCAGGCCCCAGGGACGGCCTGCGGACCGGACTCGTCGTCGAGTGGGGCGCCAGGGCCCTCTTCGCCACCCGCTACCCCGAGGTCCGCGAGGAGGTCGCCCGGGCACTCGACGAGGCGCGCCGCCGCCGCGACGAGGCCGGCACGGCGGAGGCCCTCACGCTCTCCGCGCTCGGCGAGGCGTACGAGGGCGAGACCGTCATCGCCCGCGCCCGCGCGAAGGAGGCCGCGGCCCTCACCGACACCTTCACGGACGGCCGCCTCGCCGACCACGTCGAGTCGCTGGTGCGCCTGGGCTGGACCGAGGCCTTCCTGGAGGAGTACGGAGCGGCCGAGCGCCACACCGCGCGGGGCATCGTGGTCGCCCGCCGCGCCGGACGGCCCTTCGCGCTCTCCCAGCTCCTCCTCTGTTCGGCGTACGTCCACTTCCTCACGGGCAACGTCGCTGCCGCGCTCGACCTGGCCGAGGAGTCCCTCACCGTCGCCCGCCCCCTCGGCGGCACCGAACTCCTCGGCTTCAGCCGGGCGATCCGCGCCACCGTCCTCCTCCACGCCCTGCCGCTCGGCGCCCCCGAGGGACTGGCCGCCGCGGAGGAGGCCGCGGCCACCGTGGGCACCGCCCAGAGCTGGTGGGCCACGCAGGCCCGCTGCATGCTCGCCCACAGCGTCCCGCTCGACCAGGACCCGCACCGGGTGCGCGGGGCGCTCCTGCGGGCGGGCGGCGACCGGGACCTGTCCCGGCTCCAGCCCTCCCTGCGCCCGGGCTATCTCGAACTCCTCGCCGGGGCGGCCCTCGCGGCCGGAGACCTCCCGGAGGCCGAGCGCGTGGCCCGGCGGGCTCTCGCGGAGGCGGCTCGGCTCGGCCTTCCCGTCCAACGCGGGGCCGCCCGGCGCGCGTGGGGGCGGGTGCTGGCCCACCGGGGCGAATCGGCCGCCGCAGCCGAGGCGTTCACCGAGGCCGCGCGGGAGAGCGCCGGTTCGGGAGCCGGGCTGCGCGAGGCCCACAGCCTGCTCCTCGCCGCCCCACACGTACAGGCCGCGGGCGACGGCGCACGGGCCGCCGCCCTCTGGCGCAGGGGCCGCCGCCTGGCGGCCGACGGCGGCGCCCGCATGCTGGTCGACCTGGCCGACCGGACCAGACCGGCGCCTCCGGACGGTGGCGCGCCCGACGGCCGGCTCTCGGTGCTCACCCCGCGCGAGCGCGAGATATCGGTCCTCGTGGCCGAAGGACTGACCAACCAGGCGGTGGCCGACCGGCTCTGCCTGAGCCCCCGCACGGTCGAGAGCCATGTCGCCCGGGTCTACCGGAAGACGGGTGTGGAGACCCGGGCGGGCCTCGCCTCCCTGGTCGTCAGGACCGGGGTGGGCGAAGGTCAGTTCTCGCGCGGATAGGTGGAGGTCACGCGGCCCTTCGCGTCGGCTTTGAGGTAGCCGACGCCGTACGTGTCGGAGAGGTAGACGGTGAAGCCCGCCCCGCTCCCGAGCAGCGTCGAGCCCGGGGTGAGGACGAGGTACCGGCTGGTGGGCCGGTCGACGCCCAGTTCCTTGTCGGCCCGCTTCAGGAGCGCGGGCAGGGTGTCCCAGTCGAAGGCGTCCAGGTCGGCCGGGACCGTGCCGGGGAAGGCGGTGCCGCCCGGGCCCTCGCGGACCGCCACGTCCTCGCCCCGGTAGACGTACCGGTCGTAGCGCTTCGTGCTGCCCTTGACCAGCGACTCGGCGACGGCGTAGTCCGGGTAGACGACGAAGCCGGTCACCTTCGCGCCGTCCGTGGCGGCGTGCACCGCGGCGATCGCGGCCCTGATTCCGGCCGGTGTGAGCAGGTTCGGCTCCTTCGGAGCCGAGGTCTTCTCCGGCGCCGACGACGTACCGGGGCGCTGTGCCGTGGGGCCTTGCTGCGAGGGCGGTGCGCTGCTCGGGCCGCTGCCCGCTTCGCCGGGCCGCCAGTCCCAGGCCGTGGCGCCGACGGGGATCCCGACGGCGAGGACCACGACGAGGGCGCCACCGAGGAACCGTCCGGCGCGCCCCCGCCGGCGCCCGCCCCCGGCGAGCCCCGCCGAGGTGGTCGGCTCCGCCCCGCTCGCCGCGTCGGAGGTGACGGGCACGGGCTCGGGCGTCTCGGGCGCGGACGTCTTCTCGGGCGCAGACGTCTTTTCGGGCGCGGAAGGCGCCGGCTCGGGACGGTCGGACGCGGAAGCCGAGGAAGTCGCGGAAGCCGAGGGAGGCGCCGGGAGTACGGGAACCGGGGGAGGCGCGAGCCGGAACGAGGTCGCGGACTCCTTCCCGGCGGACTCTTCCCCGGCGGTTCCCTCCCGGGTAGTTCCCTCCCCGTCGGCCGCCGCGGCGGCCAGGGCGCGGTCGAGTTCCGCCGTGTCCGGGCGGACGGACGGATCCCGTACCAGCAGCCGGGTCAGGATGCCGGTGAGTCCGCCGGCCCGCACGGGCGGTGGCACGTCGTCGGAGAGCACGGCGGCCAGCGTCGCCAGGGTGTTCTCCCGGCGCAGCGGGTGGTGGCCTTCCACCGCCACGTACAGCAGCATGCCCAGCGACCACAGATCGGCGGCGGGGCCGCTCGAACCGCCGCGGATCCGCTCGGGCGCCATGTAGTCGGGCGAGCCGATGATCGAACCCGAGGCCGTGAGGACGGTGGACTCGCGGATCGCGGCGATGCCGAAGTCGGTGAGGACGGGCCGCCCGTCGGGACGCAGCAGGACGTTGGCGGGCTTCACGTCGCGGTGCTCGATGTCCCGCTCGTGGGCGGCCGTCAGCGCGGCGAGCAGACGGCGTCCGAGCACGGCGGCCTCGGCGGGCGTCATCGGGCCCCGGTCGAGGCGGTCCTGGAGCGAGCCGCCGGTGACCAGTTCCATGACGAGCCAGGGGTACGTTCCCTCGCCCGCGTCGACGATGTGGTGGATCGTCACGACGCCCGGATGGTCGACCCGGGCCAGCGCCCGGGCCTCGCGGAGCACCCGGGCCCGCAGCGTCCGGGCGCCCTCGACGTCGTACTCGGCCAGCGCCGGGTCCGGCGGGCGTACCTCCTTGAGCGCCACGTCACGGTGGAGCGCCAGGTCGCGGGCGCGCCAGACGGTTCCCATGCCGCCGCCACCCAGCCGCTCCACGAGCTCGAAGCGGCCGTCGATCACTCTGCTCACACACACCCCTGTATTCGGGTCCTCGGCGTGGCGGCGGCCGACGGGCGGCCCCCGCCCACGTCGCCGTACACGTTCACCTGATAGCGCCCCGACGCCTCGTACGGATCCGGCGGCGACCACGGATCGGGACACGGCCCGGGACACGGGCCGGGACCCGTGGAGCCGGAGCCGACGGCAGCGGGACCGACGGCAGCAGGATAGGCGGCGCCGGGGCCGAGGAGCTCCGTCAGTTCCTCGCGGATCAGCACGAGTTCGGCGCGCAGCCGGTCGCGCTCCGCCGGCTCCGGAGTGCCGCGCAGGCCGCGCTGGGCCTCTCGGAGGGCCTCCTCCAGGACCACTTCGGCCCTGGCGGCGCCCCAGGCCGTCCGGACCTGCCGGGCCCGCGCACGCAGGGAACGGGCCGCCGCTCCGTGGTCGCCGGCGGACCGCCACAGGTCGGCGGCGCGTTCGTAGGCCCGGGCCGCCTTCTCGGGCGCCCCGGCCGTACCGAGGGCGTGCGCGGCACGGTGGCTCAGGGCCGCGCCGTGCTGGAGGTCGGCCCGGAGCCGGGCCTCGGCCGCCGCGAGCGCGTACTGCCGTGCGGCCCGCTCGGGTTCGCCCCGGCGCAGCGCGCAGAAGGCGAGCCAGGCCCTGGCCCGTAGGCGGGCCGCCTCGTCCCCGTCCCGCGCCGGCCCGGCCAGGACCTCCCCCAGGACGGTCGCGGCCTCCTGCCACCGGCCGCGCACCGCGTGGGCCGAGCCGAGCCGCAGCCGGGCGAGGACACCGAGGAGCGGGTCCTCGCCGGAGCGGTCGGACAGCCGGACGGCCTCGGTGAGGAGCGCCACCACCTCCTCGCCGCGCGGAGAAGCAGGCCGACCGGGCCCCTCGTGCCCGTCGAACGGCTCCAGCCCCTCGCCTCCCTCCAGCGTCCGCGCGAGCGCGAGGCGGAGGCGAGCCCCGTCGGCGGTCCTGAGCAGGGCGTTCTCCTCGCCGGAGCCGACGGCGGCACGCAGCACGGTCGCCGCCTCCGCGTGCGCCCCGGTGGTCCTGAGAACCCCGGCGAGCAGCAGCTCGGTCTCCGTGGGGGGCCAGGGCCGCCCCGAGGCGGCGTGGTCCGCGACGGCCGCCCGCAGGTGGGCGAGGGCCGCGGCCGGGTCCTCGGGCGCGGTGACCCGCCCGAGGAGCGCGCGGGAGTCGGCGAGGGGGCCGAGGACCGTGGGGTCCGCGCGGTGCGGCACGGCGAAGGCGACGAGCCGGGCGAGCTCCTCGCGCAGGGCGGCGGCCTCCGCCTCCGGGTCGGCCGCGGTGTCGAGGAGGTCGGCGCGGGTCCGGGAGCGCAGCAGGAGGACCGTCGCGGTCTGGGCGACGGTCGCCCGGCCGGCCGCGTGCAGGGCGGCGGCCCGCTCGCAGAGCTCCGCGAGCCCGGCGCAGGCCGTCGCTCCCGGTTCGGGTCCGGTGGCGAGCGCCCGGGCACGCGAGATCAGCGCCTTGCCGAGCAGACCGGACCGTTCGTGCAGGTCGGCGGCGCGCGAGAAGAGGGTTTCGGCGGCGGGCCGCGCCCCGCCCCGGCAGTCGAGGGCGGTCGCGTCCAGCGCGTCGGCGTGGTCCCTGGGCGTGATGGCCCCTCCGACCCGCCGCAGGGCCTTCGCGGCCCGCTCCCAGGCCCCGCCGGCCGCCGGGTGCCCGCCGACGGCGGAAAGCCGCCGGGCCCGGTCGAGCAGGGTGTGCGGGTCCTCCGGCCCGCCGCCGGGCCCCCGGTCGTACGGACGCGCGTCGGGCGGGCGGCTGGTCATGCGGGGTACTCCGGGAACGGGAGGGCGGAACGGCGGCGCCGGTGGATGCGCGTACATGGAGGTCGCTACGACTCTCGCAGACGGCCGCTCGCCCGCACATCCGTAGAACTACGGAAGAACAGCGGAACGGTCCGCCTGCCGCCTGCCGCCTGCCGCCTGCCGCCTGCCGCCCGCCGCCCGTGCTCCCTCACCTCCGACCCCCTCCCGGCGCGGGGCCCGGAATCGGACGGACGCACTGCGCAGAGCCCGCCGTCAACGACTCCGCTAGGGTGATTCGGTAGGGATTGAGCCCTTTGGGGCCAGGCCGATGCGTAGGTCGATGCGTTGGAGACTCATCAGTCGTCGAGCAGGGTTCCGAAGCCGCCCAGGGCGGCGGTCGGGGACGCGGGCGTGCTCCGGGAGCTGCTGCCCATCGCACTCTGGCGGGAGGACGCCGAGGGCCGCATCGTCGAGTGGTCCCTCGCCGCCCAGGACCTTCTCGGCCATCGGCCCGAGCACGCGCTCGGGCGTCTCGCCACACCGCTCCTCGTCCCCGACGCCAACCGAGAGCTCGCCGACAAGCTCACCGAGCGCGTCCAGTCGGGCGAGACCATGGTCGGCACGCTGCCCGTCCGCCACCGGGACGGCCACACCATCGCCATGGAGATGTGGATCGTGCCCGCCGCCGACCCGCAGGGGCGTCCCGGAGCCATGCTCATCGCGGTGGAGACCTCCGAGGTCCTGCGCATGCGGGAGAACCTCGCGGCGATGGAGAGCCTCTTCACCCAGTCGCCCATCGGACTCGCCCTCCTCGGCCCCGACCTGCGCTTCCTCCGCATCAACGACGCCCTCGCCCGGATGAACGGCGTCTCCGCCGCCGCCCATGTCGGCCGCCGCCTCACCGAGGTCGTCCCCGGCGTCAACGCCACCGCGCTCGAATCCCTGATGCGCCAGGTCCTCGACAGCGGAACCGCCGTCGTGGACGCCCGCAGGGTCGGCCGCACCCCCGCCGACCCGGGCCGCGACCACATCTGGTCCTGCTCGTACGCACCCCTCAGCGACCGTGCCGAGGAGCCCCTCGGCCTCATCGCCTCCCTCGTCGACATCACCGAGAGCCAGGAGGCGCACATCGAGGTCGAGCGGGCCCGGCACCGCTTCGCCCTGCTCGCCGAGGCCGGCGCGCGGATCGGCACGACCCTCGACCTGGGGGAGACGGCCGAGGAGGTGGTGCGCTTCCTCGTGCCCCAGCTCGCCGACTCCGCCGACGTACAGATGCTGGAGTCGGTCCTCGAACCGGACGACCCGGCCGCCTCCACGCGCGGAGTGCTGCGCCGCCTCGCCGCAGGCTTCCCCGACCCGACCGCCCCCACCTCCGTGCTCGCCGCCGGCCAGACCTTCCAGCTCCCGCTGGACTCCGTGTACGAGCGGGTCGTCGCCGGCGGGAGACCCACGAACCTCTACACCACCGACCTGCCGGCGCTCTTCACCGACCCGCGCACCGAGGCGCTCCGCACCTACTTCGCGACCCGCATCGGCTCGGCGCGCCTCGTCCCCCTCGTGGCCCGGGGCAAGGTGCTCGGCGCGGTCACCGTGACGCGGCTGCGGACCCGTGAGCCCTTCGACGCGCAGGACTGCGTCCTCATCGACGAGGTCGTCGCCCGCGCCGCCCTCAACATCGACAACGCCCGCCTCTACACCACCCAGCGGGAGGCGGCGATCACCCTCCAGCGCAGCCTCACCAACAGCGCGCTGCCCGCCGTCACCGGACTCGAACTCACCGGCCGCTACCTCCCCGCGAGCGCCCATGACGTCGGTGGCGACTGGTTCGACGTCATCGCCCTCCCCGGCGGCAGGACGGGCCTGGTCATCGGCGACGTCATGGGCCACGGCATCCACGCGGCCGCCGTCATGGGCCAACTGCGCACCGCCGTACGGACCCTGGCCCGCCACGACATCCCCCCGGCCCGGATGCTCAGCTCGCTCGACGCCGTCGTGGCCGACCTCGGCGAGGACGAGATGGCCACCTGCGTCTACGCGGTCCACGACCCGGCGACCGGAAGCTGGGTCATCGCGCGCGCCGGGCACCCGCCCCCGGCGCTCGCCACCCCGGACGGCACCATCACCTTCCTCGAAGGCCCGCCCGGCACCCCGCTGGGCACCGGAGCCCACGACTTCGGTACGGAGGAGGTCACCCTGCCCGAGGGCGGCCTGCTCGTGCTCTACACGGACGGCCTCATCGAGGCCCGCGACCGGGACCTCGACCAGGGGATGAGCCAGCTCGCCCGCGCGCTCCGGGACCTGGACCGGCCGCTGGACACCCTGTGCGACGAGGTACTCGCCCGGCTCCTTTCCGGACCGGCGCAGGACGACGTCGCGATCCTCATGGCCCGTATGTGGACCACGGACTGAGGGCCTGGGGTCCGTACACGGACCACGGACCACGGACCGAAGCCGTCGGCCTTCGGGCCGCACACGGTGCCGCCGCCCCGGCAGTCCCGGCAGCCCCCGGGTCGCCGCCGGTCAGAGCGTCACGACGGTCACCTCGGTCGCCTTGACCCCGGTCCAGACGGACACCCCGTCCGCGAGCCCCAGCTCGGCCGCCGCCTGCGGCGTGATCTCGGCGACGAGGTCGGGGGCCCGGTCGGAGGTCACCAGGACTCGCAGCCGACTGCCGCTCGCGGTGATCTCCCGTACGGTTCCGGGCCAGACGTTACGGGGACTGCCGCCCGGCTTCTCCCGGTGCACCGCCACCGCCTCGGGCGCGATGATCGCCAGCGCCCGCGTGCCGGGCGGCGGCGGCTCGGCGGCGACCAGGGCGCCGCCCCCGTCGAGCGCGAGCCCCTCGGCGGATGCGGCACCCGGCCATGCGTTGCTGCCCAGCATCCGGGCGACCCACGGCGACCGTGGGTGGCGCGACACCTCGCCGGGGGAGGCGTCCTGGAGGGTGCGTCCGTCCTCCAGGACGAGGACCCGGTCGGCGAGGGAGACGGCCTCCACAGGGTCGTGGGTGACGATCAGACAGACACCGCCGAACCCCGCGAGATGGCTGCGCAGGGTGTGCCGCACATGGGCCCGGGTGGTCTGGTCGAGCGCGGCGAGCGGCTCGTCGAGGAGCAGCAGCCGGGGCCGGGTGGCCAGGGCGCGGGCCAGGGCGACCCGTTGGGCCTGGCCGCCGGAGAGCTGCGCGGGACGGCGGTGCGACAGCCGCCCCACGCCGAGCCGGTCGAGCCAGGTCTGTGCGGCCCGCCGCGCCTCGGCGCGCGGAACGCCGTGGGCCCGCAGGCCGTACGCGGTGTTCGAGAGCGCGGACAGGTGCGGGAACAGCGCACCGTCCTGCGGCACCCACGCGACCCGCCGCCGGTGCGGGGGCAGCTCGGTGACGTCGGCGTCGCCGAGCCGCAGCGTGGCGTGGGCGCGGGGGGTGAGGCCGAGGAGGGCCCGCAGGAGCGTCGTCTTTCCGGCGCCGTTGGGACCGACGACGGCGATGGTGGTGCCGGGGTCGGCGTCCAGCGCCAGTTCGGTGAAGCCGCCGACCTCGGCCCGCAGCGCCCAGCGCCCGCCGTCCGCTTCCCCGTCGGGGAGCGCAGCCCCCGCCGCCTCGGGGGAGGAGTCCGGCCCCGGCAGCGGCTCGGGCGCGGGCTCCGGCTCGGGGGCGGGCGCGGGCCGCCGGGGCGACGCGGGCGTTCCCGTCCAGCGACCGCGCAGGGCGACGAGTACGGCCATGGCGATGGCGAGCAGCAGCAGCGAGACGGAGGTCGCGGCTTCCGGCTCCTCCTGGAGCAGCAGGTACACCTGGAGCGGCAGGGTCTGGGTGGTGCCGGGCAGGTTCCCGGCGAAGGTGATGGTGGCGCCGAACTCGCCCAGCGCCCGCGCCCAGGTGAGCGCGGCGCCCGCGAGGAGCCCCGGGGCGACCATCGGCAGGGTGACGGTGAAGAAGACCCGTACCGGCGAGGCGCCGAGGGACGCCGCCGTCTCCTCGTAGCGGGGGCGCAGTCCCCCGAGCGCGCCCTCCAGGCTGATGACGAGGAACGGCATCGCCACGAAGGTCGCGGCGACGATCGCGCCCGAGGTGTGGAAGGGGAGCGTGATGCCGAACGTGGACTCCAGCCAGGGCCCGAGGAGTCCGCGCCGACCGAACGCGAGCAGCAGCGCCACACCGCCGACGGTCGGCGGCAGCACCATGGGCAGCAGGACGAGGGAGCGGACGAGCGCCTTGCCGCGGAACGGCACCCGCGCGAGGAGCCAGGCCAGCGGGACGCCGAGCAGCAGCGACAGACCGAGCGCCCAGAAGGAGACGAGCAGCGACAGCTTCAGGGCCTGGACGGTGCCGGGTTGCGTGAGGTGCTCGGCGAAGGAGGTCCAGTCGGTACGGGCCAGGACGCCGACGAGGGGCAGGACCAGGAACGCCACCGCGAGCAGCGCGGGGACGGCGAGGACGACGGGCGTGCGCGGGCCGTTGCCGGAGCGGCGGACGCGGAGTCGTTTCATCGGTGTTCCCTGGGAGCGAGTGGAGAGGGGGCTGTCCGTCCCCGGAAACCGTGGATCAGGCGCGGTCGATGTGGACGCTGGTCGACTTCACCCGGGCGGTGGCCCGCATGCCGACCTCGAGGCCCAGCTCCTCGACCGCCTCGCGGGTGAGGAGGGACACCAGCCGGTGCGGGCCCGCCTGGATCTCGACCTGTGCGGCGACGTCGCCGAGCTTGACGGCGGTCACGATCCCCGGGAAGGCGTTCCGGGCGGAGGTGGTGGAGGAGTCGTCGTCCTCGCCGACGCCGCTCTGGGCGATCTCGATCGAGAAGGCGGCGAGGTCGCGGCCGTCGATGAGCCGCCGGCCGCTCTCGTCGCGGTGGGTCGCGACCCGGCCCGCGTCGGCCCAGCGGCGGGCCGTGTCGGGGCTGACGCCCAGGAGACGGGCCGCCTGCCCGATGGTGTAGGACTGCATGTGCGCCACGGTAGGCGGTTCTTCCTGTCGTCTACAACGAATCGCGACGCATCTCGGCGCAATCGCCAGTCACCTTGGAGGAACCGACAAGGCCCTGGTCCGGCTCGCTCACGCCGTGCCGGACCGGCGTCCCACCGCCTCGACCAGGGGTAGCAGCCGGTGCGGCACCCGCTCGCGCAGCGCGATCTCGGTCCGGGTGCGGACGACCCCAGGCAGCTGGATCAGGCGCTGGATGACGTCCTCCAGGTGCCCGGCGTCACGGGCGACGACCCGGGTCAGCAGATCCCCGCCACCGGTGATCGAGAAGGCCTCCACGATCTCGGGGACGCCCGCGAGCGCGTCGCCGACCTCGTCGAGATGGCCCTGCGTCACCTCGACGTGGACGAAGGCTAGTACCGGGTGCCCCAGTGCGGCGGGCGAGAGGACGGGGCCGGTCGCGGTGATCACCCCGTCCCGCTCCATGCGGTCGATCCGCGCCTGGACGGTGCCCCGCGCCACGCCCAGGATCCGCGCGTACTCGCGCACGCTCGTGCGCGGCTGCTCGATGAGGAGCCGCAGGATGCGGGTGTCGAGTGCGTCCACCGCCATGGCCGGCCGGCCTCCTTCGCTCCCGACGTCCGGACGCCGGGTTCCCGACTCTACCCAGGCCGTGGCCTGCGGCGACGCGCCGAAACGGCCCCCGTCGGTGCGGCCCGCCGCCCTGGTGCCCGCCGACTCGGCAGCGGGCGACCAGCCGGCCCCCCACTCAGTAGCCGTCGACGCCGAGCTCGGTGACGGAGGCGAAGAGGTGCTCCCAGACCTCGGCACCGGGCGCGTCCTCCGCCAGCGCCTCGGCGTCCACGTCGCCCATCGCCCGCAGGAACGTCTCCGCGCCCTCCTCACCGGGGTACGGGTCCCAGCAGGCGCCCATGTGACGGCGCACGCCCTCCAGGAACCGGACGAACGACTCCAGGTCGCGTACAAGGGGGAAGGCGGCGTCCCCGCCCGGCCCGTGGCTGCCGTCGGGCTGCCGCAGGGCGACCGCACCGGTGACCGGGTGGACGAAGACCTCGCCCGGATCGCAGTAGCCGAGGTCGAACGCGCCGACGCGCAGCAGCCCGTCGGGACCGGGACCGAGCAGCTCCTCGTCCACCGCGAACGAGGTGACGCCCGCACCCCAGTGCCGGGGCAGACCGACCTGGCCGAGCAGGGTCCGGGTCGGCTCGTGCGTGAGGTTCCCGGGGAGTTCGGCGGCCGGGACCCGGACGACCCGGCCGGCCCCGAACACCCGGTCGAGCCGGCCCGCGGTGAGCGCACCGCCGCCGTCCCGCTCGTCGAAGCGGCCTCCGGGCAGGAACCAGGGTCCTTCGCCACCGGGCTCGGTCCACTTGCGCGGCTCCGTACCGCCCTGCGGCCCGTCGGCAGGCGCCCCGTCCCTCTCGGTGTTCTCCTCGACGAGCACCACACCGCGCGCGTCGAGGACGAGGAACCGTCCCCCGTCCGGCACGGCGGCGGGTTCCTCCCAGGCCTCCGGACAGAGCGGAACAAGCCCGGCTCCGTCCCCGTCCCCGTCGAAGAGCCAGGGTCCGTCCAGGTCCACGTCGTCGAGCGGCTCGGCCGTCCCGTCGGCCGGGGCGGCGCTGCGCTCCCCGGTGGCCAGGTCGAACCACGTGTCCTCGCACCACAGGGCCCACACCTTCACGAGCCGCCGGCCCTCGACCTCGTACACCTCGGCCGTGCGGTCGCCGCTCAGGTTCGGCTCGGCCGTGTACGCGCCGACCGGCCGCCACCAGGCCCACACCGTCCGCCAGGGCAGCGCCGGTTCGGCGGCGGCGACCCGCTTCGCGTAATCGTGGTGGCCCAGGACGGTCGCCGCGAAGTGCAGCCACGAGGCGAACTCGGCGGAGGGTGCGCCGGCGCCCCCGAACACGGCCTCGGCCTGGGTGAACACCTCGCGGCCCACGCCGCCGAGCCCGTCGGGCAGAGCGGTCAGCCGGGCGCGGAGCTCGGCGCGGTCGTGGCGGAGGACGAGGGCGGGGTCGTCCAGCAGGGAGCAGAAGTCATGGTCGTTCACCCCAGCAGGGTGTCAGCCACCGGGAGCCGCGGTCGCCCCGCCCCCGCGTAACTCGGCGGTCAGAGCCAGCCGTTGCGGCGGAAGCCCCGGTGGATGACGAAGCACGAGACGGCGATGACGCCGAGGACCAGCGGGTAGCCGTAGGTCCAGCGCAGCTCGGGCATGTGCTCGAAGTTCATGCCGTAGACGCCGCAGACCATGGTCGGGACGGCGACGATCGCGGCCCAGGCGGTGATCTTGCGCATGTCCTCGTTCTGGGCGACCGTCACCTGCGCGAGATGGGCCTGGAGGATCGAGTCGAGGAGGGCGTCGAAGGACGTGACCTGCTCCGCGACCCGGGCGAGGTGGTCGGCCACGTCGCGGAAGTACGCCCTGATGTCCGGGTCGACCAGCGGCATCGGGTGGGTGGCGAGGTGCTGGAGCGGTCGGCCCAGCGGCGTCACGGCCCGCTTGAGTTCGAGGAGTTCGCGCTTGAGCTGGTAGATCCGCCCGGCGTCGCGCCGGTCCGCCTGCTCGGAGAAGACCGCGCTCTCGATCGCGTCGAGGTCGTCCTGCACGGCGTCCGCGACGGCGAGGTAGTCGTCCACCACGTGGTCCACCATCGCGTGCAGCACCGCGGAGGGCCCCTTGGCCAGCTGCTCGGGCAGGTCCTCCAGGGCCTCGCGCAGCGGACCGAGCGAGCCGTGGCCGCCGTGCCGGATGGTGATGACGAAGTCCGGGCCGACGAAGGCCATCAGCTCGCCCGAGTCCACGACCTCGCTGGTCGCGGTGAGTTCCTCGTGCTCGACGTAGCGGACGGTCTTGAAGACGGCGAACAGCACGCCGTCGTACTCCTCGACCTTGGGCCGCTGATGGGCGTTGACCGCGTCCTCCACGGCCAGCGGGTGGAGCCCGAAGAGCTCGGCGAGGCCCGTGAACTCCTTCTCGTCCGGTTCGTGCAGACCGATCCAGACGAAGCCGTCGCCGGCCTTGCGGACCTGCCGCAGTGCCTCCTCGGCCGAACCGCGCCCGCTCCGCCGTACGCCGTCGGTGTAGACCACGCAGTTGACGACCGCGCTGCCGAGCGGGGAGCGGGCCGGGTGACTGAGGTCCACGGCACGCCGGTACGTCAGACGGACAGCCCTGCGCAGGCGCTGGATCATGGACACGACGTGCTCCTTCGGCGGATCGACGCGCCAGTCTGCCACCGGCGGCGACACGTCCGCGAGTGCCCGCCGGTGGCGGATGCCCCCGAAGGGTGTCCGGCGGACCAGGGTCTAGGGGGCGACGAGGTCCGTCGGGTCGGTGTTCGCGCCGCAGAGGACCACGCAGACCGTCTCGCCGGGCGCGGGGCGGTACGCGGTGTCCGGGACGTCCGCCCCGGGGCGGGCCACGGCGGCCAGGGCGGTGGCGGCGGCGTGCTCCACGGCGAGCCGGCGGTCGTCCCACAGGGTCTGCCGGGCGCGGACGATCGCGGTGTCGGGGACGAGGACCGAGTCCACGCCCTCCTGCTGTGCCGCCCGCACGGCGGTGGCGGAGGCGCGGCGGGCGCCGAGGGAGTCGGCGGCGACGGAGTCCACGGTGACGTCGACCGGCCGGCCGGCCCGGACGGCGGCGTCGAGGGCGCGGCAGTTCTCGGGTTCGACGGCGACGGTGCGGATGCCGTGGTGCCGGGCCGCGGTGGCGACCCCGGCGAAGAGACCGCCGCCGCCGACCGAGACGACGACGGTGTCGAGGCCGGGCACCTGTCGGCGGATCTCGTCGAGCAGGGTGCCCGCGCCGGCGGCGATCAGCGGATGGTCGTACGCGTGCGAGGCGAGCGCCCCGGTCTCCGAGGCGAACTCCTCGCAGGCGGCGAGGGCCTCGGCGTACTCCGTACCGACGAGCCGGACGTCCGCGCCGTACTCGCGGAGGCGGGCCACCTTCACCCGGGGCGCGGTGGCCGGCAGGAAGACGGTGGCGGGGACGCCCTGCCGGGCGGCGGCCCAGGCGCAGGCGAGACCGGCGTTCCCGCCGGAGGCGATCGTGACGCCGGCGTCGGGGAGGGTGCCGGCCTCGCGGTGGGCGAGGAGGAAGTTCTGCGCGCCGCGCGCCTTGAACGAGCCGGTGTGCTGCATCAGCTCCAGCGCGAGGTGAACACCACCGGGCTCCGTGGGCCCCGCGAGGGCGACGGGCCGGACATGGCCGGCGACGCGGTCGGCGGCGGTCGTGATGTCGTCGTAGACGAGGGTGTGCACCTGGGGCTCCCGGGGGTGATCGGCCGGGGTGATCGGCGACCCCGCTGCACGTCCCCCGAACCTACCGTGGCGCCCGTGTCGCACGTCGCTCGTCACCCGCGACCGTCATGCGTCACTCGTCATGGTGGACACGGTCCGTGCGGCGGGCGTGCCCCGGGGCGGCTCGGGCAGCGTGAGCCCCATGAACTCCCGCCGAGCGATGGTCGCTCTCCTCGCCGCGTTCCTCACCAGCGGATGCGTGGCCGTCCCCGAGGCCCCGGCCCCGAGCGCCCCACCCCGGCCCGCCGAGCTCGCCCCCGCGGCCGAACGTCCGCCCGCCGCGCTCCCGGCATGGCCGGAACCCACCCAGGCTCCGCCCCGGGAGAACCTCGCCGCCACCGATCCGCGCCCCGGCCGCCCGCCCGCGAAGTCCGCACCGGCGAAGGCCGCGCCTGCCGAGCAGGCACCTGCCGGGCGCGCACCCGCCAAGCACCGCCACACCCCGAGGCAGGCCGTCGAGAAGGCGCCCGCTCGCCCCGCCGCGCCGCGGAAGAACCCGCGGACGACGACGGAGCGGCGGAAGCCCGAGCCGGTCGGGAAGCCCGCCCGGAGGACCGTCCCGAGTCCGAAGCCCCGGCACTCACAGCCGTCCGCCCCGCGCCCGCGGCAGCCGGTGACGGGTCAGGCCCCCGAGATGCGCGCCCTCTGCCGCCAGGCCCAGGAGGTCGACGCCCCGATGGGCGCCGCCGACCTGTGCCGCGGCATGTACGGACACTGACCCGGCCCGCTCAGGGGGTCACGATCGGGAACTCCGGCTGGGGGGCTTCGAGGACCGCGAGCAGCCGGGGCAGGAGCGCGCGGTCGCCGGTCATCGTGATGCCGTCGGTGCCCTTTCCGGCGAGCAGGGAGATGAGCTGGGGCTTGGTCATCGTCAGCGTCAGGCCCGCGTCGGCGGCGGGGCGGGTGTCCCTGGTCCAGGTGAGCAGGCCGTTGACGAGACGCAGGTGCCAGTAGTCGCCGCCGATGTGCCAGTCCATGGCGATCCGCAGCGACCAGGCCTTCGGGCCGTCGACGCGGACGGCCATGCTGTCGATGATCTGGCCGACGGTGAGCGCCAGGTACATGTCGGGGCCGAGGGAGGCGGTGGCGTGCGGCGTGATGCCGTGGAGGAGCTCCTGGGCGCCGGTGAGGTAGAAGTTCCTCCAGACGGCGTTCTCGACGGCCTGCCCGAGACGGGTGTAGAGAGCGGCGAGCCGGCGCCGCGCCCGGCTGTCCCGGGGGTCGTTGAACACGGCGTGGTTGAGCAGGGTGACGGCGAAGCGCAACTCGCCCCGGTCGGCGTAGTGCCGGGCGCGGGCGAGGACCGCGGCCTGACCGCCGAGGGACTCCACGTAGAGGCGGGCCTCCTCGACCGGCGGGTGTTCCCAGAGGTGCGCCGGGTTGCCGTCGAACCAGCCCATGTAGCGCTGGTAGACCGCCTTGACGTTGTGGCTCAGCGAGCCGTAGTAGCCGCGGTTGGCCCAGACTCCTTCGAGCTGGGGCGGGAGCCGGAACGTCTCCGCGATCTCGATGCCGGTCATGCCCCGGTTGATCAGCCGGACGGTCTGGTCGTGCAGGTAGCCGTACAGGTCCCGCTGGTGGGTCAGCAGGCCGACGATGGCGTCGTTGCCCCAGGTGGGCCAGTGGTGCGAGGCGAAGGCGACGTCGGCGGTGCCGTCGTAGAGGCCGATCGACTCGGTGAGGTAGCCGGCCCAGGCGTGGGCGTCGCGCACCTGGGCGCCGCGCAGGGTCAGGATGTTGTGCATGGTGTGCGTGGCGTTCTCCGCCATGCACACCGCGCGCAGGTCGGGGAAGAGGAAGTTCATCTCCTCCTGGCACTCGGTGCCCGGGGTCATCTGGAACCGGATCCGCACCCCGTCGAGGACGACCTCCTCGCCCGTGGTGCCGATGAGCTGGGTGGGGGCGATGAGTCCGACGGTGCCGAGCGAGACCGTGAGGCCGAGCCCGCAGCCGACCTGGGCGCCCGCGTTCTTGGGGAGCGTGGAGCCGTACATGTAGGCGGCGCGGCGGGCCATCGCCGTGCCGACGTACACGTTCTCGCTGACCGCGTGCTCCATGAAGCCCTCCGGAGCGAGGACGGGGACGTCCCCGGCGCCGTTCGGCAGGACGCCCCGGCAGCCGCCGAAGTGGTCGACGTGCGGATGGGTGTAGATCATCGCCCGGACCGCGCGGTCGCCGCGGTGGGTGCGGTAGAGCCGCAGGGCCGCGGCGGCGGTCTCGGCGGAGATCAGCGGATCGATGACGATGATGCCGGTGTCGCCCTCGACGATCGTCATGTTGGACAGGTCCAGGCCCCTGACCTGGTAGATCCGGTCGGTGACCCGGTACAGGCCCTGGCGTGACAGGAGCCGCGCCTGCCGCCACAGGCTGGGGTCGACGGTGTCGGGGCCCTCGGGGCCCTCGTGGCCGGGGTGGCCGGCGTGGCCGCCGTGGTCGTCACGGCCGCCCTGGCTGTCCCGCCCGTCCGCAGCCTCGGTGAGGAAGCGGTAGGCGGCGGGGTCCCAGACGGTCTTCCCTGCGGCGGTGGTGATCGGCCCGCCGGTGAACGCGGCGATGAACCCGCGGTCCGCGTCCGCGAAGTCGGCCTCGTCGTCGTACGGGAGGCCGTCGGTCCGCGTGGGGGTCCGCGTCTCCCCGGACCGGTGCCCGGCCAGCGCCTGGGCGGTCTGCGGGTTCAGGGATACGGAGGCGGCCGCGGCGCCCATGGCGGCGGCGGCCGCGACGAAGCCGCGCCGGTTCATCGGAGTCATGGCAGTGTCACGTCCTTCTCGGGGAGGACGCCCACTATTGCAGTCTGACTGCAATACGAGTCAAGGGCTGCGCGGCGCGACCTCCAGGAGCGCCCGCACCGTACGGGCGATCGCCGCCCCGGCCGCCGCCTCGTCGAGCCCTCGGCGGGAGCGCAGATGGTCCCAGGCCGCCCAGGACGAGGCGGCCTCCAGCGCGTCGAGCGGCCCGCCGGGCTCCTCGGCCTCCGGCATCCGGCCCAGCTCCGGCGCGAACACCGCGGCCAGGTCCGCCCGGAACCAGGCGTCACCCTCCGCCATCACGCCGCGCAGGCCCGGCGAGTCCGGTTCCAGACCGAGCCCGATCCTGCGGATCGGCGTCATCACCTCGTACATCCGGCCACGCTGTGTCACGAGCGCCGCCACCTTGCGTGCCGTCTCCCACGCGGGCGGCACCGGTTCCGCGTGGGCGCGCCACCGCTCGGCCTGCCGCCGGGCAGCCGCCACGTACAGCGCCTC
Organism: Streptomyces gardneri; assembly: GCF_006539185.1. GTDB lineage: Bacteria > Actinomycetota > Actinomycetes > Streptomycetales > Streptomycetaceae > Streptomyces > Streptomyces gardneri. The sequence continues at coordinate 130,154 of NZ_BJMN01000005.1, forward strand.
GCGGTCGGCGAAGTGCACGAACACCGTCCGCTCGGACACCCCCGCCCGCTCCGCGATGGCCTTCCTGGTGGGCTCCCGGCCGCTCTCCGAGGCCAACCCGAGCAGCGCGTCGAGCAGCGCCGCGTACGTCCACTCCGGGTCCCGCCGACGCCGCCCCCGCGCGCCGGTCTCCGCACGTCCGGGGCCCTTTCCCGCCTCTGTGTCGCTCACCGGCTCATCGTGGCAGAAGCCCGGATGACCGGAGGCTCGGAAGGCCTCCGAGCCTCCCGAGCGCGACGGTGTGGACCATTGGCTCCGTCCGGTCAGTCGCCCCACTGCACGGCTGGGCCAATGGCCCACCCTTTCCTCCGCCGGTTGAGCCGCTGTACCCCTCTCGGTCTATCCTTGTAGGCATCACATACCTTCGGCGCCGCGCAGCGCCGTCCGGCGACGAGGCCGGACCGGCCCGCGGTGCTTTCGTCGTGTCCGAGCCCCCACCACCCCCGGGGAGCCTCGCGCGGCGAGGATCAGGAACAAGGGGGGCGGGATTGGCCGCCGTGCAGAAGCTGCAGAAGTACTTCATGGCCCCGGATCCGGGGCGCGTCCGACTCAGGGTCTCGCTCCGTGCCGTCCTCGGCATCACGCTCGCGGTCGCCCTGGCCGAACTCCTCGGCTTCTCGCTCACCGCCTCCATCACCGCCGGCCTCGCCGCCCTGCTCGCGCTGTTCACCGTCGGTGACCCCACCGTGCGCCGTCAGGCCGTCACGACCGCCCTGCTGCCGGCGGCCGGCTTCCCCGTCCTCGCGCTCGCGACCCTCCTCCACGGCGCACCCCTGCTCAGGGACGCGGCCTGGCTGCTCGTCGTCTTCGCCGGGGTCTACGCCCGCCGCTGGGGACCGCGCGGCCACGCGCTGGGCATCTTCGCCTTCATGCAGTTCTTCGTGACCCAGTTCCTGCACGCCCTCCCCGCCCAGCTCCCCGAGCTGTACGCGGCGGTGGCCCTCGCCCTGCTCGCCGCCGGAGCCGTCCGCTTCGGCTTCTGGTGCATCGAGCGGCGCGTCCCGCCGCCCGCCGCGCCCGCCCCGCTGCCGGGGACCGGCCTGGCCCGCGCCACCACCCGGCAGGCCTTCCAGGCCACCGCGGCCTGCGCCGTCGCCCTCGCCGCGGGCCAGTTCATCTCCCACGAGCGCTGGTACTGGGCCGTCGGCACGGCCTGGTGGATCTTCGTCAACACGGCCTCGCGCGGCGAGACGCTCGTCCGCGGCTTCCGACGCGTCCTCGGCACGGTCACGGGCATCGCCGCCGGCCTCCTCATCGCCGTCCCCCTCGCGGGCGCCCCCGCCCCCACCGCCCTGCTGGTCGCCGTCTGCGTCTTCGGGATCTTCTACACGGCCCCGCTCTCGTACAGCTGGATGATGTTCTTCGTGACCGTCATGGCCGGGCTCCTCTACGGGCTGCTCGGCGTCCTGCACCCCGGTCTCCTCGTCCTGCGCTTCCAGGAGACCGCCGTCGGCGCCGTCGGTGCGGCGATTGGTGTGGCCCTGCTGCCGGTGACGACGCACGCCGCCACCAACGCCTGGATCGAACGGGCCGTGACCTGTGTGCACACCTGCACCACGGCCGCCGCCCGGCGGCTCGCGGGCGATCCGGTCGCCGATCCCGCGCCGCACGCCGCCGAGCTGGAGATCCTGCTCGGCCGCGTCCGGCTCTCCCTCGCGCCGCTCGTCCACCCGCTGAGCCCGCTGCGCGCCCGCAAGGCCCGGGCCCGCCGGGTGCTCGCGCTCCTGGACGACTGCGCCCGCGAGATCAGGGGCCTCGCCGTCGTCGCGGCCGACCCCGACGCCTCCCACGACGCCCGGCTCGCGGCCGCGGCCTGGCGGGTCGAGGCCGCCGTCCACGCCCTCGTACCCCCGGCACGTCCCGTGCGGGCGTCCGTCGGAGAGGCCGCCGCGACACCGCGCCACCACCCCGGCGCCGAGGCGGCCCTCGGGCACCTGCACGGCCTGGAGCAGGCCCTCGTCGACCTGGCGGCCCCGCTGCGCACCTCACCGAGCGCCCCGCTGGTCCCGGCGGCCTGATCCGGCGCGATCCGGCCCGATCCGGCGTGACCCGATCCGATTCGACCCGTCCGGCCTGACCCGATCGGGTCGGGCTCGTCCGGCGTGACCCCGTCGAATCCGGCCCATCCGGCCCATCCGGCGGCCTGATCCGATCGGTATCCGGCCGGATCGGAACCGACGCCGCCCGTCCGGGCCGCACGGAACGAGGCTGGTCTAGACCGCCTGCTACCGTCGGCCGGACGACGGCCGGTCGTCCGTGACCGGTCCCGCGACAGGGGAGGCGCCATGGGCGACACACGGGCGGTACAGGGCCGGAGCGCGCCGCGCGCGTACATCGGGTCGTTCACCTCGGCGGGCGGTCGCGGCGTCCTCGCCGCCGACGTCGACGCGGCGACGGGCGCCCTGACCGTCACCGGGGCCAGCGACGCCGTCGCCGACCCCTCTTTCCTCGCCCTCGCCGGCCCCGTGCTCCACGCGGTCTCCGAGACCGAGTCGGGCGCCGTCGCCGCCTTCGACGTCACCGGCCCGGCGCCCCGGCCGCTCGGCGACCCCGTCCCGGTCGAGGGCGCGGGCCCCACCCACCTCGCCCTCGCCGCCGGCCACCTCGTCACGGCCAACTACACCTCCGGCAGCGTCACCGTCCTGCCGCTGGCCGCGGACGGCACTCCCCGCCCCGCCACGGCCGTCCTGCGGCACGAGGGCCGCGGCAGCGTCCCCGGCCGCCAGAGCGGCCCCCACGCCCACCAGGTGCTCCCCGACCCCTCCGGCCGTTGGGTCGTCAGCGTGGACCTCGGCACCGACTCCGTGCGGGTCTGCGCCCTCGATCCCGCGACCGGCGCGCTCACCCTCCACCGTGAGACCACGCTGCGCCCCGGCACCGGCCCGCGTCACCTCGCCTTCCACCCGGCGGGCACCCACGCCTACGTCCTGAACGAGCTGGAGCCCACGCTCACCGTCTGCCGCTGGGACGCGGCGGCGGGCATCCTCGAACCGCTCGGCGAGACCCCCGTCGTCCCCGAGGGCACCACGGGTCCCAGCTACCCCTCCGAGGTCGTCGCGTCCCCCGACGGCCGCTTCCTGTGGGCCGCCGTCCGTGGCGACGACACCCTCGCCGTCCTCGCCCTCGGCCCGGACGGCGCGAAGGCCGACCTGGTCGCCACCGTGCCCTGCGGAGGCGCCTGGCCCCGCGACCTGACGCTCGACCCCTCCGGGCGGCGGCTGTACGCGGCCAACGAGCGCTCCGGCGACGTCACCTGGTTCGACGTCGACCCGGAGACCGGCGTACCGGTCCGGGCGGGCGCGATCGAGGTCCCGGCGGCCTCCTGCGTCGTCTTCGGCTGAGCCGCACGCGAGCCCGCAGCTGAGCCGCACGCGAGCCCGCAATCGAGCCGCACGCGAGCCCGCGACCGAGCCGCACGCGAGGCGGCGCCGCACGCGAGGCGGCGCCGCGCACGAGAAAGGGCCCGTACCGGATGTTCCCGGTGCGGGCCCTTTGCTCTCGTGTCGCGCCTCAGAGCGACGGAGCGCCCTGCGGCTGCTGCGGCGGGATGCCCAGCGCCGAGGTGTACTGCGAGAGCACCAGCTTGCCGATCGCCGGGTAGGCCCCCAGCGGCTCGGCGGCGGCGCACCCGGCCTCCTTCGAGGCCTCGTCGAGCAGACCCTCGGCCAGCTCCGGGCCGATCAGGTACGGCGCGAGCGCCAGCTGGGCCGAGCCCGCGGCGCGCAGCTGCTCGGCGATGGAGGTGATCGAACCCTCCTGGTCGAGCGCGGCGGCCATCACCGGCACCGCGAGGCGCGCGGCGAGCAGCATGCCGGTGATCCCGGCGGCCTGCACGGCCTCCTCGCCACCGACCGTGGCCAGGATGATGCCGTCGGCGGCCGTCGCGACCGTGAACAGCCGGGCGCGGTCGGCGCGGGCGAGGCCCGCCTCGGACAGGCGCACGTGCAGCGCCTCGGCGAGCAGCGGGTGCGGGCCGAGGACCTCGGTCAGCTCGGCGGTGTTGCCGCTGTCCATGACTGCCTGGCGCACCTGGCGCATCACGGCGCTGTCCGGGCCCGCGAGCAGCGGGACCACGACGGCGGCGGGACCGGTCGGGGCGGCGACCTCACGGCCGGCGGCCACGGCCAGCTGGTACCGCTGGGCGCGGAGCGCGTCGGCGCCGGTCAGCACGGTCGCGAGCGCGGGGTACTCGATGTCGTCGCCGTCCAGGAAACCGATCACGGCCTCCAGGCCGGGCAGCTCCGAGCGGGCGATGCTCACGACCTCTTCGGCCAGCGAGCGTATGGCGGCCGAAGGCACACCGGGAATGGCGAGAACCAGTGCGGGAGCGCCCTCGGGCGCCGCCGCGGGTTCGGGGCGACGGTGCCGCCCGGACTGGCGGGGTCGAGGCATTCGTACAGGCAGGCCGGAAGCAGGCCCAGTGGGGGAGCTCATGGCGCCGCATGCTACTGGTTTCGTCGGCCACGCTCTTCGGTGAGGTGCGATCGCGCGCCGTCTGTCCCCCTATGTCCGGTCTCCGTGTCCACTCCCGGCCCGGTTTTCCCTTCCGCACCACCCCCGACCTGGGCGGATGCCGCCGCCTACGCCGCTCCGCCGTCGAACAGGGCCAGCAGCGACGGATCATCCGGCAGGCGCAGTGTGCCGGTGGCGAGCGCGGAGGCCAGGCCGACCGCCCCGGCCAGCGGATCGCCCGCGGGCGCGACCGTCCGGGCGTGCGGGATCCGCTCCGCGAGAGCCGCCCGCAGGGGTACGAGGAGGGGGTCGCCCATCCTGAAGAGACCGCCCGTCAGGGCGACGAGGGCCCCCGGGCCGGCCGGGCACACGGCCTCGGCGGCGTCCGCGATGTGCGCCGCGGCGCGAGCGAGGACGTCCGCCGCGACCGGGTCGCCGGCGGCGGCGCAGGCCCCCACCTCCGGGGCGAACGAGGCGAGGACGGCGGGCCGGTCGGTTCGGGGGTAGAGCGCGCCCGGCAGGCCCGCCGCCGGCCCGAACAGCTTCTCGGCCCGGGCGAGGAGCCCCGCCGAACCGCCGCGCCGCCCGTCGTGGGCGCGCATCGCCGCCTCCAGGCCGGCCCGGCCGATCCAGGCGCCGCTGCCGCAGTCGCCGAGGAGGTGTCCCCAGCCGTCGGCCCGGCGCCAGGAGGCCAGATCCGTACCGAGCGCGATCATCCCCGTCCCGCCCGCGACGACCGCGCCCGGACGCTGGCCGAGCGCCCCGGCGTACGCGGTGACGGCGTCGGCCGCGAGCACGAGCCGTCGCACGCCCCACGCCTCGGCGAAGGCGCCCGGCAGCTCGGCGCGCAGCTCGTCCCCGAGCGTCGCCATCCCGGCGGCGCCCACGGCCACCGCGAGGACCGGCCGGCCGGTCGCCGCCTCCGCCGCCCCCGTCGCGGCGCGTTCGCGCAGGGCGCGGACGGCCGGGAGGACCTGCTCCAGGAAGTGGGCCGCCGAGATGCCGCCAGGTCCGGTCCGGACGGGTTCCCGCGAGGTGAGGGTGTCGAGAACCGTGCCGCCCGCCGCCTCGGCCAGGGCGACCCGCAGCCCGGAACCGCCGGAGTCCACACCGACGACAAGCCCCTCGGCGGGTTCGTTCACGGAATCCACGGTGCACCATCCTGACGTGAAGGGGACAAGAGGCGGGCGGGTCACGGGAGTCCAGGTCCCGGCGATCGGACCGGACCGGGGCGGACCCGGGTGTCACTGTAGGCCGGTAGAGTGACGGACCGTGACAGCGCGACCCTTGAACGAACTGGTGGAGCCCGGCTGGGCGGAGGCTCTGAGCCCCGTCGCGGGACGTGTGGCGGAGATGGGCGACTTCCTGCGCGCGGAGATCGCCGCGGGCCGGACGTACCTGCCGTCCGGTCCGAACGTCCTGCGGGCCTTCCAGCAGCCCTTCGACGACGTGCGGGTCCTGATCGTCGGTCAGGACCCCTACCCGACGCCGGGGATGGCGATCGGACTCAGCTTCGCGGTCGCTCCGGAGATCCGCTCGCTGCCGGGCAGCCTGGAGAACATCTACCGCGAGCTGAACACCGACCTGGGTCTGCCCAGGCCGTCGAACGGCGACCTGACCCCCTGGACCCGCCAGGGCGTCCTGCTGCTCAACAGGGCCCTGACCACGGCCCCGCGCAAGCCGGCCGCCCACCGCGGCAAGGGCTGGGAAGAGGTGACCGAGCAGGCCATCCGCGCCCTGGCCGCCCGGGGCAAGCCGCTGGTGTCCATCCTGTGGGGCCGGGACGCCCGGAACGCCCGGCCGCTCCTCGGGAACCTCCCCGCGATCGAGTCGGCGCACCCGTCCCCGATGTCGGCGGACCGGGGCTTCTTCGGCTCCCGCCCCTTCAGCCGCGCCAACGAACTCCTCCTGGAACAGGGCGCCCAGCCCGTGGACTGGCGCCTGCCCTGATCCGTGCGCGGCGGCCGGGCGACGGGTCACGGCTCCGGCCGGGTCGCCGCCGCGGCCGGAGCCGTCAGATCACCGCGGCCCGCACGCACAGGACGTCCGGAAGGTGCTCCGCCAGGAGCTGCCAGCTCTCCCCGTCGTCGGCGCTCGCGTACAACTCGCCGTTGCGGTTGCCGAAGTAGACGCCCGCCGGGTCCGCGTCGTCCGTACAGAGCGCGTCCCGCAGCACCGTGCCGTAGTGGTCGCCCTCGGGCAGTCCCCGGGTCAGCGGTTCCCAGGTGGCTCCGGCGTCGTTCGTCCGGTAGACGCGGCAGCGGCGGCCCGCCGGGACGCGGTCGGAGTCGGCCGTGATGGGGAAGACGTAGGCGGTGTCCGGGCGGTGCGGGTGGGCGGCGATGGCGAAACCGAAGTCGGAGGGGAGTCCGGCGCCGATGTCGGACCAGGTGCCACCCGCGTCGTCGCTGCGGAAGACGCCCCAGTGGTTCTGGAGGTACAGCCGGTCCTTGTCGGCCGCGTCCTGGGCGATCTTGTGGACGCACTGCCCGAAGTCGGGGTTCGGGTCGGGCAGGAAGACCGCGGACACCCCTTGGTTGGACGGCGCCCACGCGGCCCCGCCGTCCCGGGAGCGGAACACCCCGGCGGTCGACACCGCCACGGTGAGCGCGTCCGGATCGCGGGGGTCGGTGACGACCGTGTGGACGGCCTCGCCGCCTCCGCCGGGCACCCACCGGTCGCGGGTGGGATGCTCCCAGAGCGGGCGGACGAGCTCGAAGGACTCCCCGCCGTCCGCCGAGCGGAACAGCGCCGCCGGCTCCGTCCCCGCGTACACGACGTCGGGGGAGTGCCCGGGCGCCGGGTGCAGCTGCCAGACGCGCTCCAGCGAGGCCCCCGTGTCCTCGGGGAACTTCACCGCGGGCCGCGCGGGCTCGGTCCAGTTCTTGCCGAGGTCGTCGGAGTGGAAGACGGACGGCCCCCAGTGGGAGCTGTCCCCGCCCACGAGGAGCCGCGGGGCCGGCCGCCGGGTGTCGATCGCGACCGAGTAGACGGCCTGCGCGGGGAAGGCCGGATCGTCGAACTCCCATCGGCCGTCGTGCCGGTGGCCGATGAAGAGCCCCTTGCGGGTGCCCACGGTGAGGAGTACGTCAGGCATGGTGCGGTACCTCCAGGACGCCGTTGTCGCGGATACGGGCCAGTCTGCACCCGGCCACTGACAACGGCCCCCGGACACACCTGAGGCGCCCCGGGACACCGCCCCGGGCCCCGTACCCCCTCAGATCGCCCAGGCGTACTGCGCCGGGGCGTGGGTCTCCGCGCCGAGTTCGCGGGCCGCGCGGCGGGGCCAGGAGGCGTCGCGGAGCAGCTCGCGGCCGAGGAGGACCGCGTCGGCCTCGCCGTTGGCGAGGATCTTCTCGGCCTGCTCGCTCTCGGTGATCAGGCCGACGGCGGCCACCGGCAGCCCGGTCTCCGCCTTGACCCGGGCGGCGAAGGGCACCTGGTAGCCCGGACCCACGGGGATCCGCGCCGGTCCGCCGTTGCCGCCGCTGGAGACGTCGAGGAGGTCGACGCCGTGCTCGCGCAGCAGCGCGGCGAACCGTACGGTCTCGTCGGCCGTCCAGCCCTGCTCCTCCAGCCAGTCGGTGGCGGAGATCCGGAAGAAGACGGGCAGCTCCTCGGGCCACACGGCCCGCACCGCGTCGACGACCTCCAGGGCGAGCCGGGTCCGGTTCTCGAAGGAGCCGCCGTACTCGTCGGTGCGGTGGTTGCTGTGCGGGGAGAGGAACTCGCCGATGAGGTAGCCGTGGGCGCCGTGCACCTCGACGACCTCGAAGCCGGCGTCCAGCGCGCGGCGGGCCGCGTCGGCGAACTGCCCGGTGATCTCGTGGATCCGCTCGACGGTCAGCTCGGTCGGCACCGGGTAGCCCTCGTCGAAGGCGACCGGGCTGGGGCCGACGGGCTGCCAGCCGGGCCCGCCCGGCGCGACGGGACCGCGGCCCTGCCAGGGGCGGTTGGTCGAGGCCTTGCGCCCGGCGTGGCCGATCTGGATGCCGGGCACGGTGCCGTGGTCCTTGAGGAAGCCCGCGATCCGGCGCAGCCCCTCCGTCTGGGTGTCGTTCCACAGGCCGAGGTCCGCCGGGCTGATCCGGCCTTCGGGGGCGACGGCGGTCGCCTCGACGAGGATGAGTCCGGCGCCGCCGGTGGCCCGGGAGGCGTAGTGGGCGAAGTGCCAGTCTCCGGCCACACCCGCGTTCGGTCCGGTCATCTCGGCCGAGTACTGGCACATCGGCGCCATCCAGACCCGGTTGGGCACGGTCAGCGAACGCAGGGTGTAGGGCTGGAAGAGGGCGACGCTCATGACGGACTCCGTTTCGGGGGCCTCGAAGGATGCTCGTACGATACTCATCGTAGTACGGCATCTGTCAAACTACGAGAGTTCTCGTACAATGAGGCTCACCCGGATGAAGTGGAGCCGCCGCCATGTCGACCGCAGCCAGCCCTCGCGCACTCGAGCACCCCACGAGGGACCAGATCGGCCTCGAAGGGGTGCTGCACGCGCTCTCGGACGCCGTGCGGCTGCGCATCGTGCGGGACCTGGCGCGCGAGGATGACGCCCTCAGCTGCTCGTACTTCGACCTCCCCGTCACCAAGTCCACGACGACGCACCACTTCCGCGTCCTGCGCGAGAGCGGCGTCATCCGGCAGATGTACCAGGGCACGGCGAAGCTCAACGCCCTGCGCAAGGACGACCTGGACGCCCTCTTCCCCGGCCTCCTGGACACCGTCCTGACGGCGGCCGAAGCGCAGGCCGGCCGCCGGGACGGCGCCGAAGGGGTCTGAGCCGAAGGGGCCCGGGTCTAACGGAGTCCGGGTCGCCCTACAGCGACTGCATGCGGTTGATCTCCGAGGTCTGCTGGGCGATCACGTCGTTGGCCATCTCCTCCACCAGGACGTTGTTGCCGTCGCTCAGCACCTCGGCCGCCATCGTCACGGCCCCCTGGTGGTGCGTGATCATGAGCTTCAGGAACAGCTCGTCGAAGGCCTTGCCCTTCGCGCCCCTCAACTCCTTGAGCTGAGCCTCGGTCGCCATGCCCGGCATCGAGTGATGGTCGTGGCCGCCCTGCTCACGCGGCCCGCCGTTGTTCTTCAGCCAGCCTTCCATCGCGGCGATCTCCGGCTGCTGCGCGGCCGAGATCCGCTCGGCCACCTTCTTCACCGCCGGGGATCCCGCCCGCTGCGGGGCGAGTTCCGTCATGGTCAGCGCCTGGCGGTGGTGGACGATCATCATCTGCGTGTACGTGAAGTCGGCGCTGTTCGGGCGCTCGTCGGGGAGGAGCCGGGCGGCCTCCTCCGGCGATATCCGTTTGGCCGGCTCGCCGGGCTTCCCCGGGGCCACCACCGAGCCTCCGGCCGAGGCCTCGGCCTTCGGCGCGGCCGCGTCGGATCCCGAATCGCAGGCGCCCAGGGCGAGTACGGCGACGGCGGACAGGGCCACGGCGACGACGGCACGCTGACGGCGGATCAACAACGCGACCTCCAGATGTTCTTGCGGGGACAGTGACCGTTCCTAGCACTTTTCTCAGGGGGATCGATCAAAAACCTTCATTACGTCTGTGTTGCCATCTGTTGAGATGCGCACGCCAAGGACCATACTGCCGGGGTCCAACATCCGTTCAAGGCTGAACGGATACCAGCGAGGACGGAGTGACTTCGTTGCGAATATCGCGTACCCCGCGTAGCCCGCGTGCACGGATCAGACGCCTGGGTGTGGCGTCGGCAGCCGCCGGCCTGCTGGCCACGATGCTGGCGGCCGGACCCTCGGTCGCCACCCCCGACCCCGGAGACGCCCTCACTCAGGGCACGGTCTCCGCGGAGCAGGCCGCCGAAGCGCGTTCCGCCATCCAGAGCGGTGACATCCCCGGTGTGGACGAGATCGTCCACAGCAAGAACATCGAGCACCTCGCCAACATCCCGAAGGACGCCCTCAAGGGCACCAACTCGGACCTCGCCTTCCAGGGCAAGTACGCCTTCGCAGGCAACTACGACGGCTTCCGGATCTTCGACATCAGCAACCCGAAGGCCCCGAAGACCGTCGCCCAGGTCCTCTGCCCCGGTTCCCAGAACGACATCTCCGTCTCCGGGAACCTCGTCTTCCTCTCCACCGACTCCTCCCGAAGCGACAACTCCTGCGCCAGCACGACGCAGCCCGCCTCGGTGAAGGAATCCTGGGAGGGCGTGAAGATCTTCGACATCAGCGACATCACGAACCCGAGGTACGTCGCCGCCGTCGAGACCGCCTGCGGTTCGCACACCAACACGATCCTGCCCAAGGGCAAGAACGTGTACGTGTACGTCTCCTCCTACTCGCCCAACGCCGCCTTCCCGGACTGCCAGCCTCCGCACGACGGCATCTCGGTCATCAAGGTGCCGCGCAAGGCGCCCGAGAAGGCCGCGCTCGTCGGCTTCCCCGTCCTCTTCCCGGGCGAGGGCCCGGACGGCGGCGGCAACCCGGGCGGTCCCACCAACCCGGGCGTCTCCAAGACCACCGGCTGCCACGACATCACCGTGCTGCCGGAGAAGGACCTCGCCGCCGGCGCCTGCATGGGTGACGGCATCCTCTTCGACATCAAGGACCCCGAGCACCCGCGGGTGATCGACCAGGTCCAGGACAACGTCAACTTCGCCTTCTGGCACTCGGCCACCTTCAACCAGAAGGCCAACAAGGTCGTCTTCACCGACGAGCTCGGCGGTGGCGGCGGCGCCACCTGCAACGCCGTGGTCGGCCCGAACCGGGGCGCCGACGGCATCTACGACATCGTCGGCAAGGGCGACAAGCGCAAGCTCGTCTTCCGCAGCTACTTCAAGATCCCGCGCCACCAGGCCGACACCGAGAACTGCGTCGCCCACAACGGCTCGCTCATCCCGGTCAAGGGCAAGGACCTCATGGTCCAGGCCTGGTACCAGGGCGGCGTCTCCGTCTGGGACTTCACGGACTCCGCCAACCCGAAGGAGATCGGCTTCTTCGAGCGCGGCCCGCTGTCCGCCACCACCATCGCCACCGGCGGCTCGTGGTCCGCGTACTACTACAACGGCTACATCTACTCGAACGACATCGCCAAGGGCTTCGACGTCCTGAAGATCTCCGACCGTCGTACCGACCCCGCGAAGCGGATCCGGATGGACGAGCTCAACGTCCAGACGCAGCCGGACTACTTCGACTTCGACGACTGACCGAGCCGCACCACGGGCGCGCTGTCGGGCGGACCTCCGTCCGGCGGCGCGCCCTGCTCCCAGCCGAGCCCGTACCGCTGGAAGAGCTCCCACCGCAGCCGCGCCATCGGCATCGGGGCGCCCGGCAGCAGGACCGCCACCACCGCGCCCATCAGCAGCGCGCGCAGCAGCGGATAGTCCGTGTCCACGTCCTCGGAGCCGTACCGGGTGACCGTGTCCCGCAGCAGGAACGCGAGGCGCTGCTGCTCCTGGCACTGCACGAACCCCTCGGCCTGAAGGATTCCCGCCATGTGGGTCCGCATCAGCGTGGGGCGTGCCACCGCGAGGCCCAGGATCGCGTCGATCGCCCGCGCCAGCCGCTCCCGGCCGTCCTCCGTGCGCGGCTCGCGCTCCAGCGCCTCCTCCAGCGTCAGGTGCATCAGCCGGTGCACCGCCGCCTGCAGCAGCTGCCGCTTCCCCGGGAAGTAGTACGAGATGAGTCCGCGCGCCGTACCGGCACGCTCCGCGATGTCGCCGAGCGTGGTCGCCTCGTAGCCGTGCGTCGACACCAGGTCCACGGTGGCCTGCAGAATCCGCTCACGTGAGCGTCGTCTGAGCTCTTCATTGACCGATGGGCTGCGCGGGGACATGCTTGGCTCCTGCGTTGACTGGCTGCCGGCCAATATACTCAGCGCATCCCGTCGGCGGGCCCCTGTGGCAGGCCGGTGGGAAGGCCGTCTGTTCTGGGCGACACGGGGGATCGTCCAGAACAGGCGGCTTCATCGCTTCACTGCCATTCTCCTCCGGCGGTACGTGAGGACGGCGGCGACCACGCAGCACCAGCCGAGCAGCCAGCCGCCGACCACGTCCGACGCCCAGTGCACGCCCAGGTAGATCCGGGTCCAGCCGACCCCGAGCACCGAAACGACCGCGGCGCTCGCGAGGACGCTCCAGCCGCGCCACTCCGCCCGCCAGTGCAGCGCGAGCACCCACAGCAGCAGCCCGCAGGTCACCGTCGCGGTCATCGCGTGCCCGGAGGGGAAGGCCGCGAACCGCGCGGAGTCGACCGGGTCGGGCCACGCGGGCCGGTCCCGCCCCACCAGCGACTTCAATCCCTGCTGCAGACCCACCGCGACGAGGCTCGTGCCGGCCACCCACAGGGCGAGGAGCCGTTCCCGCCGCCACCACAGCAGCACCACGGCCACGGCGGCCAGGGCGCGCATCGTCCAGGGATCCCACACCCAGTCGCTGAGGAGGCGGTTGAGGCCCGTGACGCCCGGCCGGGCGACGGCGTCGCGGTGCAACTCCTCGGCGACCGACCGGTCGAAGGAGATCAAGGGGGACCAGCCGACGGCGACGAGCGCGAGCAGCAGGACGAACAGGACTCCGGAGACCACGGCGGAGGAGCGCATGCGCCGATCCTGCCCGACGCTCCGCCCCGGGAGACTGTCCGCCCCGCCTTTCGCGGACGATCCGCCTCCGCTACCCCAGTGCCGTGAGCGCCGGGACGAAGGCCACGAGGACCGGGACCACGGGCACCAGGGCCGCGCAGGCGGTCAGGCGCAGCCGGCGCCCCGCCGTGAGCCGCGGAGCGGCCGTGAGGAGCCGGTGCACCCGCTGGGGCAGATCCGCGTCCGGTGCGGGGCCGGGACCGAACACGCCCCGGTCCTCGTTCAGTTCGACGAGGGCGAGTGCGATCGTCAGCCGCCCGAAGCGGCGCGAGGCGACGTCGTCGGCGGCCAGCTCCACCAGCCGGTGCATCTCCTCACGGAAGGCCGCGAAGACCGGGATGCCCGGGAAGCCGCCCGCGAGCGCGGCCGAGCAGTGCAGCAGCCAGTCGTGGCGGGCCCGGGCGTGACCCTGCTCGTGCGCCAGTACCGCGTCCAGCTGCCGGCCCTTCAGGCGGCGCAGCGCGGCCGTGGTGATGACCAGTTGGGGCGCGCCCCCGGCCATCCACCAGGCGTCCGCCCGCTCGCCCTCCAGGACGACGAGCCGCTCGCTGCCGGGCTGTTCACCGGGCAGCAGGGGGGAGCGGACGAGGAGATCGCGGTGGCGCTGCCTGCGCCGGGCGCGCGCCTGGCCGATCTCCCGGCCGAGCATCGCTCCGGTCCAGAGCCCACCGCAGGCCAGGGCGACCGCGAGGACGCCCGACCACGGTCCGGTCGTGCCGAGTTCGTACGCGTCGACCACCGCGCGCGGCGCGGGCGCGAAGAGCTGGCCCCGTACCGCCTGCCAGGCCGCCGACGCGCTCAGGGTCATCGACAGCGCGAAGCTCAGCAGCACCGCCGCCACCACGCACTGCCACACCCAGAGCGCGACCACGGGTTCTCGCTCCGCCCAGTCGGCCCGCGCCAGCAGCCGGGGGGCCGCGAGGGCGGTCAGGAAGCCGAGCAGGAGCAGCGCGAGGGAGACCCACATGAGCGTCACCCTATGAGCGCGGTACTGGTCGGGGGTATGGCCCCGGACGCCAAGTGACGTACGCCACGGTTTCGTTGTGCGAACAGCGTGGATCGCCCGATCTCACAGAGCCGCAGGTCGCGCGGAGACACACGGCGCGGTCACAGCGTCACCAGCATCGCCACCGTCGCCAGGGCCATCGAGAGCCGGCATACGAGGGTGAGCTCCGGTCGGTGCGCCCAGGCCGGTCCGGGGCCGCCCGTCACCGGCACCGGCACCGGCCCCGTCTTCGGCAGCGCTGACGGCGCCGGTGCGAGCCGAGCCCCCGCGCGGAGCACGTACACCGTGTAGTAGAGGAGCAGCCCGCCCGTCAGCACGGGTATGCCGCCCGCCGTCCCCGTCGCGTGCCCCGAGTGCGCCCCCTGTGCGACGGGGGCGGCCATCGCCACCGCCATGTAGAGCATGGCGAGCGAGCCGACGAGGTGGTGCAGATGGTGCCCGCCGCGCCGGGCCGCGCCGGCCAGCCCGGACAGCGCTGCTCCGCCGAACACCGCCGCGTACACCGCCCAGCTCCACCCCGGCTGCGCCACCACCGTCGCGGGCAGCGCCATGACGGCCATGCCCAGGCCCATCAGCGCCTCGCCGCCCGCGGCCCGCCGCTCCTCCCCGGCGCACGCGCGCATCCGCAGCAGGCAGTACACGCCAGTCGCGGCGCAGAGCACGACCAGTAACCACCCCGACAGGGTCGCTCCGTGCACGGCACACCTCCCCCTCTCCCAGGGGAATGCCCGCCGCCCGGGGGCCGCACGCGGGCGCACGGGCGCGCACGGATGTACGAGGGGGAGTGCGAGATGCGCGCGTTAGGCTCGGGATGATCGCGCACGCCGATCGTCAGCGCCCGAGGGGAGCCCGTACGCATGGACACCGCCACGTCCCAGGAGACCGGCCGGATCGAGTACCGCGAGGCGGTCCTGGACGACGTCCCCGTCCTCGTCCCGCTCGTCGAGTCGGCCTACCGGGGCGACGCCAGCCGCGGCGGCTGGACCACGGAGGCGGACATCCTCCAGGGGCAGCGCACCGACCCCGAGGGCGTGGCCGCCGTCATCACCGCCCCGGGCAGCCGTCTCCTGGTCGTCGAGCGCGACGGGGAGGTCGTCGCCTGCTGCCAGCTGGAGCACCGCGGCGAGGCCGCCTACTTCGGGATGTTCGCGGTCCGTCCCGAGCTCCAGGGCGCGGGCCTCGGCAAGCGGATCATCGCGGAGGCCGAGCGGCGGGTGCGCGAGCTCTGGGAGGTCCGCGAGATGCACATGACGGTGATCTCCGTGCGCGAGGAGCTCATCGCCTGGTACGAGCGGCGCGGCTACCGGCGTACGGGGCGGATGACCCCCTTCCCGTACGGGGACGAGCGCTTCGGCGTGCCCCAGCGTGACGACCTGCGGTTCGAGCTGCTGGTCAAGCCGCTGAGCTGACGCAGCGTAGTCGGCGGGCGGGTGCCGGAGGCGGTCCGTACGGCGGAAGGGTGGCTTCCCGCCCGGCAGACAGGAAAAACTTCGGTCCCCATGGGGGTCGCACAGGATAATTTCTCTTCCTCCCCTTGTGTTGAGGAACCGTGGATGGTTACGGTGTCTTAACGCGAGGTTCTCCTGTGGAGGAAGAGGCATGACGGAAATTCTTGTGCAGGACGTGACCGGTGGGGCCATATCCGCCGATGCCCGGGTGATCGACCACCCGGCTTGGGCCGAGCTCAAGAATGCCGTGGAAGCGATCCGCCCCTGGCAGAACGCCGACGGCTCCATCGACTTCGAGGCCGAGGGCGCCCCCGCCCGCGCGCTCGTCGAGCTGACCGTGGACCGCCTGGTCGCCACCGTCGAGCAGCTCTCCCCGCTCGTCCCGCACGACGGCGCCTACCACCGCGCCCTCGTCACGGACCTGCGCAAGTGGGTCGAGAGCGGCTTCACCGTGCCGGACTTCCTGGACTCCCTGATGGAGTTCCACCCGGCCGCCGGCCGTGCCGACGGGCTCCAGCACCTCGTGCTCTTCCCGATGTACACGCAGAACGGCAACCTGGACCGCAACTTCGAGGCCGTCGTGCTGCGCATGGTCTGGCCGGAGTGGCTCTCCGAGCTGGAGCGCACCCGCTACGACAACCCGGGCTTCTGCGGCATCACCTTCGAGGACTTCACCGCCGGGTACGACACCAACTCGGCCGTCCTCTTCCCGGAGACCGTCGCCGTCCGCGAGGTCCCCGAGCGCTTCACCTGGGGCGGCATCTTCTGCGACCGCGAGGCCGCGCGCTTCCGCAAGGTCACCGAGGCCGCGGTCGACACCCTCGGCGTGAAGCTGCCCGAGGACATCGCCGTCATGCTCGGCGACCAGGAGCGCTGCCAGCAGGCCTTCGCCCTCTGGGACCTGGTCCACGACCGCGCCCACAGCCGCGGCGACCTGCCCTTCGACCCCTTCATGATCAAGCAGCGCCAGCCGTTCTGGATGTACGGCCTTGAGGAGCTCCGCTGCGACCTCACCGCCTTCAAGGAGGCCGTGAAGCTGGAGGCCGAGGGCAACAGCCACGGCCGCGACGTGCAGTACGCGGTCCTGTTCGACCGGATGTTCCGCTTCCCGCTCACCGGCGACCGCAACCGCAACTACGACGGTCTGGGCGGCCAGCTCCTCTTCGCGTTCCTCCACAAGAACGACGTGGTGCGCTGGACGGACAACGTCCTCACGATCGACTGGGACCGCGCCCCCGAGGTCACCAACCGTCTCTGCTCCGAGATCGAGACCCTCTACCGCGACGGCATCGACCGTCCGAAGCTGGTCCACTGGTTCAAGGCGTACGAGTTCGTCACCACCTACCTCTCCCCGCACCCGGGATCGAAGTGGGCCAAGGGTCCGGACGCCCTGGACCTGTCGCTGCCGCCGCGCAAGCTGGTCGACGACGTGCTTCCGGACGAGTTTCCGCTCAGCATGTTCTTTGAGGCCCTCGCCAAGAAGCTGAAGGGCGTGATCGCCGACACCAAGGGGATCACCGCCGCCGACGTCCCGAGCACCGAGCGGGTCGCCGCGTGAGCGACCTCATCGAGGACACGCAGGAGGCGACGCCCATGAACGCCAACGGAAACGGTGGACCGCTCGACGGTGCCGTCATCGCGGTGGCCGGCGCGGCCGGCCCCGCGGGCCGCGCGACACTGCTGCGTCTCGCCGAGGCGGGCGCGACCGTCGTCGGCTCCGACGCCGACCCGGCGCGCCTCGCGGAGGCCGTCGACGCCGCCCGCTACGCCCACGGCGGCGCCCGGGTCATCGGCGACACGGTCGACCTGCTCGACCTGGACGCCACCCGCGACTGGGCCGCGAAGACCGAGAAGGAGTTCGGCCGGATCGACGGCCTGGTCCACCTCGTCGGCGGCTGGCGCGGCAGCTCCTCCTTCACGGAGACCGAGCTCAAGGACTGGGACTTCCTGGAGAAGCTCCTCATCCGTACCGTCCAGCACACCTCGCTCGCCTTCCACGACGGGCTGCTGCGCGCCGGCGGACGCGGCCGGTACGCCCTGATCAGCCAGGTCGGCGCGCACAAGCCGCTCGCCAACAACGCCGCGTACAACGCCGGCAAGGCGGCCGCGGAGGCCTGGACCCTCGCCATGGCGGACTCGTTCCGCAAGCTGGGGGGCGACGACGGCCCGCAGGCGGCTGCTGCGATCCTGGTGATCAAGGCACTGGTGCACGACGCCATGCGCGCCGAGCGCCCCACCGCGAAGTTCGCGGGCTTCACCGACGTCAAGGACCTGGCCGACGAGATCGCCGGCCTGTGGGAAAAGCCCGCCCAGGAAGTGAATGGACAGCGTCTGTGGCTGACCCCCAAGCCGTGACAGCGGGCCCCGGCCCCAGGACCGACGCACGTCGTCGCCACGACCCGTCGGTCCGGGGCTTCGCCAGCGACAACTACGCCGGCGCCCACCCCGAGATCCTCGCGGCTCTCGCCCTCGCCAACGAAGGCCATCAGGTCGCCTACGGCGAGGACCAGTACACCGAGCACCTCCAGCGCGTCATCCACAGCCACTTCGGAGCCGGCGCGGAGGCCTTCCCGGTCTTCAACGGCACCGGGGCCAACGTGACCGCGCTGCAGGCGCTCACGGACCGCTGGGGCGCCGTCATCTGCGCCGAGTCCGCGCACATCAACGTGGACGAGGGCGGAGCGCCCGAGCGGATGGGCGGCCTCAAGCTGCTCACCGTGCCGACCCCGGACGGCAAGCTCACCCCCGAGCTGATCGACCGGCAGGCCTGGGGCTGGGAGGACGAGCACCGGGCGATGCCGCAGGTCGTCTCGATCACCCAGAACACCGAGCTTGGCACGGTCTACACGGTCGAGGAGATCCGCGCGATCGTCGAGCACGCCCATGCCAAGGGCATGAAGGTGCACCTCGACGGGGCCCGCATCGCCAACGCCGCCGCCTCGCTGGACGTGCCGATGCGCGCGTTCACCAACGCGGTGGGCGTGGACGTGATATCGTACGGCGGGACGAAGAACGGCATGATCTTCGGCGAGGCCGTGATCGTCCTCAACCCGGACGCGGTCAGCCACATGAAGCACCTGCGCAAGCTGTCCATGCAGCTCGCCTCCAAGATGCGCTTCGTGTCGGTGCAGCTGGAGGCGCTCCTCGCCAAGGACCTGTGGCTGCGCAACGCCCAGCACGCCAACGCGATGGCCCAGCGCCTCGCGGCGGGCGTGCGCGCGGTCGACGGGGTGGAGATCCTCTACCCGGTGCAGGCCAACGCGGTCTTCGCGCGGCTTCCGCACGAGGTGACCAGGCGCCTGCAGGAACGGTTCCGCTTCTACTTCTGGGACGAGGCCGCCGGCGACGTGCGCTGGATGTGCGCCTTCGACACCACGGAGGACGACGTGGACGCCTTCCTCCAGGCTCTCAAGGAAGAGATGGCGCGGCAGTAGTCGCCCCGCGAGTGGTCAGCCCCGCGTGACTGCATGAATATACGGCCGGACGGAAAGTCATTGACTTCCGTCCGGCCGTTTCCTTACGCTCTCACCGCATGGAACTCGTGCAGCAGCACTCTGATGTCTCGGCCTACCTGGCAGTCGGCGAGGCGGTCGATCATGACCACCCCTTGGTCGGGGAGGTCGCGACCCGGCTCGCAGACGTGCATCCCGACGCATACTCATACGCCGAAGCGGCCTTCGCGTACGTCCGCGACACCATCCCGCACTCCCAGGACTCGGGCGACCTCCGCGTCACCTGGCGCGCCTCAGACGTCCTGGAGCAGGGCACCGGTATCTGCTACGCCAAGTCCGTCGCGTACGCCGCGCTCCTGCGGGCCCGCTCCATCCCGGCCGCCCTCTGCTACCAGCGGCTCGCGGAGGACGACGGCACGAACCCCGTGATCCACGGCCTCGTCGCCGTCCTGCTGCCCGGCGAGCGGGAGTGGGCCCGGCAGGACGTGCGGGGGAACAAGCCGGGCGTCGACGCCCGGTTCTCGCTGGGGGAGGAGCGCCTCGCCTGGACCGTACGGCCGGAGCTCGGCGAGGTGGACTACCCGCAGCTGTACGCCGAACCGCACCCGGCCGTCCTGGGCGCGCTGAAGGCGGCCCCGGACCGGCTGTACCTCTGGCGGACGCTCCCTGCGGAGCTGTGACCCCGGCCGGGGCCTGTCCGGCGGGATCAGGGCCGGGTGGGCCCCAGGGGCCGGCTCAGCCCGCTTCCTTGACCTGCGCCGGCGTCGGAGCCGTGCCGCCGAGGTGCGCGGGCACCCACCACGTGTCGTTCGCGTCCTTCGGGCGGACCGGGTAGGCGCGCTGCGCGGCCTCCAGGAGCTCCTGGACGCGCTCGCGCAGCCGTCGGGTGATGGCGCCCGCGTACTGGTCGGCGGGGGCCTCCAGGGGCTCGCCGACGCGGATCGTCACCGGGATGTGGCTCCGCTTGAAGTTCCGGGGACGGCCCTTCGTCCACACCCGCTGGGTGCCCCAGAGCGCCATCGGGATCAGCGGGACGCCCGCCTCCTGCGCCAGGCGCGCGGCACCCGTCTTGAAGCTCTTGAGCGTGAAGGACTGGGAGATGGTCGCCTCGGGGAAGACGCCGATGATCTCGCCGGCCCGCAGGGACTCCAGCGCGTGCTTGTAGGCGTGCTCGCCCGCCGTGCGGTCGACGGGGATGTGCTTCATGCCGCGCATGAGCGGCCCCGAGACCTTGTGCTTGAAGACGGAGTCCTTCGCCATGAAGCGCACGAGCCGCTTCTGCGGCAGGGCCGCGAGCCCCGTGAAGATGAAGTCCAGATAGCTGATGTGGTTGCTCACGAGCACCGCGCCGCCCGTGCGGGGGATGTTCTCGGAACCCTGCGTGTCGATCTTCAGGTCGAGCGCCTTGAACAGCGTGAGCGCGGCACCGACGACCGGTCGATAGACGAGTTCTGCCATCGGAGAGGAACCTCTTCTTCGTGTGCCCGGAGCGGATTCTCCCGGCGAAGTTACGCGGCCGTAGGTTTTCGGCTTTGGGCAGATCGTGCCCCATGTGGGGCGCCGTGACCAGTCCAGACGCCTTCGTACAGAGAGATTCTCGTCACCCCCGGTGGCCGTGGCGGGAATCGAACGGTCCCGTGCGACGCTGCTGGTGGGGGAGAAGAGGCGCACGGGAAAGGGGAGAAGGATGTCGGAGGCTCTGGAGACGGAGGTCCTGCGGCCGGAGCGGCTCGGTGCCGAGCTGGGCGAGCGGGCCACCCTCGTGCAGTTCTCGACCGCCTTCTGCCAGCCCTGCCGTGCGACCCGCCGCACCCTCGCCGAGGTGGCCGCCATGGTGCCGGGCGTCGGGCACGTGGAGATCGACGCCGAGGAACGGCTCGATCTCGTACGGGAGCTGGGCATCGCCCGGACGCCCACCGTCCTCGTCCTCGACCGCACGGGCCGGGTCGTCCGCCGGGCGGCCGGGCAGCCCCGCAGGGCCGACGTCATCGCGGCGCTGGGGCGGGCGGTCTGACGCGGTGACACCCGAACGGTCTGACGCGGTGACACTTCTCCCACATCCCGGTACGCACTTGACTGTGCCCACCAACGATCGTCACTCTGACGGAGTGCCCCCAGAACTCCTTCTCTACGGCCGGGTCCACGTCGACCTGGCCCGCAACGCGAGCGCGCGCTGTCCGGGTGTCTGACCACCCCAGGACTCCCCTCATGACGCCCTCGCAGAAGGACAATTCCATGACGGTCACGCCCGACCTCCGCACTGCTCCCACGATCGGCGCACCCCGGCAGGCCTCTCCCGATCTGCTCCGCTCCGTCTTCCGCCGGCACGCCGCCGGTGTCGCGGTGATCACCGCGCACGGCGAGCGCCCGGTCGGCTTCACCGCCACCTCGCTCAACTCCGTCGCCGCCGAGCCCCCGCTGATCTCCTTCGGGGTGGGCACCTCATCCTCCAGCTGGCCCGTGGTGGCCGAGGCCGAGCACATCGGCGTACACATACTCGGCGAGCACCAGCAGGAGCTGGCGGCCACCTTCGCGCGCAGCGGCGCCGACCGCTTCGGCGGGGCGACCCGCTGGAGCCTGGGGCCGGAGGGAGTGCCCGTCCTGGACGGCGTCCTCGCCTGGCTGGTCTGCCGCGTGGTGGCCCGGGTGCCCGCGGGCGACCACCGGATCGTGATCGCTCAGGCCGTCGCCGGAGACCCGGACGGGGCGGGCCGGCCGCTGCTCTACCACCACGGGCGCTTCAACGCGCTGCGCGACTGAGAGTTCCCGTACGCGCCCCTCTCCGCGCGTTGTCAAGGTCACATGGCTGAGCGCTTGCTTACTGGTAACGGACTGGGTGTACTGACGAGTAATATTTCGGTCGGGGCGTCCGGCGCCCCGACCGGAAACCCGCCCTTCAGGCGCCTATGCTGCGAGCAACAAGGCAGCCAAGTTATGACGATGCAGTAGGAGAGCCGGCGTGAGCTTGAGGATCGTTGTCTGTGTGAAGTACGTGCCCGACGCGACCGGAGACCGTAAGTTCGCGGACGACCTGACGGTCGACCGCGACGACGTCGACGGCCTGCTGTCGGAGCTCGACGAGTACGCGGTCGAGCAGGCCCTGCAGATCGCCGAAGAGGCGGACGACGCCGAGGTCACCGTGCTGACGGTCGGCCCCGAGGACGCCAAGGACGCGCTGCGCAAGGCGCTGTCCATGGGCGCCGACAAGGCCGTCCACGTCGAGGACGACGACCTGCACGGCAGTGACGTCATGGCGACGTCGCTCGTGCTCGCCAAGGCGATCGAGAAGACCGGCTACGACGTCGTCATCGCCGGTATGGCTTCCACCGACGGCACCATGGGTGTCCTGCCGGCGATCCTCGCCGAGCGCCTGGGCGTCCCGCAGGTCACGCTGCTCTCCGAGGTCAAGATCGAGGACGGCAAGGTGACCGGCCGTCGCGACGGCGACACCGCCTCCGAGCAGCTGGAGGCCTCGCTTCCGGCCGTCGTGTCCGTGACGGACCAGTCGGGCGAGGCGCGCTACCCCTCCTTCAAGGGCATCATGGCCGCCAAGAAGAAGCCGGTGGAGTCCCTGGAGCTCGACGACCTCGACATCGACGCCGACGAGGTCGGCCTCGAGGGCTCCTGGACGAAGGTCGACTCGGCCGCCGAGCGTCCGGCGCGCACCGCGGGCACGATCGTCAAGGACGAGGGCGAGGGCGGCAAGCAGCTCGCCGAGTTCCTCGCGAGCCAGAAGTTCATTTAGTCGCTGGGGGTCCGGGGGTCGTCCCCCGGGCCGGCGCAGCATCTAAGGCTCGCGCGAGCCGTTCCGTCCGCCCCTTTCGTTCGCAGGAGACTGAAGTCCCATGGCTGAGATTCTCGTCTACGTCGACCACGTCGACGGTGCCGTCCGCAAGCCCACCCTGGAGCTGCTGACGCTCGCCCGCCGCCTCGGCGAGCCGGTCGCCGTCGCGCTGGGCAACGGCGCCGCCGACACCGCCGCCGCGCTCGCCGAGCACGGCGCCGTGAAGGTCCTCACCGCCGACGCCGCCGAGTTCGCCGAGTACCTCGTCGTCCCGAAGGTCGACGCCCTCCAGGCCGCGTACGACGCCGTGTCCCCGGCCGCCGTCCTGGTCCCGTCCTCCGCCGAGGGCAAGGAGATCGCCGCCCGCCTCGCCGTCCGCATCGGCTCCGGTGTCATCACCGACGCCGTGGACATCGAGGCCGGCGACGAGGGCCCGGTCGCGACGCAGGCCGCGTTCGCCGCCTCGTTCACCACCAAGTCCCGTGTCTCCAAGGGCACCCCGGTCATCACGGTCAAGCCGAACTCGGCCCCGGTCGAGGCCGCCCCGGCCGCCGGCGCCGTCGAGACCCTCGCGGTCTCCTTCGGCCCGCTGGCCACCGGCACCAAGGTCACCGCGCGCACCCCGCGCGAGTCGACCGGCCGCCCGGAGCTGACCGAGGCCGCGATCGTGGTCTCCGGTGGCCGTGGCGTCAACGGCGCCGAGAACTTCGGGATCATCGAGGCGCTCGCCGACTCGCTCGGTGCCGCCGTCGGCGCCTCGCGTGCCGCCGTCGACGCCGGCTGGTACCCGCACTCCAACCAGGTCGGCCAGACCGGCAAGTCGGTCTCGCCGCAGCTGTACATCGCCTCCGGCATCTCCGGCGCGATCCAGCACCGCGCGGGCATGCAGACCTCGAAGACCATCGTCGCCATCAACAAGGACGCCGAGGCTCCGATCTTCGACCTCGTCGACTACGGCGTGGTGGGCGACCTCTTCGACGTCGTCCCGCAGCTGACCGCCGAGGTTCAGGCCCGCAAGGGCTGACCTGCGGTTCTGTACGGTCCGGGGGCCGCGTGGCGATTCGTCGCCGCGCGGCCCCCAGCCGTTTCGGACACCCATTGACGTGAGTCCAGGCCGACTATTAACTTCGCTATACGGATTGTTGATTCCGTGCAGCGGAAAACAGGAGGGTGTGGAATGGGTCAGCAGGAGAAGGTGTCGACGAGCCTCGCGGGCGCGGTCAGCGAGGGCATCAGCGCCTCCCTGGCGGCGGTGGACGCGGAGCTCGACCGTCGCTACCCGGGAGACCCCGGTACCCGCCAGCCCGTCCACACGGTCTACGTCCCCGGCAACGTCTTCGACGCCGACACCGTCCGCTCCTGGGGCGACCAGGCCCTCGCCGCCCTCGACGAGCACGCCCCGGACGCCGCCTCCTTCGCGGCCGTCCTCGGCCTCACCGACGACCTCGCCGAGGACGTCTACAGCCGCGTGCGCGCCAAGCTGGAGCGCGAGCCCATCGAGGACCTCCGCGTCGACTTCGAGGACGGGTACGCCGGTCAGGACGAGGACCAGGACGCCGCCCGGGCCGCCCGGCTGATCTCGGAGGCGTACCGGAACGGCACCGCCGCCCCGTACATGGGCATCCGGATGAAGTGCATGGAGTCCGCCGTACGCGACCGCGGCATCCGCACCACCGACGTCTTCCTCACCGGCCTTCTGGAGAACGGCGGCCTCCCCGACGGCCTCGTCCTCACGCTTCCCAAGGTGACCTACCCCGAGCAGGTCTCCGCCTTCGTCCGCCTCCTGGAGGCCTTCGAGAAGGCCCACGGCCTGGACGCGGGCCGCCTCGGCTTCGAGATCCAGATCGAGACCAGCCAGTCCATCCTGGCCACCGACGGCACCGCGGCCGTCGCCCGCATGATCGGCGCCGCCGAGGGCCGCGCGACCGGCCTGCACTACGGCACCTTCGACTACAGCGCCTGTCTCGGTGTCTCCGCCGCCTACCAGGCCAGCGACCACCCCGCCGCCGACCACGCCAAGGCGATCATGCAGGTCGCCGCCGCAGGCACCGGCGTCCGCGTCTCGGACGGCTCCACCAACGTCCTCCCGGTCGGCTCGAAGGAGCACGTCCACGAGGCCTGGCGCCTGCACTACGGCCTGACCCGCCGTGCCCTCGCCCGCGCCTACTACCAGGGCTGGGACATGCACCCCGGCCACATCCCCACCCGCTACGCCGCCGTCTTCGCCTTCTACCGCGAGGGCTTCGAGGCCGCCGCCAAGCGACTCTCCGCCTACGCCAACCACGCGGGCGGCGACGTCATGGACGAGCCCGCGACCGCCAAGGCGCTCTCCTCGTACCTGCTGCGCGGCATCGACTGCGGCGCCCTCGACACGGCCGAGGTCGACGCGCTCACCGGCATGACCCGCGCCGCCCTCGACCGCTTCGCGGCCCCGCGCCGCGGCGACCTCACGGCCTCGGCCGAGTAGACACGAAGATCAGATAAGGGTCTCGATCCGGCCAACTGCCCCGTACCCTGTACGAGTTCGTGCGCATTGCGCGCACGTGCTCGACAGGGGAACGGGGCAGCGGTGTCATCGGGGGAGAACGAGCGGCTCGCGGGCCGCTACAGAATCGTGCGCAGACTCGGACGCGGCGGCATGGGAGTCGTCTGGCGTGCCGTCGACGAGGTCCTCGGGCGCGAGGTCGCCGTCAAGGAACTCCGCACGTTCACGGACGCGGCCGCGCCCGAACTGGCCGACCTGCGCCTGCGGATGACGCGCGAGGCACGCGCCGCCGCCCGGGTCCGCCACCCCGGAGTCGTGGCCGTCCACGACGTCACCGAGCACGAGGGCCGGCCCGTCATCGTCATGGAGCTCGTCGACGGGCCCTCCCTGGGCGACGTTCTGGGAGAGCGGGGCACCCTGGACCCGGCCGAGGCCGCCCGGATCGGCGCCCACGTCCTGGAGGCGCTCGCCGCCGCGCACGACGTCGGTGTGCTCCACCGGGACGTGAAGCCCGGCAATATCCTGCTCGACCGCTCGGGACGGATCGTCCTCACCGACTTCGGCATCGCGACCATGGAGGACCCGGGCGACGGCTCCGCGACCCACCTCACGCGCAGCGGCGAGATCGTCGGCTCCCTCGACTTCCTCGCCCCCGAGCGGGCGCGCGGGCAGGACCCCGGCCCCGCCTCGGACGTGTGGGCCGTCGGCGCCACCCTGTACGCGGCGGTCGAGGGCGCCTCGCCCTTCCGCCGTACGTCGACCTGGTCGACCCTCGCGGCCATCGTCGGCGAACCCCTCCCGGAACCCGTGCGCGCCGGGCCCCTCGCCCCGGTCCTGACCCGGCTGCTCGACAAGGACCCCGCCTCGCGGCCGGGCGCCCGCGAGGCGGCACGCCTCCTCGGAGCGGTGGCGGAGTCGGGGTGGGAGCCGGAGTCGGTGTCGGAATCGGTGGTGGAAGCAGAGGCAGGGCCGGTTTCGGGAGCGGACGCCGGTCCACCCGCCGTGCCGGTCGAGGGCTTCGGCCCGCCGGTGATGCCCGTGGCGCCGCTGATACCGCCCGCCCCCGTGATGGCCGCGGGAACCGTGCCGCCGGTGGTCTCCGGGCCCGACACCGTCGGCGCGAGTGGCCGACGGGCCCGTGCCGGGCGGCGTGGTGTGGCGAATCGACGCCGGGGCAGTGCGCTGGTCGCCGCCTCCGTGGCCGCCGTCCTGCTGGCCGGGGGTGGCCTCACCTACGTCCTCATGGAGCACGGCACGACGGAGCAGGTCTCCGACGGGAACCTTGCGGGCGGGGGCCCGGGGGACGTCCCGGGCGAGGACACCGGCCGCGTACTGGATCCGGGGAGCAGCGGCACGCCTTCCTCCGGCGCGACCGGTGGCACCGGGGCGCCCTCCCCTACGGGATCCGGCGGGGCGAGCCCCTCGGGCCAGGAGTCCGGGGAGCCGGGCGACGACCGGGGACCGGCCACAGACGGCACAGGGCGCGACGGCTCGGAACCCGGTGACGGGTCCAGTACGGGCACGGGCACGAGTACGAGGGACACGACGACGGGGGCGCGTGGCGGCAACGGTTCCGGCTCCGCTTCCGGGGACGGTTCGGCCACCGGCGGCACGACGACGGCCCCGAGCTCCCCCGGCCGTGGCACCGCGACGACGGACGCCCCCACCGAGGACGGCGCCGGGGCCGGCGGCACGACGGCGCCGGCCACCGAGGCCCCTGCGCCCGCGGGGTGCGAGTCCGCGGGTTCCTCCTCGACCTGCCAGGTCGTGCGGAGCGCGACGACGACCCGCTACGACGGCGGTGAGATGGGGACGGTCGGCGCGGGCCCGCACGTCCTCTACTGCCAGGTCGACCTCGACCGCAGCGAGACGTACGACGGACGGACCAGCCGATGGTTCGCCAGGACCGACGACGACAGCGGCAACACCAACGTGTACCTCAGCGTGCTGCACCTCGCGGGCGGTGCGGCCGGTGGTCCTGTGGAGGGGCTGCGGATCTGCTGACAGGGGGACGAGCCGCGGGGCCGCACGGCCTCAGGCCGCAGGGGCGCGCGGGCCGCAGGGTGCTCTCTCAGGCCGTCGGCGGTGCGATCTCGCCCGAGCCGCGGGCGAGGAGCGTCGTGCCGAGCACGACCCGCTCCGGCGCCCCGCCGGCCCCGTCCAGGCGCCGGAAGAGCCGCTCCGCGGCCGTCCGGCCGAGCGCGGCGGCGTCCTGGGCGATGACCGTGATGCCCAGCAGATCGGCCAGCTCGATGTCGTCGAAGCCGACGAGGGCGACCGGGGACGGGTGCGCGGCGAGGGTCCGCACCGCCGTCACCGTGACCCGGTTGTTCCCCGCGAACAGCGCCGTCACCGGCTCCGGCGCGGTCAGCATCTCCCGTACGGCCGCGCTCACCCGCTCCGGGTTCGTCGACCCGAGGGAGATCCACTCCTCCCGGACCGGCAGGCCCGCGTCCTCCATCGCCGCACGGTAACCGCGCAGCCGCTCGGCGCCCGTGTGGATACGCGGACGGTCGCCGACGAAACCGATCCGGCGGTGCCCGTGGGCGATCAGATGGGCCACGCCCTCGCGCGCCCCGCCGAAGCTGTCCGAGAGCACGGCGTCGGCGTCGATCCGCCCGGCCGGCCGGTCGACGAAGACCGTGGCGACACCCGCCCTGATCTCCGGCTCCAGATAGCGGTGGTCGTCGCCCGCGGGAATGACGATGAGGCCGTCGACCCGGCGCGCGCACAGCGCGAGCGCCAACTCCTGTTCCCGTTCCGGTTCCTCGGCGCTTGAACCGTTGATGAGGAGCGCGCCGTGTGCCCGCGCGACCTCCTCGACCGCGCGGCTGAGCGGCCCGTAGAAGGGGTCGGCGAGATCTTCGAGGACCAGGCCGATGGTGGCCGTCCTGCCCTTGCGCAGGACCCGCGCGCTGTCGTTGCGGCGGAAGCCGAGGGCCTCGATGGCCTCGTGGACGCGGCGCTCGGTGTCCGGCGTGACGCCCGGCTCGCCGTTGACGACCCGGGAGACCGTCTTGAGGCCGACACCGGCGCGGGCGGCCACGTCCTTCATCGTGGGCCGGTTGCCGTAGCGGTGATCGGTGCGGCGGGCGATGTCGGCCACGGTGCGGGGTTCCTCCGTCGTGTCGGTTCCGGTTCTGCTTCCGGATCAGGTTCCGGTTCGATTCCCGGTCCGGGTCCCGGTCCGGGTCTCGATTTCGGCTTAAGGTCGAGCATAGAGGCTGGACAACGTTGTCAGATCGCGAGTGACTGGGCAGACTGTACGGATCGTCCCAGGCCGCTCCCGGCCGCCGACTGGAGGATCCGTGCCCAGGCTCACCGACCCCGCCCCCCGACCCTCGCCGGGTCCCGTCGTCGCGCTCGACATCGGCGGCACCAAGATCGCCGGGGCGCTGGTCGACGGTGAGGGGCGGGTCCTCGCGCGGTCCAGGCGGCCCACCCCCGCACGGGAGGACGGCGAGACGGTGATGAAGGCGGTGGAGGCCGTCCTCGGGGAGCTCGCCGCCTCGCCGCTGTGGGAGGCGGCGGGAGCCGTCGGCATCGGCAGCGCCGGCCCGGTCGACGCCTCACGGGGAACCGTCAGTCCGGTGAACGTGCCCGGCTGGCGCGACTTCCCGCTGGTCGAGCGGGTCCACCGGGCGACGGGCGGACGCCCGGTCACGCTGGTCGGCGACGGGGTGGCCATGACCGCCGCCGAACACTGGCTCGGTGCCGCCCGCGGCCATGACAACGCCCTCTGCCTCGTGGTCTCCACGGGCGTCGGCGGCGGTCTCGTCCTCGGCGGCCGGCTCCACCCCGGACCCACCGGCAACGCCGGTCACCTCGGCCACATCTCCGTGGACCTGGACGGCGAGCCCTGCGCCTGCGGCGGGCGCGGCTGCGTCGAACGGCTCGCCGGCGGCCCGCACATCGCGCGCCGCGCCCTGGAGAACGGCTGGCGGCCGGGGCCCGACGGCGACGCCTCCGCCGCGGCGGTGGCCGCCGCCGCACGCGCCGGGGACCCGGTCGCCGTGGCCTCCTTCGAGCGGGCCGCACAGGCGCTCGCGGCGGGGATCGCCGCCACGGCGGCGCTCGTCGAGGTCGACATCGCGGTCGTCGGCGGCGGGGTGGCGGGCGCGGGCGAGGTCCTCTTCGGCCCGCTGCGGCGCAGTCTCCGGAGCTACGCGACGCTCTCCTTCGTACGGAACCTCACGGTCGTCCCGGCCGCCACGGGGACCGACGCCGGCCTCCTGGGCGCCGCGGCCGCGGCCGGGTGGGCCTCGTCCGGCCCCGACTCCTGACCGCCCGGGTCCCCCGCGCTCCGGCCGCCCCGCCAAGTGGCCCGCACCTCCCCGGACATCTGCCGGACATGTGTTCGTGGTTTTCGTGGCAGGGTGTTGCGGGCAATCCACTGGGGGCTACCCAAGAGGGGGAATCGTGATCGTCTGGATCAACGGTGCGTTCGGCGCGGGGAAGTCGAGTACCGCGCGCGAACTGGTCGATCTGATCCCGCACAGCACGCTGTACGACCCGGAACTCATCGGCGGTGCCATGACCTGGCTGCTGCCGGCCAAGCGGCTCGCCGAGGTCGAGGACTACCAGGACCTGGCGATCTGGCGGCGCATGGTCGTCGACACCGCCGCCGCTCTGCTGGCCGAGGTCGGCGGGGTGCTGATCGTCCCCATGACCCTGCTTCGACAGGAGTACCGGGACGAGATATTCGGCGCGCTGGCCGCACGCCGTATCGAGGTGCGGCATGTCCTGCTCGCTCCGGAGGAAACGATCCTGCGGCAGCGGATCGACAGCCGGACCGAGCATGGCGAGCCCGAGGCCGACGCGCGTGTACGGCGGTGGTGCCACGGCCACCTCCCGCCGTACCGCGCAGCGCTCGGTTGGCTCGCCGGGGACGCGTACGCCGTCGACACCACGGCGCTCACCGTGGCCGAGGCCGCCCGGGCCGTCGCCGACGCGGTCCTGGCCGACCTGGCCGCGCCCTGCGGGATCGTCCAGACGCCCGAACCGACCGGCGAGACCCTGGCGGCGGGCGTCCTGCTCTTCGACGAGGACGACCGCTTCCTCCTCGTCGACCCCACCTACAAGCCCGGCTGGGAGTTCCCCGGCGGTGTCGTCGAACCGGGCGAACCACCGGCCCGTGCCGGAGTGCGCGAGGTCGCGGAGGAGATCGGCCTCGAACTCGACGCCGTGCCCCGGCTGTTGCTCGTCGACTGGGAACGGCCCAAGCCCCCGGGCTACGGCGGCCTCCGCCTCCTCTTCGACGGAGGCACCCTCAGCGCCGACGACAGATCGCGCCTCCGCCTCCCCGGCGCCGAGCTCCGCGAATGGCGCTTCGTCACCGAACAGGAGGCCGCCGACCTCCTGCCACCGGTCCGCTACACCCGCCTCCGCTGGGCCCTCCGAGCCCGCGAACGCGGCACGGTACTCAACCTGGAGGCGGGGGTCCCGGTGGGAGGGGACGCCTCCTGAGTTCTGTCCGGTCGACCGCGCGGCGCCGGGCTCGGCCGGTCCCGCGCGGTCGCCGATGCCCTAAGCCTCGGCGACCGCCTCGAAACCGTCACGTCGCACCGCGCTCACGAGCCTTCTCCGTCCGGGTGGTTCGAGGCCGAGGTGACGGTGACGTCGGCGCTCCAGGACCAGGGTTCGCGGGGCGGCTTCCACGCCACCTCGACCTCGGCTCCGTGAAAGTCCCGTGCGAGTCCCATCACCATGGCGGCAGTGGCCGAACGCGCCTCGCCGGGGTCGCAGTGGACCGGAAGATCCTGGAGACTCCCGCAGAGCATGCCGCCCTCCGCGGTCAGGACGCTGTGGCGCCAGCCTTCGGGAGTGGCCAGCAGGAGGACACCCACCGGCAGACCGAAGGAAGGCCGGTTCTTGTTCTCTCTCTTCCGCCTCGCCATGTGGCCATCCAACACCCCGGCTTCATCGCTGCCGGGGCGGGGCGGGGCGGGGCGGGGCGGAGCTGGGCCGGGTGGTGTTCCCGTGCGGGGGTGTCGCCCTCTACGAGGTGACTCCCTCGATGTTGGCGACCATCCGGCGCAGGACCTTGAGGGCGGCCACGTACTCCTCGTCGCTGATGCCCTCGTGGACCTCGGCGCGTAGCTCGGTGACCAGGGAGCGGAGTCGTACGCGCGCGGTCTCGCCCGGCTCGGTGAGGTGCAGCGTGTGGGTGGCGTCCGTCCTGAGCCAGCCGCGGTGCAGCAACTGGTCGACGACGCGCGCGATCTCGTGCGGCCCGTCCGCGAGGGGCGTCAGCTGGCTGACGACCTCCTCGCGGCTCGGCGCGGCGGGGCCGCCGTTCACGCGGTTGAGCACCCAGTACTGCGGCTGCGTGACGTCGATCCGGGCCATGGCGTCCCGCAGGTGCCGGGTCACGGCCGTGTGGGCGAGGCCGCTCCAGTAGCCGATGGGCTGGGTGGCGAGGGCTTCGTCGGAGGCCGTCGGGTCGGCGGGTGCCTGGTCGGTGGCGGAAGAGGTGGGCGGTTTCATGATCGACACCCTTCCTTCTAGCCGGCCGCGGCGGCGAGCAGGTCCGCCGTGTCCTCGGTCACCGGGGCCCCGTGGCCGCAGCACAGCACCGAGGGAGCCAGCTTCGCGAGACGGCGCATCGACTCCATGGCGAGATCACGGTCTACGTGGAAGACGCCGAACGTCACGCCCTGCACGGTCGCCACCGTGTCGCCCGTGAACAGCACGCCGTGGCGCGGGAGATGGACCGCGAGCGAGCCGGGCGTGTGGCCCGGGGTGTGCACCGCCACCGCGCCGTCGCCGAAACCGAGCTCCTCGCCGTCCTCCACCTCCCGGTCCACCCGGGTCGGCGGCGCCACCGGCACGGTCAGCCCGTGCTCGTACAGAGGGAGTTCCCAGTCCAGCAGGTCGGGCTCGGGGACCGGGGCCTCACCCCGGACCACCGGGGCGTCAAGACGATGGGCGAGGATCTCGGCGCCGTGGCGGTCCGCCAACTCCTGGGCCGCGCCCACATGGTCCCGGTGACAGTGGGTCAGGACGATCCGCCGCAGCCGGTCCGGGTCGAGGCCCGCCGCCCGGATCGCCCCCGTCGTCGCGTCCGCCGAGCCCGCCCACCCGGCGTCGACGAGGGTCAACTCCTCCTCGTCCCGCCAGAGATAGGCCTGGCCTATGGAGTAGTCGAGGAGGTGCAGCCGAGGAGTGATCGGGATGAGTTCCATACGGCGAACCTACGCATCCGCGCAGGTCCGCCGCATGCTTGTCCGCTCTCGGCGAGCTTCGCCGAGCGCTGAATCCGAGCCGGATCCCACTCGGATCCGAGCCGGATCCGAGCCCGATCAGAGCCGGGACCGGTCCGTCAGGCCTGCTTCGAGCGGGCGTAGTTGACGAGGAAGTGCGCCTCGGCCACCGAGAGCCGCTCCAGCTCCTCGGGCGAGACCGACTCGTTGGGCGCGTGGATCTGCGCCTCCGGCTCGCTCAGGCCGATCAGCAGGATCTCCGCCTCCGGGTACAGCGAGGCCAGCGTGTTGCACAGCGGGATCGAGCCGCCCATGCCCGCCGTCTGCATCTCCTGACCGGGGTACGCGATCCTCATGGCGTCGGCCATCGAGGCGTACGCCGGGCTCGACGTGTCCGCCTGGAAGGCCTGGCCCTGGCCGACCTGCTCCAGGGACACCCGGGCGTTCCACGGGGTGTGCTTCTCGATGTGCGCGAAGAGCAGCTTCGTCGCCTCGGCCGCGTCCTGGCCGGGCGGCACCCGCAGGCTGATCTGGGCGCGGGCCGAGGCGGGGATCGACGGGGTCGCCCCGGCGACCGGGTGGCAGTCGATGCCGACGACGGTCACGGCCGGGCGCGCCCAGATCCGGTCGGCGACGGTGCCGGCGCCCGGCAGGTCCACGCCCGAGAGGACCTTGGCGTCCTGGCGGAAGTCCTCCTCCGGGTACTGGAGGCCCTCCCACGCCTTGTCGCCCGGCAGGCCGTCGATGACGGTGGAGCCGTCGGGGCCGCGCAGCGAGTCGAGGACGCGGATGAGCGCGGCCAGCGCGTCCGGCGCGGCGCCGCCGAACTGACCGGAGTGCAGGTTGCCCTCCAGGGTGTCGATCTGCACCCGGATCATCGTCATGCCGCGCAGCGTCGCGGTCACCGTCGGCAGGCCCACGCGGAAGTTGCCCGCGTCGCCGATGACGATCGTGTCGGCGGTCAGCACCTCGGGGTGCTGCTCCGCGTACCGCTCCAGGCCGCCGGTGCCCTGCTCCTCCGAACCCTCGACGATCATCTTGACCGTCACCGGCACGCCGCCGTTCGCCTTGAGGGCGCGCAGCGCGAGCAGGTGCAGGATGAAGCCGCCCTTGCAGTCGGCCGTGCCGCGCCCGTACCAGCGGCCGTCCCGCTCGGTGAGCTCGAACGGCGGGGTCAGCCACGCGGACTCGTCCAGCTTCGGCTGCACGTCGTAGTGCGCGTAGAGGAGGACGGTCGGCGCTCCGGCCGGGCCGGGCAGGATGCCGTACACGGCCTGCGAACCGTCGGGCGTGTCGAGCAGCGCCACGTCCTCGAAGTCCTCGGCGCGCAGCGCGTCCGCGACCCAGTTCGCCGCCGCCTCGCACTCGCTGCGGGGCGCCACGGCCTCGTCCGCCACCGACTCGAAGGCCACGAGCTCCGTGAGCTCGGCCTTGGCCCTGGGCATCAGGGACCGGACGGTCTCGGCGATCGGATTCGCGGTCATGGGCACGCTCCTGGTGGGTGCGACGTTACGACGTACGTGAGGGCGTTCGTCGTATGTCGTGGTACGGCGAACGCACCGTAGATCCTACGGCGCGGGGCTCCGGCTACCGAGCCGTAGGATGCGTCGAGAGCAGACCACCGGTCGGATCAGGAGCAGAAGCACATCGTGAGCAGCGAGCACGCAGAGAACGCCGGTCCCGAGAACGCCGCCAACGCTGACGACGCCGCCGAGTTCGGCGACGCCGCCGAAGCTGCCGCCGACGACATCGCCACCGCCGCCGAAAGTCCCCGCCCCGGCCCCGCCGTCGAGGCCGCCGATGCCGATGCGGACGCCGACACCGACAGCGGTGCGGACGAGCAGGCCGAGGTCTGGGACGTGGTCGTGGTCGGCGCCGGCCCGGCCGGCGCGTCCGCGGCCTACGCGGCGGCGGTCGCGGGCCGCCGGGTCCTGCTCCTGGAGAAGTCGGAGCTGCCCCGGTACAAGACCTGTGGCGGCGGCATCATCGGCCCCTCCCGGGACTCCCTTCCGCCCGGCTTCGAACTGCCCCTCCAGGACCGGGTGAACGCCGTCACCTTCTCCCTCGACGGCCGCTTCGCCCGCACCCGCCGCTCGCGCCGGATGCTCTTCGGGCTCATCAACCGGCCGGAGTTCGACGCCCAGCTCGTCGAGCACGCGCAGAAGGCGGGCGCCGAGCTGCGCACCGGCGCCACGGTGAGCCGGGTGGAGCAGCACGGTCCGTCCGTGCCGGACCGGCGGACCGTCGCCGTCGTCCTGGCCGACGGCGAGACCGTCCTCGCGCGCGCGGTGGTCGGGGCCGACGGCAGCGCCAGCCGCATAGGAGCGCATGTCGGGGTGAAGCTCGGTCAGGTCGACCTGGGCCTGGAGGCGGAGATCCCCGTGCCGCCGTCCGTGGCCGAGGACTGGAAGGGTCGCGTCCTCATCGACTGGGGGCCGATGCCCGGCAGTTACGGCTGGGTCTTCCCCAAGGGTGACACGCTGACCGTCGGCGTCATCTCGGCGCGCGGCGAGGGCGCCGCCACCAAGCGGTACATGGAGGACTTCGTGGCCCGGCTCGGCCTCGCCGGCTTCGAGCCCACGATCTCCTCCGGGCACCTGACGCGCTGCCGCACCGACGACTCGCCGCTCTCCCGCGGCCGGGTCCTCGTCTGTGGCGACGCGGCCGGACTCCTGGAGCCGTGGACGCGCGAGGGCATCTCGTACGCGCTCCGCTCGGGACGGCTCGCGGGGGAGTGGGCGGTCCGGGTCGCCGAGGCGAACGACGCGGTCGACGCCCGGCGCCAGGCCCTGAACTACGCGTTCGCCATCAAGGCCGGTCTCGGTGTGGAGATGGCGGTCGGACGGCGCATGCTCGCGCTGTTCGAGCGGCGCCCGGGGCTGCTGCACGCCACGATCACGGGCTTCCGCCCCGCCTGGAACGCCTTCGCGGACATCACCCGTGGCTCCGCCACGCTCGGCGGCATGGTCCGCTCGAACGGCTTGGCCCGGCGGGCGCTGGAGATCCTGGACAAGCGGATGGACACCTCCTCCGGCGTCGGCCCCGCCGGCCGGGGCGTCACCGCGCGCGAGCGCGCGGAGTCCGACGAGACGGAGACCGGGACCGAGCCGGAGACGGGGGCCGTGTCGCCGTCGGGTCCCGGGGCGAACGCGGACGGTCAGGCGACCTCGTCCTCGGCTTCGGAGGCCGCGGAGCAGGTCTGACGCCTCGACGACAGCAGGGTCGGCGACGCCATGGGCGCCGCCGGCGCGTACGGGCTCCGCTGCCCTGGCCGGTTCACACGGCCGGGGCGGCGGGGCCCGTCGTCGTGATGCGGAAGACGGGGTGCTTCGGCGCGATGGCGCGGAGTTCCTCGTCGGAGGAGTCGGGGCCGATGCCGCCGAAGAAGACGCCGACCTCGGCCTTCCAGCGCTTGAGGTAGGCGCGGAGCAGCGCGGGCTTGTCGTCGTCGGCCAGCTCCACGGCGGTGAAGCCCTCGGCGTGCTTGCCGAGGAGCAGCTGTCCGCCGCCGGCGGCCCGCATGTTGTGGGTCCACTGGACGTGGCCGCGCGGGGCCACCAGGTACTGGGCGCCGTCCACCGTCAGGAGGTTGACGGGGGTGCGGCGCCATTCGCCGCTCTTGCGGCCGCGGACCGCGAGGACGCGGGAGCCCCAGACGCTGATGCCGCGACGGGTCATCCACGCGACGGCGCGGTTGAGGACGTTGACCGTGAACCAGCCGGGCTTCATGACGTGGGCGGCGGGCTGAGCGGACATGGGTTCCTCCTGTGGAACGGTGGGAGCAAAGCGTGAGCACTGCTCTCGCTTGTCTCCAGTCTGCACGGAGCGGCGCTCTCATGCAAGAGCAGTGCTCTCGTTTCGGGGCGGTGCTCTGCAAGTGGCACACTGCTCCGCATGACAACCGTTAGAGGAGCCCGCGCCCGCGCACGTATCGAGATCACCGCGGCCATCAAGGCCGAGGCCCGTACCCAGCTCGCCGCCGAAGGCGCCGCCAAACTGTCCTTGCGCGCCGTCGCCCGTGAGCTGGGCATGGTGTCCTCCGCGCTCTACCGGTATTTCCCCAGCCGCGACGACCTGCTGACCGCCCTCATCGTCGACGCCTACGACGCCGTCGGGGCCGCCGCCGAGAGCGCCGCCCGCGAGACCGCCGGGCAGCCATCGCTGGACCGCTGGACCGCCGTCTGCCGGGCCGTCCGCGCCTGGGCCGTCGCGCACCCGCACGAGTACGCCCTGATCTATGGTTCCCCCGTCCCCGGCTACACCGCACCCCAGGACACCAACGCCCCCGCCGCCCGCGTCGGTCTCGTCCTCGTCGGCATCGCCCGCGAGGCCCATGAGGGCGAGGGCGTCGCCCTCCCCCCGCTCCCGGACGCACTCCGCCCCGAGGCCGTCCGCATCACCGCGGACATGGCCCCGGACCTCCCCCCGGCGCTCGTCGTCGCACTGGTCGCGGCCTGGTCCCAGCTCTTCGGCACGATCTCCTTCGAGGTCTTCGGCCAGTTCCACCGGCTCGTCGAGGACCGCGACGCCTTCTTCGCGACGGCGGCCCGCCGCCTGGGCCAGGACGTGGGGCTCCTCCCTCGCGGCTGAGCACGCCGAGCTCGTACGCCGACCTCGTACGACGCCCCCCCCCGGACGTGCCCCCCGTACACAGCCCTGTACTCCGGCGGGAGTACGGGCGACCACCTCGCCGGGCTGACGTACTCGGGGGCCGGGCGCGGCTAGCGTGGCGGTATGGACGAGGAGCGGACCGCCGGGCGCGGTGTCGGAGGCATCGGCCGGGCGCCGTGGGGGCCCTCGGGGTGGTGGGCCGGCGAGCGGGACACCGGCGGCGGCCTGCCGTGGCGGTCCACGCTGGTGATCGCCGTGCTCGTCATGGCGGGGACCGGGTTCGCCGCGCGGAACCAGCCCGACCGGGAGACGCTCGACGCCCTCGGGCGGGCCCTGCTGCTCCTCGGGGCGGCGGCGCTGGTGCTGCGTCACCGGTGGCCCGTTCCCGTGGTGTTCGGCGTGGCGGCCGTCACCCTCGCCTATCTGGCGGCCGGTTACCCGTACGGCCCGGTCTTCGTCCTGATCGCCGTCGCCTGCTTCGCCGCCGTCGTCCAGGGTCACCGGATCGCCGCCGGGTGCGCCCTCGGCCTGTTGTGGGCGGGGCACCTGCTGCTCTCGCACTGGCTCTACCGGTGGCTGCCCCCGGCCGGCGACGGCCCCGCGCCCTGGGGCCAGGAGCTGCCCGCCGGTGCGTTCGCCGTCGCCGTGCTCGCCGCCTCCGAGCTCGTACGGGTGCGGCGCGAGCAGTGGGCGCAGCAGCGGGCCGAGCGTGCCGCCGCCGAGCGCCGCCGCGCCGACGAGGAGCGGCTCCGCATCGCCCGCGAACTCCACGACGTGCTCGCCCACTCGATCTCCGTGATCAATGTGCAGGCGGGGGTCGGTCTCGCTCTCCTCGACGCCGACCCCGAGCAGGCCCGCACCGCGCTGACCACCATCAAGGCGGCCAGCAAGGAGGCGCTCGGCGAGGTGCGGCAGGTCCTCGACACGCTCCGTACCCCCGGCGACGCCCCGCGCGCACCGGCCCCCGGCCTCGCCCGCCTCCCCGAACTCGTCGAGCAGGCCGCCGCCGCGGGCCTGACCGTCACCGTCACGACGAGCGGCCCGCCCGCCGCTGCAGGGAAGGCCGGGAAAGCCGCCACCGGGAAAGCCGCCGCCCTGCCGCCCGGCGCCGACCTCGCCGCCTTCCGGATCGTGCAGGAGGCGCTCACCAACGTGGTCCGGCACTCCGGTTCCCGTACCGCCCGGGTGGAGATCGCACACGGCCCCGCCCGCCTAGACCTGCGCGTCGACGACGACGGTCCGGCCACCGGCACCGAGGCGGGCGGCAGCGGCAACGGACTTGCCGGGATGCGGGAGCGCGCCGCCGCCCTCGGTGGCACGATCGACGCGGGCGTCCGGCCGGACGGTGGCTTCCGCGTCCACGCCGTCCTTCCGCTCCGCCCCGAGGAGACCCCGTGATCCGTGTCCTGCTCGCCGACGACCAGTCGCTGGTCCGCGCGGGATTCCGGGCGCTGCTCGACGCCCAGCCGGACATCGAGGTGGCGGGGGAGGCGGCGGACGGCGGCGAGGCCGTCGAGCGGGTGCGGTCGCTGCGCCCCGACGTCGTCCTCATGGACATCCGGATGCCGGGCGTCGACGGGCTCGACGCGACCCGGCGCATCACGGACGACCCGGACCTCACCGGGGTCCGGGTCGTGATGCTGACCACCTTCGAACTCGACGAGTACGTCTTCGAGGCGATCCGCGCCGGCGCCTCCGGCTTCCTGGTGAAGGACACGGAACCGGAGGAGCTGCTGCGGGCGGTGCGGGCCGTCGTCCACGGGGACGCGCTGCTCTCCCCTGGTGTGACGCGGCGGCTGATCGAGGAGTTCGCGGCCCGCTCCAAGCCCCCGTCGGTCGCGGCCGGGCTCGGCGCGCTGACCGAACGGGAGCGGGAGGTGATGGCCCTCGTGGGGATCGGCCTCTCGAACGAGGAGATCGCCCGCCGACTGGTCGTCAGCCCGCTCACCGCGAAGACCCATGTGAGCCGCGCGATGGTGAAGCTGGGCGCCCGGGACCGGGCCCAACTCGTCGTCATCGCCTACGAGTCGGGCCTTGTGCGGCCGGGCTGGCTGGGCTGATCCCGGGGCGTCGGCGGCAGCCTCAGTCGCGTACGGCGACCTTCGCCGTGGAGCCCGTGGAGCCCGTGGAGTCGGTGGAGTCGGTGGAGTCGGCGGTGGAATCAGCGGTACTCGTCGAGCCGGTTGTGTCCGAAGGCGTCGAGCGTGCCACGACCACCGACTCCGTGGTGCTCGGCCGCTTCCTCCGGAGCCCCGGCAGGGTGATCAGGAGTCCGGCCAGCGCGATGACCGTGACCACGGCGAGGCCCGGGCGGAAGCTGTCCAGGGTGGCCTGCGGAGAGGCCGAGGCCTGCCCGTCCGCGGTGATGACGGCGGTGATGACGGCGAGGAAGAGCGCGCCGCCCACCTGGATCGAGGTGTTGAGCAGCCCCGAGACCATGCCCTGCTCGCGGTCG
This sequence comes from Streptomyces gardneri, assembly GCF_006539185.1. Lineage (GTDB taxonomy): Bacteria > Actinomycetota > Actinomycetes > Streptomycetales > Streptomycetaceae > Streptomyces > Streptomyces gardneri. The sequence continues at coordinate 169,691 of NZ_BJMN01000005.1, forward strand.
TCCACGCCGTTGGTGGCCTGGATGTTGAGCGAGGGGAAGACCAGGGCGCAGGCGGCGCCGAGGAGCAGCATCGAGGGCAGGATCACGGCCGCGTACTGCGGGGTCAGCGAGATCCGCAGGAACAGCGCGTACGCGACGACGAGCAGCGTGAAGCCGACGGCGATCACCCGGGGGGTGCCGAAGCGGTCCACGATCCCGCCGATCTTCGTGGAGGACAGGGCCACGAGCACGCCGGCCGGGAGGAAGGCCAGCGCCGTCTGGAGCGCGGACCAGCCGAGGAGCGACTGCATGTACTGGGTCACGATGAACTGGAAGGCCACGTACGAGCCGAAGAACGCCGCCGCGCCGAGTTGGGCGCGGACCTGGGAGCCCGAGCGCAGGACGCCGAGCCGGACGAGCGGGCTGGCGCTCCGTCGTTCCACCAGGACGAAGGTGACGAGGAGTGCGGCGGCCACGAGGAAGGACAGCAGCGTCCGGGCGGAGGTCCAGCCGACCTCGGGTGCCTGGACGACGGTGAAGACGAGCAGCAGCATCGCGGCCGTGCCGGTGACGGCGCCCGGCAGGTCGTAGCCGCCGGAGGAGTCCTCGCGGGGGCTGTGCGGGATGAGGCGGAGCGCGAAGACGAGCGCGATCAGGGCCACGGGGGCGGGCAGGAGCATGGTCCAGCGCCAGCTGAGCTCGGTGAGCAGTCCGGACAGGACCAGGCCCATGGAGAAGCCGGTGGCGGCGCAGGTGGTGTAGATCGACAGGGCCCGGTTGCGCTCGGGGCCCTCCTTGAAGGTCGTCGTGATGATCGACAGGCCCGCGGGGGCGGTGAAGGCCGCGCTGAGGCCCTTGATGAACCGGCTGGCGATCAGGAGCGGGCCTGAGTCGACGAGTCCGCCGAGGAGCGAGGCGAGCGCGAAGACGGCGAGGGCGATGAGGAAGACGCGCCGGCGGCCGAGGAGGTCGGCCGCGCGACCGCCGAGGAGCAGCAGGCCGCCGTAGCCGAGGATGTAGCCGCTGACGATCCACTGGAGCGTGGCGGTGGACAGGCCGAGGTCGGAGGCGATCGAGGGCAGGGCGACGCCGACCATCGAGACGTCGAGGGCGTCGAGGAACATCGCGGCGCAGAGCACGAGCAGTGTGCCCCAGAGCCGCGGACTCCAGCGTTCCTGCTTGACGGCCGTGGGTGCGGCGGTGAGCGGAGAGGTCATGGGCAGCACGGTACATGCGCGTGCATTGAATGCAAACGCATTTAATTCCCGTGCAACAAAGTCGGTCGTTTCTGCTAACGTGCGGGGATGGCAGCGAACCAGTCCGAACGCGCGCTCGTGGACGAGTGGCGTGACGTCCTCGCCCTGCACGCCCGTACGACCTGCGAGCTCGACCGGGCCCTCCATCCGTACGGGCTCGGCGCCAGCGACTTCGAGGTCCTCGACGTCCTCGCCGAGGGCGCGGCCGAGGACGGCCCGGGCTCCTGGCGCGTCCAGGAGCTCGCCGGGCGGGTCCACCTCAGTCAGAGCGCGCTGTCCCGGACGGTCGCGCGCCTGGAGAAGGACGGCCTGGTCCTGCGGGGGATGTGCGCAGAGGACCGGCGCGGTGTCCAGGTGAAGCTCACGGAGAAGGGGCTCGCGCGCCATGCCGAGGTGCGGCCGCTCCAGCGCGAGGTGCTGATCCGGATGCTGGACCGCAGCTCCTGAGCGTCGGCCCCTGGCTCCTGAGCGTCGGCCCCTGGCTCCTGAGTCGAGGGCCTGTTCGGCGGATCAGCGCCGAACAGGCCCGAGCCCGGCGAGATCAGGTGACCGCCGAGTTCTCCCGCCACAGCCGGGCGACGGCGTCGTCCCCGGTCAGGGTCACGGCGTCGGCCGGGAGTCGGTTCCACAGGGTCAGGTACAAGCGGTCCGCGGGCCCGGCGAGCTCCACGTCCGCCGCCCCCCACTCCGTCGCCGCGGCCGGGGTGCCACGCTCCGTCCGGGGCGGCTCGACGGCCGAAAGGCGTACGTTCCAGAGGTCGCCGGTGTCCGTGGCCCGCACCCGCAGGACCCGCGGCTCCGGCGAGCGCACCCGGCTCTTGTCGCCGCCGTGGAAGCCGCGCAGCAGCTCGTCGATCCCGTCGACGGCCGACGCCGGGTCGATCGCCCCCGGTCCGCTCGCGAGCGCCGACTCGGCGTCCGCGCGGTGCACGAGCGTCTCGTGCGCCTGCCGCCGCGCCCAGAAGGCGAGCGGCGAGGGCGCCGGGAGGAAGGTCCAGCACTCCAGCGTCTCCGGCGCCGCGCGCAGGGCGGCGACCAGGCCCTCGTGGCCCTCCTGGTAGTACGCGAGCAACTCGTCGCCGTCGAGGGCCGGTTCACCGCCGTCCGGGTGGTAGGAGGTGTGACCCTCGACCACGAAGGCCGTGGCCCAGCGGTGCACCGTCGTGGTGTGCCGGAGGAGGTCCCGGATCCGCCAACCCGGGCAGGTCGGGACCTCCGCGTCCGGCCCTGCCTTGGCCGCCGCCTCGGCGAGCGCCTGCCCGCCCGCCTCCAGCGCCGTGATGTGTTCTGCGATCCTCATCGTGCCGCCCCGTTCGTCGTCTCCATGGGCGGATTCTCGCAGGCCGCGTGAGTGCGGCTCTCAACTCGCCGGATCGGCGGCCGCGTTCCGTGCCCAGTAGCCCATCGCCGCGGCACCGGCGGCGAGGACCGCGACGGTGGTGAGCGCGACCGGCAGGGAGAACCAGTCGGCGAGGAACCCGATGGACGGCGGGCCGAGCAGCATGCCCCCGTAACCGAGCGTGGAGGCGGTCGCCACGCCGCCGGGACCGGCGATCGCGCCGGCGCGGGCGACGGCGACGGGGAAGATGTTGGCGAGGCCGAGCCCGGTCACCGCGAAGCCGAGCAGCGTGGCCCAGACGGTCGGGGCGAGCGCGCCGAGCAGCATGCCGGCGGCGGCCGTGGCGCCGCCCGCGACGAGGGTGCGGGTCTGGCCGAGGCGTTCCAGGAGCAAGGTGCCGGAGAGCCGGCCGGCGGTCATCGTCAGGGCGAAGACGGAGTATCCGGCGGCGGCCACGCCCGGGTGGGCGCCCAGGTCCTGTTCGAGGTGGAGCGCGCCCCAGTCGGCCAGCGCCCCTTCGCCGTACGCCGTGCAGAGGGCGATCACACCGAAGACGACGACCGTTCGGCGGGCCGCCCGTGAGGGCTTTCCGGCCGTCCTGGGCCCGGCGGGCGCCGCGAGGGTCTCGGGCAGGGCGGGCGAGGGGTGGCGCAGGAGTACGGGACCGGCGGCGGCCGTCAGGGCCAGGCCGACGACCGTCAGACCGAGGAGGTGGGTGGTGGGGGAGAGGCTGCCGGCGAGCAGCCCGCCGATGCCGGCGCCGAGCATGCCGCCGAGGCTGAACGCGGCGTGGAAGCTCGGCATCACCGGGCGGCGCAGGGCGGTCACCAGGTCCACGGCCGCGCTGTTCATGGCGACGTTGATCCCGCCGTACGCGGCGCCGAAGACCAGCAGGACGAGGCCGAGGGCGAGCGGGGACCGGGTGAGCGCCGGGAGGGCGACCGAGAGCGAGAGGAGTACGGCGGTGGCGACCGTGACGGCGTGGGAGCCGTAGCGGCGGCAGAGCCGGCCGGTCAGCGTCATGGTGACGACGGCGCCGGCGGACACCCCGAGAAGGGCGAGGCCGAGGTCACCGGCCGAGGCGCCGGTCTGCTGCTTGACGGCGGGGATGCGGACCACCCAGCCGGCGAACAGGAAGCCGTCGAGGGCGAAGAAGAGGGTCAGGGCGGAGCGGAGGCGGGACAGGGAGTGGGTGGCGGTGTCTCCGCCGGGGCCCCCCGATACGGCCGTCCGTACTTTGTTTAGTAGCGGCACAAACTCAGGATAGGGGGATCCCCCGGCCGCAATCAAGCGAGCGGTGGGCGAACCCGAAGGCGGCTCTTGATCGCCGACGTCCGCCGGCCGCCGGACGGCGCCGATGAGGCCGAACCCTCCGCGCCGAACCGTGATGTCCCAGGCCGTGGACGCTGTTCGGGTGACAAAGGCCAGGTCATCGCGGTGAGGGTGCTGCCCAACGGGCCACTGGAGAGCATCGTTTCTGCGCCCGCGCGAGCCCTGGATCCGACTGCCCGGCATTGGAGTGAGACGCCGTGTCCCGCCTTTTCCGAAGGCGTTTGACCGGCAGACGAGCACCTTCTGGCACGTCATTCCGAGATCTTGAGGAGTAGCTATGCGTTCTCTCGCCGCGTCTGTCCTGGCCGTGGGCATTCTGCTGGGCGGCGCCGGTGCCGCGCTCGCCAACGACGGAGTCGGCACGGGGTACTTCTCCGGCGGCAGCGCGGGCTTCAGCTCGCACTGCTCGGCGACCGGCGTCCCGTCCGTGTACGGAACGATCTTCACCGGCTCGTGTCACGACAAGGGCTGGGAGAAGGGCCCGGAGGGCGCCTTCCTCGCCGCCCACTGACCTGACACACCCCTGGCTCGGGCGAGGACGCAGCCCTCGCCCGAGCCGGCCCACTGCGGAGGCGGGGCCGGCCGGCGCGACCGGACCGGACGGGGCGCCCGCCCGACCGCCCGGCGACCGTAGGCCCGGCCCGGCGACCACAAGCCCTGCCCGGCGACCACCGGCCCCGCCCAGTGGCCACAGGCCCCGCCCGGCGGATACCCCGCACCCCGTCCAGGGAACACCCCACCCTCCGATCATGGGAGACTCCACCCCATGAACGGCAAGGCGACGACGACCCGGACACGGCTGGACAGGGGGCGCAGCGCGCTCGGCCCCGCGCTGGAGCTGGTGCACACCGGAAGGGCTCCGACCAGGGCCGTCCTCACCGCCGAGCTCGGCGTCACCCGGGCCACCGCCGGCGCGGTCGCCGCCGAGCTGGAGGCCCTCGGCCTCATCCGCGTCGACTCCAACCCCGGTGCCGCCGCCGGCTCCCAGGGGCGTCCCTCCCACCGGCTCGCCGTCGACGAGAAGGGCCCCGTCGTCCTCGCCGCCCAGGTGCACGCGGACGGCTTCCGGGCCGCGCTCGTCGGCCTCGGCGGCACCATCGTCGCCACGGCCCCCGGCTGCGTCACCGTCTCCGCCGACCCGGCCCAGGTCCTCGGCGCCGTCGTCGACGCGGGAGCCGCGCTGCTCCGGGAGAGCGGCCGCCGCTGTGTCGGCGCCGGACTGGCCGCGCCCTCCGCAGTGGCCGAGCCCGAGGGCACCGCCCTCAACCCGCTCCACCTCGCCTGGCCCGCCGGCGCGCCCGTCCGGGAGATCTTCGCCGAGCGGGTCCGGGCCGCCGGGATCGAGGGCCCCGCCTTCACCGGCAACGACGTCAACCTCGCCGCCCTCGCCGAGCACCGCCACGGCGCCGGGCGCGGCGCCCGCGACCTCCTGTGCGTGGCCACCGGCCACCGGGGCGTCGGCGGCGCGCTCGTCCTCGACGGCCGACTGCACACGGGCAGCGCGGGCCTCGCCCTGGAGGTCGGCCATTTGACGGTCAATCCGGAGGGGCGCCCCTGCCACTGCGGCAGCCGCGGCTGCCTCGACGTCGAGACCGACCCGCTCGCCTTCCTCACGGTCGCGGGCCGGGACCCCGGGCCCGAGGTCTCCCTGCTCCAGCAGGCCCGTGACCTGCTGCGGACCAGCCGGGACGACCCGGGTGTCCGGGTGGCCGTCGGGGAGCTGATCGACCGTCTCGGCCTCGGCCTCGCGGGCCTGGTGAACATCCTCAACCCGGACCGGATCATCCTCGGCGGCCTCCACCGCGAGCTCCTCGACGCCGACCCCGAACGCCTCCGCGCGGTCGTCGCCGACCGCAGCCTCTGGGGCCGCAGCGGCGGTGTCCCGATCCTGCCCTGCACCCTGGACCACAACAGCCTGGTGGGCGCCGCCGAGCTGGCCTGGCAGCCGGTGCTCGACGACCCGCTGGCCGCGCTCGGCCGGGAGCCCGTCTGAGTGACTTGCCGGCTGCGCTCGTCCGAGAGCCCGTCGGAGCGACTTGCCGGCCGCGCTCGTCCGAGAGCCCGGGAGTCGGGGAGTCGGGGAGCCGGTCCGAGTCGGCCCTTCGCCGCACCGGTGGGACACCGGTGTGACGTACTCGGCGTCGCCCTGGCCGAAAACCAGTGGGCGGCGGACGTCGTACGGCGTAGCGTTCCGCATCATGATCACTTCCGACTCCGGTCTCCCCCCACGCCTCGGCAGCCTCACCTTCCACGGGCCCCTCTCCGAGACCCGCGCCACCCGCATGATCGAACGGCTCGCCGCCGAAGCTCCCGCGGACGTCCTCGACATCGGCTGCGGCTGGGGCGAGCTGCTCCTCCGCGTGCTGGAGAACGCCCCGGGCGCCAAGGGCATCGGAATCGACATCAACGCCGAGGACCTGGCCCGCGGCCGGGCGCTCGCCGACGAGCGCGGTCTCGCCGACCGCGTGCTCTTCGTCGAGGAGTCGGCGCTCGGCACCGAGCGGGGACCCGTCGACGCGATCCTCTGCCTCGGATCGAGCCAGGCGCTCTGCGACCCCGAGCAGCCGTACGACCCCGCCGCCGTCTTCCGTGAGCTGCGTCGACTGGTCCGGCCCGGCGGCCGGGTCGTGCTCGGCGAGGGCTTCTGGGAGCGCACCCCGACGGACGAGGAGCTGGCCGGCATGTGGCCCGGCGCGCACGCCGGCGACCACCTCTCCCTCGGCGCCCTCGTGGACCTCGCGATCGAGGCGGGCTTCCGGCCCGCGTGGATCGAGACGGCGAGCGCCGACGAGTGGGAGGACTTCGAGTCCGGCTACCGGTACGACACCGAGGTCTGGCTCGCGGCCAACCCCGACCACCCGCTCGCCGCGGAGACCCGCGAGCGCGTCGACCGCCAGCGGTCGACCTGGGTGAACGGCTACCGCCGGGTCCTCGGAATCGCCTACCTCACGCTCATCGCCGTGGTCTGAGGCCGCGTCACCAGCGACGCCGTCCGGCCCCCAGGTCTTCGCGACCCGGGGCCGACAGGTGCAGCACCCGGAAGCGCTCGCCCTCGCCGGCGGGCGCTTCCGGGTCGGCCCACAGGGTGAAGGCGAGCAGTTCCCAGTGGCGCGGATCCACGGCCAGGGCCGAGGCGACCACGCCGTCCCGGCGCGCCTCCCGCGCGTGCCGGGCCACCGCCTCCGCCACGGCCTCGCCCGGCGGCACCCCCTCGCCGAGCGGGGTCCTGCGGCGCGTCGCGGTACCCGGAGCCGAAGCGGCCGCCGGTCCCTCCTCGTACGACAGGCCCGTCCAGTGCTGCACCACCGGTCGGCCGAAGTCGTTCACGATGCCCTGGAAGCCGGGCCCCCAGAGGAAGCTGTTCATGCCCTCGGGCGTGGCCCAGAGGTAGAACGGCGCGTACTGGTTGACCGGCGATCCGGCCTCCCGCTCCCGGATCAGATAGGCCTTCAGCCCGAGCCCGGGGAAGGCGTCGAGGAGATGGCCCCGCGTCGCGACCCGTTCGCGGATGATGCCCATGTCGTAATCGGCGGGCAGAGTGATCTCGTACTGCATCGCATGCACGGAACGGCCTCCGGTGGACTCGAAGTCGAAGTCGAAGTCGAAGTCGGTCTCGGTCTCGATCTCGGAACTGGGGGATCAGGTGGCGGCGAGCAGCGCCAGCAGACCGCGTACGGCGCTGTCGAACGGTGCTCGTGAGCCCGTGGCGCGGGCCAGGACGTAGCCGCCCTGCACGGTCGCCACGACCGTCGCCGCGATCTCCTCGGGATCGAGGGAACCCCTCAACTCACCGCTGTCCAGGCCCTCCTGGACCACCTCGGCGAGTCTGCCCCGCAGCCGGCCGAGCACCTCCTCGACGGGGGCGCGGAGTTCGGGGTCCGCGATCACCTCGGGGTCCATGGTCAGCCGGCCCACCGGGCAGCCGCGCAGGACCTCCCGCTCGCGCAGCAGGTACGCCTCGATCCGGGCGTACGCCGAGCCCTCGCCGCCCAGCACGGCCTCGGCCGCCGCGCCCATCTCCTCGGCCGTACGCCGGATCGCCGCGAGCGCCAGGTCCTGCTTCCCGGTGAAGTGGTGGTACATGCTGCCCTGGCCCGCGCCCGCCGCCTGCTGGACGGCCTTGGGGCTGGTGCCCACGTAACCGCGCTCCCACAGCAGCTCGCGGGTGGCCTCGACGAGCCGCTCTGACGTGGTCTTCGGGGTGCTCATGACCGCACTGTACATACCAGTAGGTACAGCCGGGAAGGTCTCCGCACCCGCCCGCCGTACTCCCGCTGTCGTACGCGCGAAGCCGCTGTCCGTACGACGCCCCGGACCCCCTCCCGGGGCGAGTCTCGAACCAGAGACACACCACCCCAGCGCACCGAGGAGCTGAACCCTCATGAACACCCTCGCCCACGCGGGCCCCGGCCCGTGGATCCTTCTCTTCCCCCTGGTCTGGGCCGTCGTCGTCGCCGGGCTCGTCACCCTCGCCCGCCGCGCCGGATGGCGCCCCGGACGCGGCGGGCGCCCGTACCGGGACAGCCGCCCCGACGAGCACTCGCCGATCGCGCTGCTCGGCCACCGGTTCGCCGCCGGGGAGATCGACGAGGACGAGTACTGGCGCCGGCTCACCGTCCTGGAGGAGCAGTTCGGCCGCGCCGCGACCACCAAGGAGCGCCGGGCATGACCACCGCCACCCACGCCCCCGCCGGGTACGCCGACGCCGCCCGGGTGCTGGACGCCGTCAAGGTCTACGGGCGCGGCGACACCGAGGTCAGGGCCCTCGACGGCGTGAGCGTCGACTTCCCGGCCGGCCGCTTCACCGCCGTCATGGGCCCCTCGGGCTCGGGCAAGTCCACGCTCCTGCACTGCGCCGCGGGACTCGACACCCTCACCTCCGGCGCCGCCTTCGTCGGCGGCACCGACCTCTCCACGCTCGACGACCGCCGGCTGACGCTGCTGCGCCGCGACCGCGTCGGCTTCGTCTTCCAGGCCTTCAACCTGCTGCCGACCCTGACCGTCGCCGAGAACATCACCCTTCCGCTCGACCTCGCCGGGAGGACCCCCGACCGGGCCCGCTTCGACCGGCTCGTCGACACCGTCGGTCTGCGCGACCGTCTGCACCACCGGCCGGGCGAACTCTCCGGCGGACAGCAGCAGCGCGTGGCCGTAGCCCGCGCCTTCGTCGGCGACCCGGACGTCGTCTTCGCCGACGAGCCCACCGGAAACCTCGACTCGCGCTCCGGCGAGGAGGTCCTGCGGCTGCTCGGACGGACCGCGCGGGAGACCGGCCGCACGGTCGTCATGGTCACCCACGACCCGGTCGCCGCCGCCCACGCCGACGAGGTGGTCTTCCTCGCGGACGGGCGGCTCGTCGACCGGATGGCCGCCCCGACGGCCGACCGCGTCCTCGACCGCATGAAGGCCTTCGAGACCGGTACCGGCGCGAAGGCCGTCGAGACAGACACCGGCGCGCAGGCCTTCGAGACCGGCAGCGGCGCGAAGGCCTTCGAAGCCGGCACGGGCGACAGCGCGAGCGCCGGTTCCGAGGCCGGCGCGACCCGGGGAGCGACGACATGAGAACCCCCGCCACCCTCCGGCTCACCTTCGCCTCCCTCCGCGCCCACCGGCGCCGCTTCCTCGGCACCTTCGCCGCCGTCCTCCTCGGCGTCGCCTTCCTCACCGGCACCCTCGTCATGGGCGACACCCTGCGCACGAGCTTCGACGCGATGTTCACCGGCGCCACCCGCGGCACGGACGCCGTCGTCCGCAGCGCCACCGTCGTCACCGCCGCCGGCGAGGCGCAGGGCACCCGCGGCCCCGTCGACTCCGGTCTCGCCGACCGGCTCGAGGGGATCCCCGGAGTCGCCGCCGCCGCGCCCCTCGTCGAGGGCGCCGGCCAGCTCCTCGCCGCCGACGGGACCCCCGTCGGCGGCAAGGGCCCGCCGACCCTCGCCGGGAACTGGATCGAGGACCCGGCACTCAACCCGTACCGGCTCGCGGAAGGACGCGCTCCGAGCGCACCCGGCGAGGCCGTCGTCAACCGCGGCGCGGCGAAGGCCGGCGGCCTCGGCATCGGCGACACGACCGTCCTGCGGACCCCCGACCCCGTCCGGGTCACCGTCGTCGGCCTCGCCACCTTCGGCGGCGCCGACGGCATGGGCCAGGTCACCTGGACCGGCCTGACCCGCGCCGACGCCGAGCGGTACCTGACGGCACGCCCCGGCGAGGCGACGAGCATCGCCGTCCGCGCAGGGCCCGGCGTCAGCCAGGAGGAGCTGGTCGCCGCGCTCGCCCCCGCCCTGCCCGAGGGCGTCGAGGCGATCACCGGGCAGCGCGCCGCCGAGGAGAACACCGAGATGGTCTCCGGACGCTTCCTCGACCTCTTCACCACCTTCCTGCTGGTCTTCAGCGGAATCGCGGTGCTCGTCTCCGTCTTCACCATCCACAACACCTTCGCCGTCCTCATCGCCCAGCGGACCCGCGAGAACGCCCTGCTCCGCGCCGTCGGCGCCGCCCGCCGCCAGATCGTCACCGGCACACTCGCCGAGGCGCTCGCCGTGGGGCTGCTCGCCTCCGCCGCCGGGCTCCTCGCCGGGATCGGCGTGGCCGCCGGCCTGCAGGCCCTCTTCCCGGCCGTCGGATTCCCGTTCCCCGAAGGCGACCTGATCATCACGGCAGGCTCCCTCGCCCTCCCGCTCGGCGTCGGACTCGCCGTCTGCGCCGGCTCGGCGCTCCTCCCCGCCGTACGGGCCGGACGCACGGCCCCGCTCGCCGCGCTCCGCGAGACGGACGTGGACGGCTCCGGTACCTCCCGGGCCCGCGCCCTGACCGGCGGTGCCCTGCTGGCCGCCGCCGTCGCCACGGTCCTCGCCGGAGTGCTCGGCACCCCCTCGCTGTGGCTCGCCGCGGCCGGCGCCGGGCTCGCCGTCGCCGCCTTCGTGGTGCTCGGACCGGTGGCCGCGTCGGTCGCCGTGCGGGCGCTCGGCCGGCCCCTGCGCGGCGCCAACCGCGGCCTCGCCCGCCGCAACGCCCTGCGCAGCCCCGGGCGTACGGCCGCGACCGCCACCGCCCTCATGATCGGGGTCGCCGTCGTCACCCTCTTCACCGTCTTCGGCGCCTCCCTCAAGGCGACCATGGACCGCACCGTCGACCGCTCCTTCGCGGGCGACGTGGCCATCGGCGCGCCCTCGTTCGGCGCGGGCGGCAGCGGGCTCAGCCCCCGGCTCGCCCCGGCGGTCGCGGCGCTGCCCGAGGTCGACACGGCGGTCGGCCTGGGGAGCGCGGTGGCGGAGGTCGACGGCCGGGGGCGCGCCCTGACCGTCACCGACCCGGCCGCGCTCGCCCGCACCCTCGACCTGGGGGAGGTACGGGGCTCCCTCACCGGACTCGGTACGGACGGGCTCGCCGTCGCGGCCGACGAGGCCGCCGCCTCCGGTCTGGCGCCCGGGCGCACGGCCGAACTGACCTTCACGGACGGCACCCGGGGGACCTTCACCGTCCGGGCGGTCTACGAGCGCGCCGACCTCGCCGGCGACTACCTCGTCACCCGGGAGGCCTGGGCCCCGCACCGCACCCAGGACGCCGACCGCCTCGTCGCCGTCGCCTTCGCGGACGGCGTGTCCGACGCGGACGGCAAGGCGGCCGTGACCGCGGTCGCGGACCGGTACGGCCAGCCGGAGGTGCAGACCAGGGACGAGTACGCGGAGGCCTCGGCGGGCGGCATCGACATGATGCTCACCCTCGTCTACGCGCTCCTCGCGCTCGCGGTCCTGATCGCACTGCTCGGCATCGCGAACACCCTGACCCTCGCCGTCCACGAACGGACCCGCGAACTGGGCCTGTTGAGGGCCGTCGGACAGACCCGCGCCCAACTGCGGGCCATGGTCCGCTGGGAGTCCGTCCTCGTCGCAGCCTTCGGCACGCTCGGCGGGCTCACCCTCGGCGGCTTCCTCGGCTGGGTGCTCGTCCGCGCATCGGAGGGATCGGGCGACAGCGCGCTCGCCTTCGCCGTACCGGCCGCGTCACTGGCTGCCGTGGCCCTGGTCGGCCTGGTGGCGGGCGTCGTGGCGGCCTGGCGTCCGGCGCGCCGTGCGGCGCGCCTGGAGATCCTCCGAGCCATCGCCCAGGAGTGACCGGGGTACGGACCCGGTGGGCGTCAGCCCGGGTGGCCGGCGAGGACCGGGAAGGGGTCGTACTCCGTGTACGCGCGCTCGGTCGGGGGGACGTGCACGACGTGTACGCGCTCCTCGACCGGCGGGGCGGACGGCGGCGCCGAGAGGGTGAACCACACGACCTTGCCGTCGTCGCCGCACGGGCGGACACCCCAACTCTCGCTGACCGCACCGACGATGGCGAGGCCCCGGCCGGAGGTGGCGAGCTCTTCGAACTCGTCGGACCCGTCGCTGTCAAAGGCGCTGTCGAAGCCGCCGTCATCGGCGCCGTCCAGGTCGGCGGCCCGCGGTATTCGGGGGTCGTGGTCCCTGACCGACACGGTCAGACGGTCGAGTAGCAGCTCGATCTCGACCGTGCACCGCTTGTCCGGCTGTGCGTGCCGGTGGACATTGGTCAGCAGCTCGGTGACACCGAGCACGGCATGGTCGACCAAAGCGTCGAGATGCCACTGGCGCAGATGCGCGGAGACGATTCTGCGGACCTGACCGATCCGCGACGGCAGGGCATGGAGCTCCACCGCGTAATACCTGCTCGGCTCGCTGATCACGGCTGCGACTCCCCGAAGTAGTCCGGAAGAAGACGAAGATTCGGATCTCACATGCGGTACTGCGGCACTGCGGTTCAAAGGGGCACCCGTACACCGGGGCGGCGACCGTAGCGTGACGTCACCACCGGCGAACCCTCGGTGAGGTGGTACCAGCGTGAACCAGCGGTGACCGCCCCGCAACTCGCGGCGAGCCGTGGCAGGTCAGCGCCCGGCGGCCCGCTTCAGCGCCGCGAGGAAGCGCCCCGACTCCGCGGTCTCGCCCCCGCCGCGCCGGTCGCCTTCCCCGTGGTGAAGGGTCAGCCGGTACCGGGTCCCGTTCACCGTCGCCACCGTCTCGTCGGCCTTGGCGAACCACGGCCGCCCGGCCCGCACGGCGGTCACCGGCGCACTGTCGATCTCGCTGCCGTAGCTCGTGAGCAGCGCGAGCCGGCCGTCCTCGATCCGCACCTCTCCGGCGCGCGTCAGGGAGCGGGGCCAGCGTGCGATCCGTACACCCCTCGCGCTGAAATCGGGTTCCGCCATGCCGTCCGCCCCTTTCACCCGGTTGCCGTCACCAGTGTGACGGGTGGCCCGCGACCGCACCAGTAGCCTCCCCACAAGGGATGCCTATGGAACGTCAAAGGGAACGTTTGCCCAGGTGAGAGGGGTATTGTCGAGAGCGGGAAGCAGTGGCAGTGAACGAGGAGTGGGACGGATGAGCACCACCGAGAACAGCGTGACCGCCGCGCCGGCGACCGTCGACGTCGACCGCAGCGACGCGGCGTACCGGGCCTGGCTGAAGGAGGCCGTCCGCAAGGTTCACGCCGACGCCAACCGCTCCGCCGACACCCACCTGCTGCGCTTCCCGCTCCCCGAGAAGTGGGGCATCGACCTCTACCTCAAGGACGAGTCGACCCACCCCACCGGCAGCCTCAAGCACCGGCTCGCCCGCTCCCTCTTCCTCTACGGGCTCTGCAACGGCTGGATCCGGCCGGGCAAGCCCGTCATCGAGGCCTCCAGCGGTTCGACCGCCGTCTCCGAGGCGTACTTCGCGAAGCTCATCGGCGTCCCCTTCATCGCCGTCATGCCCCGCACGACCAGCCCCGAGAAGTGCCGGCTCATCGAGTTCCACGGCGGGGAGTGCCACTTCGTCGACGACTCGCGGACGATGTACGAGGAGTCCGCGGCCCTCGCCGCGCGCACCGGCGGCCACTACATGGACCAGTTCACCTACGCGGAGCGGGCCACCGACTGGCGCGGCAACAACAACATCGCAGAATCGATTTACCAGCAGCTGAAGCTGGAGCGCTACCCCGAGCCGACCTGGATCGTGGCCACCGCGGGCACCGGCGGCACCTCGGCGACCATCGCCCGCTACGTCCACTACATGCAGCACGACACCCGGATCTGCGTCGCCGACCCGGAGAACTCCTGTTTCTTCGACGGCTGGACCCACAACGACCCGGACGCGACCGCCGACTGCGGCTCGCGCATCGAGGGCATCGGCCGCCCCCGCATGGAGCCGAGCTTCGTGCCCGGCGCGATCGACCGCATGATGAAGGTCCCCGACGCCGCGAGCGTCGCCGCCGTCCGCGCCCTGGAGACGGCCATCGGGCGCAAGGCGGGCGGCTCCACCGGCACGGGCCTGTGGAGCGCCTTCAAGATCGTGGCCGAGATGGTCAGGCAGGAGCGCACCGGCAGCGTCGTCACCCTGATCTGCGACCCGGGTGACCGCTACCTCGACAAGTACTACTCCGACACCTGGCTGGCCGCCCAGGGCCTGGACATCGCCCCGTACAGCGCCGCTATCGAGCGGTTCCTGGCGACGGGGGTCTGGCCGGAGTGAGCCGCCGGTCCAGGCGGCGCGCCGCGTCCCGGAAGGACAGGCCGACGCCGGGGCGGGCGAGCAGGAGCGCGAGCCGGACCGGCGCCGGGCCGTCGACGGCCATGGTCCACCGCAGGCGCGTGCCCTTCCCGGCGGGGAAGAGGGTCCATTCCTCCGCCAGGGCCGTGACGCCGGGGGCGTTCGTGAGGTCCACCCGATAGCCGTACCGGGTGTCGGGCTCGGTGGCGAGGATCGTCTCCTCGAAGACGATCCCGCCCCGCAGCCGTATGGTCCGCCCCGCCCCGTCGCCCGTCGGGACGGCGGAGGCGACGGCGGTGAACCACGAGGGCATGCTGCCCACCTCCACGGCCAGCGACCGGTAGACGGCCGGCGGTGGTGCGGCCAGTGTCGCCGTGTGGACGAGACGGACGGGCGCGGTTGCGGTGAAGTCGAGCTCCACCGGCCTCAGTCGGCGTGCCATGGACGGACCTCCCCTGGACGGATGCGGAAGTGCACCCTAGCTGACAGCATGTCAACGGCACAGGGTGCCGGTGGTCGCCGCGCATGATGGACTCCGCAAGGATCTCGCCGCGCCGGAAGGGGAACTCCCTTGTCCATCAGGCCCACTGCGTCCCGCACGTCCACGACAGCGCCACACCCGTCCCGCCGCACCGCGCTCGCGCTCGGCGCCGGCACCGCGCTCGCCTCCCTCCTCCCGCTCGCGGGGACGGCCCACGCCTCGACGGGCCGCCTCACCGGACGGCTCCGAGAGCTGGAGAAGGAGCACTCCGCGCGGTTGGGCGTGTTCGCCCACGACGTCCGCACCGGCCGGTCGGTGGCGTACCGCGCCGACGAACGCTTCCCGATGTGCTCGGTGTTCAAGACCCTCGCCGTCGCGGCCGTCCTCCGCGACCTCGACCACGACGGCTCCTTCCTGGCGAAGCGCATCCGGTACACGGCGGCGTACGTCGAACGGTCGGGCTTCTCGCCGAGGACCGGGCTCCCCGAGAACCTCGCCCACGGGATGACCGTCGCCGGGCTCTGCGACGTGACCCTCCGCTACAGCGACAACGCCGCCGCGAACCTGCTGCTGCGGGAGCTGGGCGGGCCGACGGCCGTCACCCGGTTCGCCCGGTCGATCGGGGACGGCGTCACCCGGCTGGACCGCTGGGAGCCCGAGCTGAACTCCGGTGAGCCCTGGCGCGACACCGACATCACCACCCCCCGCGCCATCGGCCGGACCTACGGGCGCCTCGTCCTCGGCACCGCGCTGACGCCCCGGGACCGCGACCGGCTGACCGGCTGGATGCTCGCCAACACCACCAGCGGCGAGCGGTTCCGCAAGGGGCTGCCCGCCGACTGGATCCTCGCCGACAAGACCGGCGGCGGGCGGTACGGCGGCAACAACGACGTGGGCGTCGCCTGGCCGCCGACCGGCGGTCCGGTCCTGCTGGCCGTCCTGACGGCCAAGCCCGAGGAGGACGCGGCGGCGGACAACCCGCTCGTGGCCGGGGCGGCGGCTCTGGTGGCGGCGGAACTCCGCCCGTAGGACGAAGAGTCCGCCTGCCGCGAGCCCGGGCACTCCTTAAGGGCGGAGCAGGCCGTCCACGGCCCGGCCGAACAGGGCACGCCCCGCGCGCGCCAGGACCGGGTCGAAGGCGCGCGGGAGTCCGCGTACCGCGAGCTCCTCCGTCCACTCCACCCGACTGCCGCCGCCCGGGGCCGCCGTCACCGCGACCTCCGCCCAACCCCGCACGACCCGGCCGGACTTGTCGAGCCGGCACACCCCCGGCCGGCCGGACCCCGGCGGCTCCCAGCGCACGACCTCCATCGGGTCGTCGAAGGACAGCAGGCCGAGCCCGGTCCGCGCCGTGAACCGCGTCCCCGCCCCGTTCGGGCCCGGCGTCAGGACCGTCGTCCGGGTCAGCGGCACCTGGCGGCCGTGCGCCGGCCAGTCCGTCAGCCGCCGCCACACCTCGTCCGGCGGCAGCGACACGGTCCGCTCGACCCGGAAGAGGGTCACGCGGGCTCCTCGCCCGCCACCACGAGCCCCGGCAGGTGCTCGGCGACCTCGCCGCGCACCCCCTCGCCCAGGCCGCGGTCCGTCACCCAGGTGTCCACCTCGCCGAGGTCGGCGAAGGAACTCAGGCCCACCGTCCCCCACTTGGTGTGGTCGGCGACCACCACCACCCGGCGCGCCGAGCGCATCAGACACCGGTTGGTCTCCGCCTCCGCGAGGTTCGGCGTCGACAGGCCGGCCTCGACCGAGATGCCGTGCACTCCGAGGAAGAGCAGGTCGAAGTGGAGCGAGCGGATCGCCCGGTCCGCCACCGCCCCGACCAGAGCGTCGGACGGGGTGCGCACCCCGCCCGTCAGGACGACGATCGGCGCCCCGCGCCGCACCTCGCCCCCGCTGCCGGTCAGTTGCGCCTCGTGGAACACGTCCGCGACCCGCACCGAGTTCGTCACCACCGTCAGATCCGGCACGTCGAGGAGCTGCCGGGCCAGCGCGTAGGTCGTCGTCCCGCCGGACAGGGCGATGGCCGTGCCCGGTGCGACCAGCGCCGCCGCGGCCCGCGCGATCTCGTCCTTGGCGCTCGGTTCGAGCACCGACTTGGCCTCGAAGCCCGGCTCGTGGGTGCTCGCCTCGACCACCGGCACGGCCCCGCCGTGCACCTTCGCCAGCATGCCCTGCCGGGCGAGCGCGTCCAGGTCGCGGCGGATCGTCATGTCCGAGACGTTCAGCCGGCGGGTCAGTTCGTTGACCCGTACACCACCGCGCCGCCGGACCTCGTCGAGGATCAGGGCGCGCCGCTGCTCCGCGAGGAGGTTCTGGTTGTCAGTCACCGCCGGGGCCGGTCCTTCCGCAGGGGACGAGGGGATCAGTGTCGGATTCGGTGAGAGACCGTGCGTGGGCGCACGGCCGTCAGCGATCCTGTTTCCGACGTCGCATCCTCCCACTCAGAGAGGAAGTCCCCTAAGTGTCCCCTGCCACACCCGCCCCGGAGACCGGGGGCGCGGCGCTCGAACTCCTCGTCCACGGAGTCGGCGGAGCCACCCCGCAGTCCATGCTGGACGACCCCAGGACCGTACGCGTCACCGGCGACGGCACCGCCGCCGTGTACCGGCGGACCGAGGATCTGGACGCCGAGGACCACCCCGAGCGGTACGCCGCGCGGCCGGTGCCGGAGGCGTACTGCTGGTCCAACCTCACCTCCGGCGACGGCACCCGCGCCTTATGGCTGCTGCTCCTGCCGTTCATGGTCGTCAACCTGGCCCACTGGATGCGTCCGCCCGCCCAGGGCAGGCCGGGTCTCGTCCGGCTGTACGGCGTCCTCGTCCGGCTCGTCGCCCTCACCCTCACCGTGCTCCTCACCGCCGCGGCCTGCGAGGTCGCGCTCGATCTGACGGCCTGGCAGTGCGCGGGCACCTCGGCCTGTTCCGACGCGTACTCCTGGCTCGGTTTCCTCGCCGCCGACCGCGGCGGCTGGTGGTCCGCGCCGGGGCGCCGCCTCGCGCTCGCCGCGCTGGTGCCGACGGCGCTGGTCGTTCTGCTCTGGTACCTGTCCAACCGGACCTGGAGCGCGTACGAGGCCCAGCGCCCGCCCACCGGCCACGACGCCCCGGCGGCGCCGGGAGCCGCCCCGGCCGGGATCGGCCCCACCCCGGACGCGCCCGAGCCCGCCGCCGTACCCGAGCCCACTCCCGCCGTACCCGAGCCCACTCCCGTCGAGCTGCGCCCCGCGCTCGGGCGTCCCGGATTCTGGTACGGGCGGCGTCTCGTCGCCCGGCTCCGGGGCGCGCACACCGCCGCCGGCTTCCTCACCGTCGCCGCGGCCCTCACCACCGCCACCTCCCGCCACGACACCGGGGCGCGCGCGGCCGTCGGCCTCGCTCTCCAGGCCGCCCTCGTCGCCCTCGGCGCCACCGTCCTCTGGGTCGTCTGCCGACGGGGCCGCAGCGAGCGCCGCGTCGACCTGCGTGTCGAGCGCGCCCTCGTGTCCTGGCTGCCCTTCACCGCCCTCGGCGTGCTCGCGCTCACCGCCCTGCACGCCGGCTGGACCCGCCCCGGCTGGGTCTCCACCGGCACCCTCCCGGGAGACGCCGCCTTCGGCGCCCTCACCCTCGCCCAGGGCGGTCTCGTCGTCGCTCTCGGGGCGGTCGCCCTGCTCCTCCAGCGGCCCCGCAAGGACCCGCGCACCGCGCTGCGCGGGCTCGGCGGCCCCGCCGTCGCCATGCTCGCCTGCGCCCTCGCCGGGGTCATGTCCGGCGGCGTCGCCCAGCGCGTCGCCGACTGGCTCGACGGTGCGGGCGCGGGCCAGGGCCCCCGGATCGGCCCGCCCGTGCTGCTCAGCTGGCAGGCGTCCGTGATCCCCGTCCTGCTCCTGCTGCTGCTCGCGCCCGCCGCCCTCCTCGCCGTACGGACCGTGCTCGACGCCCGGCGGCTGCGGCCCGCGGTCGAGGCCGACTACGACGCCGAGGACGAACCGGACCCGGTCCGCACCGGCCGGATCGCGGCCGGCCGGGCCCGCGCGGGGCTCACCGACTCCGCGCCCGTCCTCGTCGGCGTCGTCTCCGGAGCGACCCTGCTCCTCGGGGCCGCGTCCGTCGTCGGCGCCTGGGCCAGCGGAAACGTCCCCGGCCGGGCCTTCGACGGCGCCCACCCGGCGATCGCCGCCACCGCGTCCACCGCCCAGGCCCTCGGCTCCTGGATGATCGGCTTCGGCTTCCTGCTCTTCGTGACCTGGGGCCGCCGCGCCTACAAGGACGCCTCGGCCCGCCGCACCATCGGCATCCTCTGGGACGTCGGCACCTTCTGGCCGCGCGCCGCCCACCCCTTCGCCCCGCCCTGCTACGCCGAACGGGCCGTCCCCGACCTCACCTGGCGCATGATCACCTGGACCCGCCGCACCGGCGGCCGGCTCGTCATCTCCGGCCACTCCCAGGGCAGCGTCCTCGCCGCGGCCGCCGTCTGGCAGCTGCCGCCTGCCACCCGCGGCCGGGTCGCACTGCTCACCTACGGCTCACCCCTGGAGCGGCTCTACGGACGCTGGTTCCCCGCCTACTTCGGCCCCGAGGCGCTCCGGGGCCTCCACCGCACGATCGACTGCTGGAGCAACCTCCACCGCGCCACCGACCCCATCGGCGGCCCCGTCCGCGTACCCGCGGAGGCGGACCGGCCGGCCGTCGACGCGGACGTGCTCCTCGACCCCGTCGCGTACGGCCGCACACGCGAACACCCGCTGCCGGAACCGATCCTGGGCCACTCCGACTACCAGGCGGACCCGGAGTTCGCCCGAAGGCGCTCCGCCCTCCTCGACCGGCTGCTGCCCGCCGTCCCGAGCCAGCGCGACCCGAACTCCCCCGACCGTCAGGGCAGTTCGGGCAGGTCTTCCGGATAGAGCAGGGTCAGGTCGTCCGTGCTCGGCTCGGCGAGCGCGGCGACCCGGCCCGCGTGCCGCTCCACCATCGACTCGAAGGTCTGCCGGGCCGTTCGGCCGTTGCCGAAGGCCGGGCCCTTCGGCAGCTTCGTGAAGTACGTCAGAAGCGCCTCGTCCGTGCCCGGCACGAGCCGGTACTCGTGCTCGTCGGCCTGCTGGCCCACGATCCGCAGGAGCTCGTCCGGTGCGTAGTCACCGAAGCTGATGGTCCGTGAGAAACGGCTGGCCACACCGGGGTTGACCGTGAGGAAGCGCTCCATCTCCGCCGTGTACCCGGCGACGATGACGACCACCGCGTCCCGGTGGTCCTCCATCAGCTTCACCAGCGTGTCGATCGCCTCACGGCCGAAGTCCCGGCCGGAGTCCTCCGGCGACAGGGCGTAGGCCTCGTCGACGAACAGCACGCCGCCGCGCGCCCGGTCGAAGGCCTCCTGAGTACGGATCGCGGTCGAGCCGATGTGCTCGCCGACCAGGTCCACCCGGGAGACCTCCACCAGGTGGCCCCGCTCCAGGACGCCGAGGGAGGCGAGGATCTCGCCGTAGAGCCGGGCCACGGTCGTCTTGCCGGTGCCGGGGTTGCCGGTGAAGACCAGATGGCGGCGGACCGAGGCCGCCTTCAGGCCCGCCTCCTGACGCCGGCGCCCCACCTCGATCATGTTGGTGAGCGTCCGCACCTCGTGCTTGACGCTCTCCAGGCCCACCAGCGCGTCCAGTTCACCGAGCACGTCGTGCGAGGAACGGGCCTCGGGGACGGGCGCCGTGGCCACCTGCGGGGCGGCGACGGGCTGGGTACGGGGCGAGGGGACCGCCCCGAGGAGCCCCGCCGACTGTGTGGCCGTCAGGACGGTGCCGCCGTCGGGCACGGAGGAGCGGACCGCGCTCTCGTCACTGGTGCAGTCCTCCGCGACCGCGCCCTCCTCCGGGAACTCGTACCCGCCGCGCGCGCACCGCTCCGTACGGCACTTGCGCAGGCTCGTCCGGCAGCCGTCCGTGACGTGGAAGCCGTATCCGCCGCTGCCCGTGACCCGGCAGCCGTGGAAGGAGCCGCGGCCCTCGGCCGACACGTAGAAACCGGCCTCCGCGGGGGAGGTGACCGTGCACCGGTCGATCGTCGGGTCGGCGCCCTTGGTGACGATGACCCCGGTCTGCACGGCGTCGATCGTGCACCCCGCCAGGGTGCCGCCGCTGCCGTGGTCCCGGAACCAGGCACCCGTGGACGCCTCCCGGATCCGGCAGTCGTCGAGCTGCGCCGTCGCCCCGTCGCTCACCGACACCGCCGTGTTCCGCACCTGCGACAGATCGCTGTCGACCACGTCCACGCGCGAGCCACGGTCGAGGACGAAGAGCGCGTCCGGCACGTCGTGCACCCGGCAGGCGTCGAGGACGACGGTCGCGCCGTCGCTCACCCACACCGCCGGGTAGTCGCCCGTGCTGTCGTGGATCTCGCACTGGTTGGCGTCCACGCGCGTGCCCGGGTCCCACACCGACAGGCCGTTGCGGCCGAAACGGCGGACCGTCGACCGGGTCAGCGTCAGCACCGAGCGCGAGCGCAGGTCGACCGCGTTCTCCGGGACGTCGTGGATGTCGCAGTCCGAGAGCGTGAGGACCGCGTCCGTGTCGAGGGTGATGCCGTCCGCCGACGTGCGGTGCACCGACGAGTCCGTGAGGTGCGCGGTGGCGCGGGCCGCGATCTGCAGTCCGGCGCCCTTGATCTCGTAGATCTCGCAGCCGAGGCCCTCGAGGCCGCTGCCCTCTCCGGTGACCGCGATCCCGGCGCCGGAGGCATGGTGCACCCGGCAGCGCTCCAGGCGCGGATGCGCCCCGCCGCGCACCGAGACGCCGGCCTGGCCGGCGGAGACCACCTCGCACTCCTCGAAGACCCCGCCCGCGCCGTCGACGACGGCGATGCCGACCCCGGCCGGGTTGTCGATCGTGCAGCGGCGGACCGTCGGGCGGGCGGCGCCCCGCACCTCGATCCCGGCGGCCGAGCGGGTCATGATCCGCAGGTCGAGCAGCTCGGGCGTGCCGTCCTCGACGAGCAGCGCGGGCGCGGCGACGTCCTGCCCCTCGATGTGCAGGTCCTGGACGGTGACGGAGGCGCGCACGGTCAGCGCCACCCCGTCCGGCGGCGCGATCCGCACCGAGCCGACCGACCCCTCGGGCCCCCGGAGCGTCACGGCGCGCCGCATGACGAGGTTCTCCCGGTAGGTGCCGGGCGCGACCGTCAGGACGTCCCCGTCGCTCGCGGCCTCCAGGGCGGCGGCGAGAGAGGCGTACTCACCCGTGCGGCGCCGCCACCGCGATGTGCCGGTGTGCGTCACCTGGACCGTGCCCTGTGCCATGGGTGTGCCCTGCCCCCGCCTGATGCCTCGCCGCTGAACCGATGCCCCACCGTAGCGCGCGCGGCGGGTCGGGGATGACGGGTCGTGAGGGCTTACCCGTACGGGGAACGGGGGAGGGGTACGGGTCAGCTGCCGGTGTCCGCGCGGCCCCAGTCGGGGCCGGCCGAGGCCCACGCGCGGTCCAGGCGCGCGTACCGCCGCAGGACGAGACGGCGGACGGCGAGACGGCGGACCGTCTCCACCAGCAGACCGGCGAGGAGCGCGGCCATCAGGCCGGCGATGAGCGTGTGCGCGCGGGCCGTGGAGGCCGGCATCGGCGGCGACACCGGGCGCCCGTCGCGGTCGGTCCACAGGGGGAAGACGTCCCCCGGAGCGGAGTGCCGCCGCGCCGTGGGCACCGTTCCCGTCCGGATCGTGCCGTCGGGGGCGGTCCAGCGCGCCACGACGGACCGGCGCAGCCGCTGCTCCCCGGCGGTCTCGGTCGTCCGGGGGCCGCTCGCCGGCCCGTCGGCGAGACGCACGACCCGGGCCGTCGTCGGCAGCCGCTGCTCCTGCTGCGTCCGGACCGCGCGCTGGAGCGAGGCGCTCGCGGACGAGGTCGCGGCCCAGCCGGCCAGGGGCACGAGGAGGCAGAGGAGCGCGGCCGCCGTGAGGGCGACCCACGCCTCGACCAGGTCCGTGGTCCGGCGGAGTGGGTTGCGCCGCCAGCGCCAGACTCCGGTGGCCGCACGCACGTCAGGACCCCCTCGTTGTTCGCCGCTGCTCCAACGAGTGTGCCCCGGGCAGGCGTTCCCCGCCTGTCGGGCGCCCGGACCTCAGTCGAGGATCTTCACGGGGTCGCCGACCCGGACCGTGCCGCGGTGCTCGGGGACGAGGTTCTGGCCGAAGATGGCGCGGCCGTCCAGCCTGCGGTGCTTGGCGAGGGTGCGCAGCGGCTCCTTGCCCCGCTCGGCGGTGGACTGGTTCGTCGTGGTGACGACGCAGCGCCCGCAGGGCCTGGCGACGCGGAAGGTGACCTCGCCGACGGCGAGCCGGGTCCAGCCGTCCTCCGCCCACGGCTCGGTCCCCTCGATCACGAGGTTCGGCCGGAACCTGTTCATCGGCAGGGGGCCCTCGTGGGCGTGGTCACCGGCCTCGATGAGGGCGTTGAGGGCGTCGAGCGAGGCGGTGGCGGTGGCGAGCAGCGGATAGCCGTCCGCGAAGCTCACCGTCTCGCCGGGCAGCGCGTACGCGGGGTCGACCGGCCGCCGGTGCTCGGGCGCGTCCATGTGGAAGAGCCGGGCGTCGGTCTCCAGGTACGCGGAGAGCCAGGCGGTCGCCTCGTCGTCGGCCGGGACCGCCTCCACGTACTTGTCGAAGATCTCTACTGTGGCGGTGGCCGTGGGGGACGGCACCGCGACCTCCAGCCTCGGCAGGCCGGGCGCGGACAGCGCGACGCCGCCGTCCGCCAGGAGCTCCGCCGTGGCCAACGCCATCCGGGGGTGACGGCGTTGGGTCACGACCTTGCCCGTGGCGTCGACGACGGTCCACCGGCGGTCCCCGGCGAGCCCCCAGGGCTCCACCTCGGCCTCCGTGGGCGCCAGAGCGCGCATGGCCTTCACCGGGTGGACGTGGACGGAGCGGAGTACAGGAGTGGACATACCGTCATCCTGCCAGCCGCCCCGGTCCTCGTCGGCCGGTTATTCCGCCCCTGTCAGTAACCCCCGCCCTGGTAGGGGCGGTTGTACGGGTCGTTGTACATCGGCGCCGCGGGGGCCGGGGCCGGCATGGGCCGCGGGGCCGCCGGGCGCATCGCCTCGTACCCGGAGGCGGCCGGGCGGGGCTGCTGCGGGTACCCGTTGCCCTGGTAGCCGCGCGGGGCCACCGGCTGCTGCGGGATGTACGGGGTGGGGGCGTGCTGGAGCGGTGCGGGGGCCATCTGCGGGGAGGGCTGCGGATAGCCGTACCCACCGCCGCCGTAGGCGGGGGCGGGGTGCGGGGTGGGCGCCGCCGGGAGGGCGGGCAGGGCCGCGGGGAGCGCCGGCAGATAGGAGCCGCTCACGGGGAAGCTGCTGCCGGTGTCGTAGGCGGCGGGCACTCGGATCGGGGCGATCTGAGGCGTGCCCCGCTCCGCGACCAGGGAGTCGTAGATCGGGGTGTCCGGGAAGGACGGCGCGGTGTGGTAACCGCCTCCATAGGTGGAGCGGGGGGAGGTCATGGCACATAAGTTAAGCCCACGATGTGCTGGTTGGGGAGCCTGATTAGAGGGTTGTTTGACGGGCTTCGTGAAGAGGTGGATCCCTAATCCGAGCGAACGTGACAAAAACGGGCGGCGCCGAGGGCCAAGATCATGTAAAAGCCGAGTTCGGAGGGGGTTACCGGCGGGTCGCGGTCACGTGGGGCCCGTTGTGTACGGCGGCGTGAAGAACGCATAAAGAAAAGATGCCGGGAAGGGGTGGGAGAAGTGATCATGGGCATGCTTAAGCGTCAATCCATGGCGGCCAGGTCACCTGTGTACGCGCCGAATTGACGGCGTTACTCCCCGTGTCGGGAATCGTAATTACCGGCGTACGTACGCCCCTTCCACGCCGCCCCGCGGCCCCGGTAGTGCTGCACGGCCGAGTCCACGGTCATCAGGAGATAGAGGAGTGCGGTGAGGGGGAGCAGCGGCGCCGGCCATAGTGGCTGGCGGTAGTAGCGGAGCATCGGCAGGTACGTGCCCGCCATGACCGCCCAGGCCGTGCCGCCCGCCCAGGCCGCCGGCGCGTTCCCCGTCACCGCGCCCGCCACCAGGGCCACGGGCGGCACGAGGTAGATCACGACGAGGCCCGCCACCGTCCCCGCGAGCACCAGCGGGCTGTAGCGCAGCTGTGCGTACGCGCTCCTCGACACCATCCGCCACAGCTCGCCGAGGCCCGGGTAGGGGCGGATGCTGTCGACCCGCTCCGCGAGCCCCAGCCAGATCCGGCCGCCCGACCGCCGTACCGCCCGCGCCAGCGACACGTCGTCGATCACCGCCCGCCGGATCACCTCCGGCACCCCGGCCGCCACCGCCGTCTCCGTCCGCAGCAGCACGCAGCCGCCCGCCGCCGCCGTCGCGCGGGGCCGCGCCCGGTTGATCCAGCGGAAGGGGTAGAGCTGCGCGAAGAAGTAGACGAACGCGGGCACGACCAGCCGCTCCCAGCGGCTCGCCACGCGCAGCCGGGCCATCTGCGAGACCAGGTCCAGGTCGTGTGTCCGTGCCGCCGCGACGAGCAGTCGGAGACTGTCCGGCTCGTGGGCGATGTCCGCGTCCGTCAGGAGCAGGAACTCCGGCTCACGCGCGCGTGCCAGGGCGATGCCGTGGCGCAGCGCCCACAGTTTCCCCGTCCAGCCGGGCTCCGGCTCGCCCGGTGACACGACGGTCAGCGGCAGCCCACCGCGTGGCCGTCCGACGCGCACAGCCCGGGGCTCGGCCGGTCCACCGGCCGGCTCGGCGTCTCCGCCCGCCGACTCGGCCGGGTCGCGGTCCAGGACGGTCGGCCCGCGCCGGCGCTCGGCGGTCGCCCCGTACCGCTCCGCCAGTTCGGCGGCGAGACGACCCGTGCCGTCCGTGCTGCCGTCGTCGACCAGGATCACCTCGGCCTCGCCGGGATAGTCCTGCGCCAGCAGCGACGGCAGGCTCAGGGGCAGCACCTCGGCCTCGTCCCGCGCCGGTACGACGACCACCACCCGCGGCCACCCGCCTCCGGCGTGCGCCGCACGGTCCTCGTCGGCCGGCGGTAGACGCTGGTCCGTGCGCCAGAAGAAGCCCTGGCCGAGCAGCAGCCAGAGCCAGGCGGCCAGGGAAGCGATCGCGAACCAGACAAGGGGGTCCATTCGCCGCAGTCTGCCCCAGATCGCCGGGCGCGCAAGGCCCATCGGCTAGGGTGACCGGGTGAAGATCGCGCTCATGGACTCCGGAATCGGCCTGCTCCCTGCGGCGGCCGCAGTGCGCCGGCTGCGGCCGGACGCCGATCTGCTCATCTCCAACGACCCCGACGGCATGCCCTGGGGTCCGCGCACCATCGAGGACCTCACCGAGCGCGCCGTCGCCGTAGCCCTCGCCGCCGCCGAGCACGGGCCGGACGCGCTCATCGTGGCCTGCAACACCGCTTCCGTGCACGCTCTGCCCGCCCTGCGCGCCGCACTCGAACCGGGCATCCCCGTCATCGGCACCGTCCCCGCCATCAAGCCCGCCGCCACCGGCGGCGGCAAGGTCGCC
This sequence comes from Streptomyces gardneri, assembly GCF_006539185.1. GTDB lineage: Bacteria > Actinomycetota > Actinomycetes > Streptomycetales > Streptomycetaceae > Streptomyces > Streptomyces gardneri. The sequence continues at coordinate 196,110 of NZ_BJMN01000005.1, forward strand.
ATCTGGGCCACCCCGGCCACCACCGGCAGCGCCTACCAGCGCGGACTCATCCGCGACTTCGCGGACGGCGCAGAGGTCACCGAGGTGCCCTGCCCGGGGCTCGCCGACGCCGTGGAGCACGCCGACCGGGACGCCGTGGACGAGGCCGTCGCCGCGGCCGCCGCCCTCACCCCGGCGGACGTCCGCGCCGTCGTCCTCGGCTGCACCCACTACGAGCTGGTCGAGGAGCGCATCCTCGCCGCCCTGGAGGCGCGCGGCCGGGCCGGGCTGCCGCCGATCGTCTTCCACGGCTCCGCCGACGCCGTCGCCGCCCAGGCGCTGCGCCGGATCGGCGCCGAGCCGGCGCCCGACGCGGACCCCACCGGCGGCCTCACCGTGCTGCTCAGCGGCCGGCCCGGACAGCTCCCCGCCGCCGCCCTCGGCTACGCCGAAAGCCGCCTCCTCGGCGCCACCGCACCCGCTCACTGAACGCCAGGGAGCGGCCACGCTCCGCCGCGCTGCGCCGCGCGATCCTGGGTACTCTTCCTGACATGAGGCAGTACCCCCGGGACCAGCACGCCGACAAGCGGACACCCGCCGTCTGGACCGGCCGCGCCACCAATCGCGTCCAGTGGCTCGCGGCCTCGGCCGGCGCCGCCTGTATGGCCCTCGGCATCACGATCGCCGTCGAGTCGGCATGGACCTCCGGGATCGCGGCCCTCCTCATGGCCGTGATCGGCTGTGTCGCGGCCGGACTCCTCGTCCTCTTCGGCACGCTCGCCTTCGTCCACGTGGCCGTCAAGGTCGACGACCGCGCCATGGAGGTCCGCTGCGGCCACATCGGGCTGCCGCGCCGCCGCATCCCCCTCTCCCATGTCGTCGGCGCCGACTTCGCCCCGAGCGTCAATCCGCGCCAGTGGGGCGGCTGGGGCTACCGCTGGCGCCCCGAGAAGGGCACGGCGGTGATCGTCCGGCGGGGCGAGGGTCTGGTCCTGCGTCTCGGCGACGGCCGGATGTTCACGGTCACGGTCGACGACGCCGAGTCCGCGGTCCGGGTCATCCGCGACCGCCTCCGCCACCCGGCCCCGCCCGGCCCGCCCGCCGCGACGGGCGTCTGAGCCCCCGCCGGACGGCGGGTGGAGCAGGCCGGTCACCGGGCTCGTACCGGCCTCGGTATCGACAGGTTCGCCCCGTAGACTCCGCAAGGTGAGCGCCACCATCACCCCCGCACCCGCCCCCGCAGCCGAAGGCTCGCCCGCGCCGGGTTCCCCACTGCGACGGTTCGTGCGGCCCGCGACGGCCCTGCTGTCCGGGCTTCTGCTCTTCCTGAGCTTCCCGCCGCGCCCCCTGTGGTGGCTCGCCCTGCCCGCCTTCGCGCTGCTCGGCTGGACCCTGCGGGGCCGTCGCCTCCGCGCCGGCTTCGGCCTCGGCTACCTGGCCGGTCTCGGCTTCATGCTCCCGCTGCTCATCTGGACCGGCGAGGAGGTCGGCCCGGTCCCGTGGGTCGCCCTCGCCGCGATCGAGGCGCTCTTCGTGGCCGCCGCCGGTCTCGGCATCGCGGCCGTCTCCCGGCTTCCGTGGTGGCCCTTCTTCGCGGCCGGGGTGTGGATCCTCGCGGAGGCGGCACGCGCGCGCGTGCCCTTCGGCGGCTTCCCCTGGGGCAAGATCGCCTTCGGGCAGGCGGACGGCGTCTTCCTGCCGCTCGCCGCCGTCGGCGGCACCCCGGTGCTCGGCTTCGCGGTCGCCCTCTGCGGCTTCGGTCTGTACGAGGCGTACCGGCAGTTCCGTGCGTACCGGGCCACCGGCGCCGTCCCGCGCAGCCCGCTCGCCGTCGCCGCGCTCGCCGTGCTCCTGCCGGTCACCGGCGCGGTCGCCGCGCTGCCGCTCGTCGACGACACGGCCGAGGACGGCACCGCGACCGTCGCCGCCGTCCAGGGCAACGTGCCCCGCCTCGGCCTCGACTTCAACTCCCAGCGCCGCGCCGTCCTCGACAACCACGCCGCCCGCACCCGCGAGCTCGCCGAGGCCGTCAAGGCGGGCCGCGAGCCGCAGCCCGACTTCGTCCTGTGGCCGGAGAACTCCTCGGACATCGACCCGTACGCGAACCCCGACGCGGCCGACGTCATCGACGGCGCCGTCCGGGCCATCGGTGCGCCCACGGTGATCGGCGCGGTCATCTCCCCGCCGACCGGCAAGCTCCGCAACACCCTCATCGAGTGGGACCCGGAGCGCGGCCCCGTGGCCACGTACGACAAGCGGCACGTCCAGCCCTTCGGCGAGTACATCCCGATGCGGTCCTTCGTACGGCTCTTCAACAGCAACGTCGACCGGGTCAGCCGCGACTTCGGAGCCGGTACGAAGGTCGGCGTCTTCGACCTCGCCGGCACCAAGGTCGGCCTCGCCACCTGCTACGAGGCGGCCTTCGACTGGGCCGTGCGGGACACCGTCACGCACGGCGCGCAGCTCATCACCGTCCCCAGCAACAACGCCACCTTCGGCCGCAGCGAGATGACCTACCAGCAGCTCGCCATGTCCCGGGTGCGGGCCGTCGAGCACAGCCGGTCGGTCGTCGTGCCCGTCACCAGCGGGGTCAGCGCGGTGATCCGCCCCGACGGCGAGATCGTCGCGCAGACGAAGATGTTCACCCCCGACGTCCTGGTCGAGGAGGTGCCGCTGCGCTCCTCGCTCACCCCGGCGACCCGCATGGGCACCCTGCCCGAGGCGCTGCTCGTGGCCCTCGCCGCCGCCGGCCTCGGCTGGTCGGCGCTCCGCTCCGTCCGGGCCCGTCGCGCGAGGGTCGAGGCCCCGGCCCCGGATCGCGGATGATCCGATGATCTAGGGTCGACGGCATGGCTACCCCTGACTTCATCCGTACGCTGCGCGAGACGGCCGGACACCAGCTCCTCTTCCTGCCGGGGGTGAGCGCCGTCGTCTTCGACGACCGGGGCCGGGTCCTGCTCGGTCGCCGCTCGGACAACGGCATGTGGGCGGTCATCGGCGGCATCGTCGAGCCCGGGGAGCAGCCCGCCGACTGCGCGGTCCGCGAGGTGTACGAGGAGACCGCCGTGCACTGCGTACCGGAGCGGATCCTGCTCGTGGAGACCCTGCGCAAGCCCGTCGTCTACCCCAACGGCGACACCTGCCAGTACATGGACGTCGCCTTCCGCTGCCGAGCGGTGGGCGGAGAGGCCCGGGTCAACGACGACGAGTCGACCGAGGTCGGCTGGTTCGAGGTGGACGACCTGCCGGAGATGAAGCGGTTCTCGTACCTCCGGATCGAGAAGGCGCTCGCCGACGAACCCACATGGTTCCGCACCACAGAGACCAGCTGAACTGTGGGCGGGGACCACATCGGTGGGGGAGCGGCCCGTTCATAGGGTGCGGAGCATGAGCGCCCCCATCAACACCGTCCTCGGCCCCGGTTCCGTGTCCCCGTCGGCCGCGCCCTCCCCGTCGGCCGGGGTCGTCGCCCTCGACCTCACCGGCCGCACCGCGCTCGTCACCGGCGCGGCCAGCGGTATCGGGCGGGCCTGCGCGCTGCGGCTGGCCGCCGCCGGGGCCCGGGTCAGAGCCGTCGACCGGGCGGCCGAGGGCCTGGAGACCCTGGTCGGCGAGGCCGCCGGTCTCCCCGGGAGCGTCGCCCCCCGGCTCCTCGACCTCACCGACCTGGACGCGGCCGAAGGCGCCGCCGCGGGAGCCGACATCCTCGTGAACAACGCCGGACTCCAGCTCGTCCGCCCCATCGAGGACTTTCCGCCGGACGTCTTCCACACCGTGCTCACGGTGATGCTGGAGGCGCCCTTCCGCCTCATCCGGGGCGCGCTGCCGCACATGTACGCCCAGGGCTGGGGGAGGATCGTCAACCTCTCCTCCGTCCACGGGCTGCGCGCCTCCGCCTTCAAGTCCGCCTATGTGGCCGCCAAACACGGTCTCGAAGGCCTCTCGAAGACCGCCGCCCTCGAAGGCGCCCCGCACGGGGTCACCTCCAACTGCGTCAGCCCCGGCTATGTGCGCACCCCGCTCGTCGAGCGGCAGGTCGACGACCAGGCCGCCGCCCACGGCATCCCCCGCGAGCAGGTCCTCTCGGAGGTCATGCTCAAGGACTCGGCGCTCAAGCGGCTCATCGAGCCCGAGGAGGTCGCCGAGGCCGTCCTCTACCTCTGCACCCCGCAGGCCTCGTTCATCACCGGTACCTCGCTCACCCTCGACGGCGGCTGGACCGCCCACTGAGAGACCCCCTGCGGTTGCCGCTGGTGAAGGTCGTCCACAGGGGTGGTGCGACCACACCTCCGGCAGGTATCCCTGTGTCCATGTCCCACGAACACGTCGCCTACCTGGAACTCCTCGCTCGGGGAGCCGCTACGGAGGCCTACGACCGGCCCGTGCTGCTCGCCCGCGCGAGCGGCGCGGACCCCGAGGAGCTGGCCGGGCTCGAAGAGGCCAAGGTGCTCGCCCTGCGCGTCCGGGCCGAGCTGGAGGGGCGGCGGCGGCGTGAGGCGGAGCTGTCCGCGCTCATCGAGACCGCACACGACCTCGCGGGACTCCGCGACCTCGACGCCGTGCTGCGCGCCATCGTCCAGCGCGCCCGCTCGCTCCTCGGCACCGAGGTCGCCTATCTGAGCCTGAACGACCCGGTCGCCGGCGACACGTACATGCGGGTCACCGAGGGCTCCGTCTCCGCGCGCTTCCAGCAGGTGAGGCTCGGCATGGGCGAGGGTCTCGGCGGGCTCGTCGCCCAGACCGCCCGGCCGTACGTCACGGACGACTACTTCGAGGACGCGCGCTTCCAGCACACCCGGACGATCGACACGGCGGTACGGGACGAGGGCCTCGTCGCCATCCTCGGCGTCCCGCTCAGCCTCGGCAGCCAGGTCATCGGCGTCCTCTTCGCCGCCGACCGCAGGGCCAGGGTCTTCGAGCGCGAGCAGGTCGCGCTGCTCTGCTCCTTCGCCGCGCACGCCGCCGTCGCCATCGACACGGCCAACCTGCTCGCCGAGACCCGCTCGGCCCTCGCCGAGCTGGAGCGGGCCACCGACATCATCCGCGAGCACAGCGGTGTCATCGAGCGGGCCTCCGAGGTCCACGACCGGCTGTCCGAGCTCGTCCTGCACGGCGGCGGCGTCCACGACGTCGCCGACGCGGTCTCCGAGGTCCTCGGCGGCACCGTCGAGTTCACCGAGACGGACGCCGGATCGGCCCGCCGCGCGGAGGGCCACGCCGTCCGCGAGGGCGACGACTGGGTGGCCGCCGTCTCCGCCGGCGGCGAGACCCTCGGCGCCCTCGTCCTGCGCGGCCGGCCCGAGCTCGACCCCGTCGACCAGCGGACCCTGGAGCGGGCCGCGCTCGTCACCTCCCTGCTGCTGCTCGCCCGCCGCTCCGCCGGAGAGGCCGAACAGCGGGTGCGCGGCGAACTCCTCGACGACCTCCTCGACGCCCCCGACCGCGACCGCCGCCTGCTGCGCGAGCGCGCCGCCCGGCTGCGTACCGACAGCGCCGCGCCCCACGTCGTGCTCGCCGCCCGCGTCGACCGGGCGGGCGGCGCGGCCGACACCGACGCCGGCCGCAAGGAGAGCACCGACCGGCGGCGCCTCGGGTCGGCGGCCTCGCACCTCGCGGCCACCCGGCACGGACTCGCCTCCGCCCGCGACGGCGGTACGGTCCTGCTGCTGCCGCTCGGCCCCGGCGAGAGCGCCGCCGACCTGGCCCGTCAGACCGCCCGCCACCTCGGCGACACCCTGCGCGAGCCGGTCACCGTCGGCGCCTCCGCCCCCGTACCCGCGCCCCTCGACCGGCCGGACGAGGTCGGCGTCGCCTACGAGGAGGCCCGCCGCTGCCTCGACGCACTCCGGCTCCTGCACCGCTCCGGCCAGGGCGCCGCCGCCGAGGACCTGGGCTTCCTCGGTCTGCTCCTCGCGGACAGCCGGGACATCGACGGCTTCGTCGACCGGACCGTGGGTCAGGTCGTCGCGTACGACCGCCGCCGGGGAACCGATCTCGTCCGCACCCTGGACGCGTACTTCGCGAGCGGCATGAGCCCCGCCCGTACCAAGGAAGAGCTTCACGTCCACGTCAACACGGTGGCCCAGCGCCTGGAACGGGTCGGCCGGCTCCTCGGCCCGGACTGGCAGTCCCCCGCCCGCGCCCTGGAGATCCAGCTGGCCCTGCGCCTGCACGCGCTCGCGGGGGCCGTCCCGGGGAACTGACGCGAGAAACACCCCGCGCCGCGCTCCGGAGGAGCAACGGCACGGGGCGCTTCGGCATCCGTCAGACGTCGGCGCCGACCCGGGACTTCCCGGAGGTCCGCTCGACGATCTCGCCGAGGTCGCGCTCGCGGGTCTCCTTGGCGCAGCCGATGGCGACGACGGTGAGCAGGGCCGCGGCGATCACGTACAGCGCGATCGGGGTCGAGTCGCCGTAGTCGGCGAGCAGCGCGGTCGCGATGAGCGGCGCCGGGGCGCCGGCGGCCACGGAGGAGAACTGGGCGCCGATGGAGGCGCCGGAGTAGCGGACGCGGGTCGCGAACATCTCGGAGAAGAAGGCGGCCTGCGGCGCGTACATCGCTCCGTGGAGGACCAGGCCGACGGTCACGGCGAGCAGCAGCGAGCCGAAGGTGCCCCGGTCGATCAAGGAGAAGAAAGGGAACATCCAGGCGCCGACGCCGATCGCGCCGATCAGGTACACGGGGCGCCGGCCGAGCCGGTCGGAGAGCGCGCCCCAGAGCGGGATCACCGCGAAGTGGACGGCGGAGCCGATGAGGACGGTGTTCAGCGCGGTCTGCTTGGAGAGACCGACCTGGGTGGTCGCGTAGACGAGGATGAACGCGGTGATCACGTAGTACGAGATGTTCTCGGCCATCCGGGCGCCCATCGCGATGAGCACGTCCCGCCAGTGGTGGCGCAGGACCGAGACCAGCGGAAGCTTCTCGGCCTGTCCGGCGACCGCCTTGCGCTCCTCGGCGGCGGCGAGCGCGGCCTTGAAGACGGGCGACTCGTCGACGGAGAGCCGGATCCAGAGCCCGACGATCACGAGGACGCCGGAGAGCAGGAACGGAATCCGCCAGCCCCAGGAGGCGAAGGCGGCGTCCGAGAGCAGCGCGGTGAGCGCGGACAGCACACCGGTCGCGAGCAACTGTCCGGCAGGGGCGCCGGTCTGCGGCCACGAGGCCCAGAACCCGCGGCGCTTGGCGTCGCCGTGCTCGGACACGAGGAGTACGGCGCCACCCCACTCGCCGCCGAGCGCGAAGCCCTGCACGAGGCGCAGCACGGTCAGCAGCACCGGGGCGGCGGAACCGATGGTCGCGTGGGTCGGCAGCAGCCCGATGGCGAACGTCGCCCCGCCCATCAGGAGCAGGCTCAGGACGAGCAGCTTCTTGCGCCCGAGCCGGTCCCCGTAGTGCCCGAACACCAGCGCCCCGAGCGGCCGGGCGGCGAACCCGACGGCGTACGTCAGGAAGGACAGCAGTGTGCCGACGAGCGGATCGGACTCGGGGAAGAACAGCTTGTTGAACACGAGCGCCGCGGCGGACCCGTACAGGAAGAAGTCGTACCACTCGATGGTCGTGCCGATGAGGCTGGCGGCGACGATGCGCTTGAGGGAGCCGGGTGGCGTCGGGGAGGTTGTTGCGGCGGCCATGTGCACCACTTCCAGGCAAGTGCGGGGACGATTCGGTGTCGCCACACCGTAGGAAGTCGCAGGTCAGCGGCGTATGTGGTGGGACACCATAGTTCGAGGGCTTCGAGTGCGTCCAGGCTCCATGGCCCTTCGGAAGTGATGACGCACGCCGTCCCTCCCGGCCATGGTTGAATCTATCTCAATCATTGAGAGTTTTCGTCTTGAAGTACTTCCGCCTGCCTTGGAGCCCCCATGCGCTCGTCCACCCCATGGGTCCGACGTCTGCTGCCCCTTGCCCTGCTCATCGCCTGGCTCGCCATCGGCGGCGGTCTCGGCCCGTACGCCGGCAAACTCGGCGAGGTCGCGACCAACGACCAGGCCGCGTTCCTGCCCCGCAGCGCGGAGTCCACCCAGGTCGTCGAGGCCCAGAAGGCGTTCCGCCAGGACGAGACCCTGCCCGTGATCGTGGTGTGGACGGGCGAGCCCGAAGGACGGAAACTCGACGGGACTCAGCAGGCCGCGGCCACCCGGGCCCTGGCCTCCCTCGCCGGACGACCGGGCGTGGACGGGACACCGTCCCCCGCGCTCCCGTCCGAGGACGGCCAGGCCCTGAGCGGGGTCGTACAACTGCGGCCCGACCTCGGGGAGGAGCTGCCCACGACCCTCGCGGCCGTGACCCAGGTCGCCGAGTCCGTGCCCGGCACCACCGCGCGGCTCGCGGGTCCCGCCGCGACCCGGGCCGACCTGACCGACGCCTTCGCCGGCATCGACGGCCTCCTGCTCGCCGTCGCCCTCGTGGCCGTCCTGGTGATCCTGCTGCTCGTCTACCGCAGCGTGCTGCTGCCGCTGGTGATCATCCTCGGCGCGGTCTTCGCCCTCGGGCTGGCGTGCGCCGTGGTCTACGTCCTGGCCGACCACGATGTCGTACGGGTGGACGGCCAGGTCCAGGGCATCCTGTCGATCCTCGTCATCGGCGCCGCCACCGACTACGCCCTGCTGCTCGCCGCCCGCTACCGCGAGGAACTCGCCGCGCGCGAGGGCGACCGCTTCCCGGCCATGCGCGCGGCCCTGCGGCAGACCGCCGGGCCCGTCACGGCCAGCGCGGCCACCGTGGCCCTCGGCCTGCTCGCCCTGCTCTTCAGCGATCTGACGAACAATCGGGCGCTCGGGCCGGTCGGCGCGATCGGCATCGTCTGCGCGGTCCTCAGCGCGCTCACCTTCCTGCCCGCCGTCCTGGTCCTGCTGGGCCGCGCCGCCTACTGGCCGGCCAAGCCCCGGCCGGCGGACCCGACCGCCGGCGGCCACGGACTGTGGCAGCGGGTCGCAGGCCTGGTGGACCGTGCCCCCCGCAAGGTCTGGGCGATCACCCTCGCCGGGCTGCTCGCCTGCGCCGCGTTCGCCCCGACCCTGGCGTCCCGGGGCGTGCCGCTCGACGAGATCTTCGTCAACGACGCGCCGTCCGTCGCCGCCCAGCAGACGCTGGGACGCCACTTCCCGGGCGGCTCCGGCAACCCGGCGGTGGTGATCGCCGACGTGGCCGCGCTGCCCGCCGTGACATCGGCCGCCGAGGCCACCGACGGGGTCGACTCGGCGCGTCCGGTGACCGCTTCCGCGCGGCCCGGCGGCGGCGCGCCGCTCGTCGTGGACGGCCGGGTCAGGATCGACGTCACCCTGAGCGACGCGGCGGACAGCGCGGCCGCGAAGGAGACGGTCGTCCGCCTCCGGCAGGCCGTGCACGCGGTCCCCGGAGCCGACGCCCTCGTCGGCGGCTACACCGCCCAGCAGTACGACACCCAGCGCACCGCCGAGCGGGACCGGACCCTCATCGTGCCGGTGGTCCTCGCGATCATCCTGGTCATCCTCGTCGGCCTGCTCCGCTCGCTCGTGATGCCGGTGCTGCTGGTGGCCACGGTGGCGCTCAACTTCCTGGCCACGCTGGGCATCTCCTCGCTCGTCTTCACGCACGTCTTCGGTTTCACCGGCACGGACTCGTCGGTCCCGCTGTACGGGTTCGTCTTCCTGGTGGCCCTGGGCGTGGACTACAACATCTTCCTGATGTCCCGCGTCCGCGAGGAGTCGCTGCGACACGGCGTGCGCGAGGGCGTGCTCCGCGGGCTGACGGCCACCGGCGGGGTCATCACCTCGGCGGGCGTCGTCCTCGCGGCCACCTTCGCCGCGCTCGGCGTCATCCCCCTCGCCTTCCTCGCGCAGATCGCCTTCATCGTCGCCTTCGGGGTGCTGCTCGACACCCTGGTCGTCCGCTCCCTGCTCGTCCCCGCCCTGGTCCGCGACATCGGGCCGAACGCCTGGTGGCCGGGTGAGCTCAGCCGCCGTACTCCCTCGTCACGGACCGCGGCGCGCGACTGACAGCCGCGGACCCTGAGGTCCGCGACGGTCTTCGGTCGGTCGAGCGGGGGCGACCGTCACTTCGGCATCAGGACGGTGTCGATGATGTGGACGGTGGCGTTGGAGGTCGGCACGTCGCCGCAAACGATCCTGGCGGTGTCGTTCACGACGAAGGCGTCGCCGGAGCCGTCGGTCGTGAGCGTGCCGCCCTGCAGCGTCTTGAACGAGCCGTCGGCGAGCGCCGCCTTGTCGACCTTCTCGCCCACCACGTGATAGGTGAGGATCTTGGTCAGGGTGGCCTTGTCGGCCAGGACCTTGTCCAGGTCCGCCTTCGGGATCTTCGCGAAGGCGTCGTTCGTCGGCGCGAACACGGTGACGTTCTCGGCGTTGTTCAGCGTGTCGACCAGGCCGGCCTTCTGGACGGCCGTGACGAGCGTGGACAGCTCCGGGTTGTTCGACGCGGCGGTCGCCACCGGGTCGTCGGCCATGCCGTCGAAGCTGCCGTCACCCTCGGCGGGTACCGCGGCGCAGCCCGGGCCGAAGGGCCCGTCCGCGTCGGCGGCGAACGCCTGTGGAGCGAGCACGCCCAGCGAGACCGGGAGCACGACGGCGGCGGCAGCGGCCGCGATGCGGCGCGTGAGATGCGAGGTGTTCACGATGCATTCCTCCTCCGGGGCCCGGACCCGGGGCGAGCCCGGTCATGGGGACGGTGTCCTCACCGGGTATTCGGTGCGGCACCCCTCGCCGGATGAGGTGCGACGGAAACAGCGTCCCCGGGCACGAGCGGCCGTCCGCCGTTTCGTTCACGGACGGTTCCGGCACATAGGCTGATCACGTGGCCAGTACCGATGACCGAGACAGGACCGCGTCCGCCGGCGGCGCGCCGGGCGATCTCCAGAACTTCGCCGTCGCGCTGCGCCGCACGCACGGGGAGATCAGCAGGCTGGTCCACGGCTTCGCGCAGGCCCACGGACTGCACCCGACCGACGTGCAGGCGCTCGGCATCGTCCTGGACAGCCCGGAGCCGCTCACGCCCGGCCGACTGCGCGAGCAGCTCGGACTGACGTCAGGGGCGGTCACCGCCTGTCTCGACCGGCTCGAGAAGGCCGGCCACATCCGCAGGTCCAGGGAGAGCACGGACCGCAGGGTGGTCCACGTGCACTACGTGGAGGGCGCGCGGGCCGCCGCACGCCAGTACTTCCTCCCGCTGGCTCAGGCCGCGGGCCGGGCCAGGGAACGGTTCGACGAAGAGGAACTGGCCACGGCGCTGCGCTTCCTCACCGCGCTCAACGAAGAACTGGGAGCGCTTCGGCCCCCCGGCCGCTGACTCCTTGAGGGAGCGTGCTGCTGCACGTGGCCCGGCCGTACGGGCCCGACGCCGTGGAGCTCTGTGCGTGCCGGCCTCCGACGGCGAGGCTGCACCGCACCTGGCCGCCTTCGTCGTCGAGGACGATGTTGACGCTGGGTTGGCTGCCGAGCGGGACGCGCACCGACTTCTTCCACGGCAGGGCGACGTTCTTCTCGACCGTCGCGCCGCCCTTCTCGTCCCGGTCGAGGTAGCTGATCTCGACCGTGCCTTCCCCCGAGACCTCGTAGACGACCGCCGCGGTCGGTGCCGAGCGCCGGGGCGATTCCTGCTCGCCGTCCTCGGGGACGCCGGAACAGCCGAACCCGATAAACCCGACCAGAAGCACTGAAGCGGCGACCGTGATTCCTCGGCGTCGTGTTTCTTTCATGCGTCCGACTTTCCGTTGACGAGATTCCCGGTGCGGGAATCCGGGAGGGCGGGTCGACGGGTTATACCCCGACTGTCAGGCGCGTTCCTAATCAATTCACAAAAGGGACGAATCGCTGTCCCAACATGTGCTGACCAGGGCATTCATGTCGCCTTACGCCCCTTTCGTTCGATCGATTGACATGCGGCCGCGGCTTTGGTTAGACAGCCCGGACCTTCGTGCGAGAAGTGAAGGTGAGCCAGGCAGAGACACCTGTCGGGCGGTTTGGCGTGCCCGGATTTCCCTCTTTTCCGGAGGTGGGCAGGCCTGAATGAAAGGCACGGATGTGAAAGTCGGAAGCAGGGGATTGATCTCCTGTCTCGTCATATCGACGGTGGTGAGTACCGCTTTGCCGCAGATGGCTCATGCGGCACCGGCACCGGCACCGGCGTCCTCGCCGGAGGGCGACAAGGCGGCGGCGAGCGGCAACCTGGAGATACCGACCCGGCAGAAGCTCCCCCGGGGGAAGGCCGTGGCGCCCGCCCAGCGCGTCAAGGAGCTGACCTCCCGGCGCACCTCGACGGCGCGCTACTGGCAGCTCTCCGACGGACGGATCGAGGCCGAACTCTCGGCCGAGCCGCTGTCCTACCGCTCCGGCGGTGAGTGGAAGCCGATCGACACCGAGGTCGAGGCGACCGACGCCAAGGGCTTCGACTTCGCCAACACGACCAACGAAGGCCGCAGCTGGTTCGGCGAGCGCTCCGGCAAGCTGCTGAGGTTCGCCTCGCCGGAAGGCCGCGCGGTGACCCTGGGACTGGACGGCCGGGACCGTCCGCTCGCCCCCGCCGCGGAGGGTTCGAAGGTCGTCTACAAGGACGCGGTCGGCGCCGCGGACCTGGAGTACCTGGTCGGCCGGGGCGAGGTCAAGGAGAACATCGTCCTCACCGAGCGCCCCGACGGGCCGGTGACGTACGTCTTCACCCTCGACACCGAGGGACTCGTTCCCAAGGAGCGCGAGGACGGGTCGATCGCCTTCTACGGCGAGCTGCCGAACACCCCGGTGATGGTGATCCCGGCCCCGTACATGACGGACGCCCGCAAGGACCAGGGGTCCCCGACCGGCGGAACCTACTCCGCCGACGTCACGCAGAAGCTGACCCGTGACGGCGACGCGTGGAAGCTGACCGTCACGCCGTCCCGGAAGTGGCTCGACGCCAAGGAGCGGACCTACCCGGTCCGCATCGATCCGACCGTCACCATCGCGCCGAACGCGGCGGCCTCGCAGGACACCATGGTCCTGTCGGACCAGCCGGCGGTGAACTTCAACAACACCTGGAAGCTGTCGGCGGGCAAGACCGACACCGGCATCGCCCGCTCCCTGGTCAAGTTCCCGCTCACGGGCATCCCCGCGGGCACCACCATCGATGCCGCCCGCCTGGAGCTGTACTACGACCAGGTCCACACCACCAACGGCAACGACGTGACCATGGAGGCCCACCGGGCCACCGGCGCCTGGGACGAGGCGACGGCCACCTGGGCCAACACCTCGGCCCTGTCCGGTGAGCTGTCGGGCACCACGGTGCAGATCGACGACGGCGACACCGGCACGGCGGCGGTCGGCGAGTGGCCGAAGGCCACCACGACCGGTGGCGCGGCCGTCAACGACGACTTCGCCTACAACAAGAACACCGCCACGGGGGAGAGCCACACCTGGCAGCCCCGGATCCAGGAGACGGCCTCGTACCGCGTCGAGGCGCGCTTCCCCGCGGCGTCCGACGGAGCGACGGCAGCCCCCTACACGGTCACCCACCGGGACGGCACCGCCAACCTCACGCTCAACCAGAGCGGCGCCACCGCCGCCTGGAAGCCGCTGAGCAGCAGCCAGTACTACTTCTCCGCCGGTAACGCCGGGAAGATCGTGCTGGGTGACACCGGCAGCTCCACCACCCGGAACATCGCCGACGCCCTGCGGCTGGTCAACCCCGCCCAGATCGTGAAGAACGTCGGCGAGTACAACGCCTGGCACAAGTTCCCGGTCACCGACACGGTCCAGAAGTGGGTGTCCGGCACCGCCGCCAACCACGGCTTCGTCATCCAGGCGGCGAGCGACACCAACGCGGCCACGCTGACCGGCGGTCCGCGATACGAGGCCGGTGACGGTTCGGACTACGGCGGCGAGACCTCCACCATCCCGCGCCTCACCGTCACATACGGCAAGACCGGCACCACGCTGGACTCGCCCACCGTGGTGCACTCCACCGGTCCGGAACTGTCCTGGAAGGCGTACGCCAACAACACCGGCGACGCGGACCTGGACATCGCGGAGTACCAGCTCCACCGCTCCACGCAGCAGACGTTCACCCCGTCCGCGGCCACGCTGATCGCCCCGGTCCCGGCGAGCCTCACCTCGTACACCGACACCACCGCGGTCCCGACCCCGGACAGCTCGGCGAGCGAGATCGGCAAGTCGTACTACTACCAGCTGGCGGTGAAGACGAAGGACGGCCAGCTCCTCGGCTCGCCGACCCGCGTCGTGGGCATCCCCAAGGCCGGACGCACCATGAAGATCATTCAGGGTGCGCAGGGCGGAGTCACCGACACCACGCTCTCCTCGCAGCAGCCCACCACCAACCAGGACACGATCCAGTCGTGGTCGGTCGGGCAGAAGTGGCTGAGCGTCGGCAACAACTCCACCACCTACGGCAAGACCCGCGCCGCGCTGAAGTTCCCCACCACCTCCATCCCGTCCACGGCGACCGTCCTGGACTCGAAGATGTACCTGTGGGGCGCCGAGACCACCACGGCCACCGACGGAGCCGTCTACGAACTCCACGGCCTGAACCGCGACTTCGACGAGACCACCGCCACCTGGAACAACGCGAACGCCACCACCGCGTGGACCGCCGCCGGCGGTGACATGTCGGCCACCGTCTCGGACACCGTGGCCCAGGTCTCCGAGGTCGGCCGCCACTGGTGGGACGCGACCGGCCTCACCCAGAACTGGGTGAAGACCCCCACCGCCAACAAGGGCGTCGCGGTCCGGCTCAAGGACGAATCCGCCACCGGCCCGCAGGAGCGCACGCTCTTCCTGTCGGCCGAGGCCGCGGACGAGCAGCTCCGGCCGTACATCCAGGTGATCTACGTCGACTCCACGACGGAGGACACCTACTACGCGCCGACCACCCCGGCCCGGATGACACCGAACTCGACCTACACGGTGGAGTTCACCGTCACCAACACCACGGCCACCGCCTGGGCGGCGGGCGAGCGCGAACTGTCCTACACCTGGAAGCTGCCCGACGGCACCGACGTCACCACCGGCGGAAACCAGCTCGAGACCCCGGTCCCGGCGCTGCTGCCCGGCAAGTCGGCCACCGTCCAGGCCCAGGTCGCCACCGCGATCAACTCGGGCTCGGGCAACAAGCGCACCGAGTACGTCCTCGGCTGGGACACCCGCAAGACCTCCGACGGCAGCTGGCTCTCGGCGGGCACGGGCGGCATCGCGCCGCTCAAGCAGAACGTCACCATCGAGGACCCGACCTCCAACACGCTCGGCCTCGAGAAGTTCTACGCGTACACCGGCAAGAACACCGGCGCCGGTTCCAGCGTCATGAACAACCTGTCGTCCGGCAACAGCGTCTGGTCGTACAACGCCTTCAACAACCCGGGCCGCGGCCTCAACACCTTCGCCCGGTTCTCCTACAACTCCCTGGACACCTCCGACACGGTGATGGGCCACGGCTGGTCCGCCCAGGTCTCCGGCCCCGTCCGGCTCGGAGCGGGCCTGGACTTCCACCCGAACCCCAACCCCACCGAGGTGCGGCTCCCGGACGGCGACGGCACGACGCACGTCTTCCGCTGGGACGCCGCCGCCGGCGCGTGGAAGGCCCCGGCCGGCGTCCACTTCAAGCTGACGATGAAGGCGGGCCTGGACTGCAAGCCGACGAAGGACCCGGTCCCGGACGCCTGGACCATGACCCGCCCGGACGGCACGCGCTTCCTCTTCGGCTGTGACGGCTATCTGACCTCGGTCATCGACCGCAACGGCAATACCGAGACCTTCACCTACGAAGAGCGCAAGTCCAACAACAAGCCCACCAAGTTCCTGAAGTACGTCACGGACCCGGCGGGCCGCCAGACCCTCACCCTCGACTACTACGACAAGGGCGAGACCGGCTTCTCGAAGGTCGTCGACCACATCCAGTCGATGACGGACGTCTCCGGTCGCAAGGTCGTCTTCGAGTACGACGACAAGGCGCTCCTGACGAAGATCACCGACGGTGTGGGCTCGTCCCAGCCGAAGGTGTTCGGCTTCACCTACGACGCCACGCAGGGCAACAAGAACGTCAAGCTGGTCAAGGTCACCGACCCGCGCTCGAACGCGACCTCGCTCGACTACTACGCCCCCAGCGAGGGCGACTTCCCGGCCCGCTACCACTGGTGGACCCAGACCTTCACGGACCGGCTCGGCGGTGACACCGGCTTCACCTACGCCGAGAACACCACCAACACCGCCTTCCTGGACACCAGGGTCACCGATGCCGAGAACCACTCCACGGCCTACGTGACGGACGACTTCGGCCGCGCCGTCCAGAGCACCAACGCCAAGTCCCAGACCTCCAAGATGAGTTGGGACGCCGACAACAACGTCACCGTCCTGGAGGAGGTCAACGGCGCCAGGACCGCCTACTGCTACGACACCAAGACCGGCTACCCGCGCTGGCAGCTGAACGCCGAGGCGATCAAGGCAGCCGGCGGAAACGTCCCCGACGCGGCGACGACCTGTGTCGCCGACACCACCAAGTGGCCCGCGGGCTCGACCCGTTACACGTACCAGACCCGCGTCGACGGCTATGCCGCCGACCTGGTGCGCAAGACCTCCCCGCTGGGCAACGCCTGGGCCTTCGGCTACGACGCCTTCGGCAACCTGAAGACGGTCACGGACCCCAAGGGCGTGGCGACCACCTCGGTCGCCGGCGACTACACGACCAGTTACGAGTACGACTCCCACGGCCAGCTCACCAAGGCCACGGACGCCAACGGCAACCCGTCCACCAGCGCGGACTTCGGCCCGACCGGCTACCCGGCGACGATGACGGACGCCCTCGGCAAGTCGACCACGTTCGTCTACGACGAGCGCGGCCAGGTCACGCAGCTCACGGACGCGCTGGGCAAGCGGACGACCCAGACCTACGACGTGTACGGGCGTCCGCTCGTCTCCACCGTGCCGAAGGACCAGAACGCCGGCGTCCTGATCACCTCCCCGGCCCCGGTGTACGACGCCAACGACAACGTCACCGAGTCCAGGTCCCCCAACGGCGCCGTCTCCACCGCGGTGTACGACAAGGCCGACCAGGTCACCACCGCGACCGCCCCGGCCAACAACAACGCCGGCACGGACCGCAAGACCGCCTACGTCTACGACAAGGTCGGCAATCTGCTGACCACCACCGAGCCGAAGGGCGTCGCCACCACCACGGTCGCGAACGACTTCGTGACGACCAACGCGTACGACGAGATCTACCAGCTCACCGACGTCACCAACGCGTCCGGGGACAAGATCTCCTACACGTACGACAACGTCGGCAACGTCACCAAGGTCGTCGACCCGAAGAAGAACGCCACGGCCGACGCCTCGGACTACACGTCGAAGACCGAGTACGACCTGAACCACCGCCCGGTCAAGGCGATCGACGCGGCGGGCACGTTCACCACGACCGAGTACGACAAGGACTCCCGCGTCGTCGCCACGGTCGACCAGGAGAACGCCCGCACCGAGGTCACCTACGACGAGCGCGGATCGAGGACCCAGGTCAAGGCTCCGTACGACGGGTCGACGTACCGGATCTCGATGTTCGAGTACGACCAGGTCGGCAACACCACCAAGGCGATCACCCCGCGTGGCGTGAACACCCCGGCCGCGGACGACTTCACCGCCCGGACCACGTACGACGCGCTGAACCGCCCGGTCAGGAAGTACCAGCCGTACGACCCGGCCGACGCCCGCTACAACAAGCCGGACGTCTACAGCGAGACCTCGTACGACGCCGTCGGCCGGGTGGCGAAGACCTCGCTGCCGCCGTCCGAGGGCCAGACCGTCCGCAACGACACCACCTTCGCCTACTACGACAACGGTCTGACCAAGGCGTCCACCGACCCGTGGGACATCGTCACGTCCTACGACTACGACGAGCTCGGCAAGCAGACCAAGCGGACCCTGACGGCCGCCGGCGGCGACACCGACCGCACGATGTCCTGGACGTTCCACCCGGACGGCTCGCTGAAGTCGAAGTCCGACGACGGCGCCCCGGTCGGCAGGTCGGTCGTCCTGACCGACAACTCCGACAGCCAGAACACCGGTTCCACCGGCACCTGGACCAAGGGCGACCTGGCGGGCCAGCAGGGCTACGACCACCGCACCCACGCCACCGGAACCGGCACCGACGCGTTCACCTGGACGCTGAACGTGCCCAAGGACGGCACCTACACCGCGTACGTGAGGTACCCGAAGGTGACGGGTGCGGCCACCACGGCCAAGTACACCCTCACCCACGGCACCACCACCGAACCCGCGGTGACCAAGGACCAGAACGCCGCCACCGGCACCTGGGTCCAGCTCGGCTCCTACGCCCTGAAGCAGGGCGAGGACACCACGCTGAAGCTGGCGCAGAACACGGCCGGCGTGGTCGTGGCCGACGCGGTCAAGCTCGTCCGTTCGATCGCGTCCGACCCGGCCGACACCGAGAAGCGGACTTTCACCTACGCGTACGACGTCAACGGCAACCTCACGTCGATCGACGACACGTCCTCCGGCGCCCGCATCGACGCGTACACCGTGGCCTACACCGGCCTGAACCAGGTCCAGAAGGTCACCGAGGCCCTCGCCGGCCAGGAGAAGAAGTCCACGTCGTACGTGTACGACGCGAACGGCAAGCCGCAGACCGTCTCCCACCCGTCGCAGGTCTCGACCTACACGTACGACCTGCGCGAACTGGTCAAGACCGTCTCGGTCGGGAAGACCTCCTCGGACCCCGACCCCAAGGTGACGTCCTACACGTACACCCCCCGCGGCCAGAAGCTGAAGGAGACCAAGAACAACGGCAACACCGTCGACCACACCTACTTCCTCAACGGTGCGCTGAAGACGGCCACCGAGAAGAAGGGTTCCGGCACTCTCGTCTCCTCGCACGTCTACGCCTACGACGCCAACGGCAACAAGGCGCAGGACGTCGCGAAGAAGATGAACGCCGACAACCACGCGGCGCTGCTCGAGTCGACCACCGACTTCACCTACGACCCGACCGACCGGCTGGCGAAGTCGGTGAAAACCGGTAACGGCGCGGGGACCGAGACGTACGTCCACGACGACAACGCCAACGTCGTCAGCCAGTCGGTCAAGGGCACGTCCACGACGTTCGCCTACGACCGCAACCGGCTGCTGAGCGTCGACTCCGGTGGCTCGACGGCGCAGTACACCTACGACCCCTTCGGCCGCCAGGAGACCGTCACCTCGGCCGGCAAGGTCGTCGAACGATCGGTCTACGACGGCTTCGATCACGTCGTCGAGTCCCAGAAGGCCGACGGCTCGGGTGCGCTGAAGTCCACGAAGTACACCTTCGACCCGCTCGACCGCACCGCCACCAAGACGGCGGACGGCAAGAGCACGGACTTCGACTACCTCGGCCTCTCCGGCGAGATCCTGGAGGAGAAGGTCGCCGGCGAGCTGACCAAGTCCTACCAGTACAGCCCGTGGGGCGAGCGGCTCTCCCAGGTCAAGCACAACACCGACGGGACCGCCGAGGACGGCTACTACGGCTACAACGGCCACACCGACGTCGAGACCGTCACCGACAAGAACGGCGACACCACGTCGACGTACGGCTACACCGCCTACGGTTCCGACGACACGTCCGAGTTCACCGGCATCGACAAGCCGGACGCCGGCGACCCCACGAAGGACGCCTACAACCCCTACCGGTACAACTCCAAGCGCTGGGACGCCCGGTCGGGGACGTACGACATGGGCTTCCGGAGCTACAGCCCGGGGCTCAACCGGTTCACCAGCCGGGACATGTACAACGGCGCCCTCTCGGACATGGGGCTCGGTACGGACCCCCTCACGGGGAACCGCTACGCCTTCACCGGCGGCAACCCCATCAGCCGCGTGGAGCTCGACGGCCACGGCTGGTGGGACGACGCCAAGGACCTGCTCTTCGGCGCCAGCAAGACCGCGGTGAAGACGGCCGGCCGGGGCATTCTCACCGCCGGAGAGGTCTTCCTCAACGGCATCGGCTGGAACTCGTCGACCGCACCGTCGGGCTTCGAATCCGAGCCCGGGGACGAACCCGATTACGACAAGGGTCTGTTGATCACGCCCGAGGCGACGAAGGAATGGGTTCCCGGTGTGGACCGCCTTCCGTTCACCTCGGACGACTGCTCCGACAGCAAGACCAGCATGGTGTATTACCAGCCGCTCGACGACAAGCAGAGGGCGACCGGAGTCCAGGCGTGCCTCAACAAGAGCAGCTACGGATACACCGGATACGATGGTAAAATCCACGGAAATCCCGGTTCCGACATCCAGGGCAGTGGAGTTCCCCGTCCGCAGAATCAGGTGCCCGAGCTCGACCCTCCGGGCATGCAGAAGGGAATGAACCGCTCCCACCTCCTGGGCAACCAGCTGGGCGGTTCGGGATGGGACCGGCGTAACCTCGTGCCGCTCTGGGCCACCGCGAATCAGGTGAAGATGAAGGCGGAGGAGACGAGGGTCGCCAAGATGGTCGAGGCGGGCAACACCGTCTTCTACTCGGTCACTCCGCATTACGTGGACGGCAGGCTGAGTCCCACCCATCTCACCATCGAGTGGGCGAACATGGACACCGGGGAGTACGAGCCGGGCATGACGATCTGGAACACTCCGACCGGCGAGATGCCCTAGCCGCGTCCCATGACAACCGAAACGACAACTGAATAGTCTTCGCATTCCGGTGTGGGTGGGCTTCGCGAGAAGTCCGCCCACACCGCTCGTCTCCCCTCCTCAGGAAAGGCCGTCGCATGTGGGTACAGAAATTGCTGGATTTCACCGGATGGGAGTCCCTGGAAATCCAGGAGGACTGGGACCGTGTCGAGGAAGAGCTGCAGTGCGCCTTGCCGGACGACTACAAGGAGCTGTACCGCGTCTTCGGCGGCGGAGTCTTCGGCGACGCCGTCTTCTTCTACGGTCGTGACGAGAACGCCGTGTTCGACCTCATGACGCAGTGGCGGGTCGCGCTCTCCACCGACCGCGCGTACGCGGAGGACGGGGTGTTCATGATGGAGCCGTACTCCGTCTACGCGCCGGGCGGTGAAGGGGTCCTGCAGTGGGGGGCCACGGAATGGGGCGACCAGTACTTCTGGCTCCTCGACGCCAAGAACCCCGGCGTGTATCCGGTACTCGCGCGGGCCGAGGGCTCGAACGAGTGGAAGAGGTACGACGTGTCGACGGCCGAGTTCCTTGCCCGGGTCCTCTCGGACGCGGAGTTTCAGCCGTTCGGGGTGAGCCGGTTCTCCCTGGACCCGTCCTTCGCGTACGGCTCCGAACCGGAGGCGTGACCCTGCTCCGACCGGTTCGAGCCGCCCTTCGGTCCCGCTGACGGCCCGTTCGCGGACCGCGATGCCGGGCCAGCCGGGTCCTTCTTCCCGCCCCGCGGAGGGGCGGACGGCTTTGATCCCTCGGAGAGCCGCCCCTTCGCCAGAGCCCGCGCGCAGTACGCGTCGATCAGCGAGTCGCCGCCGGCTTCCGCGGCGAGTCGTTGCCAGGCCGCGGAGTTGTGCGAGGGGTCGGTCTCGCCCTTCGCGCGGTGGCGAAGCTGTTTCTGGCACAGGGACTTGAAGCCGTCGGCATGTCCCGGCTCATGGGGGAGTTCCCGCACGGTGGCGTGACCGGAGGCGGCGGGAAGCGACGGAGGGGCGGGTCGCGGCACCGGGGCGGAGGAGGGGCGCGAGCCGGGGAGTGACGCCGAGCTGGGAGACGGTGTACGGGTGGCGGGGGCGGGCTTCCCGGAGGACTGGTCGGCTTCGGCGGGCAGAGGGGTCGACGCCACGGCGACGCCGCTCAGAGAGAGCCCGGCGAGCGCGGCACCCACGTAGGTGCGCAGGGGGAAACGCGAGGACGCGGCCGCACGGCGCGGGCGCCAGTCGTCCGAAGGGCGCGGAGGGGCGTCGAGAGCGCCGGAATCCCGAGCCGCGCGGAACGCCATGAGGGCTTCGGCCTCGGCGCCGGCGGCGGCAGCGGCAGCGGTGGAGGGCGGGGACGCGGGGACGAGGGCCTCGGTGAGAAGACGCTCGACATCGGGGTCCGGGGCGGAGGACGGGAGGGCCGCGGCAGGGCGCTCAGTCATCGAGTCCTCCAGGGGTCGGCACTACGGGCGGTTGTCGGGCGAACGGACGGAGATCGGACGGACGGGGATCGGACGGGGAGCCGGACTCGCTGTCGGTGATCTCCCTGTCCCTTAAGGAGAGACGCTGGCGCAGGGTCGCCAGTCCCCGGCTCACGGCCATCCGCACGGCGCCGGGGCGCTTTCCGAGGATGCGGGCGGCCGACGGGTTGTCGAGGCCGACGATCGTCGTGAGGAGGACGGCCTCCGCCTGGCTCCGCGGCAGTTCGGCGAGCTGGGCCAGCACCCGTTCGGTGGCGAGGGCCTGGAACGCCTGGTCATCGGTGAGGTCGGGGGAGGCGGGATGGGGCAGGTCGTCCAGCTCGGTGGAGGACTTCCGGGGACGGACCTTCTGACGCCGCAGCAGGTCGAGGGCCCGGTGGCGGGCTATGGAAACGGTCCAGGCCCGAAAGCCCGCTCCGTCGCCGCGGAAGCGTCCCAGGTCACGCGCGATCTCCAGCCAGGCCGTGGCGCACACGTCCTCGGCCTCGTCGCCGACGAGTCCCCGCAGGTAGCCGATGAGAAGGGGATTGACCAGGCGGTAGGCGCGAGTGAAACCGTCCTCGTCGCCCTGTTGAGCCCGTCTCACCGCCTCCTCGAGTTCCCTGTCGTGGGCCCCGCCGTCCCGACTCCCGTACCCGGATGCCGGTTGCTGCTGGTGCACCCCTGAATCCCATTCCTCGCGTCTTCCTCGCACCCCCGGCCGAGCCGGGTGATCTTCCCGCACAGGACTATCACAGCGATGCACAGGCCGAGTGAGGGGGCGGTTCAGACCCGGGTGCGCCTGGCGCGGGAGCGGCCGGGGAGGGTCATGTAGAAGTCGTACAGGGATTCCGAGGGGCCGAGCCGGTAGCGGTTCTCGACCGTGGAGAGCGGGCTGCGTATGCGTCCGTCCGGCATCCGCACCCCCACCCGCTGGCCGAAGTACTCGCGCTGGGAGGCGTCCAGATCCACCCATACCGCGCCCGCCTGCCGCACCAGGACCTCGCCGACGTACGAGCCGAGCCCGAAGAGCAGCGGCGGCGGTGTCTCGGCCCGCATGTCACCGTCCCGGCGCAGACCGTCGATGAGGAAGTCCACCACGCGCAGACTCGCGATCGAGTAGTCCAGCGGGAGCGGGCCGTGGGCGGTGAGGGAGCGGCGGACGGCGAGGGCTCTGAGGAGCCCCGCGGAGTGCCGCGGCATCTCCGCCGCCGTGACGCGGCCCGCGCCGCGGGCAGCGGGCCTGCCGCTGATCGCCGCGGTGCCGCCGCGCGCCGCCGTACTGCCGCCGTGCGCGGCGGTGATGCCGTGCGCCGCGGTGCTGCCGTGTCGATGCATACCCGCCCCTGGGAGTCGAGGGGGAACCGACGGTTTCGGTTCCCTCGCTACCTGAGCGGGCGAAGGCCCGGAAGTGTCACACACGACCCGTGCGGCAGAGTGGGACCCATTGGGTCCCCGACACCTACGTCGGCGCCCCGCGGCACCTGGAACACGCCGTCGTTGCGTGTCCTGGAGAAGCTCGACTTCGAGGGGGACCACCTCTCGATGGAGGAGAACGGCGAAGTGGTGTGGCTCACCCGCTCGTTGCCGTGACGTCCTGGCCGTCGGAGGCGTCCAGGGCGGCGATCGTGTCGTGCAGCCAGGCGAGTTCGGCCCGGGACGTCGCCCGGGCGATCAGGAGGATGCCGCTGCGGAAGGGGTCGGTGATCCGCTCGGCGTCGAGCGGCCCGGCCTCGTCGTAGAAGAAGCTCGCGGGCTCTTCGAGGAAGGCGAGGCGCCGGCGGAGCACGGCGGCCTGCCCGGCGGGGTCGTCGAGGTGGCGGAGGAAGGCCAGCACGGTGAACCAGCGGTTCTCGTCGCTGATGTCCAGCTGCTCGGGTGTGCGGAGCCGTTCGAGCAGCGCCGTCACCCCGGCCGGGGTGAGGTGCAGGGTGTGCCGGGGTGCGGCGGTCGATCCGGGCTCGGTCTCGCGGACGAGCAGTCCGTCGGCTTCGAGGCGTTTGATCGCCGGGTAGAGGGTGCCGTCACTGAGCGGGCGGATGTGGCCGGTCAGCGCGGCCAGGTGCCGGCGCAGTTCGTAGCCGTGCATCGGCCGGTCCCGAAGGAACCCGAGGATCGCGAGCTTGAGCATGGGCCCATGGTGACAGAACCGGCGAGGCGTCGAGGTATATCGATACCGCTATACCTCGATGCCGAGGTATCGTCTGACTGTCAGCCCACGAGCAAGGAGTCGGCCATGCGCCATGCCCCCGTGACACCGAACGGCGACCTGATCCGCTGGGTGGAGATCCCCGGCGCCGAGCCCACCCGGCTCTACCTGCACGGACTCGGCGCCACGTCGCCGGTCTACTGGTCCGCGGCCGCCGCGCACCCCCTGCTGACCGGCCGCCGGTCCCTGCTGCTCGATCTGCTCGGCTTCGGCATCAGCGACCGCCCCACGGATTTCTCCTACACGCTGGAGGCGCACGCGGACGCCGTGGCGGCGGCGCTGGAGGCCGCCGACGTGACGGACGCCGAGGTCGTCGCGCACAGCCTGGGCGGGGCCGTGGCGATCCTGCTCGCCGCCCGGCACCCACGGCTCGTCGCGAACCTGGTCCTCGTGGACTCCGTCCTGGACCCGTCCCCGCCGGAGCCCACCCCCGGCAGCAGCGGGATCGCGGCCTACACGGAGGAGGAGTTCCTCGCCCACGGCTGGCAGCGCACCGAGGAGCGGGTCGGTCCGTTCTGGTGGTCCACGATGCGCCTCGCGGGCCGCGAAGCCCTCTACCGCACCACGGTCCACCGCACCCGCGGGACCTCGCCCACCCTGCGTGAGCAGCTGGCGGGCCTGTCCGTCCCCCGCACCTGCCTCCACCCGGAGGCCGACGGCGAACCCGCGGACGCGGCGGGCCTGCGCGCCTCGGGCGTGACCGTCCGGGCGATCCCCGACTGCGGCCACAACATCATGTTCGACAACCCCGAAGCGTTCGCGCGCGCGGTCACCGACGCGCTGAACGGCGGCTGACGCCGGCCGACGTCGGATCCGGCCTGGAGGCGACCGGCCCCGCACTCTCCTTCTCAGGGCGGCCACCTGTCGTGGCGTCAATTCTGTTGCCGTCCTTGTCGACGGCGGTCTACCGTCGGCCGGTCCCGCACCGCTCGTGCCCCGCTCCCGC
This sequence comes from Streptomyces gardneri, assembly GCF_006539185.1. Classification (GTDB taxonomy): domain Bacteria; phylum Actinomycetota; class Actinomycetes; order Streptomycetales; family Streptomycetaceae; genus Streptomyces; species Streptomyces gardneri. Next base: position 221,313 of record NZ_BJMN01000005.1, read on the forward strand.
CCCGGAGACCGCCCGTGCCCGTCCGCCCCGCCACCGCCCGCGACGCCGACTTCTTCCGGCGCATCCTGTGGGAGGCGTACAACTGGAACGGTGAGCATCGGTTCACCGCGGAGGAACTCGCGGCCGACCCGCACGCCGCGCGCTACGTCGACGGCTGGCCCCGCGGCGGCGACTTCGGGGTGGTGGCCGAGACCGATGCCGGCGAACCGATCGGCGCGGCCTGGGCGCGGTTCCTGCCCGAGGACCGGCCCGGGTACGGATTCGTCGCGGCGGACGTCCCCGAGCTGACCCTCGGCGTGCTGTCCGCGCACCGCCGCCGAGGGCACGGCCGGACCCTCATGGAGGCGCTGATCAGGGCCGCCGCCGAGCAGCCCCGGCCGGTCGCCCGACTCAGCCTGAGCGTCGAGGACGGCAACCCCGCCGCGTACCTCTACACCTCCCTGGGATTCGTCCGGGCCGGGCGTCAGGGCGGCTCGGACACGATGGTCCTTCGTGTCCCGTGCAGCGGCTGACGGCTCCGGTCGGAGTTCCGGGGCGGTCGGTCACTCCGGGCGGCTGAAGCGGCGCGCGGCCCACAGCAGGGCGATGACGCCGCTCGTCAGGAGCAGGGCCGCTTCGAGGAGCAGCGGGGGCTGCCAGCCGGCCCAGGCGATGCCGGAGGTGCCGTGCCGACCGGGTACGTGGTGGGCGACGCAGCGCCGGAGGATGTCCACCGCGTAGGCGAGCGGGTTGGCGTTGGCCAGAACGCCGGCCCAGCGGGGCAGGGCGTCCAGGGGGAAGAAGCCGCCGGAGAGGAACAGCAGCGGCATCATCACCACGCCGAGGAGGGTGTGGAACGTCTCCGCCCTGCGGAGCGTCACGGCCAGGGCGAGCGCCAGCGCGGTGATGGTGAACGACGCCAGGATCATCCCGCCCAGAAGCGTGGCCAGGAGGAGCGGGTCGTAGGGCAGTCCGACCGCACCGGCGAGGCCGAGCAGCACGGCCCCCTGGACCGTGGCGGTCAGGGTGCCGCCGGCGCACTTCCCCAGGAGGAGGGTCGAGCGGCCGACCGGAGCCATGAGGAGCTCGCGCAGGTAGCCGCTCTCCCGGTCGGTGATCAGACGGATGCCGACCATGACGGCCGGTGTCTGCACCGTCATCATCAGCGTGCCCGGGAAGAGGTACGTCCGGTAGTCGACGCCCAGGGAGGAGCGGGGGATGAGGGCGGCCAGTCCGCCCCCGAGGACGAGGAGATAGAGCACGGGGTGGAGCAGCATCAGCGCGGTGTGGACGCGCTGGCCGGCCAGGCGCAGCAGGTCACGGTGGACGAGGGCGTGGATCGCGCGGAGTTCCTGCCGCAGGGGGGCCGCCCGTCCGCCGCCGGAGGAGCCGGAGGTGTCGGTGGGGGCAGCGGCGTCCGGGGCGTCCGTCGCCCGCAGTGCGGATGTGGTCATCGGCCGCCGCCCGCTGCGCCGAGGCTGCGGCCGGTGTGGTGGAAGAAGACATCGTCGAGCGTGGGCCGGGAAGCGGAAGCGGTGCGGACGGCGATGCCCGCGCCCTCGAGTGCCGTGCAGAGGCGGGGAATCCAGGCACTCCCGTCCGGCACGCGCAGACTGATCCCGCCGGTGTCCACGGTGACGGCACAGTCGGGTGGCGCGAGGTCGCACACGACCTTCCGTGCCGTCGGGTCGTCACTCGTGCGCAGCACCACCCGGTCGTCCCCGATCGCCGCCTTCAGCGCGAGGGGAGTTCCCTGTGCCACCAGACGGCCGCGGTCGATGATGCCGATGCGATCGCAGTTCTCCGCCTCCTCCAGGTAGTGGGTGGTGACGAAGAGCGTGCTGCCGTGCCGGTCGCGCAGCGCGCGCAGTTGTTCCCAGACCTCGGCGCGGGCGTGCGGGTCGAGCCCGGTCGTCGGCTCGTCCAGGAACAGGACCCGGGGCGAGTGCAGCAGGGCCCGGGCGATCTCCAGCCGCCGCCGCATGCCGCCCGACAGGGTGCGTACCTGCGAGCGCCGCCGGTCGGTCAGCCCGGCCGTCGAGAGCACCTCGGCGGTGCGCCGACGGGCGTGGCGACGGGACAGACCGTGGAGGCGCGCGTGGATGCGGAGGTTCTGTTCGGCCGTGAGGTCCGCGTCCAGCGTGCTGTGCTGGAAGAGCATGCCGACGTGGCGCCGCACCTGATGGGGCCGGGCGAGCACGTCCGCGCCCGCGACCGTGGCGTGACCGGCGGTGGGGCGGGCCAGGGCGCACAGCAGGGCGATCGTGGTGGACTTCCCCGCGCCGTTGGGGCCGAGGAAGGCGAAGGTCTCGCCCTGTGCCACGTCCAGGTCCAGGCCGCGTACGGCATGGGTGGTGGTGCCCCGCGGGCCCGGGTAGCTCTTGACCAGGCCGCGTGTGCTGACGGCGAGGACGGGCTCGGGAGCGTACGGCGTGGGGGTGAGTCGGCCGTCGTCGCCCGTGGATGGCTGCATGTGGTCCGGTCCTCTCTTCGCGGCTCGGGGCGTGACGCGCCTCGCGGCCCGCCGGGCCGTCGCTCCGGCCGGCGGCTGTCCCGGGACAGCCGCCGGCCGGACTGTGCCGACTGTCCTAGGCGCAGCTGATGCCGATACAGACGGTGTTGAGGAGGGTCAGCAGGCCGACGCACTCGCACGTCGCGCCGAACGCCACTCCGTCGACGCCGACGGGGTCGGTCTCCGGAAGGGCGTGGAGCCTGGCCAGCAGTTCGAGGTCGTTGTTCTCCATGGGGTGCTCCTTCTTTCCTGAGGGGGTTTCCCCGAGGGTTTCCCTGTGGGACTTCCTGCGGGATTTTCTGTGGGTGAGCGGCGGATCATCCGCCGCTCAGCCCGGCACCTGAACCATCCAGTGCCGGGAGCCGGTGTGCCGGAGCCGTACGAGGAACGCCAGGATTCCGGCGGATCCGTCGCTCCAGCCGGTGGAGACGTCCCCGTACTCGTTGGGGAAGACCACGTGGCCGTGCCGGTGGGCCCGCTCGCCGAGGACGAGACGGGACAGGTCGTCGGCCATCGCGCGGTAGACGGGGTCGCCCGTCGCGTCGGCCATGTCGAGGAGGAAGTCGCCGTTGCCCGCGAGGCCGTGGCACTGGGTGAGGGCGGCGCGGGAGGCGCGTTCCATGACGGCGCGCGTACTGCGGCGGGCGAGGTCGCCGAACCTGTCGTCGCCGGTCGCCTGCCACAGCCGGACGAGGAAGGTCCCGATACCCGCCGAGCCGTGGCACCAGTACGGGGCCGTGGGCACGTCCGAGGCCTGGGCGGGCCACTGGGCGGCCTCGCCGACGAGCACGGCCTCGGCCAGCAGGTGCTCGCCGGCCGCCACGGCCAGTTCCCTGTGCTCCGGGCGCCGTGAGACGTCCGAGGCGGCGAGGAGGAAGCAGCCGATGCCGGCCAGGCCATGGGCGAAGCCGAGGTAGCGCTTCCCGACCTCCGGGGAAGCGGCCTCAGGGGAACCGGCCTCCGTGGGATCGCTGTCCGGGAAAGCGGCTCCCTCCAGTACGGCTTCCTCAGGTACGGCTTCCGCCGGGACCGGCCAGCTCACCGCCGTCGCGTCGCGCTGTACGGCGGCGGTCAGCCGGTCGGCCGCGTCGACGGCCAGCTCGGCGAAGCGCGGATCACCGGTGCGGTGCCACAGGTGGAGGGCGCCGAGCCCGCTGCCCGCGGTGCCGTGGGTGATGTCGTGATGGGGCGTCACCTGCTGCGGAGCCAGCGCAAGGGCCAGTGCGTGGTCCGTGAGCCTGCGGTCCTCGACGGCACGCCCGGCCTCGTACAGGGCCCAGGCGGTGCCCCGGCCACCGAAGTGCAGGCCGGGGCGTGGCGCCGAGCGGAGATCCGTGCGGTCCGCGATCCAGCGGCCCGCCGTGGAGATCAGGCCCGGCAGGCGCGCGTCGCCGGTGAGTTCCCAGTACCGCGTCAGTACCGCCAGGACACCGGCCGCGCCCTGCTGCACGGTGCACGGGTCGCTCTCCCCGGCCGTGGTGGACACGGGCCACAGCCGCCGGTCGTCCGCCGGGGTCATCGAGTCGACGAGGTGGTCCACGAGCCCCTTCACCGGATCGTCGGGCTCGTCGTCCCGCGCCGCCCGGCGGACGGGACGGCTCCCCGGTCGCACCAGGTGAGCGCTGCGCAGTGCCTCGCGGGCCCGGGTGGGGTCCCACCGCTCGGAGGGGTCGTCCTTCATGAGCCCGAGGACCAACTCGACCAGGCCGGACGGCAGTCCGAGCGGCCGGGTGCAGGAGGCCAGCCAGGCGGCGAGCCGCTCCTCCGGGGGCCTGGCGGCAGGCTCCTCGGGCAGCAGGTTGGGCACCTTGCCCGCCAGGACGAAGCACGCGGTGGCGCCGAGGCTGTAGTAGTCGGCCGTCGGACGGACGGGTGCGTCGGCCAGCCGCTCGGGGGCGCTGAAACCGGGCGTGCCGACCCGCGTCGGCGGCGCGGTCGTGTCGTCCAGGACGGCGAGCTCCAGGTCGATGAGGCGGAGCTCTCCGTCCGGGCGGACCATGATGTTGCCGGGGGTGAAGTCCCGCAGGACGCAGCCGTGGGCGTGGGCCGCAGTGACCAGTTCCACCAGGCGTTCGACCTGTGCGAGGGCGTCGGCGCGGTAGCGCTCGGCTCCGGCGTCGCGGAAGTGCTCGGCCACCCAGGTGCGCAGGGTCACGCCCGGCACCTCGTCCTGGGCCAGGAACAGATGCCCGCCGTGCTCGAACAGCGCCAGCGGCTCCGGGGCCAGCCCCGTACCCCTGAGCTTCTCCAGCGTGCGGGCCTCGGCGCGCAGCCAGTCGCGGACGTCGCGTCCCGAGGCGTCGGCCTCCACGTGCGGCCGGGCCTCCTTGATCACCACGAGGGCGCCCGTGCCGACGTCGCTGCCCCGGTAGACGCCGCCCTTGTTCGTGTGGCGGATCGCCTCCCGTACGGCGAAGCGACCGCCGAGCACCACCGGGCCGCCGGCCGTGCCCCCGGCGGCACGCGCGGGCTGGGGCGAGACCGGGACGGAGGCGGGGAACGGGGAGACCGCCCAGGAGGGCGGGGAGTACCGGCCGGTGCGCTTGTCCTCCACGGGATTGCCGTCGGGGTCCTCGATGAACCACACCAGCAGACCGTCGTCCGACAGCCGCCGCCGGCCGACGAAGGAGCCGTACCGGTAGTGCACCAGCGAGTGTGCGGCGTACGGCTGGTCGGAGAGGATCCGCGGACCCGCCAGCCCCGCAGTGGCCCGGTGCAGGTCCCGGGCGAGCCGCGCCGCGTCGGCGTCGGAGCGCGGGTAGACGGTGAGGAACTTGCCCGAGCTTCCCCTCGGCGTGGCACGGGAGTTGAGCGCGCTCACCTGCTCCAGCGACCGGGCGAACTTGAACGCCGACTCGTCCCGCAGCAGCACCTCCAGGGCCTTGTCGAGGACCGCCGCCGCGGAGGCGGCCGTCGCCGACAGGTGCAGCTTCCACCCCTGCTCGCGCCGCGCCCTGGTCCGGGGCGCGACACGGCACCACATCTCGTCCGAATCGGCCGTCCAGCGCGCCTCGGCGTCCATGGCGCGCAGGGCTCGACCGAGAAGGCCTTCCAGCTCAACTCCGGTAACGTCGCTCGTCATTGCCCGTCCCTCTCAACGGTGAGTACCGCTGATCGGAACGTGCCCGAGGACATGAGCAGACCAACACGAGGCCCCCCGGATTCACTTGATCCGGCGAGCGCACGGCGCTGCGGCGGCCCTCAAGGGCACGCCCGGCGCGGACAGCGGCGCACGGCGCCGGTCCCGCCGCCCAGGACGTCCTCCCCGGCGAGGGGACCGGCTTTCCGCACCACGTCTCAGGACACCAGACCCTGACCCTCCAGCTCGGTCAGCCGCACCGTGCACAGGCCCCCGCGCTCCGCCTTCACCTCCGTCACCTTCAACTGCGTGCCCGGCGCCAGGAGATACTCCTCCTCGCCCGTGAACGCGGAGAACCGCCGGATCCCCACCGCACGCGCGGGCGTCACCTCGAACAGCGTCCGCCTGCCCCGGCTGCCGAGGAACGCCCGGGCCACGCTCAACTCGGACGTGCACGAGGACACGCCCCACCACGTCACCGTCCGCCCCAGCGGGTACTGGGACCGCAGGTCCAGCGCCACACCACGCCACAAGGGCTCCGTCCGCGCGGGCAGGCCCGCCACCGCCGAGAACAGCAGGCGCAGGTACGGCAGATACGGCACCAGCCGCTCCCGGTCCGGGGAGCGCAGCACGGCGTTGATCTCGCGGTAGAAGGCGGACTCGCACGTGTACAGGTACAGCGCCGAGATCGCGTCGGCGGACAGTCCCTCCCCGGACGGACCGCCCGCCGTCTTCGCCGCCTCGGCGACCTTGGCCTCCGCGAACCGGCTCGACCGCTCGATGTGCCGGTCCAGGTTCGCGAGGACCTGCGACACCGGCTCGACGGCCTTCCGGAAGTCCATGACCGGTGTGTCGAACACCCCGGTGATCGGCGGCAGGACGAGCCCCTCGTCCTTGACGCTCGTGAGTCGCTCCAGATAGAGCTGGTGCAGCTCCATCGTCGACGCGATGAACGCGCCCATCCGCTCCGAGACACCGCCACCGCCGGCCGCCCCGCCCGCGCCTCCCGATTCCTGGTCCCAGCCCTTGCGCGGCAACCAGTCGACCGGCTCGGCACCCACCGCCGCCAGGGCGTCGTTCACCCGGGCGAAGTGGTCGCCCTCGCAGAAGAGGTCGCCCTGCGCCGCGGGGTTGGCGTGGTCCAGGTGCCGGACCTCGACCCCCGGGTACTTCTTCTCCAGCCGCTGGACGACCCGCTTCAGACTGCGGGCATGGGCACCCCACCAGGCGAACACCACACCACGGTCCTCCTCCGGGGCGTTCTGCTTCGCCCGGAGGATCTCCTCGACGATCTGCTCGGCCACGGGCCGCCAGAACGCCGTGTGCCGGTCGGTCGGCACCGCCCCGTCCGCGCTCGCCGTGAGGGACGCGTTCAGCAGGAGCACACCCTGGGTGAGCATCGCCTGGAACCACTCCGGCGGCTGAACCGTGTCCTCCTTCTTCAGCAGGACCCGGATGTCGGCGATCGGCGTCTTCTTGGCGACGCCGTACTTCCACATCGCGGCCGCCTTGATGAGGCAGCGCATGCTGACCACCCGGCCGAACTGGCTGTCCTTCCAGTCGCCGAAGGTGTTGTCGAACATGGCGATGCCGGTCGCGCTCTCCGGCCGCGGATACGGGTTCTGCCCGAAGGCGACGACCTTCCACTTCTGCGGCGGATGCGGCTTCAGCGCCTGGAACGTCAACTCCCTTACCGGAACGACCTCCGGACTCCGCTTCGGACCGATGAAGCCGGTGGCTCCCGGCTGCGCCTCGATCACCGGCCCCAGCAACGGCAGCCACGGCTCCCCGCCGCCGGCGAACAGCTCGGTCAGCCCCAACGGGTCCCCGGCGGAGACACCCGCGGGCGCGGACACCGCCCCGTCCGCGACCGGAACGCTGATCCGCACCCGGTGCGCCGGTCCCGCACCCTCGATGTCGTCGAGCTGGCCGAGCACCGCCGCCCGCAACGCGTCGTAGTCCGCGAACCCGTGGTCGTGGAAGAGGGTGTAGCCCGTCCACATCAGATTGGCGCACACCGTCGCGGGGACCCGTCCCGTCCGCGCGCCCATCCCGACGAGCGCGACGGACCTGATGCTGCCGGGCTTCGCCCGGTTCTGCAGGTGCACCGCCTGGAAGGCGGCCGCGCACGCCAGCGCCACGTTCATGGTGTCGCTGACGTTCTGCGAGGACTCCCGCATGGTCGGCGTCGAGATCAGATACCGCGGCACGGCCGCTCCGGACGGGACGCACACCGCGCTGCCCACCGGCAGACTCCCGCCGAAGCGCTCACGGATCGCCCGCTGCACCCGCACCTGGATCCCGGCACCCAGCCGCCGCTTCACGAGCGCGTCGACCCCGCCGTCCATCCGGCCGCGCGCATTGGTCGGGGACACCCAGGCGTCGACATCCACATCGAGGAGGGAGCCCTGCCGGATCTCGACCTCGGGCGTGTCCGCGAAAGCGGAGCGCCACGCCGCCACCACCTCGTCGTTGACATCGACCAGAACGACCTTCAACGCACGTTCGACACCCACGAATCCACCTCTCTCGCACACGCTCTCGAACGTCTCCGAAGCTACAGCCGGCCACTGACAACGCCGCTGAACAGCGGCGAGGGGACCCGGCGCCACCGGACGCCGGATCCCCTCGTTGCCTGCCTGTCCGCGTACTCCCCAGGGGCTCAGACGGAGGTCTCGTTCCTCAGCCGGTCGACCGTGACCGCCAGCTCCGCGATGGTGCGCGAGGTGAACATCTCGCGCAGGCCGATCGCCACCCGGAACCCGTCGCGGATCCGGGCGACCAGCCGGGTCGCGGCCAGGGAGTTCCCGCCGAGCTCGAAGAAGTTGTCGCTGACGCCGACCCGGGGCAGGTCCAGGACCTCGCACCAGAGCGCGGCGAGCCGCTCCTCGGTCTCCGTGCGCGGCGCGACGAACCCGGGCGCGTCGTCGGCCTGCCTGGGGGCGGGCAGAGCGCGTCGGTCGAGCTTGCCGTTGGCGCTCAGCGGCCAGCTGTCCAGGGCCTGTACGTGACCCGGGACCATGTGCGCGGGGAGCCGCTCGCCGAGCCAGCCACGGAGCTGTTCCGCGAGCGGCTCGGCCGTCTCGGCCGGCCGGGCGGGCGCGTCCCTGTCCACCCGGCCGCCGAGCAGCGAGTGCACCAGCACGTGCCGCTCGCCGAGCGCGAGCAGCGGCCTGACCGGTTCGAAGGAGAGCGCGCCGATAGGGCAGAGGCCGATGGTGGTGCGGGCCGCCTTCTCCATCAGGAGCTGGCCCATGTACCCGGCCTCCAGCAGGCACATGTCCCGGGTGACCGAGCCGTACATGGGCTCGATCGCGTCGAGGTCGGCGACGAGGAACACGCTGAGACCGGAGGCCTCGAACAGGGCACGGTTGTGCGGGGCGTGGATCCCGGCGTCGACCGTCGCGCCCTCGTCGAGGGTGACCAGCGCGTTCTCCCTCGGGTCGAGGTAGTACGTACCCGCCGGGAGGTCCGCCACCGCACCGGCCTTCACGTACAGGTACGTCTGGACCGGGTAGAGCCCGCCGCCGGACGGATAGCGGCACTTGGCAAGCCCGTCCGCCTCCTCCTGGCGCAGGACGCCCAGGCAGTCGGCCAGTTCCGCGAGGCCGATCGGCGCGGTGAGGAAGTCCCGGTCGCTGCGCCGCCGCGACGGCTCCTCCGGCACGCGCGGGAGGACGATCCGGGGCCGGTCGGGTTCCCTGCGCAGCCCGTGCCGGGCGAGCTTGAACGCGGCCCGGCCCAGGGGGTCGAGCACGGTGACGCCGCTGCGTCGGGCCTCCTCCACGTCGGCCGCGTCCGGTCCGGCGACGACGTAGGCGACCAGGCCGTCGTGCCCGGGCCGGTCGGGGCGGCCGGTGGCGGTGACCACGGCCGAGGAGACGGCGGGGTGGGCGACGAGCGCCGCCTCGATCTCGCCGAGTTCGATGCGCTGACCGCGGATCTTGACCTGGAAGTCGGCCCGGCCCATGAACTCGATGGTGCCGTCCGGCAGCCACCGGCCGAGATCCCCCGTGCGGTACATCCGCTCCCCGGTCTCGGGATGGGCGAGGAACACCGCCTCGGTGCGCTCGGCGTCGCGCCAGTAGCCGTCGGCGAGGCACGTGCCGGAGACGTACATCTCGCCGGTGACCCAGTCCGGGCACTCCTGGAGCCGCTCGTCGAGCACGTAGTAGCGGACGTTGGCGAGGGGGGTGCCGTACGGGATGCTCCGCCAGGCCGGATCGATCTCGGCGACGCGGTACCAGATGCTCCACACGGTCGTCTCGGTCGGACCGCCGATGGCGAGCACCTCGACGCCCGGCGAGGCTTTCGCCAGCCGGGGCGGCACCGCCAGCGGGATCCAGTCGCCGCCGAGAACCGCCAGCCGGAGCGAGGCGAGCCGGTCGCCCTCGCCGGAGCTCTCCAGGAGCATCTCCATCATGGCCGGTACGGAGTTCCACACCGTGACCCGGTGGGTGGCGATCAGTTCGGTCCAGTGCGCCGGGTCCCGGCGGTCGGCGGCGGCGGGCACGACCAGTGTGCCGCCCGCGCCGAGCATGCCGAAGACGTCGAAGGCGGAGAGGTCGTGGTGGAGCGCGGTGACCGCGAGACCGCGGTCGCCCTCGCCGATCCCGAAGGTCTCGACCGTCTCCACCAGGCAGTTGACGAGCGCTCGATGGCTGACCATCACGCCCTTCGGTTCGCCCGTCGAGCCGGAGGTGAACATCGTGTACACGAGGTCCGCCGGGCTGCCGCCGGAGGGGAGCGGAGTGTCGGGGACGGCGGGCAGCGGCCGGTCCAGGGAGAGCCGCAGAGGTCCCGTCGGCCAGTCCAGGGTGGCGTCGAGCGCCGACCGGGTGAGGACGAGGTCGACCTCGCCCTTGGCGAGCAGATGGCGCAGGCGTGCGCCCGGCAGGTCCGGGTCGATCGGCAGGTACGCGGCGCCCGAGTACAGCACGGCGTACGCGGCGACGACCTGCTCCCAGCCCTTGTCCATGACGATCGCGACCAGCCGGCCGGGCCCGGCTCCGTGCGCACGGAGCCAGGCGGCCACCTGCCGGGCCGAGGCGTCGAGCTCGCCGTAGGACAGCGTCCGGTCCGGGGCGATCACCGCGGGGGCGTCGGGGCGGGCGGCCACGTGCCGCTCGAAGAGGTGCTGCACCTGGATGTCCGGTACGGCGCGGGTCGGGCCCGCACTCTCCCTGCGCCGCTCGGCCTGCGCCGGGGGCAGGTCGAGCGGCCTGTTCAGCGACCAGACGGCGTCGTCGGTCGCGAGCCGGTGCAGCAGCGCCGTGTGCGCGGCGAACATGTCGTCGAGGAGCCCGGCGGGGAAGAGCTCGTCGACCGCGTCCCAGTTCAGCAGGAGCGCGCCCTCCTCTTCGTGGACCTGCTCGTCGAGGGAGACCTGCGGGGTCTGCGAGACGGCGAAGACCGGGGTGAGCAGCCGCTCCAGCGGGGTCTTCGCCGGCGTGGCGAAGGCGAGGTTGCTGGTCATGACCACCGGCATGAGCGCCTGGTCGAAACCGCCCTGGAGGCGCATCAGTTCGCGCAGTACCTCCACCCCGCTGACGTCCTGGTGCCGCAGGTCGGACCTCAGCTGCCGCTGGAGGCCGCGTGCCCGGTCCAGGAAGGTGGAGCCGGTGCGGAAGTCGCACTCCAGCAGGGTGAAGGACGCGAACTGGCCGAACACCTCGTGGTACGCGGGGTCGTGGACCGGCCGGGTGAGGCGCGGCACGTTGAGCGTGAAGTGCCGGCTGGTGCTCCAGCCGGCCACGGTCTCGGCGTAGACGGCGAGCAGCAGCCCGGTCGGGGTGAGCCCGGCCCGGCCGGCCCGTTCCTTGAGGCCCCGCCACAGCGCGGCGGGCAGGACGGTCTCCCGCCGGGTGAACCGGGGCCGGTCGACCGATCCGGCGCGGGCGGCGGAGGGCAGCTGCGGTGCCGGGGGCAGCTCCGGCAGCCTGCCCCACCAGTAGTCACGCGAACGCCGGTACGCGTCCCCTTCGCGCCGCTCCGCCTCGGCCCGTACGTGGTCGCGGAAGCTCCTCTCCGGTGCCGGCGGCCGGGAATCCGGTGCGTCGTAGAAGCGGGACAGGTCGTCGAAGAGCAGCCGCCCCGAGGAGAAGTCCGCGATCAGCGAGTCCACGCTCAGATGGATGCGCAGACCGCTGTCCAGCCGGGTGGCGGCGACCTCGAAGAGCGGCCACCGGTCGGCCGGACGCACCTCGTGGGACAGCCGGTCCCGGGTGGCGGTCAGCGCCGCCTCGGCCTCGTGGCGCTCACGGCCGCGCAGATCGGTCACCCCGATCTCGTACGGGGGTACTTCGGCGAGGATCCGCTGCTCGTTGCTGTCGGGCAGCATGACGGCCCGCAGCATCTCGTGCCGGTCGATCACCCGCCGCCAGGCGTGCTCGAACCGGGGCAGGTCGAGATCGGGGGCGTCGAACTCCAGATAGACGTGGGTGGAGACGTTCCCCAGCTCGAAGGCGCCGGTACGGCCGAGGCAGTAGGCCTGCTGGGTGTCGGTCTGCGGGAAGGGGGCGTGGGGGAGCGCGGCCGAGTCGTCCGACGTGGTCGCCGGGCGCTCCGCCGGGATCGGCAGCCCGTCGTCGGTGAGGGGGATGCCGGACGGGCGCCGCTGGAGGACGGTGGCCGCGAGCGTGGTGATGGTCGGATCGCCGTCGAACAGGGTGTCGGCGACGTCCACGCCCAGGTCGCGCTCGACGCGGCCGGCGAGCCGCAGCGTGGCCAGCGAGTCCAGGCCCAGGTCGAGCAGGGGGCGCTCCCGGTCGGTCACGCCCGCGCCGTCCGGCACCAGCGTCGCCACCAGACGGGTCAGATAGGCCTCGACTGCGTCGCGCGGGCCGTCCATGGGCTGCGCCGGGAGGGCGTCCGCGCCGACGGTCTGCGTTTCCGAGGTCCGCTCGTCCGCGGTCCACTTTCCGGCGACGGTCAGGGTGCTGTCGAAGAGGGCCTGCCGGATGGCGCGCCGCTGGATCTTTCCGCTGGAGGTCTTGGGGATGGTGCCGGTACGCACGAGGACCAGGCCGTGGAGACGGACGTCGAACTCCGCGGCGACCGCCCGGCCGACGTCCCGTGCCACCTCGGCCACGGGCGGCAGTTCCGCGCCGCGCCGGAGCTCGGCGACGAGCACCAGCCGTTCGGCTCCGCCGTCGTCGACGGTGACGGCGGCCGAGGCGTTGGACTGGAGGGCCGGATGGCTCCGCTCCGCGCACCGCTCGATGTCCTGCGGGTAGAGATTGCGGCCCCTGATGATGATCAGGTCCTTGCTGCGGCCGGTGATGAACAGTTCGCCGTCGCGCATGAACCCGAGATCGCCGGTCCGGAGGAACGGCCCTTCACCGGTGGCGAGTTCGGCCTCGAAGGCAGCCGCGCTCTCGTCGGGACGCCCCCAGTACCCGTGGGCGACGTGCGGGCCGCCGACCCAGATCTCGCCGACCCGGTCGGCCCCGCGGACGGTCGCGGTGGCCGGATCGACGACGAGCAGCCGCTGCCCGTCGACGGCGGAGCCGCACCCGACGACCTCCCGGTTCCGGCCGGGGCCCGCGTCGGCGGTCCCGGGGACGACGCGGTGCGCCTCCAGGGCGGGGGCGTCGACGGTGACGGCGGTCGAGCGGGTGAGGTACTCCCCGCAGGACACCATCAGGGTGCCCTCGGCCAGCCCGAAGCTGGGCCGCAGCGCCTCCCTGCGCAGCCCCCAGGGGGCGAACCGGTCGGCGAAGCGGTCCAGCGTCGCGGCCCGTACGGGCTCCGCGCCGACGATGACGGTGCTCAGCGTGCTCAGGTCCAGGGGCTCGTGGTCGGCGGGATCGATCCGTTCGACACAGAGGTCCAGGGCGAAGGGCGGCATGGGGGAGGAGGTGGCGCCGTAGACGGAGATCGCGCGCAGCCACTGGAGCGGGTCGAGGACGAAGGTGCCCGGCGCCATCAGAACCGCGGGGCACCCGGCGACGAGCGGTTGCAGGATGCCGCCGATGAGTCCCATGTCGTGGTACGGCGGCAGCCAGCTGACGACGTGGGAGTCCGCGGTGGTCCGCGTACGGGCCTGGATCTGGGCCGAGTTGTGCAGCAGGTTGCCGTGGGAGACCATCACGCCCTTCGGAGTGGCGGTGCTGCCCGAGGTGTACTGCAGGAACGCGAGGGTGTCGGTGCCGACGAGCGGATCGGTCCATGCGTCGGCGTCGGCGGTGAGAGCGCTCGCCGGCAGCCAGGTGACGTCCCGCAGCTCGGGTGCGTCGAGGAGCTGCTCACGGACGCGGGCCGCGATCCGGTCAGCGGTCAGCGCGACGGTGGGCGCCGCGTCCGCGGCCACGGCCCGGAGCCGGGAGAGGTTGCGGGCGTGCGGCGGGTAGCACGGCACGGCCACCGCCCCCGCGTACAGGCAGCCGAAGTACGCGCTCAGGTAGTCGGGGCCCGGCGGGTGCAGGACGAGGACCCGGTCGCCGGCCTTGCCCTCCTCCTGGAGGGTCGCGGCCACCTCCCGTGCACGGCGGTCGAGTTGTGCGTAGGTGAGGCGGGACTCCTCCTCGCCGTGGCTGTCGAGGAAGACGTACGCGAGATGGTCGGGCTGCCGGGCGGCCCGAGACCGCAGCAGGTCGACGAGGCTGCTCGGCCGTCGGCCGTACGCCCGGGGGAAGGGTGCGGAGAGGTTCATGACTGCTCGGTCCCGTCCCGGTCGTCGTCACCGGGGCCGGCCGCCGGCTTCTCCGCGCTCACCAGCAGGGTCGGCACCCAGGGGCCGCTCCACCACATCCGGGGGCCGGCGTCGGCGCAGGTGGTCGCGACGGCGCCCGCCGCGCGGAGGATCCGGAGGTAGCGGCGGGCGTGGAAGATGTCGGCGATGAGCAGCCGGCCGCCCGGCCTGAGGACCCGGTAGGCCTCGCGCACGGCCTCCTCACGGCCTCGGGCGCTGGTGATGTTGTGGATGGCCATGCTGGACAGCACGACGTCGAACAGGCCGTCGCCGAGGGGGAGTCGCCGCATGTCCGCGGTGACCAGGTCGATCCGGTCCTCGACCCGCTCGCGCTCGGCGTTGGCGACCGCGCTCCGCTCGTTGTTGCCGGACTGGTCCACCGAGCGCCAGATGTCGACGCCGGTGACCCGGCCCTTCGGTACGCGGCGGGCCACGGCGGTCAGTACGGCTCCGCGCCCGCAGCCCAGGTCCAGCACCCGCTCGCCGCCCTTCAGGTCGAGCGCGTCCAACTGCTCCTCCCATACGAGGAACTTGCCCCGTACCGAAGCGTGGAGGAAGAGCCCTCCCGCGACGGCCAGGACCGGCGGGATCCGCAGCAGCCGGCGGGGTCCGCCGGCGGCGACCGCCGCCAGGGGCGCCACGACCCCGGCGCCGAACGCCAGCAGCCAGGCCGGGCCGTCGACGCCGTAGCGCCCTCGCCGTCGTGAAGATGTGTTGCTCATGAAAGACAGTCCTTGCATCACGAAGTCCGTACGGAGGGGGTGCGGGTCAGCGGGCCCGGCAGGCGGCCGACACGAGGGCGAGAACCTGGTCGGCCGACTCGAAGGGGAAGAAATGGCCGCCGGTGAAGGTCCGGACCGTCACGTCGGTGCCCAGCTCCCGCCAGCGTTCGACCTCGGCGGGCGGCGCCGCCGGGTCCTCGGAGCCGCCGAGGGCGATCAGCCGCACACCGGGCGACAGCGTGCTTCGGGTCCGATAGGTCTCGGCCGCCTCGAAGTCGGCGCGCAGCACCGGAAGGAAGAGCTCCAGCCACTCCTCCTCGGCGAGCAGCTCCGGCGGAATGCCGCCCAGCGCGCCGAGACGGCCGAGGAACTCCTCGTCCGCGAGCAGATGCATCGCGGGGGTGCTGCGAGGTACGTGCGGCGGGACGGCACCGGAGACGATCACCGCCGCCGGGGGGTTGGGCCCGTCCTGGAGGGCGAGTCCGAGTTCATAGGCGAGCAGGGCGCCCATGCTGTGACCGAACAGCACGTAAGGAAGGCCGTCGGCGCGGCGGGCGATCGGCTCGGCGAGCTTCTCGCCGAGCCGGACGATCGAGCTCTCGGCGGTCTCCGCCATGCGGATCCCGCGCCCCGGCAGTTGAACGGGCACGACCTCGACTCCCGCGCCCAGCAGGCCCTGCCAGGGGCGGAACGCCGATCCGTCCGCTCCGCCGTGCGGGAGACAGAAGAGCCGGGCATCGAGCCGGGACGGCCCGGAACGGTCGTGGGGAAACCACACGTTCTCTGAGATGACACTCACGGATTGCACGCACTTTCGATCGACGGTGACGCTGCGTCACCCCAATGGATCTTTGGGTGCAACGACCATGTCGGCGGAAGGAAACGGGAATTCGTGGGTCACGCGTGCGAAATCGAAGGTGGCCGTCCCACCGGCGAACCGGCCTCCACCTGGTGTTCGGTGGGGCCGGGACGCCGGTGTCGGCCGACGGCTACTCCGGGGCCCGGGCCGCCGGGTGCGCCTTGGCGATGGTGCAGACGCCGTCCGTGCACTGTCGCTCCAGGCGACCGCGCGAGACGGTCTGCGCCAGGCCCACCATCCAGCAGGTGGGGCAGCCGCGGAAGGCGATCAGGGCGAGCGGCGCCGCCAGCAGGGTGGCCGGTCCGGCGACCGGCACCAGGACGATCGAGCCGATGATCAGCCCGAAGCCGACGGCGCCGCGCGCCAGATGGCGCGGGACGGATTTACTGGCGAAGTTCCTCTCGGGTGGGGCGGAGGGGGCGGGGCGCGTGGGTTTCACGGGCTTCACGGCGTTCGTCGTGTTCACGGTCGTGGGTCTCCTCCCACTGATGGGTCGACGGCGGGACCGGGCATCTGGCCGGTCGTCGCCAGGGAGTGGCGCAGCGTCGTGCGTGCCCGGTGCAGACGTGACTTCATCGCGGCGCCGCTCAGTCCGAGCGTGTCGGCGACGGTCCTGCCCGGCAGGCCCTGGATGTCCCGCATGACCAGGACCTGCCGCTGGTCACGGGGGAGCGCCCCGATCGCGGCGGCGATCCGCTCCACCTCCATCCTGTGCAGTACCGACTCCTCGGCGGACGGCCCGTCGGGCGTCTCCGGCTGGTCGGATGCCCCTTCGCGCCGCGAGGCGAGCAGGCGCATCTGCCGGAGGCATTCGTTCCGGACGATCCGGAACATCCACGAGGCGAGCGCGCCCGTCGCCCGCAGGGTGCCGATCTTCCGGTACAGGATGATCAGCGCCTCCTGCGCGGCGTCCTCCGCGTCCTGCGGCGAGGCGCAGAGGGACAGGGCGAACTTGCGCACGTGCGGCTGCGACTGCACGACGACGGTGGTGAGCGAGCTGACGTCGCCGTCCTGAGCGGCCTTGATCAGCCGCTCGTCCGGCCAGGTGAAGCGTCGGTTCATGTCCTACTCATAACTCATCCTCGGTGGGCGGCGCGTGGCGCGGGTGCCGGTCAGCCCCGGCTCCTGTAGCGACGCGTCAGGTGCCAGCTGCACGCGCCCACGAGCACGACTCCGAGTACGACGAGTCCGGTGACCATCTCGGCTTTCTCCTCTTGGTTCCACCGGCCCCCACGGCCGGTACACGCACATAGGAGGCGGGGAGGTCCGGAAAGGATTCACCCCGCTTGCGCAAGACGCGCGGACCGGCCGTTCGAGGTGGGGTGTCGGCCAACATTCCTTCCCTACCGGTTGAGTGGGAATGCCGTGAGGCGGCTTGCCGTTGTCGCGGGCATGACTGCGTCCAACAGCGAATTCATCCGTGGCACCGCCCGGGGAACCGCCCCCGTCCCGCTGTCCGTACTCGACCTCGCGGCCGTCGGCGAGGGCACCACGGCCCGGGAGGCGCTCCAGACCTCGGCCCGACTGGCCCGACTGGCCGAGGCCCGCGGCCTGCTCCGGTACTGGGTGGCCGAACACCACTCCATGCCGGGCATCTCCAGCAGCAGCCCGGCCGTCATCCTCGCCCACCTGGCGGCCCAGACCCGTACCCTCCGGCTCGGCTCCGGCGGCGTGATGCTGCCCAACCACGCCCCGCTCGTGGTCGCCGAGCAGTTCGGCACCCTGGAGGCGCTCGCGCCGGGGCGCATCGACCTCGGCCTCGGCCGCGCGCCCGGCACCGACGGCGCCACCGCGGCCGCGCTGCGGCGGGCCGGCGGAGCGGAGAGCGACGACTTCCCGGCCGAGGTGGCCGAGCTCATCCGCTTCCTCCGCGACGACTTCCCCGACGGGCACCCCTACCGGCGCATCCACGCGGTACCCGGTCCCGTGCAGGGCGAGGTGGGGCAGCCGCAGGTGTGGCTGCTCGGCTCCTCGGGCTTCTCCGCACAGCTCGCCGGCCGGCTGGGCCTGCCGTTCGCCTTCGCCCACCACTTCTCCGCGCGCAACACGCTCCCGGCCCTGGAGCTGTACCGGTCGAGCTTCCGTCCCTCCGCGACCCTCGCCGAGCCGTACGTCGTGCTCGGCGTCTTCGCCTTCGCCGGGGACGACGCCGAGGAGGCGCGGCGGCAGGCCCTCACCGGCGCGCTCGCCACGGTACGGCTGCGCAGCGGCCGGCCCGGTCTCGTCCCGACGCCCGAGGAGGCCGAGCGGCACGTCTTCACCGAGCAGGAACGCGCGGTCCTCGGCACCTGGCTCGACAACGCCCTCTACGGCACGGCCGACGAGGTCAGGGCCGGTCTTGACGAGCTCCAGAAGCGGACCGACGCGGACGAGCTGATGCTCGCCATGAACTCGCACGGCCCCGACTTCCGGGTGCGCTCCTACGAACTCATAGCCGACGCCTACGGGTTGCCGGCCGACGCGGCGGCCGAAGCGGCGACCGACTGACGCGACGGCGGGGAGACATGACGACGCCGGGCCGGTGCGGCGGCCCGGCGTCGTAACCCCGAGAGGCGCGGTACGGCAAGCCGTACCGCGCCCCATGGCGCGCGCCGTCGTCCCGCGACGGCCCCGGCTCGCTCAGGAACCCGCCGCCACCGTGACCCGCCAGCCGTCGTCGGCGAGCCGGCGGCGGACCGCCTCCGCCGTGGGAGCGGGGGCCGCGAGAAGAGCCGAGAGCTCCGTGTCCGCGTCGGACCAGCTCAGTCGGATGCCGTCCGCGTCGATGCCCCACCCCTCCGCCGCGTCGATCAGCCGATCCACCTCACCGGGCCCGCCGTCGAGCGGGACCGTCAGCGTCACCCGCTCCACCGGGATCCGGCCACCCGGCTCGTACACCGACTCCCAGCCCTCCCGGCCCCGCTCCAGCAGGTCCACGAGCGAGGCCAGGGCCTCCTCCGACTCCGGCCCCGACACCTCGAGGGCGTTCAGCGCGCGGGTCAGCGCCTCCAGGTCCTTGCGCAGGTCGCCGAGGATCTCCGCGATGGCAGGACCGTTGGACCGGACGATGTCCGTCCACAGCGTCGGAGCGCCACCGGCGACCCGGATGACATCCCGTACGCCCTGCCCGGCCAGAGCGAGTGCCTCCCGCGACGCCCCGCCGAGACGCGCCGCCATCAGGGTCGCCACGAGGTGCGGCGCGTGGGAGACGAGGGCCACCGCCCGGTCGTGCACGCCCGGTTCCATCACCAGGGGCACGGCACCGCACAGTGCGACGGCGGACAGCACCCGGTTGAGCGTGCCCGACGAGGTCTCGGGGCCGGGGGTCAGGACCCAGGTCCGCCCCTCGAAGAGACCGGCACGGGCGGCCAGCGGGCCGGACCGCTCGCTTCCCGCCATGGGATGGCCGCCCACATAGCTCGGACGGTGCACCCCCGAGCGCGAGACGGCCAGCGCCGTGGCCGACTTGACGCTCGCCACATCGGTGTAGGCGTGGGCGAGATCACGGCGCTGCTGGTCCGCGAGCACCTGCGCCACCCGCGTCGGCGGTACGGCGACGACGGCCAGGTCGACCGGTTCGGAAGGCGGGCCGAAGACGCCGGCGCCCCGCGCCGCGGCCACCCGCGCCGCCGACTCGTCGGCGTCGAGCAGGTGGACGTGGACGCCGCGGCGGGTCAGCGCGAGTCCCATGGACGTGCCGATCAGCCCGGTCCCCACCACTGCCGCAGTGCGAATCACTGTTCCCCCTCATGGCCGGATTCTCCGTCGCAGTCTGACCGCAACCGGGTGCCCGGTTCTCGGCCGACCGCGCACGGCAAGTACCGCATCAGCGCACTTCGGGCATTCGCGAACGCGACAGAGCGCATGCGCGGGGACAGCACAGTCGCCCTGCGGCGGACCATAGCTTGCTCTCGCCAAGGGGCCGTCAGCGAACGAAGGAGGAACACCGTGGAACTCGATCTGCGCACGGTGATGCGGCACTTCGCCACCGGCGTCGGGGTGGTGAGCACCTGGACCGAGACCCCGGGAGGCCCGGACGGGCGTCGCCACGACGCCATCACGGTCAACTCGCTCGTCCCCGTCTCCTTCGACCCCCCGCTCGTGTCGCTCTCCCTGCGCCACGGATCGGCCTTCCTCGCCGATCTCCTCGCCTCCGGGCGATGGGGCGTGTCGATCCTGGCCGCGGACGGCGCCGAGACCGCCCGCCGCCTCGCCGGCTCGCGGGAGAGCCGGACGGAGGCGCTGGCAGAACTGCCCGCCGTGCCGGGGCCGCGCACCGGAGCCCTCCTCTTCGACGGGTCCGGCTGGATGGAGTGCGCGCTCGCCGACTCGTTCACCGTCGGCGACCACCTCATGGTGATCGGCACCGTGCTGGCCACCGGCGTGCGCGCACCGCAGGACCCCCTGGTGTTCCTGCACGGGGCGCTCACCCCCGCCATCGGCCCGTGACCCGGGCCCGGCCCACCAGAGAGACAAGGGAGACCAGGGAGACCACCATGACCGAACAGTCCAGGGCCGTCGACGCAACCACCACCCCTGACGCAGCCTCCACCCCGCCCACGTCCGGGAACCCCGCCCTGCGCAAGGCGCTGGACGCGGCCGCCCGGATCCTCGGCGAGGACCGGGTGCTGCGCCCCGAGAACGACGAGCGGGCGACCCGCCTCCTCGGCCCCAACGCCAGCCTCTTCCGCACCCGCCGCGTCGCCGCCGTGCTGCGGCCCGCCACCGCGGGACAGGTCCCCGAGCTCGTCGAACTCTTCGCCGGGGACACCGGGTCGGGCAGCCTCCACGTCGTCAGCACCGGCCGCAACTGGGGCCTCGGCTCCCGCGAACCGGCCGACGACGACGCCGTCGTCCTCGACCTCGGCGGCCTCGACAAGGTCCGCGAGCTCGACCTGGAGGCCGGCTGGGCCGTCGTCGAGCCCGGGGTCACCCAGGGCCACCTCTCCCGGCTCCTCGCCCACACCCCGCGCCTCGTCAACGTCACGGTCTCCGCCGCCGCCACCAGCGTCCTCGGCAACGCCCTGGACCGCGGCGTCGGCCTGCGCGGCCAGCGCACCGACGACCTCGCGGGCCTGGAGGTGGTGCTGCCCGACGGCGAGACCGTACGGGTCGGCTGGTGGCCCACCGAGGACCGGACCGCACCGGTCTACCCGCACGGCCTCGGCCCCTCGCCGCTGCCGCTCTTCGTCCAGTCCTCCCTCGGCGTGGTCACCGCCGCCGTGATCCGGCTGGCCCCCCGGCCCGAGGCGCTGCGCGTGGTCCGGCTCGACTTCCCGCAGTCCGCGCTGAGCGCGGCGACCGACGCGGTGCGCCGCTGGGTCGCCCAGGGCCTCACGCGCGGCGTCCCGAGGATCTACGATCCGGCGGCGGCCCGCTCGTACGGCGGCACCGAGGGCGAGTTCCTCGTGCACCTCCCCGTCGACGGCACGGCCGAGGCCGTCGAGGCCCTCACCGGCATCCTGACCGCCGAGGCCCGCCGCTCGGGCCTGTTCACCCAGGTGACGGCCACCGAGGCGATCGACCCCGCCCACCCGAACCACGAGGTCGCCCGGCTGGTGGAGCGCGGCTACGCCGGCGACCCCGACATCGCCGACGTCCTCTTCCGGGCCAAGATGGGCGTGCCCGCGGACCGCGTCGACGCGGAGGCCGGCTTCGTCTTCTTCCTGCCGCTGCTGCCGTTCACCGGCGCGGACGTCTCCCGCGCGGACGGACTGCTGCGGGAGGCGGCCGCCGCGACCGGCACCCGCCTCTCGGCGACGCTGCACCTCCTCGGCCCCGACCTCATCGACTGCGTGGTGGCGATGAAGTTCCCCCGCGAGGGGGACGCACCCGAGCGGGCCCACCGCGCGCTGGACCTGCTCCACACCTCGTTCGCCGACGCGGGCTACGCGCCCTACCGGCTGGACGTCGACCACGCCCACCGGCGCGACGCCCTCGCCGCCGATCCCGGAGCCCTCGCCCTGACCCGTCGGCTCAAAGCCGTACTCGACCCCAACAACGCCATCGCGCCGGGGCGTTACCGCTGACCGCGGAACCCCACCGGACACCAGTGAGACAGGGGACTACAGCACATGGTCACTTCACAGGAGGTCGCCGCCCGGCGTCCCGACCCCACCCGGCCGACCACTCCGGAGGAGCTCCTCAGGCGTGCCGAGGACCTCGTCCCGGTGCTGCGGGGCCTCTCCGACGACATCGAGCGGGCCCGCAGGCTGCCCGACGCGGTCGTGGAGAAGCTGCGCGACGCGGGCGTCTTCCGCATGGGCGTGCCCACCGAACTGGGCGGCCCGGGCCTCGACTCCGTCCAGCAGACGGAGGTGGTGGAGACCCTCGCCCGCGGCGACGCCTCCGCCGCCTGGTGCGCCATGATCGGCATGGACACCCCCCTCTACGCGCAGTTCCTGCCCGAGTCCGTCGCCAGGGAGGAGCTCAGCGACCCCGACGCCATCACCGCCGGACTGATCCTGCCGCTCGGCCGGGCCGAGCGGGTGCCCGGCGGCTACCGGGTCACCGGACGCTGGGGGTTCGGCAGCGGCATCACCCACGCCGACTGGGTCGTGGCCGGCTGCTTCGTCCACCAGGACGGGCAGCCCGAGCCCGGACCCGACGGCTCGCCCCGGCACTGGCGCATCATGCTGGCCCGCCGCGACGAGTTCGAGGTCCTCGACACCTGGCACACCACCGGCCTCGCCGGCAGCGGCAGCAACGACTACCAGGCGACGGACCTCTTCGTGCCCGAGGAGCACTCCTTCAGCCTCGGCGCCCCGCGCGTCGAGGGCCCGCACTCCACGGCCGAGGCGATCCTGCGCAACATGCCCGGCGTGCCGCTCGGCGTGGCCCGGGCCGCGCTCGACCACGTACGGGAACTGGCCGCCGGCCGCGTCGACCGCGCCGCCGCCACACCCTGGGCCGACACCTACCGCGTACAGATGACCATCGCCGAGGCCGAGATGGAGCTCGGCGCGGCCCGGCACGCCGTCTACGGCAGCCTGCGCAGGCAGGCGGAGATCCTGGAGAAGGGCGGCGAGATCGGCCGCGACGACCGGGTGGACACCGTCCTCGCGCGCGTCAACGCCTTCCGGGTCGCCCGGACCATCGTCACCCGGCTGTACGACCTCGTGGCGACCACCGCCGTCTACCGGCCCTCGCCGCTGGACCGCTGGCTGCGCGACCTGACGACGATGCGCCAGCACGTGATCGCCCAGGACCAGGTGCTCCAGTCGGCGGGCGCGCACCTGCTCGGCGGCACCCCGTCCAACCCCTTCAGCCTGGGCATCGTGGCATGAGCGGACACCCGCGCGCGAAGGCCGCAGGACCGCGCGCCGCCACGGTCGCGACGGACCGGGCGGACCGGGCCGAGCTGAGCGGCGGGCCGCTGCCGGCGCCCTCGGTCGGCACGCTCGGCGAGGCGCTGCGGCGTGCCGCGCGAGGTCCGCACGGCGTCCTCGTGATCGACGGCACGGGCACGGCCGCCCACAGGCCGTACACCGAGCTGTACGCGGACGCGGCACGGACGGCGGCGGAACTCGCCGCCGCCGGTGCGCGGCCCGGCGCGCGGGTGATCCTCCGCACGAACCGCACCGGCGACCTGCTCATCTCCTTCTGGGGGTGCGTGCTCGCCGGACTCGTCCCGCTGCCCGTGTCGTACGGCTCCGGTGCCGACGGACTCGCCGAGGCGGTCGAGGCCGTCGGGGAGGCGTGGCTGCTCGGTGACGAGCCGCCCGGCCCGCACCCGCCGGGGCTGCGCCCCTTCGGCCAGGGGCCCCACCCGTCCACCGGTTCCGGCGAGCAGGTCGCGGCGCGGCCCGACGATCCGGCGGTGCTCACCCTGACCTCGGGCAGCGGCGGCCGCCCCAAGGCCGTACCGCTGACCCACCGGCAGGTGCTCGCCAGGGCGCACGGCACCGCCCTCGTGCGGGGCCTCGGCCCGGACACCCGCAGCCTCAACCGGATGCCGCTCGACCACGTCAGCGGAATCGTCATGTTCCACGTACGGGACGTCTACCTCGGCTGCCACCAGGTGCACGCCGACGCCGGCTGGGTCCGCGCCGACCCGCTGCGCTGGCTCGACGTGGCCGAGGGGGAGCGGATCGACACCACCTGGGCGCCCAACCGCGTCCTCGCGCTCCTCGTCGACCGGCTCGCCGGGGCGCCGGACCGCTCCTGGGACCTGAGCCGGCTCCGCTACGTGATGAACGGCGGCGAGGCGGTCAAGGACCGTGTCGTACGGCGGTTCGTGGAGGCGCTCGCCCCCCACGGACTGCCGGCCACCGCCGTACACCCCGGGTGGGGCATGCCGGAGACGGCCTCCGGCGTCGTCGACGGCGTCTTCCGCCCCACGGACGGACCGCGCCGGCGCCATGTGCCGGTGGGGACACCGCAGCCCGGAGTGTCGGTACGGGTCGTGGACGAGGCGGGGCGGGTGGTGCCGACCGGGGTCGTGGGCCGGCTCCAGATCACCGGAGCGCCGGTGGCCGACACCTACCTCGTGGACGGGGTGGCGCGTCCGGCCCCGCTCTCGGACGACGGCTGGCTCGTCACCGACGACCTGGCCTTCGTGGCGGACGGCGAACTCACCGTCACCGGAAGGGCCGACGGCCTCATCGAGGTGGGCGGTGGACGGTGGCACGGCCACGAGATCGAGGACGCCGTCGAGGAACTCCCGTACGTGCTCCCGTCCTTCACCGTCGCCCGCCCGCTCGCGGCGGACGGCACCGGCTCAGTGGACGTCGCGAGCTCAGCGGACGTCACGAGCTCCGCAGCCGGCACGAGCTCCGCAGCCGGCGCTACAGGCTCCGCCGGGCTCGCGGTGTTCTTCCGGCCCCGGCCGGGGGTCCCGCCGGACGAGGCGACGGAGCGGGTGCGCGAGCGGGTGCGGCGGCGCTTCGGGGCCGACGAGGTGCACGTCGAGGTTCTGACCGGACACGAACCGCCCAGGACCGCCACCGGGAAGCTCCGCCGCCCGGCCGTCGCCACCGGCCGGCCCGGCACACCCGGCCGATCACCCACCCCCCCCACCGAGAGGCCTGACATGTCCCTGGACCTGACCGCGACCATGCGCACCTTCGCCACCGGCATCTGCGTCGTGACCACGTACGAGGAGGAGGAGGGGGACCGACGGCGCCACGACGCGGTGGCCGTCCGCTCCTTCACCTCCGTCTCCCTGGACCCACCGCTCGTCTCCCTCGCCGTCCCCCGCGACTCCGAGGTCCTCGCGACACTGCTCACGACCAAGGTCTGGGCGGTGTCGATCCTCGACGTCGCCGGCATCGACATGGCCGAGGCCCTGGGCGGCGACCGGGAGACCCGGGCCAGGGCCCTGCTCACCTGCACGGCCACCCCCGGGGAGCGCACCGGGGCCCTGGTCCTCGACGCACCCGGCTGGCTCGAGTGCACCCTGTACGACCGCCACGACACGGGCGACCACACGGTCCTGATCGGGGAGGTGCTGGCCACCGGCGGCCGGTACCGGCGGCCCCCGCTCGTCTTCGTCAACGGTGGCCCGCGCGCGCTCTCCGAGGCCTGACCCGCGCCCCGCGCCCGGCAGACCGGCCGACGCACGTCCGCCCGACCGTCCGACCGTATCCACCCCGAACTCCCAGGAGAAACAGTGAAATTCGGCATCTGGCTCGACTTCCGCAACCCGGCCGGATGGCGGCGGCCCTGGACCGACGTCTACGAGGAGACGCTGTCGCTCGCCACCGACGCCGAGACCCTCGGGTTCGAGTCCGTCTGGCTGTCCGAGCACCACCTCACCGACGACGGCTACCTGCCGTCCCTGTTCCCGGCGCTCGCCGCCATCGCCGCCCGCACCAGCCGGGTCCGGCTCGGCACCGCCATGGTCCTCGCCGGCCTCACCCATCCGCTGCGGCTCGCCGAGGACGCGGCCGTCACCGACCTGCTCTCCGGCGGCCGACTGGAGCTCGGCCTCGCCCCCGGCTACCGGGAGAAGGAGTTCGAGGCCCTCGGCTTCGACCGGGCCAAGCGGGGCGCCCGTACCGAGGAGACCGTGGAGATCCTCCGCCGTGCCTGGACCGGCGAACCGTTCTCGTACGCCGGGAAGCACTTCGACCTCGACGACGTCGTCGTCACCCCGGTCCCGCAGAGCCCGCCGCCCGTGTGGATCGGTGGCGGCAGCGAGGCCGCGGCCCGGCGCGCGGGCCGCCACGGGCTGCGCTTCCTGCCCGACCTCGGCACCTCGCCGGAGGTCCTCGACCTGTACCGGCGGACCCTCGTCGAGCACGGGCACGACCCGGCCGGCTTCGGTCTGACGGCCATCGTCACCCCCGGCGTCTACGTGTGCGAGGACGCCGAGGAGGGCTGGCAGGAGATCAGGGAGCACTACTGGTACCTGCTGAACAAGTTCCAGGAGTGGTTCGGCAACCCGGGGCTGCCGTCCGTGGACGACCTGCCGCGCGAACTGTTCCTGGTGGGCCCGCCGGACGTGGTCGCCGAGGGGCTGCGCGACCGGATCAAGCCGCTGGGCGACGTCGAACGCGTCATCTTCTTCGGCCGCGCGCCGGGGCTGCCCGTCGACCGGGCCCGCCGCTCCCTCGAACTGTTCTCCGAGCACGTGCTCCCGCAGTTCGCCTGACATCCGCCCGAGCGCGCCGGCCGACGGCCGCTCCCGCGCGCCCGACCCCAGAAGGAGCAAGGAGCACCATGTCAGACATCGCCATCGTCGGCGCAGGCATCTCGGGCCTGCACCTCGCCCTGCGACTCCAGCAGGCGGGAGTGACCACGACGGTCTACGCCGAGCGCAGCACCGAGGACCTCGCGGCGGGGCGCCCGCTGAGCCTCCCCGTCCGGTTCGGCCGGACCCTGGACCGGGAGCGCGAACTGGGCGTCTCGCACTGGGAGGGAGGGGACAACGACACCCTCGGCGTCCGCCTCGTGGCACGCGGGGAGCCGGAGATCGGCTTCCTCGGCCGCCTCGACGCCCCCGCGAGCGGCGTCGACCTGCGCCTCTACCTGCCCACGCTCACCGCCGACTACCTGGAGCGGGGCGGCCGCGTGGTCGTGCTGCGGCCCGACGCGGCCGAGATCGAGCGGATCTCCCGCGACCACGACCTGGTCGTGGTCGCCACCGGACGGGCCGCCACCACCGGCCTGTTCCCGCGCGATCCGGAGCGCTCGCCCTACACGGAGCCCCAGCGCGTCCTGACCGCCGGCCTCTTCCACGGCATCGCGCCCGTCGACCCGGGCCACATCCACTTCCAGGTCTCCGAGGCGGGCGAGATCTTCTCCACCCGGATCCTGACCGCCGAAGGACCCGTGCACGGCATCGTCGTGGAGGGCCTGCCGGGCGGTGCGCTGGAGCAACTCGCCTCCTACGACCACGCGGAGGACCCCGCCGGCTTCGAGAAGACCCTCCTGGGGCTCGTCGCCGAGTACGCGCCGGACCTGCGCGAGCGCATCTCCGACCGGGAGTTCGGGATCCGCCGCCCCGGCGACGTGATCCAGGGCGGCCTCACCCCGGTGGTCCGCCGCAGCTGGGCCGCGCTCGACTCGGGCAGGATCGCGCTGGCCCTCGGGGACGCCTGGATCGTCAACGACCCGCTCGCCGGGCAGGGCGCCAACCTCGGCTCGCGCAGCGCCTTCGAGATCGCCGAACTCATCGTCGCCGGCGGTCCGTTCGACGAGGCGTTCGCCGAGCGGGTGGCCGAGCGGCTGTGGCGGATCGCCGAACCGGTCGTCGCCTGGTCGAACCTGAACGTCGCGCCGCCGGTCGAGCACCTGGGCGGGATCTTCGTGACCGCCACGGCCGATCAGCGCGTCGCCGACGCGTTCGTCGCCAACTTCAACCACCCGGCCGACATGTGGGAGGCCGTCAAGACGCCGGACGCCACGCGGGCCTGGCTGGACAAGATCACTGAGGCCGGGTGACGGAAGACCGTCGGCGGAGGGAAGCGCGCACGGCCCGGCCGTGCGCGCTTCCCTCCGTCTTTCCGTGTTACGCGGCGACCAGCGGACCGGTCCGCGGGCTCCAGACGGACATCGCCATGTCCACCAGCTCGTGCAGCTGGGCGCGCTCGGCCCCGTCCCGCGCCTGCAACGAGAGGCCGTTGAGGAACGTGGTGTAGAAGGCGGCGATCCGGTCCGTGTCCGTGTCCTCGGCGAGCTCCCCGCCCGCCACCGCGGCGTCCAGCCGGGTCTTGAGGGTGGACTTGGTCCGGGCCCGGCAGCGCAGCGCGAAGTCCCGTACGGACTCGTGGTCGGTGGTGCAGCTGCTGGCGGCGTGCACGATCATGCAGCCGCGCGGCCTGTCGGCGGCGGTGAAGCGGTCGACGCTGCCGTGCAGGAGCGCGGCGATGGCCTCGCGGACCGTCGCGGCCTCGTCCATGGCCCGGCGCGAGGACTCCGCCTCGGTGCGCTCGTAGAGCTCGATGGCCTCCCGGAACAACTGCTCCTTGTTCTTGAAGGCGGCGTACAGGCTGGGCGGGTTGATGCCCATCGCGGCGCTCAGGTCGGTCGTCGACGTGGTGGCGTACCCGCGCTCCCAGAAGACGAGCATCGCCGTGTGCAGTGCGGCGTCCCGATCGAAGCTGCGGGGGCGTCCGGTGCGGGCCACATGTCCTCCTTGACGGCCGATCAGCCGGTCGATAGCCTCTTCTGTAGAGGTTAGTACAGAAGTGGTGTTGTCCGCTGCCCCCCCGTACGGGAAATTCGGCGGTCACTCCGTCCTGCCCTCGTCCTTCCCTCGACTCTACGGTCGGTCCGACAAGGAGATCCAGTTCATGACTATCGCGGACGACGCCACGGCGGACGGCGCTTTACCCGGTCCGAATGACCCCGAGGCCCGCGTGCGATGGGGCCTGCGGGAATGGCTGATGCTCGTGGTGGTGTGCGGGGCGTTCTCCCTCGACGCCCTCGACAACATCATGGTCGGCATCGCCACCCCCCAGATCAAGGACGAGTTCGGCATGAGCACGTCCGCCGCCCAATGGGTGGTGAGCGCGTACGTCCTCGGCTTCGGCGGCTTCCTCCTGCTCGGCGGCCGGATGTCCGACCTCCTCGGCAGGCGGCGGGTCTTCCTCGTCGGCCTCACCGTCCTCGCGGCCGGCTCCCTCCTCGGAGGGCTGGCGAACAGTGGCCTCCTGGTCATCGTCGGCCGGCTCGTGATGGGCATCGGCGCCGCGCTGACCGCCCCCTCCGCCCTCTCGATCGTCGTCGGGAACTTCCCCGAGGGACCGCAGCGGAACCGCGCCCTCGGCATCTACACGGCCTGCGGCGCCATCGGCTACTCGATCGGCGTGGTCGTCGGCGGCGCCCTCACCCAGGCGAGCTGGCGCTGGACCTTCGTGCTCGGCGTGCCGGTGGCGATCGCCGCCCTGATCGGAGCCCTGATCCTGGTCCCCAAGGACCCGGCGCACGACGGCTCCAAGCGACACTTCGACGCCGCCGGCGCGGTCACGGTCACCGCCGCGATGCTGCTCCTCGTGTACGGCATCGTGCAGGCCCCGTCCTCGGGCTGGTTCTCCGGCGTCACCCTCGGCGTCCTCGGCGCCGCCGCCCTGCTCCTCGCCGCCTTCGTGGCGATCGAGTCCCGCAGCCCGCAGCCGCTGCTGCGGCTCGGTCTGCTCCGTAACAAATCGCTGGTGGGCGCCAGCCTCATCGCCGCGGCGATCCTCGGCACCTACATGAGCTACCAGTTCATCGGCAGCCTCTACCTCCAGTCCTACCGGGGCTGGTCCCCGCTGCAGATGGCCTTCGCCTTCCTGCCGATCGGCCTCATGATCCTCACCTTCGCGCCCCGCGCGGGGAAGTGGCTGGGCCGTACCGGACTGCGCTGGCCGGTCTTCGGCGGCATGTTCGCCTACACCGTCGCCTTCCTGCTCTTCCTGCGGGTGGGCGAGGGCTCCTCCTACTGGCTGGTGATCCTGCCGAGCATGGTGCTCATCGGCGTCGGCTTCCCCTTCGCCTTCACCGCGGCCAACGTCGCGGCCACCTCG
The DNA here is from genome assembly GCF_006539185.1 of Streptomyces gardneri. GTDB lineage: Bacteria > Actinomycetota > Actinomycetes > Streptomycetales > Streptomycetaceae > Streptomyces > Streptomyces gardneri. Next base: position 251,087 of record NZ_BJMN01000005.1, read on the forward strand.
GGCGTCGACGAGTCCGAGCAGGGCCTCGCCGCGGGCATCCTGCAGACCGGCTACCAGGTGGGCGCCGCGGTGGTGCTCGCCGTGGTGACCGTGCGCATGGGCGGTGAGGAGAGCCCCTCGCACGCCGAGTCGCTCACCGGATACCACCAGGGCATCTGGGTCATCGTCCTGATCGCCGCCGTCTCGGCCTTCTCGGTGCCGATCGCCGCGGCGGCGGCCCGGAGGAAGGCCGGCTCCTCGCGGGCCGGCTCCCCGGCCTCCGGCTCCCTGGAGGCGGCTTCCGCCGACGCCGACGCCGACGGCGGCGGTACCGAGAAGGCCGACGGCCGTACGGCCGAGTCCGCCGGCCGGTCCGGGCGCTGACCCGGCCCGGAGCGGACGGCCGGTGACCGGTCGTCGGTGGTCGGTCACCGGCACGCGAGAGGCCGCTCCCCTCATCGGGGAGCGGCCTTTCGCTCTTGTCACGGGCCGGCCGGCCCGGCTCCGGTCACTCGTCGAGCAGGTCCGGCTGCTCGTGCACGATCTCGTCCCAGAGCAGCTGGAAGCTGAACCAGCCGAGGTGGCGGTCCCCGAAGCCGTCGCGGGCGGCCTCGGCCTGTTCGTGGCTCATCGGCTGCACCTGCCCGGCGGCCGCCGCGAGCAACTGCACCTGGGCGGCGGCCTCGTAGGTGAAGAACCAGTGCACGGCCTCGTCGACCGAGCCGCCGACGGTGATCAGGCCGTGGTGCCGCAGCAGGATCGCCCGCTTGTCGCCGAGCCGGTCGGCGATGTCCTCGCCCTGCGCGAGGCTGATGGACGGGCCCTCGTAGTCGCCGTAGAGGACCTGGTCGCCGTAGAAGGCGGCGGACTCCTGGTCGAGCGGTTCGAGGAGCCGGCCGAGCGCGCCGAGCGCCCGCGAGTGCGGGGTGTGGCCGTGCGCGGCGGCGACGGCGCCCGGGTGGGCGCGGTGGATGGCGGAGTGGATCACGAAGGCACTGGGGTTGAGCCGGTGGTGGCCCTCGACGACGCGGCCCTTGGAGTCGACGAGGATCAGGTCGCGGACCTTCACCCGGCTGAAGGGGACACCGAAGGGGTTGACCCAGAACAGGTCGTCGCCCTCGGGGTCCCGCACTGAGATGTGCCCCGACACGCCTTCCCCGTACCCGTACTTGCCGAACAGCCGCAGGGCGGCGGTCAGTCGCTGCTTGCGGTGCCTGCGGTCGTCCTCCACGGAGTCGAAGACGGGCTCGGTGGGCAGGGGGAGGCCGGTGTGGGTGTCGGCCAGGTAGTCGGCCCGTTCCTGCGTCGCGATCTCGGTCATGCGGGGGCTCCTCGTGGTGTGGGGCGGCCGGGGTACGGCCGGTGGTGGGGGTGGTCGCGGGGCGGAGTGGGCCGTAGGGCCTGTCCGGACGCGTCAGAGGGCGCGGACCGGGTCCGCGGACCCGACGGGGGTGCGGGCCGCCTCCGCGTGGACGGCGTCCGCTATGTCGACGGCCCGGTCCACCAGGGAGGGCACGCCGAAGGTGAAGAAGAGCGAGCCGGAGGCGAGGTCGCCGAGGACGTGGATCCGCCGGTCGGTCTCGCCGGCGGCGAGCAGCCCGCTGGTCGACCGGGAGACGTGGACGCCACCGCGCGGATGCCGGACGGCGAGTCCCCTGTGGGCCAGCGCGTCGACGAGCGCCGACGCCCCGCGCGGGACGCGGTGCGAGGCGGGGCTGACGGCGTTGACGACGACGTCGGCGTCCTGGACGCCCGCGTCGCCGACCAGGCGGAAGCCCCCGGAGGGTCGGGCGGTGATCCGCTCGACGCCTCGGACGATCCGCAGCAGGCCGCGGTCGGCCCGGGCGAGCAGCGTCGCCGCGCTGGCCGGCGGCATGGGGCAGCACAGGCTCATCACGGTCCGGTAGTGGTCCCGCAGCAGTCGGGTCCGCTCGTGCTCGGGCAGCAGCGGCCAGACGTCGGGGCCCGTGTCCGGGACCGCGTGCTGGAGGAGCCGCAGGCCCGGGTCGGTGCCGTCCACGAGGCCGAACTGGCGCCGCAGCCGGGCGACGGGGTCCTCGGTGCCCGTCGTGGCGATCTCGGCCGCGACGGAGTCGAGCGACGATCCGGCGTCCGCGAGCTCGGCCCCCATCAGGGCGACCACGTCGGCGACGGAGAGCCGCTCGCCCCGCGCGGCCACGGCGCGGAAGTGCGCGGCGGTGAAGTAGCGGGGTGCGCGCTCCACCGGCCGTTGGCGGACGCTCGGCAGCACCCCGCGCCGGGAGGCCATGAGGATCTCACCGGAGTGCCCCGCCGCGGTCAGGTGCAGCACCACGTCCACGGCGGTCAGCCCGCTGCCGACCACGACGACCCGGTCCCGCTCGCCGATGCCGGCGAGCCGCTGCGCCACCGGGTACGGGTCGGCGACGAACCCCGGTGTGCCGGTCAGCCCGTGCGGGTCGGCCGGCTCCCCGGTGCCCACGCAGAGCACGGCGTGGTCGAGGGCGTAGGGGGTGCGGTCGGCGGTGTACGCGACCAGGGCGCCGTCCTCGCGCGCCAGGTCGGCCACGGCCGCCCGGACCAGCCGGATGGCGCAGCCGCGGGCCGCGAGCCGGTTCAGCGCGGCGCGGGCGCACTGCTCCAGGTAGTCGCCGTACAGGGCCCGGGGAGGGAAGGTGATGCCCGAGCGGGCGTCGACGTGGTCGGCGCGCGTGCCCAGGAACACGGCCCGCGCTTCCAGCCACCGGGTGAAGTGCTCCGGGTCGCCGGCCCGCACCGTCATGTCCTCGGGTGGGGCGTTCACCCGCAGGGTCGCGGCGTCGGGTTGGTAGGCACGACCCCGCCACAGGTGCGGGGAGGGGTCGAACACCGTGACCGACTCGGGAATTTCGTCGCGCTGGCTCAAAGTGTCGAGCAGGCATACGGCGGAGGCGCCGCCTCCGATGATGCCGATTCTCGCAGGAAACAACATTCGAGCGAACCCCGTTCAATGGCGCGGATGATGTCCGTTCTTTTACCGAGGGAAAACCGATCGGAACAGGTACGGAAAGAAATGCGGTAGGTACGGACAGAAGTGTCGGGAGAGCCGAACCGCAAAACCTGTGAAATCGGGATCCAGTCTCCTGGCTTCCCGTCGGCGCCGCTGGCGTGAACACGCATGCGGCATAACGGGTTTGCGCACGCTCGTTCGGCGTGCGCGCCGGTGCGGGAGGCGAGGAGGAGAAAGAGAAGGGTGGGGGAGAGGGGGTGCGGGGCGGGCGGGACGGTCCTAGGGGAGCCCGCGTGCCGACTGGCGGCGCCACTCGCGGGGGGCCACCCCGTAGCGCTCGCGGAACAGCTTGCTGAAGTGCGACGCGCTGTCGAGGCCCCAGCGCTCGGCGATGCCGGCCACCGTCAGATGGGCGGTGCGCGGGTCGGACAGGTCGTCCCGGCAGCGGCGCAGCCGCTCGTTCCGGATCCACAGGGCGGGACTGCTGTCCTCGTCCTGGAACAGCAGCTGGAGGTAGCGCAGGGAGATCTTGTGCGTCCTGGCGAGCAGCCGGGGGCTCAGCTCGGAGCAGCCGAGCCGGGCGCGGGCGAAGGTCTTGATCCGGTGCAGCAGGGCGCGGCGGGCCAGGACGGGGTCGGGCACCGCCTCGCCGAGCTTCTCCGAGCAGACGGCACCGACCAGGCTGGCGACGCTGCTGCCCAGGTGGTCCGCTATCGCCGGGTCCAGCCGCGACATGTTCCGCGCGGCGCTGCGGAGCAGGTCGGCGAGGAGCACGCTGGCCCCTTCGGAGCCGGACCAGGTGGCCGCCCGCAGCGGGTGCTCGACCCCGGCCCTGAGGTCGACCAGCCGGTGGTCGAACTTCACGGTGACCATGTGGATGGGCTGCCGCATCCAGAGGGAGAAGGGCAGGGAGCTGTCGTAGCAGAAGAGATTGCCCGCCCGGGCGACGGCCGTGAGGTCGCCCTGACGGACCCGGACCTCTCCGTCCAGGACGCACGCGAGATAGAGGGGCGCCGTCGCCGCCTTGGTGGCGAGCAGCGCGGTGCGCTCGACGGCGTGCGGCCCGGCCTGGACCTCGGCGAGCTGCACCGTGCCGAAGGTGCCTGTGGCGATGGTCCCTTCGAAGTGACCGGGCTCGGTGCGATAGACGCGCAGCGGACCGCAGGTGTCCGTGACGAGATCACCCCACGCGTGGAATCCCCGCTGCAGAGCGGATTCCCCCGTGCGTAAGGTGCGCACCGGCCCGGTCGGGTCGAGCAGCACAGTGCTCATGTGAATCGTCCCGGTGCCGCCGAAAGGGATATGCACTTGCCCTGGAGGTCGCGGGGCATGAAGTTCTCCTTTCTCGAGGGCCGTTGCCGGCTCTCTTCACAGATGATCCTCATCCTGCTGCATGGGCTGGGACGCCCGGCAGTTGGATTTGCGTCAGTGCGGCTCGAACAAGGATTCCTGCTTCGTGTATATCCACGAGAAGGGGGCGCGAACTGTGTCGCACTGTGTAGTTCATGGAACATTCACGAATGCCGCGTCGTTCCGGGCATGGCCGAAGCCCCGTCGGTGCCTGACCGAAGGGGCTCTTGCTTTCCTGTCCGCGGGTCCATGGGCAGGTCCCTGGGCATCTTCAGGGCGTGATCTTGGGACCTCCCGAGGCGCGGAGTCCGGAAAGGACGCCTTGACAGCGGGGGCCGCGGCGCGCGTGCGCGCGCTAGCGGGCCGCCGGTACGCCGCCGTGCACGACCTCGCGCTCCCAGCCGTCCCGCGGCTGGGTGTGCAGGCGCCAGTAGTGCTCCGCGATGTCGTCCGGGTCGTACGCCGTACCGGGCGCCACGGCCCCGGGGACGGTCACCGAGGCCACATGCACCCCGGCCGGACCGTACTGCGCGTCGAGCAGGTCGACCAGGGTCCTGACACCGAATTTTCCGAGGCCCAGGCTCACATAGCCCGGGTCGACCCGGGGCATTCCGCCCGTGACCAGGATCGTTCCGCTGCCCCGCTCGGCCATGCCCGGGGCCACATGGCTCGCGGTCGTGAGCGCGCCCACCACGTTCACGGCCCAGGCGTCGAGCTGCCCCCGCGCGTCGAGCTCCCCCGGTCCGTCGCGGCGGATGAGGGCGGCGTTGTAGACGGCCGCGTCGACCGGCCCGAGCTCCTTCCCGACCGTGTCGAGGGCGGCCCGCAGCCCCGCCTCGTCCGTGCTGTCGGCGGTCAGGGCCAGCACCCTGCCGCCGTCCCGCCCGATCTCCGCGGCGACCTGCTCCACGGTCTCCTTCCTCCGTGCGATCACGGCGACGGAGTACCCCTCACGGGCGAACCGCGAGGCCACGGCCTTCCCGATCCCCGGCCCGGCACCGACCACGACTGCTGTGGACACCACAACTCCCTTGCTCCCGCGAATGGTTACGGGCGGAGCGTACGACGATCTTCGACCCCCTCAGCGCCCTCCACGGGCGGGAACCACCCGCGCGAGCGAAGGGCGGACACGGAGCGTGACGGCGCTCCGCCGACGTGCCGTCACCGCCCTTCGCACAAGTGGACGGGGTGTTCGGAATCCCGCTACCTGCCTTCGCGCAGTTCGACGATGTACGCCGCGGTCAGCGCGACGGACCGGTCCTCGTCCCGCGCGAGCTCCGCGAGGGCGCCGGCCGCCGTGACCCCCGGGATCTCCGCGAGGGCCTGCGCCAGCCGCCGGCGCGCGGGCGCCCCGGCGCCGGCGTGGGCGAGCCGCTCGACGAGCCCGGCGGCGATCCCGTCCGCCGACCCGGGACGGCTCGCCAGCGCGCTCAACGCGTCGGCCGCGTCGACGTCGTTCGTCTCCGCCACGATCATGTCGATGAGCACCGGGACCGCCTCGGCCACGCCGCGGGCCCCGAGCGCCAGCGCCGCGTGCCCGCGGACCACCGCGTCGGGGTGCGCGAGCGCCTCCCGCAGCAGGGCGGTCGCCTCCTCGTCCGGGAGCTCGGCGAGGGAGCGGACGGCACGCTCCCGTACCTCGGCCGCCGGTGAGTCGAGGCCCTTCGCGAGGAGCGCAGGTCCGCCCTCGGCCCCGCGCGCCAGCGCCCAGCGAAGGGCTCCGGCGACGATCGGGTCGTTCTCGCCCAGCGCCGCCTCGACCAGCGCCTCGACGGGAACCGGTTCGCCCCCGGCCGAGGACAGGGCCGCGCGCTGCCGGGTGCCGGCGCTCTTCGACCCCAGCGCCTGGAGCAGGGCGACGGTCCGCAGGACGTCCTCCCAGCCGGCGGGTTCGGCGGCCCCGATCCGGTGGAGCCGGGTGAGCAGTTCGGTCTCGACCGCGACGCGTTCCCGCGTCTGGCGGATGAGGTCGTCGACGAGCTCCGAGGGCGTGAAGCCGGGATCGTCGAGTGCCCGCCCGACCTCACGCAGCGAAAGTCCCAACGACCGCAGGCTCTCGATGTGGAAGATCCGCCGGATGTCCTCGTCGGTGTACTCGCGATAGCCGCCGTCCGTGCGCCCGGTCGGCCGCACCAGGCCGAGCGACTCGTAGTGCCGCAGCATGCGGGCGCTGACCCCGGACCGTCGTGCCACCTCACCGATCAACACTGCCTGTTCACTCCTCCCGGCCGGTCGTGCCGAGAGCCACGATGCGCTTCGCCTCCTCGATCGCGAAATCGAATCCGGCATCCGGGTCGCGTGCCAGCCGTTCCGTGGCGATCGCGTGCCGACGCCGCCGAGGGTCCGGATGCTCCGTCGCGGCACGCAGCGTCGGCGCGGCCGCCTCGCCGAGCGCGATCAGCGCCCGGCTGAGGCTCAACCGCGTCTCGCGTCCGCCGCGCCCGAGCTGTGTGGCCAGCACGCCGGCCAGTTCGGCCTCCCGCTCTTCGGGCACGAGCGCGACCGCCGCCCGCCAGGCGCTCCGCGCGACCTCGTCGTCGGCGTCGGTCAGCAGCGCCCGGGTGATCGCCGGCCACGCCCGCCGATCGCCGATCTTGGAGAGGGTGTGCAGCGCCTGGCTCCGTGCCTGACCGTGCTCCGAGCGGAGTTCGCCGACGAGCCCGGGGACCGTCGCCGACGCCGGGTGGCGGGTGAGCGCCCAGGTGAGCATCTCGCGGACGGAGAAGTCGGGTTCGACCGCGCTCCGTCCGATGAGCGCGTCGACGCACCACGGGTCCGGGCTCGTCCCCACCGCCAGCGCCGCCCGCAGGCGTACCGACGGGCTGTCGTGCTCCAGCCCTTGAAGGGCTCGGGTCGTGTGTGCGGCGTCTTTCCGCTCGGTCATCGTGACCACCTCCTCCGCCCCAGTGAAGGCCTTGTCACGGTGTCAAGGTCAAGCGGCGCCACGCGGTGGGCCCGATCCGCGCGTCACACGCGGTCCTGGAGGGCGGCCCGCCAGGCGGGCGCGGGTGCGGAGGGCCGGGGCTCGGGGCGGCGGCCGCCCCGGGCGAAGAAGTCGGCCAGCGGCAGGAGGGCCGCGCCGACGGTGACCGCCTCGGGGCCGAGGGTGCCCAGGCCGATGCCGGTGCGGCTGGCCGGGTAGCGGAGCGCGTACTCGCGGGCGTAGCGGGTGACGGTGCGGAGGAAGCGCTCGCCGAGCTGGAGGCCTGCCCAGCCGCCGACGAGGATGCGCTCGGGCTGGAAGAGGTTGATGAGGTCGGCGAAGCCCGCGCCGAGGTATTCGGCGGTCTCCTCCAGGACGGCGAGGGCCGTGATGTCGGGTGCGGTTGCCGGGTCGGCGGGGTGGGCGGCGGCGAGCATCGCGGTGAGGGCGGTCTCCTCGTCCGCGCCGGCCGGCGGCCGCCCACCGGCTTCGCGCCATCGCTCCAGGAGGGCCTCGGCGCCGGCGTACGCCTCCAGGCAGCCGTGGGAACCGCAGCGGCAGCGCCGTCCCCGGACCCGTACCGTCAGGTGTCCCCATTCGAGGGCGCGGCCGGGTTCCATGGGGTCGGTGACGGAGCAGGCGCCTACGCCGGAGCCGAAGAGGACGACGACGGCGCTCCGGGCGCCGCGTCCCGCGCCGAACCACATCTCCGCCTGGCCGAGGGTCTTGGCGCCGTTGTCGATCCGGTACGGCACGGTGTCGGGGAGGTCGACGGCCTCGCGCAGCAGCCGTTCGAGGGGGACGGAGTCCCAGCCGATGGTCTGGCCGTGGACGACGGCGCCGTCCTCACCATGGTCGACGATGCCGGGTACGCCGACGCCGACGCCGAGGAGGCGGTCGGCGGGGACGTCCGCGGCCCGCAGCACCTCGGCGATGCCGTCGCGCAGGTGGGCGACGACGAGGTCCACGTCGTAACGCCCGGTGCGGGGCCCGGTGCTGGCCAGCGCCCGCTCCGTGCGGGCGAGTTCGGTGAGGGTGAGGTCGAAGAGCTCGATCCTGATCCGGGTCTCGCCGATGTCGACACCGATCATGAACCCGCTGTCCGGGGTGACGCGCACGAGGGTACGGGGACGCCCGCCGGCGGAGTCGACGCTGCCGGCCTCCTCGACCAGACCCTCCGCGATGAGCTCGGCGACGACGTTGCTGACCGAGCCCGAGCTCAGGCCGGTCGCGGGGCCGAGCGTGAGGCGGCTCGCCGGCCCGTCGAAGTACAGCCTGCGCAGAACGGCGGTGCGGTTCTCACGCCGCAGGTCACGCACCGTGCGGCCACTTCTTGCGTGCACTTGGGTCCCCGTCTCTGAAGTCGTTCGTTGCAACATACCCGCAGTACAGGCCTTGACGCGACCTTCCCGTGGGGTTTAACTCACATCCTAAATTAAGCCGATGCCACGGAGGGCGGTCCAGGCGCTCTCCTCGTTCGGCATCCTCGTCATCCCCCCGAAAGGGCCCAGGAGCCATGCGCAGAATCAGAGCCGCAGTCACCGGTGCCGTCACCCTCTCCCTCGCCTTCACCGCCACCGCATGCGGCGGCGGGGAGAGCGGCCAGGCGACGCCGAAGACCCTCACCTACTGGGCCACCAACCAGGGCTCCAGCCTGGAGGTCGACAAGAAGGTCCTCCAGCCCGAGCTCGACCAGTTCGAGGAGGAGACCGGGATCAAGGTCAAGCTGGAGGTGATCCCGTGGTCCGACCTGCTCAACCGGATCCTCACCGCGACCACCTCCGGCCAGGGCCCCGACGTCCTCAACATCGGCAACACCTGGAGCGCCTCGCTCCAGTCCACCGGCGCGCTGCTGCCCTTCGACGCGAAGAACTTCGAGGCCATCGGCGGCAAGGACCGGTTCGTCGACTCCGCGCTCGGCTCCACGGGCACCCCCGGCCAGGACCCGGCCGCCGTCCCGCTCTACTCGATGGCGTACGCGCTCTACTACAACAAGCACATGTTCAAGGCCGCCGGCATCACCGAGCCCCCGACCACCTGGGACGAGGTGATCGCCACCGGCAAGAAGCTGAGCAAGGACGGGAAGTGGGGCCTCGGGGTCGAGGGCTCCAACCTGTCCAACAACATCCACCAGGTCTTCGTCCTCGCCAAGCAGCACGGAGCCGACTTCTTCACCGCCGACGGCAAGGCCGACTTCACTTCCGACGGAGCCGTCGCCGCCGTCAAGCAGTACGTCGAGCTGATGGCCACGCAGAAGATCGTCGCCCCCGGCAACGCCGAGTACGCGCAGAACCAGTCCCTGAGCGACTTCGCCAAGGACCGGACGGCCATGGTCCTGTGGCAGACCCCGCAGCAGACCTTCGCCTCCCAGGGCATGGCCCCGGAGGACTGGGGCGTCGTCCCCGCCCCGGTCCCGGCGGGCAAGCCCGGCGCCGGCAAGCAGACCAACTCGATGGTCGCCGGCATCAACATGGCCGTCTTCAAGAACACCAAGAACCTCGACGGCGCCCTCAAGTTCGTGAAGTTCATGACGAGCGACGAGGAGCAGATCATGCTCAACAAGGCCTACGGCTCGGTGCCGCCGGTCAAGAGCGCCCAGCAGGACCCCGGGTTCTCCGACCCCTCGCTCACCGTCATCCGCGACACCCTCGCCACCAGCGCCGCCGCCCTGCCGCAGGTCCCCGAGGAGTCCCAGTTCGAGACCGTGGTCGGCACGGCCGTCAAGGAGCTGTTCGCCGACGCTGCCGCCGGCCGGCCCGTCACCACCGAGTCCGTGCGGGCCAAGCTCGAAAAGGCCCAGCAGCAGATGCCCAAGAAGTAGGCAGCCCCTCCATGACCAGAACCGCCGTCGCTCCCCAGCGGGAGCCGGCGGTGCGCAAGGCCGCACCCGGAGGGGCACCCGCACCACGCCGCTCCGGGCGCCGCCGCATCGCACTGCCGTACCTGCTGCTCCTGCCCGCCCTGCTCCTCGAACTCCTCGTCCACCTCATCCCGATGCTCATGGGCATCGGCATGAGCTTCAAGGAGCTCACCCAGTTCTACATCCGCGACTGGTCCGCAGCCCCGTGGGCCGGCCTCGACAACTTCGCCGTCTCGATCGACTTCGACGCCCCGGTCGGCCAGGCGCTCCTCAGGTCCTTCCTGACGACCTGTCTGTTCACCGTCCTGTCCGTCGCCCTGTGCTGGTTCCTCGGGACGGCCGCCGCGATCTTCCTCCAGGAGGAGTTCCGGGGCCGCGGCATCCTCCGGACCCTCTTCCTCGTCCCGTACGCCCTGCCGGTCTACACCGCCGTCATCACGTGGGCGTTCATGTTCCAGCGGGACAACGGCCTGATCAACCACGTCCTTCACGACCAGCTGGGCATCGGCGACAGCCCCGCCTTCTGGCTCATCGGCGACAACAGCTTCTGGTCCCTGCTCGTCGTCTCCGTGTGGAAGGGCTGGCCGTTCGCCTTCCTCACCGTCATGGCGGGTCTGCAGAACATCCCCCGGGACATGTACGAGGCGGCCTCCCTCGACGGCGCGGGCGTCCTCAAGCAGATCCGGCACATCACCCTGCCGTCGCTGCGGCCCGTCAACCAGATCCTGGTCCTGGTCCTGTTCCTCTGGACGTTCAACGACTTCAACACGCCGTTCGTCCTGTTCGGCGAGGCGGCACCCGAAGCGGCGGACCTGATCTCGCTGCACATCTACCAGTCGTCCTTCCAGACGTGGAACTTCGGCACCGGCTCGGCCATGTCCGTCCTGCTGCTGCTCTTCCTCCTCGTCGTCACGGGTGTCTACCTCCTGCTCACCACCCGCGGAAGGAAGACCTCCGATGTCTGAGAACGCACTCCGGCGCACGGGGCGCTCCCCGATGGCCGCGCCCCGCTCGTTCCTGTGGACCCGGCGGATCTTCCTCACTCTGCTCACCGCCTTCGTGGTGCTGCCGGTGTTCGTGATGGTCTCCAGCTCGCTGAAGCCGCTGGAGGACGTCTCGGGGAAGTTCCAGTGGATCCCGTCGGGGATCACGTTCCGCCCGTACGTCGACATCTGGGAGACCGTCCCGCTCGCCGACTACTTCGTGAACTCGATCGTCGTGGCGGGCGCGGCCACCGTCTTCTCGGTGGTCGTCGCGATCTTCGCCGCCTACGGGGTGAGCCGCTACGACTTCAGCGGCAAACGGGTCTTCACCGTGACGGTGCTGTCGACGCAGATGTTCCCCGGCATCCTCTTCCTGCTGCCGCTCTTCCTCATCTACGTCAACATCGGCAACGCCACCGGCATCGCGCTCTTCGGCTCGCGCGAAGGCCTGGTCCTCACCTATCTGACGTTCTCGCTGCCGTTCTCGATCTGGATGCTGACCGGCTACTTCGACTCGATCCCGCGCGAACTCGACGAAGCCGCCAAGGTCGACGGCTGCGGGCCGATCAAGGCCCTGTTCCGGGTGATCGTCCCGGCCGCGTCCCCCGGCATCATCGCCGTCGCCGTCTACGCCTTCATGACCGCCTGGGGCGAGGTCCTCTTCGCCTCCGTCATGACCAACGACACCACCCGCACCCTCGCCGTCGGACTCCAGGGCTACGCCACCCAGAACGACGTGTACTGGAACCAGGTGATGGCGGCCTCCCTCGTCGTGAGCCTGCCCGTCGTCGTCGGCTTCCTCCTCCTCCAGCGCTACCTGGTCGCCGGCCTCACCGCGGGTGCGGTCAAGTGACGTCGCTCCCCGCCCTCTCGGCGCTCTCCGGCTCCTCCGCCGTCTCCGCCCCCTCGGCCTTCTCTCCTCCCATCACGAAGAGGTTCTCCGTGTCCGCATCCCCCGACTCCCGCCCCGCGCTCGACCTGGAGGCCTTCCCTCCGTCCTTCGCCTGGGGAACGGCGACATCCGCCTACCAGATCGAGGGCGCCGTCGCCGAGGACGGCCGCGCCCCCTCCATCTGGGACACCTTCACCCGTACCCCCGGCGCGATCGACAACGGCGACAACGGCGACACCGCCTGCGACCACTACCACCGCTGGCCCGAGGACCTCGCCCTGATGAAGGGCCTCGGCACCGACGCGTACCGCCTCTCCATCGCCTGGCCGCGCGTCGTCCCCGGCGGCGACGGACCGGTCAACGCCGCCGGACTCGACTTCTATGACCGGCTCGTCGACGCCCTCCTCGACGCGGACATCGCCCCGTCCGTCACCCTCTACCACTGGGACCTGCCGCAGGCCCTTCAGGACCGGGTCCGGGACAGCCGCGGCGGCTGGACCGAGCGGGCCACCGCGGAGCACCTCGCCGCGTACGCCTCCGTCGTCGCCGAGCGCCTCGGCGACCGCGTCACCCAGTGGGCCACCCTGAACGAACCCCTCTGCTCGGGCTGGATCGGCCACCTGGAAGGGCGTATGGCCCCCGGATACACCGACCTGACAGCTGCGGTCCGCGCCTCGTACCACCTGCTCCTCGGCCACGGACTCGTCACCCAGGCCATCCGCGCCGCCGCTCCCGGCGCGCGCGTCGGCCTCGTCACCAACCACTCCACCGTCGCCCCCGCCTCCACCCGGCCCGAGGACATCGCGGCCGCCGCCCGCATGGACGGCCACACCAACCGCTGGTGGCTCGACCCGGTGTACGGCCGCGGCTTCCCCGCCGACATGCGCGAGCTGTACGGCGTCGAACTGCCCGAACAGGCCGGTGACATGGAGACCATCGCGGCCCCGCTCGACTGGCACGGACTCAACTACTACTTCCCGGTGACCGTCGCCGACGACCCGGCAGGACCCGTCCCGCACGCCCGCGAGGTCCGCCTCCCCGACGTCCCCCGCACGGGCATGGACTGGCAGATCGACGCCGGCGGCCTGGAGGCCTTCCTGCTGCGCCTCACCGACGACTACGGCGTTCGCGAGCTGTACGTCACCGAGAACGGCTCGGCCTTCCCCGACACCGTCGCCCCCGACGGCGCGGTCCACGACCCCGAGCGCACCCGCTACCTGGAACAGCACCTGGCCGCCTGCGCCCGCGCCCTGCGCAAGGGCGCGCCGCTCGCCGGGTACTACGCCTGGTCCCTGCTCGACAACTTCGAATGGGCCTACGGCTTCGACAAGCGCTTCGGCCTCGTCCACGTCGACTACGCGACGCAGAAGCGGACCGTGAAGACGAGCGGCCGGCGGTACGCGGACATCATCCGTGCCCACCGGCAGGCGACCGCCGGCTGACCGGGCACCTCGCGCCCTCGTGCACTCCGGAAGGCCGCCCCGGCACCGGCGGGGCGGCCTTCCGGAGTGCACCGCCGTCGCCCCACCGTCCCCGTCCGAGGCTTCCCGTACAGGAGCGTCCCATGGCCGACGCCGCCGTTCCGTCCCTTCCGCCGGGGCCCGACGACGCCGACGAGCTCGCCGCCGAGCGGCTGCGCCGCGTGCTCGGCCCCGTGACGGTCGTCCGGGACACCGTCCTCAGCGGGGGCTTCTACAACTCCGCCCGCCTGCTCGAACTCGCCGACGGGCGGCGGCTGGTGCTCAAGACGGCCCCGCAGGCGAGCGCCCTCGCCCTCACCCACGAGCAGGACCTCCTCCGCACCGAGGCACTCTTCCACCGCCTCGCCGCCCGGGCGGGCGCCCAGGTACCCACCGTCCTCCACCACGAGCCCGCCGGCCCCGGCACCCCTGCCGAATGGCTGCTCCTCACTTACCTCGACGGCGCCACTTGGGACGCCGCCCGCGACCGGCTCACCCCGGCCGATCGTGCCGCTCTGCGTCACCGGCTGGGGGAGTCCGTGGCCCGGATCGCCACCGTCACCGGACCGGTCTACGGTTACCCGCGATCGGCCGCAGGCCTCTTCGGCCCCGACTGGCCCTCCGCGTTCACCGCCATGCTGCACGCCGTCCTCGCCGACGCGATCCGGTTCGAGGTCGCCCTGCCCGCCCCGCCCGAACTCCTCGCCGCCCTGCCCGTACGCTTCGGCCACCGGCTCACAGAGGTCCGCCGCCCCGCGCTCGTCCACTTCGACGCCTGGGAGGGCAACATCGTCCTCGCCCGAGCCGGGAACGGCCCGTGGCACCTGAGCGGCCTCATCGACGGCGAACGCGCCTTCTTCGGCGACCCCCTGGCCGAGCTCGTCGGACTCGACCCGCTCGGCTCGGCCGAGGACGATCCCGACCTCATGGCCGGCTACCGCTCCCTCGTACCCGACCTGACCATCGACACCGGCGCCCGCGTACGACTGGCCCTCTACCGGGTCTACCTCACCCTCATCATGCGTGTGGAAGTCGTCCCCCGGGCCTACGACGGGGAGCTCGCGGCCTGGCGCGACGCCTGGTCCGCCGAGCGCCTCACACGACAGCTCGCCGCGCTGGACGCCCTGGAGGCGTGACGGGCCGGTGCGGGGCGGTCAGGTGGAGTCGCGGACGACGAGCACCGGGTCGAACACCTTCGAGGCCGGTTCTGAGGGCTGCAGGGCCGACTCGGGCCGGCCGCCGGTGAGCTCCTCGACCAGAAGGCCGGCCATCGCGGCCGCCATGCGCTCCACCGGCTGACGCACGGTGGTCAGCTGCGGCCGTGCCCTCCGCGCGGCCACGGAGTCGTCGAAGCCCACCACGGCCACCGACCCGGGGACGGTGATCCCCTCCTCGCGCAGGTACTGGCAGGCGCCCTGCGCCATCAGGTCGTTCGCGGCGAACACCGCGTCGGTCCCCGGGTGTTCCTTCAGCAGCCGCGCCATCGCGCGCCGGCCGCTGTCCACCGAGAACCGTCCTCGTACGACGGGCACCGACGTCACCCCGCGGGCCGCGAACGCCTCCCGGAAGCCGTCGAGGCGCTCGCGCGCGGTAGGGGCGCCGGCCGGTGCGGCGATGGTGGCCGGGCGCCGCCGGCCGGTGGCCCACAGATGCTCGGCGGCCAGCCGGGCGCCCGCCGTGTTGTCGAGTTCGACGAAGCCGCACCGCGTGGAGTCGTGGGGGCGGCCGAACAGCACCGTGGGGACACCGGCCGCCACCAGCATCGACGGTAGCGGGTCGTCCGCGTCGAGCGGGACCACCAGCGCTCCGTCGGCGCCGCCCCGCCGCAGGTACTCCACCAGCTGGGCCCTGGCCTGCTCCGACTCCGCGACCAGCATGACCGGCTGGATCGCCCGCTCGCGCAGGACCGGGAGCACTCCGTCCACGACCCGCCCGAAGAACGGGTCGGAGAACACCCGGGCCGCGAAGGCCTTTCCCGTCGCGGAGAACACCAGGGCGACGGTTCCGGTGCGGCGCGTCACCAGGGACCGGGCGGCCTGATTCGGGGTGTAGCCGGTGCGGGCGACCGCGTCGCGTACGGCCTGCTGGATACCGGGGGCCACGTTGCGCACGCCGTTGACGACACGGGACACCGTCGCCCGCGACACCCCCGCCTCACGTGCGACGTCCTCCAGGGTCGGTCCTCGATTTCCCACCCGCGCGCTCTGTCGATTCCCCACTTGTGCACCATATCGGGGCTCCGTGTCCGGTGGCGGTACGGGCTCCGGCCGTCCCGGACCAGATGGCGCTGTCACTTAATGAAAGCCAAAAGAAAAGCTGTGTCGCATGGCTTGACCGTCATCGTGACCGCCGGGCAAGGTTTCGGAGAGCGCTCTCCCACGTTTCTGCCATGTACACCGAGGAGCCCCATGTCTTCCGTCGGGTCCCCGCCGGCCTTCCGGCGCCCCGCTTCATCCGTCCGACGGGCCACCGTCGGCGCACTCGTCGCCTCGCTCGCCGGCGGCCTGCTCGCCGTCCTGCCCGCCGCGACGGCGCAGGCCGCCCCCACCCTGCTCTCGCAGGGCAAGACGGCCACCGCCTCGTCCACGGAAGGGGCGGCCTTCGCCGCGTCCGCGGCCGTCGACGGCAATCTGACCGGAACCCGCTGGGCCAGCCAGTGGACCGACGCCCAGTGGGTCCAGGTGGACCTCGGCCAGAGCGCCACCCTCAGCCGCGCCCTCCTGACCTGGGAGGGCGCCTACGGCAAGAGCTACGAGATCCAGGCCTCCGAGAACGGCACCGAGTGGCGGACCGTCACGACCGTCACCGGCGGCGACGGCGGCACCGACGACGTCACCCTCTCCGGCACCGGTCGCTACGTCCGGATGAACGGTCTGACCCGGGGAACCGGCTATGGCTACTCCCTCTGGGAGTTCCAGGTGTACGGCTCCACCGACGGCGGCGGTCCGACCCTGCCGGGCGGCGGCGACCTCGGCCCCAACGTGCACGTCATCGACCCGTCCACGCCGAACATCCAGGCGAAGCTGGACCAGGTCTTCCGGGAGCAGGAGTCGGCCCAGTTCGGCGCCGGCCGCCACGCCTTCCTCCTCAAGCCCGGCACGTACAACAACCTGAACGCGCAGATCGGCTTCTACACCCAGATAGCCGGTCTCGGCCTGCGCCCGGGGGACACCACCATCAACGGTGACGTGACCGTCGACGCGGGCTGGTTCAACGGCAACGCCACTCAGAACTTCTGGCGCGGCGCCGAGGGACTGACCCTCAACCCGGTCAACGGCACCAACCGGTGGGCGGTCTCCCAGGCCTCCTCCTTCCGCCGCATGCACGTCAAGGGAGGCCTCAACCTCGCCCCCAACGGCTACGGCTGGGCCAGCGGCGGCTACATCGCCGACTCGAAGATCGACGGCCAGGTCGGCAACTACTCGCAGCAGCAGTGGTACACCCGGGACAGCTCCATCGGCGGCTGGTCCAACAGCGTCTGGAACCAGACCTTCTCGGGTGTCGAGGGCGCTCCGGCCACCTCCTTCCCCGAGCCCCGCTACACCACGCTCGACACGACGCCGATCTCCCGCGAGAAGCCCTACCTCTACCTGGACGGCAACGAGTACAAGGTGTTCGCGCCCGCCAAGCGCGTGAACGCCCGTGGCACCAGCTGGGCGAACGGCACCCCGCAGGGCGAGTCCGTCCCGCTGAGCCGGTTCTACGTGGTCAAGCCCGGCGCCACCGCCGCCACCATCAACCAGGCCCTCGCGCAGGGGCTGCACCTGCTCTTCACCCCGGGCGTCTACCACGTCGACCAGACGATCAACGTGAACCGGGCGAACACCATCGTGCTCGGCCTCGGCCTCGCCACGATCATCCCGGACAACGGCGTCACCGCGATGAAGGTGGCCGACGTCGACGGCGTCCGGCTCGCCGGCTTCCTGATCGACGCGGGCCCGGTCAACTCCCCGACGCTGCTGGAGCTCGGACCGCAGAACTCCGGCGCCGACCACGCCGCCAACCCCACCACCGTGCAGGACGTGTACATCCGCATCGGCGGCGCCGGCGCGGGCAAGGCCACCACCAGCGTGGTCGTGAACAGTGACGACGCCATCATCGACCACACCTGGGTGTGGCGCGCGGACCACGGCGAGGGCTGGGGCTGGGAGACCAACCGCGCCGACTACGGCGTCCGCGTCAACGGCGACGACGTGCTCGCCACCGGCCTGTTCGTCGAGCACTTCAACAAGTACGACGTCGAGTGGTACGGCGAGCGCGGCCGCACGATCTTCTACCAGAACGAGAAGGCGTACGACGCCCCCAACCAGGCCGCCATCCAGAACGGCACGACGAAGGGGTACGCCGCCTACCGCGTCGACGACTCGGTCAACACCCACGAGGCATGGGGCCTGGGCAGCTACTGCAACTACAACGTGGACCCGACCATCGTCCAGGACCATGGCTTCAAGGCACCCGTCAAGCCGAACGTGAAGTTCCACAGCCTCCTGGTGGTGTCCCTCGGCGGCATGGGCCACTACAACCACGTCATCAACGACACCGGGGCGTCCACCATCCCCGCCGGCACCTCGACCGTGCCGTCCACCGTCGTCAACTTCCCCTGACGGCCCCGCCGGGACGCGCCCTCCTGCGCGTCCCGGCCCCTCCCCCCTTCCGGGCGGTGCCCAGTCCCCGCTGCGCCGCCCGGAAGGCGATCCCCTCCCTTCACCACCTCCCCCGTTGTCCGTCCAGGAGCCGCCATGACCGCGATCACCGACCCGACGACACCACGGCGCGCCCGCAGCCGCGCCCGTACCGCAGGCTCACTCCTCTCCCTGGGGGCCCTGCTCGCCACCTCCGTCACCTCCACCGCCCTGCTGACCGCGGCGCCCGCCACCGCCGCCGAGACCCTGCTCTCCCAGGGGAAGACGGCCACCGCCTCCTCCTCCGAGGGCGCCGCCTGGGGCGCGTCCGCCGCCTTCGACGGCGATCTGACCGGCACCCGCTGGGCGAGCCAGTGGAACGACGCCCAGTGGATCCAGGTCGACCTCGGCAGCAGCAAGGACGTCAGCCGCGTCGTCCTGAACTGGGAGGGCGCCTACGGCAAGGCCTACGACATCCAGCTCTCGGACAACGGCAGCGACTGGCGCACCGTCAAGTCCGTGAGCGCCGGCGACGGGGGCACCGACGACCTCGCCGTCACCGGCACCGGCCGCTACGTACGCCTCCAGGGCGTCACCCGGGGCACCGGGTACGGCTACTCGCTCTGGGAGTTCCAGGTGTACGGCGGCGGGTCCGCGCAGCCCGGGCCCGGCGGCGCCGTCCGGGTGAGCGGGACACAGGGCGACTGGCGGCTGACCGTCGGGGGACAGCCGTTCACGGTCAAGGGCGTCACCTGGGGCCCGGCCATGGCCGACGCCCCCCGCTACATGCCGGACGTGAAGTCCATGGGCGTCAACACCGTCCGCACCTGGGGCACGGACGCCGGCACCAAGCCCCTGCTCGACGCGGCCGCGGCCAACGGCGTCAAGGTGATCAACGGCTTCTGGCTCCAGCCGGGCGGCGGCCCGGGCTCCGGCGGCTGCGTCAACTACGTGACGGACACCGCCTACAAGAGCACCATGCTCACCGAGTTCGCCAAGTGGGTCGACACCTACAAGTCCCACCCGGCCACGCTCATGTGGAACGTCGGCAACGAGTCCGTCCTCGGCCTGCAGAACTGCTACGGCGGCGCCGAGCTGGAGGCCCAGCGCAACGCGTACACGACCTTCGTCAACGACGTCGCCAAGAAGATCCACACCATCGACCCCGACCACCCCGTGACCTCCACCGACGCGTGGACGGGTGCCTGGCCGTACTACAAGCGGAACGCGCCCGACCTGGACCTGTACTCGATGAACGCGTACGGCGACATCTGCGGGGTCCGGCAGGACTGGGTGGAGGGCGGCTACACCAAGCCCTACATCATCACCGAGACCGGTCCCGCCGGAGAGTGGGAGACCCCCAAGGACGCCAACGGCGTCCCCGAGGAGCCCACCGACGTCCAGAAGGCCGACGGCTACACCCAGGCCTGGAACTGCGTCACCGGCCACCAGGGCGTCGCCCTCGGCGCGACCGCCTTCCACTACGGCATCGAGCACGACTTCGGCGGCGTCTGGTTCAACCTGCTCCCGGACGGCCTGAAGCGCCTCTCGTACTACTCCCTCAAGAAGGCGTACACCGGCTCCCTCGCGGGCGACAACACCCCGCCGGTCATCAGCGGCATGACGGTCACCCCCTCCGGATCCGCCCCGGCCGGCGGCGAGTTCACGGTCCGCGCCGACGTCCGCGACCCCGACGGCGACCCCGTCACCACCAAGATCCTCCTCAGCGGCAACTACGCCAACGGCGACAAGCGTCTCGTCGACGCGCAGTACCGCTCCCTGGGCAACGGCACCTTCGCCGTCACCGCGCCCGAGAAGCTCGGCGTGTGGAAGGTCTACATCCAGGCCGAGGACGGTCGCGGCAACGTCGGCATCGAGACCAAGTCCGTCAAGGTCGTCGCCCCGCCCGTCACCGGCACCAACATCGCCCTGAACAGGCCCACCACCGCCTCCTCCGCCCAGGCCTCCTACGGCGACTGCCCCTGCCCCGCCTCCAACGCCACCGACGGCAACACCTCCACCCGCTGGGCCAGCGACTGGAGCGACCCGCAGTGGATCCAGGTCGACCTCGGCTCGGCCAAGCCCGTCCGCACCCTGCAGCTCGTCTGGGACCCGGCCTACGCCAAGTCCTACGACGTGCAGGTCTCCGACGACGGGAACACCTGGCGGACGATCCACACCACCACCACGGGCAACGGAGACATCGACACCGTCACGACGTCCACCACCGCCCGGTACGTCAAGCTCCAGCTCACCGCGCGCGGCACCGGATGGGGCTACTCCCTCCACGAGTTCGGCGTCTACAGCTGACGACGCCCGACTCCATGAACGGGGGTGGCGGTCCCGCAGCAGGACTCCGCCACCCCTGCACCACCGCAAGGGAATCCACCACACCAGTCGCGTGGCGTCCCCGCGTTCACGCGAACCCACCCCCATGGGCAGGAGATCCCCATGAGATCGAGTCCGAAGCGACTCCCCGCACTCCTCCTCGGCACAGCCCTCGTCGCCGGTGTCCTCGGCATCGGCACCATCGCCTCCGCCGCGGGCACGGACAACGCTGGCCCGCCCGTCGTCGCCACGGCGGGCGCCCACGCCGGACACGTCATGGCCGTGTCCACCCAGGCCTCGGGCGACGACGCCGACGGAGACGGCTACATCCCGGCCGTACCCCAGGTCACGGATGTGACACCGTCCACAGCCACCCCGCCCCCGGCCTACCATCACGAGTTCCAGGCCGGCTGCGCCGTCACCCACACCGCGCCGGACGACCCGATCGTCTACCCGGGTCAGTTCGGCAAGTCCCACGACCACACGTTCATGGGCAACACCTCCACCAACGCCGCCAGCACCACCGGCTCGCTCTACGGAGGCAACACCACCTGCAAGGCGCCCGCGGACGCCTCCGCGTACTGGATGCCCTCGCTGTACAAGGGTGACCAGAAGATCCTGCCCGTCGGCCCGCAGGTCATCTACTACAAGGCGGGCGTCACCGACTACCGGAGCGTGCGGCCCTTCCCCAAGGGTCTGCGGTTCGTCGTCGGCAACCCGATGCAGAGCGCCGAGGAGTTCCGGGCCCACAAGGGCTTCGTCGAGGGCTGGGAATGCGGTGACAGCTTCTTCAACACCGACATCCCGGCGAGCTGTCCGAGCCGGCCCGACGTCCAGCTCAACCTGCGTATGCAGGCCCCCAGTTGCTGGAACGGGCTGTACCTCGACACTCCCGACCACAAGAGCCACATGGCCTACCCGGTGGTCAAGCCCGGCACCAACGACAACATGTGCCCGGCCTCCCACCCGGTCGCCCTGCCGATGATCGAGTTCAAGATGGCATGGCCGGTCAACGGCGACATGTCCCAGGTCCGCCTGGCCAGCGGCCGCGGCTACTCCTTCCACTACGACTTCTTCAACGCGTGGGAGGAGCGCACCCTCAAGGCCCTGGTCGACCACTGCATCGTCGGCGGCCTGCAGTGCGACACCCGGGGCTTCGACCTGTACCGCCCCGAACGCGGGACCGTGCTGAACGCGGACCACCGTCTGCCCTGACCACTCACCCCCGCACGGCCCGGACGCCCGCGACGGCGTCCGGGCCGTCCTCACGCTCGCCCGACCTCCCTCCCCTCACCCCAGGAGCATCCCGTGACCTCCACCGCCCCGTCCGTCACTTCCCAGCACGACGAGCTCATCGATCTCCTGCCCCCGCACTTCCGATTCGGCGCCGCCACCTCCGCCTTCCAGATCGAGGGCGCCGCCGACGAGGACGGCCGGGCACCGTCCATCTGGGACACCTTCTGCCGTGTCCCCGGCGCCGTGGACAACGGCGACACCGGGGACACGGCGTGCGACCACTACCACCGCATGCCCGAGGACGTCGCCCTGCTCGCCTCGCTCGGCCTCGACACGTACCGCTTCTCCGTCTCCTGGCCCCGGGTCCAGCCCGGCGGCCGCGGCCCGGCCAACCCCGCCGGCCTCGGCTTCTACGACCGGCTGGTCGACGAGCTCCTCGAGTACGGGATCACCCCCTGGCTGACCCTGTACCACTGGGACCTGCCCCAGGAGCTCCAGGACGCCGGCGGCTGGCCGGCCCGGGACACCGCGTACCGCTTCGCCGACTACGCGGAACTCGTCCACGAGCGCCTCGGCGACCGCGTCACCCACTGGACCACACTCAACGAGCCCTTCTGCTCGGCCGTCCTCGGCCACGTCGAAGGGATCCACGCACCGGGCGGCCGCTCCCTCGCCGACGGCGTCCGGGCCGTCCACCACCTGCACCTGGCCCACGGCCTCGCGGTCCAGCGCCTGCGGGCCGCCGCCCGCCGCCCCCTCGACCTGGCCGTCACCCACCTCCTCGGCACCAGCCGGCCCGCCACCGACAGCCCCGCCGACCGCGAGGCCGCCCGCCGGGCCGACGCGCTCGGCTTCCGCTTCTACCTCGACCCGATCCTGCGCGGCCGGTACCCGCAGGACCTGATCGACGACCTCGCCGCGCACGGCATCGAGATCCCCGTCCAGGACGGTGACCTGCCGGTCATCGCCGCCCCCATCGACACGCTCGGCGTCAACTACTACCGCTCCATGCGTACCTCCGGAGCCGACGTGCACGGCGCCACCACCGACGCCCGGGGCCTGCCCGTCACCCGCAACCTCCCGCACGGCGGCCTCCCGGTCACCGGCCTCGGCTGGGAGGTCATGCCCCACGACCTCACCGAACTGCTCCTGCGGATCTCCCGCGACTACCCCGGCACCCCGATGGTCGTCACCGAGAACGGCGCCGCGTACGAGGACCACCCCGACGCCCACGGCTTCGTCGACGACACCGACCGCACCGCCTACCTCGCCGCCCACCTGGCCGCGGTCGCCCGGGCGCGCACCGGGGGAGCCGACGTCCGCGGCTACTTCGCCTGGTCGCTCCTGGACAACTTCGAATGGGCCTACGGCTACGACAAGCGCTTCGGCCTCGTCCGCGTCGACTACCCCACCCAGACCCGCACGCCCAAGCGCAGCGCCCTGTGGCTCCGCGACACGGCCCGGCGGATCCGCCGCGCGGAATGACACGGCCACGGCACGTGCGACGGCCCCGGGCGAGGAGAACTCGCCCGGGGCCTTCACCGCGTCCCGTACGGAAGGCCGGCCCGAGGTCAGCCCACCAAGTGGTTCTCCCGTGCGGGGTACTCCGAAGGGATCGCGGGCTGCCGGTTCAGCTTCTCGCCCTCGACGTCGATGTTCGGGAGGAGCCGGTCGAGCCACTTCGGGAGCCACCAGGCCGACGTGCCGAGCAGGGCGAAGAGCGCGGGCACGATGGCCATGCGGACGACGAAGGCGTCGAAGAGGACGGCGGCCGCGAGACCGAAGCCGATCATCTTGACGAAGTCGTTGTCCTCCACGACGAAGCCGGAGAAGACACTCGTCATGATGATCGCCGCCGCGCCGACGACGCGTCCGCCGTACCGGAACCCGGTCGCGACCGCCTCGCCGGGACGGGCGCCGTGCACGTACGCCTCGCGTATCCGGGACACCAGGAAGACCTCGTAGTCCATGGCGAGCCCGAAGACCACGCCGATCATGAAGATCGGCAGGGTGCTCATGACCGGGCCCGGCTGGTCCACGCCGAAGAGGTCGGCGAGCCAGCCCCACTGGAAGACGGCCACGACGGCCCCGAGCGCCGCCGACACCGACAGGAGGAAGCCGAGTGCCGCCTTGAGGGGCACGAGCAGCGAGCGGAAGACCAGCATGAGCAGGAGGAAGGCGAGGCCGACGACCAGGGCCAGATAGGGGAGCAGTGCGTCGTCGAGCGTGCGGGAGAAGTCGATGAGCATCGCGGTCTGCCCGGCGACCAGGATCTCCGAGGCGCCCGACGAGGACTCCAGCCCCTCCGTCATTCCGCGCAGCGAGCGCACCAGGTCCTCGGTGCGGCCGTCGGTGGGGCCGGTGGCGGGGACGACGGTGACGAGGGCGGTGTCGCCCGAGGGGTTGACGGTGGCGGGGGACACGGCGTCGACACCGCGGACGCCTTCCAGGGCCGTACGGACCCGCGCCGCCGCGGTCCTCGCGTCCTCGGCCTCGACGGTGACCGTCAGCGGCCCGTTGAATCCGGGACCGAACGCGTCCGACAACATGTCGTACGCCTTGCGCTGGGTGGTGTGCGGGGCCATCGAACCCTCGCCCGGCAGGCCCAGTTCGAGGCTCGCGGCGGGTACGGCGACGGCGCCGAGGCTCACGACACCGAGGAGCAGCACGGCGACGGGGTGCCGCAGCACGAGCCCGGCCCAGCGGGCGCCGAGGTTGGGCCTGCGGCGGGCCGCGCGCTTGGCGGCCGCCCGCTGCTGACGCTTCGACAGCGGTTTGCCGGTGTACTGCTTGCGGTCCCTGCGGGCCAGGACCCGCACGGGGGCGAAGCCGAGGAGGGCGGGTACGAGGGTGATCGCGACGAGTACGGCGATGGCGACCGTGCCGGCCGCGGTGAGGCCCATCTTGGTGAGCATCGGGACGTCGACCACGGCGAGCCCCGCCAGGGCGATGATCACGGTCAGGCCCGCGAAGACGACCGCCGAGCCGGCGGTACCCACGGCGCGGGACGCGGCCTCCGCGCGCTCGCGGCCCTCGGTGATCTCCGAGCGGTAGCGGGAGACGATGAACAGCGCGTAGTCGATGCCGACGGCGAGGCCGATCATCGTCGCGAGCATCGACGTCGTGGACGACAGGCCGAAGGTGGCGGCGAGCGCGGTGATGCCGCTGACCCCGATGCCGACGCCGATCACGGCCGTCAGAAGGGGCATTCCGGCGGCGACGAGGGAGCCGAAGGTGAGGAGCAGGACGACGGCGGAGACGAGGATGCCGAGCTTCTCGCCCGTGCCGCTCATGGCCTGCTCGATTTTGACGGCGTCGCCGCCCGCCTCGACGGCGAGGCCCGCGTCCCTGGCCTCTTCCATGGCGTCGTCGAGACCGTCGTGCGCCGCGTCGGTCAGCGCGGTGGCCCCCGCCTCGTAGGTGACGTACGCGTATGCGGTCGTCCCGTCGGCGCTCACCGCCTTGGCCTCGAACGGACCGGCCACGCGCGCCACTTGCGGAGTGGCGGAGAGGTCCTTGACGAGCTGCTCGACCTGCGCCCTGCGGGTGGGGGAGGTGAGCTTCTCGGTGCCCGGGGCACGGATGACGACGCGGGCCGCGGCGCCGTCCGCGCGGGCGTCGGGGAACTTCTCCTGGAGGAGGTCGAACGCCTTCTGCGACTCCGTGCCGGGCATCGAGAAGGTGTCGGCGGGCGGGGCGGCGGCGGTGGAGGCCGCGACACCCGCGCCGACGAGGGCGAGGAGCCACAGGAGGACGACCAGACCCCGCCTTCGGAAGGCGAAGCGGCCCAGTCTGGAGAGGAAGGTGGCCACGGTGGAGGAATCCTGTCGGTGAGGTGGTCCGGTGAGGTGGTCCGGTGACGGGCGGTCTCGTGGTGGCCGCCGCCGAGGGCATGCCGAAGGCGCCGTCGGCGGCGGACCGGGTTCTCGCGGGAGGGGGTGCGGCAGGCAGAGGGCGGGCCGCCGGGGTTACGAGGCGGGGGAGGAGCCGTGCCGCGTGAGCGTGATGACGGAGGCCGGGCAGACGCCGGCGGCGACGCGGACCGCCGCGTGCCGCTCCTGGGGCGGCCGGGCGTCCAGCAGGACGACCAGGCCCTCCTCCCCGTCCTGGTCGAAGACCTGAGGAGCGGTCAGGGCGCACATCCCGGCGCCGAGGCAGCGGTCGCGGTCGACACGGACGTCCACGGGATCAGACCTCGTCCCAGGTGACCGGCAGCCGGTGCACACCGTAGATGCTCATGTCCGTCCGCAGCGGCACCTCGTCGGCCGGCACGTCGAGCCGCAGCGAGGGGAACCGACGCAGCAGCGCCGGCAGGGCCACCGTCAGCTCGACGCGCGCCAGTTGCTGACCCAGGCACTGGTGGATGCCGTGCCCGAAGCCCAGGTGTCCCGTGGCCTTGCGGTGCAGGTCGAGGACGTCGGGATCGGGGAACCGCTCCGGGTCCCGGTTGGCGGCCTCCATGGACAGGGTGACGCTCTCGCCCGCCCTGACGATGTGGCCGTCCAGCTCGACGTCGACCAGCGCGGACTTCACGCTCGTGTGGGCGACGGTCAGATAGCGCATGAGCTCCTCGACGGCCTGCGGGGCGAGCCGGGTCCGCCCGCAGGGCGTCGGCCTGGGCCGGCTCGGAGAGCAGCGCGAAGGTCCCGTGGGCGATCATGTTGGCCGTGGTGTCGAGCCCCGCCGCCAGCAGGAAGCCCCCGATGCCGACCAGTTCCTCGTCCGTGAGGTCGGAGTCCCTGGCCAGGTCGCCGAGCAGGTCGTCGGCGGGCTCGGCGCGCTTGGCCGCGACGAGCTCGGCCATGTACTCCTGGAGCCCGACGAAGGCGCCGTACCGGTCCTCGGGCGTCACGTCCATGGACATGATCGTGTGGGCGTGTCCCTGGAACCGCTCTCGGTCGGCGTACGGAACGCCCAGCAGCTCGCAGATCATCAGCGCGGGGAGGGGACGGGCGAAGGCCTCGACCAGGTCGACGCCCGGTCCGCCGCGCTCCATCGCGTCCAGGTGCGCCGCGGTGATCTCCGCGACCCGGTCGGAGAGCTCCCGCATCCGGCGGACGGTGAACTTGCCGGTCAGGATGCGCCGGAAGCGGGTGTGCTCGGGGGCGTCCATCCCGGTCATGTCGCCGACCGGGGCGGGCGGCAGCGGGCCCTCGGGCCCCCCGGGGAGCGGGTAGTGCATCAGCTCGTAGCGCGAGCTGAAACGGCTGTCGCCCATGATCGCGCGGACCGTGGAGTAACCGGTGGCCAGCCAGCCGACGTGCCCGTCGGGGTACGTCATGCGGGCGAGCGGCCTCTCCTCGCGCAGCTCCGCCAGGCCGGCGGGCGGGTCGAAGGGACAGCCGGCGGCGCGTCCGGTGGGGAGCGTGACCGGGGCCGCGGCCTCCGCGGGCTCGCCGGGCGCTAAGTTCTGCGCGGTCTCGGGGCGGGTCGAGGGGTCGTGCTGCATGGTGTCCTCCTGGGTGAGTGACGTGGGTGAGTGACGTGCGGTGGCGGGGAGTCAGAGCGTGGCCGTGCGGCCGAAGGCCGAGCGTGCCCACAGGTAGCCGACGAGCGTGAGGCCGACGCACCAGGCGAGGGCGAGATAGCCGCTGTTGCCGATCCCGGTGCCCATGAGCAGGCCGCGCAGGGTCTCGATGACGGGGGTGAAGGGCTGGTACTCGGCGAACCAGCGCAGCCCGGTCGGCATGGAGTCCGTCGGCACGATGGCGCTGCCGAGGAAGGGCAGGAAGGTCAGCGGCAGAGGCGCGTTGCTCGCCGACTCGGGGGTCTTGGCCACCAGGCCCATGCCGGCCGACAGCCAGGTCAGCGCCAGCGTGAGGAGGCCGAGGAGGCCGATCGCGGCGACCCACTCGACGGCGGAGGCATCGGGCCGGAAGCCGATGGCGAGCGCGATGCCGATCACCAGGGCGATGGCGATCATGGTCTGGATGACGCTGCCGACGACGTGCCCGGTGAGGAACGCGGCCCGCGAGATCGACATCGTACGGAACCGGTTGACGATGCCCTCGGTCATGTCGACGCAGACACCGACCGCCGTCGCCACCGCCCCGGCCGTCGCCGCCATCAGGATGATGCCGGGAGCGACGTAGTCGATGTAGGCGCCGCCGCCGGTGGGCGCGCCGGAGATCCCGCTGCCGAGGGCGCCGCCGAAGGCGTAGTTGAACAGCAGCAGCATCATCACCGGCATGATGACGGTGGACAGGGTCATCGAGGGGTAGCGCATGGCGTGCTTGAGATTGCGCCGCAGCATCGTCATCGAGTCGGCGGCGGCGTACGAGAGGGAGCTCATCGGGTCATCTCCGTAGCGGTGGCGGGGGTGCCGTGGCCGGTGAGGGTCAGGAACACGTCGTCGAGGTCCGGCGTGTGCACGGTCAGCGACTCGGCTCGGACGTCCGCGGCGTCGAGGACGTCGAGCACCGCGCGCAGGGTGGAGATCCCGCCGTCGCTGGGGACGCGCAGCGTGAGCTCCTCCGGGTCGCGGGCCGCCGCGCCGAAGTGGCGGGCCGCGGAGTCGAGTTCGCCGGGCGTCGCGAACCGGAGGCGGATGTGGCCGCCGGGAACGATGCGCTTGAGCTCCTCGGAGGTGCCCTCGGCGACGAGCCGGCCCTGGTCGAGGACGGCGATGCGGTCGGCGAGCTGGTCGGCCTCCTCCAGGTACTGCGTGGTGAGGAAGATCGTCACGCCTTCGTCGACGACCAGCTCGCGGATGATCTCCCACATGGTGCGGCGGCTGCGGGGGTCGAGGCCGGTGGTCGGTTCGTCGAGGAAGATGATCCGCGGGTCGCCGACCAGCGTCATCGCGAGGTCGAGCTTGCGGCGCATGCCGCCGGACAGGGTGCTGACGGGCTTGCGGGCGGCCTCGGTGAGGTCGAACCGCCGCAGCAGCTCGGCGGCGCGCCGTCGCCCCTCGGGCCGGGGCAGGTGCCGGAGGTCGGCCATGAGGAGCAGGTTCTCCTCGGCGGTGAGGAGGTTGTCGACGGCGGCGAACTGGCCGGTCACCCCGATGGCGGCCCGGACGCGCTCGGGCCGTCGGGCGAGGTCGTGGCCGGCGACCTGGGCCCGGCCGTCGTCCGGGGCGATCAGTGTGGAGAGGATCTGGACGGTGGTGGTCTTGCCGGCGCCGTTGGGGCCGAGCAGGGCGAAGACCGTGCCTTCGGGGATGGTCAGGTCGATGCCGTCGAGGACGACCTTGTCGCCGTAGGACTTGCGGAGCCCGAGGGCGGAGATCGCCGGGGCGGAGGCCGGGGCGGTGACGGGTGTCGCGGTCATGACGTGCGTCTCCCTGTAATGGTGTGATGTGACATGGCACATGTGAAATGGCTCGCCTGGTTGCGGGTCGCCGCCGCGAGGGTGGCGACAGCGGCCCGGGGAGTCAGGCGCGGAGAGCAGGACGGGGTGGGATCAGGCCTGGGGGGCAGGGTCGGGCGGGATCAGGCCTGGGGCGTGTGCGTGCGGCTGACGTGTCAGGCGCGGCGGATCACGATGTCGCCGACTCCGGTGCGGGCGTGGATCTCGACGGTCTCCGCGGACGTGTCGGGGCCTTCGGCGGCGCCGAGCGAGTTGCGCACGGTTCCGACCCGGGTGTTGACGTCCAGCCACGCCGCGGTGGACTCCCGTACGCCGATCTCCACGTCGTGTGCGGCGGCCTGGAGCTGGATCACGCCCCGGACCACCTCGTCGATGCGGATGGCGCCGTTGGCGGACCGGGCGTCCACGGAGGCGTGGGCGAGGCCGACCGTGATGCGGCCGTTGGAGGAGGTGGCCTTGAGGTCGCCGGTGATCTCGTCGATCATGATCTCGCCGTTGCCGTTCTTGACGACGGCGGTCCCCACGATCTCGCCGATCTCGATCCGGCCCTGCCCGTGGATCTCGGCCTGGCCGGTCGCGCGGTTGACACGGATGTCGCCGTGGCCGGTCCGCAGGTGGGTGGCGCCGGCCTCGTCGAGCCGGATGTCGCCGAGGGAGGCCTTCACCCGGCACTCGCCGAGCGGGCCCTCGCTGATGAAGTCCCCGATGGAGGCGGTGCCGTTGAGGCGCGAGCCCGCGGGGAGTTCGACGGTGATGTCGATCGAGCCGTGCTTGCCGAACGGCGAGCGCTTGCGGGGCCCCTTCACGGTCAGGGTGCCGTTGGCGTACGTGACCTTGGTCTGCTGCGCGACGCGCACGTCGACGTCCTCGGCGCCGTTGCTCGGCAGCACCTCGACGACCGTGTCCGCACGCGGGCTCGTCGCGAGGCGTACGTTTCCGACCTCGAAGTCCAGGATCGCGGTGATGGGCTCGGGCGTTTCGAAAGAAGGCATGGCTGTCCCGTCCTCTTGGCTCTGGTGGGTGTTCGCGCAGGTGGTGCGGGTCTGGGTGGGGGTGGAGTCCGGCTAGCGGACCCAGCCCCGGTAGCTCTGGCCCGTCCGGCCGGACCGCGGGGCGGGCTGGGCCGGTCCCGCAGGTCCCGCCGGTTCGAGGGCGATGGCGACCGCCCGTACGAGCCAGGCGTTGACCGACAGGCCTTCCTGGCCGGCGGCGTCCTCGACCCGGGCCTTGAGGTGCGCCGGGAGGCGGAAGTTGATGCGGGCGGTGCCCCCCTCGTCGCCGTCCCCGACGAGTGGCGCCACCGGTGCTGTACGTGGCGCCATCGGAGCTGCCATGGCGGCCGCGTCGTTCGGCGCCTCGGTCGCGAGCGGGGACGTCACCACGAACTCGGGGTCCGTCCCCCGCAGTCGTACGTCGACCGAGCCCGGCGCCAGCTCGCGGGTGATCTCCTCGGAGGCCGCGGACAGGGCGTTGAGGAGCGTCAGGCGAGCGGCCGATTCCAGGGGGGCGGTCAGCCGCTCGGCCAGGGCGCGCGCCTCGTCGCCGCCGGCGTTGGCGGCGACCGCGAGCTCGCTGCGGAGGTGGTCGACGTAGGGAGTCAGGTCCATGAGGAGATAGTGGCACCACTGTGGCGCCATTGCAAGTCCTTGTGGCGCCATGTGGCGTCGTTGTGTGCCAGATGGCGCCACACGGTGCCACGTGGTGCGCCATGCGGTGTGCCGCGCGGTGCGGCCTACTCGGCCTGCTGTCGACGCACCATCTCGGTGATCCAGACAGGTGCGAACGGCGACGTGCACCCCGGGGGAGTCGGGTAGTCCTTCAGCACCTGCAAGCGCTCACCGATGCCGATCGCACGCTCGCGGAGCTCGGGGTGGTCGATCCCGATCTGGGCCAGGCAGTGGTTCATCGCCCACTGGAGCCGGTCCGGGGCGTCCTTCATCTCCGCCTCGACGACGTCGAGCAGCCCCGCGAGGTCGAGGCCCTCGGGCTTCTTCGCGACGCGCTCGGTGGTCAGCGCCCAGCCGGCGCTCGCGACCACGGGATCCGCGTCGGCGGTCCAGGCCAGGCGCAGCTCCTCGGCGTGCGGGCTCTTCTTCACCACGTAGTTCACGAGCCAGTCGTGCACCTTCGGGGTGCGCGCCTCGCGCAGCATGGCGTCCAGCTCGTCCCGGCTGAACGCCTTCGGGCGGCAGATCAGGATCGCCAGCAGTCGCGCGGCCGAGTCCTCCGTCCGCCACAGCCGGTACGAGAGCTCCTGCTGGGTCTTCAGCCGCTTCGCCAGCGCGCGCAGCTTGCCGAGGTTCACACCGTGATCGTCACCGTGCCGCTCGTTCACCGCGCGCGCCTTCGGGTCCTCCAGTCCGGCCAGCTCGGCCAGCACCTCGGCCACGGTCGCGTCGGTCACCGTCGCCTCGGCCGCCTTCGTCCCGCCCACCTCGGACCTCCTGTCCCGCTGTCGCACTCGTCAGGTGTTCAGCCTATGACGGAGCCCGGCGTCGCGACCTTCCTGCGGGCGGGGCGGCAGGAACGGGCCGATGGAGCCGCTCGCCGGTCGGCGAGCGGCCCCCTCGTGCCGGGGTCCGGCCGTGGAATCAGAACTTCACGCAGACGGTCCGGGAGGAGTCGTTGACGACCCAGAACATGGCCGCTCGGGTCTGCGGACCGTAGACACCGTCCACGGGGATCCTCATGAACTCCTGCCTCGCCGGACCGGCATGGAGCGCCGTGGACCTCACCCTGCTCGCCGGCCTCGCGACCGTGGTCGTACTCCGCCACTACCGGGCCTCGATGCCCGTGACCCTCGTGGGCGCGGTGGCCGTGACCGCACTCCTCCGCCTCTGGTTCTCCTGCCACGGGCCACGAACATGCCGCACGGCATGGTGAAGTGGTCGCAACCGACCAGAAGGACTCCCTCATGCAGTTCGTAGAGAGGTACCGGGGCGCCGAGCCGCCCCGTACGCGCGGCGAGGTGGGGGCGTGACCGGCACCGGGCGGCTTCGGGCCGTCGTGCTCGACATCGAGGGGACCACGGGCTCCCTCGACCATGTGCAGGACGTCCTCTTCCCGTACGCCCGGGCGCGGTTCGCCTCCTGGCTCGCCGCGCACCGCGGCACCGCGCAGTGGCGGCGGATCCTCGACGCGGTCGCCGACGAGGCCGGGTCCGTGCAGGACGAGGCCGGCGCACTCGCGCTGCTGGAGCGGTGGGCCGACGCCGACGTGAAGACGCCACCCCTGAAGACACTCCAAGGGCTGATCTGGTCCAGTGGCTACGCGGACGGGCAGCTGCAGGGACACGTGTACGCGGACGTGCCGCCCGCCCTGGAGCGCTGGAAGGCGCGGGGCGTGGGCCGCTTCGTCTACTCGTCGGGCTCCGTCGCCGCCCAGCGCGACTGGTTCGGCCACACCGAGTACGGCGACCTGCGCCCCCTGCTCGACGGCTACTTCGACTTGACCACGGCCGGGCCCAAGACGTCCCCCGAGTCCTACGACACGATCGCGAGGCAGCTCGGCCACGCCCCGGCCGCCCTGCTGTTCGTCAGCGACCTCGGCGCCGAACTGGACGCCGCTGCCACGGCAGGCTGGCGGACCGCCGCCGTACGCCGCAGCGACGACGACCGCGCCCCCGTCCCCGGACACCCGGCCGTCGACTCCCTCGCCCCGCTCCTGTGAGGGAGCCCCTCCGTCGAACTCACGCGGGGCCGGCCACGGCCTCCGGCGTCGCCTGGCGGAACTCGTGGACCACCTGGATCTCGCCGACGATGTGCGCGTTGAAGTCGTCCAGCTCCTCGGCCGGGACCCAGAGCTCGAGAATCGTCCGGCCGCCGGCCTGCTGGACGGGATACCGGCGCAGGAACTCCGAGTCGACCTCGAACCGGGTGACGAAGCCCGCGCCGTCGTGCTTCACGTTCCAGTCCCGGGCGATCCTGATCGCGTAGTCCTCGTCGAGGACCGGATAGAAGATCGGCTGCTCGGGGAGGCGCGGCGGCCACGCGCGCCAGCCGAGGTCGCGGACGAGGTCCAGCTCCACGGGACCGGTGGGGCGCCACAGGGTCGTCGTGGCCTGGCGGCTGGTCATGGTGTCGCTCTCTCTCGACCTGGGCGGCCGATGGGACGGCCGCTGGGAACCCCGGACGATAGCCGCGCCGCGAGCCCGGCGGCCACCCGGTTTCCGCGCTCGGCAGGTCACTTGGACACGCGCGCCGGCCCGGCGGGGGAGTTCCGCCGGGCCGCCGCCGTGGTGGGTGACGTCAGCAGGCGTCGACCCAGAGGTGGGAGCCGATCCGGTCGTTGACGGGCTCGCCCTGGCCCTCGCCCGGGCCGAAGAACCTCAGGCCGTTCGCGCCGAGGTCGGGAATGGAGTGGCCCTGGTGGAGGCAGACCCACGAGCCGGTCCAGGAGACGCCGCGGAAGAGCTTGGCGTCCTCGCCACGTCCGGGGTAGCCGTTGTTCCAGATGTCCGAGACCTTGTCCCGGCAGCCGGCCCAGTTGCCGTTGGGCCCGCTCCACTTGCAGTGGGCTCCACCCGCGTGGGGGTGCTCCCAGGCGTAGAGGAAGCCGTCCGGGGCGGGAACCGCCGCCGGTGCGACGACCGCCTCGGCCTCGGGGACGGCGCCGCGGGCGTCGGCCACCGGGGCGGTCAGCAGGGTGAGGGCTCCGACGGTGAGAGCGGTCGCGAGAGCGCGCTTGATACGCATGGTGTGTCTCCTTCTGAGGGGGGATGGTGGCCGTACCGCCGTTCGCGGCACGGCCGTCGGGGCCGCCGGGTGGCACGTGGCACGCGGCGGAGTCTTGGGTGCAGGGGGTCAGGCCTGCTCGTCGGCGCCGAGGATCCGATGGGCGCGGGGCAGCGCCGCCGACCTCAACCGGTCCCGGGTCTCGACGTCCGCGCGGTACTCGCCGGCCAGCAGCCTGCCGTGGTGCGCGTCGAGGTCCCGGGCCGTGCGGGCCAGCTCCGCATCCCGGCCGCAACGCACCTCCGCCAGGGCGAGGGCGACCTCGCGTTCCCTGCCCAGGGGGCGTTCGGGGGAGAGCGCGGCGGCCCGGGCGTCGGCCGGCGCCGCGAACGCGTGTCCGGCGCGCCGCATGCACTCCCGCCACGCACCGAGCCGTTCCCGGTAGCCGGGGTCGGCCACGACACGGCTCCGGCGGATCCGGACCAGCGCCTCGACGCGGGCCGAGGCCCGGAACCAGGCGCCGAGGTCTCCGTAGAGGCCGCGCCAGGACTCCGCGACGCAGCCCGTGTCGCTGCGCTGAAGGCTTCCGCCGCCCGGGAGGGTGACGGTCAGGCCTTTGGGCGAGGTGCCGTTGGCGGCGGCGAGCGCCGCGGCCTTCCGGTCCGCCGGCAGCGCGGCGAAGTAGGCGCGGTTCGGATCGCTCGCGGTGCGGGCGTCCCGCTGTCGGCGCAGATCGGAGCCGTAGCCGTGGCGTCGGGCCCGGTCCTCGTCGTCGAGGACGTACACGAAGTCCGTGGCCCCGGAGTCGTCGTCGAGCGGGAACACCTCGTACGTGAATCCGTGCCGACGCATGCAGTCGCGCAGCAGCCGTTGCTCGGCGTCGTGGAGCAGCCGGTCGTCCGCGGTGACCGCTCCGGCGGATGCGGGAGGTGGGCGTTCACCCGTGGGCGGTTGACCGAGGCCGGCCAGCAGGGTCGCGGCGAGGGCGATCGTGGCGCTGGTGACCGCCACGGCGGTGGCGAGGGGGGAGCTGTGGACAGGGCTGTGCCGGGGCATGGGGGATCTCCTGCGGTGGTCGAGGACGAGCGGGGGTGACGACGAGACCGGGGACCTGAGAGCCATGGAGGCGAGCGTCAGGGGGAAAGGGGGAAGAGGTGGTGGTCTCGTCGGGGGATGTCAGGTGATGTCAGGCGATCTCGGAGGACATCGGAGGCGTCGGGAGGCGTCGCTCCGGCCGTGTGGCTCCGGCGTACGGCGCGGGTTCGCACCAGAGCGGGACGCCCGGTCCGGGTGCCGCTGTCGAGCGGCGTCCCGGTCGGACAACCGAAGTCTGCGACGGGCCGGAAGCGGCCCGCAAGCGTGTCCCGGCCGCTTCGGTGAAGTCGGGATCCCCACCCTTCTGACCTGCGGGGACTCTCTTGTCCCGGGACAGGAACGACCCCGGGACACGGGTCGGGACCGGCGCAACGCGACGGGCGCCGTGTCGTTCTCGTGGTGTGCCCCGCGCGCCGAGGCGCGGGCGGAACGAACCCGCCGGAACCGACGTCGTCCGCGACGCCGGGCCGGCCGGAACCGAGGGAGCGCATCCGTGGACCACCGCAACGAGCACGGGGACGGACGTCCCCGCCGCGCGGACGTGAGACGCCGCCGAGCAGACCCGTCGATCGGCCGGGGACAGGGCCGGGGCCGGGTCGCCCGGGAACGGGCCGCCTCCCGCCGGGGGTTCGTCGCGACCCTGGCGCTGGGCGGGGCCGCCTGCCTCGCCGCGCTCGCCGGCGGCGGCGCCGTCGCACCCGTGACGGCGCCGCCCCGCGTGGAGGTCCTCGCCCCCGGAGCCGCACCTCCCGTACTCGCCCCGGCCGCGGCCCAGGTGCCCACGCAGCGGGCCGCGCCGCCCGCGCCCGTCCTCGACCAGGACTTCGCCGACCCGGACGTCGTGCGGGTCGGCCGGGTCTACCACGCCTACGCCACCAACGCCCACGGCAGGAACATCCAGCACGCCACCTCCACCGACCTGGTCCACTGGACGGCCGACGGGACCGACGTGCTGCCCGAGGTCGGCGCGTGGGTCACGCTCGATCCTCCGGGCCACGTCTGGGCGCCGGAAGTCTTCGACAACGGCGACGGGTTCACGCTCCACTACACGGCCCGCGACCGGGCCGGCGGGCGCCAGTGCATCGGCGTCGCGCTCGCGGACTCGCCCGACGGCCCGTTCCGGCCGGTCGGCGACGGCCCGCTGGTCTGCCCGACCGAACAGGGCGGCGCGATCGACGCGTCGAGCTACACCGAGAACGGCGCCCGCCACCTCCTCTGGAAGAGCGACGGGAACTGCTGCCAACGGGACACGTGGCTCCACCTCCAGCCCGTCTCGTGGGACGGCACCCGCGTCACCGGCGAACCGGTCCGGCTCGTCAGGCAGGACGACCCCCACAGCTGGGAGCAGGGCCTCGTCGAAGCGCCCACGCTCGTCAAGCGGGACGGCCGGTACGTCCTCCTCTTCTCGGGAGGCGACTACCGCACCGACGCGTACGCGGCGGGCTGGGCGACCTCCGACACCCTCACCGGGCCGTACGTGAAGGGGAACGGGCCGTTCATGACCACGGCGTCCTTCGCCGGCGCGATCGGCGGACCGGGCGGTCAGGACGTCGTGACCGGCCCCCGTGGCCAGGACCGCATCCTCTTCCACGGCCGCGGCGCCGACGGTTCACGACGGGTGCTGTACGCCGCCGACCTGGGCTTCGCCGACGGTCGTCCGATCGTGCGCGGCAGCCGGACGGTGTACGAGGCGGAGCTCGCCCGGGTGCACCTGGCGTCAGTCCGCGAGGCGCGGAAGGCCTCGGCCGACCGGGCCGTCGGCCACATCGACGAACCCGACAGCTTCGTGGAGTTCCGCGTCTTCGCCGCCTCCGCGGGACGCCACACGATGACCGTGCGCTACGGAAACGGCTCGCTGGACGCGGGCGCACCGGCCACCGCGTCGCACGGCCTGACGGTCAACGGCAGTGGCGCGGTCGTCGTCGACTACCCGTACACCGGGTGGGACGAGTGGCGGTCGCGCGAGGTCCCGGTCGACCTGCGAGCGGGGTGGAACACCCTCCGCCTCACGAAGGGCGAGCGCTACACGGAACTGGACGCCGTGGAGGTGGCGTAACCCCCGACCAGGGCCTGTCACCGGGTGCGCGTCAGGCCCACTTCTGACGCGTCGTCCCGTCGCACGGCGACACCCGCAGACCGCCCGCGCTGTCGGCCAGGCAGCGCCGGGCGGTCGTGCTCCTGATCTCGACGGCCACGTCGTCGCGCGCGCTGACGGTCCACCGCTGCGACGCGGACGAGCCGCAGGGAGCCGTCGACAGGCCGCCGGGGAGGTGGTCCAGGCACTCGCCCGTCGCGTGGTTCCTGAGCTGGGCGCTGCCGTCGGGCGTGGTGCGGACGGTCCAGCGCTGGTACGACATGCCGTTGCACGCGAAGGACCGGGTGCCCTGGTCGAGACTGTCGTCGAGACAGGCGCCCGTCGCGCGGCTCACGAAGATCCTGGGGCCGCTCGACGCGGCGGACGCGCCCTGCACACCGTGCGCGCCGGCCGAGGCCGTCGGAGCGTCGCCGCCCGAGGATGCCGGGGCCTGCGGCTGGACGAGTACGGTGCTCACGGCTCCGAGCACCAGGCCGATCACGGCCCCGGCGAGGGCCCAGACCGTACGGCTGCCCCGCCGCCCCGGCTTGCCGGCGACGGCCTCGCCCGCGGCCGTCCCGCCCGGGACCGGCTTGCTCTCGACCGGTTCACTCTCGGCCGGTGCGTCCTGGCCCGGTTCACTCCGGACCGGTTCGCCCGCGGCCCGCTCGTCCCCGCCCGGTTCCCCTTGGGCCGGCTCACCGCTCTTGCCCCGCTGCCGCCGGGCCGGCTTGCGCTGGCTCCGGTCGGCGGCCTGCCACAGGTGGCGGTACTCGGAGGGGTCGCCGCCGAGCGCCTCGCACAGATCGCGCACCGTCGCCCACGGGGGGACCGTGATGCCGAGGAAGTACCGGGACAGCGACGAGTCGCTGATGCTCACGCTCGTCTCAAGGTCCCGCAGCGTGTGCCCGGAGCGTCTCTGGAGGTCGCGCAGCGCCCTGCCCAGCACGCGCGCCGGTTCCTGGTCGTCAGCCCGGTCGGCAGCCATGGTGGCGCCCTTCGCAGGAGGGGCAAATGGTGTTCCAGCAGGTCAGAACCCTAGGGCGCGGCAGATCTTGGTGGCAAACAGGAACACTCTCCCGGAGGACCCCGAGCCTCCCGGTTGACGTGCGCGTGGTTCAGACGTCCGCCGGGCCGCAGCACTCCTCGGGGACGGTCTCCCGGTCCTCGTCCGTATGGAGGAGGGGGCCTTGCGGCGGTTCGTGGACCATGCCGGCCGGTGCCGGTTCGAGGTGGCGGTGGACGCGCCGTAAAAGGGAGCCCAGTTGGGCGCGTTCCGCCGGGCTGAGCGGGGCGAGGACCTCGTCGTCCGTCGACGCGATGTCCGCGCTGAGTTCGGCGAGCGCGGTCCTGCCCTCGTCCGTCAGCCCGACGACGACACGGCGCCGGTCGACGGTGTCGCGGACGCAGTCCACGTGTCCGGCCCTGTCCAGGTCGTTGACGATCTTCACGAGGTCGCTGGCGTTCATGTCGAGCCGGGTGGCCAGGGCCGTCTTCATCTGCGGGCCGAGGTCGTGGAGCAGCGCCATCACGGTGAGGTGCCACAGGCGGAGTCCGCGCGCGGTCAGCCGGTCGGTCAGGCGTCGGCGCGCGGCCTTGCCGATCGCCGTCAGGAGGTACGCGTGGAGGTCGAGGACGCTCGGTGGCGTCATGCGCGTCACGGGCGTGGGCGTGGGCGTGGGCGTGGGCGTGGGCGCAGAGGAAGGCGCGGTCGCGGCGGGCGGAGGACCGGCGGCCGGTACGGTCGCGCTGTCGCCCGGGAGCATGCTGAGGGTCAGGCCGGAACCGGCGAGTGCCGCGAGGACCCGTGCCCAGTCGGTCGGTACGTTCGAGATGCCGACGAACGCGAACCGCTCGCCTTCCGGGTCGTGTGCCGTCCCCGAGACGACCGGCTGCTCCATCGAGTAATCCCTAGGTTAGGTAAACCTAATATTCGACCACTGGCGTACCCCGGGACCGTCCGGGGCACGTCAGTGGCTATGCCGGGTCGTGGCTCTGCGCGGCCGTGCGCAGTTCCAGCGTGCAGCACTTCACGCTGCCGCCCGCCTTGAGGAGTTCCGAGAGGTCGACGCCGATGGGGTGGAAGCCCCGGGCGCGCAACTGCTCGGTCAGGCCGGTGGCGTTGTGCGGCAGGACGACGTTGTGGCCGTCCGAGGTCGCGTTGAGGCCGAAGGCCGCCGCGTCCTCGGCCGTGGCGATGACGGCGTCCGGGAAGAGGCGCCGCAGGACGGCGAGGCTGCCCGGTGAGAAGGCCGCCGGGTAGTACGCGATCGTCTGTTCGTCGAGCACCGTCAGCGCGGTGTCGAGGTGGTAGTAGTCCGGGTCCACGAGCGTCAGCCCGATGACGGGGCGGCCGAAGAACTCCTGCGCCTCGTCGTGCGAGCGCGGGTCGCTGCGGAAGCCCGTACCGGCGAGGAGCCACTCGCCGGCCAACAGGTAGTCGCCCTCGCCCTCGTTGACGACGTGGGCGGTGCGGAGGTCCGGGAACCCGTTGTCGCGCAGCCAGTCGTGGTAGGCGGGGCCCTCCGCGATGCGCTCGGCGTCGCGGAACCTCGCGACGAGCGCCCGGCCGTCGATCACGGTGGCGCCGTTGGCGGCGAAGACCATGTCGGGGAGGCCGGGGAGGGGGTCGATCGTGTCGACGGTGTGCCCGAGGCTCAGGTAGACCTCGCGCAGCTTCTCCCACTGGGTGATGGCCAGTTGGGTGTCGACGGGCTTCGCCGGGTCCATCCAGGGGTTGATGGAGTAGACCACGTCGAAGTGGGTGGGCCGGCACATGAGGTAGTGCCGAGGCCGTGCGGTACGCATGGGTGAGGGTCCTCGTGGTCGGGGGGTAGGGGTCAGGGGCGGCCGGTGAGGTAGCCGCCCATGGAGGTGAAGTACTCGGCCGCGGCGAGCTCGCGGCCGTCGTCGGTCCGTACGCGGGTGACGGCGAGGCCGTGGTTGCGGCCGGTGCGGGCGTCCGCTCCGGCGACGATGACGACGCCGTCGCCCTCGCGGTAGAAGATCCGGCCGGGAGTTCCGCCGTAACGGCCCGTGGAGACCACGGCGGAGAGGATCTCCAGGCGTCGGCCGCGATGGAACGTGAAGGCCGCCGGATACGGCTCGGACTGGGCGCGGACCAGGCGCTCCAGGACCTCGGCGGGCCAGCTCCAGTCGATCCGGATGTCCTCTTCGGCCCGCTTGTGGAAGAAGGTGGCCTGGGACCTGTCCTGCGGGGTGAACTCGGTCTGCCCGGAGGCGATCAGGCCGAGGGCGCCGATCGTGACCGGGGCGATGAGGTCGACCGTCTTGTGGAACAGGTCCGTCGCCGTGTCGGTCGGCTCCACGGCGACCGACTCCTGCCGGACGATGTCGCCGGCGTCGAGCACCTCGTCCATCATGTGGGCGGTGACGCCCACTTCCGGCTCGCCGTTGATCAGCGCCCAGATGAGGGGCGAGAAGCCGGCGTACTTCGGCAGCAGTGAGTCGTGGACGTTCAGCGTGCCGTGGCGCGGCAGCGTGTAGATGCGCGGCGGGATCCACGTACGCCAGTTGTTGGCCACGATGATGTCCGGATCGGCCTCCTTGAGGCGCTCGAACAGCTCCTCGTCGTCGAGCCGGTTGCGGATGACGACGGGGACGCCGTGCTCCGCCGCCAGATCGGCGACCGAGTCGCTCCAGATCTTCTCGTAGGCGTGCTCGCTCTTGGGGTGCGTCACGACCAACACCACGTCGTGCTCGGAGTCCAGGAGCGCTCGGAGGGTCCGATGGCCCCAGGTCTGATAACCGAACATGACGACCCGCATGGGCTTCCTCCTCGGAAGAGCGATTGATCGACGCCAAGTAAAGCAAGGCTTACCTAACATGACAACTGGGCGGTGTTTCAAGGCTGTTCAGCGCCATTTCTTCGCCGTCGTTCGCCGTGGGCCGTCGACAGCTGCCGTCAGATGAGGTTAGCTTTACCTAAGTTCGACTCGGGTCGCCGTCTCCGGTGTGCCCCGATGTCCTGTTCTCGACCACGCCCCCCACAGGCGGCACGCACGATGGGAGTGACATGTCTCAGGTTCTTCCTGGCGACACACCTCTGGTCCACGACCTCATTGGAATCGGCTTCGGGCCGTCCAACGTGGCCATGGCGTTGGCGCTCAGTGAGCACAACGCACAGGTCGACAGGGAGGAGGCGGTCACCGCGCACTTCTTCGAGCGGCAGCCGTGCTTCGGCTGGCACCGCGGCATGCTGATCGACGACGCGACCATGCAGGTGTCCTTCCTCAAGGACCTGGTGACCCTGCGGAACCCGTCCAGCGAGTACAGCTTCCTCTGCTACCTGCGGAGCAAGGGCCGGCTGATCGACTTCGTCAACCACAAGAACCTCTTCCCGCTGCGCGTGGAGTTCCACGACTACTTCGAGTGGGCGGCGGCGAAGGTCGACGACATGGTCTCGTACGGCCACGAGATCATCGCCGTCGAACCCGTCGTCCAGGACGGCGTGGTGGAGTACCTGGAGGTCACCGCCCGCGCCGGCACGGAGCTCGTCGTGCACCGCGCCCGCAACCTCGTCCTCGGCACGGGACTGCGCCCCCGCATGCCGGAGGGCATCGAGCGGAGCGAGCGGGTCTGGCACAACTCCGACCTGCTGGCGAAGGTGGACGGTCTGGAGGGCACCGCCCCCGAGCGGTTCGTCGTCGTGGGCGCCGGGCAGAGCGCCGCGGAGAACGTGGCCTACCTGCACCGCCGGTTCCCCGACGCCGAGATCTGCGCCGTCTTCTCCCGCTACGGCTACAGCCCCGCCGACGACAGCGCCTTCGCCAACCGCATCTTCGACCCCGAAGCGGTCGACGAGTACTTCACCGCACCCGACGACATCAAGCGCAAGCTGATGGAGTACCACGGGAACACCAACTACTCCGTGGTGGACATCGACCTCATCGACGACCTGTACCGGCAGTCGTACCAGGAGAAGGTCCTCGGCACCGAGCGGCTCCGCTTCCTCAACATCTCCCGGCTCGTCGGCGTCGAGGACGGCCCGGACGGGGCCCGCGCCACGGTCAGGTCCCTGGTCAGCGGCGAGGAGACCACGCTCGACGCCGATGTGGTCGTGCTCGCCACCGGCTACAGCCCCGCCGACCCGATGGGCCTCCTCGGCGACGTCGCCCGGCACTGCCACCGCGACGAGCAGGGCCGCATCCGCGTCGAACGCGACTACCGCGTCGCCACCGACGCCGAACTGCGCTGCGGCATCTACCTCCAGGGCGGCACGGAGCACACCCACGGCATCACGTCCTCGCTGCTCTCCAACACCGCGATCAGGGTGGGGGAGATCCTCGAATCGGTCGTCGGTCACCGCCGGTCCGCCGTCTCCTCCCCGACGTCCTCCCCGGTGCCGGTCCCCGCTCCCGCGCCCGCCACGGCCCCGGCCGTCGGTAAGGGCCGGCCGGTCGCCGACGGAGTCGGTACGGCCCGCTAGGCCGACGCCTCCCTCGCACCTCCCGTACGTCTCCGCGACCCCCCACGCGACACCCGCCGTCCCTCCGCCGGACAGAGCTCTCGCCCGGCGGCGCGGCACGCACTGTGTATCCCCGTGAAAGGAAAGTCCGTGTCAACTGGTGCACGTCCCACCGCCCTTGTGCGGTTCGCCAGATCCGCTCCCCGTGTGGCCGTCCTCGCGGTGGCGGCGCTCGCGCTCGCCGCCTGTGGGGGCGGGACGGAGAAAACCGGTTCGTCCTCCTCGCCCTCGGCCCCGGCGTCGGCCGACGGGGCGGACAAGCCCGCCGCGTTCCCCGTCACCGTCGCGCACAAGTACGGCAGCACGACGATCGACAAGGAGCCGAAGACGATCGTCACGCTCGGCCTCTCCGACCAGGACGCGGTGCTCGCGCTCGGCGTCAAGCCGGCCGGCTCGGTCGACTGGTTCAAGGAGCAGCCGTACGGCAAGTGGCCCTGGACCAAGGACAAGTGGGGCTCCGTCAAGCCGGTCATCGTCGGTGAGCGCGACGAGTACAACATCGAGAAGATCGTCCAGCTGAAGCCGGACCTCGTCATCGCCCAGTACTCGGGGATGAAGAAGGAGCAGTACGACACGCTCTCCAAGTTCACCAAGGTCGTCGCGCAGCCCAAGGAGCACCCCGACTACGGCGCCCCGTGGCAGGTCATGACCCGGCAGATCGGCAAGGCCCTCGGCAAGGACGCCGAGACCGAGAAGCTGATCGCCGACATCGGCACCCGCTTCAAGGCGGTCCGCGACAAGCACCCCGAGTTCGCGACGAAGACACTGGCCGTCGCCGACTCCTTCGAGGCCGGCAAGTACTCGGCGTTCACCAGGACCGACCCCAAGGCGATCTTCTTCTCCGAGCTCGGCTTCAAGCTCAAGCCGGAGATCGACGGCCTGGCCAAGCCCGGGTGGAACGTCGCCGAACTCAGCGCCGAGAAGCTGAACATCCTCGACGTCGACCGGCTCGTCTGGGTCACCTCCAGCACCGACGCCAACGACCGCATCAAGGCGGAGCCGCTCTACAAGAAGCTGAAGGTCAACCAGGAGAAGCGCGACCTGTTCGTGCCCTACCAGGACCCGGACATCGGCGCCGCGTTCTCCTTCAACACCGTCCTGTCGATCCCGTACGCCATCGACGAGATCGAGCCGCTGCTCGCGGCCGTCAAGTGACGACGCACCGCTGCCCCACGCGCCGCTGACGCGGCGTCAGGGTGCGTCGATCGAACCGACGGCGTGGCGGGCCCCGCCACGCCGTCGGCGATCTAGGGCCTGTCTTTCGGATCATGCCGGGCTCGCGGGGCCTGGTGCCGCGCCTCGCCGCGTTGTCGTCACTCGCCATGGCTCC
The DNA here is from genome assembly GCF_006539185.1 of Streptomyces gardneri. Lineage (GTDB taxonomy): Bacteria > Actinomycetota > Actinomycetes > Streptomycetales > Streptomycetaceae > Streptomyces > Streptomyces gardneri. The sequence goes on from NZ_BJMN01000005.1 coordinate 294,659, forward strand.
GCCATGACTCCCTCCTCCGCCTTGCGATCCACGGCACCAGGCCCCGCTCCCTGATCCGGCCTGATCCGAAAGACAGGCCCTAGCCGCACCCCGCGCACGGAGGGGTGCCGAGCCGCGCCCGGGACCACCCACACCGACGCACCTCCAGGGAAAGGCCACTTCGTACGATGTTTGACGTCGAGTCGGACCGGACGTCCGCTTCCGGGATCCCCCTCACCGGCGGGCAGTCCGGTATCTGGCTGGCCCAGCAACTGGAGCCGGACAGCTCTGCCTACAACATCGTCTTCACGCTCGACCTCCGGGGCTGCCTCGACGTCGACCGGCTCACCGAGGCCGTCCGCCGGGCCGTCGAGGAGGCCGAGTGCCTGCGGGTGACCATCGTCGCCGGGAGCGACGGACCCCGCCAGACGCCCCGGGCCCTCCCCGTCGACATCACCGTCGTGGACCTGCGCGCCGCCGCCGACCCCGAGGAGGCCGCCGCCGCGTGGACCGCCGCCGACCGGGACCGGCCCACCGACCTCGCCCACGGACCGCTCACCGGCCACGCGCTGCTGCGGCTCGCCGACGACCACGTCCTGTGGGTCCAGCGCTACCACCACATCGTCGCCGACGGCATGGGCGCCGCCCTCGTCACCCGGCGCGCCGGCGAGCTCTACACGACGGGGGAGCAGGCGCCGCCGCCCGGAGACCGGTCCCTCGCCCGCCTGGTCGCCGCCGACCGCGCGTACCGCACGTCGGAACAGCACGGGCAGGACCGCGACTGGTGGGCCGACCGCATGGCCGGCCGGACCGAGCCCGTACGCCTCGTCGAGCGCGGCGCCGCCCCCATGACGCGACGCCTGCGACGGACGACGGAACTCGCCCCCCAGGACGTCGACCGGCTGCACGCCGCCGCCCGCGGCGCGGGCGTCCGCCCCTCCCGCGTCCTCGTCGCGGCCGTCGCCGCCTACCTCCACCGCGTCAGCGGCGAGCAGGACCTCGTCCTCGGCCTGGCGGTCACCGCCCGCCGGGACGAGGTCTCCGCGACCGTCCCCGGCATGGTGTCCAACATCGTCCCCCTGCGCCTGTCCGCCGGTCCCGCCCTCACCGGCGCCGCCCTGGTCGCCCACGTCCGCGACACGGTCGCCGACGCCGTCGCCCACGGCCGCTACCGCGCCGAGGACCTGGCCAGGGACCTCGGCCTCGTCGACGGCGTACCGGAACTCGTCGGCCCCACCGTCAACATCCTGCCGCGCGCCGAGGGCCTGCGCTTCGCGGCCGACGGGATCGAGCACGAGGCCGAACTGCGCCCGGAGTGGCTCGGGCCCGTCAGCGACCTCGCCTTCGGCTTCGCCGAGACCCGGCGGGGTCACGGCCTCACCGTCCACCTCGACGCCGACGCGGACGTCTGCGACGAGGCCGCGCTCGCGGACCACGAACGCCGCTTCCTCGCCCTGCTGCACGCCTTCACCGGGGACCTCGACCGCCCGATCGGCCACCTCGACATCGCCTCGGCCGCCGAACAGACCCTGGTGCTCGACGAGTTCGGCATCGCACCGCGCGAGGTGCCGGAACTCTCCTGGCCCGCCGCCTTCGAGCGGCAGGTCCGCCGCAGGCCCGACGCCGTCGCCGTCGTCTGCGAGGACCGCGAGCTGACCTACGCCGAGCTCAACGCCTCCGCCAACCGGCTCGCCCGCCTCCTCGCCGCCCGTGGCGTGGGCGCCGAGGACGTCGTGGGCGTCGCCCTGCCCCGCTCGCCGGAGCTGGTCGTCGCGCTGCTCGCCGTGATGAAGGCGGGCGCCGCCTACCTGCCGCTGGACGCGGACCACCCCCGCGACCGCATCGCCTACATGCTCTCCGACGCCGGGGCGCGGACCGTGCTCACCGTGCGCGAGCTCGCCGGTGAACTCCCCGGGGCGGGAGACGTCACCCATCTCCTGCTCGACGACCCGGCGACCGCGGAGGCCCTCGCCGCCCAGGCCGACACCGACCCGGACGTCCCGGTCGCCCTCGACCAGGCCGCGTACGTCATCTACACCTCCGGCTCGACCGGCCGCCCCAAGGGCGTCGTCGTCCCGCACGACGGCGTCGGCAGCCTCATCGCCACCGCGACCGACCGGATCGGCATCACCCCCGACAGCCGGGTCGTGCAGTTCGCCTCCGTCGGCTTCGACGTGACGGTGTGGGACCTCGTCATGTCGCTGTGCGTCGGCGGCCGGATCATCCTGGTCCCCGCCGAGCGCCGCGTCGCGGGCCCCGCGCTCACCGACTACATCGCCCACCACCGCGCCACCCACATGATCCTGCCGCCCTCGCTCGTCTCCGCGCTGCCGCAGGAGTGCGAACTCCCCGCCGGCGCCGTGCTCGTCGTCGGCACCGAGGCGGTCCCGGGCGAACTGATCGCCCGCTGGGACGGCAGGCTCCGGGTCGTCGTCGCGTACGGCCTCACGGAGGCGAGCGTCAACTCGACGCTCTGGCTCGCCGAGCCCGACCGGCCCGGCCCCGCGCCCATCGGCCGGCCCGACCCCAACACCCGCGCCTACGTGCTCGACACGGCGCTCCGCCCGGTGCCCGTCGGCGCCGAGGGCGAGCTGTACGTGGCCGGGCGCGGCCTCGCCCGCGGCTACCTGGGCCGCCACGGCCTGACCTCCGAGCGGTTCGTCGCCGATCCGTACGGCGAGCCCGGCACCCGGATGTACCGCACGGGAGACCGGGTCCGCTGGGGCGCCGACGGCAACCTGGAGTTCCTCGGCCGCGCCGACGGGCAGCTCAAGATCCGCGGCCACCGGATCGAGCCCGGCGAGATCGAGAGCGCCCTCATGGCCTGCCCGGGCATCGCCCAGGCCGCCGTACTCGCCCGCGAGGACCACCGGGGCGTGAAGCGCCTCGTCGCCTATCTGGTGGCGGAGGCGAGCGGGACGGTGGCCGAGGCCGCCGTGGCGGCCTCGCGCGCCCACGTGACCGACGCGCTGCCCGACCACATGGTCCCGTCGGCCGTCGTCGTCCTCGACGGACCCCTCCCGCTGACCCCCAACGGCAAGCTCGACAGCAAGGCCCTGCCCGAGCCCCGGTGGACGGCCATGACCGGCGCCGACACCCCGGGCACCCCGGCCGAGACCGCGCTCGCCGCGCTGTTCGCCGAGGTCCTCGGCCTGCCGTCGGTAGGCGTCCACGACAGCTTCTTCGAGCTGGGCGGCGACAGCATCGTCGCCATCCAGCTCGTCAACCGCGCCCGCGAGGCCGGTCTCGCGATCACCCCGCGCGAGGTGTTCCGGAACAGGACCGTCGCCGCACTCGCCCGGATCGCCGGCGAGACGGCCACCGCCCCGGCTCCCCGGGTGAGGCTCGACGCGGACGCGCTGCCCGTCTCCCCGCTCCAGGAAGGTTTCTTCTTCCACGCGGAGTTCGACGACCGCGCCCCGGACCTCTACGTCGTCCAGGAACTCCTCGACCTCGACGGCCCCGTCGACCCCGACCGGCTGCGCCGCTCCCTCCAACTGCTCCTCGACCGCCATCCGTTGCTGCGCGCCGCGTACCGCCAGCTGCCCGGCGGCGAGATCGTCCAGCGGCTCGCCGACCACGTGACCCTGCCCTGGTCGGAGGCGGACACCGCCACCACCTCGCTCGACGACATCCTGAGCGCCGACCGCGCCGAGCGGTTCGCCCTCGACCGGCCGCCGCTGCTGCGCGCCACCCTCGTCAGGGACGGGCAGCGCCACCGGCTCCTCCTCACCCTGCACCACATCGTCGCCGACGGCTGGTCCGTCTCCGTCCTGCTCCGCGAACTGACCGCCGCCTACCGGGGTGACGCCCTGCCGGAGCCCGCATCCCCGGAGCCGTACCTGGCGTGGCTGGCGGGCCGGGACCGGTCCGCCGCGCGCGAGGCCTGGCGCGGGGCCCTCGCCGGGCTCGCCGGACCGACCCGGCTGACCGAGCTCTCCGGGACCGACAGCCCCACGGGTGCGGCCGACGCGCCGGTCCGGCCCGAGCACGTCGACACCCGGCTGCCCCAGGACCTCACCGCCGGGCTGACCGCGTACGCCCGGACCCACGGCCTGACCCTGAGCACCGTCCTCCACGGCGCCTGGGGCCTCCTCCTCGGCGGACTCACCGGCAGCCAGGACGTCGTCTTCGGCACCACCGTGTCCGGGCGGACCACGGAGGTCGCGGGCCTCGACTCCGCCGTGGGCCTCTTCATCAACACCGTCCCGGCCCGGGTGACCCTGCGCGCCGACGAGTCGCTCACCGAGCTCCTGCGGCGCGTCCAGGACGAGCACACCGCCCTCCTCGACCACCAGCACCTCGGCCTCGCCGACATCCAGCGGGCCGCCGGGGGCGGTGAACTCTTCGACACGCTCGTCGTGCTGGAGAACTACCCGACCGGCGACCGGTCCGCCGGACAGGGCGCCGAGGAGCTCCGCATCACCGGCGCCGAGGTCCTCGACGCCGTCCACTACCCGCTCGCGCTCGTCGTCGAGCCGGCCGACGGCGGGCTGCTGCTGCGCTTCAAGCACGACGCGGCCCGCCTCGACCAGGTGGCCGTGGCGGTCCTCGCCGGCCGGTTCACCGCCCTGCTGCGGACGGTCGTCGCCGAACCCGCCCGCCTCGTGGGCCGGACCGGACTGCTCTCCCTCCGCGAGCGGGAGCACCTCACGGAGCTCAACGCCACCGGGCACGCGGTGCCCGAGGCGACCCTCGCCTCCCTCTTCGCCGCGCGGGCGGCGGGCACGCCGGACGCCCCGGCCGTCGTCTTCGAGGACACCACCCTCACCTACGCGGAGCTCGACCGGCGCGCCGAGGCCCTGGCCCGGCGGCTCCGGGCGAGCGGCGCGGGCCCCGAGCGGTACGTCGCCGTCGCGGTACCGCGCTCGGCCGAGCTGATGGTCGCGCTCCTCGGCGTCCTCAAGGCGGGCGCCGCCTACCTCCCCGTCGACCTCGACTACCCCGCCGACCGGGTCGCGTTCATGCTCACCGACTCGGGTGCCCGGACGGTCGTGACGACCGGTGAGGCGGCCGGCCGGCTGCCCGCCGTCCCGGACCTCACCCGGATCGTGGTGGACGCGGACGAGCACGGCAGCGACCCCCTCACCGACGGGTCCGTCCCGGCGGTCGCCGGACCCGACCACCCCGCCTACCTGATCTACACCTCGGGCTCGACCGGCCGCCCCAAGGGCGTCGCCGTCACCCACCGGGCCATCGTCAACCGACTCGCCTGGATGCAGCACACGTACGGGCTGACCGCCGACGACCGGGTCCTCCAGAAGACCCCGTCCAGCTTCGACGTGTCGGTGTGGGAGTTCTTCTGGGCGCTGACCGAGGGCGCGACCGTCGTCCTCGCCCGCCCCGACGGCCACCGCGACCCGGCCTACCTGGCCCGTCTGATCCACGACCGCTCCGTCACCACGGCCCACTTCGTGCCCTCGATGCTGGCCGCGTTCACCCGGGTCATGGAAGCCACCGCGGACGTCCCCGACTGGGCGGCGAGCCTGCGCCGGGTGTTCTGCAGCGGCGAGGCGCTCACCGGCGCCGACGCCCGCCGCTGGCGGGACCTCACCTCCCGGACCTCCGGCGACGGCCGGGGACCCGTACCCCTCCACAACCTCTACGGCCCCACCGAGGCCGCCGTGGACGTCACGTACTTCCCGTACGAGGGCGGCGACGAGCCTGCCGTGCCGATCGGCCGGCCCGTCTGGAACACCCGGCTCCACGTCCTGGACCCGTTCCTGCGCCAGGTGCCCGACGGGGTGCCCGGTGAGCTGTACCTCGCCGGCGTGCAGCTGGCGCGGGCCTACCACGACCGGCCCGGGCTGACCGCCGAGCGGTTCGTCGCCGACCCCTTCGGGGCGCCGGGGGACCGGATGTACCGTACGGGCGACCTGGTGCGGCGGCGCGCCGACGGGGCGGTCGAGTACCTCGGGCGCACCGACCGCCAGGTCAAGATCCGCGGCAACCGCATCGAGCCCGGCGAGATCGAGACCGCCCTCGCGGCCCTCCCCGGCGTCGCCCGCGCCGCCGTGGTCGTGCGCGACGGCACCCTCGTCGGGTACGCCGTCCCGGACGCCGGCGCGGCCCCGGAGAGCGAGACGCTGCACGCGGCGCTCGCCGACGCGCTGCCCGCCCCCATGGTGCCCGGCGCCGTCGTCGTCCTCGCGGAACTGCCGCTGACACCCAGCGGCAAGCTCGACCAGAACGCCCTGCCGGCCCCCGAGGCCGTGCCCCGGGCGGACGGCCGCGCACCGCGCGACGAGCGCGAACGGGACCTGTGCGCGATCTTCGCCGACGTCCTCGGCATCCCGGGGATCGGCGTCGACGACGACTTCTTCGTCCTGGGCGGCGACAGCCTCACCTCGATCACCGTCGCCACCCGCGCCCGCGCTCGCGGGCTGACGCTCGGCCCGCGCGACGTGTTCGTGTGCCGCACGCCCGCCGCACTGGCCGAGACGGCCGCCCGGGCGGCCCCGGCCGAGGCCCCGGCAGAACCCACCGCACCCCAGACACCCGAGGTACCCGTGCACTCAGACGGCGTGACCGTCTCCGCCACCGACGCCGGGCAGGCCGCCGCCGCCCTCCAGGCCGTCCTGGCGCTCCAGCAGCAGTCCGGCGCGGCCGTCGACCCGGCCCTGAAGGCCCTGCTCGACCAACTGACCGCCGCCGCGCCCCAGGCGCCCCCGGCCCCGGCGCCCGCCCCGACTCCCGACCGGGCTCCCCTGGGCGGACTCGACCTCACGGCGGAGGAGACCGCCCGCGTCCACGCCGCCGCGGGGCTCCCCGTCGCGGACATCTGGCCGCTCTCCCCGCTCCAGGAGGGCATGTACTTCCACGCCACCTACGACGCGGGCGACGCCCTCGACGTCTACCAGTCCCAGGAGGTCCTGGACTTCGACCGCGAGGTCGACGCCGACCGGCTGCGGGCCGCCTGCCGCGCGCTCCTCGCGCGCAACACCGGCCTGCGCGCGGGCTTCACCAGCGACGGCCTGCCCCGGCCCGTGCAGTTCATCGCGGACGGCGCCGAGATCCCGCTGGCCGAGGAGGACCTGACCCACCTGTCCGAGGAAGAGCGGCGGATGCGAGTGGAGGAGCTGCTCGCCGCCGACCGCCGGCAGCGCTTCGACCTGTCCGCCGCGCCGCTCTGCCGTCTGCTGCTCATCCGCCTCGGCGACGGCCGCGACCGGCTCGTCGTCACCCACCACCTCATCCTCTGGGACGGCTGGTCCGCCTGGCTGTTCCTGGAGGAGCTGTTCACGCTGTACGAGCGGGCCGGCGACGCCACCGGTCTGCCGCAGCCCGGCTCGTTCCGCGACTACCTGGCCTGGCTCGACGTCCAGGACACCGCCGCGGCCCTGGACGCCTGGCGCGGAACGCTCGACGGCTTCGACGAACCGACGCTCGTCGCCCCGTCCGGGCGCGACGCCGGCCCGGTCATCCCGGCCGACTTCGACGCCCTCCTCACCCAGGAGAGCAGCGACCGGCTCCGCACCCTCGCCCGGCGCCACGGACTCACCCTGAACACCGTCCTGAACGCCGCCTGGGGCCTGGTGCTCTCGGCGATGACGGGCCGCGGCGACGTCGCCTTCGGTACGGCGGTCGCCGGGCGCCCGGCGGACGTACCGAACGTGGCCGGCATCATCGGCATGTTCCTGAACACCGTCCCCGCCCGTATCGCCTTCGCCCCGGACGAGCCGCTGCTCGACCTGCTGCGGCGGATGCAGTCCGAGCGCGCCTCCGTCATGCCGTACGAGCACGTGGGCCTCGGCACGCTCCAGCAGGAGACCGGCCACCGCCGCCTCTTCGACACCCTCTTCGTGCTCCGCTCCGCCGACGGCGAGGACCGGGCGGCGGAGCTCCGGGCGCGCCACGGCATCACCGGCGTCTCCAACGTCGACGGCACCCACTTCCCGATCACCCTGATCGTCACCCCCGGCGCGCGGCTGCGGGTGACCCTGGCCGCCCGGCCCGACCTCTTCGACGCCGAGGCCGCCGCCACGATCCTGGCCCGTTTCACCACGGTCCTCGACCGGCTCGGCCAGGCCCTGGACGCGGCGGAAGGACCGGCCGCCCGTACCGTCGGCGTGGACCTGCTGCTGCCGGCGGAGCGCGCCGCGCTGGAGTCCGGCCGGGCCGCCACCCGCGAGGACGTCCCGGACGAGACCGTCGCCGACATGCTGACGGCCCAGGTCGCCCGTACCCCCGACGCGGTCGCCCTCGTCTTCGGCGACCGTGCCCTCACGTACGCCGAACTCGACGCCCGGATCAACCGGCTCGCCCGGCTGCTCCTCGCCCGCGGCGCCGGACCCGAGACGGTCGTGGCGCTCGCGCTGCCCCGGTCCATCGAGATGGTGGCCGCGCTCTTCGCCGTCCTGCGGACGGGCGCCGCCTACCTGCCGCTCGACCTCGACCACCCCGCCGACCGGCTCCGCCTGATGGCGGAGGACACCGGACCGCTGTGCCTGCTGTCCACGACCGCCGTCGCCCCGACGCTGCGCGGCGAGGACGGGCCCGCGGCCCCCGAACTCCTCCTCGACGACCCGCTGGTGGCGGCCGAGCTGGCCGCACTGTCCGGCGACGGCATCACCGACGCCGAGCGGCCCGCGTTCGCCCGCGGCGTGCCGGACCGCCTGGAGCACCCCGCGTACGTCATCTACACCTCCGGCTCCACAGGCCGTCCCAAGGGCGTCGTCACCCCCTACCGGGGTCTGACGAACATGCAGCTCAACCACCAGAAGGAGATCTTCGACCCGGCCATCGCCTCGGCCGGCGGACGGCGCCTGCGCATCGCGCACACCGTCTCCTTCGCCTTCGACATGTCCTGGGAGGAGCTGCTCTGGCTCGTCGAGGGCCATGAGGTCCACGTCTGCGACGAGGAGCTCCGCCGCGACGCCGAGGCCCTCGTCGCGTACTGCGACGAGCACCGCGTCGACGTCGTCAACGTGACACCCACCTACGCCCAACTCCTCATCGAGGAGGGCCTGCTCGACCGGGACGAGGCTGCGGGGCGGCACCGGCCCGCCCTGGTGCTCCTCGGCGGCGAGGCCGTGTCCGACACGGTCTGGACGCGCCTGCGCGACACCGACGACACCTACGGCTACAACCTGTACGGCCCGACCGAGTACACGATCAACACCCTCGGCGGCTCCACCACCGACAGCGCGACGCCGACCGTCGGCGTGCCCATCCGCAACACCCGCGCCCATGTGCTCGACACGATGCTGCGCCCCGTGCCGCCGGGCTGCCCCGGCGAGCTGTACATCGCCGGTACGGGCCTCGCCCGCGGCTACCACGACCGGGCGGGCCTCACGGCCGAGCGGTTCGTCGCCGACCCCTTCGGCGAGCCGGGCGAACGCATGTACCGCACGGGCGACCTCGTACGGCAGCGCCCCGACGGCCTGCTCGACTTCCTCGGCCGCACCGACGACCAGGTGAAGATCCGCGGCTACCGCGTCGAACTCGGCGAGATCGCCACGGCCCTGTCCGGGCACCCGGAAGTCGCCCACGCCGCCGTGGTCGTCCACGAGGCCACGGGGACGAAGCGCCTGGTGGGCTATGTCGTACGGGAGGACTCCGCCGGCCCCGCCGACGAGACGCTCGGCCGGCGGCTGCGCGAGCACCTGAAGGCCGGCCTGCCCGACTACATGGTGCCGTCCGCGCTGGTCACCGTGGCGACCCTGCCGCTGACCGTCAACGGCAAGCTGGACGTCAAGGCCCTGCCCGCACCCGACTTCGCCGGCACCGGCCTCGGCGAGATCCGCGCGCCGCGCACCCCGCAGGAGGAGACGCTGTGCGCGCTCTTCGCGGAGGTCCTCGGCCTGGCCGGGGACAGCGTCGGCATCGACAGCGACTTCTTCGACCTCGGCGGCCACTCCCTCCTCGCCACCCGGCTCGTCAGCCGCGCCCGTACGGCCCTCGACGCGGAGCTGGCCATCCGCGACCTGTTCGAGGCGCCCACCGTCGCCGAACTGGTGGAACGCGCGACCGCCTCGCGCGGCGCGGCCCGCCCGTCCCTGTCGGCGCTCCCGGCGGGCGAGCGGCCCGTCGAACTGCCGCTCTCGCACGCCCAGCAGCGCCTGTGGGTCATCCAGCAGATCGAGGGCACCTCGGCCGCGTACAACTTCCCGCTCGTCATGCGCCTGCGCGGCGCCTTCGACCGCGCGGCCTGGTGCGCCGCCCTCGCCGACGTGACCGCCCGCCACGAGGCGCTCCGCACCGTCTTCGGCGAACGCGAGGGACAGGCCTTCCAGCGGGTCCTGCCCGCCGGCGTCGTTCCGGCCGTGGAACACCTGCGCGCCACCGAGGACGAGGTGCCCGGCATCGTGGACGCCGCCGTCCGGCGGCCGTTCGACCTCGCCGCCGAACTGCCCGTCCGCGCCACGATCGTGGAGGTGGCGCCCGACGACCACGTCGTCGCGCTGCTCCTGCACCACATCACCACCGACGAGTGGTCCGACCGCCCCTTCCTGCACGACCTGACCACCGCCTACACGGCCCGACTCGACGGAGCCGCCCCCGACTGGGAGCCGCTGCCCGTCCAGTACGCCGACTACGCCCTGTGGCAGCGCAGCCTCCTCGGTGCCCCGTCGGACCCGGACAGCCTGGCGGCGAAGCAGCTGGAGTACTGGGACACGGCCCTGGCCGGCGCTCCCGAGGAGCTGGAGCTGCCCACCGACCGGCCGCGACCCGCCCGCCCGGCGTTCACCGGGGCCGAGGTGGACATCGCCTTCGACCGGACGGTCCACGAGGGCCTCAGGAGGCTCGCCCGCGAGACCGGCGCCAGCATGTTCATGGTGGTCCACGCGGCCGTCGCCGCCCTCCTGCACCGGCTCGGCGCGGGCACCGACATCCCCCTCGGCGCACCCATCGCCGGACGGGGTGACGAGGCCCTGGACGAACTGGTCGGCTTCTTCGTCAACACGCTGGTGCTGCGCACCGACCTCGCGGGAGACCCCACCTTCACCGAGCTGCTCGCCCGGGTGCGGGAGACCGACCTGGCCGCGTTCTCCCACGCGGACGTCCCCTTCGAGTCGGTCGTGGAGAAGCTCAACCCGACCCGGTCGCTCTCCCGGAACCCGCTGTTCCAGGTGATGGTCGGGTACCACGCCCGCACCGACGACGAGCTGCGGCTGCCGGGCCTCCAGGCCTCCTACGTCCCCTTCGGGATCGGCACCGCCAAGTTCGACCTGGTGTTCAGCTTCACCGAGCACACCACCGGCCCCACCGCCGAGAGCGGTTCCGGCTCCCTCGGCTGCCGCCTGGAGTTCGCCACCGAACTCTTCGACCGGGAGACCGCCGAGCTCGTCGCCGACCGCCTCCGCAGGCTGGTCGCGGCCCTCGTCGCGGCCCCCGACCAGCCCGTGTCGCGGGCCGAGATCCTCTCCGCCGAGGAACGCCGACTGGTTCTCGAAGGCTTCAACGGCGCGCCCCGCGAGGTCGACGAGCAGACCCTGCCCGCGCTGTTCGCCCGATGGGTGGCCGAGCGCCCGGACGCCGTCGCCGTCGTCGAACGCTCCCGGTCGGTGACGTACGCCCAGCTCGACGCCCGAGCCGACCGCCTGGCCCGGCTGCTCGCCGCCCGGGGAGTCGGCGCCGAGAGCGTGGTCGGTGTGGCCGTCCCGCGCTCGGTGGACATGGTCGCGACGGTCGTCGCCGCGCTGAAGCTGGGCGCCGCGTTCCTGCCGCTCGACCTGGTCCACCCGGGTGACCGGCTCACGTACATGATCGAGAACTCGGGCGCGGCCGTCGTCGTCGGCACGGAGCCCGTGGCCGGCAAGATCCCCGAGGTGCCGGGTGTCCCGGTACTCCTGCTCGACGCTCCGGACATCGCGGCCGAACTGGCCGCACCGGACGGGCCGGACACGCCGCTGCCCTCCTCCGGCCCGGCCGACCTGCACCAGGCCGCGTATGTGATCTACACCTCCGGCTCCACCGGCCGTCCCAAGGGTGTCGTCGTCCCGCACGAGGGCATCGCCAGCCTGGTCGCCACCGCCGTCGACCGGATGGGCCTGGAACACGACAGCCGCGTCCTGCAGTTCGCGTCGATCGGCTTCGACGTCTTCGCCTTCGAACTGGCCATGGCCCTCTGCCACGGCGGCCGGCTCGTCCTGATCACCGACGAGGCCAGGGTCGCGGGCCCCGCGCTCACCGACTTCCTCGCGGACCAGCGGATCACCCACATGATCCTGCCGCCGTCGCTGGTGTCGGCGCTGCCCCCGGGCTGCGCCCTGCCCGAGGGCTCGACCGTCCTCGTCGGCACCGAGACGGTGCCGCCGGACCTGTTCGAGCGCTTCGGCGCCACGGCGCACCTGATCTGCGCGTACGGACTCACCGAGGCGACGGTCAACTCGACGCTCTGGCCCGCGCGCGAGCACGGCGGCCGGGCCCCCGGCCGCGTGCCGATCGGCCGCCCCGACCCCAACACCCGCTGCTACGTCCTCGACGACCACCTGCGGCCGGTACCGCCCGGTGTCGTCGGCGAGCTGTACGTCGCGGGGCGCGGCCTCGCCCGGGGCTACCTCGGGCAGCCGGGGCTCACCTCGGAGCGGTTCCTCGCCGACCCGTTCGGCGCGCCCGGCAGCCGCATGTACCGAACGGGCGACCGCGCCCGCTGGCGCTCCGACGGCAACCTCGACTTCCTCGGCCGGGTCGACACCCAGGTGAAGATCCGGGGCTTCCGCATCGAGCTGGGCGAGATCGAGGCCGCACTCGCCGGCCACCCGTCCGTCGCCCAGGCCGCCGTCCTGCCCGACCGCGACGGCGACATCGTCCGGCTCGTCGGCTACGCCGTACCCGAGACGGGACAGGGTGCCCCACGGGAGCTCGACCCGCAGGAGCTGCGCGCCCATGTCGCCGGACAACTGCCCGAGTACATGGTCCCCGCCCTCGTCGTCGCCCTGGACGGCCCGCTGCCGCTCACGCCCAACGGCAAGCTGGACCACAAGGCGCTGCCCGCGCCGGAGTGGTCGGCGATGACCGGCGACGCCCACCCGGCGACCCCCACGCAGGCCCGGCTCGCCGAGCTGTTCTGCGAGATCCTCAAGCTGGACGAGGTCGGCGTCCACGACAGCTTCTTCGCGCTCGGCGGGCACTCGATGGCGTCGATGCGGCTGCTCGGCAGGATCCGCTCCGAGTTCGGCGCGGAACTCAGCATCCGGGACGTCTTCGACGCCCTCACGGTCGCCGGCATCGCGGCCAAACTCGACGGTGCGACGGCCGCACGCCCACCCCTGCGCCCGATCGATGACACGGCGACCGAGCTCCGCGTGGCGCCTGTCCAGCAGTGGCAGTGGGACACCTACCGCCGGAACCCCGGCTTCGACCACGCGCTGGTGCTGCGCTCGCCCGGCGGTCTCGACGCCGAAGCCCTCGCCGCCGCGCTGGCCGACGTGACGGCCCGACACGAACCCCTGCGCACGGCCTTCACCGAGCAGCCCGACGGGACGGTGCTGCGCAGGGCCACCGAGGCGCCGACACTCTCCTCGGAGCACTGCGCGGACCTGGACACCCGACTGTCCGAACAGGCTGCGGAGGCAACCGACCTGGGGGAGGAGCCCGCCCTGCGGGTCCGCCTGCTCACCGGCCCGGACGGGGCACAGGCGGTCCTGCTGACCATGCACTACCTGGCGGTGGACGAATGGTCCGTGGTCCCGCTCCTGCGCGACCTCACGACGGCCTACGGCGCGCGCACGGCCGGCCGGGCACCGGCCTGGGAGCCGCTCCCGGTGACGTACGGCGACTACACCCGCTGGGCGCGCGAGGTACTGGGCGACCCGGACGACCGCGAGAGCCGGGGCGGCCGCCAACTGGCCTACTGGCGCCGGACGCTCGTCGGGTCCCCGCGCACCCTGCCCCTGCTGCCCGACACCCCCGCGACCAAGGCGCCCGAGACCGTCGAATTCACCCTCGACGACCGGCTGCACGAGGACATCGACCGGCTCGCCCGGGCGACCGGCACGAGCATGTTCATGGTCCTCCACTCGGCGCTGGCGACACTGCTCACCGCCCACGGGGCCGGCACCGACCTCCCCATCGGCTCGATGGTCGCCGGACGCACCGACGACCGACTCGCCGACCTGGTGGGCTGCTTCTTCAACACGGTCGTGCTGCGCACCGACACCGCGGGCGACCCGACCTTCGCCGAACTGCTGGCCCGGGTGCGGGAGACCACGCTGAGCGCGCTGGACCGGCAGGACGTCCCCTTCGACGCGGTGGTCCGAGCGGCCGGCCTGCGCCCGGAGGGCCCGCAGGTCATGGTGATCCACCACGAACAGGCCGACCTCGACCGCCTGGAGGGCGGCGTGGGCACCCTCGGGACCGTCCCGACCGGCAAGGCGCGGGCGGACCTGACGCTCTCCTTCCACGAGCCGCTCGGCGACGGCCCCGTGCACTGCGGCATCATCCACGCGCCCGAGCGCCTCGACGCGGCGACGGCCCGCCGCCTGGCCGAAGAACTCCAGACCCTGCTGCGGACCGTGGCAGCCGACCCCGAACAGCCGCTGTCCGAGCTGTTCCCCGTCACATCCATGAGGAGCGACAACGCATGACGACCAACCCCTTCGAGGACCCGCAAGGCCGCTTCCTGGTCCTGGTGAACGAGGAGAACCAGCACTCGCTGTGGCCCGCCTTCGCCGCGGTGCCCGCGGGCTGGCGAACCGCCTTCGGCGAGGACACCAGGGAAGCGTGCCTGACCTACGTGGAGTCCCACTGGACCGACCTCCGCCCGACGAGCCTGGTCGCCCGGCAGGGCTGACCGGGCAGGCCTGAGGAAGGGCCGGGCAAGGAACACGAAGGAGGGGCGTCACGACGGATAGTCGTGACGCCCCTCCTTCGTGTCGCCCCTCAGGGGGCCGGTACGACCGGGACCTCGTGGCCCGCGGCCGGCTTCGGCACCTTCTCCGCCGGGTGCCGCCGGCTGTCCGACCACGCCGCCCAGAGGTCGGCGTAGCGCCCGCCCGCGGAGATCAGCTCCTCGTGGGTGCCGTTCTCCACGACACGGCCCGCGTCCAGGACGACCACGCGGTCGGCGGTCGCGGCCTGCGGAAGGCGGTGGGCGACCATCAGCCCCGTGCGGCCCTCCAGAGCGCGGGTCGCCGCGTCCTCCAGGACGCGGGCGCCCGCGCTGCCCGCGTCGGCCGTCGCCTCGTCGAGGATGGCGACCGGCGGGTCGGCGAGGACCAGCCGGGCCAGGGCGAGATGCTGCGCCTGCGTCACCGTCAGCCGGTGGCCGCCCTCTCCGACGACCGTCGCCAGGCCCTCGGGCAGCGCCTCCGCCCACTCCAGGGCTCCGACCTTGTCCAGGGCCGCGCGCAGTTCCTCGTCGCCTGCTTCGGGGCGCGCCAGGCGCAGGTCCTCGGCGAGCGGTCCGGCGAAGACGTGCACCTCCTGGCTGATGAGGGTCACCGCGCGCCGGACCCCGGCCGGGCCCAGCTTCCCGACGGGCACCCCGCCGAGCGTGATCGAGCCGGACGTCGCTTCGTGGACCCCGGCGATGACCTTCGCGAGGGTCGTCTTGCCCGCCCCGCTGGCGCCGACCAGCGCGACCCGTTCCCCGCTCCGTACCGCGAGGTCGATCTCGTGCAGGACCGGAGCGCCCGTGCCGTAGGCGTGGCTGAGCCCCGAGACCGTGACCGAGCCGTCCACGGGGGCGTCGGCCCCCTGCGGCGCGGGCTCGGCCGGGAGGGCCGAGACCCCCACCAGACGGGCGAAGCTCGCGCCCGCGGACTGGGCGTCGTCCAGGAGGTACAGCGTCGCGTTGATCGGGTTGAAGAGGCTGTGGAAGTAGAGCGCGGCGGCCGTCGCCGTACCGATGCTCGCCGAGCCGCCGTCGACCAGGACGAAGCCCGTGGCGAGCATCGCGGCCAGGCCGATGAACTCGGCGAGGTTCAGCCGCGAGAAGAAGCCCGAGACGAGGTGGATGCCCCGCAGGCCGAGGTCGCGCGCCGCCGCCGACCGCTCCTCCAGGAGGCCGGAGTGCGTCCCGCCGAGCCGGAAGGCGCGGACGGTCCGCGCGCCGCCGACGCTGTCGAGCAGCTGGTGCTGCAAGGCCCCGGTGGCGATGCGGTGTTCGCCGTACACGGGGGAGGAGCGGCGCATGTACCAGCGTACGGAGAAGACCTGTACCGGCGCGGCGAGGAGCGCGGCGAGCAGGAACCGCCAGTCGAGCACGGCGAGTCCGGCGAAGGTGAGCACGATGGTGAGCGCGGACCGGCTGAACTCGGGGAGCGCCTGCCGCACCGACTTGGCGATCATGGTCACGTCGCTCGTCACCCGGGAGACGAGGTCCCCGGAGCCGGCCGCCTCGACGCGTTCGAGCGGCAGCCGCAGCGCCCGCTCGATGAACTGCTCGCGCAGCGCGGCGAGCACGGTCTCGCCGAGCCGGGCGACGAGCGTGCCGCCGACTGCGGTGGCCGCGCCGCGGGCGATCGCGACGGCGATCAGCAGGACGAGCGGCACCGTCAGGGCCTGGGCCCCGCGCTGCTCCACCACCAGGTCGACGATGCGCCCGAGCAGGGGAGCGGTCAGCAGCCCGACGGCGGTCCCGGCGACGAGGACGGAGAGCGCGCCCACGGCCAGGAGCCGGTGGCCGTGGAGCATGGTGCGCAGCGCCGCCATGGACTCGGCGCCGGTGGCGGTCGGCAGGAGCGCGCGGTCCTGGGGGGTTCCGCTCATGGTCTGTTCCGTCTCCCTCGTGTCACCCGGACGGCGTGCCTCGTCGTTCGTCATGCCAGGACCGCCGCTCGGTACGTCTCGTCGGCGGCGAGCAGGTCGTTGTGGTGGCCTTCCGCCCGTACGGCGCCGTCCTCCAGGACCACCACCCGGTCCGTCACCGCGAGGAGCGCGGGACTGGTGGTGACGAGGACGGTCGTACGGCCCCGGCGGACCTCCCGCAGCCGGCGCGCGATCCGCGACTCGGTGACGGTGTCGACGGCGGTCGTCGGATCGTGCAGGACGAGCACGGACCGGTCGGCGGCGAGCGCCCGGGCGAGCGCCACGCGCTGGCGCTGGCCGCCGGAGAGGGACCGGCCGCGCTCGGCGAGGAGGGTGTCCACGCCGTCCGGCAGCAGCAGTGCCACGTCGTCGGCGGCGGAGGCGGTGAGGGCGCTGTCGACCGCCGTCGTGTCGCCGTCGGCCCCGGACCGTACGTTGTCGAGGAGGGTGCTCTCGAAGAGGTCCGCGTCGTGGTGGGCGACCAGGACCGCCCGGCGCAGCGCGTCGGGGTCGAGCCCGGTCAGGGGTACGCCGTCGAGCTCGACCGTGCCCTCGGCGGGGTCCTTCTCCCGGGCCAGGCAGAGCAGCAGGTCTGCGGCGGCCGCCGGGTCCCTGGTGACGATGCCGGTCAGGCCGCCGGCGGGCAGGTCGAGGTCCACCCCGCGCAGGGCGCCGAGCGACACTCCGCGCAGCGCGAGGTGTCCGGCGGCCGGTGTGGCCGGGACCGCCTCGCCGCCCTCGACGGCGACGGGCTCGGCGAGCACCTCGGCGATCCGCTTGGCCGACGCCCGCCCCTGGGCGATCTCGGCGTTGACGTACGTGAGGAGCTGGAACGGTCCCAGGAGGAACTGCGCCAGACCCACGGCCGCCACCAGTTCGCCGACGCTGATGCTGCCGTCCATGGCGAGATAGGCCCCCACCAGGCCGATCACGGCGATGAAGACGCCCGTCAGGGCGAGGATCGCGCCCTCGTGCCCGGCCCGGCTGCGGGCCGCGCGCAGGGCGGCCGCCAGCGAGTCCTGGCTCGTGGTGCGGTAGCGGGCGACCGCCGCCGACTCGGCGCCCATGCCCTTGAGGACGCGCAGACCCGAGACGAGGTCGGCGGCGACGCCCGAGGCGTGGGCGGCGCGCTCCTGCTCGGTCTCGCTGCGCCGCTCCAGCGGGCGGCTGATGCGGTGCCCGAGCCAGAGCAGCGGCGGGATGCCGAGCAGGACGAGCAGCCCGAGCGGGACGGAGATCCGCAGGAGGGCGACGGCGCTGATCACGAGGGCCGCGACCGCCGACACCCCGTACGCGATGGCGGTCGCCACCGAGCCGACCCGGCGGGCGTCGTTGGTGGCGATGCTGGTGAGGGCGCCGGGGAGGCGGTTCGTCTCGGCGCCGCCGCGGGGGTCGAGGACGCGCGCGGCCAGTTCGAGCCGGAGGCGGTGCGCGGCCTGCTCGCCCGCGCCCTCGGTGATCCGCGCGCTCGTGCGGTAGCACGTGGAGAGGACGAGGAAGAGGGCCGCGAGGACGACGAGCCAGCGCAGCAGGGACTCGGAGGAGCCGGTCGCCACCGCCGAGTCGATGATGACGCCGATGACCACCGGGACCAGGGCCTCGCAGCCTTGGTGGGTCATGCCGAGCAGGGATGCCGCGATGATGCGCGGGCGTTGCCCTCTGATCGCTCGACCGAGGACAACTGCCCCTGTCGGTACGCCCGTTGGCATGTGGCTCCTCCGCGGAGAACGAGTGAATGGTTAGGTAAGCCTACTCTGACCTGTCGAGCGTTGACCGGCCGTGCGCCTTCGGTTAGCCTCACCTAAGTACCGGCTCGTCAGGTCGCGTACCGCGGGGTTCACCCCACGCGTCAACTGCCGCCAGGGGAGCTGTCGTTGTCCGTCCAGTCCCGCGAACAGGTCGGGAAGGCCGTCGACGCCGCACCCCACTCGGGCCGCACCGGGGCCACGCTCCGGAGCCTCGGCCTCCTGCTCGGCGTCGCCGCCCTCGTCCTCGTCTCGCTCGTCAGCGTCTGGGTCGGCACCCGAGGCATCCCCTTCACCGCCACCTGGCACGTCCTGTGGAACCCCGACGGCTCGGAGACGTCGGTGATCGTCCATGACTACCGCATCCCGCGGACCATCCTCGGCATGCTCGTCGGCATGGCGCTCGGCCTCGCCGGCGCCCTCATGCAGGCCCTGACCCGCAACCCGCTCGCCGACCCCGGCATGCTCGGCGTCAACCTCGGGGCCTCCGCCGGCGTGGTGGTGGCCATCGCCTTCTTCGGCGTCGGGGCACCCCTCGGATACGTCTGGTTCGCGCTCGCGGGCGCCGCCGCCGCGTCCGTCGGGGTCTATCTGCTGGGCTCCTCCGGACGGAAGCTCGCCTCGCCCGAGCGGCTCGTCGTCGCCGGCGCCGCCGTCACCGCGGTGCTGTACGCCTTCAACTGGGCGATCCTGCTGCTCGACCCCAGGGCCTTCGACCAGTTCCGCTTCTGGACCGTGGGCTCCCTCGCGGGCCGCTACTACGACGTCGTCCTGATGGCCCTGCCGTTCATCGGGGTCGGCCTGGTCGTCGCCCTCGTCCTCGCTCCCTCGCTCAACGCCCTGGCCATGGGCGACCAGATGGGCCGGGCCCTCGGCGTGAACGTCGGCCGCACCCGCGCCCTCGGCGCCGTCGCGGTGATGCTCCTGTGCGGCGCCGCGACCGCCGCCGCCGGACCGATCGGCTTCGTGGGGCTCGCCGTCCCGCACGTCGCCCGCTTCGTCGTCGGCCCCGACCAGCGGTGGGTGTTCGCGTACTCGATGCTCATCGCCCCCGTCCTGCTCATCGGCTCCGACGTCCTCGGCCGGATCCTCGGCGCCCCCGGCGAGGTGCAGGTCGGCATCGTCACCGCGTTCATCGGAGCGCCCCTCTTCATCGCCCTGTGCCGCCGCCGAAAGCTGGTCATGCTGTGACTGCCGTACGGGAGGCGAAGTCCTCCGGACCTCCGCCCGGCTCCGAGGGCGGGTCCCGCTCCGACGCCACCTCCGCCCCGGCCCCGTCCCGTGTCGTCAGCGGCCGGGTCGTCCGTACGCCGTCGGGAGCCGTCTCCCTGCTCGTCCGGGGCCGGACCGTCGCCGTCACCGCCGCCCTCCTCGTCGCACTCCTCGCCGTCGCGGGCATCACGCTCACCACCGGAGACTTCGACCTCACCGTCGGAGAGGTCCTCCAGGCGCTCACCGGCAACGGCTCGGGCATCGCCGACTTCGTCGTCAACACCCTGCGCATGCCCCGGCTCCTGACCGCGCTCTGCGTCGGCGCCGCCCTCGCCGTCAGCGGGGCCATCCTGCAGAGCGTCACGGGCAACCCCCTGGGCAGCCCCGACATCATCGGCTTCACCAACGGCTCCGCCGTGGGCGCGCTCGTCGTCATCGTCGTGCTCCACGGCAGCATGACGCAGATCGCGCTCGGCGCGCTGGCCGGCGGCCTCGCCACCGCCCTCGCCGTCCACCTCCTCATGCTCGGGCGGGGCATCCAGGGGTTCCGGCTGGTCGTCGTCGGGATCGGCGTCAGCGCCCTGCTGCTCGCCGTGAACTCGTACCTGATCACCCGGGCCACCTTCCAGGAGGCCCTGGAGGCGCAGGCCTGGCTCATCGGCAGCCTGGGCAACCGGCTCTGGACGCACGCCACCGCCATCGGGATCGCCGTCGCCGTTCTGCTGCCGCTCGCCTTCCTCCTCTCCCGCCGCCTCTCCATGGTGGAGATGGGCGACACCACCGCCATGGCCCTCGGCGTCGACGTGGCACGCACCCGCACCCTGCTCCTCGTCATCAGCGTCGCCCTCGCCGCCTTCGCCACCGCCGTCACCGGCCCCATCTGGTTCATCGCCCTGGCCGCGCCCCAGGTGGCCCGCAAACTGACCCGCTCGTCCGGGCCCGCCCTGCTGCCGTCCGCCCTCATGGGCGCGGTCATGCTCGCCCTGAGCGACCTCGCGGTGCAGCGCCTCTTCGCCCCCGCGCTCCTCCCCGTGGGCACGGCGACCGGCTGCGTCGGCGGGCTCTACCTCATCTGGCTACTGGTCACCGAGTCGCGAAAGAGCCGCGCATGACAGCAACAGCGAAGCGTCCGACGAGCGGATCGACGAGCGGACAGGCGACCGGGCCGGGAACCGGAACGGCGACCGTGCCGGAGACCGGGTCGGCGAACCCTCCCGCCTCCCGCCTCCGCGCCGAGAACCTGACCCTCTCCTACGACCAGCGGACCGTGGCCACCGGTCTCGGCGTCGAGATCCCCGACCGCTCGTTCACCGTGATCATCGGCCCGAACGCCTGCGGCAAGTCCACGCTCCTCACCGCCCTCGCCCGGATGCTCAAGCCCCGCGCCGGACAGGTCCACCTCGACGGCCGCGCCATCGGCTCGTACCGCTCCCGCGAGGTCGCCCGCCGCCTCGGCCTGCTCCCGCAGTCCTCCACCGCGCCCGGCGGCATCACCGTCGGGGACCTCGTGGCCCGCGGCAGGTACCCGCACCAGGGCATGCTCAAGCAGTGGTCCGCCGACGACGAGGCGGCCGTCGTCGAGGCGATGCGCCAGACCGGCGTCCTCGAACTCGC
Source organism: Streptomyces gardneri (assembly GCF_006539185.1). Lineage (GTDB taxonomy): Bacteria > Actinomycetota > Actinomycetes > Streptomycetales > Streptomycetaceae > Streptomyces > Streptomyces gardneri. Next base: position 315,904 of record NZ_BJMN01000005.1, read on the forward strand.
CGACCGGCCCGTCGACGACCTCTCCGGCGGCCAGCGCCAGCGGGTGTGGCTGTCCATGGTCCTGGCCCAGCAGACCTCGATCCTCCTGCTCGACGAGCCGACGACCTTCCTGGACATCGCCCACCAGGTCGAGGTCCTCGACCTGTGCGCCGAACTCCACGCCCGCCGGGGCCACACGGTCGTCGCGGTCCTCCACGACCTCAACCAGGCGTGCCGCTACGCCACGCACCTCATCGTGATGCGGCCCGGGGGCGTGATCGCGGCCGAGGGCGACCCGTCGACCGTCATGACCGCCGAGCTGGTCGAGGACGTCTTCGGCCTGCCCTGCCGGATCATCGACGACCCGGAGACGGGGACCCCGCTGATGGTGCCGGCTGCGCCCAAGCGGTACGCGCCCACGACCGGGGCCACCGCCCTCGCCCCGACCACCTGACGCCGACACCGACGCCGACAACGATCCGGACGGACCGACCATGCTCTGTACGAGGCTGACGAACGCGCACATCCTCACGATGGACCCGGACCACCCCGTCGCCCACGACCTCGGGATCTGGCGCGGCCGGATCGTCGGTCTCGACGAGGCCGTGACCTCGCTGCCCGCCCGCGAGGTCGTCGACCTCCAGGGCGCCACCGTGCTGCCCGGCTTCATCGACAGCCATGTGCACCTGGCGTGGGCGGGGCTGAAGGCGAACACGCCGAACATCGCCCCGTGCGAGCGGGTCGAGGACGTGCTCGCCGTCGTCGCGGACGCCGTCGAGCGCAAGCCGCCCGGCGCCTGGGTGGACATCGCGGGCTACGACCAGCGGGCCCTGGGCCGGCACCTCACCGCGACCGAGCTCGACCGGGTCGGTCGCGGACGCAGACTCTTCCTCATGCACGACTCCGGCCACGCCTGTGTCGTCAACAGCGCCGTCCTGGAACTCCTGCCGGCCGACGTGCCGCACCAGGACGGGTTCCTCGTCGAGAGCGCCATGTCCGCCGTGCGCCGCCTCCGGTTGCCCTACTCCCAGGAGGAGATCGCCGACGCGGTCGAGCTCGCGGCCCGCGCCTGCCTCGCCGAGGGCATCACCGCCGTCGCCGAGGCGGGCATCGGCGGCGGACTCCTCGGCCACAGCCCGGTCGAGCTCGGCGCCTACCAACTCCTCCGGGACCAGGGCCGGCTGCCCCTGCGGGTCCAGCTCATGGCCGCGGGCGACACCCTGCACCCGCTCGGCGCGCACCGCGACGACGGCATCCCCCGCGCCCTCGACCTCGGCCTGCGGACGGGCTTCGGCGACGACTGGCTGTCGCTGGGCGCGCTCAAGATCTACACGGACGGCGGCATGATGGCCCGTACGGCCGCCCTGACCGCCCCGTACGAGGGGATGTCCCACACCGGCCAGCTCCAGGACGACCCCGAGCGGCTCGGCCGGATGATCGTGGACGGCCATCTCGCGGGCTGGCAGCTCGCGGTCCACGCCATCGGGGACCGCGCCGCCGACCTCGCCCTCGACGCCCTGGAGCGTGCCCAGGAGCTGCGGCCCCGCCCCGACGCCCGGCACCGGATCGAGCACGCGGGGCTGATCCGGCCCGACCAGCTGCCCCGTTTCGCGCGCCTCGGCCTCAGCGCCGTGATCCAGCCCAACTTCCTGCGCTCCTTCGGCGACGACTACGCGCAGATCATGGGGGAGCGGCGGGCGCCGTGGATGTACCGGGGCCGGGGCTTCCTGGACCACGGCGTCACCGTCGCCGGCAGCTCGGACCGCCCGGTCACGGACGGCTCTCCGCTGCGGGCCGTGCAGTTCATGGTCGAGCGGGCCTCCCTCTCCGGCCGCCGGATCGGCCCTGACGAGGCGGTGACCGTCGACGAGGCCCTGCACGCCTACACCGTCGCGGGCGCGTACGCCTGCCGCTGGGACGACACCGCCGGCAGCCTGAGCCCCGGCAAGCGCGCCGACCTCGTGGTCCTCGCGGACGACCCGCGGCGCGTCGATACGGCCCGGATCGGGGACATCGAGATCGTGGCGACGTACGTGGACGGTCGGCGCGCTCAGGAGACCAAGGCCTGAAAGCCGACCGGCGGCGGGCCGGGAAGCCGGACCGGCCTCAGGGCCTGGACGTCGGCTCGGCGACCTCGCGGAGGAGCCCGGCGCGGTCGATGGCGTCGCTGCCGGTCGCCGGCACGGTGCACGCGTAGGCACCGGCCACCGAGCCGTACAGCGCGCAGCGGTCCAGGTCCTCGCCGGTCAGACGGCCGAAGAGGAAGCCGGCGGCGAAGGCGTCTCCCGCGCCGTTGGAGTCGACCACCGGGGCGCGCGGCGTGACGGCGGGGATGTGCGCGAGACCGTCGGCGGTCAGCAGGTACGCGCCCTCGGCCCCGGCGGTGGCGACCACGGCCTCGGCCCGCCCCCGCTCCAGGATGCGGCGCATGGTCTTCTCCTTGTCCGCGAGGGCGGTGGCGGAGACGAAGACGATGTCGGCGCCGTAGGCGAACGGCTCGTGATAGGGGTTCTCGCCGTCCCAGTTGTGCAGGTCGGTGGAGATCGTGAGACCCGCCTCGCGGAGCAGGGGCAGGGCGAAGGCGCACGGGTGGGTGATCGAGACGTGCGCGTGCCGGCTCGCCGCGGCCAGGGAGCGGACCAGCTCCTCGGGGAGCCGGTCCGACTCCCGGGAGCGGCTGTCGTCGTAGAGCGAGAGGCGCCGGCCGTCGGGGGAGACGAGGTTGACGGCCCGCTTCGTACCGCCGGGCAGGGGCACTTCGGTGAAGTCGATGCCCCGGTCGCGGTGGAAGGCGCGGACGAGGTCGCCGTACGGGTCGTCGCCGATCATGTCGAGGTGGTGCGTCCGCAGGCCGAGGGAGCTCAGGCCCAGGGCGACGAAGTCGCCGGTCTGCCCGGCGCGGGCCTCGATGCCCGGCCGGATCATGTAGCTGTCGGCGTACGGCAGGGGCAGCTCGGGGACGTACACGATCGTGTCGACCCCCGCTCCGCCCAGGACGAGGACGTCGTACTCGCTGGTCATCGCTGTTCCTCTCGACGGGATCGCGGTGGTCGGAGGGGGGTGGCACAACTCCCGCCGAACGGACGCGAGTCAAGCAGCCGGCGCAGGGTGATGCAAGAACTTGCGGCAAATTTCAGCAAGTTGTCGCGGTGCGGTGCGGGGCGGCTCGGCTCGACTCAGAGTCGTTCAACTCGGTTCAGTTCGGCTCAGCTCAGGACCAGCAGCACCGCCAGAGCCATAAGGAGGGAGTCGATCCGGTCCAGCAGCCCGCCCGAGCCGGCGAGCCACCGGCCGGCGTCCTTCGCGCCGGCACCGCGCTTGACCATCGACTCCAGCAGGTCCCCGAGCGGGCCGCCGACCGCCACGGCCACCGCCGTCTGCCACGTCAGGGACGACAGCACGGCGAGCGTCCCGAGACCGGCCGCAGCCCCGGCGAGCGTGCCGCTCCACCGCTTGGCGGGCGACAGCGGGGAGAGCCGGGGGCCGCCGAACCGGGGACCCGCCGCGTACGCGACGATGTCGGCGATCGACACGGCCACGAACAGGACGAGCCCGAGGGCGCCGGACGGCACGAGACCGGCCAGGACGCCCAGCCAGACGAGCCCGAGCAGGCCCGCCCCCAGGCGACGGAGCCCGTGCTCCGCGTCGCCCGCGAGCAGCGGCACCCCGGCGATCGCGAGCGCCCCGACGGCCCCCACCCGGAGGACCTCTTCGGGGGCCAGCCAGGCGGTCAGGACGAGCGCGACGACCGCCGCGCCGAGCACCGCCCGGTCCACCAGGGCCAGTCGCAGCAGCCCGCCGTACTCCGCCACGGCGACCACCGCGACCACGGCCGCGAGCACCGCGATCCCCGCCGGACCGAGCCAGAACGCGGCGGTGACCAGGGGCACTCCGAGCGCCCACACGCACCACCGGATCATCAGCTCGCGTCGCCGGGTCGCCACCACCGCGAGCCCTCCGGCCGCCAGCGCCCCGCCGAGGTACGGCACGAGACCGGCGACGGTCGTCGTCACAGGCCGCCCTGCCCGCCCGCCGCCACCGGCGCGACCGTCTCCGCCCCCAGCGCCTCCAGGGCGCTCCGGCACGCCGCGACGATCCGCGCGTTCTCCACCCTGTCGCGGACGGCGACGCGGAAGGTCCGTCCCTCGTACGAGGGGGACATCGGCGACAGGTCCCGCAGGTACACGTCGTGGCGGCGGCACTCGCCCACCAGCCGGGCCGCGCTCGGCCCGCCCCGCCGCAGCGTCACCGTGAGGAAGTTCGACACGCCCTCGTCGACCGAGGAGAAGCCGTCGAGCTCCAGGAGACCGGCGGCGAGTTCACGGCGCAGCACCGCGGTGCGCGCCCAGCGCTCCGCGTAGTACGCGGGATCGCGCAGCGCGGTCACGGCGGCCAGTTGGGCCGGCAGGCTGACCGGCCACGGCGGCGTCCAGCGGCGCAGCTCCGCGGCCGTCTCCGGGTCGGCCACCAGATACGCGGCCCGCATCCCCGACAGCGCGTACATCTTCGACAGCGACGTGCAGACCACGACCCGGGGGTCGACCGAGGCGAGTCCGGCCAGCGAGTCCGCCGGATCGACGTAGCCCAGGTACGCCTCGTCGATCCACCACCGGGTCCGCGCGGGCGTGTCCGCGATCACCGCGCGCAGCGCGTCGGCGGGGGCGTGGCGGCCGGTCGGATTGTTCGGGTTGACCACCACCACGAGGTCGTACCGTCCGCTCCGGGTCGCGGCGGCGAGCCGGGCCGGATCGAGCAGCCAGCCGTCCTCCCGGCGCAGCCGGAGCCGGTCGACCTTGCAGCCGATCACCCGCTCGGTGACATGGGCGTACTCGCCGTAGCTCGGGTCGAGGAGGAGCACCCGGCTCGTCGGCGTGAGCCACCGGCCGAACGCGCGGAAGATCAGGTCGGACGAGCCCGCGCCGACGGCCAGCGACTCCACCGGCAGCCCGCGGACCTCGGCGATCTCCGCGAGCAGTCCTTCCGCGCCGGTCGGGGGCGAGGTCCGGGCCGCCCACCCCGGATCCTCCGACAGGACAGCGCGGACGTCCGGGGACGGCGGGAACCAGGCGTCCAGCACGTCGGCCGGGACGACCTCGTGACGACGGGGCAGTGTCCGGAAGTCCGTACCGATGGCCGAGAAGAAGGCGCCGCCGTGCTCGCAGCCGTCAGCGCGCGGCGCGAACGGCACGTCCAACCGCCAGTCGAGGCCCGCCCGCAGTCGCTCCAGCGTCCGGCCGTGGCGCTCCCCGACCGTCCTCGTCAGCTCGGCCACGGAGCCGCTCAGCACCTCGAACGAGACGGCGCCGGAGCGGACCGTGCGCCCCACCGGCCGCAGCCCGGTGGCGAGGTACATGTCGAGCAGCTCCGTGCGTCCCATCGCCACGACCCGGCGCCCGCCCCGCGCCGCGACCCAGCGCAGCGCCGCGTACATGAGGAGCGGCGCGGCCGCTGTCGACCTCCACCGCTCCTCGACCGTCAGGACGCGGATCTCGAAGGGGGCCTCCTCGGTCAGGACAGGCAGCTCCTCGCGCGTCAGGTACTTGTCAAGACCGTAGCGGCCGACCCACGGCGGGGTGAGACTGACGAACCCGATCCGGGTCTCCCCGCGCGCGGCCACGAGATAGACGTTCTCGCCGTCGAGCCCGTCGCTCAACCGCCCCGAGGGATCCACCGGATGCTGTCCGAGCTCCTCCGCGTACACACGATGGCGGAGCTCGTGGATCCAGTCGCGATCCTGCGGAGTGGCGGTGCGCAACTGCAAGACGCGCCCCATGTGTTCCGTTCCGTTCGTGCGGTCCATGCGTGTCCCCCGAGGAAGATCCAATGTCCGCGCACCAGCATGGGGGAGTCCGGCCGAAGACACCTGAGTACGCGTACTCACGCCGGTGACGGAGGAGTCGGGGTCCGTCGGCCGTCGGCCGTCGGGATCAGAGGCCGAGGAGCCGGACGGCGTTCTCCTTGAGGATCAGCGGCCGGACCTCGGGCTTGATGTCGAGCTTCTCGAAGTCGGCCAGCCATCGGTCCGGGGTCACGACGGGGAAGTCCGAGCCGAACAGCACCTTGTGCCGGAGGAAGGAGCCGGCGGCCCTGACGAGCTGCGGCGGGAAGTACTTCGGCGACCAGCCCGACAGGTCGATGTGGACGTTGGCCTTGTGCGTGGCCATGGAGATGGCCTCGTCCTGCCACGGCACCGACGGGTGCGCCAGGATGATCGTCAGGCCGGGGAAGTCGGCGGCGACGTCGTCCAGGAGCATCGGGTCCGAGTAGCGCAGCTTGATGCCGCGCCCGCCGGGCAGGCCCGCGCCGATGCCGGTCTGCCCGGTGTGGAACAGCGCGGGGACGCCCAGCTCCTGGAGCGCCTCGTAGAGCGGGTAGAGCTCGGGCGTGTTCGGCGCGAACGCCTGGAGACTCGGGTGGAACTTGAAGCCGCGGACGCCGTGGTCGAGGACGAGCGCGCGGGCCCGGTCGACGGCGTCGGGACGGTGCGGGTCGACCGAGCCGAACGGGATGAGGACGTCGGGGTGTTCGGCCGCGGCGGCGGCGATCTCCTCGCTGGACAGGCCCGGGTGGCCGAGGCCCGTCGTGGCGTCCACCGTGAAGATCACGGCGGCCATCCGGCGCTCGCGGTAGTGGGCCGCGAGACGCTCGACGGTCGGAGTGCGGTCCTGGCCGGACCTGAAGTACGCGGCCGAGGCGTCCATCAGCTCGGCATCGAGCGCGAGATGGCCGTGGGCGTCCTGCTCGACATGGACGTGGAAGTCGATCGCCGTCAGCTCGGCGGGGTCGAGGGGGGTCCGGCCAGTCAGGGGGGTCTGGGGGTTCATCGGCGTGCTCACAGGTGGTCGGTACGGTTCTTGGCGTCGAGCAGGAGGGCGAGGAGCGCGTCGCGTTCGGCGACGAGACCGGCCTCGGCGGTCCCCGCCAGCTCCTCGGCGACGCCCTGGGTGATCTTGTCGGTCAGCTCGGGTGTGAGGCGCGGCGCGCCGAGGTCCGCCCACCACTCCTCCATGGGCGGGCCGAGGTGTTCGAGTACGTGGGCGATGCCGCCCGCACCTCCCGAGAGGTGCTGGTTGAGGAACGGCCCGAGCAGCGCCCAGCGCAGGCCGGGGCCGTGGGCGATGGCCGTGTCGATGTCGGCGACACTGGCCGCGCCCCGGTCGACCAGGGAGTACGCCTCGCGCCACAGCGCTGCCTGGAGCCGGTTCGCGACGTGCCCGGGCAGCTCCCGGCGCAGCCGGATCGGCCGCCGGCCGAGACCGCGGTAGAACCGCATGGCCGCCTCCACGGCGGCCTCGCCCGTCCGCTCGCCCGGCACGACCTCGACCAGCGGGATGAGGTGCGGTGGGTTGAACGGGTGCCCGACGAGGACCCGTTCGGGATGGGCCGCGCAGGCCCGCTGGATCCGGGACGGGAGCAGCCCGGAGGAGCTGCTCGCCAGGACCGTCCCCGGCGGGGCCGCGGCGTCGAGGGCGGCGAAGACCTCGTCCTTCAGGTCGGGGCGCTCGGGCCCGTTCTCCTGGACGAAGCCGGCGTCCGCGACGGCCTCGGCGAGGTCGGCGGTGAACGTCAGCCGGGTCTGGTCGGCGGTGACGGCCGCGCGCAGCCGGGCCTCCGCGCCGGGCGCCGGGTCGGTCGCGACGACCTCGTGCCCGTACCGGAGGAAGAGGGTGGTCCAGGAGGCCCCGATGACGCCGGTCCCGACGACGGCGATCCTCATGACGCGCTCCCCGGCCTCACCGTGCCGCCGCGCGTGGCGGCGTACGCGACGAAGGTGTCCAGGGAGCGGGGGTCGGCGAGGACGTCGGTGCTCGCGACGGACTCGGGGGCCGCGCCGAGGAGGATCCGCTTGACGGGCACCTCCAGCTTCTTGCCGGTGCGGTTGCGCGGGACGGCGGGCACCCGCTCGATCACGTCGGGGACGTGCCGGGGCGACAGCGCCGACCGCAGCGTCCGGGCGATCTTCGTACGGAGGGCGTCGTCGAGCTCGGCGGGGCCCGCGACGAACAGCAGCAGTTCGCCGTTGCCGCCCTCGGGGTCCTCGATGTGGACGACGAGGCTGTCGTCGACCTCGGGCAGGTCCTCGACGACGGCGTAGAACTCGGCGGTGCCGAGCCGGACCCCGCCGCGGTTGAGGGTGGCGTCGGAGCGTCCGGCGACGATGCAGTGGCCCTCGGGCGCGAACCGCACCCAGTCGCCGTGCCGCCACACGCCCGGGTACTCCTCGAAGTACGCGGCCCGGTAGCGGGAGCCGTCGGTGTCGCCCCAGAAGCCGACGGGCATCGACGGCATCGGCTCGGTGATCACCAGCTCGCCCAGCTCGCCGACGACCCGCTTCCCCTCGCCGTCGTAGGCGTACGCCGCGACGCCGAGGCACGGGCCGGAGATCTCCCCGGCGCGCACGGTCTGCAGCGGGCTTCCCTGGAGGATGCCGGTGCACACGTCGGTGCCGCCGCAGCCGACGTTCAGGAGCACCCGGTCGCCGAACTGCTCGGCCACCCAGCGGAATCCTTCGGCCGCGAGCGGGCTGCCCGCAGCGCCGAGCTGCCGCAGCCGCGACAGGTCGAACTCCTCGGCGGGCCGGACGCCGGCCTTGCGGCAGGCCATCAGATAGCCGGGGCTGACGCCCATGAGCGTCGCCCCCGTCTCCTCGGCGATCCGCCACTGCTCCCGCAGCTCCGGGTGGACCGGATTGCCGTCGATCATGACGATCGAGGCGCGGACGAGCAGCGCCGAGACCAGGGTGTTCCACAGCATCCAGGCCGTGGTGCTGAACCAGAGCATCCGGTCGCCCGGCTTCAGGTCCCAGCTCAGCGCGTTGTTCTTCAGGTGTTCCAGGAGGATCCCGCCGTGGCGGTGGACGATCGCCTTGGGGATGCCGGTGGTGCCGGAGGAGAAGAGCACGAACAGCGGATGGTCGAACGGCACCGGCTCGAAGGGGACGGGGCCGGGGGCCGGTTCCGCGAGCAGCTCCGTCCAGCCGAGGGCGTCGGGCAGGGCGTGCGGTCCGTAGGGGATGTGGACGACCCGCTCCACGGTCGGGAGCTGCGCGGCGATCTCCGCGACCTCGGTACGGCGGTCGACGTCCCGCTCCCCGTAGTGGTAGCCGGCGACGGTGAGCAGCACCTTCGGTTCGAGCTGGGCGAAGCGGTCGACGACGCTGCGAGGCCCGAACTCCGGTGCGCAGGCCGCCCAGACCGCGCCGATGCTCGCGGTGGCGAGGAAGGCGACGAGCGTCTCGGGGATGTTCGGCAGATAGGCGACGACCCGGTCGCCCTTGCGGACGCCGAGGCGGAGGAGCCCGGCGCGGGCCCGGGCGACCTGGTCGCGGAGCTCGCCGAAGGTCAGCTCGACCGGCGCCCGCGTCTGGGAGTGGGCGACGACCGCGACGGCGGCGGCGTCCTCGGCGGAATCCTCGCGGCCGAGGGCGTGCTCGGCGTAGTTGAGGGTCGCGCCCGGGAACCACTCGGCGTCCGGCATGGACCTGCGGCCCAGGACGGCGGTGGGCGGGGTGTGCGGACGGACGTCGAAGAACTCCCAGACCGAGGACCAGAAGCCCTCCAGGTCGGTGACGGACCACTGCCACAGGCTGTCGTAGTCCGGGAACGACAGCTGCCGCTCCGCCTCCAGCCAGCGGAGGTAGCGCCCGATCTCCGACTCGTCCCTGACCCGGGGACCGGGGGTGCTGAGGATCTCGCTCATCGGGTGACCTTTCCGGCGCGGCCGTCGAGGAACGCCCGCATCCTCTCCTGGGCGTCGGCGCTGCCGGCGGCGACGGCCGCCATGAGGGATTCGAGCAGGAGGCCGCCGGCGGGCGAGGCCTCGGCGATGCGGGGGAGTGCCTGGAGGACGGCGAAGTTGGTCAGCGGCGCGTTGGCCGCGATCCGTTCCGCGAGCTCCAGGGCCTTGGCGCGCGCCCCGCCCTCCTCGGTCAGGTAGTGCGAGAGGCCGACGGCCTGGCCCTCGGCGGCGTCGAGGACGCGGCCGGTGAGCATCATGTCGGCCATCCGGTGCGCCCCGATCAGCCGGGGGACGCGGACCGAGCCGCCACCGCCGACGAACAGGCCGCGCTGCCCCTCCGGCAGGGCGTAGAAGGCGGTCGGTTCGGCCACCCGGAGGTGCGCGGCGGCCGCCAGCTCCAGACCGCCGCCGATGACCGCGCCCTTCAGCGCGGCCACCACGGGGACCCGCCCGCCCTCGATCGTGTCGAAGACCCGGTGCCACATGAGCGAGTGCTCCAGAGCCTCCTCGGTGGACCGCTCGGTCAGCTCGCCGAGGTCGAGTCCGGCCGAGAAGTGGTCGCCCTCGGCGTCCAGGACGACGGCCCGGACGTCGGGGCCCGGCTTGCGGAAGAACTCCTCGACGCGCAGCACCGTGGCGTCGTCGAGGGCGTTGCGCTTGGCCGGGCGGCAGAGCGTCAGGACCGCCACTCCGTCGCGGCGGTCGATCGAAAGCGTGCTCAAGAAGGACTCCTCAATCATCAGGAATCCTGAGTATCAGAGGGCGCCCTGCAGCCACGCAAGGGGGTTTGCGCTAGAATTTTCGACAGGATTCCTGATGATGGTGAGAAGGGGAGGGGATGTGACGGACGCCGCTCCGCCGTCTCTGCTGTACTCGGTGAAACAGGTCGAACTGGCCACCCGGGCCCGGCTCGACGAGCTGCTCAGGCCTTCGGGCGTGACCGCCCTCCAGTACACGGCCCTGACCGTGCTCGAACGCCGGGACGGCATGTCCTCGGCGGAGCTCGCCCGCAACTCCTTCGTCACGCCCCAGTCGATGTCCGACCTGGTCGGCGCCCTGGAGCGGCGCGGCCTCATCGCCCGGTCCCCGGACCCGGCGAGCCGGCGGCGCCATGTCATCAGCCTCACCGACGACGGCCGCGCCCTGCTCGCCCTCCACGCGCCGGCCGTCCAGCACCTGGAGGACGAGATGCTCACGGGCTTCACCGCCCGTGAGCGCACCGTCTTCCGCGACCTCCTCAACCGCGCCCGCGCGGCGCTCGGCTGACGCCGGGCGACCGCGCGGGGGCGGGAGCGTCGGTGCGACGGCCGGGGCCGGTGGTCACACCTCGCCGTCGGACTCCGTGTCGCTGTCGTCGGCCTCGGGCTGCTGGTCCAGGCCCGGCGCGTTCACGCCTCTTGCCTCGCGGGGAAGTCTCCCGACAGCCGCCGACGTTCGGCTGAAGCGACGTCAGCGGTGGCCGCACCGACAGAACCCCTACGGCTCCTGGATCACGGGCTCGACCACGAAGAGCGGGATCTCGCGGTCCGTCTTCCGCTGGTAGTCCGCGTAGTCGGCGAAGGCCTCGACGGCCCGCTCCCACCATGCCTGCCGCTCTTCGCCCGTGACCAGCCGGGCCTTCATGTCCCAGACCCGCGGGCCGTCGCGCAGCTCGACCAGGGGCGTGGCGACCAGGTTGTGGTACCAGACGGGGTGCTTCTCCGCCCCGCCGTTCGACGCCACCAGCGCGTACGCGCCCTCGTGCTCCACCCGCATCAGCGGCGTCTTGCGGAGCTTGCCGCTGCGCGCGCCGACGTTCGTCACCAGGACCACGGGCATGCCCCGCATCGTGGTGCCCTTCGTGCCGCCGGACGACTCGTACAGCTCGACCTGGTTCCGCACCCATGCCGTCGGGCTGGGCTCGTACTCACCTTCGAGAGGCATGACTGTCCTTTCGTCCGCGCCGCGGGCCGGTACCGGACACCGGCCCCGCTCGCCTGACGACGCTATCCGACGCCCTGCCGTCCGCGCCCCTTCTGCGGGGGCAGTGGCGCGGGGTCGCCCGGCATTTCGCCGATGCCGGCCGGCGGCTCGCGGTACTCGTTAGGGTGCCGCTCGCCCGGCCGGCCTTCGGGTCGTCGCTCGGGTCCTCGATGTCGCTCGGCCGATCGATGTGTCGCACGGCTGTGTCCAGGGGTTCTGTGGTCGGATGGGCGCCGCCGACGACGCCGTCGGGAATCCCTCCTCGACCTCCCGAGGGAATGCGCCGAAGGCGATCGACGAGTGATTGTTCCGGTTTCGCCGGCCGGCAGGAATGGCGACAGGACCCGAGGGAAAGGGGAGCCGGATGTATCGGATGCGCCAATGGATCGCTGCGGTCGAGGCCGAACTGGACAGGGAACTCGCCCTCGAAAGACTGCTCGGCTCGGACGCGGGACGGTCGACTGCGCCGAAGCGGACCACCCACGCCGGACCGGCGCGTCACGCCGTGGCGTGGGAGGAGGCGCGCGCCCGTGCCCACGACGGCGCCGGGCGGCCGCTGCCCGCCGTCACCCGCGAGCTCGACGCGGCCCTCGGCCACGCCCTCGCCGGACCGCTGACGGCCCTCACCGACCTGCCGCCCTTCGACACGTCGGCCAGGGACGGCTGGGCCGTCGCCGGACCCGGGCCGTGGCGGCTGCGGGACGGTCGCGTACCGGCGGGCGGGCAGCCCGAACCGCTGGACCACGGCACCGCCGTCGCCCTCGCCGCGGGCGCCCGTCTGCCGGTGGGAGCCGGTGCCGTACTGCGCCGGGAGTACGGGGAGGTGGTGGCGGGCGACGGCATGCTGCTCGACCGCTCAGGAAGCCCGGGGGCCGGCGGGCCCGGCCCCGGCCGTGACGTCCGAGCGCGGGGGCAGGAGTGTCGTGCGGGGGAGATGCTGCTTCCCGCCGGGACGGCCGTGACCCCGGCCGTCGTCGGCCTGGCCGCGGCCGCCGGCCACGACCGGCTCGCCGTGCACCGCCGTCCCCGCGTGGAACTCCTCGTCCTCGGCGACGAGTTGCCGGAGTCCGGCCCGACGCGCGACGGTCGCGCCCGGGACGCGCTCGGCCCGCTCCTCGCGCCGTGGCTGGCCCGCCACGGCGCCGAGGTGATCGGCCGCCGTCGCGTGGCGGACGACGTCGGACGGCTGCGGGACGCCCTGCGGGACTCCACCGCCGACGTCCTCGTCACCACCGGCCGTACGGCCGCCGGGCCGGCGGGCCGTCTGCACGCCGCTCTCGCGGAGTCGGGCGCACGGCTCCTGGTCGACTCCGTCGCCGTACGGCCCGGTCACCCCATACTGCTCGCCGAGCTGCCGCCGTCCCCCGACGGCCGGCCCCGCCTCCTGGTCGGGTTGCCCGGCGACCCGCCGGCCGCCGTCGCCGGAGCGGTCACCCTCGCCGTACCCCTGCTGCGCCGCCTCGGCGGCCACGCGGACCCGGACCCCGAGTCGCACCGGACGACCACCGCCTCGGCACTGCCCGGGCACCCGCACGACACCCGGCTGCTCCCCGTGCGGCGCGGGGCGCACGGGATCGTGCCGCTGCCCTTCGACGGCCCGGCGATGCTGCGCGGGCTCGCGGTCGCCGACGGCCTCGCGGTCGTCCCGCCCGGCGGCGTCCCGGCCGGGGCCCACGTCGAGGTCCTGGACGTACCGGGACCGTGAGCGCCGCAAGAGACACCGCCGTGGAGCCCCGATGACGTACTGCCCCGACACCGCCGAGGACCCGATCCGTCTCCTCTCCGTGCGCGAAACCCCGGCCTCCCCCGACGAGCTGTACGCGGCGAGGGGCGGCGACACCGTGGGCGTCGGCGGCGCGGGCCGTGCGGAGGAGCGGGTCGGCGCGTGCTGAACGGCCTGGGGCGTACCGCGGCCCGTGCGCGGAGCGCGCTCTCCCCGCGCGGGGCGCTCGCCCTGCAGAGCGTGGACGGTGCCCTGTCCTTCGCCCTGCGGGCCGCCCTCGCCATGGCGCTGCCCGCCCTGCCGATGGCCCTGGCCGGCCGGGCGGACCAGGCCGTCTACGCCATGCTCGGGTCCTTCACCACCACCTTCGGCCGCAACCTGCCCTACGCGCGGCGGGCCCGTGTGCTCGCCCTGGTCGCGGTGGCCATGACCGCGTGCGTGGGCGGTGGTTCGGCGCTCGCCGCGTGGGCCGATCCGACCGGCGGGGGCGCGGGCGCGGCCGTGGTGGTCGCGGCGACGGCCGTCGTGGCCGGGATCGCCAAGTTCGCCTGCGACGCGGCCCGTCTGAGCGGCCTCGGAGCGGTGCTGCTGCTCTTCTCCTTCGCCGTGGCGGCCAACGGCTCCTCGACCACGGCCGACGTCCTGCCCCACACCCTCCTGGCCGCGTCGGGCGCGGCCGTGGCCTGGGTCCTCGCCCTGTCCGGCCGGTTCGTCCACCCGGACCGGCCGGAGCGCCTCGCCGTGGCCGCGGCGCTCCGCGAGCTCGCGGACCTCCTGGAGCTCCCGGACCGCCGGGAGGCCGCCGGAGCGGCGGCGTACGGGAGCGGGCTCCGGCGCCACCGCGCGACCGCCGCCGTCCTCCAGGCGTACCGCACCCTGGGCCGGGTGCCCCCGACGGCCGCCGATGCCGTGCGCGGCGACCGGGACGGCACCTGCCTGCGCCTCGCCGACCTCGCCTGGTCGCTGCTCATCGGCTGCGCCCGCCGCCCGCCCGACGACCCCACCGGCCAGGTCCGCGCCCTCCGTGCCCAGGTCCGCCTGCTCGTGAGCCGTCGTCGGCGGGCGCTGCGGATCCTGCCTGAACTCGCCCGCCTGTCGGACGTCGCCCGCCTGCCAGACGTCGCCCCTCCGTCCGAACCCGCCAGTCCGTCCGAACCCGCCCCTCCGTCCGAACCCGTCCGTCCGTCCGCGCCGGCGCGGGACGGCACCGTCCCCGACCGGGAGTCGCCCGACCCCACCACCTCCCGCGCCGCCGGACTCCGCGCCGCCCGCCTGCTGACGGGCGGCCGCTCCGCGCACGCCTCCGTCCTGCTCGTCCCCGCCCTGCGGATGGTCCTCGGCACCGGTCTCGCGGGCGGCGCGGCCCTCCTGCTGGGCCTCGGCCACGGCTACTGGGCGGCCGTGTCCGCCGCCGCCGTCCTGCACTCGGTCAACGTCCGCACGGCGACCCAGCGCGCCGTCCAGCGCACCCTCGGCACGGTCGTCGGGCTGGCCCTCGCCCTCGGCGTGCTGGCCCTGCGCCCCGAACCCGTGGTGCTGGTCCTGGTGATCGTGCTCCTGGAGTTCCTGCTCGAGTACGTGGTGGCCCGCAACTACGCTCTCGGCGTCGTCTTCCTGACCCCGCTCGCCCTGCTGATGACCGACCTGGCCGCCGACTCCCCGACCGACGTGCTCATCCGGGACCGGGCGCTGGCCAGCGTCCTCGGGATGGGCATCGCCCTGGTCTGCGCGCTGCTCGTGGTCCACGACCGGGCGGCGGTCCGGGCGCAGCGCGCGCTGGCCGCGTGCACGGACGCCGCCGACTCCGCGGAACACGCCCTGGCCGCGGGGGTTCAGGCGTCGTCCCCGCTGGTGCAGACGCGGCTCGCGGCGGCCGTGGTCGAGCTGCGCGAGGCCGACGACGCCGCCGCGGGCGAACTGTGGCCCGCGGAGATGGACCCCGTCGAACTGGCCGCCGCGGAGCAGCGCGCGTACCGGCTCCTCGAACGGCTCGTCAGGCCGCAGGACCGATCGTGACCTTGACGTGCTTCATGATCGGCTGGTCGCTCTGGGTGCTGTAGTCGCCGAGCGCGCACAGCACGTTCATCTCCGGCATGTAGCCGGCGGCGCAGCCCCGGGGGATGTCGTACGGGACGGCGACGTAGCCGCGGAGGAACCGCCTGCTGCCGTCCTTCGCGGTGCTCGTGATGTCGACGGACCCGAGGTCGGGGATGCCGCGCTCGCGCATGTCGGCCCGGTTCATGAAGACGAGCGTGCGGAGGTTCCTGATGCCCCGGTAGCGGTCGTTGTCGGAGTAGATCGTGGTGTTCCACTGGTCGTGGGACCGCATGGTGCCCAGCGCCAGGGTGCCGGGGGCGGGGACGACGTCGGGCAGTGCGGCCGCGGAGAACTCGGCGCGCCCGGACGGCGTGAGGAAGACCAGTTCCCGGGCGGGCTGCTTGATGCGGAAGCCGAGGGGCAGCCGGACCCGCCGGTTGAAGTCCTCGAAGCCGTCGAGGGCGCGGGCCATCGTGTCGCGGATGCGGTCGTAGTCCTCGACGTACCACTCCCACGGCGTCGCGCTCCCGGGCAGCGCCGCGCGCGCCATGCCCGCGACGATGGCCGGCTCGGAGAGCAGGTGCGGCGAGGCGGGGCGCTTCATGCCGACGGACAGGTGGACCATGCTCATCGAGTCCTCGACGGAGGTGCTCTGGATCCCCTTGCGCTGGTGGTCCTTCTCGGTCCGGCCCAGGCACGGCAGGATCAGCGCCCGTCGGCCGTGGACGATGTGGCTGCGGTTGAGCTTGGTGCTCACCTGCACGGTGAGCTCGCAGTTGGCCAGTGCGGCGTAGGTGTACGGGGTGTCCGGAGCCGCGAGGGCGAAGTTGCCGCCCATGCCGACGAACACCGTGACGTCGCCCTCGTGCATCGCCGTGATCGTCCGGACGGTGTCCAGACCGTGCTCGCGGGGCGGCTCGATCCCGCAGGCCTCGGCGAGACGGTCGAGGAACGCGTCGGAGGGGCGGTGGTCGATGCCGCAGGTGCGGTTGCCCTGGACGTTGCTGTGGCCGCGGACGGGGGAGGGGCCCGCGCCCTCGCGCCCCAGATTGCCGCGCAGCAGAAGGAGGTTGACGATCTCCCGTACGGTGTCGACGCCGTGCTCGTGCTGGGTGACGCCCAGACACCAGCTGACGATCGAGCGGTCGGCCTCCCCGTACACCCGCGCCGCCGCGAGGATCTCGGCGCGGCTCAGCCCGGACTGCTTCTCCAGCTGCTCCCACGACGCGGCCTCGCAGACCGCGCGGTACTCGTCGAAGCCGGACGTGTGACGCTCGATGAACTCCCGGTCCAGGGCCTTGGGATCGGTCTCCGACTGCTCCAGGATCGCCTTGGCCATGCCGCGCAGCAGCGCCATGTCGCCGCCGATGCGCGGCTGGAGGTTCAGCGTGCTGGTCCTCGTCGTCTTGAGGAGGGCCATGTCGAGGAAGTCGTGGGGGACGATCGTGCGGGTGGCGGCCGCCTCGACCAGCGGGTTGACGTGCACGATCTGCGCACCGCGGTGGTACGCCTCGGCGAGGGCGGTGAGCATCCGGGGCGCGTTGGAGGCGGCGTTGACCCCGAGGATGAACAGCGCGTCGGCGGCCTCCCAGTCCTTGAGGTCGACGGTCCCCTTGCCCGTGCCCAGCGAGGCCTGGAGGGCGCGGCCGCTCGCCTCGTGGCACATGTTGGAGCAGTCCGGCAGGTTGTTCGTGCCGAGCTCGCGGGCCATCAGCTGGTACAGGAACGTGGCCTCGTTGCCGAGCCGGCCGGAGGTGTAGAAGGCGGCCCGGTGCGGGCTGTCCAGCTCGCGCAGGGTGCGGCCGACCGTCTCGAAGGCGTCCTGCCAGCCGATCGGTACGTAGTGGTCCGTGTCCGGGTCGTAGACCATCGGCTCGGTCAGCCGGCCCTGGTTCTCCAGGTCGTAGTCGCTCCACCCGGCGAGCTCGGTCACCGAGTGGGCGGCGAAGAACTCGCGCCCGACCCGCTTGCTCGTCATCTCCCAGGTGACGTGCTTGATGCCGTTCTCGCAGATGTCGAGGTGGAGGCCCTTGGTGTCGTCCGGCCACGCGCAGCCGGGGCAGTCGAACCCGGTGTTCTCGTGGTTCATCTTCATGATCGCCCGGGGTCCGTCCACCAGCGCGCGCTCGGCGACGAGGAAACGCGTCACGCTCTTCGCCGCGCCCCAGCCCGCCGCGGGGTGGTGGTACGGGCGGAACTCCGGTTCGCCCTGGGGCGTGGGCCCCACGCGGGCTTCCGGGTGCTCCGGTCGTTCAGGGTGCTCCTGGCGCTCCGGGCGTTCCTGGTCGTCGTTGTCGGCATTCACGACTCTCCACCCTTCCGGCCTGCGGGCACGGGGAGGCGACACGGCTCTCTTCCGCAGGCTAGGTCCGGTGCGGAGGGCCTGCCACTCGACCTCCGGGGCCCCTCCCGTGCGCCCCGTCCGGCAGGGCGGACCCCTCCGCGCGCGGATACGCTGGCGCCGCCCCACTGCTTCGGTATGCCCCTGTTCATCCCTTTCGGCGGGAGTTCCATGGTCGTCGCGCAGCCCGTCCTCACACCCTCCTCCCAGGCGGCCGTCTTCCTGGTGGCCACCGTGGCCCCCGGTGGGGAGACGGTCGTACGGGACGCCCTCCAGGACCTGTCGGGACTGACCCGTTCGGTGGGGTTCCGGTCCCCCGAATCGGGGCTCCGCTGCGTCGCCGGTGTGGGGTCGGAGGCCTGGGACCGGCTCGTCGGCGATCCGCGCCCGCGCGACCTGCACCCCTTCCCGGCCTTGCGCGGCCCCCGCCACCGTGCGCCGGCGACCCCGGGCGACCTGCTGTTCCATCTGCGCGCCCGGCGCATGGACCTCTGCTTCGAGCTGGCCCGGCTGATCCTGGACCGGCTGGGCGACGCGGTGACGGTCGTCGACGAGGTCCACGGCTTCACCTACTTCGACGAGCGCGACCTGCTCGGATTCGTCGACGGCAGCGAGAACCCCTCGGGCACGGCCGCCGCCGAGGCGGTGCACATCGGCGACGAGGACCCGGACTTCCGGGGCGGGAGCTACGTCGTCGTGCAGAAGTACGTGCACGACATGACGGCCTGGGACTCTCTCACCGTCGAGGAGCAGGAGCACGTCATCGGCCGCACCAAGCAGGCCAACGTCGAACTGCCCGACGGCGTCAAGCCGTCCGACTCCCACGTCGCGCTCACCACCGTCGTCGACGACGACGGCACCGAGCGGCAGATCCTCCGCCAGAACATGCCGTTCGGGCGGGTCGGCAGCGGCGAGCTGGGCACGTACTTCATCGGTTACGCCCGCACGCCCGACGTCACCGAGCGGATGCTGCGCAACATGTTCCTCGGGGATCCCCCGGGCAACACGGACCGCATCCTCGACTTCTCCCGCGCCGTCACCGGCTGCCTCTTCTTCGTGCCGAGCGCCGACCTGCTCGACGACCTCCCGGCCGCCCCGTCCGCGGCCGCCACGAGCCCCGGGGACTCCCTGGGCATCGGCAGTCTGAAAGGAGCCCCCGCGTCATGACGACTCCCGACGTGACGAACAACCTGCACCGAGAACTCGCCCCGATCACCCCCGCGGCCTGGGCGGAGATCGAGGAGGAGGCCCGTCGTACCTTCCGGCGCCATGTCGCAGGACGTCGCGTCGTCGACGTGCCCGACCCGGCGGGCCCCGGGCTCGCCGCCGTCGGTGTGGGCCACCTCGCCGAGATCGAGCCGCCCGCTCCCGGTGTCTCGGCGCGGCTGCGCGAGGCACGGCCGATCGTGGAACTGCGGGTGCCGTTCACCGTCTCCCGGGCCGCCGTGGACGATGTCGAGCGCGGCTCCAAGGACTCCGACTGGCAGCCCGTCAAGGACGCGGCGCGCACGATGGCGTATGTCGAGGACCGGACGATCTTCGACGGGTACGGTGCCGCCGGTGTCGACGGACTGCGCTTCCGGTCCTCCAACCCGGTGCTGCGGCTGCCCGCCGAGCCGCGCGAGTACCCCGACGCGGTCAGCCGCGCCCTGACGGCGCTGCGGCTCGTCGGCGTCGACGGGCCGTACGCGCTGCTGCTCGGCGCCGAGGAGTACCGGGCGGTCAGCGAGACCTCCGACCACGGCTACCCGATCGCCGCCCACCTGGGCCGGATGCTCGACGGCTCCCCGATCTGGGCACCGGCCCTGAGCGGCGGCTTCGTCCTCTCCACCCGGGGAGGCGACTTCGAGCTGCTGCTCGGCCAGGACGTGGCGATCGGCTACGAGGGTCACGACGCGCACGGCATCGACCTGTACTTCCACGAGACGCTGACCTTCCTCGCCCACACGGACGAAGCCGTGGTCGTCCTGGAGACCTGACCCGTGCACCGCAGGCCGGTCGACGCCGTCCCGCGACTCGTCGCAGCGGCGGTCGTCGGGGCGGCGACCGGTGCGCTCGTCGGCCTGCTCTCGGACACGCCGCTGGGCATCCTCGCCGGCATCGCCACGGCGGAGACCCTCTTCGTCGTCGCGGGGTGGCTCGTGCTCTGGCCCATGGACGCGGCCGCCACCCATCGCAACGTCCGGCGGGAGGAGTTCCGGCCCGTCCTCGAGGAACTCGTCGTCGTCGGGACCGCCGTGTGCGGCCTGGTCGGCATCATCGTGATGCTCATGGTCGGCCACTCGGACCTGGGCCACGCCGCCGCCGCGACGGCCCTCTGCGGCGTCTTCATGGCCTGGGCGGCGCTCCACCTGATGTACGCCGCCCGCTACGCGTACGACTACTACGCCCTGCATCCCGGCGGCGGGATCGACTTCAACACCCACGACCCGCCGCGGTACAGCGACTTCCTGTACTTCAGCTTCAACCTCGGCATGACCTACCAGGTCTCCGACACGAACGTCTCGACGTCGTCCCTCCGCGCGATCGTCCTCCGGCACTGTCTGCTGTCGTACGTCTTCGGCGCCAGCATCCTGGCCACCACCATCAACCTGGTGACCGGCATCGTCACGGGCTGAGCGGGCGGCGCCCGTTCAGGTGCGCCACCAGGGCTCGCGTACGTAGCGGCTCTCCTCGCTCGTGCACCCCACGCCGTTGGAGATCTGCTCGGAGTCGAAGGAACAGCGCCACCCACTGCTCGACGGCGGCGGCCCGCCGCATCCAGGAGGGCGGCCGGTAGCCGGGCCTGTTGGGCCTGTTCGGTCGGCAGGGACGGCTCGGGCCGCGGGGTTATGACGCGTCGCCGAGCGACAGCACCACCGCGGTCGTCGGGCCCTCGGGCGTGTCGTACGTGACGGTGTCGCCGGCGCGATGACCGAGCAGCGCGCGGCCGAGCGGGCTGTCGACGGTGACCATGGTCGCGTCCAGGACCTCGGCGACCTCGCCGATCTGGACGGTCGTCTCCGTGGCGTCCGCGAACCGCACGGTCACGGAGCTGCCGACGCCGACCTCGTCGGTGCTCGGCGGCCCGGCGACGGCGCCCTCGCGCAGCCGCCCTTCGATCACGGCGATACGGGCGTCCAGGCGCTGGAGCTCCGTGACGCGCTGCAGCTCGTCGGCCTGGTCGGCGCGGTCGCCCACCTGGTCGCCGCCGCCCTCGCGCAAGGTCACGGCGACCGTCTCGCGTTCGGTGCGCAGGTCGGCGAGTTCGCGCTCGAACGCCGCTCGGGCGACGGCGCTGAGGGGCTCGGGTCCACCGGTCATGTCTGATCCCTTCGGGCGGGCGGCACGGATGTGTGCCGCGGATCGGTCACGGCAAGCCGAAGGTATCAGGCGAATCGGGGCATTTTGCCCAGGGTCGTCGGGCGGTTCGGAGTGCGTCCCGGAGTGGTTCGGAGTGCGCCGCGAGGCGGCTCGGGTGGGCGCCCCGGGGTGGTTCGGTGCGTGTCCTCCCGGTGGGCCCGTGGGCGTTTTCCACGGGTTCGACGGGAGTTCGATTGCGAGAGTGTGGCAGATGCATGACAAGCGCCCAACTCCCTTGAGCTACGCCCGTAGACCGGACAGTCTGCTGATCACCCGGAGCGCCCCACACGGCTCCCGGCCGTGCGTGTGACCCACACGCGCCCCCCACTGTCGCGCCGCCCCACAAGAGGCGCGACGCCGAAGAGGAGGACTCCCTCGTATGGCACTCCCTCAGCACACCAGGGCCCGGTTCGCGCTGACCGTCTCCGCCGCGACCGCGGCCGCCCTGCTCGGCACCTTCGCCGCCGTCCCCGCCCAGGCGGCCCCCGCCGAAGGTGTCGTCCTCGCGGCCGATTCGGCCGACGCGGTGCCCGGCAGCTACATCGTCACCCTGAAGCAGGGCGCGGGCTTCAAGGCCGCCTCCGCCAAGGGCCGGAACCTGATATCCGGTTACGGCGGCACGGTCCGCAAGACCTTCGGCTCCGCCATCAACGGCTACACGGCCACCCTCGACGCGACGGAGGCACGCCGCCTCGCCGCCGACCCCGCCGTCGCCTCCGTCGAGCAGAACCAGGTCTTCCGCGCCGACGCCACGCAGACCAACGCCCCCTGGGGCCTGGACCGCATCGACCAGGCCAACCTGCCGCTGAGCGGCACGTACACGTACCCCGACTCGGCGGGCGCCGGCGTCACCGCGTACGTCATCGACACCGGCGTGCGCATCTCGCACGCGCAGTTCGGCGGGCGGGCCGTGAACGGCTACGACGCGGTCGACGGCGACACCGTCGCCCAGGACGGCAACGGCCACGGCACGCACGTCGCCACCACCATCGCGGGCTCGACGTACGGCGTGGCCAAGGCCGCGAAGATCGTCGCCGTCCGGGTCCTCGACAACGCGGGCTCCGGCACCACCGCCGGTGTCATCGCGGGCATCGACTGGGTCACCTCCCACCACACGGCGGGGGCCCCGGCCGTCGCCAACCTGTCCCTCGGGGGCGGCGCCTCCACCGCCCTCGACAACGCGGTGAAGAACTCCATCGCGGACGGTGTCACCTACGCCGTCGCCGCGGGCAACTCCGGCGTCAACGCGTCCTCCTCGTCGCCCGCCCGGGTCGCCGCCGCCATCACGGTCGGCGCCACGAGCAACACGGACGCCAAGGCGAGCTGGTCCAACTACGGTTCGGTGCTTGACCTCTTCGCCCCCGGCGTGTCGATCACCGCGGGCTGGCACACGAGCGACACGGCCACCAACACGATCTCGGGCACCTCGATGGCCACCCCGCACGTCGCGGGAGCCGCCGCGGTCTACCTCGCGGGACACACCTCCGCCACTCCGGCGCAGGTCGCGACCGCTCTGGTGAACGGCTCGACCCCGAACAAGGTGACCAGCCCGGGCAGCGGTTCGCCCAACCGCCTGCTGCGGCTCGTCCCGTAGGACGCACACGACCGGTGTCGGGGGTCTTGCGCGGACCCCCGACCCTCTCTACCCTCGCGGCTCAATGGTTAGGAAAACTTCCTAACGAATGAGCCGCGAAGGAAAGGGAGTTGTCATGCGTCGTCGAAGCGTCTCGCTTCTCGGGCTCGCCGGACTGCTGGTGCTGCCCCTGACGTCGATCCCGCAGGCACAGGCACAGGCGCCGGCGCAGCCGCGCGCACAGGAGCGGGGAGAGGCGGCGGCCGCCGCCGACAGCCTGGTCTCCGCCGGAAAGCCGGTCACGGCCTCGTCCGTCGAGGGCACAGGCTTCGAGGCCGGCCGGGCGGTGGACGGCAACACCGCCACGCGCTGGGCCAGTCTGGAGGGCGTCGACCCCCAGTGGGTGAGGATCGACCTCGGCGCGGCGCACACCGTCTCCCGGGTGAAGCTCAACTGGGAGGCCGCCTACGGCAAGGCGTACCGGATCCAGACCTCGGCCGACGGCACCACGTGGACCGACGTCTACGCGACCACGACCGGCGACGGAGGCGTCGACGACCTCACGGTCTCCGGCAGCGGCCGTTACCTCCGCATGCACGGGACCTCGCGCGGCACTCCGTACGGCTACTCCCTCTGGGAGTTCGAGGTCTACGGCGCCCCGAGCGGCGGCGGCGTCCCCGGCGGGCCGGCCGTCCCCTTCGGCAGCCACCTCAAGCCGTACGCGGCGGGGACCCTGAAGCCCTCCGGCGCCCAGGCCGTGCTCGACCAGAAGGTCGTCGAGTACTACAACAAGTGGAAGGCCGCCTTCGTCCGGCAGAACTGCGGCAACGGCTGGTACCAGATCATCTCGCCGGACGCCGACCACCCGTACGTCGCCGAGGCGCAGGGGTACGGCATGGTCGTCACCGCGACGATGGCCGGCGCCGACCCCGACGCGAAGAAGATCTTCGACGGTCTCGTGAAGTGGAAGATCGACCACCCGTCCTCGGTCAACCCGAACCTCCTCGCGGCCGAACAGGACGTCGCCTGCAAGAGCGTCAACGGCGGTGACGGCGCCACCGACGGCGACATGGACGTGGCCTACGGCCTGCTCCTCGCCGACAAGCAGTGGGGCAGCGCCGGCACCTACAACTACAAGGACCTCGCGCTCAAGCACATCGCCGCGATCAAGAAGGACGAGCTCAACCCGACCACCAAGCTCCTCAAGCTGGGCGACTGGAGCAGCTCCGGCGACCAGTACTACTACATCTCCCGCACCTCGGACTGGATGGTCGACCACTTCCGCGCCTTCCGTACGGCCTCCGGCGACACGACCTGGGACGCCGTGCGCAGCGCGCACCAGACCCAGATCTCGCGGCTCCAGTCGACGTACGCCTCCGGCACCGGCCTGCTGCCCGACTTCGTCGTCGACACGAACACCACGCCCAAGCCCGCCCCCGGCCAGGTCCTGGAGGACCCGAACGACGGCGCCTACTGGTGGAACGCGTGTCGTACGCCGTGGCGCATCGCGGACGACGCGGTGACCAGCGGCGACGCCACGTCGCTCGCGGCGGCGCGCAAGCTCAACAGCTGGATCAAGACGAAGACCGGTGGCGACCCGAACAAGATCGCCATCGGCTACAAGCTCAACGGCACCCAGATATCGGCGGGCAGCGAGGCCGCGTTCTTCGCGCCGTTCGCCGTGGCGGCCATGACCGACCCGGGCAGCCAGGCCTGGCTGGACGCCCTCTGGAACAAGATGCTGACCACCCCGGTCGACACGAGCAGCTACTTCTCGGCCAGCATCCAGCTCCAGGTCATGATCACGGCCTCGGGCAACCACTGGGTCCCGTAGAGGTCGGCTCGCCGATCAGTGGTGGAAGAGCCTCAGTCCGGTGCGCGCGAGAGTGATCCCGTGCTCGCGGCAGGCGTCCTCGACGTCGGTCGAGCGGATCGACCCGCCGGGTTCGGCGACGGCGGTGACGCCGTGCCGGCGCGCGTGGTCGACGTTGTCCCGGAAGGGCAGCGCACCGTCCGAGGCGAACGCCACCCCGGTCAGCTCGGCGAGCCACCCGGCGCGCTGCTCGTCGGTGAGGTCGGGGGCGGGCGCGGACAGGGCCCCGGACAGGCGCTCGCGCTCGTCCGGGGTGAGGTCGCCCTCGACGAACCGGATCTGCCAGTTGATCCGGTCCTGCCGGCGGACGCCCGGCCGGAAGGCGAGCGCGCGGACGGCGGGGTGGCGGCGCAGCCACCACGTGTCGGTCTTCGCGCCCGCCAGCCGGGTGCAGTCCACCCGGGACTGCTGCCCGGCGCCGATCCCGAGCGTGGCTCCGTTGCGTACGTAACAGACCGAGTTGGACTGGGTGTAGCGCAGCACCGCGAGTCCGAGCAGCAGGTCCTCCGTGGCCGAGGCGGTGAGCTCACCGCAGACGAGGTCGTCCAGGAGGGCGGGGGAGAGCGGCACGTCGTCGCGCTGCTGGGTCAGCCGCATGCCGTACACCTCCCGGGCCTCCTGGCCCGGCGGGGTGAAGGTCTCGTCGGCCTCCATGACCAGGAAGCGGCCGCTCTTCTTCCGGCTGAGGGTCTCGACGGTCCCGGGAGCGTAACCGGGGGCGATGACACCGTCGCAGACCACCCGGGTCAGCAGCTCGGCGAGCTCGGCGTCGACCGGGTGCGAGACGGCGGCGAAGTCGCCGTACGAGGACTTCGGATCGGCGTCGCGGGCCCGCAGATAGGCGCTGGTGACCGCGCCGACTCCGTCGCGGTCGACGCCGTACAGCTCGGCGGTCACCTCGTCGACCGGCCCGGCCACGGCCGCGCCGGCCGGGGAGACGTGCTTGAAGGAGGCGGCGGCCGGCCGGCCCAGGGCACGGCCGGCGTCCCGCACCAGCTGCCAGCTGTTCAGCGCGTCGAGGAGGTTGATGTAGGACGGGCTGCCGTTCACCACCCGGATCGGCCAGCTCCCGGGCTCCACCGGGTCGGCGGCCGCCGCCAGCTGCTGGGGGTTGATGCCGTAACGCAGTTCCATCTGGGGACCTCCTGGGTCAGCGGGACATCACTGACGCAGGCGCCCAGGCGGTCGACGCGCACGCGGGAAAGCGACCAACTGCCGCTCCCCGGTGGTGATCCACCTTCGCCAGTCGCAGCGGGCACGATGCTACCGCCCGCCGGAAACGCGGCGCGCCGCACCTCCCGTTCGGGAAGTGCGGCGCGCCGTCGTGCTGTCGGTGCCGGGGGATCAGACCGCCGGAGCCGGGAAGGTCGGGTACTCCACGCCGGAGACGTGCTGGACGACCCGGATGACCTGGCACGAGTAGCCGAACTCGTTGTCGTACCACAGGTAGAGGATCGCGTTGTCGCCGTCGACCTTGGTCGCACCGGCGTCGACGATCGACGCGTGGCGCGAGCCGACGAAGTCCATCGAGACGGCGTCGGGGGCCGTGGTGAAGTCGATCTGGCGCTTCAGCGGCGAGTGCAGCGAGACGTCGCGGAGGTACTCGAGGACCTCGTCGCGGGTGGTCTCGCGGCCCAGGCGCAGGCTCAGGATGGCGATCGAGACGTCCGGGACGGGGACGCGGATCGAGCTGCCGGTGATGGGGGCCTTGAGGTCCGGCAGCGCCTTGGCGACGGCAGAGGCGGCACCGGTCTCGGTGATCACCATGTTCAGCGGCGCCGAGCGGCCACGACGGTCGGCCTTGTGGTAGTTGTCCAGCAGGTTCTGGTCGTTCGTGAACGAGTGAACCGTCTCGACGTGGCCGCGGAGCACGCCGTACTCGTCGTCCATCGCCTTCAGCGGCGGGACGATCGCGTTCGTGGTGCAGGAGGCGCAGGAGATGATCTGCTCGTCCGGCTTGACCGTCTCGTGGTTGACGCCGTGCACGATGTTCGGCACGTCACCCTTACCGGGCGCGGTCAGGACGACCTTGTCGATGCCGGGGCGCAGGTGCTTGGAGAGGCCCTCGCGGTCGCGCCACTTGCCGGTGTTGTCGATGAGGATGGCGTTCTCGATGCCGTACGCCGTGTAGTCGACCTCGGAGGGGTCGTTGGCGTAGATCACCTTGATCGTGTTGCCGTTGGCGACGATCGTGCTGTTCGCCTCGTCGACCGTGATCGTGCCCTGGAACTGGCCGTGGATCGAGTCGCGGCGCAGCAGCGAGGCGCGCTTCACGAGGTCCTGCTCGCCACCGCCGCGGACGACGATCGCGCGCAGCCGCAGACCGTTGCCGGAGCCGGCCTTCTCGATGAGGAGGCGGGCGACGAGGCGGCCGATGCGGCCGAAGCCGTAGAGGACGACGTCGCGTCCGTCGCGGCGCTCGATCTTGTTCTCACCGGTGGCGCCGGCGACGGCCTCGGCGGTGAACTCGGCCACGGAGAGACCGCGGTCGTCGGTCTTGTAGTCCGCGGCCAGCACGCCGATGTCGATCTGGCACGGGCCCAGGTCGAGGGTCGTGAGCGTCTGGAGGAAGGGCAGCGTCTCGGTGACCGAGAGCTCCTCGCCGTCGATCTGCCGGGCGAAGCGGTGGGTCTTGAGGATGCTGACCACCGACTTGTTCACCAGGGAGCGGCTGTGGACCAGGACGGTGACGTCCTGCTCCCGGTGCAGCTTCCCGATGATCGGGATCATCGACTCCGCGATCTCCTCGCGGTTCTTCCAGCTGGTGAACGAGTCGTCATTGACAGTCACAAGTTTATCTTTCGAGCTAGGCGGCGCTCATATGGTAACCCCAGGTCTGCGCGGTGCTTCAGAGGGGTGGCGCATCACACGCTCGGCCGCGGTGCGCCCTCGCGGACGCGCGCCAGTCGCTCCTCCAGGGCCGCCCGGCGTGCGGGCCACTCCTCGGCCACGATCGAGTAGACGGCGGAGTCGCGGAGCCGGCCGTCCTCGCCCGGGGCCCACGAGCGGGACCAGTTCCGCAGGACGCCCTCGAAGCTCGCGCCCGCCCGCTCGATCGCCGCCCGGGAGCGGGTGTTGCGCGCGTCCGTCTTGAGGTCCACCCGCGCCACGTCCCAGCTCTCGAAGGCGTGCCGGAAGAGCAGGTACTTGGCCTCGGTGTTCACGCCCGTGCCCTGGGCCGAGGCGGCGAGCCAGGTGAAGCCGATCTCGACCGCGCACAGGCGCTCACCGGACGGCCAGAGACGCGGATCCCAGAAGGAGGTGGCGCCGAGCACCCGCCCGGTGGCCACGTCCACCTGCGCGTACGGGGCGAGGATGCCCTGGGCGGCGCGGCCGAGCTGTGTGTCGACGTACGCCCCCATCTCGTCCCGCCCCGGCACCCAGGTGAAGCCGTACGAGTCCCGGCTCTCCTCGGCGGCCGCGGCGAGCCCGGCGGCGTGCTGATGCCCCAGCGGCTCCAGACGCACGATCGCGCCCTCGAGAACCGGCCCTTCCAGCGTGAAACCCATGGATCCGCACCCCGTGTACGTGTCGAGTTCGTCGGTGATCACCGAGCGGATCACCGAGCGGGGAGCAGAATCGCAGAGTCCGGGCGCGGGAGCACTCGCGTTTCACGGGCTGGTCAGGGCGGTCGGGGCCGGTCAGGGAAACGCGAGCGTCCGGAAGACCTCGCGGACCCGGGCCAGCGGACCGGGGTCCCGGGTGAAGTACAGCCGGTTCGTGAGGAGCACCGCCCAGCGCCCGCGCGCGGGCGAGACCCACAGGCCCGTGCCGGTGAAGCCGAAGTGCGCCCAGACGTCGTCCGCGGGCTCCGTACCTGGCGCCGGGTGCCAGAAGAGCCCGCGCGGCGGGGTCAGCGGGCCCGTGCGGACGCGCAGCGAGGCCGCCGTCCAGTCGGCGGAGAAGGTGCCGGGCACCGGGACGAGGAGGTGGCGCAGGAACCGGCCGACGTCGCCGGCGGTGGTGAAGACGCCGGCGATCCCGCAGGCGCCACCGAGCAGCCGGGCCGAGAAGTCGTGCACGGTCCCCCGGAGCGGGGCGCCGCTCTCCTCGTCGTACTCGGTGGGCGCGCACCGCTCCACGTCCTCGGCGGGCAGCGGCCCGTACCGCGTCTCCGTCATGCCGAGCGGCGTCCAGACCCGGTCCTCCGCGAGCCGGGTCAGCGAGCGGCGTGTGAGGTGCTCGGCGAGGTAGCCGAGGATCAGCGCCGCCCGGTCGGTGTAGGCGACGGCCTCCCCGGGCCGGTGCCGCAGCGGCTCGGCGAGGACCCCGTCCCGGACGTCCTGTGGGTCGGAGCCGTACAGCGGACGGAGGTTGGCGCGCAGCGGCAGCCCCGCGGTGTGGGTGAGGAGGTTCAGGGCCGTGACGCCGGCGAGGGGCCGCCCCGCGGCCTCCGGCCAGTACGCGCCGAGCGGCGCCTCAGGCTCCAGCTTCCCCGCGTCGACGAGGGTGCCGATCACGGCCCAGAGCGCGAGGATCTTGGTCAGGCTCGCGACGTCGAAGAGCGTGTCCCCGAGCATCGGCTCGCCCGGTCGCGCGGGATCGAGCGCCCCGACAGCCCCCTCGAAGAGGGTGGTACGGGCGTCGCCCACGGCCCACACGGCGCCGGGGTACACGCCCGCGCGTACGCCGTCGTCGAGGAGCCGCTCGAAGGGGTCGCTGCGCTGGGCCAAGGCGTGCCTCCGGCGGGTCGGGGCGGGCCTGACCGGGGCCGACGGGCAGGACCCGTCCGCTCCCTGACGGGCCGCGCTCCGGAGTCATGCCCTGGCTGTGGGGGAAGACACCCTTCCGTCAGCTCCTGTCCCAGGACCTCACTTGCACGTGACCTCGTCACGCGGGGTGTAGTGCGTCGTGAAGGTCTCGCGCTTCACCTCGGCGCCGCCGTCCTTGAAGACCCGGTCCACCGAGATGTCGAAGCCCTCCAGGGGCGGCTGCGGCACACAGGTCTCGCCGGTGCCCTCGCGCTTCGCGGGCTCCGTCTCGTTGGTGCGCGGACCGGCCACCGCCTCCACGGAGTCGTACTTCTTCGTCCCGAGGAAGCTCACGGTGACCGAGGAGTCCGTCGCGCCGGCCTTGATGTAGATCGGCTTGCCCGAGTCGTTGCGGAACTTCAGGTCCAGGCTGCCCCAGGCGACGGTGGCCTCGCGGCCGGCCGGGTAGCGCTCGATGTAGAAGGAGTGGGCGCCGTACTCGACGGGCTTCACCCCGGCGAAGAACATCGCGTTGAAGACGGTGGTCGCCATGGCCGAGACGCCGCCGCCCGGCGCGGACTGGTACCGGCCGTCGAGGATCATCGTGCCGTCCACGAAGCCGTTGTCCGGGGTGCGCTCGCCGACCGTCTCGTTGAAGCTCCAGACCTCGCCGGGCTGCACGAGCGAGCCGTTGATCAGCTCGGCGGCCCGGCCGATGTTGGTCGTCCGGTAGGGCGCGGTGGGGAAGTCCACCGTGAAGGTCGACATCTGCTCGGTGATGCCGATGCGGGCCAGCGAGTCGGCGGTCAGCTCGGGCTGCGTGACCTTGGTGGCCACCGTGGCCGTACGGGCCGCGGCGCCGTCCTTGGTGAGCAGCGGGCTCACGGCGTCGCCCAGCGCCTTCGCGGTGACCTCCTGCCCCGGCCTGCCCTCCGACTCGACGACGACCTTGCCGTCCCGCACCCCGAGGGTCGCCTCGACCGGGGCGCCCGTCATGGCCGCGAGGGGCTGGGCGACGTCCGGGTCGCGCAGGAGGGCCTCGGAGTCGAGCGCGGCGCTGAGCCTGCCGTTCTCGGTCTTCACGGAGAGGTGGTCGCCGAGGGTCGCGGGGGAGATCCGCAGCCGCTCGGCACCGGCGGTGAGCGTCACGGGACCGGAGACGGCGGGCTTGGCGTACGTGTCGAGGAAGCGGGTGACCTCGGAGTCGTCCAGCTTCGGCTCGGTGAGGGCGACGGGGAGGGTCACGGCCGAGGCGCCCGAAGCGGCGGGGTAGGCGGCGCGCAGGGTCTCGACGGCCCGGTCGGTCTCCAGCTTCTGGCCGGTCACCGCCCGGGTGGCGACGGCCTCGCCGCCGCGGAAGGCGACGGAGCCCTCGCGGACCTTCCGGTCGTTCTTCTTGGCCAGCTCGGCCACGGCGGCCTTCGCCTTGGCCTCGTCGTAGGCGAACACCGGCTGGATCTCCCGCTCGCCCGAGGAGAAGAGGCGCCCGATGACGGTCACGGGATCGCGGGACGGGTCGGCCGCCAGCTCGGCGGTCTTCTCCACGTCCACGGTCAGGCCCGCGGCGGCGGGGGAGACCGTGGCCTCACGGTCGCCGACCTGGACGGGTATCGGCGCGCTCCAGGCGGCCGGGGCCTCGGCCGCGAGCTTCGCCCGCGCCTCGGCGCGGCTCATGCCGCCCACGTCCACACCGGCGACGCTGGTGCCGGCGGATATGTCGGCCCCGGCGGTGACGAGCCCCGCCACGTACAGGCCGCCCACGGTGACGGCGACCACACCCGTCGCGATCGCCGCCGTCCGGAGGAGCGGACTGCGCCCCTCACGGGGCGTCGGGGCATGGTCGGTCCTGGAGCGGGGCACACGCTCTCCCGGGGCATCGAGGATGGGGGGATCCCCACGACGGTACGCCGAAAGAGTGTCAAATGCACATAAAGGAGTGATGACCTGCGGGGATACGGAGCGGGGCGGAGCCGGTACGGAGTGTCCCGACGGCCTCCGCGGCGGAGGCCCTCCCCGGGCGGTCCGTGGTCCGCCCGCAGCCCAGGGCGGCACAGCGTCGGACAGGCCCTAACCTGGAACGATGCCCGCCAACCCCAGCCCGAGCCCCGGACCCCAGTCCGTCGACCGGGCCCTCGCCGTGCTCGACGCCGTCGCCGACGCCGACCGGCCCGTCGCGGCGAAGACCCTGGCCCGGCGGCTCGGCTGCGCACTCTCGACCGTGTATCACGTCACAGGGCCCCTGCTCGCGCGCGGCTACCTCGTCCGCACCGCCGAGGGATACGCGCCCGGGCCCCGCGTCCCCGCCCTGCACCGCTCCCACCAGCGCCACCACGGCCTCGGCGCCGGGACCGGCGAGCTCCTCGGCCGGCTCCGCCGGGCCACCGGAGCGGAGGCGTACCACACCGCCTACCGCGAAGGACTGATCACCGTCGTCGACACCACCGCCCCGGTGACCGACGCCACCCACCCCTTCACCCCCGGCCCCGAGGACCGCGCGCACGCGACCGCCCACGGCAAGGCCCTCCTCGCCGCGCTCCCGCGCCCCCTGCGCCGGCGCTACCTCGCGGAGCACGGCATGGCCCGCTTCACCGAGCGGACCATCACCAGCGCCGAGCGCTTCGAGGCGGAGGCCACCCGCGTACGCGGCCAGGGTTTCGCCGTCTCGGTGGGCGAGGCGGACCTCGCGTACACCTGCCTCGCCGTGGCGCTGCCCGAGCGCGGCGACGGCATCGTGCACGCGCTCTCCGTCTCCCTGCCCACCGCCGACTTCGCGCGCCGACAGGGGGAGCTCCGGGCGGCGCTCGCCCGCGCCGTACCCGAGTTTCCGGCCCTGCCGGAATCCTGACCGGCCCGGCTGGTCCCGCCGGGCGGACCCCCGCAGGGTGGACGCATGATCTTCATCGCCGTCCGCTTCACCGCCCGCCCCGACCACGCCGACCGCTGGCTCGACCTGGTCGCCGACTTCACCCGCGCCACCCGCGAGGAGCCCGGCAACCTCTTCTTCGACTGGTCCCGCAGCGTCGACGACCCGAACGTCTTCGTCCTCCTGGAGGCCTTCGCCGACGCCGAGGCCGGCGCCGCCCACGTCTCCTCGGCCCACTTCACCGCCGGTCTCGCCGCGATGGCCGGAGCCATCGCCACCACCCCCGAGATCATCAACGTCGAGGTCCCGCAGCAGGGCTGGGGAGCCATGGCCGAGCTCGCCCCGACCGGGGCCTGAGCGCCCCGGGCCGCCGCCCTCCCGCCTGATAGGTTCGCGGGAAACGCAGGCGGGGCGGCGGCCCGAGGGGAGAACCGGCACATGGCGGTGAGCGGACGGCAGACCGGCAGGCCCACCCTGGAAGAGGTCGCGGCCCGGGCCGGAGTCGGCCGAGGCACGGTCTCCCGGGTCATCAACGGCTCCCCGAAGGTGAGCGAACAGGCCAAGGCCGCCGTCGAACAGGCCGTCGCCGAACTCGGCTACGTCCCCAACCGCGCCGCCCGCGCCCTCGCCGGCAGCCGCACCGACGCCGTCGCCCTCGTGATCCCCGAGACCGAGGCCCGCCTCTTCGCCGAGCCGTACTTCCTCGACATCATCCGCGGAGTCAGCGCCGAACTCGCCGAAGCCGACAAGCAGCTGCTGCTCACCCTGATCCGCAGCGACCAGGAGCGCCAGCGCTTCGAGCAGTACCTCGCCGCCCAGCGCGTCGACGGCGTCCTGCTCGTCTCCGTGCACGGCGACGACCCGCTGCCGGACCAGGTCCGCGCCCTCGGCCTGCCCGCCGTCCTCAACGGCCGCCGCAGCGAGGACGAGCGCGTCTCCTTCGTGGACTCCGACAACACCGGCGCCGGCCGGACCGCCGTCGCCCACCTCGCCGCCCGCGGCCGGCGCTCCGTCGCCACCATCACGGGCCCCCTCGACATGTACGTGGCCCGCTGCCGCCTCGACGGCTACCGCGAGGGCCTGGCGGAGGCCGGACTCGCGCCCGACGAGGCCCTGGTCGCCAACGGCGACTTCACCGAGGAGGGCGGCCGGCGCGCCATGCGGGAACTCCTCGACCGCAGGCCCGGCCTCGACGCCGTCTTCGCCGCCTCCGACGTGATGGCCGCCGGGGCACGCGCGGTGCTGCGCGAGGCGGGCCGCCGGGTCCCCGAGGACGTCGCGCTCGTCGGCGTCGACGACTCGGCCGTCGCCCGCCACATGGACCCGCCGCTCACCAGCGTCCGGCAGCCCATCGAGGAGATGGGCCGCACGATGGCGCGCCTGCTGCTCCAGGAGATCGCCGCGCCCGGCGAACCGGACGAGCAGCCCCGCCGGATGCTCCCCACCGAGCTGGTCGTCCGCGCCTCCTCCTGACGGGACGCGGGCCGGGACCTGCGCGGGATCCGCCTCGGGACCCTTCAGGGGCCCGTGCGGCTCCGGTGCGTTCCGGGCCGGTACGGGAGGCCGCGAGCCGTTCCGAGGTGCAGCCCGCTCCGGGCCCCCGGACAATGGACACCGTACGCGTCCGTATCCGCGACCAAGGCGCCCCACGGCGCCCGACCCGCTAGGGGGCGGTCGACGATGGCGTTGCGTCAGCCGATCCGGTCACGCACCGCGTCCGGATCACTCCGCGCGTGGACGCTGGTCTATCTCCTGGTCGTGACCCTGCTGACCGTCGCCTACCTGCAGTTCCCCGCCCGCCACACCACCCTCTGGGCACTCATCGGACTCGGCGGCGTCGTCGCCATCCTCGTCGGCGTCCGTCTGCACCGGCCCGCCCGGCGCTGGCCCTGGCTGGTGCTCGCCGCCGCCAACTTCGCCTTCGTCGCCGGCGACACCGCCTACAACGCCCTGGAGGGCTTCTTCGGCCAGACCCGGCCCTTCCCGTCCGTCGCCGACGCCCTGTACCTGGCCACCTACCCGCTGTTCGCCATCGGACTGTTCGGCTTCATCCGCTACCGGGCCGCCGGCCGCGACCTCGCGGTCGTCCTCGACGCGCTGATCCTCACCTCGGGACTCGCGCTGCTCTCCTGGGTCAACCTCATCACCCCGCTCGCCAGAAGCGAGGACATGACCTGGATCGAGAAGGCCATCTCCATCGCCTATCCCCTCGGCGACGTCCTGATGCTCGCGATGCTCGCCCGGCTGCTCGTCCCCGGCGGCCTGCGCTCACGGTCCGTGCAGCTCCTCACCCTCGGCACCTGCGGCATCCTCGCGTCCGACGTCATCTACGGCACCCTCCAGCTCAAGGGAACCTGGCAGGTCGGCACCCCCCTGGACCTCGGCTGGGTCGTGTTCTTCACCGCCTGGGGCCTCGCCGCCCTCCACCCCTCGATGACCGGACTGACCGAGCGCGCCCCCGAACCGACACCGCGCGTCGCGGAGCGCCGCCTCGCGCTCCTCGCCGGCGCCTCCCTCGTCGCCCCCGCCCTGCTCCTCCTCCAGTCGCTCCGCCACGACAAGGACCAGGACATCGGCGTCATCGCGATCTTCTCGGCCCTCATGTTCCTGCTGGTCCTCGCCCGGCTGTGGAGCATGATGACCGCCCACGGCAAGGCCGAGGCGCGCGAACGCAGTCTCAGGGTCGCCGCCGCCTCCCTCGTCGCCGCCCTGAGCCCGCGCGAGGTCGCCGGAGCGGTGGAGACGGCCTCCGCCACGCTCTTCGGCCCCGGCACCGACCACCGGGTCCTCCTCTTCACCCGGGACCGCAAGGGCGGCCTCACCGCCGTGGCCACCGCGGCCCACCCGTGGAGCTGCCGCACCGACCGGCTGACGCGCCCGCCCACGACGGCCTGGCCCGAGCTCGTCGCCCATGGCGCCCGGCTCGTTCCCGTGGACCGACTCGACCCCGCCGTGGCCGCCGAGGCGGCGCCCGAGTCCCACGTACTCCTCTGTCCGCTGGAGCTCCAGACACCGGCCGGACGCGAACCGCTGCTCGGCGCGCTGCTCCTCGCCGGACCCGAGAAGAAGCTCTCCGAGATCGCGGGCCCCGCCCAGTCCCTCGCCTCCCAGGCGGCCCTGGCCCTGGAGCGCTTCGGGCTCAGCGAGGAGGTCAACCGCCGGACGAGCGAGGCCTACTTCCGGACGCTCGTGCACAACACCTCGGACGTCATCCTCATCGTCGACGACGACGACACCGTCCGGTACGCGAGCCCGTCCGCCGAGTCCATGTTCGGTCACTCCCTGATCCCCGGCACCCCGCTCACCGAGCTGCTCGCGCCCGCCGACAAGGCCAGCGCCCTGCGCGTCCTCGCCGACGCCCGGTCACGCGCCACGGTCGACGCCCGGGACGACTGGAAGCTGCTCCACGGCGGCCCGGGCGGCCCCGGAGGCTCCGCCGACCGCCAGGTCGAGGTCCGGTGCAGCAACCTCCGCAACGAACGCACCGTGCACGGACTCGTCCTCACCCTCAGGGACGTCACCGAGCAGCGGAAGCTGGAGCGGGAGCTCACCCACCGGGCCTTCCACGACTCCCTCACCGGCCTCCCCAACCGCGTCCTGCTGCTCGAACGCATCGAGCGCGCCCTGCTCCGCGGCCGCCGCGAGTCCACCCTGACCTGCATGCTCTTCGTCGACCTCGACGACTTCAAGGTCGTCAACGACACCATGGGGCACTCCGTCGGCGACGAACTCCTGGTCGCCGTGGCCCGCCGCCTCACCTCCGTCCTGCGGCTCACCGACACGGCGGCCCGGCTCGGCGGCGACGAGTTCGCCGTCCTCATCGAAGGGGCCAGGGAACCCAGCGACGCCGAGACCCTCGCCGCCGAGATCGTGCACACCCTCAGCCAGCCCTTCCACCTCACCGACGGTGCCGTCTCCGTCTCCACGAGCGTCGGCATCGCGACGGTCCTCGACAGCGCCCACGCCGAGGAGCTCCTCGGCCACGCCGACCTCGCCCTGTACGCGGCGAAGGCGGCCGGCAAGAAGCGCTGGCGGCTCTTCCACCCCGAGCTCCACTCCCGGCTCGTCGCCCGGCACGAGCTCCAGGCGGGCATGGACACGGCCATCGCCGACCACGCCTTCGCCCTGCGCTACCAGCCCATCGTGGAGGTCGACGGCGGGGCCCCCGCCGGACTGGAAGCCCTCATCCGCTGGCCGCACGCCCGGCGCGGGATGGTGCCGCCCGACCAGTTCATCACCCTGGCCGAGGAGAGCGGCCACATCATGCCGCTGGGCGCCTGGGTCCTCGAACACGCGGCGCTCGACATCGCCCGCTGGCAGCGCTCCCGCCCGTACCAGCCACCCCTGTACGCCAACGTCAACGTCTCCGCCCGCCAGTTCCGCGACCCGGGTTTCCTCGAAGGGGTACGGCGCACCCTGCGCTCCTCGGGGCTGGCTCCGGGCTCGCTCGTCCTGGAACTCACCGAGACCGTCCTCATGCGCCAGGACACCCAGATCCGTACGACCATGGCCGCCCTGAAGGATCTCGGGGTGTCCATCGCCATCGACGACTTCGGCACCGGTTTCTCCTCGCTCAGCTATCTCCGCGAGTTCCCGATCGACATCCTCAAGGTCGACAAGTCGTTCATCGACGACATCACGACCGACCCCCAGCAGGTCGCCCTCGTGGAGGGCATCGTGCGCATCGCCGACGTCCTCGGCCTGATGGTCGTCGCCGAGGGCATCGAGCACGAGGAGCAGCGGGCGCTCCTCGCCGAGATGGGCTGCCGCTACGGGCAGGGCTACCTCTTCGCCCGGCCGATGACCGCCCACCAGGCCGAGTCGTACCTGCACCGCGCCCCGGCCACCG
Source organism: Streptomyces gardneri (assembly GCF_006539185.1). GTDB lineage: Bacteria > Actinomycetota > Actinomycetes > Streptomycetales > Streptomycetaceae > Streptomyces > Streptomyces gardneri. The sequence goes on from NZ_BJMN01000005.1 coordinate 352,875, forward strand.
GCGCCCGCCCCGCCCTCCAGCCGGCCCGGCCCGTCTCCCCGGCCTCCTCGATCCTCCCGGCGGGAACCGTCCCGACCACCGTCGCCGCGACCGCCGCCCCCCGGCCCTCCACCGCGACCACCCCCGCCACCCGGACCGGCCGGCCGCCGCGCCCGTCCCGCTGGCGCGACCTGGAACACCTCCAGCGGACCAGCCTCATGTGCGACGCCGTCATCGACGAGGTCGACGGCCGCCGGATCCGGGTCGGCGAGGACTGGCTCGTCGACTTCGCCTCCTGCAACTACCTCGGCTTCGACCTCGACCCCGAGATCATGGCCTCGATCGAACCGGAGGTCAGACGGTGGGGTACCCACCCCAGCTGGTCCCGGCTCATCGGCAGCCCCCGGCTCTACCCGCGCATCGAGGAGCGGCTCACCGAGCTCCTGGGCGCCCCCGACACCCTCCTCCTGCCCACGATCACCCTCATCCACCAGTCCGTCATCCCGCTCCTCGCCGGCACCGGCCAGATCTTCGTCGAGGCGCAGGCCCACCGCACCGTGTACGACGGCTGCGTCGTCGCCCGAGGCCAGGGCGCCGAGATCCACCGCTTCCGCTCCGAACGGCCCGAGGAGCTGGCGACCCTGCTCCGCGGCGCACCCGGGGACGCGGGCCGGCTCGTCTGCATGGACGGCGTCAACAGCATGACCGGCAACTTCCCGGACCTGCCCGCCCTGGCCAGGATCTGCCGGGAGAACGGCGCCCTGCTGTACGTCGACGACGCCCATGGCTTCGGCGTCATCGGGGAGCGCTCCCCGGACGAGAGCAGCCCGTACGGCTCGCGCGGCAACGGCATCGTCCGCCACCTCGGCGAGACCTACGACGACCTGGTGCTGGTGGGCGGCTTCTCCAAGGCGTTCTCCTCGCTGCTCGCCTTCCTCGCCGTGCCGAAGTGGCTCAAGGACCACCTGAAAGTGGCGGCGGCCCCGTACCTCTACTCCGGGCCCTCGCCGACGGCCTCGCTGGCCACCGCGCTCGCCGGGCTCGCAGTCAACGACGAGCGCGGCGAGGAGATCAGGGCCGAGCTCTACCGCATGACGGCCCGGGTCCTCGCCCACGTCCGGGGCCTCGGCCTCGCGACGCCGAACACCGACGGGCTGCCGATCGTCGAGATCCCGCTCGCCGACGCCGAGGACCTCGACACCGTCGCCGCGTTCCTCTGGGAGCACGGGATCTACGTGACGCTCGCCTCCTACCCGCTCGTCCCGCGCGACCGGGTCGGCTTCCGCATCCAGATCACCGCCGCCAACACCGACGAGGAGATCGATCAGCTGTGCGAGGCGCTCACGGCGCTCGCCGAGCGGTTCACCCTCCAGCACACCGAGGCCACGGAGCCCGGTCCCGTCGCGGCCGGTCGCCGGCCGCCGGAGCGGTGATGGACAGGGCCGGGTCACCCGGCCCGCCGCGTCCGCAGGACCGGGTGCTGGGACCGCGCCGCAACCGTGACGCCGACTGGAACGCCTGGCCCGTCGCCGACTACCTCGCCGAGAACTACCGCAGGCTCCACCCCTGCGACGTCGGCGTCATCCGCCACCACGCCGCCGTCTACCGGACCATCGCCCCCGGCGCCCTGTGCCGCACCCTCGAACTGGGCGCGGGACCCAACCTGTACCCCCTCATGCAGGCGGGCGCCGCCAGCCTCCGGGTCGACGCCCTGGAACCGAGCGCCGCCAACGTCCGCTATCTGCGGCAGCAGCTCACCGACGGCCCCGACGACAGCTGGCGGCCCTTCTACACCCTGTGCCGCAGCCTCGACCCCGCGCTCCCGGAGAGCTGCACGGAGGCGCTCCGCAGGGTCCGGGTCGTCCCCGGCGTCGCGGAGGACCTGACGGACGGCACGTACGCCCTGGCGTCGATGAACTTCGTCGCCGAGAGCGTCACCGAGGACTTCGCCGAGTTCACCGTCCTCTGCGACGCCTTCGTCCGGGCGGTCCGCCCCGGCGGCCGGCTCGTCGCGTCCTTCATGGAGCGCATGCCGAGCTACCGCATCGGCACGGGACCGGTCTGGCCGGCCTGCCCCGTCGACGGGGCCGCGCTGCGGGCCGTCTTCGCACCCCGCACCACCGGCCTGCGGATCGAGCGGCTCGCGAAGGACCGCACCCTGCCGGAGTACGGCGACACCGGCGTCCTGCTGCTGACCGCGCTACGGCGTGACGGTCCCACGGCGTAGCGCGGGCGGACCCGGCCGTGGTCGAGTGTCAGGCGAGGAGTTCCCGGTAGAGCGCCGCGTACCGGGCGGCGAACCGTTCGGGACCGAAGTGGTCCTCCGCCAGCGACCGGCCGCGCTCCGCGAGCACGTCCCAGGAGCGCGGCTGGTCGAGCAGCCACGCCAGCTGCTGCCCGGTGCGGCGCGCGTCGCCCGCGGGCGCCCGCAGCACGGCGTGGCCGAAGTCCGCGAACTGCGGAAGGTCGCTGAGGATCGCCGGCCGCCCCGAGGCCAGCGACTGGAGCACGGTCAGCGGGATGTCCGCCTTCCCGCCGAGCGAGTCCGGCGGGTAGAGCAGCACGTGCACCGAGGCGATCAGGTCCCGCATGTCCTCGACGTGGCCGCGGACCTCGACGTCGGGCAGCCCCGCCGCGCCGGCCCGCTCCCGCAGCGCCTCGTCCAGAAGAGCGGTGCGCTGCCCCGGCCGGCCGCGCACCGCGAGCACCAGCCGGAACCGCGCGCCCTCCCGCCAGGCTTCGGCCGCCGCGTCGATCACCGTCTCCGCGCCGCCCCGCGCATCGTGGTACCCGGCGAAGAGGACCACCGGATAGCCCTTCGGGCGCGGCAGGTACGGCCACGCGTCCAGGTCGATCATGGGCGGGACGACCCGTACGTCCCCGAAGTCCGCGGCCCGCAGCCGTCGCGCCATCGACTCCGACAGGGCGACCGTCGCCCCCAGGGGCCTGGCACGGGCCAGGAAGCGGGGGTCCATCACCCCGGTCACGGTGTGGACGACCGGCCGCCCCCCGAGGAGCAGCGGGCGGAGCCGGGAGAAGAGGGGGAAGGCGCGGCCGACGGTGAGGAAGACATGGACCAGGTCGACCCGGCGCGCGAACACCGCTCCGGCGAGCGCGGCCTGTACCCGGTGCGGGACGTGCTGGGCGCCGCTCCGGGTGAGCATGCGGACGGGGCGCCCGCGGCGCGGCGGGTGCGGCCGGTGGTCCGGCCACTGGGCGAACCAGACGAAGTCGACGTCGGGCAGCGCTTCGAGGACGTCGGAGGCGAGCCGGACGTCCGAGCCCTCCGCCCCGTCCAGCGGGCAGCTGGTCAGGAGCAGGACGCGTGGCCGCTCACGGGGGAGCATCACGCACCTCCGCCCCCGAGGGGACCCTGACGGCCGTCACGACACGCCTCCGGCCGAACGGACCCCGTGGCGGGCCCCGGTGGCGGCCCGACGGGCGGGTCCGGACGTGGCGAGCGCGGAGGCGGCGGTTTCGGGATCGGCCGCGGGCAACAGGTACACCTCGGGCACGCACGGGATCCGGCCCTCGGGGAACAGGGTGTCGGCCTGTGTCCGGTAGCCCCGGACCAGTTCGGCCTTCCGGTCGAGACCCCGCTCCCAGTCGCGGGCCACGAGTCGGTGACGCCCGGTGAACGCGGGGTCGGCGACGGCGTGCTGGTTGTACGGGAAGTCGCTGTAGTAGACGACCCGCCGGCCGCTCAGCTCGGCGGCGGTGCGGACGAGGACGTGGTCGGCGTGCCCGCCGACGCCCAGCGGGGCGAGGACGAGGCCGCCGGAGCGCGCGGGCAGCAGCGCCTCGACGGTCTCGCCGACCGCGTGCAGGGTGCCGGCGTCGCGCTCGGAGACGCGGCCGCGGGCCAGGTGGAGCCGGTACGTCGGGTAGACATGGGCCAGTTCGGGCAGCAGCCGGGCGAGCCGCTCCGTACCGGCGCGCGGGCGCGGAAGACGGCGGAACAGGCCGTCGACGAGGCCGATGTGGCGCGAGCGGACGTCGAGCAGCTCCAGGACGTGCCGGTCCTCGGCCCGCCGGGCGGCGAACAGCTCCTCCGCGTCCCCGGTCCCCGTCCGCTTCAGGTACTGCCGGGCCGAGAGGGTGTACGGCGGTGGCGCGGCCTCAGTGAACAGCGTCGCGATCGTCACCGGCGCCCGCCGCCCCGCCCAGCCGAGCAGCGCGCCGCAGGAGAGTACGGCGTCGTCCAGGTGCGGCGAGAGCACGAGCATGGGGGCGCCCGATCCGACGACGGTCCGGACGAAGCTGGTCAGCGGGTCGTCGGGCATGACGTCCCCCTCTTCCTCGGCCGCCGTGCGGGGGCGGGTGCGTCCAGGAGCCGGTGGGCCAGGGCAAGATAGCGGCCCGTCATCTCGTCCCACGAGTAGCGCTGGGAGGCGAGCGCGGAGCGCCGCCCCAGGGCGCGGCGGAGCGCCGGGTCGCGGGCGAGCTCGCCCATCCGCTCGCCGAGGGCCGTCACGTCGAACGGCGGGACGGCCACGTCGCCGCCCTCGCGCATCCAGCGCAGGGCGGGCAGGTCGAAGTGGAGGACGGGCTTGCCGTACGACATGCCTTCGAGGGCCACGCGACCGAACGCCTCGTGGCGGGAGGGCAGCACGAGGAAGGCGCTGTCGCGCAGGAGTTGGTGCTTGCGCTCCTCGTCGGCGTACCCCACCCAGTGGATCCGCGGCTCGGGCCCCCGGGTGCGGGCGGCGACGAGCGCCGCGAGCCGGCGCTCCTCGGCGGGCGTGCCGCTGCCCGCGAGCAGCAGGTCCAGCGGCGGGCGGGCCCGGTCGTAGGCGTCGAGGAGCAGGTCGAGGCCCTTGGCCCAGGTGTCGATCCGCCCCAGGTAGAGGATGAACTGGCCGCTGCCGAGCCGGGACTCGTCGAGCGGGCGCGGCTCCACGCCCTCGGCGAAGACCTGGACGTCGGCCCGGGGGCAGAGCCGCCGGATCGCCGAGCCGTCCGCCGCGTTCATCGCCACGATGTGACGGTAGCGGCGCAGCCCGAGCCGCTCGACCGGGAGGAACGACACGGGGGAGCGGCGCCGTGGCACAGCGGCGCCGCGACCCCGGTCGATGCCGACGACGGGCGCGCTCGTCGCCAGCGGAAGGAAGCCGGTCGGGAACGGGGGAGTGAAGATCTCCAGCCACAGGTCGTGCCGGATGCGGCGGGCCACGAAGGGCAGCAGCGCCAGGAACGCCAGGCGCCTGGCGCGCGGTCCCGCCCGGCGCACCGGCAGCCGTACGTACCGGACGCCGTCCCGGTACTCGGTCCCGGCGCGTTGGGACGCCGTCACGACCGTCACCCGGAAGTCCTCCGCGAGCCTGCGGGCCACCTTGCCGACGACCAGGGCGGCGCCGCCGCCCCGATGGCCGCGGTCTCCGGACTCGTCGTAGACGGACACGACCACGTGCGGAGGCACCTCACCTCCGCGCTCGGTGCCTCCGCTCCCATGGCCCCCCTGCTCGGTGCCCGCGCTCCTCGGGCACCCGTTCCACCTGCCCCCGCTCGTGCCCCCGCCGTTCTCCTCCTCCGCGCCGTTCGCGGCCCTCTCCCGCACCGTGTCGAGGACCTGCTCCACGGCGGTGGCGGCGAGGAGCGACGGGGCCCGCGCGCCGTCGACGCGCGACACCCGCGGCAGCCGCGTGGACCAGGCCTGGTAGCGGTACCAGCGGTCGGCCGAAGCGCCGGTGGCCTCCTGCCGGCCGGGCCAGTGCAGCGGCTCGGGCCCGGTCTCCACGAGCAGCGTCAGACCGTACCGCTCCGCGATCCGGCGGAAGACGCGCGTGGCCACCGACGAGGGGGGCGGGTCGAACGTCACCAGTGCGTCGAGGGGCCCCCGGTCGGTCAGGACCACGGCCTGCCTGCCGTGCGCCCGCAGGATCGCCGTCAGCAGGGCGACCGCGATCCGCACCGCCGCCTCGGCGGCGTCGACGAACGCGTGGGCACGGCGCGGCAGGGACCCCCGGCGCTCGGGGTCCGAGGCCCGCCGTGCCCATCGCTCACCCGGCTCCCCCGCATCCCTCACCCGTGGCGGAACCGGGAACCTGCGGCACAGGAAGCAGCCGTGGCACTGCGTGGTGACCGGTACGCTCCGCTCGCGCAGCAGAATCGCGAGCCTGCGGACCAGCGAGGACGTGGCCGCGCCGTCCGGACCGGACACCGCGACGAGGACGACGCTCCGTGCGCCCGTCACGGCACCCGCCGCCTCACCACGACGAGGGCGGCCTGTCGACCGCGGCGGTGGCCGTTGTGGGCCGGAGGGGGTGGGCCGTCGGGTCCGGCTGGTTCGCCGGAACCGGCGCGGCGTGGCGCGTGCGCCCTGACCGTACGGGCGCGTCGGCGACGGGCGGCGCCGCGGGGCCTGCACGTCCGGCTGACGGGCGCGGGGGCGGCGGCGCGGAGCCGGTCGGAGGTCCGACGGGCGGGGTGTTCGGTGGGGCGGGGCTGTGTGCGGCAGACCCGACGGCGCCGGGCCTCGGAGAGGGGCCAGTCGGTCACCCGCCGCAGGGGATGCGGAGCGGGTGCCGCCGGCATGCGGTTGATGTGGAGTGAGGTCACGATGCGCCTCTTCCGGCAACCGACCCTACCGAGGGTCTGCTCAGGACGAAAATGATGCTCTCTCCAGGCTTAGCCCCCGGGATGTGATTCGTCAACCGGAGAGGTGACGGGGCCGCCGTGGGCGCGCCGGAGGCTGCCGTGGGCGAACCGCGAGAGGGCGTTGTGCGGCCGTTCGTCGAGGAGCGTGCCGAGGATGCGGGTACCGTCGCGGACCGTGCGCGGGTGCGAGGGGCCGTGGCGGCGCGGCAGTTCGCGACTGGGCACCTCGGCGACGCGCAGCCCGTAGTGCAGGGCGTGCGTCACGAGTTCGGCGCCGAGTTCGACACCGTCCTCGCGCAGGTCGAGGAGGTCGACGAAGCCCCGCCGGAACGCGCAGAACCCGTACCAGAGATCGGTGAGCTGCTGACCGTAGAGCCGGCGCGCCACGCGCAGGAGGGCGCGGTGGCCGAGGCGTCGGCCGAGCGGATAGTCGGCGACCGACCCGCCCGCGATGAAACGTGAACCCTTGACGAAGTCGAATCCGCTTTCCAGATAGTGCAGGTAGTGCGGAATCTCGTGCGGCGACATACTGCCGTCGGCGTCCATCAGCACGATCAGATCCCCGGTGGCCGCGCGCAGCCCCGCGTGCGGAATGTCGCCCCGGGTGAAGTCCCAGACCCCGAGCGTCCGGACGGTCATCCCGTCCCGCGCGGGTCCCGCACCCGTCGGCCCGATCAGGACCACGTCCCGCACGTCCTGCGGCACTTGGCCGAGCAGCAGGTCGAGCGCGTTCCCCGGGTCCTGCCCGTCGGGGCGGACCGTCAGGACGAGGCTCACGGTGGGGGAGCGGGGCACCCGGTCGGTCGACCGGCGGAGGGGGTGCGCGTCACTACTCATGGGTACGGCCTTCCGCGCGGCGAACCGCGCATTGCTGCACACCGCGCATCTCAGAGTCCTGCGCCGAAGGTGGCGGCGTCAAGAAATGCGGAAGAATATGCGGACAGCCGTGAAGAAATACGTTTCCCCGCCGTCCTTCTTTCTGCGCCGGAATTCTGGACGACATACAATCCGGTCATGGCAGGGCGAATTGAGGACTACGCCCTCGTCGGGGATCTGGAGACGGCTGCGCTCATCGGAACCGACGGGTCCGTCGACTGGTGGTGCGCGCCCCGCTTCGACTCGCCCGCCTGCCTCGCGGCCCTCCTCGGTGATCCCGCCCACGGCCGATGGCTTCTCGCCCCGGCCGGAAAGACCCGCTGCACGCGCCGGAGTTACCGCGGAGACACGCTCGTCCTCGACACCTTCTGGGAGTCCGTCACCGGCACCGTCCGCGTCACCGACTTCATGCCCCCGCGTTCCCCCGGCCCCGCCCCCGAAGGCGGTCCGAGAATCATCCGCGTCGTCGAGGGGATCGCCGGACGGGTATCCATGCGAAGCGAGTTGGGACTCCGCTTCCATCACGGCAGCATCGTGCCCTGGACCCGCTCGGTGGACCGGAGCACCGTCGCCTCCGTCGCGGGACCCGACGCCGCCTACCTCTCCTGCGGCCCCGGCGTCGACCCGACCGTCACCCCGGACCGCACCACCGTCGAGTTCACCGTCTCCGCCGGGAGCCGGACCGCCTTCGTCCTCGGCTGGCGCCCCTCGCACACGGGGGTGCCCCCCACCGCCTCGCCCGCCGAGATCGACGCCACCCTCCTGCGTACCCTCGCGTTCTGGAACGACTGGGCGGCCTCGCTCCGTTACGAAGGGCCGGCCAGGGAAGCCGTCCTCCGCTCCCTCCTCACCCTCAAGGCGCTCACCTACGCCCCCACCGGCGGCATCGTCGCGGCCGCCACCGCCTCCCTCCCCGAGAGCATCGGCGCACAGCGCAACTGGGACTACCGCTTCTGCTGGCTGCGCGACTCCACCTTCACCCTCTCCTGCCTGCTGCGCGGGGGGTTCCGCCGGGAGGCCGTGGCCTGGAAGGACTGGCTGCTCCGGGCCGTCGCCGGCGATCCCGCCGACCTCCAGCCGCTGTACGGGGTCGAGGGGCAGCGCCGGCTCCCCGAGGTGTACGCGGACTGGCTGCCCGGCTACGAGGGTTCACGCCCCGTCAGGTTCGGCAACGCGGCCGTCGACCAGTTCCAGCTCGACATCTACGGCGAGGTGCTCAACACCGTCTACTCGGCCGTACGCGCCGGGGTCGCCGTCGACCCGCCGGCCTGGGCCCTGGTGGCCGAGCTCCTGGAGTACCTCGGCACGCGCTGGTGCGAACCCGACGAGGGCATCTGGGAAGTCCGCGGCCCGCGCCGCCACTTCGTGCACTCCAAGGTCATGGCCTGGGTCGCCGCCGACCGCGCCGTCCGCCTCGCCCGCGTCGCCGGCCTGCGTGGCTCCGTACGCCGCTGGCAGGCACTGCGCCACGAGATCCACGCCGATATCTGCACCCGCGGCTGGAGCGAGGAGCAGCAGTCGTTCACGCAGTACTACGGCGGCCACGAGGTCGACGCCACCGCCCTGCTGATCCCCAGGCTCGGCTTCCTGCCCGCCGACGACCCCCGGGTCCTCGGCACCGTCAAGGCGATGGAACGGCTCGACGAGCACGGCTTCCTCCGCCGGTACGGCGACGTCAGGGACGGCGGGGCGCACCACCTCGACGACCTCGGCGGCACCGAGGGGGCCTTCGTCGCCTGCACGTTCTGGTACGCCGACGCCCTCGCCGCGACCGGCCGCCCCGCCGAGGCCAGGGCCGTCTTCGAGCGGGTCCTCGCCATCCGCAACGACGTCGGGCTCCTCGCCGAGGAATGGGACCCGGTGGCCCGCCGCCAGCTCGGCAACACCCCGCAGGCGCTCAGCCACGTGGCCCTGGTGAACACGGCCTTCACGCTGTACGGCACGCGCCGCCACGGCCGCACGGCCACCCCCCGGCTCGCCGTGGCGTGACCGCCCCGCCCCGCCGCTCGCGCCTTCGGCGTGTCGTTCGGGTGCATCCAGCGGGCGGGTCCGCCGCGCGTGGGTTCGAATCGGGGCATGGCTTCCAACGACAGGCTCCGCGCCGGCGGCACTCCGAGGCCGCTGGAGACCGGTGACACCTGGTGGTACGCCGCCGTGGCCGGCGAGGCCGCCGGCTCCTTCAGTACCAGGGTCCGCAGCCGGACCCGGCGTGCCTGCCTCGGGGCCGTCCTGCTCCTCACGGTCGTCTACGCGGGCCTCGTGCTCACCGCGACGGGCCGCCGCTGGGGCGACGCGGCCCTCACCGGACGGCGCGCCGACACCGCCGCCGCCACTCTGCTCCGCGAGCATCCCTCGCTCGCCGGACTCACCACGCTCTCGCTGCTCCTCGGCTGCGCCCTGCTGCTCGCCACCGGCCTCCTGCGCAAGCGGTACGCGCTCACCGGAGCCGTCGCGGGCGCCCTCGTCACCTCCCTCGCGCTGACCGGGCTCCTCCAGCGGTACGCGCCACGCCCCCGCCTCCTCGACGCCGGCGGGGCACTGGTCCAGAGCGGCTTCCCCAGCGCCCAGACCACCCTCGCCCTCGGCACGGCCTTCGGCCTCGCCTTTCTCGTCCCGTACCGGCTCCGCGGACTCACCGTCCTCGCCGGCACCCTCTGGGCCGGAGCCGTCGGCGCCTACACCGTCGCGGCGGGCGACCACCGCCCCGGCGACCTGATCGCCGCCGCCCTCGTCGTCCTCGCCGTCTTCTGCGGACTGGCCGCCCTCCTCGCCCGCAAGGGCAAGATCCGCCCCGCCCGCCGCGGCCCCCTCGCACGCGCCCTCGCCGTCGCCGTCCCGCTCGCCGCCCTCGCGGCCGGCGGACTCGGCGCCGGCCTCTGGCTCCTCGGCGACACCCTCTCCCTGCCCGCCACCGCCCCCTACGACCCGGCCGAGCTCCGGCTCGCGCACCGCTGCGGACAGGCCCTCGCAGCGGGCGTCACCGCCGCCGCGGGACTGCTCCTGCTCACCCTGCTCCGCCGCGTCGACATGGACCGGGCCCCCGCCCCGTACCGGCTCGGCGGCCCCTTCGTGGAGGCCGCCGGGGCGCCGCGCGACGGCGAGGTCGTGGGGCCCTTTACGGAGGACCTCGATCACGAGATATCTTGATGTCGAGCAATCTCGCATACGCAGACGTGGAGCTGGAGAACCCTGGTGACTGACTCGACCATCATCTACACCCACACTGACGAGGCGCCCGCCCTGGCGACGTACTCGTTCCTGCCCGTGATCCAGGCGTATGCCTCGCAGGCCGGCGTCACGGTCGAGACGCGGGACATCTCCCTCGCGGGCCGCATCATCGCCGTCTTCCCGGAGTACCTGGAGGAGGGCCAGCGCATCCCCGACGCCCTCGCGGAGCTCGGCGCGCTCGCCAAGACGCCCGGCGCGAACATCATCAAGCTGCCGAACGTCTCGGCGTCCATCCCGCAGCTGAAGGCCGCGATCGCCGAGCTCCAGGCGCAGGGCTACGCCCTCCCGGACTACCCGGACGACGCGCAGACGGACCAGGACAAGGACGTCCGCGCCCGCTACGACAAGATCAAGGGCTCGGCCGTCAACCCGGTCCTGCGCGAGGGCAACTCCGACCGCCGCGCCCCCGCCTCGGTCAAGAACTACGCCAAGGCGCACCCCCACCGCATGGGCGCCTGGACCTCCGAGTCGAAGACGAACGTCGCCACGATGAGCGAGAACGACTTCGCCTCCACGGAGAAGTCCGCCGTCATCGCGCAGGACGACACCCTCCGCTTCGAGTTCACCGCCGCCGACGGCACGGTCTCCGAGCTCCGCGAGCCGCTGAAGGTCATCGCCGGCGAGGTCGTCGACGCCGCCGTCATGCGCGCCGCCGCCCTGCGCACCTTCCTCAGCGAGCAGGTCGCCCGCGCCAAGGCCGAGGGCGTGCTCTTCTCCGTGCACCTCAAGGCCACGATGATGAAGGTCTCCGACCCGATCGTCTTCGGCCACGTCGTCCGCGCCTTCTTCCCGGCGACCTTCGCCAAGTACGGCGAGGTCCTCGCCGCCGCGGGTCTCTCCCCGAACGACGGCCTCGGCGGCGTCCTGAAGGGCCTGGAGTCCCTCCCGCAGGGCGCCGAGATCAAGGCCTCCTTCGAGGCCGAGCTCGCCGCGGGCCCCGCCCTGGCGATGGTCGACTCCGACAAGGGCATCACCAACCTGCACGTGCCGTCCGACGTCATCGTCGACGCCTCGATGCCGGCCATGATCCGCACCTCCGGCCACATGTGGGGCCCGGACGGCCAGGAGGCCGACACCCTCGCGGTCCTCCCGGACCACAGCTACTCGGGCGTCTACCAGGTCGTCATCGACGACTGCCGCGCCCACGGCGCCTTCGACCCGTCGACCATGGGCTCCGTCCCGAACGTCGGCCTCATGGCGCAGAAGGCCGAGGAGTACGGCTCCCACGACAAGACCTTCGAGATCGCCGAGGCCGGCACCGTCCGCCTCGTCGACTCCGAGGGCAACGTCGTCCTGGAGCAGGAAGTCGCCGAGGGTGACCTCTTCCGCGCCTGCCAGACCAAGGACCTGCCCATCCAGGACTGGGTCAAGCTCGCCGTCACCCGCGCCCGCGCCACCGGCGCCCCGGCCGTCTTCTGGCTGGACGAGAACCGCGCCCACGACGCGCAGCTGATCGCCAAGGTCAACGAGTACCTCCCGCAGCACGACACCGAGGGCCTGGACATCAAGATCCTGTCCCCGGTCGAGGCGACGAAGTTCTCCCTTGAGCGCATCCGCCGCGGCGAGGACACCATCTCGGTCACCGGCAACGTCCTCCGCGACTACCTGACCGACCTCTTCCCGATCCTGGAGCTGGGCACCAGCGCCAAGATGCTGTCGGTCGTCCCGCTGATGGCGGGCGGCGGACTCTTCGAGACCGGCGCCGGCGGCTCCGCCCCGAAGCACGTCCAGCAGCTCGTCAAGGAGAACTACCTCCGCTGGGACAGCCTCGGCGAGTTCTTCGCCCTGGCCGCCAGCTTCGAGCACCTCGCGACGACCACGGGCAACGCCCGCGCCCAGGTCCTCGCCGACACGCTGGACCGCGCCACCGGCACCTTCCTCAACGAGGACAAGTCGCCGACCCGTCGCCTCGGCGGCATCGACAACCGCGGCAGCCACTTCTACCTCGGCCTCTACTGGGCCCAGGAGCTCGCCGCCCAGACCGAGGACGCGGAGCTGGCCAAGGCCTTCGCCCCGCTCGCCGAGACGCTGGCCGCCAACGAGCAGAAGATCGTCGACGAGCTCGTCGCCGTCCAGGGCTCCCCGGCCGAGATCGGTGGCTACTACCAGCCCGACGCGGCCAAGGCCGAGGCCGTGATGCGCCCGTCCGCCACGCTGAACGAGGCCCTCGCGTCCCTCGCCTGATCCGGCGCGCGTCCGCCCCGGCGGACGACAGGTGCCGCCCCGGCCGGAAGGATTCCGGCCGGGGCGGTCCCGTCGGTGGCGCATCCGGCGTCCTGGTGTGAACCTGGATGGATGAGCTGGGCATCTTGGACGACCGCCGGTGTCTACACCGGGCGAGGTGGGGTGCTGACCGACGAGGCCGGCGTCGTCACGGGCGATCTGACCGTGCACACGACCTGGACCGAGGGCGAGGCACGCGTGGCCGTGCAGTACAGCGGCGCGTCCGACTGGTTCACCATGTCGGGCAGTCCCGTTCCGTGCACCACGGAGGAGGAGAGCCGCGACCTCCACGAAGCGGTCGTGGAGGCCGTCAGACAGGGCGCCGGGGCCACCGTCCCGAACCTGCCCCGACCACACGTGTAAGGTCTGTCCGCCGGACGGGCCCGGCCGTGACGCCCCGGGCGATCACGGCGATCGGACCGATTAAGTGTTATCCCTCCCGCTCCCACGGGTCTCCGAACGACGGGGGACTCGGGCCACGGATGAGGGAGCAGACCCATGCACAGCGACGAGCGCCGCACCACCGCACTGGTGGAGGCGGCCCGGGCCGGTGACACGCACGCCAGGGACGAGCTGGTACGCGCGTACCTGCCCCTCGTCCACAACGTCGTCGGCCGCGCCCTCGACGGCCACGCCGACACCGACGACATCGTCCAGGAGACGATGGTCCGGGCCCTCGACGGCCTCGCGGGCCTGCGTGACCCGGACCGCTTCCGCTCCTGGCTCATCGCCATCGCCATGAACGGCATACGGCGCCGCTGGCGCGAGAACCGGCAGGCCCCCGTGCCCGGCCTCGACCGGGCCGCCGACCTCGCCGACCCCGCCGGCGACTTCACCGAGCTCACCATCCTCCGCCTCCGCCTCTCCGGGCAGCGCCGCGACGTGGCCCGCGCCACCCGCTGGCTCGACGACGAGGACCGCGAACTCCTCTCCCTGTGGTGGCTGGAGGCCGCCGGAGAGCTGAGCCGCGCCGAACTCTCCGAGGGCCTCGGCGTCTCCCCGCAGCACGCCGCCGTCCGCGTCCAGCGGATGAAGGAACGCCTGGAGACCGGCCGGGCCGTGGTCGGCGCCCTCGACGCCGATCCGCCGTGCCCCGGACTCACCGAGTCCCTCACCGCCTGGGACGGCCGTCCCTCGCCCCTCTGGCGCAAGCGGATCGCCCGCCACCTGCGCACCTGCGCCGCCTGCACCGGGCAGGCGGTCGGCGGCCGCGGCCTCGCCCCCGTCGAGGGCCTGCTCGTCGGCATCGGGCTCGTCCCGCCGCTGGCGGCGGCGGCCGTGGCCCGGCGCGGCGCGGAAACCCTCGCGGCCGAACCCGTGGGCCGATGGACCCCGATACGACGCGCCTGCGTCGCCGGAGCCGCGACCGTCGCCGTCCTCGGCGCGCTCGCCGTGCTCGTCCCGAGGCAGGAGGAGGTACGCGTGACACCCGACCGGCCCCGCGCCGCGAGCCCGGCACCCGCGCCCCCGACCACCCCGGCGCCTCCTACCACCCGGGCGGCCACCGTCGCCGCCCCGGCCCCCACGACCCGTACCCCGGCACCCCGCCGCACCACGCCCCCGGCACCCGAGCCCACCGCAGAGGAGCGGGTGACCGAGAAGGTCAACAGGCTCCGGGCCGCGGCGGGTTGCGGCCCGCTGCGGACCGACCCGCGACTGGTCGCGGCGGCCCGGGGGTACGCCCGCGACATGGTCGCGCGGGGCTACTACGCCCACAACAGCCCGGAGGGCGAGTTCGCCGACGCGCGGATCACCGCCGCCGGGTACGACTGGAGCGCCTGGGCCGAGAACCTGGCCCAGGGGGCGACGGACCCGACGGCCGTCGTCGACGGCTGGACCGACGGGGCGATGCACGAGGAGAACATGCTGGACTGCCGGTACCGGGACACCGGTGTGGCGTCGGCGCCCGGTCCCGGCGGCATGATCTGGGTGCAGAAGCTGGCGGCCCCGGCCTCCTGAACCCGCGCGGCACCCCGAAGGGCGCGGATCAGCCCTTGGCACCGAAGTTCTGCACCCACCAAGGCCCGTTGGCGGTGAGGGTCACCCCGACGCCGATGTCCTTGAAGGAGCAGTTGAGGATGTTCTCGCGGTGACCCGGGCTGTCCATCCAGTCCTCCATCGCCTGCGCCGGGGTCACCGGCCCGCGGTGGATGTTCTCCCCCCACGTCGACCACCTGTACCCGGCGCCGGTCATCCGGTCGCCCGCGTCACGGCCCTCAGGGCTGTCGTGCTCGTAGTAGTCCCGCGCGGACATGTCGTCGGAGTGCCCCTGGGCGGCGGTCCGCAGGTGGCCCTCCGCGCGGAGCGGCCCGCAACCGGCCCTCTCGCGCTCGATGTTGGCGAGCGCGACGACCTCCTGGACGTAATCGGAGACCTTCCCGCCGGCGGCACCGGTGCCGGACCCGGACCCGGCCTCGGACCCCGACTTGGCATCGGAACCGCTGCCGGACTCGCGGCCGGAACCGGACCCCGTCGCGGCCTCGGAACCGGCGCCGGTGGATCCACCCGGCTGCCGCCCCTGCTCGCTCCCGTGCCCGGGCTGCTCCCGCGCGGGCGCGGAGGGGGAACCGGGCCGTGGTGACGTCGTCGCCGCCTTCGTCTCCGATGTGGACTCCGACCGAGGAGGTGCGGTCCGGGCCGCCGGCGTCTTCGCCGCGGAGCGGGCGGGCGTGGGCGCGGTCGAGGGGGCGGAGGGAGGCGCGGAGGGGGTCGCTGCCTCGCGGACCGTCGTGGCCGCGCCGGGCGAGGCTCCCGAGGTGTCCGGGGTGTTGGCGGGCGCGGCGACGGCCGCGGGGCCGGCGGCCGGGGCGGGGGAGGCGACGTACACCCCGGCCGCCACCGTCAGGACGACGGCCGCGGCCCCGGCGGCGGTGACGGCGGTACGGAAGCCCGGACGCCGCGGGGCGCGCCGCCGTGCGCCGTGGCCGCGGGCGCCCTTCCGGTGGCGCCCGCCGTCCCGCACGGGGTGATCGAGCCGTACGACGTGCTCGTCGTGCTCCGCATGTCCGTTCGAGTCGACGTGTTCAGGGTCTTCGGGATGACCGGGGTGGTCGTGGTGCCGCATGGAGCTCCGCTCTCTCGCCGAGGTCGCCGGACGGTCCGGCGCTGGGGAGAGCCACCGGGGCGACGGCGGTAACACTTTCCGCCCCCGGCCGCCCCGACACTCCTCGTCAACCCGACGCGTCAATGCACGTCCGAGGCTTTCAGCCCTGCGGGATCACCGCCACCGGGCACGGCGCGAGATGGAGCGCCGCGTGGGCCACGGAGCCGATGCGCGGGCCCACGGCGCCGCGCTTGGCCCGCCGGCCGACCACCAGGAGCTGCGCGGCTCCCGAGGCGGAGAGGAGGACCTGCCCCGCGCTGCCCAGTTCGACGTGCTCCGTCACCGGGACCTCGGGGAACCGCTCCCGCCAGGGCGCCAGGGCCTCGTGCAGCGCCTTCTCCTCGTACGGCACGAGACCGCCCGCCTCGTCGGCGAGCCGCATCGACGCCGGGCTGTACGCGTAGAGGGGCGGCAGGCTCCAGGCGCGGACGGCCCGCACCGACGCCCCGCGCGCGGCGGCGGTCTCGAAGGCGAAACCGAGCGCCGCGGCACTGTCCTCGGGACTGCCGAGCTGGCCGACGAGGACGTCGCCGACCGGAGGCTCGGAGGGCTGGCCGTCGCGGGACCTCACGGCCACCACGGGCCGGCCGGCGGCGCCGATGATCTGCTGCCCGTACGAGCCGAGCAGGAAGCCCACGAGGGCGCCGTGGCCGCGCGAGCCGATGACGAGCATCTCGGCCCGCTCTTCGGTCCCGAGCAGCGCCGCGACCGGGGTGTCGAGCAGTACCTCGGCCGTGAGGGTGACGTCCGGGTGGCTCCGCGCGACCGTCGACTCGGCCTCGCGCAGGAGCTTTTCGGCGGCCCGCTCCTGGCCCGCCCGGTCCTGGACCAGCGGGATGTCGAGGGGTTCCCAGCGCCAGGCGTGGGCGAGCCGCAGCGGGAGCCCCCGGTGGAGGGCCTCGCGGGCGGCCCAGTCGGCCGCGGCGAGACTCTCCGGGGAACCGTCGACTCCTGCGACGATCTCACGACTCATCGGACTGCCTCCGTCGGTAGCGTGCCGGGCCCGCCCGGCGGCCGGGCCCTCCTCCCTCCAGCTTGGGCCCATCGGCAGCCCGAGGAGAGGGACGGACGTCCCGACATGCCGGACCGTCCGTCCCTTCTGTGGTGCGGTGAGGTGCGGTCAGGTGTGGCGTCGGGTGGGGTCAGGCCGGCAGGGTGAGTCGCGCGTGGGTGCCGTTGAGGTAGTGGTCGCCGATGTCGCGGAGCCGGTGTGCCGGCTGCGTGTGGGCGGTCAGGGCACGGGCGTTGCGCCAGAAGCGGTCGAATCCGGGCCCCCCTGACTGGGCGTCGGCGCCCTCGGCTCCGTCGACGAGTTCGAGGACGCGGGTCGTGACGCGGACGGCGGCCCTGCTGGTGATCGTCTCGGCGGCGGAGACCAGGACGGCGATGTCGGCGCGCTCCTCGGGGCTCAGCGTCGGTCCGGCGAGGAGCCCGCGGGCAAGGGCGTCCGTCGCCCGCTCGACCACCGCCGAGGCGGCGTGCGCGGTCGTGGCCAGCTCGCCGTAGGCCAGGAGCAGGTAGGGGTCGTCGCCCGCACCCAGGGGATCCGCGCCGACGGTGGCCGGCCCGCCGTCCGCCGGGTGCACCGGGGCCGGTCCGGCCTGCCCGGCGCGGCTGATGTCCCGGGCCTCGGAGAGCGCTCCCTCGGCGATGCCGAGCCCGACCTGGACGAGGAGCAGCCGCAGGGCGAGCGGGGCGAGGCCGGCGAAGGGGGTGACGGCGTGATCGTCGTGGGGGAGCCGACCGAGGACGTCGGCGGCCGGGACCGGGACGTGGTCGAAGGTGACGGTGCCCGCGCCGGAGAGCCGTTGTCCGACCCGGTCCGTGCCGGCGTCGGTGAACACGCCGGGGTGCGCCGGGTCCACCAGGACGATCAGCCAGTCGCCGGTCCCGCCGGGCCGGGCGCCGACGACCAGCCGGTCGGCCACGGCGACTCCGGAGGCGAACGTGCGGCGTCCGTCGAGGATCCAGCCGCCCGCGTCGGGCGTGAGCCGCAGGCCCTGGTCCTTCTCGGTGCGCGGCGGCTCGATGCCCCCGCCGAGCAGCCAGTGCTCCTCGGCGGTCCGTGCGTCGAGGGCGCCGGTGGGGGCGGGACAGGCGGGGGCGGTCGCCGTGTCCTCCGCCGGGCCGAAGAAGCGGCTGCTCCAGGACAGGACGTAGTGGTGGGCGAGGAGCTCGCCGACCGAGCTGTCGGCGGCGGAGATCTCCCGTACGACGGCGGACGCGGCCCGCCAGTCCGCGCCCCGCCGGTTCGCCCCGGGCGCCGTGAGGAGGGCGGGCAGTCCGGCCTCCTGGAGCCGGGCGACCTCGTCGAAGGGGGCCTTGCCGGCCCGGTCCCGTGCGGGCGCGTCGACGGCGAGGTCGTCGGCGAGCTCGCGGGTGACGCGGGGCCAGATCTCGTCGTCCGCGGGCCGGTCGGCCGGTGCCGGGACGATACGTATCGCGGTTCTTCTGAGCGATTTCCTCGGCGTACTCACGTCACCTCACCCGATCCCTCGTATCCCCACTGGATTACTAGGAATAGTGGCAGAGGCGGTGGCCCACCCCCAAGGGGCGTCCGAGGAGTGGACACGTGCGTCTTGTTCGGTGAGACGTCGTCATGTCGACGCTGGTCGCGCGGAGTTCTCCGCGTCGAGAACCGGCCGGACAGAAGGTTTCCGGACACCCGGTCAGGGGTTGGTCCAGGCCTCCGGGTCGGCCGCGAGCGCGGTGATCCCCGCCGGCAGCTCGGCCGCCGCGACCTCCGCGAGCGAGACCCCGAGCACCTCGCGCACGCTGGCGCGCAGGGCGATCCACAGCGGGAGCAGAGACTCGGCGGGCCCCGTGTACGCGAGGTCCGGAGGCCGCTCCCCGCGCACGGAGACCAGCGGGCCCTCCACGCAGCGGATGACGTCCGCGACCGAGATCGACTCGGCCGGCCTGGCCAGCCAGTACCCGCCGTTGCCGCCGCGCTGGCTCTGGACGAGCCCGCCCTTGCGCATGTCGCCGAGGATGCCCTCCAGGAACTTGTGCGAGATCCCCTGGACTTCGGCGATCGCCTCGGCCTTCAGCGGCCCCGCGTCCTGGGCGGCGGCGAGCTGGAGGGCGGCCCGCACCGCGTAGTCGGCCCTGGCTGAAATGCGCATGCGCGCATTATTCCGTACGCCCCCCGCCTGATACGCGCGCCCCGGAGGTGGCGCGTCCCGCACCCTTGACGTCACGGGTGACCGGTCGGAGACTCGTGGAAGCGAGAAACCGAGCGAACGGGTAGGGAATCATGGGACGCACCGGCCGGCGGGACACCGCACACGCCGTGCCCCTCCCGCGCTCCGTGTCCCTCACCTCGCGGCGCCACATCGACCTGCTGCGGGTCTGCAGCGCCGCGTAGTCGCCGTATCCGCCGAGGGGGCCTCCGTGCCCGCTGAGCCCGCCGGCCCAGCCCTTTCGGCTCTGCCTGCCGTCGCTTCGGCACCCGGGTCCGGACACGGACCACTCCCCGGTCCGCCCGCCTCCCCGGCCCGTCCGTCCCGTCGGTCCGTCCCCACGTCGGTCCGTCCGCCTCCTCCTTACCCGTTCCTCTGCTGCCTCGGGGCCCTGCGTGACCGCCGACGCCGTCGTGACGCCACGTCGGCGTCGCCGCCGCGCACCGCCCCGACCCAGCACCGAGCACCCTCCAGGGAGAAGCATGTCCGTCGTCCCGTCCTCGCTCCTGCCCGCCTCCTCCGTGCCCGCCTTCCGGGGCCGGATCGGCCGCGACGTGCGCAGCGGCCACTACGCCGTACCGCACCGCTACCGACTCCATCTGGCACCCGCCGGCCCCGGCTGTCTGAGCATCGCCCTCACCCACGGCCTGCTCGGCCTCGACGACACGCTCCCGCTGACCGTGCTCCCCGGGACCCCCGACACCCCCGACGGCGGATACACCGCACTCCGCCCGCTGTACGAGGCGAGCGCCCACCTGTACGCGGGGCCGTCCGCCGCGCCCCTCCTGAGCGACGGGTGGACCGGGCGGATCGTCAGCACGCACGTGCCCGACATCCTGCGGGACCTCGCCCTGCGCTTCCGGGGCGAAGGCCCCGACCTGCTGCCCGAGGAGCACCGGGGCGAGATCGAGGCCATCGCCGACCTGTGCGAGCGGAGCATCAACAGGGCCGCCCAGCGCGCCGGTGAACTCGGCCTCGACGGTGACGCCGCCCACCACGACCCGCTCGGCGTCCTCTTCGCGGCGCTCGGCTCCCTGGAGCGGCGCCTCACCGGCAGCCCGTACGTCCTCGGCGACCGCCCGACCGCCGCCGACGTGCAGGTCTGGGTCACCCTCGTCCAGCTCGACACCGTCCACCGCTGGCATCTGGACGCCGCCGCGATGGACCGGGTCGCCGGACACCCCGCCCTCTGGGCGTACGCCCAGCGCCTGGCCGCCCGACCCGAGTTCGCCCGCCACCTCGACATCGACGCCGTACTGCGCCGGCACAGCGCCCACTGCCGCGGCCACGAGGCCGCGGGCGCCGGGATCCGGATCGTGGACTGGTCGGGCGCGTCGGGCTGACGACGGTCGCCTCAGACGGGCGGGGCTGCGTCGGACCGGGCGCAGTCGCGTCGGGCCGGGCGCAGCCGCCCCGCGCTCTCAGCCGATGCGGTGGCCCGCCAGGGGAGCCGTGTCGTCGCCCGTGCCCGCGCGGACCCCGCGCAGGAAGGCCTCCACGGCCTCCAGCGAGCTCGCCGACGGTTCCCACTCCAGCTCCCGCCGGGCCCGCTCGGTGGCGAGCAGGGGCATGTGCCGCAGTGCGTCGAAGAGCCCGGGGGAGGCGGGGGCGAGCCGCAGGCGCCAGGCCGCCGACAGTGCGCCGCGTACGGCTCCGGCCGGGACCTTCACGGGCCGGGCGTTCAGCAGCCGGCCGAGGTTGTCGGCGTCGAGCACCGGGTCGGCGGCGAGGTTGAACGCGCCGCGGACGTCCCGGAGGATCGCCCTCCGGTAGGCGTCGGCGGCGTCCTCGGTGTGCAGGACCTGGAAGCGGAGCCCCTCGAACTCCGGGAGCAGCGGCAGCAGTTCCGGCCGCATCAGCTGACCGGGGAAGAACCGGCCCGCGAAGATCCGCCGCTGCCCGCTCGCCGACTCCTCCTTGAAGAGGAAGGCGGGGCGCATCCGGACCACCCGGGTCAGCGGATGGTCGCGCTCGAAGGTGTCGAGGACCCGTTCCAGATAGGCCTTCTCCCGGGTGTACGCGGCGCCGGGCCAGCCGTGCGTCGGCCAGGCCTCGGACACCGGCGCGCCGCCCTTCGGGCCGGGGGAGTACGCGCCCACCGAGGAGGCGTGCACCAGGACCGGCACCCGCGCCGCCGCGACCGCGTCGAAGACGCGCACCGCGCCCAGGACGTTGGTCCGCCAGGTCTCGACCGGATCGTGTGTCGGACCGAAGCGCCAGGCCAGATGCACGACCGCGTCCGCGTCGGCCACGTACTGGGCGAGCCGGGGCTCGTCCCCCTCCAGGGAGAGGTCGACCTCGGCCCACTCCACGCCGGGCAGCTCCAGGCCGGGCCTGCGCCGGGCGAGTCCGAGGACGGAGCCGACCCGCGGCTCACGGGACAGCGCCCGCACCAGGCTCGTGCCGACGTTGCCGGTGGCGCCGGTGACGACCACCCGCTGTTGCGCGCTCGGGTTCATGTCTCCGACCCTCCGCCATGGGCGGCGGAACCGCACTCCGGAACCCGCTCCGTCACGCACCGTGTCCGTGCGGGTCGCGGGCGTGGTCGACGACCTGCAAGATGGAGCGACTCGGGAGCCAGGAGAAGGGAGGAACCCGATGCTGCTGCCCGACGCGAACACGGTCGACCGGCTGCTCCGGCACTACCGCACCCAGGAGCGGTCCGTGCTCGCCAGGCCGTGCGACCTGTCGGTCCGCCGGCGCTTCGAGGACACGGCGTACACCCTGTGCGTCCTGATGGGAGAGCGGACCGCGCACGAGGCGGTCCGTGCCGCCGAGCGGTACGTCGCCCAGGGCCCGCCCGCGCCGACGGAGGCGCTGGGAGGCCTGGCGGGGAGCTGACCTGCGGTCCGTCAGGAATCGAGAAGCGTGGCCGTCGGGCCCCGGTTAGCGTGGCCGTCGTGGGCATCGCGATTTCCCGGGCGCCGGGGACGAAGCGGTGCAATGATCGCGATGATCATGTATTCGACCCGTCCGACAGAGGAGAAACGATGAGCCACGCTGCCCCGAGGACGGGTGCCACAAGGCCGGGCAAGGGGCCGGCGGCGCCGCACGCCGCCGACAGCCACGACACGATCCGTGTGCTCGGGGCCCGCGAGAACAACCTCAAGGACATCAGCATCGAGATCCCGAAGCGCCGGCTCACGGTCTTCACGGGAGTCTCCGGCTCGGGCAAGAGCTCCCTCGTCTTCGACACGATCGCCGCGGAGTCCCAGCGGCTGATCAACGAGACGTACAGCGCCTTCGTCCAGGGCTTCATGCCGACCCTCGCGCGGCCGGAGGTCGACGTCCTCGAAGGGCTGACGACCGCGATCATCGTCGACCAGCAGCGGATGGGCGCCGACCCCCGCTCCACCGTCGGCACCGCCACCGACGCCAACGCGATGCTGCGCATCCTCTTCAGCCGCCTCGGGAAGCCCCACATAGGCCCGCCCAGCGCCTACGCCTTCAACGTCCCCTCCGTCCGGGCGAGCGGCGCGATCACCGTCGAGCGCGGCGGCAAGAAGGCCGTCAAGGCCACCTACGAGCGCACCGGCGGCATGTGCACGCGCTGCGAGGGCCGGGGCAACGTCTCCGACATCGACCTCACCCAGCTCTACGACGACACCAAGTCGCTCGACGAGGGCGCCCTCACCATCCCCGGCTACACCCCGGGCGGTTGGAACTACCGGCTCTACAGCGAGTCGGGCCTGGTCGACCCGGCCAAGCCGATCCGCAAGTACACCAAGAAGGAACTCCACGCCTTCCTCCACCACGAGCCGACGCGGATGAAGATCGCGGGCATCAACATGACCTACGAGGGTCTGATCCCGCGCATCCAGAAGTCCTTCCTGGCCAAGGACAAGGAGGGCATGCAGCCGCACATCCGGGCGTTCGTCGACCGGGCGGTCACCTTCACCACGTGCCCCGAGTGCGAGGGCACACGGCTCAGCGAGGGGGCCCGGGCGTCGAAGATCAAGAAGGTCAGCATCGCCGACGCCTGCGCCATGCAGATCAGCGACCTGGCCGAGTGGGTCCGCGGTCTCGACGAGCCCTCGGTCGCGCCGCTGCTCACCGCCCTGCGGGACACCCTCGACTCGTTCGTGGAGATCGGCCTCGGCTACCTCTCGCTCGACCGGCCCGCGGGCACGCTCTCGGGCGGCGAGGCGCAGCGCGTCAAGATGATCCGGCACCTCGGCTCCTCGCTGACCGACGTCACGTACGTCTTCGACGAGCCCACCATCGGGCTGCACCCCCACGACATCCAGCGGATGAACGACCTGCTGCTCCGGCTGCGCGACAAGGGCAACACGGTGCTCGTCGTGGAGCACAAGCCGGAGACGATCGCGATCGCCGACCACGTCGTCGACCTCGGCCCCGGCGCCGGTACGGGCGGCGGCACCGTCTGCTTCGAGGGCACCGTCGAGGAGCTGCGGGCGGGCGACACCGTCACCGGCCGGCACTTCGACGACCGGTCGTCGGTCAAGGACACCGTGCGGACGCCCACCGGCACGCTGGAGATCCGCGGCGCGTCTGCGCACAACCTCCGGGACGTCGACGTCGACATCCCGCTCGGCGTGCTCGCGGTCGTCACCGGAGTCGCCGGCTCCGGCAAGAGCTCGCTCGTGCACGGATCGATCCCGCCCGGCGAGGACGTCGTCTCCGTCGACCAGGGCGCCATCCGCGGCTCGCGCCGGAGCAACCCGGCCACCTACACCGGGCTGCTCGAACCGATCCGCAAGGCCTTCGCCAAGGCCAACGGCGTGAAGCCGGCGCTGTTCAGCGCCAACTCCGAGGGCGCCTGCCCGACCTGCAACGGCGCGGGCGTCATCTACACCGACCTGGCGATGATGGCCGGGGTCGCGACCACCTGCGAGGACTGCGAGGGCAAGCGGTTCCAGGCCTCGGTCCTGGAGTACCACCTCGGCGGCAAGGACATCAGCGAAGTGCTCGCGATGTCGGTGACCGAGGCCGAGGAGTTCTTCGGCGACGGTGAGGCGCGCACACCCGCCGCGCACAAGATCCTCGACAGGCTCGCCGACGTCGGCCTCGGCTACCTGAGCCTCGGGCAGCCGCTCACGACGCTCTCCGGCGGCGAGCGGCAACGACTGAAGCTGGCCACGCACATGGGTGACAAGGGCGGGATCTACGTCCTCGACGAGCCGACCACCGGCCTCCACCTCGCCGACGTCGAGCAGCTCCTCGGCCTGCTCGACCGGCTGGTCGACTCCGGGAAGTCGGTCATCGTCGTCGAGCACCACCAGGCGGTCATGGCCCACGCCGACTGGATCATCGACCTCGGCCCCGGCGCCGGCCATGACGGCGGCACGATCGTCTTCGAGGGCACGCCCGCGAAGCTCGTCGCCGACCGCTCGACCCTCACCGGCGAGCACCTCGCGGCCTACGTGGGCGCCTGACCGCACAGCCGGAGGGGTGTCCGGCCGGATCGGCAAGAGACCCCCAGGGGGTGCCCGGCGGATCAACGGGCACCCCTCCGGCAGCCGGACCGTGCGGCGCCCACCGGACCGTCG
This sequence comes from Streptomyces gardneri, assembly GCF_006539185.1. Classification (GTDB taxonomy): domain Bacteria; phylum Actinomycetota; class Actinomycetes; order Streptomycetales; family Streptomycetaceae; genus Streptomyces; species Streptomyces gardneri. Next base: position 377,573 of record NZ_BJMN01000005.1, read on the forward strand.
CCGATGACGACCGTCCGATGTCTCCAGTGGCGCCGCACGACCGGCGGTTCGTGACCCCCCGTCCCCCCTTGTGGTCCACCCCTGCCCGCCGGCACGCCGTCAGACCCGGTGGGCCGCCCTGCGGCGCACGGCCCACAGCGCGAGGGCCGCGGCACAGGCCGAGCCCACCAGCGCCAACGGCAGCCCGGCCGACGGTCCGCCCCCGTCCACGGAGCCCTCGGGGGGCGCGGCCACCGCCTCCGACCCGGCGCGCGGCGCCCCACCGGCCGCGACGGCGACGTCCTCGTCGACACGGCCGCGGTCACGCGCCGCCTTCACGGCCCGGGTGCCCGCCTCGGCGGTGGTCTTCTCCGTGCGGTCCGGCAGCAGCGAGCCCACCGGCTGCACCCGCCCCGCCGCCTCGAAGCCCCAGTCGAGCAGCGAGCGCGCCTCCTCGTAGACGGTGAACCCGCCGCCGCTCTGCGGGTTCATCACCGAGACGACCAGCGTCCGGCCGTCCCTGCGCGCGGCGGAGATCAGGGTGTTGCCCGCGTTCGTCGTGTAGCCGTTCTTGATGCCGATGAGCCCCGGGTAGCGGTCCACGCCATCCGCGCCCGTCAGGAGCCGGTTGGTGTTGGCGATGCCGTACGACCAGGAACCCGCCGGGAAGTCCGCGTACGGCGTGGAGCAGTACCGCGTGAAGGCGGGATCCTGGAGCCCGGCCCGCCCGAAGACCGCGAGGTCGTACGCGGAGGACACCTGACCCGGAGCGTCGTACCCGTCGGGGGAGACCACATGGGTGTCCCGGGCGCCGAGGGAGCGGGCCTTCTCCTGCATCTGCCGGGACATCGACTCCCAGCCGCCGTTCATCGCGGCGAGGACGTGCACGGCGTCGTTGCCCGAGCTGAGGAAGACCCCGTTCCACAGATCCGACACCTTGTACGTGTACCCCTCCTTGACCCCGACGAGGCTGCTGCCCTCCCCGATCCCGGTCAGCTCGGAATCGGCCACGGTGTGCTGTTCGGAAGGGTCGTTGTGGGGGAGCGCCGCGAGCGCGAAGAGCGCCTTGAGAGTGCTGGCCGGCGGCAGCTTGCGGTGGGCGTTCCGCGCGGCGAGGACCTCGCCCGAGGACGCGTCCGCCACCACCCACGAGAGCGCGGAGACCTCCGGGACGGAGGGCGCGCCCGGCAGCCGCTGCACCTGCGTGCCCCGCCGGTCGAGCCGCGCGCGGTCGACGAACTTCGGTGCGGGCGGAGTCGGCTCCGCCAGGGAGGAGCCGGGGGAGAGGGGAGGAGCGGGGGAGGCCGTGGCCGCCGGAGCGGGCAGCACGAACAGCAGCGCCGCGGTACCGGCGGCGGCATGACGGACAGCTGACGTGACGATCATTCAGCCACCGTAGGAAGGAGGGGTGGCCCGCGCAGATCGGAGTGCGCCGACCGGCGTAGAGGTTCCGGCGTACGGCCGCACGGCGTGCGCCCGCCCGGGGGAGGGCGGTGCCGCTTCGGCACCGGCGACCGCTGTCGGTGCCACAGGGCATCCTGGTGACGTGCCCTCACACCCGAACCAGACCAACGCCGTTCCGGCCGCGAGCGCCGGTGCCCCACCGGCCGGAGCGCCTCCCGGGGCCGGTCGGCCCGCCGGAGCGCCTCCCGCCGACGCGGCCGCACGGCCGGTGCCCGGTCCCGCGCGCGCCCCGGGCAGCCCGGCCGGCGGGCCCTTCGGCGCGCCCGCGACCAGGATCGAGCGGCAGCCCCGCACGGCCCCCGCCGGACACATGATCGTCTGCGGGGACGATGCCCTCGCCCACCGCCTCGCGGGCGAGCTGCACGGGGTGTACGGAGAGCGGGTCACCCTCCTCGTACCGGTACGTCCCGACGCCCCGCCCACCCCCACCGCCCGCCCGGGCCGGGCGCTCGCCCTCTTCGGGCGCGTCACCGCCGCCGTCACCCGCACCACCGCGGCGACCGGGACGGCGACCGCGGGCCCGGCCACGGGCGCGGCCGGAGGCGAGGCGGACGGAGGCGAGCCGGCCGGCACGCTGCGGGTCGTCGAAGCCGCGGAGGCCGACGACCGGGCCCTCGTGGACGCCGGAGTCGAGCGCGCCGCCGCGCTGGCCCTCGTCCACGACGACGACGAGACCAACATCCGCGCCGCGCTCACCGCCCGCCGCCTCAACCCCCGCATCCGCCTGGTCATCCGGTTGTACAACCGCAAGCTCGGCCAGCACCTCGAAAACCTCCTCGACCAGGCGGCGGCCGTCGCCGAGCCCGGCCTCGACCCCGAGAAGCTCGACGCCGCCACCACCGTCCTCTCCGACGTCGACACCGCCGCCCCGGGCCTCGCCGCGGCGGCCGTCGCGGGCACCAGCAAGGTCGTCCAGGCGGGCGGACTCCTGCTGCACGCCGTCGAGCGCACGCCGCCCGCGGGCGCGGCCCCCGACCCCGGCCGGTGCACCCTCGCCCTGCTCTCCGCCACGGCGGGCGACCCGGCGGGCTGCGAGGGCTCCGAGCGCAGCGGCGACGACGGCCCGCGCCTCCTGCCCGACGACCGCACGGTGGCCGCCGCGACCGGTCGAGCCGCCGTCACCCTCGAAGCGGTCACCGCGGCCACCCCGAGCCTCCCGGCGGGCCGCTTCGGCGGCACCGGACTGCCCGTCGCCTCGCTCTTCTCCCGGCGCCTGCGCTGGTCCCTCGCCGGAGCCGCGTCCGCCGTCCTCGCCCTGGCCCTCGCCTCGACCTTCACCACCGGCGACCACCCCCTGCACGCCGCCTATCTGACACTCCTCGACATCTTCGCCATCGGCGACCCCGCGGTCGGCGAGTCGACCAGCCGTCAGGTCCTCCAGATCCTCGCCGGGTTCGTCGGCCTGCTCCTGCTCCCGGTGATCGTCGCCGCCCTCCTCGAAGGCCTCGGCACCTTCCGCACGGCGACCACACTGCGCCGGCCGCCGCGCGGGCTCCACGGCCACGTCGTCCTCCTCGGCCTGGGCAAGGTCGGCACCCGCGTCCTCGCCCGGCTCCGCCGGATGGACATCCCCGTCGTGTGCGTCGAGTCCGACCCGGAGGCCCGCGGCATCGCCCTGGCCCGGCGGCTGCGCGTCCCCACCGTCATCGGCGACGTCACGGAGGAAGGCGTCCTGGAGGCCGCCCGCGTCCACCGGGCCGACGCCCTGCTCGCCCTGACCAGCGTCGACATCACCAACCTGGAGGCCGCGCTCTCCGCCCGCTCCGCCGCCCCCGACCTACGGGTCGTGCTCCGCCTGTACGACGACGACTTCGCCACCGCCGTCTACCGCACCCTGCGCACCGCCCACCCCGAGGCGCTCACCCGGAGCCGTAGCGTCTCCCACCTCGCCGCGCCCGCCTTCGCCGGGGCCATGATGGGCCGCCAGGTCCTCGGTGCCGTACCCGTCGAGCGGCGCGTCCTCCTCTTCGCCGCCGTCGACGTCGCGGACCACCCCCTCCTGGAGGACCGCACGGTCGCCCAGGCCTTCACACCCGGAGCCTGGCGGGTCATCGCCCTCGACCGCGGCCCCGGTTCGTACGGAGTCCCGTACGGGGCCGGGGCATCGGCCCAGGACTGGCGCCTCGCCCCGGAGCGGGTCCTCGGCCCGGGCGACCGGGTGATCGTGGCGGCGACCCGCCGGGGCCTGGCGGAACTCCTGGGCCGCGGCGGGACGACCGGCCGGACCCCGGACAACTCCTCACCCGTGAGCGGAGGTTGATCGTAGGATCTGACCGCCTGCGTGCCGCACAGGCCCGCCTCCCTCCGCAGTCAGGAGCGCCTTCCGTGAACACCCCGCACAGCGCCGCCCCCGGCCGGCCGCCGCACCGCATGGACCCGGCCGGCGGCTGCCCGCACGCGGCCAACGCCCGGCTCCTCGCCGAGGGCGCCGTGACCCCCGTGATCCTGCCCGGCGAGATCGAGGGCATGGCGGTCCTCGGCCACGACGCGCTCCGTGACTTCCTCTCCCACCCCGACGTCGCCAAGGGCGCCCAGCACTTCACCGCCCTCACCGAAGGCCGGATACCCGACGGCTGGCCGCTGCGCACTTTCGCCACCGTGCCCGGCATGACCACGGCGGACGGCGCCGACCACCGCCGCCTGCGCGCTCTGGTCAGCAGCGCCTTCACCGCACGCCGGGTCGAGGAGCTCCGCCCGCGCGTCGAGGCCGTCACGGCAGGACTCCTCGACGGACTCGCCGAAGCGGCCCGCGCCGGCGGAGGCGTCGCCGACCTGCGCCGCCACTACGCGCTCCCGCTGCCCCTCGGGGTCATCTGCGAACTCCTCGGCGTCGACCCCGCCCACCAGGACCGGCTGCACCACCTGTCCAGCCTCGTCGTCGCCACCGACACCGAGCCCGCGCGGGCCGTCGCCGCCAACCGCGAACTCGTCGAGCTCCTCGCCTCCATCGCCGGCGACAAGGCCCGCGCGCCCGGCGACGACCTCACCAGCGCCCTTCTCGCGGCCCGGGACGACGGCGGCGACCGACTGAGCCAGCCCGAGCTCATCGGCACCCTGCTCCTGATGATCATCGCGGGCCACGAGACCACGCTGAACCTCGTCACCAACGCCGTACGGGCGCTCTGCGGCCACCGCGAACAGCTCGCCCTCGTCCTCGAAGGCCGGGCCGCGTGGGCGGACGTGGTGGAGGAGACCCTGCGCTGGGACAGCCCGGTCAGCTACTTCCCGTTCCGCTACCCCACCCGCGACCTCACCGTCGACGGCACCCTCATCCCCCAGGGCACCCCCGTCCTCGCCGGCTACTCGGCGGCGGGCCGCGACGCCAAGGCCCACGGCCCGGACGCCGACCGCTTCGACATCACCCGCGGCACGGCGACGAAGCACCTCTCGCTCGGCCACGGCCCCCACTACTGCCTGGGCGCCCCGCTCGCCCGCATGGAGGCCGCGATCGCCCTGGAGGCGCTCTTCACCCGCTTCCCCGACCTGGACCTGGCCGTCCTGGACAGCGAGCTGACCCGCCACGCGGGCTTCGTCGGCAACAGCGTCCGCACCCTCCCGGTCCGCCCGACCCCCTGACGACCCGCCGCCGAAGCGCTACCCACTCCTCCCCCACACACTCGCGGGGGAGGCCCGCAGCGAGGAGACGAGGCGCAACAACCGGTCCTCGTTCCCCGAAAGGCCCGCCGCGCGAAGGGCCTCGTCGGCCTCCGCCATCGGATGGGTGAGCATCACCCCGGCGTACGGGGCGAGCTGCGGATCGGTCAGCACGGCCTGTGTGGACTCCAGTAGCCGCAGGTACGCCTGGGCCGCGGCGCGCTCGGTGGCGGTCATCGTGATCATGTCGGGCTCCCTCTCGACAGGTCTACGCCCACCACCCTCTCGCACGGGTCTGACAATGGGGGTGAGGGGCCGTCCCCCTGACCTGCCGGACAGGCCCTACGCGGCTGCGCCCAGGTGCTCCGTCAGCCGTTCCAGGAAGACCCGCTGCCCGGTGACGAGCAGCGGAGCGGCCTCCTCCGGGATGAACCAGCCGACCCGGTCGATCTCCGGGAAATCCTGGTGGTTGCCTGACCGGGGCGGCCACTCCATGGTGAAGGTGCCGGGGACCACCGCCCCCGGGTCGAGGTCCCCCTCGACCGCCCAGACGGTGACGAGCTTCCCGTTCCGCTGCCGGGACTCCCCGAGGTCGATCCAGACGCCCTCGGGGGCCGGCAGTCCCAGCTCCTCCAGGAACTCCCGCCTCGCCGCCGCCTCGGGAGCCTCGTCAGGCTCGTACTCCCCCTTGGGGATCGACCAGGCCTCCCGCTCCCTGGAGGCCCAGAAGGGACCGCCCATGTGACCGATGAGAACCTCGACGCCCCTGCCCGCCGTATGACGGAAGACCAGAAGACCCGCGCTGCGTTTGTCCGACATACAGGCCAGTCTGACGGAACGTTCCTAGGACGCGTACTCCTCCGCGCCGACCACCACGGGACCGCCCGCCGGATCCACGCCGCTCGTCCACTCCGGCCCGAGCCGCACCGAACGCCAGGGAACCGGATCCCCGCGCAGCCGCTCCCGCCGGAGGGGCGAGCCGTCCTGGGTGACGGTCAGGAGCGGTCGTACGAGCCGCCGGTCCGGCCGTACGAGCAGGGGGACGGCCGTCGGACCGAGGAGCCCGGGGGTCACCCACCGCAAGGGCCCCGCCGTCAGCACCGGCACGCCCGCCGTCGGCCGAGGCCGGCCGGCGAGCAGGTCGAGGACGGCGTCGGCGACCGCGCGGCCCTCGGCGGCGGCCACCTGCGCCGGTTCCACCCCGCGCAGGAGGTTGCCGACGGCGAAGACCCCCGGCTCGGCCGTGCGGTACGCCCCGTCCGTGACCGGCCCGCGGGTGCCCGGCGCCAGTGCGAGACCGCGGGCCCGGGCCAGCTCGTGATCGGGGATCCAGTCCCCGGTGAACACCACGGTGTCGCAGCGCAGCACGGACGTCACCCCGTCCCGCCCCCGGACCGCGACCCCGGTCAGTCGCCCCCGGCCCAGCAGCTCGACCACCGCCGTCCGCGTGAGGACGGGTACGGCTCCGAAGCCATGCGCCGCACACGGGAGTTCGGTGACGACCGCGGCCGTCTCCACGCCCGCCGCGCGCAGCGTCCGCACCGCGTGCCGGGCCACCGGCTCACCGCCGACGACCACCGCCCGCCGCCCGAGCCGCCCACGCACGGCCTCGCCGCCGGAGCCGGACAACCCCACCGTCTGCTGGAGTTCGCCCGTCGTCAGCACTCCGGCCGGCCGTGTGCCCGGTACGAGCCGTGCGCTGCGCGGGCGTTCGCGTGCCCCCGTCGCGAGGACCACGGCCTTCGCCCGGATCCGTTCGAGCCCGGTCGGCGCGGTGACGTCCAGGCTGAGCGGCCCGGCCCAGCCGGTGGCGGAGACCCCCGTACGGACGGCGGCCCCGGAGCGGAGCGCCGCCCGGAGCGCGCGGCGCGCGTACCCCGGGCCGTCCAGCGGCCGTCCCCGGTGGTCCGCGCCGAACCCCGGGTGCCCGCAGTGCCGGGGTACGCCCCCAGCCGCGCGTTCCCGCTCCAGCACCTCGACCCGCCCGGCGCCCGCCGCCGCGAGCCGAGCGGCGGCGGCGAGCCCGGCGGGCCCCGCGCCCACGACGAGCACGTCGACCACGCGGCTCATCGCGCCCCCTGCCCGTACTCCTCGCTCAACGCCCGTATCTCCGCGCCGCAGAAGTGCCCTTGGCACCGTCCGCCCCGGGCGCGGGTCCTGCGGCGCAGCCCGTCCGGGCCCGCCGGGGGGATGTCCGACGCGTAGGCGGCCCGGATCTCGCCGCGCGTCACGCGCTCGCAGTGGCACACGATCATCCCGAACTCCGGCTCCCGCGCGATGAGTTCGGCGTCGCGGTACGGGCGGGGGAAGGCCTCGCCGAGATTCGGCATGCGGACGGGGGCGAGCGGACGCTCGGGCCCGAGTTCGAGACCGCAGTCGGCGAGGAGCCCCAGCACATGCTCGGCGAGTGCCAGGGAGGCGCTGAGCCCGGTGGAGCGGATCCCGCCCACCGTGACGTACCGCAGCGCGGGGTGGGCCGCGCACCGGTAGTCCTCCTGCCCGGTGGCGGCCCGCAGGCCCGCGTAGACCGCCGTGACCTCCTCGTCGAGCAGCGCGGGCACGATCCGGCCGCCCTGCTCGCGGAGCCCGGCCAGTCCCTCGGCCGTCGTGCCGGTGGCGGTCTTGTCGTCGAGGTCCTCGGCGGTGGGCCCGAGCATGACGTTCCCGTACACCGTGGGCGAGACGAGCACACCCTTGCCGAGCGGCCCGGGGACGGGGAGGAGAATGTGGCGCACCAGGTCGCGGGCGAACTTGTCGAAGACGAGCAGCTGGCCACGGCGCGGGGTGACGGTGAAGTCGCGGCGGTCCAGGAGCGCGTCGAAGGCGTCGGCGTGGAGGCCGCAGGCGTTCACCAGGTGGCGGGTCCGCAGCACCCCGCGCCGGGTGACGAGCCGGTGCCAGGGATCGCCCGTACGGACCTTCTCCACCCGGCAGTCGAGATGCAGGTCGACCCCGGACCGTACGGCCTGCGTCGCGTACGCGAGGGTGGTCGTCCACGGGCAGATCACCGACTCGCCGGGAACGGCGAGCGCGGCCAGCGCACCCGGCCCCAAGTGCGGCTCCCGGAGCCGCAGTTCGTCGGCCGAGAGCAGCCGGGTGGTGCGGTGTCCGTTGCGTTCCGCCTTCTCCGCGAGGCGGGGGAGCGCGGCCCGCTGCTGCTCGTCCCAGGCGACGAGCAGCGCGCCGAGCGGCTCGACGGGGATGCCCGCCTCGCCCGCGAACGCGCCGAGCAGCCGGTGGCCCTCGCGGACGAGCCGGGCTTCGAGCGTGCCCGGTGCGGCGTCGAAACCGGTGTGCAGGATCGCGGTGTTGGCCTTCGACGTACCGTCGCCGACATCGCTCGCGGCCTCCACGAGCGCGACCCGCAAGGGGTGGCGGGCGAGAGCGCGCGCGATGGCGCAGCCGACGACTCCCGCGCCGACGACCACGACGTCGTACTCGGCCTCCGGGCCCGAGGGCAGCGGACCGGTACGGGTGACGCTCACCCGGCACTCCCGGCGCCTGCGGCACTTTCCGCACCCCTGGCGCCCGCGACACCTTCCGCGCCCCCGGAGCCGCCGGCACCCCCCGCGCCCGCGCCCGCGCCGCCGCGGTCGACCAGCGCCGACACCTCCGCGCGGAACGCGGCCAGGCGCGCGGCGGCCTCGTCGGCACCGATCCGGGGCTCGTAGACGGCCGAGGGCTTCCACTCCGGAACCGCCTCGTGGAGCGCGAGCCCCGGGTGGAGGCCGAGGCGGGCGACCGCGCCCACCCCGAGGGCCGTGGCGTCGGGCGAGGACGCCACCTCGACGGGGAGTTGCAGCAGGTCGGCCTGGGTCTGCATGAGCAGCGCCGACCGGGTCAGCCCCCCGTCCGCGCGCAGCGAGGTCAGCGGCGCTCCCCGGTCGGAGGCGACCGCCGCGGCGAGCTCCACGACCTGGGCGGCGATGCCCTCGCACAGCGCGCGCACCAGATGGCCGGGGGAGGTGTCCAGACCGAGCCCGGTGAGGGAGCCGCGCACGTCCCCCCGCCACCACGGCGCGGCGAGGCCCGCGAGCGCGGGCACGAACGTGACCCCGCCGGTGTCCGGCACACCGCCGCCGACCGCGTCGATCTCCTCCGCTCCGGCGAGCACGCCCAGGTCGGTGAGCCAGCGGACGGCCGAGGCCACCGTGTACACCTGGCCGTCCAGGCAGTGCTCGACGCGCCCGCCGAGCCGCCAGGCGACACAGCTCACCAGGCCCGAGGGGACGCGCCGGGGCTCCGGCCCGGTCCGCGCGAGGAGGAAGGCGCCCGTGCCGTACGTGCACTTGGCGGCGGACGGCTCGCCCGCGCTCTGCGCGAGCAGGGCGGCCTGCTGGTCGACCAGGAGGCCGGTCAGCGGCAGCGGCGGGCCGAAGGCCGTCGTGGTGCCGACCGGGGTGTCGCAGTCCACCACCCGGGGCAGCCGCTCGCCGCCCAGGCCGTACAGGTCGAGCGCCGTCTCCGACCACGCGACCGTGTCCGGATCGAGCAGCCCGGTACGTCCGGCGGTGGCCGCGTCGGTGACGAAGGCGCCCGTCAGCCGGTGGACGAGCCAGGCGTCGCTGGTGGTGACCACCCCGGCGCCGGTGGCGTGACGGCGGATCCAGGCCATCTTGGGCGCGGCGAAGTAGGGGTCCACGGGCAGACCGGTCAGCCGGTGCAACAGCTCGGCGTGGTCGGCGAGTCCGTCGCAGACGGAGGCGGCCCTGCGGTCCTGCCAGACCAGCGCGTCCGTCAGCGGATCGCCGGTCGCCGGGTCCCAGGCGAGCACCGTCTCGCCCTGGTTGGCGAGACCGACGGCCGTGACCGGGGTGCCGGCCTCGGCCAGCGCCGCCCGCCCGGCCGCGACGACGGAGTCGTACAGCTCACGAGGGTCGACCTCGACGAGGCCGCCCGGGAGGTGGCGGGGCCGGACCGGAGCCGTGCCGGTGCCGATCACCCCGCGCTCCGGGCAGAGGACGAGCGCCTTCGTGCCCGACGTTCCCTGGTCCACGGCGAGTACCGGGCCGCCCGTCATTCCGCTGCTCCCGCCGCCGGATCGGAGGGTGATCGTCCGATCACCGAAAAGCGTCAGGGTGCCGTCGCCCGGGGCCCGCGTCAAGTGCCGGCGAACGACACCGTCAGGTCGGTCCCGTCTACCTGACAGTAAGTCAAATCCAGTCGCTGTCTTAATAGTTACCGTCGCCGAGAAGAGTGGACTGGTCGAGTCCAGTGCCCTCTATAGTGATCGCCGATCAACGGCAGGAAGGCCGTCGGGGGACTGACCACCCCCCTCCATCCACCGAGGAAGCATGTCACCCACACCAGGCCCCACCCCCTGATGGCCGCACAGGGCTTCCGGCCCGTCTACCACCCCGCGGGGCACGACCACGCCCTGCGCAACGCCGTCCAGGACCTGCGCACCGGCCGCTGGGTGGCCATGGCCCGGCTGCTCGACGAGACCTCCGGGTGGGACGGCTGGACCCGGCGCACCCAGGTCCTCGCCGCCGTCGCCGCGGGCACCGACGTCGTCCACGCCTGGCGCACCGAGCAGCCCGGCAGCATCGCCGCGACCGTGATGCACAGCCGCGTCGCCGTCGAGCGGGCCGTCCGCGCCCACCGCGCCGGCCACGCCCGCACCCGCGAGCTCTGGCAGGAGGCCTGGACCGCGTGCCGCGAGGCCGCCGAACTGGCCCCCGCCGACCCCGTGCCCTGGGTCGGCCTCCTCGCCCTCGCCGCCCTCGACGGACGCCAGCGCATGGCCGAGCACCGGCTCTCCCCGCCGGCCCCCATGCTGGCCCCCGGCCCCTGGGGGCTCCTCGCCGAGGCGGAGAAGCGCGACCCGTACAACCGCGAAGCGCACCACCGCATGCTCCAGTTCGTCTACGCCCGCAGCCCCGGACCGCTCTCCGAGGCCGTCAACTACGCCCAGTGGGCCGCCACTTCGGCGCCCGTCGGCTCCGCCCTGCACGCCCTCCCGCTCTATGTGCGGGTCGAGCGCTACCGGCGCGAGCGCGGCCACGAGCGCGCACTGGACCTCCACTGGGTCGCCGAGGACGCCGTACGCGACGCCGAGCGCGCCCTGGACACGTGGTTCCTCTTCTGCGCCACCGAAGAGGCCTCCCTGCTCGACCTGAACCACCTGGCACACGCCCTCTACGGCGCCCTCCGCTTCGACGACGCGGCCCGGGTCTTCAAGGCCCTGGGCCCCTACTACGCGACGCTGCCGTGGGCCTACCGCACGGCCCGGCCGGACGACCGGGCCCTGGCGGAGGACATCTTCCTACGCGCCCGAGCCCGCTGCCTCACCGGCTGACGCGGGCCACGGCGCCCCCTCGTACGTGTACGACCCGCTCCCGCTCAACCGCCCGTCCCCCCGGAGGTCCCCATGTCCCGCACCGCAGCTCCCGCCGACGCGATACGCAAGCCACCCCCCGCCCAGGACGAGGAGGCGAGACTCAGAGAGCTCGGCTACCAGCCGGTCCTGGCCCGCCGCATGGGCGGCTTCGGCAACTTCGCGATCAGCTTCTCCGTCATCTCGGTCCTCTCCGGCTGCATGACGCTGTACGGCTTCGGCATGGGCACGGGCGGACCCGCCGTCATGCTCTGGGGCTGGGCCGGCGTCGGCCTCTTCGTCCTGTGCGTGGGCCTCGCCCTCGCCGAGGTGACCAGCGCCTACCCCACCTCGGGCGCGCTCTACTACATGGCGGACCGGCTCGGCGGGCGGCGCTGGGGCTGGTACACCGGCTGGCTGAACCTGCTCGGCCTGCTCGGGGCCATCGCCGGCATCGACTACGGAGCGGCCCTCTTCACCGGGGCCTTCCTCAACCTCCAGTGGGGCTTCGAACCCACCGCAGGCTCCACCTTCCTCATCTTCCTGGCGATCCTCCTCCTGCACGCCGTCCTGAACCTCTTCGGCGTCCGCCTCGTCAGCGTCCTCAACTCGATCAGCGTCTGGTGGCACCTCGCGGGCGTCGCGGTCATCGTCGGCGCGCTCGCGTTCATCCCCGACCGCCACCAGTCCGCCGAGTTCGTCTTCACGGAGTTCGTGAACGACACCGGCTGGGCCAACCCCTTCTACGTCGCCGCGATCGGCCTGCTCCTCGCCCAGTACACCTTCTCCGGCTACGACGCCTCGGCCCACCTCTCCGAGGAGACCTCCAACGCCTCCGTCACCGCCGCCAAGGGCATCGTGCGGGCCATCTGGGTCTCCTGGATCGCCGGCTTCGCCCTCCTGGCCGGACTGAGCTTCGCCATCCAGGACTACGCCGCCACGCAGAACACCGCGACCGGAGTGCCGCCCGCCCAGATCCTCCTGGACGCGCTCGGCTCGGGCGGCGCCACCGCCCTCCTGCTCGTCGTGATCGTCGCCCAGCTCTTCTGCGGCAACGCCGAGGTCGCCGCCGCGAGCCGCATGGTCTTCGCCTTCAGCCGCGACAACGCCCTCCCGGGCTCCGCCCTCTGGCGGAAGGTCAGCACCCGCACCCAGACCCCGGTCCCGGCGGTCTGGCTGGCCGTCGCCGTGGCGGCGCTGCTCGCCGTACCCTCCCTGTACTCCGCCACCGCCTACGGCGCGGTCACCGCGATCAACGTCATCGGCATCACCCCCGCCTACGCCATCCCGATCTACCTCCGCCTGCGCGCCGGGAAGCGCTTCACCCCCGGGCCGTGGAGCCTGGGCCGCTGGAGCAAGCCGATCGGCTGGACCGCCGTCGTGTGGGTGGCCCTGGTGACCGTCCTCTTCTGCCTGCCGCAGAAGTCCCCCGTGACGGTCGACACCATGAACTACGCCGTGATCGCCCTCGCCGTCGTCCTCGTCCTGGCCAGCGTCTGGTGGTACGTGGCCCGCCGCTCGTACGGCACCCCGACGACGTACGGCACGGCCCGCGAGGAGGCGGACATCGCCGAGGGAATCGTGTAGCCGCCCCGGTCCGCTCCGCCCCGCTCCGCCCCGCCCGAGCCTCGGGCCGCGCCGCGAGGTCCGGGTCCCCGTCCGGCTGACGTACGGACGAACCGGCCCGTCCGGTCCCGTCACCGGTCGGCCGGGGACCCGGAGCCGGACGGGCGGAGCTCGGCGCGCCGGATCACGGGGACGGAGAGGCCGAGCGCCGCGGCGAGCAGGCAGATCGCACCGCATCCGACGAAGAACACGTCCGCCCCCCACAGGGCCACCGTGATACCGACGGCCGGGAAAAGCACGGGCGCGAGGCCCAGCGTGCACAGCGTCGTGAGCGCGGTGACCCGTCCGAGGTAGCGGGGTTCCGTCTCCGTCTGCACCAGGGCACCGGTCACCGTGGTCGTGAACCCGCTGGTCAGTCCGATCAAGGCGCCCAACGCGACGGCGACGGGCAGCGAGGGCGCGTGCCCCAGGGCGACCGCTCCCACCGCGGTGACGAGCAGCGCTCCACACATCGCCGACCCCGCGCGCGGTATCCGGGTCGAGACGGTGAGCAGCAAGGCCGAAGCCGCGGCGCCGATGCTGAACGCGCTGGCGATCCACCCCATTCCCGAGGCGCCCCAGCCGCGTTCGTCGGCCAGCAGCACCAAACCGGTGGCGACCGGACCGCTGAAGCACATCTCGCCCAGCCCGATCACCGTGACCAGCGGGGCAAGCATCCGGTGACGGCGGACGTAGCGCAAACCGTCACCCAGCTCACGCCAGGCGGAGACGCGCTGAGACACCTCCGTCGAGGAAGCGATCCGCACGCCGAGCAGCGTGACGAGCGAGAGGGCGAACAGAGCACCTGCGGCCGTGAACGCACCGGCCGCACCACCCAGCACCAGGACGGCTCCCGCCAGGAGCGGGCCGACGGCATTGCTCAGCCGGATCGACAACGCGCGCATCCCCTGGACGCGGGCGAGCTGTGCTGCTTCCGTGATACGCGGCGGGAGCGCGCCCACCGCCGGCATGAACACCGCGTCCACCACGCCGAAGGTCAACGCCACCGCGACGAGCAGCCACACGCTCGGGGAGGCCGCCATGACCGCAGCGGCGGCGGCGAGGATCACCACGCACCGAACCGCGTCGCTGGCGACGGCAACTCGGCGCGGCCCGAACCGGTCGGCCACCACGCCCCCGGCGAGCATGAGAACCGCCCGCGGAAGAGCTCCCGCGGCGACCACCAGGCCCACCTGCGACGGTCCGCCGGCGCGTGTGGCAGCCCAGGACAGGGCGAGAAAGTACACGACGTCGCCGGTGACCGAAGCCGTGTACGCGGTAAGCCAGCGCAGGACGTTGACGTCCCGGTAAGCCGGCCGCCCGGAGGTGGCCACAGGGTGCGCGGTCACGCGTCACCGGCCGACGGCAGGGCCGGGCCGAGCACCGGGAACGCCTGCACGTGCAGTGCTACCGGCGAGGAGCCTTCGGGCGCCTCGCTCTCGCCATGCCGATACCGGGAGATCACTTCGAAGATCTCGGCTCGCATACGGTCCAGGTCGTGTGGAGTCAGGTGCAGAAGGAAGTCGCTGTAGGCAGTGACGTCGAGCCACTCCTGAGGGAGCAGCGGCACCTCGTGCGCAGCCCTGCGCAGGCGATCCGCGGCGGCCAGGGCGACCGCGTGCGTGTAAGCGCGTCCGGCCTCGCGCTGCTCCGCAGGTGCGGCAGCGGGATCGTGGATCGACTGGCGATGGGCGGATCGCCACCACCGCTCGCGTCCGGTGCCGCGGTCCGCCTCCTCCACGATGAGCCCGCCCGACGCAAGTCGACGCAGGTGGTAACTGGCCGCGCCGGGGTTGATGCCCAGTTCGTCGGCGATGCGGGTCGCGGTGGACGGGCCACGCTCGCGCAGCAGGGTGAGGACGTTCACGCGCAACGGGTGGGCGAGTACGCGCAGGGCGGCGGTGTCGAGCTCGACGTCCTGTCCCGGTAACTCGCCGGATCCGGCAGAGGAATCAACCATGCGCCGAGCCTAGACCTACAACAGTTGTTTCAAAAGAGATGTTGTGAAGAGGAGTCGGACCGTGGGTATCTCCCGCTCACCCACCGGGGGTTCACGGTGCATCCGGCGTTCACTCCGGCGACCCCGATGCTCCACCCTCCGTCCGTAGCGTCTCGCCCGTCCTGACACGCCACCGAGGAGTACCGTGAGCGCTTCCGCTCTGACCGCCATCGCCGCCGCCGCCCTCGCGGTGGTCACCGCGGCGACCGCGACCACCCAGCCCGTCCCCGCCACCGTCACCGCGCGCGTCGAGACGCCCGCCGTGTACGACGACGAGGCCGGCGGCAACGCGAACGCCGACGACCCCGCCGTGTGGGTCGACCCGACGCGCCCCGACCGGAGCATCGTGATCGGCACCCTGAAGGAGGCCGGGCTCGACGTCTACGGCCTCGACGGACGCCGCCTCCAGCACATCGCCGCGCCGCAGGCCCCCGGCGAGGACGCCGCGCCCGGCCGCTTCAACAACGTCGACATCGTCTACGGATTCGACCTGGCCGGCCGGAAGACGGACCTGGCCCTCGTCAGCGACCGGGGCCGGGACCGGGTCCGGGCCTACGCCATCGACCCCGTCGCCGTCGCCAAGGGCCGCCCGCCCCTGCGCGACGTGACCGCCGCCGACGTGGCGCCGGTCTTCGCCGCCGACGAGTCCGAGGTGGACGAGCAGCGCACCACGTACGGTCTCGCCGCGTACAGCGACGACGACGACGCGTACGTCGTGGTCTCGCGGCGCGAGGAGACGAGCCTGCGCCTGCTCGAACTGGAGGACCGGGGCGGCCGGGTCGGCTACCGCACCGAGGACACCCTCGACCTGCCCGCCTCCTTCACCCTCCCCGACGGCGCCTCCTGGCGGCCGTGCGCCGACCCCGGCGAGCGCCCGCAGGTCGAGGGCATGGCGGTCGACCAGGAGGAGCAGGTCCTCTACGCGGCCCAGGAGGCCGTCGGCCTGTGGCGCGTCGAACTCGACGACGCCGAGTTCGAGAAGCCCGTACTCCTCGACCGGGTCCGCGAGTACGGCACTCCGTGGACGTACGACAGCGCCGAGGAGGAGTGCGTCCTCGACGCCGCGAACGACCCCGGCTTCGGCGGCAGGCACCTGAGCGCCGACGCCGAGGGCGTCACCGTCTACCACGCGGGCGACGGCGCGGGCTACGTCCTCGCCTCCAGCCAGGGCGACAACACCTTCGCCGCCTACGACCGGAAGGGCGACAACACCTACCTCGGCTCGTTCGCGATAGGCGACGGCGCCGCCACCGACGGCGTGCAGCACTCCGACGGCAGCACCGTGGTCAACGTCCCGCTCGGCCGGAGCTTCCCGCGGGGCCTGCTCGTCACCCACGACGGCGAGGCCGCGCCCGCCGACGGCGACCGCGAGAGCACGAACTTCAAGTTCACTCCCTGGGAGTCGGTGGCCCGCGCCTTCCCCCGGCCCCTGCGCGTCGACACGGAGTCCTTCGACCCGCGCGACACCGACTGACGGCAACCGATCCCGGGGCGGCGACGACTGGGAGGTACGCAACGGCTCTCTTCCCCCGCTGGAGGACTCGTGCAGTACCCGCAAGTACCCGTCGTCGCCCGCCGTCTGGCCACCGCGCTCGTGGCCGGTGTGGTGACCTGTGCCGCGCTCACCGCGACCACCGGGACCGCGTCCGCCGCCACCGCGCGGCAGGTGGAGCGGCTCGACCGGGGCGTGGTGAGCGTCCACACCGGGACCGGGAACCTCGTCAGCTGGCGCTGGCTGGGCACCGACCCGGACTCCGTCGCCTTCAACGTCTACCGGGCCGGTTCAAAGGTCAACGCCGCCCCCGTCACCGCGTCCACCAACTACTTCCACGCGGGCGCGCCGAGCCAGGCCGACTACACGGTCCGCGCCGTCGTCGGCGGCGTCGAGCAGGCGGACTCCGTCCACGCCGTGCAGCTCCGCACCGGCTACAAGGACGTGCCGATCACCCCGCCGGCCGGCGGTACGACGCCCGACGGGGTGGCGTACACCTACGAGGCCAACGACGCCTCCGTCGGCGACCTCGACGGCGACGGCGACCTGGACTTCGTCCTCAAGTGGCAGCCCACGAACGCCAAGGACAACTCCCAGTCCGGCTACACCGGCAACACCGTCGTCGACGGCGTCACCCTCGACGGCACCCGCCTGTGGCGGATCGACCTCGGCCGCAACATCCGCTCCGGCGCGCACTACACGCAGTTCCAGGTCTACGACTACGACGGCGACGGCCGGGCCGAGGTGGCCATGAAGACCGCCGACGGCACCGTCGACGGACGCGGCACGGTGATCGGCAGCGCCTCCGCCGACCACCGCAACAGCAGCGGCTACGTCCTGACGGGAGCCGAGTACCTGACGATGTTCGACGGGCTCACGGGCGCCGCCATGGGCACCACCGCCTACGTGCCCGCGCGCGGCACCGTCTCCTCCTGGGGCGACGGTTACGGCAACCGGGTCGACCGGTTCCTCGCGGCCACCGCGTACCTCGACGGCGCCAGGCCCTCGCTGATCATGGCGCGCGGCTACTACACGCGGAGCGTGATCGCCGCCTGGGACTGGCGGAACGGCGCCTTCACGCGCCGGTGGACCTTCGACTCGTCGAGCTCCACGAACACCGGGAAGGGATACGACGGCCAGGGTTCGCACAGCCTCTCCGTCGGCGATGTGGACGCCGACGGCAAGGACGAGATCGTCTACGGCGCGATGGCCGTGGACGACAACGGCAACGGCCTGTGGACCACGAGGACGGGCCACGGCGACGCCCAGCACCTCGGCGATCTCGACCCGGGCACGGCGGGCCTGGAGTACTTCAAGGTCTCGGAGTCCTCCTCGCAACCCGCCCAGCTGTACATCGACCCGGCGAACGGCTCCGTCCGCTGGCAGCTCGCGGCCTGCTGCGACAACGGACGCGGGGTCGCCGGCGACATCTGGGCCGGGAACGACGGAGCGGAGGTGTGGTCCTCGTCCGACACCTCTGTACGGGACGAGGCCGGGGCCGCCAAGGGCCGCGAGCCCTCGTCCGCCAACTTCCTGAACTGGTGGGACGGCGACACCACCCGGGAGCTCCTCGACGGGACCCGGATCGACAAGTACGGGACGGCCGGCGAGACCCGGCTTCTCACCGGCGGCTCGGTGGCCTCGAACAACACCACGAAGGCGACGCCCGCGCTCTCCGGGGACATCCTCGGCGACTGGCGCGAGGAGGTCGTGTGGCGCACGAGCGACAACACCGCGCTGCGGATCTACTCGACGCCCTACGAGACGGGCACCCGGATCACGACCCTGCTGCACGACACCATGTACCGCACAGGGCTGGCCTGGCAGAACACCGCCTACAACCAGCCCCCGCACCCGAGCTTCCACATCGGCAACGGCATGCGGACCCCGCCGAGGCCGCTGGTCACGACGCCGTAGCGGGGCGGGAGAACCCTCCTCTCAGGCGCTGAACTCGTAGGTCCAGGCCGCCGACCGCGCCGAGAAGTCGATGTCCGTGATCTCCAGCGCGTGCCCGTGCTGGTCGCTCACCACCCGGTGGACGAGCAGCCGGGCCGCGCCGTCGTTCGCCGCCGCCGTGCCGACCGGGACGGGTGGCACGCCGACCGACTCCCGGTGGGTGACCCGCAGCCCCGCCTGGTGCATCCAGTGGTAGAGGAGTCGTAGGTCGGGCTGGTGATGACTGTCCTTGATCCGCCGGTAGCGGGCGAGTTGGGGAATCTCGGAGAGCGCCGGCCGGGAGAACCACGACACGGCCCGCTGGAGCGCCGCCCCCTGGGGCCCGAACACCAGATGGCGGTGGACGAGCGTCGGCTCGCCGGGGGCGAGCAGCAGCCGGGAGGTGAGCGGGGTCGGCGGTGGTTCCCAGGTGAGCGAGGCCCGCACCAGGGCCTCGCTCACGCGCGGACCGCCGGGGAAGGTCGGCCGGCGGGCCGTGAGCGGCGGCGGTGCGGGATCGGCGCCCGCCGCCGCGGCGAAGGTGCCCCGGCGGTCGGTGACCACGAGGCGCTCGTCCCGCAGGAGCTGGAGCGCGCTGCGGACCGTCTGCCGGTTGACGTGGTAGCGCTGGGACAGGCAACGTTCCGAAGGGAGCCGGCTCCCGGGGGAGATGCGCCGGTGGGCGAGGTCCTCGCGCAGGACGGCGGCGACCCGGAGGTAGAGCGGCACTTCGGCCGCCTCGGCATCGGGCTCGGCCATGATCAAACCCTCTCTAAGCACAGCGTGACCGCATGGGCCGTATCGGTGATCAATTCCTATCATTGGTCTAAACCATTCCGCTAGAGCGGCCCGGCAGAGTGGCCGAAACGAGCGTCGCGCCGTGTAATGGGGTCCAGATGGCGGGCACAGTGCCGCGGCGACGGAAGAGGCGGGTGAGGCCGGATGACGACACCGTCGGAGCGCGCGGCCAGGGGCCGGGAGGCCCGCAAGCGCGTCCCCCGCTCCTCCCACGGCCGCTGGATCCCCTCCGCCCAGCGCCCCGACCCGCTGGTCGTCCTGGAGCGCGAGGCCCAGGACCGCCTGCCCGAACTCGTCCCCTTGCGCTACGGCCGGATGGCGGTCTCCGCCTTCGCCTTCCTCCGCGGCTCCGCCGCCGTCATGGCGGCCGACCTCGCCGCCCAGCGCCACACAGGACTCACGGTCCAGCTCTGCGGCGACGCCCATCTCCTCAACTTCGGGGTGTACGCCTCACCCGAACGGACGCTCCTCTTCGATGTGAACGACTTCGACGAGACCCTCCCCGGGCCCTTCGAGTGGGACGTCAAACGACTCGCCGCCAGCGTCGCCGTCGCCGCCTTCCAGAACGGCAGCACGAAGGCCAAGGCCCACCGGGCCGCGCTCGTGGCCACGGAGTCGTACCGCACGACCATGAGGAGCCTGGCGAAGCTCGGCGAACTCGACGTCTGGTACCAGCGGATAGCCGCCGACGACCTGCTTCCCCTGGTCCGCGGCGACGAGCGCGCCCGCGTCGCCGACCGGATCGCCCGTGCCCGCCGCCGCACCAGCCTCCAGGCCTTCAACAAACTCACCGAGACGGATGCGTCCGGCGCGCGGCGCATCGTCGAGGACCCGCCGCTCCTGGAGCGGATCCCGGACATCGACCGCGTCACCCTCGGCAAGATCTTCAGCGACTACCGCAGCTCGCTCCCCGAGGAGCGGCGCCTCCTGCTCGACAGGTACCGCTACGTCGACGCGGCCCGGAAGGTCGTCGGCGTCGGCAGCGTCGGCACCCGCTGCTTCGTCCTCCTGCTCGAAGGCCGCGACGACGGCGACCCGCTCATGCTCCAGATCAAGGAGGCCGGCCGCTCCGTCCTGGAGCCCTATCTGCCGGCGACGGCCTACGACCACCAGGGCCGCCGTGTCGTCTGCGGACAGCGCCTCACCCAGGCCGCCAGCGACATCTTCCTCGGCTGGATGACCGGGCCCGAGCAACGCCACTTCTACTGGCGCCAGTTGCGCGACATGAAGGGCTCGGCCGAGGTGGAGACCATGTCCCCGGACACCCTCAGGACCTATGCGCGGCTCTGCGGCAGGGCCCTGGCCCGCGCGCACGCGCGCTCCGGCGACAGGATCGCCATCGCCGGCTACCTGGGCACCTCGGACGTCTTCGACCGCGCCGTCGCCGACTTCTCGCTCGCCTACGCCGGCCAGAACGCCGACGACTACGCGGCGCTCGGCGCGGCCATCGCGGCCGGCATGGTGACGGCGGCCCCGGGCGCCTGAACAGGCCGGCACCCGGGACCGCCGCGCCACCCTCTGTGTGTCGCGACCGCTACGCGTCGCGGCGCAGCGGCGGTCCGGCCGGGGACTCGGCCACCGGCCCGAAGAGCACCGCCCGCGCCACCGCGGGGGCGAACAGCCCGGTCATCGGCGCGGTGAGGTGGAGAGCCTCCCGGAAGGCCGCCCCGACGACCGGGTCGCCCGCCGCCCGCTGCTGCACCCGGCCCATGTACCAGCCGACCGCCTTGTCCAGCGGTCCCGGCTTCGTCGTGTCCCCGACGGCGCCGGGCATCTTCTTGTCGGAGCCCGCCGAGATGTCCCAGGCGGGCTTCGAGGCGTCGAGGAGCGCGCGCTGCACCCGCTGGGTGGTCGGCGTCCGCTTCGGATCGGCGAGCGCACGGCGCAGGGCGAGGGCGCTGATCGCGGCGACCGCCATGCCCTGCCCGTAGATCGGGTTGAAGGCGCAGAGGGCGTCGCCGGTGGCGAGGAAGCCGGCCGGACGGCGGCCCGGACGGTCGTACCGGCGGCGGATGTTCGCGGTCTTCCGGAAGCCGTAGACCGGCGACACCGGCTCGGCCGTCGCCAGCCATTCGCTGATCACCGGGTGGGGCATCCGCTTCGTGTACTCCTCGAAGGCCTCCTCCTCCGTCGGCGGCCGGTCGTCGCGCAGCCCCGACAGGGTCACGAGATGGTGCCCGTCACCGACGGGCAGCACCACGGCGCCGTACTGCTGGGCGGGGTTGGGCACGATGAAGTAGCCCATGGTGTCGCTGCCCAGGGCGCCGTCCGGTGCCCGGTAGACCCGGGTGCTGTACGCGAGACCCGTGTCGAGGGTGTCCTCGTGCGGGGCCTCGGCACCGATCGCCGCGAGCCAGTCCGGCGCCTTCGTGGACCGGCCGGAGGCGTCCACGACCAGGTCGGCCTCCAGGACGCGGGTCTCCTTCTCGGCGCCCGCGCCGCGCTCCCGGAGCCGTACGCCCCGGACGCGCGAGGAGTCACCGATCAGGCCGACCGTCTCGTGGCCCTCGACCAGCTCCACGCGGGGATCGGCGAACACCCGCTGCCGTACGAGCCATTCCAGCTGCGGGCGCGGACCCGCGTAGAAATGCAGGGTCGGGGGCGTCCGGTCGAACCACTTGCCGTTCTGCCACTGGACCATGTCCTCGGGCACGCCCACCTTGGGTGCGCCGAGCTCCCGCAGCTCGTCGGTGAACCCCGGGAGCAGCTCGTCGAACGCCTGCTGTCCGCCCGCGATCAGGACGTGGATGTGCCGCCCCTGCGGCACGCCCGGACGGGCCTCCGGGCCCTCCGGGAAGCGGTCGCGCTCGACGACCGTCACCTTCTCCGCGTGCTCCGCGAGGACCCGTGCGGCCAGCAGTCCAGCGAGACTTCCCCCGATGACCACCGCGTGACGTGTCGTGCGGCGCCCCAAGTCGTCGGCCATGCCCGCCCTTTCGTTGCGTGGATTTACAACTGCCCAGTATCCACGGAGGCGCGGGTCGCGTCGCGTGCCCCGAGACGCAGGTGCTCGATGTGGTAGACGGCTTCGTCGAGGAGCTGGGCGACGTGGTTGTCGTACAGGCTGTACTCGATCCGGCGGCCCTGGCGGACTCCGCTGACCAGGCCGAGCGCGCGCAGCAGGCGGAGCTGGTGGGAGACGGCGGACTGCTCCATGTCGACGGCGGCGGCGAGTTCGGTCACTCCGCAGGGGCCCTGCCGGAGCTTGGTCAGGATCATCAGCCGTGACGGGGTGGCGAGGGCCTGGAGGGTGGCGGCGATGGTCGCCGCGGACTCGGCGTCCAGGTGGGTTGCGGGGGTCGTCTCGCCGTTCACTCCGTGTCCCATGCGCTCATCGTAGCCGCGCTTGTATGTCAATACGTGAAGACCTCTTCATGTGTTCGGGTATGGTGATGCCCCGCATGCCCCCGCATGCCCTCGCATGCCCTCGCATGCCTCCGATTCGCCCCACCCCGGATCGCCCGCCCCACCCCGCCACCCTCGAAAGAGGTGCTCGTCCATGGCCCTCCCGGAGCTGGACACCCCCCAGGCCACGGCCCCCGCGCCGGCCCCCGCCCGAGCCGTCGGGCGCACCCCCGCCACCGCCCTCCCCGAGGTGCGCTGGGCCGCGCTCGCCGCCCTCGCCTTCCTCGTGGCCTTCCCCCTCGACCTGGCCGGCGCTCCCGGCTGGGCC
Organism: Streptomyces gardneri; assembly: GCF_006539185.1. Lineage (GTDB taxonomy): Bacteria > Actinomycetota > Actinomycetes > Streptomycetales > Streptomycetaceae > Streptomyces > Streptomyces gardneri. The sequence goes on from NZ_BJMN01000005.1 coordinate 400,428, forward strand.
TGGGGGCCGCTCTATGCGGTCTGCTACGCCGCCGGAGGCTGGGAGCCGGCGCTGGCCGGCCTCCGGGCGCTGCGCGAGCGGTCCCTCGACGTCGACCTGCTGATGGTGGTCGCCGCGCTCGGCGCCGCCGCCATCGGCCAGTACCTCGACGGCGGGCTCCTCATCGTGATCTTCGCCGTCTCCGGAGCCCTGGAGGCGCTGGCCACCCGGCGTACGGCCGACTCGGTACGCGGCCTCCTCGACCTCGCGCCCGCCACCGCCGTACGCCTCACGGGCGTGGGCGGGGGAGCGCGCGAGGAGACCGTCGAGGCCACCGCGCTCCGCCCCGGCGACACCGTGCTCGTACGGCCGGGGGAGCGCCTCCCCGCGGACGGCACCGTCCTCGGCGGCACGAGCGACGTGGACCGGGCGAGCATCACCGGCGAACCCCTCCCGGCCCCCGCCGCGCCCGGCGACGAGGTCTTCGCGGGCAGCCTCAACGGCACCGGCGCGCTGCGCGTCCGCGTGGACAAGGATCCGGGCGACTTCGTCGTCGCCCGGATCGTCGCCCTCGTCGAGGAGGCCGGCGCCACCAAGGCCCCCACCCAGCTCTTCGTCGAGAAGATCGAACAGCGCTACTCCGTCGGCGTCGTCGTCGCCACCCTCGCGCTCTTCGGCCTGCCCGTCGCCTTCGGCGCGGACCTCACCGAGGCCCTCCTGCGCGCGATGACCTTCATGATCGTCGCCTCGCCCTGCGCGGTCGTCCTCGCCACCATGCCCCCGCTGCTCTCCGCCATCGCCACCGCCGGGCGCCACGGAGTCCTCGTGAAGTCCGCCGTCGTCATGGAACGGCTCGGAGCGGTCGACCGGGTGGCGCTCGACAAGACGGGCACCCTCACCGAGGGCACGCCCCGGGTGACGGCCGTACGGGGAGAGGAGACCGCGCTCGCGCTCGCCGCCGCGGCCGAACTCCCCAGCGAACACCCGCTGGCCCGCGCCGTGGTCGCCGAGGCCCGTGCGCGAGGCCTGCGCCTGCCCGAGGCGACCGACTTCGCCGCCGAGCCGGGGCGGGGCGTACGAGCCGTGGTCGACGGCCATGAGGTACGGGTCCACCGGGCGTCCGGCACCCACGGCGACACCGCCGTCGAGGTCGTCGTCGACGGAGCCCCGGCCGCCGTACTGGAGTTCTCCGACCGGCTCCGCGAGGCCGCCCCCGGCGCGGTCGCCGCCCTCGGCCGGCTCACCGGCACCGCCCCCACGCTGCTGACCGGCGACAACGCCGGCGCCGCCGCGAGGATCGCCGCGGAGACGGGCATCGACGACGTCCGCGCCGGCCTCCTCCCGCACGAGAAGGCGGAGGCGGTACGGGAGTGGGAGCGGGCGGGCGCGAAGGTCCTGCTCGTCGGCGACGGCGTCAACGACGCCCCGGCCCTCGCGGCCGCCCACGCGGGCGTCGCCATGGGCCGGGCAGGCTCCGACCTGGCCCTGGAGACCGCCGACGTGGTCGTCGTCCACGACGAACTCGGCGCGATCCCGGCCGTCGTGGCCCTCTCGCGCCGCGCCCGCCGTCTGGTCGTCCAGAACCTGGTGATCGCGGGCGTCTGCATCGGCGCCCTGGTCGTCTGGGACCTCGTCGGCCACCTGCCGCTGCCCCTGGGCGTCGCCGGCCACGAGGGCTCGACCGTCCTCGTGGGCCTCAACGGCCTGCGGCTGCTGCGGGAGGCGGCCTGGCGGCGAGCGGCAGGCGGTACGGCCTGAGCCGCCGGATCATCTCCGCCGCCGCCTCAGCGTCTCTCTCGCGCGGGGCAGTTCGTCGGCGACCAGGCGACCGGTCAACGCGCCGCCGAAGACGACCACGCCCACGGCGACGAGCCAGGTCTGGATGACGAGGAACGCTCCGAAGGGGCCGTAGGTGACCGCGCTGGACGCGATCAGCGGCGAGAAGACGAACCGGGAGAAGATGCTCAGCCCGAACAGTCCGAGCACCGTGAGGAGCGCTCCGGGCAGCAGGGAGATCCACGCCACGCGGCCACCGAGCAGCAGGCGCTGCGACCACCAGAAGAACAGGATGCCGGCGACCAGGGTGAGAGAGCCGCGGACCGGGATGCCACGCCAGATGGAGGAGGCAGCGAACAGGTAGAGGGCCCCGATGAGGACGGCGAGCCACAGCACGTGCCGCCAACGCGCCCGCCAGCGGGCCGGAGGAAGGTCCCAGACCTTCTCGTACCCGCTCTGCACCACCGTGCCGAACGAGAGGCCGAACACGGCGAGCAGAGCGAGTCCGAAGGCCGTCGTGGTCCGCCACACCTGGCCCGGCAGCGCGAACAGGTGCCCGATCTCCACCCTGGCGGCCTCCGACACCCCGAGGGCGTCGCCGACCCACTCCGCGAAGCCCTGCCCGCTCCCCGCCCCCGCCGCGGACACGACGATCAAGAGCGGCACGAGCGTGAGGAACCCGAGTGCCGCGAACCCCAGGGATCGCTGCCACAGGTCGAAATCACTGACGGGGCCCCACCTGTGCCCGGCCCGGAACCGGCGGATCGCACTGCGTATCCGTCCGAGCGGAGACGGTTGTCGCCCCGCGGGAGTGGAGGTCATGGGAATCACCCACCGTGGCCGTCGGCGCGGACGGCCGGCGCACGCGGTCGACGCGGGCCGCCGGGGCGGGCGGCCCACGCCGACGGTCGGCGTGGGGTCAGCGCAGCCCGGGGTCCCCGGGCTCACCGGGCGGCAGCGGCCAGGACTCCTGCCCGCGCGAGGGCATGCCGCCGGGGCCGGGCGTACCCATCGGTCCGGGAGCCTCCCGTACGGGCGCGTCGGTCGGTGTCGGCGGCGCGCCGGCGGCGGCGTCCGAAGGACGGATGCGGCCGCGCCAGGCCCCGGTCTCGTGTTCGTGGTCCTCCATGAAGCCCTTGAACCGCTTCAGGTCGCCCTTGACCCGCCGGTCCAGGATGCCGAGCGCGTCGGCGGCCTTCTCCGCCATGCCGCTCGGCTCCATGTCCATCGCCAGGCTCACCCGGGTGTGGCTCTCGTCGAGGCTCTGGAAGGTGACGACGCCCTTCTGCTGGACGTCACCCCCGACCGTGCGCCACGAGATGCGCTCGTCGGGCAGCTGGTCGACGATCTCGGTGTCGAACTCGCGGCGCACGCCGGCGACCTTGGTCTGCCAGTGACAGTGCCGGTCGTCGACCTGTGTGACGTCCTCGACGCCCTCCATGAATTGGGGGAACTCCTCGAACTGCGTCCACTGGTTGTACGCGTTCCGCAGCGGAACATCGACGTCGATGGTCTGCTTCACCATGCTCATGGTGCTTCCTCCTGCTCGTCGTCGTGGGACTAATGCGGGATCGCCCCGCGCGTACCCCGTGACACACGGGTCATTCGTCACGCGGCCGGCAGCCGGGAGAGCGGGCTGTCGCCGAGGCGGGCCAGGAGCTCGGCCGGGTCGCGGTAGACGGCGGCCGCGCCCGCCTCCTCCAGGTCCACGCGGGGCGTACCGCCGCACAGCAGGCCGACGGCGGTCACACCGGCCGAGGAGGCCGCCTTCATGTCCCAGACGGAGTCGCCGACGAACACGGCGGACCGGGGCCGCACCTCGACCAGGTCGAGGGCGTGCCGTACGGGATCGGGCGCGGGCTTCCCCCGCTCCACGTCGTCCGAGGTCGCGGTGTCGGTGATGGCGTCATCGGCGTCGACGGCCCGGCGCAGCGCCGTGAGCTCGCGGTCCTTCGCGGAGGTGACGAGGACGACCTTCCACCCGTCCTGCGACAGCGCGCGCAGGAGTTCCGCGGCGGAGTCCAGCGGGGCCAGCCGGTCGAAGTACGTGGCGTAGAGGGTGTCGTGGGCGGCGCTCATCCGGTCGTCGCCCTCGCGGTCCCGGTCCTCGCCCAGGAGATGGTCGAGGAGGTCGGCTCCGGGCAGGCCGATGGCCCCGTGGACGGCGTGCGCCGGGACCCGGTGCCCGGACTGGCGCAGCGCTTCCCACCAGGAGACGACATGGAGGTGGTTGGTGTCGGTGAGAGTGCCGTCGACATCGAACAGTGCGGCGCGGTTCATGACCGTGGCCTCCTCAGAGGTTCCGCAGGACGGGCAGCAGTCCACGCGGACCTGCCTGCTCGGTCATCATCGTGTACCCGATTCGTGCCATACCGGGCGACTAGCCACGATCATGAGCCGGGAAACCCCCGGAAGCCGCCGGGCGCGACCCATCCGGACCCCGAGCCGTCCCCGACCGAGCGTCCGACGGTCGAAGAGCCCCCTGACTGAGGCAGCCCCCTGGGCAGAAGCGAGGGCGTTGCCGGACAACGAATCCAAGAAACCTGCCTCTGGTGACCCATACAAACGTGGGATCGCGGGCAGACGCGGTCCATCGGTGAAGCGACACAGCGACACCGCCGGCCGTGAGCCCGTGGCCACACCGCGAGCCGGGCCCCCTACGAGAGACCGGGACACATCATGATCCTCGTCGGCCTCCTTCTCCTCCTCATCGGATTCCTCACCGGAATCTCCATCATCTGGACCATCGGGATCGTCCTCGTTGTCATCGGGGCCGTCCTCTGGATCCTCGGAGCCGTCGGCCACAAGGTGGGCGGCCGAGCCCACTACTGGTAGGGCGCCCCGCGACGCGACGGCCTTCCGTTCCCCGTCCCCCCCCGAGCCCGAGGAGGCGAGATGCCGGACCTCGGCGACTTCGCCACCGCCCTGGACGACACGATGTACGTGGTCACCGCGGCCTCGGGCGGGCGGCGAGCAGGCTGCCTCGTCGGCTTCGCCTCCCCCTGCTCCATCCGTCCGCCACGGTTCGTGGTGTGGCTGTCGACCGTGAACCACACGCACGGAGTGGCACGCGAGGCACACCACCTCACGGTGCACGTGCTCGGCCGCGAACAGCGGGCTCTCGCCGAACTGTTCGGCGGTGAGACCGGAGACCGTGTCGACAAGTTCGCCCGGGTCGCGTGGCGGCCCGGGCACGGCGGAAGCCCGGTCCTGTCGGACGTACGGGTCTGGTTCACCGGCTGGGTCGAGGCCCGCCTCCCGGGCGGCGACCACGAGGGCTTCGTCCTGGCCCCCGTCGAGCAGGCGGAGTCCGTCGGCGAGCCGCCGACCGCACCGCTGCGGTACGGCGACGTCCGCGATCTCGCCGCCGGACACCCCGCGTGACCGAACAGAGGCAGCAGAGCCGCTACGCCTCCGACGGCCCCAGCTCCGCCAGCGCCCCCGTCAGCCACTCCACCCAGAACCGCTCCAGATCCACCCCGCCGCGCAGAACGAGATGGCGCAGCCGGTCCGGTTCGGTGCGGCGCCGGTCCGCCGGGAAGTCGCGCTCCTCGATAGCGAGGTACTCGTCCAACTGCTCGCGGTGCAGCGCGAGATGGCGCTCCAGCTCGGCCCGCAGCCCCTCCGCCCCGACGATCGCGGCCGCCCGCATCCGCAGCAGCAGGGCGGACCGCATCGGCTTCGGGTCCTCGGACCTGGCGACCCAGTCGCTCAGCTCTCCCCGGCCGGCGGGCAGCACCTCGTACTCCTTCTTCTGCCCGCGCGCGGGCACCGGAGCGGGCAGGGCGCGGATGTGCCCCGCCTGCTCCAGCTTGCCCAGCTCGCGGTAGATCTGCTGGTGCGTGGCCGACCAGAAGTAGCCGATCGACTTGTCGAAGCGGCGCGTCAGTTCGAGGCCGGAGGACGGCTTTTCGAGCAACGCGGTGAGGATCGCGTGCGGGAGGGACATGCTCGCATCCTAGATTCGGCCGGCCACAGGGTTCATCGGGCCAGGATCACAGCTCGGCGGCGAGCCGCGTGCCCTGGTCGATCGCCCGCTTGGCGTCCAGCTCGGCGGCGACGTCAGCGCCACCGATCAGGTGCGCCGAGCGGCCGGCGGCGACCAGCTCCTCGTGCAGATCACGCCGCGGGTCCTGGCCGGAGCAGAGGACGACCGTGTCCACCGGCAGGAGCTGAGGCTCCCCGTCGATGGTCAGGTGCAGACCCTCGTCGTCGATCCGCTCGTACGACACGCCCGCCACCATGGCGACGCCCCGGTGCTTGAGCTCGGTGCGGTGGATCCAGCCCGTCGTCTTGCCGAGGCCCGCGCCGACCTTGGAGCTCTTGCGCTGGAGCAGGTGCACCTGGCGCGGCGGCGCGGTGCGCTCGGGGGCGCGCAGTCCGCCCCGGTTCTCGTACGAGGTGTCGACGCCCCACTGGCGGAAGTACGTCTCGGGGTCCTGGCTCGCGCCCTCCCCGCCGTCCGTGAGGAACTCCGCGACGTCGAAGCCGATGCCGCCGGCGCCGATGATCGCGACGCGCTCGCCGACCGGCGCGCCGTCCCGCAGCACGTCCAGGTAGCTGACGACGCTCGGGTGGTCCACGCCGGCGATGTCGGGGGTGCGGGGGGAGACGCCGGTCGCGACGACGACCTCGTCGTACTCCTCCAGGTCGGCGGCGGAGACGTAGGTGTTCAGGCGGACCTCGACGCCGCGCTCGGCGAGCTGCACGCGGAAGTAGCGGAGGGTCTCGTCGAACTCCTCCTTGCCCGGCACGCGCTTGGCGACGTTGAGCTGGCCGCCGATCTCGGCGGCGGCGTCGAAGAGGGTGACGGCGTGGCCGCGCTCGGCCGCCGACACCGCGCAGGCGAGCCCGGCGGGGCCGGCGCCGACCACCGCGACGCGCTTGGCGAGCCGGGTGGGGGAGAGGACGAGCTCGGTCTCGTGGCAGGCCCGCGGATTGACCAGGCAGGAGGTGATCTTCAGGTTGAAGGTGTGGTCGAGGCAGGCCTGGTTGCAGCCGATGCAGGTGTTGATCGTGTCGGCGCGGCCCTCGGAGGCCTTCGCGACGAAGGCGGGGTCGGCGAGGAAGGGGCGGGCCAGCGAGACGAGGTCGGCCCGGCCGTCGGCGAGGATCTCCTCGGCGACCTCGGGGGTGTTGATGCGGTTGCTGGTGACGAGCGGGACGGAGACCGCGCCCATCAGCTTCTTCGTGACCCAGGTGTACGCGCCGCGCGGCACGGAGGTGGCGATGGTGGGGATGCGCGCCTCGTGCCAGCCGATGCCGGTGTTGATGATGGTGGCGCCGGCCGCCTCGATCTCCTTGGCGAGCTGGACGACCTCCTCCAGGGTCGAGCCGCCGGGGACGAGGTCCAGCATGGAGAGGCGGTAGACGAGGATGAAGTCCGCGCCCACCCGCTCGCGGATCCGGCGGACGATCTCCAGCGGGAAGCGGACGCGGTTCTCGTACGAGCCGCCCCACCGGTCGGTGCGCTGGTTGGTGGCCGCGGCGATGAACTCGTTGATGAGGTAGCCCTCGGAGCCCATGACCTCGACGCCGTCGTAGCCCGCCTCCTTGGCGAGCTCGGCGCAGCGGGCGTAGTCCTCGACGGTCTGCTCGACCTCGGCGTCGGTCAGCTCGTTCGGTACGAAGGGGCTGATCGGGGCCTGGATCGCGCTGGGCGCGACGAGGGTGGGGTGGTACGCGTACCGGCCGAAGTGCAGGATCTGCATCGCGATCCGGCCGCCGGCGCCGTGCACGGCGTCGGTGATCAGCCGGTGCTCGGCCACCTCCTCCGGCGTGGTGAGCTTGGCCCCGCCGTCCCAGGGCCGGCCGGCCTCGTTGGGCGCGATGCCGCCGGTGACGATCAGGCCGACGCCGCCGCGGGCACGCTCCGCGTAGAAGGCGGCCATGCGCTCGAAGCCGTGCTCCGTCTCCTCCAGGCCGACGTGCATCGAGCCCATGATCACCCGGTTGGGCAGGGTCGTGAACCCGAGGTCGAGCGGGCTCAGCAGATGCGGGTACGGGGTGGTGGGGGTCGGGGTCGCGGTCATGAGGGCGCCTCCTCGCGCAGGATCAGTCGACCTCAGTTCTAAGGGACCCCTCCCCCTTCTGCAACTAGTTGCAGAAGATTCGGCACGTGATTTCTACTACTCAGTAGCAAGCGGCGCGGCGGCCACCCAGGCGTCCAGCTCCTCCGGCGTACGGGGCTCGGGCGCGTCCGGGGCGAGCAGCCCGTGGGCGCGCAGCAGCCGGGACACGGACGTGCCCCAGGGCCGCCGCAGCCGCGCCGCGTCCAGCAGGGCGTCGTCCCCGAGGAGCTCGGCGACCGGACCCGTCCGCAGCCCGGCGGGGGAGAGCACCGCGGCCTCGTCCGCCCAGCGCAGCGCGAGATCCACGTCGTGCGTCGCCATCACCACCGTCGTCCCGGAGGCGCGGAGCCGCGCGAGGGCGTCGAGGAGCCGCTCCTGCCCGTGCGGATCGAGCCCGGCCGTCGGCTCGTCCATGATCAGCACCCGCGGCCGCATCGCCACGGCCCCGGCGATCGCCGCCCGCTTCCGCTGCCCGTACGACAGCAGATGCGTCGGCCTGTCCTCCAGGGCCACGATGTCAAGCGCCTCCAGGGCCTCCCGCACCCGGAGCCGAACCTCCTCCTCCGGCAGCCCCAGGTTCATCGGCCCGAAGGACACGTCCTGACCGACCGAGGCCGCGAACAGCTGGTCGTCCGGGTCCTGCACCACGAGCTGCACGGTGGTCCGCAGCCGGGTCAGCCCCTTCCGGTCGTACGTCACCTCCGCCCCGTCCAGGAGCAGCGACCCGCTCCCGCGCCGCAGCCCCCCGCTGAGCAGCCGCAGCAGCGTCGTCTTGCCGCTGCCGTTGCGCCCGAGGAGCGCGATGGCCCGCCCCTCCGCCACCGCGAAGTCGACGCCGGACAGGACGGCGGGACCGTCCTCGTAGGCGAAGCCCGCCTTCACCAGCTCCACCACAGGGGTCGCGGAGGTCGTCGGAGACGTCACGGCAGGAACCTTTCGAGTACGAGAGTGAGGGCGACGAGCCCGCAGAGCAGCCCCACGGCCGCCGCCAGGAACCGGCGGGAGACCGCGGCGGCGGGGACCAGCACCCGCAGGGTCCCGTCGTAGCCGCGCCCGGCGAGCCCCGACTGCAGGCGCTGTGCCCGGTCGAAGGCGCGCACGAACGAGGTCGCGCCGAGCCCGGCGAGCGAACGCCAGGTCGCCGCCCGGGTGGTGTGCCCGAGCCGGGCGGCCTGCGCCTGGCGGATCTTGGACAGCGAGTCGAGAAGCAGGAAGATGATCCGGTACATCACGAGCGCCACGTCGACCACGGGAGCCGGCACGCCCGCGCGGACGAGCCGGGGGAGCACGTCGGACACAGGTGTCGTGAACGCGAAGAGCAGCACCCCCAGCGAGGCGGCGGCGGTCCGCAGCAGCAGCTCGCCCGCGTGGACGGGCCCGCCGGGCGCGAGAGCCACGAACCCCCGCGCCCCGCCCACCTCGAAGAGCAGCGGCACCGCGCCCGTGACGCAGAAGCCGAGCGGCACACGGAACGCCCGCCACAGCTGACGGCCCGCGACTCCGGCCGGGCCGAGCAGGACCACGAGCGTGGCCGCCGCGACGAGCACGGCGCCCGGCCACGGCGGCAGACAGACCGCGCACAGCGTGAGACCGAAGCCGAGCAGGGCCTTCTCGACAGGATGGCGGCGGCGCCATCGACTGCTGTGCGCCGCCGCGTCGATCGGCAGCATGGGCGGCTACGCGTCCTTGCTGCCGGGTGCGCGGGCCGAGGGCACGGAGGCGCCGGCGCCTGCGGTGTCCACCGCGCCGCCTTCCGCGTCCACGGCGTCCCCCGTCTTCGCGAGGGCCCGGGCCTCACCCTGCCGACGCCCGCGCCGCACACCGAAGTAGTACGCGAGGACGCCGGCGCCCAGCGCCGCCTGGAGGGCGAACAGCGCCGACTCGATCTCCCCGGACGGCGGCTCGTACAGGGGGCTGAACCAGGGCTCGTAGTCGGGCTGGAGCTCCGTGATCGCGGTCTCGGCCTCCGCGTCCGCCCCGGTGAACGGCTCCTCCTTGTGGTCGCCGAGCCCCAGCGCGAGCGGCAGCACCGCGAGCGCGGCGACGATGAGCAGCAGCAGGGCGTTGATCTTCGTGTTACGGCTGATCTTGACGCTCATCGCGCGCCCGCCTCCTCGCGTCGCTTCGTCGCCGCCCCGGTCAGGACGCCCAGTCGGGTCAGCTCGCCCTTGCTGGACTGCGTGAGCAGCCGCATCACGAGCACGGTGAGCAGGCCCTCGCTGACCGCCAGCGGGATCTGGGTCACGGCGAAGATGGAACCGAACTTGGCCAGGGCGCCCATGACGCCGCTGCCCTGGTCGGGGAAGGCCAGCGCGAGCTGCACGCTCGTGACGCAGTACGTGGACAGGTCGGCGACGAACGCGCCGAAGAAGACGGCGACCATCAGCGGCGCGCCGAACCGGCGCACCAGCAGATAGGTCCCGTACCCCGCCCAGGGTCCGACGATCGCCATGGAGAAGGCGTTCGCGCCGAGCGTGGTGAGCCCGCCGTGGGCGAGCAGCAGGGCCTGGAAGAGCAGGGTGATCGTCCCGAGGACCGCCATGATGGGCGGCCGGAAGAGGATCGCGCCCAGACCCGTACCCGTCGGATGCGAGCAACTGCCCGTCACCGACGGGAGCTTGAGCGCGGACAGGACGAACGTGAAGGCGCCGGAGGCGCCGAGCAGCAGTGTGGACTCGGGGTTGGACCGCACCTCGCGGGTGAGCGCGCGAACCCCGTGTACGACAAACGGAGCGGCCGCGACGCCCCAGGCGGCGGCGTGAACGGGGGGCAGATACCCCTCGGCTATATGCATGGTTGGGAGACCCTCTCCAGCACCTCGTGGATGGACAACGCACCCTGGCCGGTCTCCTGGCTGACGGTCATACGCCCCGACTCCGCCTTCCCACACCGCAGCGGTCTCCCACGACGGTCCAGTGGCTTGCCCGCGGGTGGTCTCCCGCGGGTGTGGAGCCGGAACTCCCGATCACAGTGGCGAGGGCCGCACCGGTACTGCACCGGTTTCCCGTACACCAAGGCCCTGCGACAGTAGTGCGTTGACCAGGTACATCACAACGCGAAGGAGCACGCGGCGATGGAGAATGTCCGACAGACGGTCACTTCCGGCTCACCACTCGAACCGGAGATCGGGTTTTCCCGGGCCGTTCGAAAGGGGGCGCACGTGGCGGTCGCCGGGACGGCCCCGATCGGCGACGACGGGACCAACGTGGCGCGAGGCGACGTGTACGGGCAGACCGTCAGGTGTCTGGACATCGCCGAGGCGGCGCTGAAGGCCGCGGGGGCGTCGCTGGAGGACGTGGTCCGTACGCGGATCATGCTCACCGACGTGACGAGCTGGAAGGAGGCCGCGCGAGCTCACGGCGAGCGGTTCGCGGAGGTCCGGCCGGTCACGACCTTCGTGGAGGTCTCACGCTTCATCGACCCCGAGTGGCTCGTCGAGGTCGAGGTCGACGCCGTCCTCGGCTGACGGCCGGGAGCGCGGGCCGTCCGTCCCCGGCCCGCTCGCTCGGCCTGCTTTCTCTTCTCAGCTTCTCAGCTTCCCTGCTTCCCTGCTTCTCTACTTCGGCACGGTGGCGATCTGGATCAGGTTGCCGCAGGTGTCGTCGAAGACGGCGGTGGTGACGGGTCCCATCTCCAGCGGTTCCTGGGTGAAAAGGACGCCGAGACCGCGCAGCCGGTCGTACTCCGCCTGCACGTCGTCGACCGCGAACTGGGCCAGCGGGATGCCGTCCTGGACGAGCGCGTCACGGTAGGGCTTGACCGCCGGATGGCCGGCGGGCTCCAGGAGGAGCTCGACGCCGCCGGGCTCGTCGCGCGAGACCACGGTCAGCCACCGGTCCGTCTCGCCCAGCGGGACGTCGTGCTTCTTCACGAAGCCGAGGATCTCGGTGTAGAAACGCTCGGCCTTGGCCTGATCGTCGACGAAGACGCTGGTCAGATGGATCTTCATGGGGTGCTCTTCTCCGGTCCGGGTGTGTCGCGCACGGGCCACCGCTCGGCGATGTGCCGCAGCGGGGCCGTGTTCAGGTCGTGGAACTTGTAGCGGCCCTCCCGCCGGGTCTCGACGAGCCCGGCGGCCTCCAGCACCGCGAGGTGCTGGGAGACCCCCTGGCGCGAGATGCCGAGCTGGTGCTTCATGCTCAGCCGCGAACAGATCTCGAACAGTGTCTGTCCGGACTTCTCCGCGAGCTCGTCGAGGATCGTGCGACGGGTGGGGTCGGCCAATGCTTTGAAGAGGTCGTCGGCCACCACCCCAGGATAGGCAACCATTCACTTGCCTATCAAGCCGAGCCGCTCACACCCCCACTTCTTCACTCCTTGCGATAGGCGTACGCCTCCGAGGCCGCAGCGGCCACCGCGTCGAGATCCCCGCCCGCGCTCGCCGTCACCAGCGCCGCGACCGCGCCCTCGACGAAGGGCGCGTCGACCAGCCGAGCGCCCTCCGGCAGCTCGTCGCCCTCGGCGAGCAGCGCCTTCACGGTCAGCACCGCACTGCCCAGGTCGACCAGGATCGCCACCCCGGCGCCGCCGTCGACAGCCTTCGCCGCCGAGCAGATCAGCTCGGCGCTCGTCCCGAGACCACCGTCGGGAAGCCCGCCCGCAGGGTGGATCGGCGCCGTCCCGCCACCGCCCGCGAGGCCCAGGGCCAGCGCCGCGACCGAGGCCGCGACGTCCGCGCTGTGCGAGACCAGCACGATGCCGACCGGCGCGGCCGCGCTCACGCGGGACCCTCCGCGCGGGCCGTCCCGGCGAGCTCCGCGAACAGCAGCGCGGACGACGTCGCGCCCGGGTCCTGGTGACCGATCGACCGCTCGCCGAGGTAGCTGGCCCTGCCCTTGCGCGCCTGGAGGGGTACGGTCGCCAGGGCGCCCTCCTCGGCAGCCGTGCGCGCGGCCCCGAAGGAGACCCGCAGCGCCTCGACGGCCGGGACGAGCGCGTCCAGCATCGTCTTGTCGCCCACCTGGGCGCCGCCCAACTGGGACACGGCGGCCACGCCGACCGCGAACGCCTCCGCCAGCCGCTCCCGACCGACGTGCTCGTCCTCGCCCAGCGCCTTCCCCGTGCGGCGCAGCAGCGTCCCGTACAAGGGTCCGGATGCCCCGCCCACCGTGGAGATCAGCTGCCGCCCGGCGGCGACGAGGACCGCGCCGGGCGTCGCGGGCGGTTCCTTCGCGAGCAGCTCCGCCACGGCGGCGAACCCGCGCTGCAGATTGGCGCCGTGGTCGGCGTCGCCGATCGCCGAGTCGAGCTCGGTGAGCAGCCCGGCCTCCCGGTCCACGGCCAGGGCCGCAGCCTCAAGCCACCGCACGAAGAACCCCGCATCAAACGCCTCGCCCATGCCCTCTCCCTCTCTCATGTGCCGCGTCACCGTCCCCAGCGCAGTGCGGGTGTCCGCACCGGCGCGTCCCAGAGGCGCAACAGCTCCTCGTCCACCTCGCACAGGGTGACCGAGCAGCCGGCCATGTCGAGTGAGGTGACGTAGTTCCCGACGAGCGTCCGGGCCACCGGGATCCCGCGCTCGGTCAGCACCCGCTGCACCTCCGCGTTGAAGCCGTACAGTTCGAGCAGCGGGGTCCCGCCCATCCCGTTGATCAGCGCGAGCACCGGCCCGGACGGGCGCAGGTCCTCGACCACCGCGTCGACGGCGTAGTCCGCGATCTCGCGAGAGGTCATCATGCCGCGCCGCTCGCGCCCCGGTTCGCCGTGGATCCCGACACCCAACTCCAGTTCTCCCGCGGGGAGTTCAAAGGTCGGACTGCCCTTGGCGGGGGTGGTGCACGCGCTCAGTGCGACCCCGAAGGACCGGCAGCGCGAGTTCACCCGACGGGCGATCGCCTCCACCCGCTGCAGCGGGGCGCCCGCCTCGGCGGCGGCCCCCGCGATCTTCTCCACGAACAGGGTGCCGCCGGTCCCGCGTCGCCCCGCCGTGTACAGACTGTCGGTCACCGCGACGTCGTCGTCGACGAGGACCTTCGCGACCTGGATGCCCTCGTCCTCGGCGAGCTCCGCCGCCATCTCGAAGTTGAGCACGTCGCCGGTGTAGTTCTTGACGACGAACAGCACCCCGGCACCGCTGTCCACGGCGGCCGCGGCCCGCACCATCTGATCGGGAACGGGCGACGTGAAAATGGCCCCGGGGCACGCAGCCGACAGCATCCCCGGCCCCACGAACCCGCCGTGCAACGGCTCATGCCCGGACCCGCCCCCGGACACGAGCGCGACCTTCCCGGCCACGGGAGCGTCCCGCCGCGCGACGATCCCCCGCTCCACGTCCACGGTCAGCTCCGGGTGAGCGGCGGCCATCCCGCGCAGCGCGTCGGCGACGACGGTCTCCGGAACGTTGATCAGCATCCTCACGGGTACCTCCTGGTGAGACTAGCAGGCAAGCTACTGAGCAGGGTCTTAGCAGGTCAGAGCAGGTGTTCCGATTTGTTGATCTTGGCGGTTCATGGTGCTGAGGGGCGGTTCTGCGCGGTACTGATGCCGACTGAATGCTGACTTTCCTGATGAGATGTCAGCTTCGAGTGCTGCGGACGAGCTTTGCAAATGCGCATCACGGCGCAATTATCGACGCACCGTTGCGAGCGCGCAGTAGTGCGCCGCCGGTCAGATCCGGACGATCTCGTTCTGAGGGCGCTGTACGCCCGGCCTCAACCGGAGGTCTGGTGCTTGCCCACCTCCGGGGTGTCCTCGGCCTTCACCTCGAGGGCAAGCGGTTCGACCTGCTGTCGATCGGCTACCCCGAGACCAGACCCGGAAGTCTCAAGAGGACGGGCAGGGAGTCTGAGACATCACCTGCTGTACGGCGCCAGTCCCTCGTTGCCGGCGACGACCAGGGAGTCGACGAGCATCTGCCACCCGTCCAACTCGTCGAGTTCCTCAGCCGTTCTGCGAACGTCCTTGAGCCAGTTGTTCGAAAGCCACGACTGCTTGACCGTGACACGTCCATCTTGAATGCACAGATCGGAGATCCAGGACACGCTTACAGGCCCTGCGTCCATGGAAGAGGGTCCGGCATCAGGGCAGCGGCAGCCCAGTCCCCCCAGTGGTGGTCGCGGTAGGGGCTCGGGTCATCACTCAGGTAGCCAATGGCATGGCGCAGCAACGACGGCCAGATGTCTCGGGCAGCTTCGGCCAAGCGGTCGTTCTCTGCACCTGCCGCGGCAAGACCGTGGAGAAAATTCGACATCAGCTGCGCACCTGCGCGAAGAGCGTCAAGGTGCTCAAGCAACGGTCCGATGTCACCGTTCTTCGCGAACCCTTCGAGTAGGGCCCGTGCGGCGACAAGGGTGTGCCTCCCGTGGTCGTCCGCGGACCAGCCCTCGCTCTCTTGCACGACCATGGCGCGTCGCTCGACGTTGAGGAACGCGGCCAGGAGCGCGGCTGTGGTTGGCCGAGCTAGTGCTGTGACCGGGATGGTTCACCGTGGTCGGGAGACGGCTCACGGGGCGAGCGCGGTCCGCGGGGCGACTGGTATTACTGGTGCATGCAGGAAGAGCAGGAAGAGACCGCGCGGTCCGCGATCGACACGTTCATTTCCGCGTTCAACGCCTCGGACGACAGCTATGTGACTGCGCTGCTCTCCCAGGCCCTCACCTCGGACGTGGTCTTCTGGGGACCGTTGGGCCGCAGTGAGGGGATCGAGGCGGTCGAGCGGTTCGTGCTGGACATCCGGCGCCACCCCGCGGGGACCGGCACGATGGTGCGCTGTTCGGCGGTGGACATGCCGGACGAGTGGGCCCGGTACCAGTGGGTCTTCACGACGCCGGGTGGAGGCCCCCGCCTGGCGGGAACGGACGTCGTCCATCTGCGGCGGAGCCTCATCGACCAGGTCATCGTCTTCGCGGGGGAGATCGAGCCGTCCGCCTCCTGAGTCATTCTCCTCTGGCGCCGTCCTTCTCCTGAACCGGCCCCGTTCGGGGCTCCCGGTCTGCCCAGCCGAGATCATCTTCAAAACGCTTCGGTCGTCCGCGCTTAGCCACGAGCGGACCGAGGATGCGCTGTGGCTGTGTAAGTTCGCGGTTGGTCAGGCTGCGGCCCCGGCGCACGATCTGCTGCAGCCGCTGCCCCCTCCGCATAGGTTCGCTGGGTTGGTCGTCGTGGCGGTTGGATGTGCGGACTGTCAGTGGAGGGTGCGAAGCCGCGGCGACGATCGTGACCGGAGATATGCGGCTTGCGGTGGCCTCGCTCACTCAGGCGCTCGGAAGCTGTCGTGAGCGCCGTCATGAGATCCGTGCTGATTACAGGATGTACTCCTCCATCAATCCGGCGAGGTGAGCGATGGCTGGCCAGGTGGTGGCGATCGTCGTGTGGG
Source organism: Streptomyces gardneri (assembly GCF_006539185.1). Lineage (GTDB taxonomy): Bacteria > Actinomycetota > Actinomycetes > Streptomycetales > Streptomycetaceae > Streptomyces > Streptomyces gardneri. The sequence goes on from NZ_BJMN01000005.1 coordinate 416,568, forward strand.
CGTGAAGACGTCGTTGGGCCTGGACGTACATGGCCCAGTCAGCGGGGTTGTCTCCCTCTTGGAGGAATGCGGGCACGATCTCCCGCCGGCGGTCGGGTCACTGAATCCGCGGCGGGGGATGTACTCGACCGGGCGCGTCGCGAGGCGGGTCATGTTCAGGTCGACGTGGAGGTGGAGCGCGGGGACGCCGGGCACTGTCTCGAGGTGGAAGGTCAGGACGTCCATGCTGGCTCCGGCCGAGCCGTCTTCGTCGGTGAGGGTCTCGGGTGCGCCGAGGTGCAGAGTACGGCGGCCGTCTGCTCGGGTGGGGCCGAGCCGCAGGTCGCGGTGGTGTCCCAGGAGTTGGAGCCCGCTGCTGGTGAGGTGCTCGGCGACGAGGCTGGGCAGGAGATTGAAGACGTGGCTCGGGGGGTTGGCGGTGTCGTTGGCATGAAGGCCATGGCGGGTGAGGTCCAGGTCCTCGGAAACCCACTCCAGCTGGCCAGCGCCTTCGAGTTGGCTGTACCAGTCGGTGTCGGGCATGTGGGGTGCCACGCGGGCCGAGGCCCATGCCGACAGGGCGATCAGCAGGAGGTCCGGGGCGACCTCGGTGCGGGCCCGGAGCCATGCGGGATCGCGGGGGTTGGTTTGCACGGAGGTGATGTCGGGGTCGATGAGGGTGAGCAGGTCCCGTAGCGATTTGGTGGGCAGGTAGTCGGGTCCGCCGCGGGGACGACGGCCGGGCCGGGTATCCCACGCCTTCTCCAGGAGGGCGAGCATTCCCGGCGGGCAGGTCGTGCGGTAGCCGGTGACGGGCCAGGTGGCTTCCGGCGTGAAGGTGAGGACGGTGGCTTGGGTGCTGCGGTAGGCGGGCATCAGCGGTGACCCCAGTCGATGTTGTCGAGAAGATGGGAAGCCAGGCCCCAACAGGCCTTCGCGAGTTCGTGGTCGAGCCGCTCGGCGACCGTGGCCGCGGGGCCGGGGTCGGTGAGCCAGCCGTGTAGGAGCTGCTGTGCGGCGACGATCACGCTGGTACGGGGGGTGTCCGGGGCGGAGTCGTCGAGATTCGCGGTGCGGGGGGCGAAGGCTGCGTCGCAGAGGTAGACCAGCACGGGCTCGTTGCCGCGGATGCCACGGCCGAGGGTCTGGTGGAGAGGAACAAGAAAGTTGCCGACGAACGCGGCGTGCTCGATCGGGTCGGTGAGTCGGGTGAACAGGACGGGCTCGCCTACCCGCCGCTGCCAACGGCGACGCTCGCTGCCGCGGAGCTTGCGCGCGAGGTCGACCGGGTCGGCGTGGTCAAGGGTGACGTCGAGAGGATTTCGAAGGCGGCGCATCGCTTCGCGGCTGAGGAGCGAGAGTGGGAAGGTTGCGTCGTCGGCGGGTGGGTGGATCCGGGCCAGGTAGAACACGGCGCCGAGGGCCGCGACGCGGCGTGCGTTGAGGATGTTGTGGCCGCGTTGGACGGCGCCTTCGGCTGCCACGAGGATGTCGGCCCCGGAGGCGGCGAAGGTGGCAAGGCGTCGCCGGGGGATGCTGTGGCGGGTGGGCGGGTCGTCGTCTCGGATGACGTGGAGGGCCGTGTACGGGGTCTTCTGGTTGATGTAGTCGGCGACGGTTTGGGCGTCCCGGGTGCTCTGCACGGTGAACAGGACCTGCTGGCGGTCGTTGGCCAGGCGTTGGCGGGCCTGTTGGAGCAGCGATTCCCGCGCACCGGGGGCGGGGTTGCAGATCCAGTCGGCGGAGGTACACAGGGCGTGCGCGTGGAGGGTGGGGTCACCTCCGGTGCCTGAGGTGAAGACGGGGCGTCCGTCGCGGTAGCGGGGTGGGCGGAAGAACATCTTGCTTTCCAGCAGCGCCGCCCTGGCCTTCTCGGGTTCGCGTAGGACCAGGTTCGGGGTGACATCGAGGTGGAAGCGGGGGGAGGCGGGCATCCAGCTGGTTGCGGAGGCGAGGACGACGTTGGGCCCCTGGATTCCTTCGGCCTCCAGGAGGTCATGGAGGTGGTACAGCAGCCACCGGCCCACACCGCGCAGCCACAGGATGCTGAAGGACCCGCTGTCGCCGGCGGGGTTGGGCTGCCACTGGAGAGCCATCAGGTTTCCCGTGGCCTGTTCGGGTACGAAGGGCATCAGGTCGCGGGGCGGCTGGCGGCTCCAGAAGTCGTCGCCGTCTCCGATCTGTGCTGGGCTGATGGCCGGCAGACGCTGGGCGACCTCGAAGAACGATGTGGTGATGCGCGCGGCCCACAAGCCGCCCTGCAACAGTTGGGCGAGCTCCGCCGGCGTGCCCCGGGCCGTGATGCCGTCGAGTACCGGCTGGTGGGCCTCGATCCACGCCTCGGCGGCCTCCTGCGCGGACATGAGGGTGTCGTGGGTCGCTGTCATTGCCTCGATCAGCTCGGCCCAGTTCACTGCGGGCACCTGGAAGGGGGCGGTGACCAGCGGCTCGAAGTACTCTTCGAAGTACCGGTCGGAGGCTTCCTCCAGTTCCGCCTTGCGGGCGAAGTCGTTGCCCTCGCCGAGGCCGTGGAGGCTTCGGGCCAGGCGCCGCAGGAGGCTGTACCCGGTGAACGGTCCCTCGGCGATGAGGGCGCTCAGGTCGTCGGCAGCCGGGTCGATCATCAGCCGGTAGAGCTCCGTCAACGCCTGGTCGTGGCGGCGGAAGTGCTTGTCGCCTGCCGTCACCTCGGGGTCCCGGAGGTCGAGGAACCACGAGTGCTCCAAGCGCTGTCCGATCCGGTCCCCCACGCGGTGGCTCCAGCCCCTGCCGGGTTGGGAGAGAATCTCGTGCAGCAGGAACTGGTCGTCGAACTGCTGCTGCACGGTGTCGGCCTCGTCCAGCAGGAGAATGGCCAAGTGATGCTGGGCCGCTTCGGCTACGCGGACCTCGATCTGGGACTGCGGCATCTTCGTGGAAGCCAGGCCGGCCGCGGTGGTCACCCACACCTGGGCGTCGGCCACATGGCGAGCCGCTGCGTGGGCAGGGCATCGCGAAAGGATCGGGCAGTCCCGGCGACCGCGCTGGCCGTCCACGAAGAGCTTGCCCCTGCACGGCCGCTCCTCCCTGGGGAGCGGAGCCCGGTCGCTTCTGCTGGTCAGGCGCAGCTCCTCCACGTAGCACTGGTCGTCGGCGAACGCCGCCGCGGCGTCGGCACCGGTCGGGAAGGTGGTAGCGCCGTCGTGGAGGAGCGAGCGCCAATAGCGGTCCTTGTGGACTCCCTCCCGGGTCCGTCCGAAGATGGGGACAGTGTTGATGCCGAGCGCCTGCAGGAAGCTGACCTTGGCGTACATGTCGCTACCGGAGGCGAGCACGAAGCCCACCTTGCCGCCGCGCTGGGCAACGATGTAGGCGATCATGTCCAGCAGCTCGAGTCGCGTCCTCGCCATCCGCGGGATCAGGTTTCGCCGCTACGGGGTCCAGGGGCAGGCTCAGTACGGCATCGACCTTGCCGGCCGGGATGTGGACGGTCGGTTCGTCGTCGTCCAATGCAAGGACTACCAGGAGTTCACGGCGGGGGACCTGAGGAAGGCGGTGGAGACGTTCACCCATGGAAGGCGGCCGTTCGACGCCGGCCATTTGATCGTCGCCACCTCCGCCTCGACCGAGCGCACCCAGCTGGCCGACGAACTGGCGACTCTCCAGGGGGAGCACGAGGACCTCGAGCTGGACCTGTGGGGCGCCGAGCAGATCAACGACTTTCTCCGCTACCAGGCTGACGTCGTTGCCCGGTTCTGGACTCGCGAGACGGCGGAGGTGTTCTGTACCGGGGCACCCCTTCCGGGCGTACCTGCTCCTCCTCTTGACCGTCAGGAACAGGCGGACCGCATCCTCATCGGACCTCTCAAGACGAGTGACGTGAGGCCACTTCTGCGCGAAGCGGAAGCCGAGCGAGCGTCGGCGCCGGATCAGTCAGCCAGAAAGTACGGCGAACTCGCCCGGCGACTGGAGAACGCCGGCTTCCGAGGACATGCGAGCGTGCTGAGGAGTCGGCAGCTGGAGGCACTCAGGGAATCCGGCCTGCTCCACGAGGCTGCGGAACTCGCCGGCGGTCTCGCCGCCTCAGCGCTCCATAGTGGCGACCGGTTCGAGCCGAGGAGACTCTCACGACTTCTGGACGATCTGTCTCGCGGCGAGGAGTCGGCCGGGACGGATCATGCAGCGGCGATTGGACACCATGCACGGCTCGTTCGCGCGGCCGTCGATGCTGTCCTCCACCCCCTCGGTGGCGCGTCCGACAAGTTTGCCGAGGCCCTGAACGGAGCCAGTGGCGAGCCGGCGGCATACCAGCCGCTCTTGGTCCTCCACTTTGCCGAGCGTCAGTTCGCCATGGCCCCCGATCTCTGGGGGCGGAGACATCCCTTATTGATGGCGCCATTGCGCAGGCCGAGCACCAGGCCAAGGACGAATACAGCGATGACATCGTCATGAGGCTGCGTCTTGTACGCGCCGAGTACGACGGTGCCGAGCGCCGGGCACTCCTGAGCGCGGCCCGAACGGGTGCTGTCCCGGGGCGCCACGCGGCGCTCATCAAATCGCGAGAAGCGCGGAGGCGCTGCCTCGAAGGGCGAGCCGAAGAAGCTGCGGACGCCTGGAGGGAAGCCGTCCACGACGCCATCCACGCGGGATTGACCGAAGAGGCAGCCCACTGGCTCTACGCCCTTCGTGCCGTGAACGTTCAGTACGGTCCTTTGACTGCAGAGATCGACGACGAGCACCGTTTGGCCCAGGCGCTGCGTGCGACAGGGTCGGGCCGCGTACTGGACCGCGTACGGGACCCAAGAGAGCAGGCAATGTCCTCCTTGGTGCGCAAGAAGCCCATCGAGGCGGTTCTCTCCGCTCGGTGCTGGCTCACCGACAGCGCCGTAACCGGTAGCTGGGCCCACGAAACCGAGGCAGCCGACTTTCTGGGAGACCTGTATACCGACAGCAGCGAAGCCTCGTTGGCTGCCTCGTACTACCAGCAGGCGGGCAAGTCGAAGAAGCTTGTAAGCCTTGCCGAGACAGCAGGCGACAGTCTGTTGCCGATCGAATCCCTACATGAGGGACCATGGTGGGTGCGCCATGCTCGGGCGGCACTGGTGGCAGCGCAGGCCGACCTGATCCAGGACGATCGCGCAGCCCGACTGCTCGACGATTTGACCGACCTGGCAACAAGGGGCCTCGCCGGTGAGCTGGTCGAGTTGCCGACGCAGAGCCTCACCATTCAGGCAGTCAAGAGCGCTTGTGCGCTGGTCTCACGCGGCACTGAGGAACAGGCCGCACGCCTGCTCGATCTCTTGGCTTCGGAAGTACCCCGTGAGCCAGGCCATTACCGCTTCATCGACGACGAGCACGCGACCACCTGCGTCGATATCGCCTCCGCACACGACGATCTGGCCTACATCGCTCTCACCCGCTTGTTCGACCTTGCCGGCCACGGTGTTCAGAAGTCATCGATCCTCATCACGGAGGACACAGTCCTCCGGCTCATGGGAGCCGGTTCCTACCGGAAGGGCCTTGCCGACCAGGAGGTTTCACCGAGCCCCCTGACCGAAGAACAGCGCGGGGCACTGTGCGTCAAAGCAGCAGGTTTCGTGGCCGAGAAGCTCTTTCTCGCCGACGTCATCCTCGCCGAACTCGACCCCGGTCACCCAAGCGTCCGTGAACAAGCGGCTCAAGCGCGCGATCGCATCCTCGCGCGCCCGGAACCAGATCCGCGCCGCGTCGCGTTCGGCACGCGCATGGTCTCCGATTCCTTCCTGGTCGGGTTCCTGGGCGAGGAGGACCGGAAGAAGTGCCTCGCCAAGCTCTTGGAAGTCGCACGTGACCCGCGAGAAGCGGCGCTCAACCGACAGGACGCCCTCAGCGGGGCCCGGAATGTGGTGATCCAGCTGCCGACAGAGACCCAGCCCGCGACGTTCCAGTTCAGCAAGCCTTTTGTACTCGGCGAACGAGACGGGAGTCATCTCGACGAAAGGGTGACCGGCAGGCCCCATCCGCTGAGCTCTTTCAAGGTCGGCTCAGTATCGGCGTCGCTGCGCGGCCAAGGGCTGTACCTTGCCGCGGCTTCAGCTACCGCCCTGGAGGAGAAGCAGTGGGTCCGTGACCAGGCGCTGGTTCTCCTGCACAGTGATGACAACGCCCTCGTGCAAGCAGCCGCTGTCACGCTCAGCGCGATCGGAAGCGATGTCACAGGAGACATCGACGCCAACCTCCTCGCGACGCATCAGCACATCGGTGTTAGGCAAGCCAGCGCCGTCCTGTCTGTGCAGCACATGGAACGCCACCAGGATCTCGCTATGAGACTGACCAAGGACAGTGACGTACGAGTACGTCGGACCTTGGCAGTGGCCGCCACGCACGTGGCGTGGGAGCGCGCCGCGTCGGTGGCTGCGCTCCTGGACGTACTTCGTGGGGATGCGCGACACAGCGTCCGCGCGGCGGCTATTTCACGGAAGGTATCGAGCGGCGCCGTGTGAAGACGCTCTTTGCGAACCTTCGCCACCCACCCCGCCGGCTGCCGGTCATCAGCGCTCGCCGACCCGGTCCGCGAGGGGTGCCCTTCATTCGGTGACGCGGACCGCGAGCGCGGGGCGGATGGCGGCGGCGCGCCGCGCCGGCCCGATCGTGGCCAGGAGCGATGCGGCGAAGGTGGCTGCGGCCAGGCCGCAGATGCTGGTCCATTCGACCGGGAAACCTCCTTCGAGGCCCTCGAAGGCGGCGCTGTTGCTGTACATCAGCCAGGTGGTGAGGACGCCCAGCAGCGATCCGAGGACGATTCCCTCTACGGCGATGAAGGAGCTCTCCCACAGGAAGGACCGCTGGACGGTCCGTGCCCGGAAGCCGAGGGCCCGCAGGATGCCGATGGTGCGGCGGCGTTCGCGTACGGCCCGGACCATGACGACGCCGAGGCCGGTGATGCCCACGCCGAGGCCCAGGGCGAGGAAGCCCTGCATGAGTTGGAAGAAAGCGGTGCTGGAGTCGAACTGTTGGCGGATGTCCGACTCTATGGGTGTGGCGACCAGGCTGGACGAGAGCTGCTCGCCCTGCAGCTGGGTCGCCAGGGCGTCGGGGGAAGTTCCGGGGCTGGTGCGCACCAGTGCGGAGGCGTTCTGTGCCTGGGTGCCGAAGAGCTCGCGCGTCGCCTGCTCGCCCAGCACGACGGGGTACGTGGTCGAACTGGCGCCGGTGCCCGGGTAGAAGACCAACCCGTTGCTCAGCACGCCGGCGATGACTTTCTGCTCGCTGCGGCCCGTCCGCGTATCCGTCAGGGTGAGGGTGTCCCCGGGATCGTAGTAGTCGCCGGCCGGGCCGCCCGTGCTGCCGAAGAAGCCGTCGAGCACGACGTAACGGGGGTCGGAGGCGAGGGCCTGCCATACGGCGGCGTCGTTGTTCAGGCCGGGCAGCCGCTCCCGGAACGTGATGCCGGTGATCGCTCCGTCGGGTACGCCGACGACGGCGGTGTCCAGCGGTTGAGGGCTTCGGTGTCCCGGATCGGTGGCCCGCCCTGTGGCATTGAGCAGTGGTGTGACGGCGGCGATCCCGGGGGCGGACGGGCCGCTGCGGAGATCGGAGAGGAGTCGGTCGCCGGCGACCTGGGGGTTGTAGTCCAGACGCAGGGAGTATCCGGCGGTGGCATCGGTGACGACCCCGTCGACTCCGGCGCGGATGATGCCCGAGATCTCCGTCAGGAGGACGAGGACGAACACGATCAAGGTGTACATCACCAGCGTCGCCCCGGTCCTGAATCGCTTGGCCAGCGGGTACGCGACGGCGAGTCGCGCCGCCAGGCCGCCCTCCGTCGGGCGCTGGAGGAGTCGCCTTACGGGGCGTAGCAAGGTCTTCTGGTTGTCGCTGACGAGCACCACGGCGGAGAACGCGGCCAGGGCACCTTGGATGACGTACACGGACATCGAAGGCGTGTCGAAGATCCGGGGGCGTATGACGGGTGCGAGGAGTGTCCAGGCGAGCACGGCTCCGGCAACCAGGGTGGTGACCGTGTGACGGGGGAGGACTCGCAGCAGTGCCGGAGTGGCGAAGGCGAGGGCGAGCGCCGGCATGAGGTACGTCGCGTCGGGCTGGCTGCGTGCCACGGCCGGGATTGCCACGAGTGCGCACAGGACCGCCAGTGTGGTGGAGACCGCGAGCAGTCGGCGGCGTGGTCGCTGTCCGGGCGTGGCGGGGAGGTCGCGGATGGCGGCGATGATGTTGAACCTGCTGATGCGCACGCTGGTCGCGAGGATGGCGGCGAAGGCGATGAGCAGGCCCATGGCCAGTCCGTTGAGGACGCTGGTGGGGGTGATGGCGAAAGCGATGCGGAGGCTGCTTCCGCCTACCGACCAGCCCTGGAAGATCTGTGCCGCCACCACGGCGACGCCCCAGCCGACGGCGACGCCAAGGGCCACGCCTGGCAGGGCGGACAGCAACGCGTAGGTGGCGCCTTCGAGGGTGAAGGACCCGACAAGACGCGAGCGCTTCATCCCCACCGCCCGCACCATGCCCATCTGGGACTTCCGCTCCTCGCCGAGCATCACGAAGATGTTCACCAGAAGCAGCGCGCCCGCGATGATGCTGAAACTGCCGATCATCAGGAAGAGGGCTCCGAGGGAGTCCCCGGCCTGTTTGGCGTCCCGCAGGACCGTGTGCTTCGGCGTGTCGATCGCTGTCTGACCGGCGAGCGGGCCCAGTGCCTGCCGGATGTCGGTGGTCACGCGGTCGGTCAGGGCTTCGCCGCTTTCGACGCCGCCTCGATTGGACACGAAGGTGACCGAGCGCGGCTCCGCGCCGGCGGCCCGGGCGGCGGAGTCCAGGGCCTCCGGTGGCAGGAACACATCACGGTTCAGCCTGCCGCCCAGCCCCACACCGGCAAGGCCCTGCTCCGGGACCACGCGCTCGACCCGGTATGTCTGCGGTGTCCCGAACAGGTACACCGTGATCGGATCCCCGGCTCCCACGCTGAGGGACTGGGCCAGCGGCTCGTTGACCACGACCTGGCCGGGCTTCGGGTTCGGTCCGCCGAGACCGGAGTCTCCACCCGGTCCGCCGAAGCGTGCGGCCTTGTCGAAGTCCATCTGCCAGGCCAGGACGCGCGGTTCCGCGGCCGTACGGTCGTCGGCGGTGCTGACGGCCGATGCCTGGGTGGCCTGGGCGTTCAGGACGCCGTCGACGTCGGGGTCGCCCGCCAGGGCGGCCAGCCGCTCGGTCACGGCGCGCCCGGTCGGTCCGGGGGGTGCGACGACGCGCTCGTCCACCGGTCCCAGGGTGCCGTACGCCTCCTGGCGTACGGAGAAGTTCAGGGTGTCGCCGACGACCAGGGCTCCGATGACGATGGCCGTTCCGAGCATCGATCCGCCGATCACCAGCGCTGCCTCGGTGCGCCGGCGGGCGACCTGCCGGAAGGCCAGCCGCCGTGACACCGGCTGCCGGACGGCGACCACCACGAGGGCCGCCAGAGCGAGCGCGAGGGCGATGAGCAGCGGAACGAGGAGGTTCGGGTACATGGTCAGCCCCGTGGGATGTCGCGGGTCATGGCCGGGGCGGTGACGGTCTGGCGGACATCGTCGACCAGTTGCCCGTCGCGCATCCGGATCAGTCGGGGGACACGGGCGCCGATGGCGCTGTCATGGGTGACCAGGACGATCGTCTGGCTCTCGTCCCGGTTGAGCTCGCACAGCAGGTCCATGACCTGGTCGGCCATCGCGCTGTCGAGGTTCCCGGTGGGCTCGTCCGCCCACACGATGGCGGGCCGCCCGGCCAGGGCGCGGGCGATCGTCACCCGCTGCTGTTCACCGCCGGACATCTCGCTCGGCCGGTGCTCGACCCGGTGACCGAGGCCCACCCGGTCGAGCATCTCCAGAGCCCTGCGACGCGCTTCACGCGGCCGCGTGCCCACGAGCAACAGGGGCAGTTCGACGTTCTCCACCGCGGAGAAGACCGGTATGAGGTTGAACGCCTGGAAGACGAACCCCATGGTGTGGGCCCGGTGCTCCGTGCGTGCCGCGTCCGACATGGCGAACAGATCGTGGCCGTCGACCTCCACCCGGCCGCCGTCGATGTCGTCGAGCCCCGACAGACAATTCAGCAGGGTGGTCTTTCCGGAACCGGACGGTCCCATGACTCCCACCATCTCTCCGTGGTGCACGAGGAGATCCAGGTCGAGCAGGGCGGTGACCTCGACGGAGCCCGTCCGGTAGATCTTGCTTACCCCGGTGGCGACGAGGAGTGCCCGGTCGGTGTTCATGCCTTCCATACCATCCTCCGGAGGGAACAGGAAGCTACGGCCACCCAGGCCCTGGGGAGGGGCCGAAGGGCCCAATCGTCGGGTCCGCGAGCCCCCGCTTGAACGGCTTCGCCGCCGCAGTCAGGTGCCCGCGGTCGCCCGGGCGCGTCGCCGGACGGCAGTGGCGGCCAAAGCTCCCGCGCCCGTCGCGGTGACGGCGAGGAGGATGAACCCCCACGTGTAATCGTGCGCCACACTGTCGACCGTTCCCATCACGAGGGGTGGGAAGAAGCCTCCGAGACCGCCCGCCGCCCCGACCACTCCCGTCACCGAGCCGACCCGCTCGGCCGGAACCAGACGAGCGACGAGCGCGAAGACGGCCCCGGATCCGGCTCCCAGGCCGGCGGCCATGCCGAAGAAGGCCGCCGTTCCCACGGGGACCAGGTCCGCCTCGAACGCCGCGAGCAGTGCGCACACGGAGACGAGCCCGTACGAGGCTGTCAGTACGGGTATGGGCTGGGTACGGTCCGACAGCCAGCCGCCCACGGGCCGCATCGCCACGGCGAGGACGACGAATCCTGCGGTGCGCAGTGCCGCGTCGGAGCGGCCGAGCTCGTAGGCCCTGGTGAGGTAGGTCGGCAGGTAGACGCTGAACGCGACGAATCCGCCGAAGGAGACGGCGTACAGGAACGCCAGCTGCCAGGTGGCCGCTGTACGCATGGCCAGTGCCGTGCGCGAGAACAGCGACCCCGCCGCCGTTGCGCGCCCCGGCCTGTCGCGGAGCAGGAACCAGGCCACCCCGGCGTACACGGCGAGGCAGCCGGCCACGAGATCGAACGGGAAGGCACGTCCGACGGCGTCGGCGAGCTGGACGGTGGTGAACGCCGACAGGGCCGTTCCACCGGTGCCGATGCCGAAGATTCCGAGGGCGACGCCCCGCCGTGCGGGTGGATACCAGGCGTTGACGAACGGCACGCCGACAGCGAAGGCCGTTCCCCCGAGCCCTAGGAGGAAGCCACCGGCGAGCACCTCGGCAAGCGAGTCGGCCAGGTGACCCAGGTACAGCACGGGGAGGATCGTCAGGGCCGCGACGAGGGGGAAGACCCTGCGTGCACCCCAGCGGTCCGTCAGCGCCCCCGCAGGGATCCGGCCGAGCGCGCCGACCACCACGGGCACGGCGACCACCAGCGACTGCTCGAAGGAGCTGAGGTCGAGGTCGTCCCGCAGCCGTGGGCCGAGCGGGGCCAGCAGTGCCCATGCCCAGAAGCAGAGGGTGAACCCGGTGGTGGCGAGGAGCAGCATCTGCCACGGTTGCGGCGTATCCGCGACCGGCCGGCTCCCCGTGTTCCGGACCATGGTGGCCTCCCGGCAGTGATCCGCATGGGCGTCGTGAGCACTGCTGTTCCCCACCCTCCGGCCGCCGGGGCCCCGGCTCCAGGGGCCACTCGTTCCCTTCCGCGACCGTCCGGCCCCCTGCCAGGGGCCGGTCGGCCCCTGTGCGAAGCGTCGTGGGGCTGGGCACGGTGGTAGCGGCGGACACGCCGGTGGTGGGAGCGTCCGGCTCCTGCCGGTCAGGCCGTCGGGAGTGTGAGTGGCGATGATGTTCTGGTACGGCGACGGCATGAACGGATGGGGTTGGTTCGCCATGTCAGCCGGGATGGTGCTGTTCTGGGGCCTTCTCATCACCGTTGCGGTGATGCTCTTCCGCACACTGGACCGTGCCGGCGAACGGCCGTCGGGGTCTCGGCCCTCCATGTCGGCAGAGCAGATCCTGGGCGAGCGACTGGCGCGCGGTGAGATCGACGAGGAGGAGTACCGTCGGCGCCTGACCGCCCTGCGCAGCTCGGAACCGTGACCCCCGTGACCGACCGGGATGCGAGCGGGAGCGCCGCCGGTCACCCTGGGAGCATGACCGGTCGGATGCCCGGGGACCCGGGTGGACGCCCAGACACGCTCCGTGAGCTGACCGCACGGCACGGAGGGCGCGGGGGACTGCTGCCGGGCGCACTGGAGCGCGCCAGGTCGGGCACCGCCGAAAGGCCCGAGGCGTGGGCGCCCCAGGTCGCGGCGGCAGCCGGACTGCCGGCCGCCGCGGGGCTCGGCCCCGCCACCTTCTTCGCCGATCTCGCCGCCCCGCGCGGCGAGCGGCACGTGCGCGTGTGCACCGCGACGGCGTGCTTCGCCGCACGGGGCGGGGAGCATCTGGCTGAAGTCGAACAGGCCCTCGGAGTGGTGGCGGGCACGGTCGACGAGACGGGTGCGACCTCGCTGCAGGCGGTGCACTGCCTCGGCTACTGCTACGCGGGCCCCGCCGCCCTCGACGGCACCCTGCCTTGCACGGGCCCGGACCTGGCCCACCAACTCGCCGGGCGGACGGATCCGCGCGCGCCGGGCATCCCCGCAGCCGACACCACCGGTTCGCCGGTTCTACTTGCCGGCATCGTAGGAGGGCAGCACGCCTGGGACGTCTGGCGCGGGGCGGTGGCCGGGCTGCGGCCCGAGGACGTACGGGAGGAGACCGCCGTCTCGGGACTGCGCGGGCGAGGCGGCGCTGGATTTCCGGTGGCCGACAAGTGGGCAGCAGCGGCGGGAAAGCCGGACACGGTCGTCGTCGCCAACGGGGACGAGGGCGACCCGGGCTCGTACGCCGACCGGCTGCTCATGGAGGAGGACCCCGAGCGCGTCCTCGCGGGACTCGCCCTGGCCTGCTTCGCATGCGGCGCCCGGCGCGGGACCGTTCTGGTGCGCTCCGAGTATCCGAAGGCCATGGCCCGGCTCCGGCGGGCGGTCAAACGCGCGACGGAGGCGGGGGACCTGGCTGCCTCGGTCGAGACAGCCGGTCCCTCGCCGTTCGTGGAGATCGTCGAAGGAGCCGGGTCCTATGTCGCCGGCGAGGAGACCGCCCTCATCGCCCGCCTCGAAGGCGCTCGCGGCTGTGCGCGCCCGCGGCCCCCCTACCCCACGGACCATGGCTTGTGGGACGCGCCGACGGTGGTCAACAACGTGGAGACCCTGGCGGCCGTGCCCTGGATCGTCGCCCACGGCGGAGCGTCCTATGCTCGACGCGGTGTACCGGACGAGACCGGCACCAAACTGGTGTGCCTGTCCGAGCGGTTCGCCCGACCCGGGGCCTACGAGGTCGAACTCGGCACACCCGTGGACGAGATCGTCACCGGGTTGGGCGGTGGCCTCAAGGACGGCCGCGAGCTCGTCGCCCTTCAGATCGGCGGCCCCCTCGGCGGCTTCCTCGCCGGGCGTGCGCTCGACGTCCCGCTCACCACGGCATCACTCGCCGAGCACGGCGCCGCCCTCGGGCACGCCGGGATGGTCGCCTTCGATGCCTCCGTCGACCCGTACGAACTCTTCCGACACATATGGGAGTTCGCCGCAGACGAGAGCTGCGGGGCCTGCTCGCCCTGCCGAATCGGCACCAGGCGAGGACTCGAACTCGCGCAGGGGCAGGGTGGGCCGGGGGAGTCCTACGAACGACTGGCACGGCTGATGGGCGAGGCGAGCCTCTGCGCCTTCGGCCGCCGTGTCCCCGCCGCCGTCCGAAGCCTCGCCCGTGCATTCGGGCCGGCCCTGGAAGGATGGAACCGATGACACGGCTCCAGGTCGACGGCGTTTCGGTCGAACTGCCCCCCGGGGCCTCACTGCTCGACGCGGTACGTGCCGCCGGAGCCGAACTGCCCACCCTCTGCCACGACGACCGTCTCCGGCCGGCCGGCTCCTGCCGGACCTGCCTGGTCCGCGCCGACGGGCGAACCGTCGCCGCCTGCGTCACGCCCGCGACGTCGGGCCTCACCGTCGACACCGCCGATGAGGACGTGCGGAACCTGCGCCGGGACGCGGTCGCCCTGATCGCCTCTGCGCTCCCACCGCACGCACTCGCCGCCAGCACACACAGTGAACTGGCAGAGTCCTGCCGGGACTTGGGGATCCCGGTGGACACGGCCGCCGGTGAGCCCACGCGCGGACGGGACGAAAGTCACCCGTACGTCCAACTCGACCGGGACCTGTGCATCGCGTGTGGGCGCTGTGTCCGCATGTGCTCGGACGTCCAGGGCACCTTCGCCCTCACCCTCACCGGACGTGGTGCCGACACGGTCGTCGCCCCGGGGACCGGCGGCCCCTGGGCCGACTCCGACTGCGTGTCCTGCGGCGGCTGCGTCGACACCTGCCCCACGGGAGCGATCACCCAGCCCGGAACCGGTCAGGGCCTCACCTCACGTCAAGCCCCCGCCGACCGCGTACGCACCACCTGTGGCTACTGCGGGGTCGGCTGCACCCTCGACGTCGTCGTCCGCGAGGACCGTGTCGCTGCCGTGCTCCCTGCTCGGGACGGGCCGGTCAACCGGGGCCACGCCTGCGTCAAGGGCCGCTTCGCGCACGGATACCTCGGCTCAGCCGAACGTCTCACCGAGCCCCTGATCCGGGAGAACGGCGAACTACGACCGGCGACCTGGGACGAGGCGGTGACCCGGATCGCCGACGGCCTGCGCGCGGCCGTCCTCGACGGCGGACCCGACTCGGTCGCCGCGATCTCCTCCGCCCGTGCCACCAACGAGGAGAACTACCTCGTCCAGAAGCTCCTGCGGACCGTCATCGGCACCAACAACGTCGACAACTGCTCCCGCCTGTGCCATGCCCCTTCCGCTGCCGGCCTTACCGCTTCCTTCGGACGCGCCGGCGGCACCGACCCCTTCGACGACGTCGAGACCGCCGACTGTCTCCTGGTCGTCGGCGCCAATCCCGTCGAGGCCCACCCCGTCGTCGGTGCCCGCCTCCTCCAGCGGGCGCTCGCGGGCGCCTCCCTGATCGTGGCCGACCCCCGTGCCGTGGGTCTTGCCCGCCATGCCGACGTGCACCTGCGTCCGCGCCCTGGTACGAACGTCGCCCTCTTCCACGGCCTCGCCCACGTCCTCGTCGACGAAGGCATGACCGACCCGAGCTTCCTCCGCGACCGGGCCACCGGACTGGACGAACTCGCCGACCTGCTGGCCGACTACCCGCCCGCGCGGGTCGCCAGGATCACCGGAGTCCCCGCTGCCGACATCAGGACAGCCGCCCGGCTTTACGGCCTCGCCGAGCGTCCGGCTGTTCTGTACGGGCTCGGTGTCACCGAGCACCTGCACGGCACCGACGGCGTCCGCACCCTGGCGAACCTCCCCATCCTCCGTGGTGCTGTCGGAGGCACCGGCCGGGGGTTCGGCATCAGCCCCCTGCGCGGCCAGAACAACGTGCAAGGCGCCTCCGACATGGGTGCCCTGCCCGACCTGCTCCCGGGCTACGGCCGGGTCACCGACCTGGAGGCCCGCGCCCGCGCCGAGGCGGTGTGGGGCCGGCCGGTCTCACCGACGCCGGGGCTGCGCATACCCGAGATGTTCGTAGCAGCCCGGGAAGGCCGCCTGCGGGCGCTGTGGATCATCGGTGAGGACGTGTGCGCCACCGATCCGGACAGCCGGCGCGTGGCCGAGGCCCTCGACGCCTGCCCCCTGGTCGTGGTCAACGAGCTCTTTCTCGGTGAGACCGCCCGGCATGCCGATGTCGTCCTGCCCGTGGCCTCCTGGCTGGAGAAGAACGGGACCTTCGTCAACTTCGACCGCCGCTTCCAGCGCGTACGACCCGCGGTGAAACCTCCGGGCACGGCACGCTCCGACTTCCAGGTCGTGCACGCCGTCGCCGATGCCCTCGGTGCCGACCTGGGCTGCCCCACCCCAGCGGCAGCCCTCGCGGAGTGCGGACGTGTGACACCTCTCTTCGCGGGTTTGTCGCACGAGCGGCTCGACCGGGAGGGGGCGGTGCCCTGGCCCTGCCCCGCACCGGACCGGCCGGGCGAAGCCACCCTGTACGTGGAGGGGTTCGCCACCCCCGACGGACGCGCCCATCTGTCGGCGGCCCCCTATCTACCGCCGGGCGAAGAACCGGATCACGACTATCCTCTGGTGCTCGTCACCGGGCGCCGATGGGCCCACTACAACTCCGGGAGCATGACCCGGCGAGGCGGCAACCTTCTTCTCGACGCGTCCGACCGTCTGGACCTGCACCCGGAGGACGCCGCCCGCTTCGGTGTCCGGGACGGCACCCAAGTCACCGTCGAGAGCCGTCACGGAAAGGCGCGACTGGTCGCCCGCGTCGGGACGGAAATCGTCCCCGGGCAGGTCTTCTGCGCGTTCCACTTCCCGGCCAGCGGCGTCAACTCCCTCACCTCGGAGCACGCCGACACCGTGACCTCGTGTCCGGAGTACAAGGTCACGGCGGTTCGGCTGCGTCCGACGGTGTCCGACGACTGATCGGTACTGGGCTCAGGCGTGGGGCACGAGGGCCACGGGAACCGGGCTGTGGTGCAGGACTGCATGGGCCACGCTGCCGATGTGCGCGCCCAGCTTCGAGTGGCGGGTACGCCGGCCCACCACCACGAGGGAGGCCTCCCGGGCGACCGCCACCAGTTCTAGTCCGGCCGACCCGACCGCCACGCGGGCGACCGCCTCGACGTCGGGATACTTCGCCCGCCAGGGGTCCAGCATGACCTCCACCGAACGCTTGATCTCCGGAACCATGGAAATCCGGAAGTCCGGGACCATCGCGGGCCCCATTCCCGCGTGCAGCGGGAGCTGCTGTACGTACACGACGAGGACCTGGGTGTGCCGCCGGGCGGCTTCCTCGAAGGCGAAGCCCAGAACGGAGTCCACGGGCTGCCGCACGTCGGCCCCGACCACGACGGGGCCCCGTGGAGTGCTCGCCGCGCTGACGGCCCGCACGAGCACGACGGGACGCTCGACGACACCGGCGACCGTCAGGCCGACCGAGCCGAGCAGGTATCCGGCCACGGTGCCCAGCGCCCGCGAGCCGAGGACCAGCAGCTCGCTCTCCTCGGCCGCGGCGACGAGACCCGGCACGGGCCCCGAGGGCAGCAGCCGTGAGGTCACCGAGAGGCCGGGGTGACGCTCACGCAGCTCACCGGCGATGCGCGCCATCATCTCTCGGGCCCACGGCTCCTCGGACTCCCACTCCACGAGCGACAGAGCGGCCTCTGGTCCTGGTTCCCTCGCGTGCACCAGATGCACGTCCGTGCCGCGCAGCAGCGCCTCCACGGCGGCCCACTCCGCGGCTGCCTTCGCTTGTTCCGTACCGTCCAGGCCGACCACGATGCTCCGCGTCATGATCGTCCACCTCCTCGTTCGGTGTCGTCGACGTCGTACGCGAGACGGGTGCCGGAGACGGTGACCACGCCGTCCACTGTGGCGCACATCCGCTCGATCGCCGGCAGCATGCCACGGAACGGCAGCCTCCCGCGGAGCTCCACCCGCCCGTCGTGCACGTCGACGGCAAGGGCGGCCGGTTCGAGACGCAGGGTGTCGCCGAGCACGTCCTCGACGATCTCCCGGCGGATGTCATCGTCCTCGCGGAGGTAGATGCCCAAGAGGTCGCGGCGGCTCACGATGCCCAGCAGGTGGTCGTCACCGTCGACGACGACGAGCCGCTTGACCTTCTGGACCTCCATGAGTCGTGCCGCCTCGGCCACGGTCCAGTCCGGACGGGCGCACACCGCGGGGGCGGACATCAGCTCCTCGGCCCGTGTTCCCTCCGCCTTCGCCCGCTCCCATGTCTCCAGGTCCGGAACGGCCGGCATGCCACTCGGCGCGGCGGCCTGGTCGGCGGTCTTGCGCAGCAGATCGCCCTCCGACACCACCCCCAGGACCCGGCCGTTGCCGTCCACCACGGGCACAGCGGTCACCCGGTGCTGCGAGAGCGTGCGGGCGATCTCCTTGAACGGGGTGTCGCCGCGGACACTCACCACCTCACGGGTCATCAGCTGGTCGATCCTGCGGTGGCGCATCATCCGCTCCTTCCCTGTGTGGACGTACTGGCCTCGGCCACCAGGCGAGCGGCACAGCCGTCCCAGGTGTCGAGGACCGGATAGTCGTCCTCGGTGAGTTCCGTGCCGCTGAGTTCGGCGAGGGCTTCGACGAACTCGAGGAAGTCCAGCGAATCCAGCTCGAACGTGTCCCGCAGGGACACGCCGGGATCGAGCCCGGTGAAGTCGGCGTCGGGGACGACACGCTGCACGGCTTGCCGGACGAACGCCTTCGCCTGGTCGTGGTTCACAGTTCCTCCGGTTGTTGCAGGAGCTTGTCCATGGTGGTGAGGAGGCGCGCGCCGGTGGCGCCGTCGGCGGCTCGGTGGTCGGCGGACAGCGTTGCCGTCACCACGGGACGTACTCCGAGCAGGCCGTTCACGGCCACCGGTCGCTCGACGATCCGGCCGAGGCCGACGAGCGCGACCTGCGGCGGGTAGATGACCCCGAACACGGCCTCGACGCCCTGGTCGCCGAGGTTCGTGACGGTGAGACTGGGGTCGGCGGTCTCGGACGCCCGGAGCCGTCCGCCCCGCGTCCGCGCCACCAGGTCCTTGAGCGCGGCCATCATCTCGGCCACGGAGAGCGCGTCGGCGTGGGCGAGGGCCGGGGCTGCAAGGCCACCGCCCCGCAGGGAGACGGCGACGCCCAGGCGTACGTCCTCCGCCGGGACGAAGCCGTCGTCGACCCAGTGCCCGTTGAGCTCGGGCACCTTCCGCGCTGCCAGCGCGACGGCCTTGAACAGGAGTGCGGCGGGCACCAGACGGGCGGACAAGGGCAGTTCGCGGTTCCGGGCGTGCATCCACTTGAGGGCCGCTGCCATGTCCACGGTCGTGGAGAGGTAGAAGTGCGGGATCTCTCGCTTGGATCGGCTCATGAGCCGGGCGGTTGCCGCCTGTGCCACATTCGGGACGGCCGTCTGCGCTGCACCCTCGGCGGCTGCGGCGGAACGGACGTCCTTCGCGCGGACGGTGCCGCCCTGGCCCGTGCCGGTCACCTCGGCGATGTCGACGCCGAGCTCCGTGGCCAACCGCCGCGCGAGCGGTGAGGACCTCACGCGCTGCGGAGCCTGACGCTCCCCGGTCGAGTCGTCGCTGCGCACCGGCCTCGGCGGCCGTGCCGTCGGCGCGGACTGCGCCTCGGCCCCGCTTCGGCTCCGCTTCCGTCGCGCCGGCTTCGTGGCCGGCTGCCGCCTGATCCCGGTGTGAGTGGGCTCTGAGGGGCCGACGGTCGTGTCGTGCTCCGGTGCTCGCGCAGATTCCGGTTCCGCATGCTCCACGTCCGCGCGTGTGATCCTGCCTCCCGGGCCCGAACCATGGACGGCGGCGAGGTCGACGTGCCGGTCCTGGGCGAGTCGGCGGACCAGGGGCGTCGACGGGGGCCGGTCTGCGGTGGGTTCGCTTTCGGCGGTCGTGCCGATACGGGCCAGCGGGGTGCCCACTGGCACGGTGGTGCCCTCGTCGACGAGGAGGGTGTCGACCGTACCGTTCTCGAAGCACTCCACCTCGATCGCGGACTTGGCGGTCTCGACGACCGCGATGACGTCGCCACGCGCCACCCGGTCGCCGGGGTGCACCAGCCACTGGGAGAGCGTGCCTTCGTCCATGTCGGCGCCGAGGGAGGGCATCGTGAACTCGGCCATGTCAGCTCACCACCCGGCGCGCCGCCGCCACGATTCCGGCCGGCTGGGGGAGTGCCGCCTCCTCCAGCCGACGGGCGTAGGGGATGGGGACCTCCGCGCTGCACACCCGCTCGACGGGCGCGTCGAGTTCGAAGAACGCCTGCTCGCAGATGCGCGACTCGATCTCGGCGGACAGACTGCCGCTGCGCCAGCCCTCGTCGACCACGACAGCCCGGTGGGTCCGCCGGACGGAGCCGACGAACGTGGCGTCGTCCAGGGGCCGCAGCGTGCGCAGGTCGACGACCTCCGCGCTGATCCCCTCGCCCGCCAGTTCCTCCGCGGCTTCGAGGGCCTTGGACACGCAACCGCCGTACGCGACCACTGTCAGGTCGGTGCCTTCGCGGCGGACGGCCGCGCGGTCCAGGTCGACCTGCTGGACCGCCGGGTCGAGCTTTCCGGCCGCGTTGTACAGGCTGCCGTGCTCGAAGAGGAGTACCGGGTCGGGGTCGGCCAGCGCGGCGGACAGTACGTGGCGGGCGTCGTCGATCGTGGCCGGTGCCAGGACGCGGAGGCCCGGGATGTGCGCGTACCAGCCTTCGAGGCTGTGGGAGTGCTGGGCGGCCAGCTGCCGTCCCGCGCCCGTTGTCATGCGGATCACCAGTGGTACACCGAGCTGTCCGCCGGACATATGCCGCAGGGTGGCGGCGTTGTTGAGGATCTGGTCGAGGGCCAGCAGGCTGAAGTTGACGGTCATGATCTCGACGACGGGCCGCATCCCGGCCAGTGCGGCGCCGATCCCGGCTCCGACGAACGCGGACTCCGACAGAGGCGTGTCCCGGACGCGATCGGGGCCGAACTCCTCCAGGAGGCCGAGGCTCACCCCGAAGCAGCCGCCGTAGCGTCCCACGTCCTCACCCATCAGGAACACTCGGTCGTCCGAGGCCAGGGCCTCGCGCAGTCCCTCGCGCAGGGCCTCCCTGTATGTGGTGGTGTCGTCGTCGGGATGCGCCCGTGGTCGTGTACGCGTGCTCATGCCCGAGCCTCCTCGTGTCGGCCTGTGACATGGAGCAGCAGATCCTCGGCCGGCTCCTCGGGGGCCCGTTCGGCCGCCCGGACGGCGTGATCGATCTCCTCGGCGACCTGGTGCTCCAAGTCCTCCAGCGCGGCGGCGTCGAGGAGTCCAGCCGTACGCATGCCGTCGGCGAGGCCGGTGACGGGGTCGTGCCGCTTCCACTCCTCGATCTCGTCCTTCGGCCGGTACCGGTCCGGGTCGTACATGGAGTGCGCGCGGAACCGATACGTCCGCATCTCCAGGAAGTGCGGTCCGCTGCCGGCTCGAATGGACTCGACCGCTCCGTGCGCGGCCTTCTCCACAGCGCGTACGTCCATGCCGTCCACGGCCCAGGCCGCCATGCCGTACGACGCCGCCCGCATCGCCAGGTCCGTCTGGGCGTGTTCGCGGGCGAGGGCCGTTCCCATCGCGTACAGGTTGTTCTCGCAGACGAAGAGCACCGGCAGGCCCCAGAGCGCCGCCAGATTGGCGGTCTCGTGGAACTCGCCCTCCGCGAAGGCTCCGTCCCCGAAGAAGCAGCAGGTCACCCGGGGCTCGCCGCGCATCCGGTCGGCGAGCGCCAGGCCCGCCGCGAGCGGCAGTCCGCCGCCCACGATCGCGTTGCCGCCGTAGAAGCGGCGGTCGGCGTCGAAGAGGTGCATGGATCCGCCGCGGCCGTGGCTGCATCCGGTGGTCTTCCCGTACATCTCCGCCATCACGGCCTCGGGCGGTATCCCACGGGCCAGGGCGTGGCCGTGTTCGCGGTACGTGGAGACGACCGCGTCCCGCTCGTCGAGCGTCTGGTGGACGCCGACCGCCACCGCCTCCTCGCCGATGTAGAGGTGGACGAAGCCCCGGATCGCCGCTGCGCTGTACAGCTCGACGCACCGTTCCTCGAAGCGGCGGATGAGCAGCATCTGCCGCAGGAGGTCCAGGTCGTGGGCGGCCGCAGGAGTTCGGGAGGACGCTGCCGGCGCACGGGAGCGGCGTGTGCGCTTCGCCTGCGATGTCCCGGCGGGCGTGCCGCCGTGTGCGGTGGCCATCACGGCTCCTTCCCGGAGGGCCCGGCGGTCCGGGCCGGTTCAGGTGTCTCCAACGTCGACACGTCGCCCTCGGGCAGACCCAGTTCGCGGGCCCGCAGCAGGCGGCGCATGACCTTGCCGCTGCGGGTGTGCGGCAGATCCTCGACGAACTCGATCTCCCGGGGTGCGACCGCCGGGCCGAGGCGCCGCCGGGCGAACGCCATGACGTCACGCCTCAGTTCGGCGTCGGGCGGGTACTCGGGGCGCGGCAGTACGAAGGCCTTGACGATCGCGCCGACCAGCGGGTCCGGACGTCCGATGACCCCGGCTTCGGCGACGGCCGGATGCTCCATGAGCGCGCTTTCCACCTCGAACGGCCCGATGAGGTGTCCCGCGGACTTGATGACATCGTCGGCCCGGCCCACGAACCAGTACCAGCCGTCGGCGTCGCGGCTGACCAGGTCGCCGGTCAGATACCAGCCGTCCGCGAAGCACGCCTCGTATCGGTTCGGCTCGTGGAGGTAGCCGCGGAACATCGACGGCCAGCCTGCCTGCAGGGCGAGCTCGCCTTGGGCGCCCGGCTCCTGGAGGATCCGGACGTGCCCGCCGATGATCGAGGCCCGGCCGTCCTCGCCGCACGCCAGTACGGCGGCCTCGACACCGGGAAGCGGTCGGCCCATCGAACCGGGGCGCACCGGGTCCGCCGCGAAGTTGGCGATCATGATCGCGCCGGTTTCGGTCTGCCACCACGTGTCGTGGACCGGTAGTCCGAGGGACTCCTGGCCCCAGCGCACGGCCTCGGGGTTGAGCGGCTCGCCGACGCTCGCGACGAACCGGAGCGCGGAGAGGTCGTGGCGCGCGGTCGGTGTCGGGTCGCCGGTGCGCGGTGCGGCCCGCATGAGCATGCGGAGCGCGGTGGGCGCGGTGTACCAGACGGTGACGTGATGGTCGGCGAGGATCCCGTACCAGCGGGCGGGGGCGAAGTCCCCTTCGTCGACGACAGTCGTCACGCCGTGGGTGAGCGGGGCGATGATGCCGTACGACATGCCCGTGACCCAGCCGGGGTCGGCTGTGCACCAGAAGACGTCGCCCTCGTGCAGGTCCAGGGCGTAGGCGGCGGTGACGTGGTGGGCGAGGACCGCCTCATGTGCGTGTATCGCGCCCTTGGGGGTGCCTGTCGTGCCGCTGGTGAAGTGCAGCAGTGCCGGCTCCGCGGGATCGGTCGGTCCGACCGTGTACGTATCCGGGGCGGCTGCCGTGAGGGCCGGGAAGGAAAGGGTGTCCGAGGGCGGGTCGGCCCCTGGGTCGAGGAGCAGGACGTACCGCAGGTGCGGAAGTCGGGAGCGTACGGGGGCCACCTTGCGCTCGTACAGCTCGCGGGTCGTGACGAGTGCCCGGGCGCTTCCCAGTTCCAGGCGCAGCGCGACGGGTTCGGGGCCGAATGCGGTGAAGAGCGGGCACAGGACCCGGCCGGCCCGCAGCGTGCCGAGGACCGTGGCGTACAGCTCGGACCGGCGGCCGAGCAGGGTGAACACCCGCTCGCCGCGTTCCACGCCGAGTGTCTCCAGAACGTGCGCGAAGCGGGAGCTCTCGGCTGCGAGCTGGGCGAACGTGACCGTCCGCACGGACCCGTCGCGGGCGACGCAGCGCAGCGCGACGTGCTCGCCGTGGCCCTCGCGCAGATGCCGGTCGACCGCCTCGTATCCGATATTGATGCCGCCGTCCGGCAGCCCGGCGAGCCGCGATCGCTCGCGGCGCCAAGAGAACGTCTCCCGCGCACTCTCGTAGTCGGGCATGACCGGTGCCACCCACAGAGCGTTCATCGCGGTGGCTCCACGTCGAGCGCGAGGTTGTCATAGGCGTACTCGATCGATTCGTGCAGGGCGACGACTCCGTCGACCGAACGGCAGAGCCGCACGATCACGCGGATGTCGGCCCGCTCGTCGACCCGGCCAGTCAGCCGGACGACTCCGTCGTCGACCGTCACGCGGATCGTGTCGGGGGCCAGGCGCAGGGTGTCGGCCAGGACGTCGTGTTCGATCTCGTCACGGATCGCGGTGTCACTGCGCAGGAAGGGCCGCAGCAGGTCGCTGCGGCTGATGATCCCGACGAGTCGACCGGTCTCGTCGGTGACGGGCAGTCTCTTCACAGCCTTGCGCTGCATCGTCCGGGCCGTCTCGACGAGATTCCAGTTCGCCTGTGCCGTGACGGCCGGCGAGGTCATCAGCTGGGCGGCCGTCTCCGCATCGGGCATCCCTCGCTCCTGGGACAGCAGCCGGACACCCGCCCAACGGCCCTCCAGGTCGGGGAGCTCGGCGGTGGAACGCAGCAGGTCGGCCTCCGAGACCACACCGAGCAGGCGTCGGTCGGCGTCGACGACCGGGACCGCCGAGACGTCGTGGTCGGCGAAGAGCCGGGCGATCACCTTGAACGGGGTCTCTGGGGCTGCGGTGACCACATCGTGGGTCATCACCTCGAAAACCGTGCGGTGCTGCATGACGGTCCTCCTTCAGGGGACGCGGCCACCCCAGTTCTCACTCTGCTGCGCGCAGCCCACCCGGGGCAGTGCCGAATGGTCCCCATCCGGGACGTTCGGCCCCTATGGCGGCCGGCTGGCCGGGACGCACGGTGGAGAAGACGAGAGAGCCCGTCCCGGGAGGACCGCGGCCGGGCGCTCGTGCCGGGAGGCGAGAAGCATGACCGGGACCGGAGCACGACAAGGTCAGGAGAAGCCCCGCGCCGGGCTGTGGGCTCGCGTCGGCGACCGGCTGATCGTCGGCGGTGCCACGGTCGGGGACGAGGGACGTGACGGTGAGATCGTCGGGCTCCACCATCCGGACGGCACTCCGCCCTTTGACGTCCGGTGGTCGGACACGGGCAGGGTCACCGAGGTGTTCCCGGGCCCGGACGCGCGGGTCCAGCACTTTCCGCCGCACGGCACGAGAGAGGCCGGACCCGTGAAGGCCGTTACGCGGTCATGAATTTCGCCGTCGCGGCCACCACGCCGGGCACCGCCCGGGTCAGGCGCAGGGCCAGATCCGCCGGAACGGACTGTGGCAGGCGTCCGGCGAGCGTCACCGCGCCGTTCTCGACCCGTACGGTCAGTGCCGCGTCACCTTCGGGGATCAGGTGTGTGAGGAGCTCGTGGCGCACGTCCTCGGCGAGTTCGGCGTCGGAGCGAAGGTAGATCTTGAGCAGGTCGCCCCGGCTGACGACACCGACCGGGCGGCCGTCCTCGTCCACCACAGGAAGTCGCTTGAGGTGGCCATGCGCCATCAGTCGCGCGGCCCCGGAGATCGTGGCATCGCGCGGAATGGTGACGGCCGGAGCCGACATCAGGCTGCCCGCCGTCACCGATCCCGCGTCGTCCCGGGCCTCTCCCGGAACCTTGCCGAGTACGTCCGCCTCGGACACCACGCCGACCACTCGTCCCTGGGCCGACAGCACGGGGACTGCGCTCACGCCCCAGCGCCGCATGGACCGGACGATCTCCTTGACCGGTGCGTCGAGCCTGGCGGAGACCACCGCATGGGTCATCACGTCGTCGACGGTACGTGGGTGCTTCATGACCGGCCTCCGGTGTTCCGGCGCCCCGAGTCCTGTTGCTGTGAGGGTGTCGCCTTCGGGCGGCTGACGACAAGGGCCGAAAGGGGGCACGTCGGGACCCGGGCAGCACTGGCACGGACCGTCTGCCGATGCTTTCCTGAAAGTGAGGAGGGGGCCCGCCAGAGGGACGCGGGGAAACGGCTTCGAGCCGCTCACCGCGCGATCAGGATCCGCGAGAAGCGGATGGGCCCCTCCTCCCGTCGTGTCTCCGCGGCGCTACCACACCTGGTCCGGGCGGGCCGCGCCCGGGACCAACCGGCCCTATTCGGTCACTTCCACCCGGTGCGAGCGTGGCAGCAGGCCACCTCACGACCCGGAAAGGCGGTGGGCACGATGGAATCGCCCCTGGTGGTAGGAGTCGACGGGTCCGACGCCAGTCTCACGGCCTTGGACTGGGCTGTCGACGAAGCGGTACGGCGCGGGCTTTCCCTGCGCATCGTCCATGCCTCCCTGTGGGAACGGTACGAGGGAGTCGTGCCGGCCTGGACCACGGACCGGCCCTCGGGCCAGGTCCTGGCCGAGAACATCGTCGGCACCGCGGCCGAACGCGCCCGGCGCCGGGCACCCGACCTTCCTCTCACTACGGCCGTCCTCGCCGAGGACGCGTCCAGTGCGCTGCTCAGTGAGGGGCGGGAGGGCACGATCCTCGTCGTCGGGGCACGCGGGCGCGGAGAGTTCGCCGACCTTCTGCTCGGGTCCGTCAGCCTCGTCGTGGCCGCCCGAGCCCACTGTCCGGTCGTCGTCGTCCGGGGGGACCGGCAGGCCCTGGAAGCACGCCACGGGCGCGTCCTGCTCGGCGTCGGTGAACATGACCTGGACTCGCCGGCCGTGAGGTTCGCCTTCCGTGAGGCGGCCGTCCGGGACGCGGAACTCGACGTCGTCCGCACCTGGCGACGGTCGGTCCATGGACCGGCCGACCACCTGCTGATGAGGCGCGCAGGGGCGGCCTACTTCACGGAAGGGGCTTCCGAACTGCTCGACACGGCCCTTGAGGCCGCGGCGTCCGAACATCCCCAGGTGCGCCTGCGCAGGAGCACGGTCGAGGGCTCCGCCCACAAGGTACTGACCGAGCGCTCCGCCGCCGCCGACCTGCTGGTCGTCGGCGCCAGGCGCCGGGAAGGGCTCGTCGGCCTGGAGCTCGGCAGAGTCGCCCACCGCGCCCTGCACCACGCCTCGTGTCCGGTCGCCGTCGTACCCCAGCGGCGTCCCGAGACCGCGGAAGGAGACCTGTGATGAACACGGACGGTGACCCGCGTGCCTCGCACGCCACGAGCGACCTCGGCCGCCGCGTCGCGTCCAGGCGTACCCGGCTCGGCCTGTCCTGGGAGGACGTGGCCGAACGGGCCGGCTCGACACCCGGCTTCATCGCCTATGTGGAGGAGCAGGTGGCCACCCCGGGGATCGAGTTCTTGGTCCGGCTTGCGAACGCTCTGGAGACCACTGTCCAGGAGCTCACCGGCTACACGGCGGACCTTGCGCCAGGAGGTGCCCGCGCCGGGTACCGGGCACGGATGGAGGAGATCGGCGAGGCCGAGTGCTGGGAGCTGCTCGACGGCCACGGCGTCGGCCGGGTCGCCGTCGAAGGACGGGACGGGCTGATGGTGTTCCCCGTGAACTACCAGGTCGTCGACGGGGACGTGGTCTTCATGACTGCTGCGGACTCGACCCTCGCGCGCGCCTCGACGTCCGGTGTGGAGATCGCCTTCGAGGAGGACCACCTCGACGAAGCCTTCAGCCGGGGCTGGAGCGTGCTCCTTGTCGGTCCGGCACGCACGGTGTCGGATGAGACGGAATTGCGGAGGATCAAGGACGCTGTCCACTTGGCGCCGTGGGCGGGGGACGGCCGGGACACCGTGGTGACCCTCTCACCGCGCCGGGTGACCGGACGGCGCATCCAGGTGCCGGGCGCGCCCGGCACGCCATCCGGGCCCGCTGACTAGACGGGTACCGGACCGGCTCGCCGCCAGCGGACCGCCGACGAACGCGTCGTCCGACCGATGCCCCAGACCTCGACTGGGTCACCGGTTCGAGCCGGACAGGAACAGCCGGCTCGATCTGGACCGGTCCACGCGAGCAGCGACGGTGCCCGGCCGGCGTCCAAGCGACGACCACGCCGAGCAGGCGCAAACCGCTCGGTTGGTGGCCCCGGTCAGGCTGGTGGCCTCGGTCAGGGGCGGCTGTGACGTCAGCGCTCGCTGGTGGTGATGTAGATGCCGTGCCAGGTGTGGTCCCACACAGCGCCGGTGGAGGCGTTGACCGACAGCATGCCGCTGATCTCGCCCGAGCGCAGGGTGTGCAGGGTGTAGTAGCCGGGAAACGCCTCGGCCTCTCCGACGGTCAGGTCGCTGCCCCGGTCATGCAGCCACTTCTGGGCGCGCTCCTGCGCCTCGGCGGGGGAGATCCGGGTCTCGGTCCGGCCACGCTGGTGCATGCCGTAGTCGGTGTTCCACATCATCGCCGGCCCGTACTCGATCCCGGTGTCGCCATCGGATGGATCAACGAGGATCTCCGTCGCCGGCTTCCCATCATGGGTCTGCAGTTCGGCGTAGAAGTTCTTCGAGAACTGCATGACTTCACCGACACGCAGGTTGAGCCGGTCGGCGAAGGTGTCGGCCCGCTGGCGGGCTTGGTGCAGGGTCTCGACCGGAGTGCCGTCGCCGCGCTGCCAGTAGCCCCCGCCCATCATGCCGGGACCCCACGCACAGTCATCGCGGCCTGTCATTCCTGGCCTCATGCCGGGCCCCCACGAGTCCCAGTCGTCCCAGTCGTCGCCGGACATGCCGGGCCTCCAGCAATCGCCGCCGGAAGGGCTGGGTTGGGCGGCGGCCGCGCTCAGGGGCCTGCCGCTGGCGGTGCTATTTCCGGCCGCGCATCCAGCGGCCAGCGCGAGGGCCGCCAGTGCGGCCGCGGTCCACCTGCTCGTGCTGGACATGATCATCACCCTTCCGGGCCGTTCCCAGTCCCTGCTGCCCGACCCGGGTACGTTCCCTCCAGTCTCGCCCCCGGACGCAAGGACCGCCGAGGGCCGTCCGGACCCGGCCGTTGCACCGGTCGGCCCGTGTGTGAGTCGACCCGGGATGCCCTTGAGGTCAGCGGTCAACGTCCAGGGTGAGGTGGGCGCGGAGGAAGTCGGAGTGCTGAGGTGGCCGACGTGGATGCTGCGCGGGAGGCTGGAACAGCAGGGCGCGCGAGGAGGCGAGTGGCCATGCCTGTCGCGGACGTGATCGTCGTTGTGGTTGCCGTAGGTCTCATCGCCGTGCTGGGCTGGTATTTCTTCGGCCCGCGCAAGGCCGGCACGGTCCGCGTGGAGGGAGGCGTGCAGCGGGTCGACGTGACCGTGCGGGGCGGCTACAGCCCGAACCTGATCAAGGTCCGCCAGGGCACACCGGTCGAGCTCGTCTTCGACCGGCAGGAGGCCGGCGAATGCACCTCCCGCGTCGTGTTCCCCGATCTCAGGGTCGGGGCCGGACTGCCCGCCCACACCCGTACGACCGTGAGGCTGAGCCCTGACCGGCCCGGCACGTACGGGTTCGCCTGTGGCATGAACATGATCCACGGGACCCTCGTCGTCGAACCCGCCGATGGTGGAGCACCGGAACCGGGCACGGTGTCAGGCGGAGAAGCGGCGCCGAGTGCGGGGGAGGCGTCGGCCGAGGACGCGGAGGCAGCCGACATCGCCGAGCGCCAGGAGGAGATCAAGGACCTGACCCGCCGCGTCGTCGTGGGCGCGGTGCTCACCGCACCGGTCCTCTTCGCCGTCATGGCGCACGAGCTGTTCGGCGCCGACTGGGTGCCCGGCTGGATGCTGAACCACTGGTTCCAGCTCGCACTGATCACGCCCGTGATGCTCTACACCGGCTGGCCCGTGCACTCCACCGGCTGGCTGGCCCTGCGCCACCGGTCGGCGGACATGAACTCCCTGATCACCCTGGGCACGAGCGCCGCCTACGGCTTCAGCCTGCTCGTCACCCTCGCTCCGGGGCTGCTCCCCGAGGACGTGCGGGAGGTGTACTTCGAAGCGGTCGGCGTCATCCTGACCCTGATCCTGCTGGGCCGTCTTCTGGAGGCCCGGGCCAAGGCCGGCACGGGCGAGGCCATCCGCGCGCTGATCGGCCTGCAGGCCCGCACCGCGCGCGTCCTGCGGAACGGCACTGAGACCGAGATACCCGTCGAAGAGGTGGTCGTCGGGGACGAGGTCGTCATCCGCCCCGGGGAGAAGATTCCCGTCGACGCCGAGGTCCTGTCGGGCTCGTCCGCCGTGGATGAGTCGATGGTGACGGGCGAGCCGATGCCGGCCACGAAGCACGCGGGCGACGGTGTCATCGGCGCCACCGTCAACACCACCGGTTCCTTGCGGGTACGCGCGGCCAAGGTCGGCGCGGACACCATGCTCGCCCAGATCATCCGGTTGGTACAGCAGGCGCAGGCGTCCAAGGCGCCGATCCAGCGTCTCGCCGACGCGATCTCCGCCTACTTCGTCCCGGCGGTCATCGTCATCGCGATAGCGACGTTCGCTCTCTGGTACACGATCGGACCCGCACCGGCTCTCACCCTGGCCCTGGTCTCCGCCGTCGCGGTCCTGATCATCGCCTGCCCCTGCGCTCTCGGCCTGGCCACCCCGCTCTCGGTCATGGTCGGCACCGGCAAAGGCGCGCAGGCGGGCATCCTCATCCGCTCCGCCGAAGCCCTGGAGACCGCCCACAAACTCGACACCGTCGTCCTCGACAAGACCGGCACGGTCACCATCGGCAAGCCGGTCCTCACCGACATCCGCCCCGCCACGGGAGTCGACGAAGCCGAGCTGCTACGGCTGGTCGCCGCCGCCGAGGCCGACAGCGAGCATCCCCTTGCCCAGGCCGTCGTCTCCGGCGCCCGCGACCGTGGCCTTCAGCCGCCGACCGCGACCGGCTTCGACTCCGTCACCGGCAAAGGCGTCCACGCCAGGGCCGAAGGCCACACCATCATGGTCGGCACCGCCCGCTTCCTCCACGACACCGGCGTCGACACCTCCCCTCTCGACGCCGTCGCCGCGGTGCTCGCGGCTGAGGGCAAGACACCCGTTCTCGCAGCGGTCGACGGTCGTCCCGCCGGGGTGCTCGCCGTCGCCGACACCGTCAAGGACGACTCCGCCCGGGCCATCGCGGCCCTGCGGCAGCTGGACGCCGAGGTCGTCATGCTCACCGGCGACAACGCCCGCACCGCCGCCGCCATCGCCGCCCAGGTCGGCATCTCCCGGGTCCTGGCCGAGGTGATGCCCGAGCACAAGACCGACGAGATCCGCCGCCTCCAAGCCGAGGGCCGGACCGTCGCCATGGTCGGAGACGGCATCAACGACGCCCCTGCCCTCGCTCAAGCCGACGTCGGACTCGCCATCGGCACCGGCACCGACGTCGCCATCGAATCCGCCGACATCACGCTCATCTCCGGATCCCTTACCGGAGTCGTCACCGCCATCCGCCTCTCGAAGGCGACCATGCGCAACATCAAGCAGAACCTGTTCTTCGCCCTCGTCTACAACGCCGTCGGCATCCCTCTCGCCGCGGGAGCCCTCTATCCCCTGTGGGGCATCCGCCTCAGCCCGATCATTGCTGCAGCAGCCATGGCTCTGTCCTCGCTGTCCGTCGTCACCAACGCCTCCCGCCTGCGACGCTGGCACCCCGCACCGCTGCCCGAAGCGGGCGGCCCACCGACGCGGCCCGAAGTCGAGACGACCACCGGCACCACGCGGCGACAGGACGGCCCGCTCGGAAGCCTGACCGTCGACCCCGTGTGCGGCATGGAAGTCGACCCCACCACCGCACCCGAACACCGGGACAGCTCCGCAGGCCCACTGCACTTCTGCTCCAGCCACTGCGCCACCGCCTACGATGCCGCTCCCGACCGCTACACGCCGTCCATCACCCGCCGACATCCGTAGAACACCGGGCGATGGATACATCCGTGCGCGGTCGAAGGTCGGGGCGCCACCGTCCGCTCACGTCATGGGGACGACGGCGACCGGCGCGGGGCTGTGGTGGATGACCGCGTGGGCGACATGGCCCAGATGCGGGCCGAGAGGGACGTTCCGACTCCGGCGTCCCACGATCACGAGTTGCGCGGTCTGGGCCGCCTCGACCAGCTGGTACGCGGGCGAGCCCACCACCGACTTGGCCTCCACTTCCACGCCCGCGTAACGCTTCCGCCATGGCTCCAGCAGGTCGTCCAGTCCCCCGAGGAGGTGGCTGCCCAGCTCCTCGCCGATTCCCGGGTCCATGGTGGAGGCGTAGCCGTACGAGGCGGGAAGCGTCCAGCTGTGGAGGAATCGCAGCGGCGTGCCCCTGCGGGCGGCTTCGGAGAAGGAGAACGCGAGCAGGGCTTCGCACGGGTGGTGGATGTCGACGCCCACCACGATGCCGCCTTCGGGAGATTCCCGGTCGTCCGTCGCGCGGACGAGGGCGACCGGCTGTCGGGCCGTGCCGACGACGGCGAGGGAGACCGAGCCGACGAGGAAGCCGCGGACGCCGCCGAGTCCGCGCGAACCGAGGACCGTCAGATCGGCTTCGTTCGCGGCAGCCGTCAGTTCCTCGGCTGCCCGGCCATGCGCATGCTCCGTGATGACCTCGAGGTCGGGATGGTGCTTCCGGACTCGGTCCGTCACCTCTCGCATCAGCCTCTCGGTCTGCTCGTCGTGGGCGAGTGTGCGGGCGTACGCCATGGGTACTTCCGGCATGCTCGGCCATTCCTCCACGTGCACCAGCCTGAGGGGCACTTCGCGCAACACCGCTTGCGTCGCGGCCCAGCGGGCGGCGGCGAGGCTTTCCTCAGAGCCGTCCAGACCGACGGTGACCTGGGCTGTCATGGCGTGCCTCCCTCATCGAGTCCTTTCCGCCCCGTCCCGGGTCCGGATCGGACAGGACATCTCACATTTCAGGTTGGTGCCACGTCGCTTCCGGCAGCAGGGCCGGGCAGGGCTCGATCGGGGCCGAACGGCCCATCCCGAGGAGGCCCACCACGATGCCAGTGTGGGAGATGTCGCCCCTCGGGACGCGCTCCCGAGCCTCGGTTCACCCAGGAGGAGGAGCCATGACCAGCGAGACCCCCGCCCGACCGGAGCTCGGCAACGTCGTCGTGGGAGTCGACGGGTCCCCCTCCGGGCGCGCGGCCGTGCTCTGGGCCGCCGACGAGGCGGACCGACGAGGGCGGGCGCTGCATCTCGTCCACGCCGCCGACACCGACCGCCGGGCCATCTTCGCCAACGCCGAGACGATCCAGGCGGTACGCGAAGCGGGTCGCGACCTGCTGACCGAAACCGCGAGCGCGGTCCGTGACCTCTATCCGGACCTTGCCGTCACGAAGGAGCTGGGCCGCCAGGAGCCGGTCGCCGGTCTCCGGGCGGCCGCCGGCCACCGGGGCACGATCGTCGTGGGCAACCGGGGGCTCGGCGGCTTCTCCGCGCTCATGCTCGGATCCGTCGGTCTGGGCGTGGCGGCCCGCGCCGAAGTGCCCGTGGTCGTGGTCCGTGGAGACGGTGAACGTCCCGCGTCGGGCTCGGTGACAGCAGCCGTGCACGGTGCTTCGGATCTGGGCTGGCTGCTTGTCGCGGCCGCCGAGGCCGACGCCCGTAAGGCGGCGTTGCGTCTGGTGAGCGTCTGGAACCTGCTCACCCACGTCGGCAGCGTCGCGACCATGCTGGACGACCTCGACGAGATCGCACGACAACGCGTGCACGAGATCAAGTCGCTCGCCGACCTTGCGCAGGAGTTCTACCCCACCCTGACCGTCAGCCATCACGTCGAGACGGGCACGAGCACGCCCGGGATCCTGGTGGAGGCGAGCGCCCACACCGATCTACTGGTGATGGGCAGAGAACACCGCGCACTGGGCGTAGGCCCCTCCCTGGGGCGAGTCGCCCACGTCCTACTCCATCACGCCCACTGCCCGGTGGAGATCGTCCCACCCGCCTTCGCCACCCGGGTCGAGGAGACATGAAAGACATACTGCTCGGAGTCGACCCCCGGGAGCAGTCGGTCCCCGCTCTCGTCTGGGCCGCCGACGAAGCCGTACGAAGAGGACTGGTGCTCAGGCTGGTCGTCGCCGTACCGCCTGCCCATGACGGGCTCCGGTACGACGCGCTCGCCCGCCAGAGCGCCCTGGGTATCCGCGCGGAGTCGGCGATCGCCAACGCGGAGGACCTCGTCCGGTACCTGCACGACGGTCTGCGGATCGCGACGGAGCGCGTGAACGGTGTGCCGGCGACCGTGCTGCGCGACATGGCGCAGCACGCCGCACTCGTCGTCGTGGGCTCTCGCCGTCTCAGCAGGCCGGCCGAGATGTTCAGCGAGAGCTCCGTGGTCGCCCCGCTCACGGCACGGGCGGACTGTCCCGTCGTCGTGGTCCGCGCACCCGAGCACACCGCCGTGTACCCACCGACCGTCGTCGTCGGCGTGGACGGAAGCGAGTCCTCACAGGCCGCGGTCGCCTTCGCCGTCGAGGAGGCGAGCCTCCGCGAGGCACGGCTGCGGGCTGTCTGGGTCTGGCCCCGTTCCGTCCTCGCTCACGACGACGGTGAAGAGGGTCTGGCCGAGCGGCGTCGGCTGCTCGCCGAATCGGTGGCGGGCTGGACGGAGAGGTATCCGGATGTCGCCATCTCCGAAGAGGTCCTGCGAGGACATCCGGTCGAACAACTCGCCCTGGCGTCCCAGGAATCCCTCTCTCTGGTGGTCGGTCGCCGGGGCCGTGGCGGCTACTCGGGCATGCGGTTGGGTTCGACGGTTCACGGCCTGCTGCATCGTGCTCCGTGTCCGGTGATCACCGTCCCCCTCCCGCAAGGCGAGCGCAGGACCGGCGACCCGGCATGGTCCGACCGGTCCCGGTCCGGCACGGCCGACCGGCCCGTGCCCGCTGCCCCGCTCGGCACTGGGCCGCGACCACCTCCACGCGGGACGGTGGGGCGAGCGGACGCCCCCGGTCCGTCGGAGGGTTCTGCGGAGAGGTGAGCATCATGCAGCGCATCCTGATCAGCCCCCGGCCCCAGCGTCCCCGCAGGCCCGCCCCCCTCGACCTGCGCACGCCGTCCGGCCGTCCCCTGCCGTACTGAGGAGGCCCGAGAGCCGTGGAGGAGACCATGGGACCGATACGACACGTCGTACCGTTCACGGAACTTGGGCGGCACGACGTCAGCCGAGCGGGTGGCAAGAACGCCTCGCTGGGCGAGATGACCACCCGGCTCGCGGGCGCCGGCATCCGCGTCCCTCCGGGCTTCGCCACCACCGCCGAAGCGTACGAGGAGCTGCTCGGTTCCCGAGACCTCCGCCGTCGCGTGGAAGCACAGATCGACAGACTGCATGAGGGCGCGCCACTCGATCAGGTCGGGGCTGCCATCCGGTCCCTCTTCCTCGTGGAGCCGTTGCCCGTGCCTCTGCGGGATGCCGTGCTCGCGGCGTACGAGCAGCTGGCCGAGGAGATCGGCCGGGAGTCGCCCGAGGTGGCGGTGCGCAGCAGTGCGACGGCGGAGGACCTGCCCGAAGCGAGTTTCGCCGGGCAGCAGGAGACGTACCTGAATGTCAGCGGCGCCGACGCGCTCCTTGAGGCCTGCACGCGCTGCTACGCCTCCCTGTTCACCGACCGGGCGATCGACTACCGCGAACGGATGGGCTTCGACCACCTCGCCGTCGCCTTGTCCATCGGCATCCAGGTCATGGTCCGCTCCGATCTCGCAGGCGCCGGGGTCGTCTTCACCCTCGACCCGGAGAGCGGCTTCCCGGACGTGATCGTGGTGAGTGCCGCCTGGGGGCTGGGGGAGACCGTCGTCAGCGGCCAGGTCGACCCGGACGAGTACACGGTGTTCAAGCCGAGCATGAAGGACCCGGAGCTCGATCCCGTCATCGACGTGCGGATCGGAGCCAAGCGGCTGAAGGCCGTGTACGCGGACACCGGGCTGACCCGTACGGTCGACACGCCCGACGGTGAGCGGAACCAGCGGGTCCTCGACGACGCGGAGATCCGCACGCTCGCCGGATGGGCGGCGGCCGTCGAGGAGCAC
This sequence comes from Streptomyces gardneri, assembly GCF_006539185.1. GTDB lineage: Bacteria > Actinomycetota > Actinomycetes > Streptomycetales > Streptomycetaceae > Streptomyces > Streptomyces gardneri. The sequence goes on from NZ_BJMN01000005.1 coordinate 451,927, forward strand.
TACGGCTGCCCCATGGATATCGAATGGGCCAAGGACGGCCTCACCGGCGAGCTCTGGATCGTCCAGGCCCGCCCGGAGACGGTCCAGTCGCGTCGTCGCACCACCACCCTGACCCGCCGCCGGCTCACCGCCATTCCTGGCGAACCGCTCGTCGAAGGCATCGCAGTCGGTGAGGCCATCGGCCAGGGCCGTGTCGTGGCGCTCGACGCGCCCGTCGACCTCGACCGCTTCCCCCAGGGCGGCGTCCTCGTCACCGGCGTCACCGACCCGGACTGGGAACCCGTCATGAAGAGGGCCTCTGCCATCGTCACCGACCACGGGGGGCGTACCTCACACGCCGCCATCGTCAGCCGCGAACTCGGCGTCCCCGCCGTCGTCGGAACCGGCAACGGGACACGGATCCTGCGGGATGGCCGCTCTGTCACGGTCTCCTGCGCCGAGGGAGGGAGCGGACGTGTCTACCAAGGGCTGCTCCCGTACGAGGAGACCCAGACCGACCTCGCGGAACTGCCTGCCACCCGAACCCGGGTGATGCTGAACCTGGCCGATCCCTCAGCCGCGTTCCGCTGGTGGCGGCTCCCCGCCGACGGCGTGGGACTGGCGCGCCTCGAGTTCATCGTCGCCCACCAGGTGAAAGTCCACCCCATGGCCCTACTGCACCCGGAGCGGCTCGAACCACACGACCGGCATGTCATCGAGCGGCTCACCGAGGGCTACCTCGACCGAGGTGACTACTTCGTCGACCGGCTTGCCCACGGCATCGCCCGGATCGCCGCCTCGCGCTGGCCGACGCCCGTCGTCGTGCGCACCAGCGACTTCAAGACCAACGAGTACGCCAAGCTCCTCGGCGGCCGACCCTTCGAACCGGACGAGGCGAACCCCATGATCGGTTGGCGTGGTGCGAGCCGGTACTACAGCGACGGCTACCGCGAGGGCTTCGCCCTCGAATGCCGCGCACTGCGCCGCGTGCGCGAGGGGATGGGGCTGACGAACCTGGTCGTCATGATCCCCTTCTGCCGCACCCTCGGCGAGGCCGATCAGGTGCTCGCGGTGATGGCGGACGAGGGACTGGTACGGGGCGAGAACGGGCTGCAGGTCTACGTCATGGCGGAGATACCGGCCAACATCATCCTGGCCAGGGAGTTCGCGGAACGATTCGACGGATTCTCGATCGGCAGCAACGACCTCACCCAGCTCACCCTCGGCGTCGACCGCGACTCCGAGGCCCTCGCCCATGTTTTTGACGAGCGGGACCCCGCGGTCGTCCGCAGCATTCAGACCCTCGCCGTCCGCGCCCACGCGGCGGGCCGGCCGGTCGGACTGTGCGGGCAGCGGCCCAGCGACGATCCGGCGTTCACCGCGATCCTGGTCGAGGCGGGCCTCGACTCCATATCCGTAGCGCCTGACAGCTTCGCAGCCGTCAAACGGCACGTGGCCCGCGCGGAGGCGACGCTCAAGAACGGCGCCGGGCGAAGGAAGGAGTGACCATGCCAAGGAAGGCACGACATCGAGTCGCCGCGGACACCGGGCTGCCGGCCCGGCGCGGTCGACGGGTGGCCACGGGAGACGCGCTGCCCGGTCGGCCCAGGAACCACCAGCTGCCCACGGAGGGGGCGATGGGACGTCCCTGGCGCCCGGTTCACACCATCAAGGTGTCGACGTTCTTCCTCTGAACCGAGGGTTGATCGGCTGGACCGTGAACAGGGGGCCAGAAAGGAGGACGCGGCCATGACGACCGCAAGGGAAATCATGCACGCCGGTGCAAGCTGCGTGCAGGAGAACGAGAACCTCATGGACGCCGCACGCCGCATGAGCGAACTGGATGTCGGCGCGCTGCCCATCTGCGGGCCGGACGACCGGCTGCACGGCATCATCACCGACCGGGACATCGTGGTGAAGTGCCTCGCCAAAGGCAAGGACCCACACCGCATGACGGCCGGGGACCTCGCCCAGGGCAAGCCCGTCATCGTGGACGCGGGCGCAGACAGCGAAGTGGTGCTCCGCACGATGCAGCACCACCGTGTCCGCCGCGTGCCCGTGATCGACGACCATCGCCTGGTCGGCATGATCAGTGAGGCGGACCTGGCGCGGCACCTGCCGGAGGAACGGGTGGGCCATTTCGTCGAGGAGATCTGCCGCTGACAGCACCAGCGCTGTGGCGCCATGGGCCGGTCGGTCCCCTCCTGGTGCGGCCCGTTCGGCCCCGTCGGACAGCCCCCTTGGGCACTGCGCCACGCGACCTCGTGGGTGGAAGAGTGGGTTACGGAGTCGGACCGGGCTCGCAACCCGATCCGCCGCCTGTCCGCACCTATTCGGGTCCACCGCGACCGTCCTGGGCCCCGTACAGGAGGAGCAGCATCATGGCCGGAGGCAAGGTGGAACGCAGGCACAGCCTCTTCCCCGACTTCAACGACTGGTTCAACAGGGAGTTCCCCGGGCTGCCCGGGTGGCGACCCGCGACGGCTGCTCACTCCATTCCTGTGGAGGTGACCAGCGGTGACGGTGTGTACGTGCTGCGGGCCGAGCTGCCGGGGATGGACCCGGACGACGACATCGGCATCACCGTCGACGACAACCTCATCACGGTGAGTGCGGAGCACAGCGAGAGCAAGGAGGACAAGGAGCATTCGGAGTTCCGCTACGGATCGTTCCGCAGGACCGTGCGCCTCCCGGTCACGATCCCCGCCGACGACGTCGAGGCGTCGTACGCGGACGGCATCCTCACCATCCGGATCCCGATGCCCGACCAGGAGACCACCTCCGTCCGGACCGTTCCGGTGAAGCGGACCGACAAGCCGGCCGAGGGCACGGAATCATGAACGCCAAGCGTGTCCTGGTCGCCTATGGCAGCAAGGCCGGCGCGACTGCCGGTATCGCCGAAGAGATCGGCCAGACGCTCCGGGACGACGGTTTCGACGCTGTCGTCCTGCCTGCCGACACCGTCACCGACGTGAGCGGTTACGACGGCGTCGTTCTCGGCGGAGCCCTCTACGCCGGGCACTGGACCGGCAAGGCGCGACGGTGCGCCCGGCGCAACGCCGAACAGCTCAGGCACCGGCCTCTCTGGCTCTTCAGCAGCGGTCCCGTCGACAGTTCCGCGGAACAGCACGACATCCCGCCCGTACGAGGAGTCGCCCGGCGGATGAAGAATCTCGGTGCTCGCGAGCACATGACCTTCGGTGGCGCCGTGACCGCCGAGACGCCGGGCTCTGTCGCCCGCGCGATGGTGCGCCGGGGCAAGGGCGGCGACTTCCGCAATCCGGAACGGATCCGGGCATGGGCCCACCACATCGGAACGGAACTCGGCGCCACCCACTGAATCGGGCCTCTGACAGGTGGGCGAGGCCACCCCAACGGGAGGTTCGGCATGCTCCACCACGAGCCGTCGGGGAGCGGGACCACACGGCCCAGGAGACTCGCAAGGCGCGCCGCCCTGGTCCTCGTGCTGATGATGGCTCTGATCTGCGGTGCTGTGGCCGCCGGGAGCCTTTGGGCGGCCGGAGCCAAGGCCGACCGAGAACTCGCCGTCCACCGTCATCAGGTGACCGCGACGACCACCGGGCCGGCCAAGGAACCACCCGTCGCCACCCGGTACGGCTCCAAGGCACAGGCCGTCGCGCCGGCTGTCTGGGAGCAGCCCGAGCATGTCCGTCGGTCCGGCAGCATTCACGTCCCGCTGCGGACACCCCAGGGGCGCGCCGTGACGATCTGGGTGGACGACGCAGGGGCACCCGCCCGGCCGCCAGGCAGTGCCGCGGACCGCGCCCTTACCTCGCTCTCGGGCGGTACGGCGGCGGCGGGTGTGGTCGGAGTGACGGGCGCCGCCGTGGTCTTCCTCGTACGGCGGCGGACCCAAGGTCACCGGCTCGCGGCCTGGGAACGCGAGTGGGAGCAGGTGGAACCCGTATGGTCCGGCCGACTCCACCGGGGCAGCGGTCCAGAGGACGACGATGACTGACCATGCCGACAGCGGTGCCACTCCGGAGCGGACCGCTGCCTCCACCGAGGCGCCGCCCTTCGACCCCAGTGAACCGCTGCCCCGGCTGCGTCGTGAACTCGCCACGGGGCCGGATGGTCTCTCGGCCCGCGAGGCCGCCCGGCGCCTCGCCGTCCACGGACCGAACGAAGTGCGGCGCAAGGTGCGCTCCTCTTTCGCGCGCGAGCTGGTCGGGCAGCTGGTCCACCCCCTGGCACTGTTGCTGTGGGCTGCCGCCGTTCTCGCCTTCGTCGCGGACCTGGCGGTCCTAGGTTGGGCGATCCTCGCGGTCATCGCCGTCAACGCGGCTTTCGCCCTGCTCCAGGAGCGACAGGCGGAGCGGGCGGTGGAGACGCTCGCCCGCTACCTGCCCGAGCACGCCAGCGCCGTACGCGACGGGCAGCCCCGCGTCGTGGAGGCCCGTGACCTCGTACCTGGCGATCTGATCCTCCTGGACGAGGGCGACAAGGTCCCCGCCGACGCGCACGTCACCGACGGCGGGGTCGAGGTCGATCTGTCGATGCTCACGGGCGAGTCCGTGCCCGTGGAACGGATAGCCTCAGCCGGGATCCTCGGCGCCCCGCTGCTGGAGGAGCCGAACCTCGTCTTCAGCGGGACGACCTGTGTCGGAGGGCAGGCGCGTGCCATCGTGTTCGCCACCGGAAACCACACCGAACTCGGTCGGATCGCCGCGCTCAGCCAGCGGACGCGGCGTGAGGCGAGCCCTCTGGAGCGGCAGGTCAAGCGGGTCGCGTGGCTCATCGCCGGCGTCGCAACCGGCATGGGCGTCGTGTTTCTCGTCCTCGGGGTGGCGGTCGGGCTTCCGGTCACCGACTCCCTGACGTTCGCCATCGGGCTCCTCGTCGCCAACGTCCCCGAGGGACTTCTCCCGACGATCACGCTGGCCCTGGCCGTCGGCGTGCGGGCCCTGGCCCGACGGGGTGCGCTGGTCAAACGGCTCAGCGCGGTGGAGACCCTCGGTTCCACGAGCGTCATCTGCACGGACAAGACCGGCACACTCACCCGCAACAGCATGCGTCTCAGGGCCCTGTGGACGGTCGACCACGGGTCGGAGCCGGGCCCCTGGGCGGAGGAGTTGGCGAGAACCGGTGCCCTGTGTACCACCGTCACACGAGAAGCCGACGGCGAACTGCACGGCGACCCCACCGAGGCCGCCCTCGTCGCCGGGGCCGCCGACCACGGGGCTCCGCTGGACCTCGGTCGGCGCGACGCGGGACGGCGGGCACTGTTCCGCTTCGATCCGAGGCTGCGCCTGATGTCGGTAGTGCAGGGCGGGGAGACGCGGGGCGGGGAGATGCAGGGCTCCACGCGGATCGTGGTCAAGGGAGCGCCCGAAGTGGTGCTGGACCGCCTCCTGCCCGGAACGGGGACAGACGAGGCCCGCGCGGCGGCTGAGGAACTGGCCCGGGACGGCATGCGGGTCCTGGCCGTCGCCGTACGCGAACTGCCGCGCGGTGCGGAGCTGCCGTCACGCCGTCAGGACGCGGAGTCGGGGTTGACCCTGCTCGGGCTCGTCGGGCTGTACGATCCGCCGCGCTCCGAGGTGGCGGAGGCCGTCCGCCGCTGCCACGAGGCCGGGATCCGGGTACACGTCGTCACGGGCGACAACGGCGCCACCGCCGCGGCCGTCGCCCGGGAGGTCGGCATCGGAGTACCCAGCCTGCACGTGGTCGCGGCGTCGGAGTCGCTGGGCGACGACGAACTGGACCGGCTCCTCGTGGAAGGCGACGACGAGATCGTCTTCGCCCGCTCCTCGCCCGAGACGAAACTCAAGGTGGCGGACACCCTTCGGGAGCACGGCCGGATCGTCGCCATGACAGGTGACGGCGTCAACGACGCCCCTGCGCTGCACCGCGCCCACATCGGCGTGGCCATGGGCCGCTCCGGCACCGACGTGGCCCGCGAGGCCGCCACCATGGTGCTCACCGACGACGACTTCGCCACCATCGTGACCGCGGTCGAAGCCGGGCGCCGCGTCTACGACAACGTACGCAAGTTCATCGTCTACATCTTCGCTCACGCGACTCCGGAGATCGTTCCCTTCCTCGTCTTCGCGCTCTCCGCCGGCACGGTACCGCTCCCCCTGACCGTGCTGCAGATCCTCGCCATCGACCTCGGCACCGAGACCCTGCCAGCCCTCGCTCTCGGCAGGGAACGCTCCGAGCCCGGCATCATGCAGCGGCCTCCGCGACCGCGGCACCAGAGCGTGATCTCCCGCGACATGCTCATACGGAGCTGGGGGTACCTGGGGCTCACGTCGGCCGTCCTCGTCATGGCCGGCTACTTCTACGTGCTGTGGCGCGCGGGCTGGCAGCCGGGCGACCCCACCGAGGCGGGCAGCCCCCTGCACCACGCGTACGTCACCGCTACCACGGCGACCTTCGCCGGCATAGTTACCTGCCAGGTCGGCACGGCGTTCGCGGCCCGCACCGACCACGCGGCGCTGCGCGACATCGGAGTGTTCTCGAATCCGCTGCTGCTCGCCGGCATCGCCTTCGAGCTCGCCTTCACGGCCGCCCTCGTCTACGCGCCCCCGCTCCAGCACCTCTTCGGCACGGCCGCCCTTCCTCTGGACGTCGTCCTGCTCGTCGCGACGTTCCCGGTCCTGGTGTGGGGCACCGACGAGCTGCGGCGCGCCAGGCGGCGCCGTCAACTGCCGTCCGCGGCGTGCTCGGTCCCGGCGGTCTCCGTGCCGCCCTGGTCGAGGCGGAAGGGCGGGTAGGCGTCCGTCATGAGGCTCGCGTAGGCGGCGACGCGCAGGACCCAGCGGTTGAGGCCGACGATCAGGGCGAACAGATCACGCGGGTAGCGGTCGGTGAAGGCGAGGGCGAAGGCCGCGATGAGCGTGAGCAGGGTGATCAGGCCGCCGCTCCACCATCCTGCGTGCATGCCGCTGCTGAAGAAGGCGAGCACCAGGTAGTGCGGGATGGCGAGCAGCCACCACTTGACCAGGAAGAGGATGGCGAAGAACGCGATGACCGTCACCACGAAGAAGGCGATCCACAGGAAGAACAGCACGATCCAGTGCGGGATCACCAGGATCCACTTGACCAGCCACAGCCAGCGGGACAGCCGGCCGTCGAGTTCGGCGGATACCGCCACGGGACTGTGAGGGGCGCCAGGGTGTCCATGATCGTCACTTCCTGGAGAGGTCGTCGTCTTCGTACCTGAGCCGGTCGACGACCCCCACGACACCGTCGACGCTGTTGCAGAGTCTGAGGAGCACCGGAACGAGGCTGCGGCGGCGGACCGTGCCGCTGAGGGTGACCCTGCCGTCCTCGACCTCCACCGAGAGGGCCGACGGGCTCAGACCCAGGGTGTGGGTGACCACGTCTTCGACGATCTCCTCCTGGATCGCCCGGTCCCGGCGCAGGAAGAGCTGGACGAGGTCGCTCCGGCTGAGCACACCCACGAGGCGCCCGTCGTCGACGACGGGCAGACGCTTGACCCTGGTCCGGTCCATGACACGGGCGGCCCGCACCACGCTCCACTCGGGTCGGGCGACGACGGCGGGGCTCGACATGAGTGCTCCCGCGGTGTCGAGTACGGCCCCGGCCGCACGGCGGCGTACCAGGTCTGCCTCCGAGACCACGCCCAGTGGCCGGTTCGACTCGTCCACCACGCACACCGCGGTGATGTCGAACTCGTCCAGGAGTCGTGCGATCTCCTTGAACGTCGTGCCCGGACCGACGCTGACCGCTGTGGGCGTCATCAGATCCGCGACGCTGCGGTGCCTCATCGCTCGTCACCTTCTCGCGCGTTCGACCGGCGGCCCCCCCCACGTTCAGGATCGCCCGCTGCCGCCGTCCTGGGGAGGGCCGTCCGGCCCCTGGGGTTGACCGTGGTCGTCGGCGTAGGCCGCGAAGACCCGCTCGGGCCCCTCGCCCGTGCGCAGGAAGCGCTCGTCGAGTACGACGGCCAGGTCTTCCAGTGCCCTGCGGAGTACCGACGCGGAGAGCCTGACGTCCGGGTGGTGCGCCCCGGTGGCTCGGTCCGCGAGGCCGAGGGCGTAGCGGAGCTGTCGGGGCAGGGACGTGTTCTCGTCCCCGTCGTGGAAGTAGTAGGACTCGGCGTACTGCAGGAAGTCGACCGTGATCGTGGAAAGTGCCGAGGTGAGGCCGTCGAGGAGCGCGGCGCCGCCGTCGGAGTCGAGCGCCTCGGCGGTGGCCCCGCTGCGGCGTACGTGGGACAGCCGCAGGGCCAGCGCTCTGCGGCGGGCGAGCGCGGGGTAGATGCCGAGGATCCAGGCGACGGTCGCCGACAGCAGGACGAAGCCCACGAGGGCCTCCATGGGGGCGAGTACGCGCAGCCATCCGGAGGCCGGCGCGATGTCGCCAAGGCCGAGCGTGGCGAGGGTGACCAGCGAGATGTACAGGGCGTCGAGCGGGCCGGCGTGTTCGGACGGGACGAGCCCCGCCGCGTACGAGAAGTCCTCCGGCATGTGGGGCCAGTAGATGAGCCCCCAGCCCACGGCCACGGTCAGTGCCCACGCGGCGACGACCGTCACCATGCCGAGCGGGCCCGCGAGACCGGCCGACCGCCGGCGCTTGCCGAGGCGCGGGGACAGCCACCACAGAGACACCATCACGAGCCTGCTCAGACCCCCGTGACGGGTCGGGTGCCAAAGGGTATGGAACACGTCCCGGAGGATGAACAACACCAGGACAGCGCCCGCCGGCGTCGCAAGCCACGTCATTCCGGCACCTTTCCCGCGAGCGGCGACGGAGTCCACCCCCCGGCTTCGATCTCAGCCCAGTGGCGGCGCCGGCTCGCTCCTTCGGACGCAGCCTCCGCTGTGTCCCCGGTGCTACCGTCCGGCTCGCGTCCGCGCCTCGATCCGGTGTCGTACGACGGTCGTCAGAGCCGACAGCCGGGTCGACACGACCGGCACCGGTGGCATAGGGCTTTCGATGCGCCGGGCCTCCTCCGGCAATGCGGCGACGTCGGCCTCGAAGCGGGCCCGGGCGGACGCCAGAGTGTCGGGCGGATCCGTGCGGAGCCCGCCGCGCATCACGGTCCGCAGCAGTGGCTCTGTGTCCTCGGGTGGCTCCTCGTTCGCGAGACCGATGACGTCGCGGAGACCGGGGCCGCGGAACACCTGCTTCGGGGCCGGAGCCGTCACCTTCGCCGACGAGAGCTTCATGACCGGCCGGCCGTCGTACTCGACCAGCTTGTACGCCGCGTCCAGATACGGGGCGTCGGCGGCCGTGCCGACCTTCGTCCCCACGGCGAAGACGTCGATGGGTGCCCCGTCCCGTACGAGCGCGGCGACGGCGTACTCGTCGAGGCCGCCGCTCGCGATGATCTGCACGTCTCTCAGCCCCGCCGCGTCGAGGGCGGTACGGGCGCGCCGGGCGAGCGCTCCGAGGTCTCCGCTGTCGAGGCGGATCCCGCACCCCGGACCGCGCCCCAAGTCGCTGAGGACGCGGGCGGCCGTCGCGACCCCGCGGTCGGTGTCGTACGTGTCGACCAGGAAGGTCACCGGTCCCGGATGGGTTCGGGCGAAGGCACGGAAGGCGTCCTCCTCCGAGGCGAAGGTCTCGATGTACGAGTGGGCCATGGTGCCGGATGCGGGGATGCCGTACCGGGTCGCGGCGGCGACGTTGCTGGTGCCGGCGAAGCCGACCAGCGCGCAGAGCCGCGCCGCCTGCATGCCGGCCTCGGGTCCGTGGTTCCGGCGCAGGGAGAAGTCCACCAGTGGTCGCCCGGCAGCGGCGAGCACACACCGCGCCGCCTTGGAGGCGACCGCCGTCTGATGGCAGACGAGAGACAGCAGGTACGTCTCCACGAGCTGGGCCTGCGGCAGGGGCGCGGTGACCTCCAGGAGCGGCTCACCTGCGAGGACCAGCCGTCCTTCGGGCACGGCGCGGACCTGGCCGTCGAACGACAGGCCGTGCAGCGGTTCCACGTCCTCGACCGGCCGACGCAGCGCCTCGGCGAACTCCCGGACGTCGGAGCGGCCCACCAGGAACCGGGAAAGGTAGTCGAGGGCCGGTTCGAGCCCCGCCGCGACGAGAAATCCGCGTCCCGGGGGGAGGTCGCGGACGAAGAGGCTGAAAGTGGCCGGGGCCCGCATGTCCTCCCGCAGGTACGAGAGCACCATCGTGACCTCGTACAGGTCGGTGCTGGTCACCTGGGACATGCTTCGAGCATGCACGGTGGACCCGTGACCTGCACCGGAACGGCCGGACATGGCTACGTCCGGCCCTGGGCGGTGAGCTCGCACCGTACGTCCACCACGCCTTCGACAGCGCGGACCAGGCGGGCCGCGAGCGGGATGAGCCCGCTGTCGCGGACCTCACCGGACAGCGTCACCACTCCGGCGTCGACACGGACGTCGACCTGGCTCTGCGAGAGCGGGAAAACGTGCTCGACGACGTCGTGGCGCACTTCGGCGGCGAGATCCTCGTCCGGGCGGAGGAAGACCTTGAGGAGGTCGGACCGGCTCACGATCCCCTGGATCGTTCCGTTCGTGTCGACGACCGGCAGCCGCTTGACGTGGTGGGAGGCCATGAGGCGGGCGGCCTGGGGCAGGGACGCCTCGGGAGCGACGGTGACGGCGGGCGAGGTCATCAGGTCCTCGGCTCGGCGAGAACCGGCCTTGGCCGTGGCGTCGAGCCGTCGCATCTGTTCGACGAGGCCGAGTCGGTGGTCGTGGAACTCCTCCTTGAGGAGCAGATCGGCCTCGGAGACCACCCCGACGACACGGCCCTCGCCCTCGACGACCGGTACGGCCGTCACCTTCCACCGCTCCATGGCGGCGACGATCTCCTTGAACTCAGCGCCGGGCTGGACGGCGACGACCTTCGTGGTCATCACGTCGGCGACGGTGAACGGCTGAGGTGTCATTGCGCTCTCCCTACCCGAGGGACCGATGGGACCGGGTCAGCGGACCAGGACGGCCTCCCCCGAGCGGGGCACGACGGCCGTCCAGCCCAGTTCGCGGTCGATGCGGTCGCGCAGCGTCTCGGAGGCGGCCGGTTCGCCGTGGACGAGGTAGGTGGTGTGCGGGGGAGGGGAGTCGCGGAGCCAGTCGATGATCTGTCCGGCGTCGGCGTGGGCCGAGAAGTGGGGTACGTCGGCGATCTCGGCCCGTACGGGCACGTACTCGCCGAACATCTTGAGCGTCCGGGCTCCGTCGACCAGGTCCCGTGCCCGGGTGCCGGCAGCGGCGAAGCCGACCACGACAACGGCGTTGCGCGGATCGGGGAGAAGGCGGTGGAGGTGGTGCAGGACCCGGCCGCCGGTGGCCATGCCGGCCGAGGAGACGATCACGGCGGGCCCGTGCGTGCTGTTGATGTCGATGGACTCCTGCACCGTGCGCGCTGCGAGGAACGGTTCCGGGCTCAGCGCGCCCTCGCCCCGTGCGAGGATCTCGGGCCGCAGCTCGGCGGAGTGCTCGCGTACGGCGTCCTGGTAGACGTCCAGCGCGGCGAGGGCCATGGGGCTGTCCACGTACACGGGGACCGAGCGGGGCAGGACGCCTGCGTCGCGCAGGCGGCCCAGTTCGTGCAGGACGACCTCGGTCCGGTCGATCGCGAAGGCCGGGATGACGATGGTGCCGTTCCGTTCGAGGGTGCGGGTGATGACGGAGGCGAACTCCGAACGGGCCGACTCCTGGTCGTGACGGCGGTCGCCGTAGGTGGACTCCATGAGGAGTACGTCGGCGCCGGAGAACGGCTCCGGCGGCACCAGCAGCGGGTGCCCCGGGCGGCCCAGGTCCCCGGAGGTGGCCAGAGTGTGGCCGTCCTCCAGTGTGAGGTGAGCCCATGCAGAGCCGAGGATGTGTCCGCCGTGGTGGAGCGTCAGCCGGGTGCCGGCCATGATCTCCACGTCCTTGCCGACGGTCACGGGGTCGAAGAACGCCAGGGTCTTCTCGACGTCCGAGTCGTCGTAGAGCGGCTTGGCCGGGCGGTGTTTGGACCAGCCGTGTTCGTCGGCGTGCCGGGCGGCCTCCATCTGGAGCCGTGCGCTGTCGCGCAGCACGATCCCGGCGAGCCGGGCGGTGTGGGCGCTGGCCAGGATCGGCCCCCGGAATCCCTGCCGCACCAGGCGCGGCAGATAGCCGCAGTGGTCCAGGTGGGCATGGGTGACGACCACGGCGTCCACGTCCGCGGCGTCGCGGGCGAACCGCTCCCAGTTGCGGTGCCGCAGCTTCGCGAAACCCTGGAAGAGACCGCAGTCGAGGAGGATCCGCGCATGGTCGCTCTCGACCAGGAACTTGCTTCCGGTGACCGTCCCCACGCCACCCAGGAAGCTGAGCAGAGCCGGCCGGGGGGCCGCGGGAGCTGGATTCGGGGCTGCCTCGGACATGGCCGTCCCTCCTTCGGAACGTGTACCGACTTCCACCTTCGCATCCGGACCTGGCCGGCCCCGAGAGTCCGTACGGGCACATCGGGGGGCCGACCGGCCCATGTGTCGCCCGATCACCGGACGGAGCCTGGTGGACGAGGAACGCGGCGAAGCGCGACAGGAAGTGGGTGGGCGCCATGAAGGCACTCGTCTTCCAGGGCCCGGGCCGGATCGCCTGGCAGGACGTACCCGACCCGGCGATCGAGGATCCCGCCGACGCGATCGTACGGGTCGACGCCGTCACCATCTGCGGTACGGACCTCCACATCCTGAAGGGGGACGTCCCGGAGGTGACGCCAGGCCGGGTGCTCGGACACGAGGCGGTCGGCACGGTGGTGGAGGCCGGGGGCGACGTCCGCACGGTCCGGCCGGGGGACCGCGTCCTGGTCTCCTGCATCACGGCCTGCGGCAGGTGCCGCTTCTGCCGGGAGAGCCGCTACGGACAGTGCCGTGGCGGAGGGGGCTGGATCCTCGGCCACATCGTCGACGGCACCCAGGCCGAGTACGTCCGCGTACCCTTCGCCGACCTGTCCGTCCACCCGCTGCCCGACTCGATCGACAGCGCCGACGCCGTCCTGCTCGCCGACATCTTCCCCACCTCCTACGAGGTCGGTGTGCTGAACGGCGCGGTGAGCCCCGCCGACACGGTGGTCGTGGTCGGCGCCGGCCCCATCGGCCTCGCCGCCGTCATCACGGCGCGCCTCTACAGTCCCGGCCGTATCGTCGCCGTCGACCTCGCCGAGTCCCGGCTGAACGCCGCCCGATCCCTCGGCGCGGACGCCACCGTGAACGCCGGAGAAGGACCCGAACAGCTCGTCGCGGATCTGACCGACGGCCTCGGCGCGGACGTCGTCATGGAGGCCGTCGGCGTCCCGGAGACGTTCGAGATGTGCACCCGGATGGTCCGGCCCGGCGGCCGGGTCGCCAACATCGGAGTCCACGGAAAGCCCGCGGTCCTTCACCTCGAAGACCTGTGGATCAAGGACGTCACGATCACCACCGGGCTGGTGGACACCTCGTCCACGCCCATGCTGCTGCGCATGATGGCGGCTGGGCGGCTGCCGTCGGCAGAACTGATCACCCACCGGTTCGAGCTGGGGGAGATGGAGGAGGCGTACGACGTCTTCGGCCGCGCGGCCGAGACCGGCGCCATCAAGGTCGCGCTGGGCGGCCCGCAGCACACGGCCGTGAGCCTCCCCGACACGCCGGCGGCCTGATGAACGGCCGAAGCCCGGGCTCTCGGCCGCCGGAGAGTGTCGTCCTCGACACCGACGGTGTTCTGCTCGACTCCGCCGTCGTGCACGCGGCGGCGTGGAAGACCGCCTTCGACGCCTGCCTCGACCGACTTGCGCCCGACAGCGGGACACAGCCCCCCTTCGACGCGGACGCCGAGTACCGCCGACTCGTCGACGGAAGGTCCCGGTACGACGGCGCCGCGGCCTTCCTTACCGCCCGCGGCCTTCACCTCCCACCGGGAGAGCCCAACGACGCCCCCGGCTGCGGCACGGTCTGGGCCGTCGCGGCACACAAGGAACGGGCGTTCGTCGATCTGCTTCGTACGGAAGGCGTCACGGCTTTCGCCGACGTAGGGCCCGCCCTCACGGCCCTGCGCACGGCGGGTGTGCCGTGCGCTGCCGTCTCCGCCTCCCGGCACGCACGGGCACTGATCCGTGCCGCCGGGCTCGCCGGTTTCCTCACGGTGATCGTGGACGGCGAGGACGCGGCCCGGCTCGGCCTCTCCGGGAAGCCGGATCCCGCGCTCTTTCTACGGGCGGCCGACCTCCTGGACAGCCGTCCGCAGGAGACTGCGGTCGCCGAGGACGCACTCGCCGGAGTCGAGGCAGCGCGTCGCGGCGGCTTCGGCCTCGTCGTCGGTGTCGACCGCACCCCGCTGCGGAGCACCGCCGCTGCCCTGCGAGAACGAGGGGCCGACATCGTGGTTGCCGATCTCACGACGCTGGTCCGGAGCGTGTGGGGTGGGACCGGATGACCACCGACTGGAAGTGGAGGTACGACCGGTACGACCCGGAACGCGAGCCGCTGGTCGAAGCGCTCTGCACCCTGGGCAACGGCCGGTTCGCCTCTCGGGGCTCCGCTCCCGAGTGCACCGCCGGGGGTGCGCATTACCCGGGCACCTATCTGGCCGGCTGCTACGACCGGCTCACCTCGACCGTCGCAGGGCAGCAGGTCGAGAACGAGGATCTCGTCAACCTTCCGAACTGGACGCTTCTGCGCTACCGCTGCCTCCCGGACGACGGTCCGCCGGGCGACTGGCTCACCCCCGACGCCGGGGAACTGCGCCACTACGACGTGCACCTCGACCTGCGTGCGGGGGTTCTCACACGACGTCTGTTCTTCGAGGACGCCCGCGGGCGGGGCCTGCGCGTCAGCCACATCCGCATCGTCCACATGGGAGAACCTCGACTGGCGGCCCAGTGCACCCTGTTCCGCGCCTACGGTTGGAGCGGTTCCATCGAAGTGCAGTCCATTCTCGACGGAGCCGTCACCAACGCCGGAGTCGAGCGCTACCGGCACCTCGACGGGCGCCATCTCAGCGACCACCGGACCGGATTCAAGCCCGACGGCGTCGCCTGGCTCACCTGCCGTACCGTCGACCCAGGCATCCGGATCGCCATGGCCGTGCGCACAGCCACCCGCCCCGCGCGACCCGCGCGGGAGGCAGCCACCTCGGCCGGCACCGAGCAGACGTACCACCTGCCAGTCGTTCCCCGCCGCTCGGCGATGGTCGTGAAGACCCTGGCGCTGCACACAACGATGGACTGGCCCGCCGCCGACCCGCTCACGGCAGCCACTGACCTGATCGCTCGTACTCCGGCCTTCCCCCGGCTGCTCTCGGTTCACAAGGCGGCGTGGCAGCGCGTCTGGGAACAGGGGGAGCTGGATGCGCCCGGGGAAGCCGGCCGCATCCTGCGCCTGCACGTGTTCCACCTGCTGCAGACGCTCTCCCCGCACACGGCGGACCTCGACGTGGGCGTGCCCGCTCGCGGACTGCACGGCGAGGCGTACCGGGGACACGTCTTCTGGGACGAGCTCTTCGTCCTGCCCTACCTCGACCTCCACTTCCCCGAGGTGGCCCGGGCGCTGCTCATGTACCGGCACCGCCGACTGCCGGCCGCCCGTGCGGCCGCCCGCCACACCGGTCGTCAAGGGGCCATGTATCCCTGGCAGAGTGCGAGTTCCGGCCGCGAGGAGACCCAGGAACTGCACCTCAACCCGCGCTCAGGACGCTGGCTGGCCGACCACTCCCGACTCCAGCGCCACGTGGGGTCCGCTGTCGCGTTCAACGTCTGGAAGTATGCGCAGGCCACCGGCGACAGAGGATTCCTCCACTCGGCCGGTGCGGAGATCCTGCTTGAGGTCGCCCGCTACTGGGCCGGGGCTGCCACCTTCGACCCCGCGCTCGGCCGCTACCGCATCCGGGGGGTCGTGGGACCGGACGAATACCACGACGCCTATCCCGATGCAGCGACCCCGGGGATCGACGACAACGCCTACACCAATGCGACCGCCGCCTGGGTGCTCGCCCGCGGCCTCGACCTGCTCGGCGAACTGCCCGAGGCCCGCCACTCGGAACTCGCGGAGCAACTGTCGCTGGACGACAGCGAACTCGCTCGCTGGGAGGACATCTCCCGCCGCCTGCACGTGCCGTTCCACCAGGGCGTGGTGAGCCAGTTCGAGGGGTACGGCGAGCTGGCAGAACTCGACTGGGAGGCGTACCGGGCGCGGTACGGCGACATCCGCAGGCTCGACCGGATCCTGGAGGCCGAGGGCGACACCGTCAATCGCTACCAGGCGTCGAAGCAGGCCGACACCCTCATGCTCGGCTACCTCTTCCGGCCCGAGGAGCTGTACGGCGTGTTCGCCCGGCTCGGCTACGCGCTGGACGACGAGATGTGGCGTGCGACCGTCTCGTACTACCTGCGGCGCACCAGCCACGGATCGACGCTGAGCAGCCTCGTCCACGGGTGGGTGCTGGCCCGGCAGAAGGGCGCCGACGCCTGGCGCTACTGCGAGGAGGCCCTGCTTGCCGACGTGGCTGACGTGCAGGGCGGAACGACCGGCGAGGGAATCCATCTCGGCGCGATGGCCGGCACGATCGACCTCGTCGAACGCGGGCTCACCGGCCTGGAAACGGGACCGGAAGGGCTCCGAGTCGCTCCGGTGCCACTGGCGGAGATTCCGCGGTTCACCTTCACCCTGTGCTGCGGCCCTCATCGAGGGGTGCGCCTGCGGATGCTTCCCGGGCGGCTGGCAGTTCGGGTTCCCGCCTCGCCCGAGGGCCCGCTCGCAGTCGTGCTCCCTGGCGGACGGCGGGTGACCGTCGCACCCGGACAGGAGCGCTGGTTCCGTCTGTGAGGGGCGGTTCAGTCGAAGGCGAGCACTTCGGAGACGGGCCGACGCGGCGTAGCCCGCCCCTGAGGGCCGTAGCCCAGGCGGAGCACCATGTGGACGAAGGCCGCCGTCGAGCTGGGATCGCGTATGGCGGAGCGGAGTTCGGACCACTCCAGGGGTTGTGACATGAGGGAGGTGGCGAGACCGTCGAGGGTGGCCCGGAGCAGGATCCGGTGCAGCGCCTGGCCGGCCATCAGCCACTGCTGCGGATTGTCGTCGACCGTGCCGAGGAGGGCGATCTGAGGCCGCTTCTCGAAGCGTGCCGAAGCGCGGTCCGGGACTTGCCGGGGTGAGTCGAAGTCCCGGACCGGAGAGGTGACGTCGTACTGCCGCGGGCCGAAGGCGTACGAAGGGATGCCTTCGGTCTCGGAGCCCTCGTCGGGCGCACCCGTGCGTGTCCAGGCGGCGATCTCCGCTCGAACCGCCGCGTCTGCGGCCTCGAACCTTTCGGAGTCGTGGACGATCTCGAGGACGGCGTCGGTGTGCCAGTCGCCCGGCACGACCAGCTGGCAGCCCTCCAGGAGGGCCGCGGCCCTCAGACCGTCGACCACCTCGGAGGGGATCTGCTCCTCGGTGAAGGGGAATCGGCTGGTGTGGCGCCGCGACAGGGCGGCGTGGAGCGCGACGAGACCGCGGTCGACGTCGTCCGCACCATGGAGTTCCACGTCGGCGAAGTGCCAGCGGTCCTCGGGGCGGGGCAGCAGCCGGACCGCGGCGTGCCGGCCCCTGTGCGCGGCGGCGACCCGCAGACCGAACAGGGCGGCGCCGCAGCCGAGGTGGAGGGCACGGTGGTCCGGGTCCTCCACCGGCATGCCGCGCAACGGATCGCCGTGCAGCTCGATGACGCCGGTACCCGTCTTGCAGACGAACTTCCACGGCTGTGCGTTGTGCATCGAGGGAGCCGTGACGGCGTCTTCGATCAGCGACGTCACGAGTGATCGGGTCAGAGCGGTGGTAGACACGGTTCGTCCTGTCTGCGCTGAGTCACAAAGAGATGTCGTGCGGAGTCCGGGTGGAGGACGTGAGACGCGTGTCGTCCTCGTGGAAGGACAGTCGGTCCACGACGGCGACGACGCCGTCGACGCTCTCCGCAAGTCCTACGAGCATCAAGGCCTGACTCCGCCGCCGGATGCGGCCCCCCAGCGTCACCACGCCGTCCAGGACGTGCACGTCCACCACGTCCGCGGGAAGATCCATGGCATCGGTGAGGACATCCTCACGGATGCGGCGCCGTATCTCGGAGTCCGGGCGGAGGTAGACACAGAGAAGGTCGCGGCGGGTCACGATGCCGACCAGTCGTTCCTCCTCGTCGACCACGGGCAGGCGCTCGACTCCGCGGCGCACCATCAGCCGGGCCGCGTCCGCCACCGTCTCCTCGGCGTGGATCGTGACGGCCGGAGTGTTCATGAGCTCCCGCGCGGTCAGTTCGTGGCGGGCCAGGAGATCGCTCTCGGAGACGACTCCGACGACATGGTCGTCCTCGTCCACGACGGGGACCCCGCTGATGTCGTGTTCGGCGAGCATCTTCGCCACCTCCCTGAACGACGCCGCAGGGATGGCGGAGACCACCTCGTCGGTCATGAGGCCCCCGACCTTCATGTGCTTCATCGCCGCGCCTCCTGTTCGAGGGTTCGGCCGGTGTGCTGTCCCGTGACACCACCCTCCGCCGCACGCTTGGGGGCGGCGAGGGCCGAATGGTCCACCCTCGGGTCCGAACGGACTCGTCGCTGCCGGCCCGCGCTCAGCCCAGCCCGGGTAGGACCTTTGGTCCCGTCGTTGGCCCCAGCGGCCCTGCGGCCGCTCGGGACCGGCTGCCAGGGTGGAAGGAGTCCCCCGGACCGCGTGAGGAGGAGCCATGGACGGAACCCCAGCCCGCCCCGGCCCCAGCAGGGTCGTCGTCGGCGTCGACGGATCACCGCCCGCACGCACGGCGGTGACGTGGGCGGCAGCGGAGGCGGCCCTGCGGGGCAGCACTCTCTTCCTCGTCCATGGAGCCGACACGGACACACAGGCACCGTTCCTGTCCCGTGCGGAGATCGTCAGGAGCCGGCAGGAGGGAAGGGAACTGCTCGACCGGACCGCCGAGGCGATCACGGCGCGTCACCCCGAGCTGACGGTCGTCACGGAACTCACCGATGGCAGGGCCGCCGACGGGCTGCGCGGCGCCGCCGCCCTGACCGGCACGATCGTCGTCGGGCACCGAGGCCTCGGCGGGTTCCCCTCGTTGTTGCTCGGATCCGTCGGCCTTCAGGTCGCGGCCGGCGCCACCACGCCCGTGGTCGTGGTCCGCGGTACCGCGGAGCCTGTCGAGGCCGGCGTGGTTCTCGCGGCGGTGCGGGACGAGGCTGACGTGGGATGTGCCCGCGCGGGGGCACGCGAAGCCCTGCTGCGCAAGGTACCCCTGCGGCTCCTGCACATCCGGAGTGCCGGGCTGTCCGCCCGCTCACGAGCTGCGCTGCCCCACGGTGACGACGAGATCGCCCGCGATCACGTACGCGTACTGTCCTCGCTCTCGGAACGGGTCCGTGAGGAGTTCCCGGGACTCACTGTGCACGCCGACGGCCAGAAGGGCCGCAGTGTGCCCGGGGCCCTTGTGGACGCGTCGCACCACGCAGACCTTCTGGTCGTCGGTGGCCGGCGTTCGCCCGGATACCTCGGACCCACCCTCGGCCGGACCACGCTCAGCCTGCTGCAGCACGCCCACTGCCCTGTGGAGCTCATCCCCCGGCAAGGGCCCGGACACGGGAGCACGTCATGACCAGCACCACGGATCGCTGTGACATCGTCGTCGGCATCGACCCGGTCAAGAACTGGCACCTGGCCCTTGCCTGGGCCGCGGACGAGGCTCACCGGCGAGGCGTGGGACTGCGCCTGACAGTCGCGGTACCACCGCAGCACGACACCCAGCACGTCGACGACACCCCTCGTCACCTGGCACAGCGGCAGGTCGGCTCGGAAGCTCTGCGTACGGCACTCGCCTGGGCGCACGCCCGGCAGCCGGACATCAAGGTCACCTCCTCTCTTCTCGACGGGTTCCCGGCGGCAGCCCTGGCCGCTCTGTCGAACGAGGCCGACATCATCGTGCTGGGCTCCCGGCACCTCAGTCGTACCGAGGAGTTCCTGAGCGCCGGCTCCCTGGTCCTACCGGTCACCGCGCAGGCGCACTGCCCGGTGGTCGTCGTGGGCGACGCGGAACACATCACCCAGGAGACGCCCCATCTCGTCGTCGGCGTCGACGGCAGCGAATCCTCACGCGCCGCGCTGGCCTGGGCCTTCGAGGAAGCGGACCTCCGGCGCTGCGCACTGCGTGCCATCGCCGTCTGGCAGCCACCCGTCTTCACCCTGCACAGCGGTGACACGCTGTTCCACGCCGAACGCCGCCTGCTCTCGGAGACCACCGCCGGCTGGGCGGATAAGTGCCCCGACGTCCGGCTCACCCACGAGGTGCTCATCGGCTCCCCCGTCGAGACGCTCGCTGGCGCCGCCGAACACGCCCTGGCCGTCGTCGTCGGCCGTAGGGGCCGGGGCGGGTACACCGGGATGCGTGTCGGCTCCGTGGTCCACGGGCTGCTCCACCGTGCCCACTGCCCGGTGATCACCGTCCCCGCGAGGTGATCGGGCCATGACCGCGTCGGCAGCGGGCCAGGCACTCACGTCCGTGCGGGTCACGACCGGACTCACCGAGGCCGAGGCCGCCCGCCGGCTGGCCGACACCGGCCCCAACGAGGTCACCGCGAGAAGGCCCGTACGGCTCCACAGCAGGGTCCTGGCCCAGCTGACCGACCCGCTGATCATGGTGCTCCTCGGGGCAGTCGTGCTGACCCTTGCGATCGGCGACTATCCGGACGCCGTCGTCATCGGGTTGGTCGTCCTCGTGAATACGACCGTCGGGGTGGCGCAGGAGATCCGGGCCGACAACGCCGTCGCCGCTCTCTCGGCCCTCACCGCCCCGCACGCGCGCGTGCGGCGCGACGGCGCCGTGCGCGACCTCCCGGCGGCGGCGATCGTCCCGGGTGACGTCCTCGTGGTCGGTGAGGGCGACATCGTCGCCGCCGACGCCGAGCTCGCCGAGGCGTCCGCCGTGCTGGTGGACGAGTCCATGCTCACAGGGGAGTCCGTGCCCGTCGACAAGGACGCCGGTGCGACCCTGAGCGCGGGCACGGTCGTCGTCCGGGGCCGGGGTGTGGCCGTGGTGACGGCGACCGGGGCATCCAGCGCGCTCGGCCGCATCGCGGCTCTTCTCGACGAACGTCGCGAGCCGACCCCGCTGCAGCGCCGCCTCGCCGCCCTCGGACGCATCCTCGCGGCCGTGACGCTCGCCCTGTGCGTCCTGGTCTTCGCCCTCGGCCTGGTGCGGGGGCTTCCGCTCGGCACGATGGCGGTCACCGCCATCAGCCTGGCCGTGGCGGCGGTCCCTGAATCCCTTCCCGCCGTTGTCACCCTGGCCCTCGCACTCGGAGCCAGACGCATGGCCGCCCGGCATGCCCTGGTGCGGCGGCTGCCGGCGGTGGAGACGCTCGGATCGGTGTCCGTCCTCGCCACCGACAAGACCGGCACCCTGACGGAGGGCCGCATGGTCGTCCAGCACCTCTGGACACCGCGCGTGACCGCCGAGCTCTCGGGGGTGGGGTACGAACCCGAGGGCGAGGCCCTTGTCGCCGGGAGACCGGCGGACGCAGACGAGCTCGAACCGCTGACGGAGCTGCTGACCGTGACCGCCCTGTGCAACGACGCCACGCTGCGCCCGGCGGACGCCCGGGAGCCCGACGACCGCTGGACGGCTCTGGGCGACCCCATGGAAGCCGCCCTGCTGGCGGCCGCGGCCAAGTGCCGATGCCCGGGTCCGGCGGAACTGTCGGCGACCCGCCCCCGGATCGGTGAAGCGCCCTTCGACAGCCTCCGCAGACGCATGACCACGCTCCACAAGACCGGCGGAGACGGGGTGCTCGTCTGCATGAAGGGCGCACCCGAAGCCGTACTCGACCCGGCCGTCCTGCTCGATCCTCCGGACGCGCTCACGGCGGCCCGCCAGGAGGCCGCACGCCTGGCCGCCCGCGGGTACCGCGTGCTCGCCGTGGCGTCGGGCGCGCGGAACGACATCCCGAGCCCGGTCACCACGGCGGAGTCGCGGCTCGCGCTCCTCGGCCTTGTCGCGCTCAGCGACCCGCCCAAGCCGCATGCCGCGGCGACTCTCGCCTCCTGCCGTGCGGCCGGCATCACTCCCGTCCTCATCACCGGGGACCATCCGGCGACGGCACGGGCGGTGGCGTCCCACATCGGCCTCCTGGGCGACGGCGGCGAGACGGAGGGACGGGTCGTCACCGGCGCCGACGTCGCCGCAGGACGCGTCGCCGACCTCACCTCGGTGCGGGTCTTCGCCCGTACGGACCCCCAGCAGAAACTGGACATCGTGGAGGCGTGGCGCGCCGAGGGAGCGGTGACCGCGATGACCGGCGACGGGGTCAACGACGGCCCCGCCCTGCACCGGGCGGACATCGGCGTGGCCATGGGGGCACGGGGCACGGAGGTCGCGCGGCAGGCCGCCGACCTCGTCCTCACCGACGACGAGCTCTCGACCGTCGTGGCGGCCGTCGAGGAGGGAAGGCGCGTCTACGACAACATCCGCCGCTTCCTCGTCTACGGGATGGCCGGCGGTGCGGCGGAGATCCTCGTGATGCTCATCGGCCCGCTGCTCGGGCTGCCACTGCCGCTTCGCGCCGGCCAGATCCTGTGGATCAACCTCCTGACACACGGCCTCACCGGCGTCGCGATGGGCGCCGAACCCGCCTCCCCGGGAGCGATGCACCGCCCTCCGCGCCCACCCGACCAGCACATTCTCGGCGGTGGCGCCTGGCAGAGGCTGCTCCTTCTCGCGGCCGTCGTCACGGCGGCCTCCCTGGGCGCAGGGCTCGCCGCCCAGGCACTGGACCTTGCCTGGCAGAGCGTCCTCTTCCTCGCCCTGCTCGCAGCGCAGCTGGGCGTCGCCCTGGGACTGCGTACCCGACTTCTGACC
Organism: Streptomyces gardneri; assembly: GCF_006539185.1. Lineage (GTDB taxonomy): Bacteria > Actinomycetota > Actinomycetes > Streptomycetales > Streptomycetaceae > Streptomyces > Streptomyces gardneri. The sequence goes on from NZ_BJMN01000005.1 coordinate 474,702, forward strand.
AAGGAGAACCCGTTCCTCCCGCTGTCCGTCATCGCCTCCGCCCTTCTGGCAGCGGCAGCGCTGTACGTGCCCTTCCTGAACTCCATCCTGGAGACCGAGCCACTCGGCTGGGCGGGCGCCGGGATCGCTCTCGCGTGCGCGCCCGCCGGATTCGTGGCGGCTCGCGTCGTAAGGACCGCCTTCCACCCAGGGGGCTCGACAGGAACGGGTGGTTCATCCGGTCTACGGTGAGAGTGCGCGCTTCGGGTGCAGCCCGTGCGCTCGATGCGGCCGGAGGTTTCGATGGGCCGGGAGGACACCGAGTCCGCGGGTACACGGCTGCCACGGCTGCGACTCGACGAGCTGCTCGACGAGGTCCAGGTGCGCATCGACGAGGTGCGTGGCACCAGGGACCGGCTCAACGGGCTCCTCGAAGCCGTCATGTCCGTGGGCCGCGAACTTGACCTGCCGCAGGTGCTTCACGGCATCGTGGAGTCCGCCGTGACTCTGGTGGATGCCGAGTACGGAGCCCTGGGCGTCATCGGCGAGGACCGGAGGCTCTCCGAATTCCTCCCTATCGGCATCGACGACGAACTCCGCGAGAAGATCGGTCCGCTACCGTCCGGACATGGCATTCTCGGCGAACTGATCCGCAACCCCAAGACGCTGCGCCTCGCCGAGCTGTCCGAGCACCCAGCCTCGTACGGCTTCCCGGCCCATCATCCGCCGATGCACACGTTCCTGGGCGTCCCCATCCGGGTCCGCGACGAAGTGTTCGGCAACCTCTACCTCACAGAGAAGCGCGGAGGAGCCGACTTCGACGCCGAGGACGAGGCCGTCGTGACGACCCTGGCCGTCGCGGCCGGCATCGCCATCGAAAACGCCCGCCTCTACGAGGAGGGCCGCCTGCGCCACCGCTGGCTGGCCGCGAGCTCCGACTTCACCAGTGCCCTCTTGTCCGGTGCGGAGGAGACCGAGGTCCTCGGCGAGATGCTGGAGCGGGCCGTGGACATCGCGGGCGCGGACATGGGGGTCTTCTACCTGGTCGGACCGGGCGGCGAACTGCGGGGCTCGCTGGCCCGCGGCGAGGGAGCCGAAGCACACCGAGGCGTCGTCCTCCCGAACAGCGAAGGAACCCTGGTCGAGGCCGCCCTCGCGCAGGATGGCCTGATCACGGTCGTCGACGTCGAGAACGAGCCGCGCATCACGGTGCAGCCCGAACGGTGGAAGGGGTTCGGGTCGGCGGTGGCCGTCACGGTCGGCACCAAGGAGCGACTCAGCGGGGTGCTGATCCTCGCGCGGCGCCACGGGCGGCCCGCCTTCACGACCGCCGAGGTCACCGCTCTTCCCGGATTCGCGGGGCAGGCGGCACTGGCGCTCGAACTGGCCGACCGCCGTCGTGACGCCGAGCAGGTGAGTCTTCTGGAGGACCGCGACCGGATTGCCCGAGACCTCCACGATCTGGCGATCCAGCGCCTCTTCGCCACCGGTATGACCCTGCAGAGCGCCCGGCGCTTCGTCGAGCACCCGGAGGCCGTGGACCGACTGACCCGGGCCATCGACGACCTCGACGCCACCATCAAGATCATCCGATCGACCATCTTCGGCCTCCGGGAACACGACACCCCGGGAACCACACCGAAACTGCGAAACCGCGTGGTCAAGGCCGTGGATTCGGCGGCGTCGACGCTCGGATTCGCTCCGGCGCTGCGTATGGAGGGCCTGATCGACACTGACGTACCACCGCAAGCGGCCGAGGAGGTGCTCGCCGTCCTCGGTGAAGCCCTCACCAACGTGGCACGCCACGCCCAGGCCCGCAGGGCGGAGGTGTCTGTCGTCGCCGACGACGGCGTACTGGTGGTGACGGTGGGCGATGACGGTGTCGGCATTCCGCACGGTGGCAGCCGCAGCGGACTGCGGAACCTGGCCGAGCGGGCCGAGCGGCTGGGCGGCACCCTGTCGGTCCACGCGCGAGCGGAGCCGGGCAGCGGCACGGTCCTCGAGTGGCGGATCCCGCTGCCGGCCGAGCAGGAGTAGGAGCCTCTACGTCTCCTCGGTGTCGTGCTCATGGACCTGCGCGGCGATGACGGCCGCCTGCACACGCCGTTCGACACCGAGCTTGCCGAGCAGCCGTGAGATGTGGTTCTTGACGGTCTTCTCCGACAGATAGAGCCGCTTGGCGATCTGCCGGTTGGTGAGCCCCTCGCCGATGAGGTCAAGTACGGACCGTTCCCTGTCGGACAGCACCGCGAGCCGTTCGTCCTCCGGCGGCTTCGCCGCCTCGGGGTCGCGCAGCGAGTGCATCAGCCGCGCGGTGGTGGCCGGGTCGAGCATCGACTGCCCGGTGGCCACGGTCCGTACTGCCGACACCAGGTCGGACCCCTTGATCTGCTTCAGGACGTACCCGGACGCCCCCGCCATGATCGCGTCGAGAAGAGCGTCCTCGTCGTCGAACGACGTCAGCATCAGACAGGCCACCTCAGGCATCCGAGACCGCAGCTCCCGGCACACCGAGATGCCGTCCCCGTCGGGCAGGCGCACGTCGAGGACCGCCACGTCCGGCCGAAGAGCGGGGCCCCTGGCCAGCGCCTGCTCCGCCGTCGCCGCCTCGCCGACCACTTCCATGTCGGGCTCGTCGTCGATCAGGTCACGAAGGCCCCGGCGGACGACCTCGTGGTCGTCGACGAGGAAGACCCGCGTCGGTGCGGTGGCTGTCGGCAGATCGGACATGGGCGATCCCTGCGGTCGGTGGGCTCGTACCCGCCCCCACAAGGATTGTCCGTCATGCGGCGTCTTCATGGGCGCCGAGACGCATCCGAACGTCGACGACCCCCTCCACCGCCCGCACGGCGCGGGCAAGCAGTGGAACCAGTGACGGGTCGGCGAGCCCACCACGAAGGGTGGCCACGCCTTCCAGTACGGAGACGTCCAGCCCTACCGGGGCAGCAGACTCGCCCAGGACGGAACTGCGGATCTCCTCCTCGATCTCGCTGTCCGAACGCAGGAACACCTTGAGCAGGTCACTCCGGCTGACGACACCCTCCAGCATCCCGATGTCGTTCACCACCGGCAGCCGCTTCACCCTCCGGGTGGCCATGATCCGTGCCGCCTCAGCGAGCGTCGCGTCCGCGTGCACAGTCACGGCCGGGCTCGACATGAGCTCACCGGCCCGCAGAGCTCCCGCCTTGGCCGCCTCGGCGAACTCGCCCGGGCGAGGCGTATCGAGCCGGAACTCCTCCTTCGGCAGAAGATCCGCCTCCGAGACGACTCCGACGACACGCCCCTCTCCCTCCAGGACAGGAAGGGCACTCACCTTCCACTGGTCCAAGAGCGCGACGATCTCCTTGTAGGGCGCGTCACGGCCGATCGCGATGGCGGTGTGGGTCATGACGTCGCTGACGGTGTAGTGCGAGGCAGGCATGACGTTCTCCGGGAGGTGGGTGAGGGGCTACAGGCTGCTGCCGTGCGGGGCGTACAGATCGAGCAGTCGTACTCGGGCGGCGACGAGGCGACGAGCGAGCGTCTGCCCGACGAAATGCCCGAGGGCGGAGCCGAGAGCAGGATCGGCGTCCATCATCATGCGCACGGTCAGTGCATCGAACTCGTCCGCCCGCACACGCGTCATGGCCTCCGCACCGAAGTGCCAGCGGTACGGGGCGAACAGCCAGGACCATCCGAGCAGCTCACCCGCATTCACGGTGTCGATCACTGCCGGCTGTGTGCCAGGCACGGCGAAGTCCAAGGTGACCGTGCCCGTCCGAAGGATCCAGAAGCGCTGGGCGGGTTCGCCCTCCTCGAACAGCCGGGTGCCTTCAGGGAGGTCCACCGGGCGGCCGCATGCCATCAGCCGGTCACGTTGGTCGGCGGACAGAGCTGTTGTGAGCCGAGGGGAAGCAAGAGAGCTCATCGGGGACCTCCTCGTCGGTGTCCGCATCCAGTCTCGGCTGCACACCACGGGTGGGGGGAGGGCCGCATGGCCCCCTTCCCGTACCACTCGGCGCCGACGCGAGCAGTTGGTCGGCACGGGGAGAGAGTTGGCACCTGTTCCTGGTGAGGCGGGAACCGGTCAATGGACCGCTGGCTGCACCCGCTCCCCAGTCGGCTCCCCGGTCCCCCTGAGCTGTGTCAGCTCGCTGGATGGTGTGACGCGTCGGGTGCGGTGTGCAGTCCGGGGTGGTGCTGTGGGTCCAGCTGGCGAGGATGCCGATGGCTTCCGCGGAGGGGGAGGCGGGTTCGGGGGCGTAGATGATGAGGGTCTGGTCGGGGTCGCCTTCGACGGCGAGGACGAAGTATTCGAGGGTGAGGTCGCCGACGAGCGGACCGCCAGGACTTCGTCCTCGCTGAGGCCGGGATTGAGGACCTGGTGGAGTTCGCGGAAACGGCCGGCACCTCCAGTCGGCTCCGCCCGCTCCAGCGCCCGAGGTTCAGCGAACTGTTCGCGTACGCGCGCTCCGGCGACACCGTGCAGATCTCCGAGATGTCCCGCGCTGTGCGCGGCACCAGGCACCTCCTCGGCGTCTGCACACAGCTGCCTCGCCCTGCGCATCCACGACGGCGCGTTCTCCGCCATGGACCTCACCGCCCGCCACCCGCATACCGGAGAACTGCTGTCCACGGTCAAGCTCACGGTTCAGACTCTTGCAACGCTCACACACGGTGAAGCGGGCAAACGTTTTCTGAGCCGACACTAGGCAGCCCCGGTAAGCGCCCGCTCCACCACGTCGAGCCGCTCCGTCCACCAGTGAAGGAGCGCCTCGTCGGCAATGAACAGGTCGTCGCAAGAGCGACCGTCCCGGTCGTAGTGGAACTCGAGCTGCCAGAAGTCCGTCATCCGCTTCCACCAGAGCCGACGCGCACCATCGACGAGTGCAGCTGCCTCCAGCGGGATCACCGACCGGTAGCCGGCCACGAACGCCGATACCCGCTCCAGGTCGAACACGCCCTCCACACCGAACTGCACTTGCGCTGTCCGAACGACTTCCTCCGCGTACGGGCGACCGCCTAGCCGGTCCCAGTCCAGGACGGCAACCAGCTCGCCGTCCGCCCAGAGGAGGTTCCGGTGCTGGAAGTCACCATGCGTCCAGCCATGCGGGCCCGCGGGGGCATTTCCCTCAGGGCGGAGGTGGGCGTGCTTGTCGAGGAGGATCTTGCGCTCTTCGAGGGCAACGCCAGCAGCCACGTCGAAGGTGTCGCCTGCACCCCGGGCTGACACCGCTCCGGCAAGCCGGTCGGCTTTCTGGACGGCTCGTCCGGGCTCCGTCACCTCAGCGGTGGCCGAGGCCGGCACGGTGGGCAGCTCGGCATCATCGGCAGCACGGCCGAGCGCCTTATGGAGACCCGCGAGGTGTGCGCCGAGTTGGTGGGCCGTGGGTCCGGGGCGGCCATCTTGTTCATATGCTCGCCAGACGCTCGCCGACCGACTGGGGCGCCGACCTTGCCGCCATCGTGGACGACCTCTGCAAGCGCGCCGATCGCGTCGCGGTCACGGGAATCCCACCCTTCACTGCCTTCCCGTCCCTCCCCGGCGCCTTGGGGCGTTACCTCGCGCGCCGCGCCGGCGCCCTCGACGAGATCTCGCGCCGGATATGCGCCGAGCGCCTGTAGGTGACGTGGGTCCGCTCCGACGACATCCCGGCCGACCCCGATTTCTTCGCCTGCGACGGCTTCCATCCCGCCGCCCCCGGCTACCGCCGCTGGGCCCAAGCGGTCGCGGACCAGCTATCTCCGTGATCGTCGCGCGCACCATCACTTTCGCGAGCCAGGCCCGCGTGGAGCCCTGCCCTCCATGGGCGTGGCCATCTGATCACGAACGGGCCGAGTCGCAATCGAGGGGGACGGCAGGGACATGGGCCAGACACTCGCGGAGATCCTGCAAGCCGCGTCGCAGGGGGGAGTTCCCGCCACCGGACGGTGGCACGACTGTGGTGTCGCAACCAAACCGTCGCGACGCAGGGGCGATTGCGTTCACCGCACACTCCGTGGTGTTCACCGACGAGGACCCGGAGTGGGTGCGGGCAACGCTGGCTTCCGTGGACTGCGACGACCTGGCCGCCACCATGAACCCGCGCTTCCTGGCAGCGCTCCTGAGTCATACAGGCAGGTCGAACGACACGATCGACCTGCTCACGGTCGCCACCCCGCTGCCGGGCGAGCCGCCGCTGGACCTCAAGGAAATTGCTGACCCGGACCATCCACGGGTGGCGAGGGCGCGCAAGCGCCGTGACGGCGTGCGCGTGTGGACCACCGCCGGCGGAGTGCTCGTACTCGGCCGGGGAGTGGCGCGACGCTGGGAGATGGCGATCGAGGTGGATGAGGAGATACGCCACCGCGGACGGCGCGGCCGCTTGGAGCGCCCCGGTGTCCCTGGGCTGGAGAAGCGCCTCACCCGTGTCCCTGGTCTCCTTCGGCGGCAAACTCCACTGCATGTACGTCCGCCCGGGCGACCGCGCGGTGATGTGGAGCAGCATGACCAACGGCGCGTGGTCTCCACCCCAGCGCGTGAACTCCTGGTCCAGCGACTTCGTGCCGGGCCTGGTCGCCTTCAAGGGCAGGCTGTACGCGACGGTCATCGCGCTGAACGGCGACGTACTTTTGAGCACCTGGGCCGGAAGCGGGACGGCGTGGAGCACCACCACCCACCTCGCCGGGACGGCCAAGTCCGACCGGGCCGCGTCGATGTCCGCGAAGGACGACTACATCTACGCCACGTACTACACGTACAACTGGCAGGGCTCCTACAGAGGGGGACAGACCGTCTACTCCTCCGACGGGCAAACCTGGAACCCGCTCGACCCGTGGCCCTCCGCCCACAAGACCGCCCACAGGGCGTCCATGACCACCCACGGCGACAGGAACTGGTTTGCCTACCGCGAGCACGACGGAGTCAACTCGGTCGCCGAAATGCTCGGCATCGTCTGTGACTACGTGCCCCCGCCGTCGGGCTGGAACACACCGGAAGGCCCCACCCTGGCCACCCACAAAGGCAAGGTCTGGCTCGTCGCCCGCGGCCACTCGGGGCACATCCACGCCCTGAACACCCCCGACCGCAACAGCCCTTGGGTCCGCATGCCGAACGCCGACGTCGGCGCGATGGAAGGCGAACCCGGCGTCACCTCCCACAACGGCAGCCTCTACGCGATGTACCGCTAGGCAGTTTCGTTTGGATCAGCGGGCGGACCAGAGGAAGATGCCTGCGATGTGGAGTCCGGCGAGGTAGATGGTGGCGGTCTTCTCGTAGCGGGTGGCGATGCCGCGCCACTGCTTGAGGCGGTTGATGCACCGCTCGACGGTGTTGCGCTGCTTGTAGGCCTCGCGGTCGAAGGCGGGCGGCCTGCCGCCGAGGCTGCCGCGCCGCAGCCGGTTCGCGCGCTGGTCCGCCGGAATCGGGATCACTGTGCGGATACCGCGTGCGCGCAGGTGGTCGCGGATCGCGCGCGAGGAGTACGCCTTGTCGGCCAGGACCACGTCGGGCCTGGTGCGAGGCCGTCCGCGCGGTCGGGGGACGCGCAGGCGAGCCATCACCGCGGTGAAGGCGGGAGCATCGCCCGCCTGGCCCGCGGTCAGCACGAAGGCCAGCGGCCGGCACCGGCCGTCCGCGGCGAGGTGGATCTTCGTGGTCAGCCCGCCGCGGGAGCGTCCGATGGCGTGGTCGGCGGGCTCGCCGGCCGGGGCCCCTTTTTGCGGGCCCCGGCCGCGTGCTGGTGCGCACGAACGATCGTGGAGTCCACCGACACGGCCCAGTCGAGGTCCTCGTCGGTGTCCGCCTGGGCCATGACAGCGGTGAACACCCGCTCCCACGTGCCGTCGAGAGCCCACATCCGCAGCCGGTTGTAGACGCCCCGCCAGTTGCCATACCTCTCCGGCAGGTGCACCCATTGCGAACCGATCCGGAACTTGAACGCGATCGCGTCGATCACCTCACGGTGATCACGCCACCGGCCACCGCGCTTCGGCGTCCGGTCCGGCAGCAACGGCTCAATCCGCGCCCACTGCGCGTCAGTCAACGACACACCCAGACCAACGAGCAGAAGATCCAAACGAAACTG